>DATGID010000054.1:0-116811 GCA_035307385.1 Ktedonobacterales bacterium | reverse complement strand
CTGTTTTCGGATTTTGGGACGAAGGTGGTCGAATTCTTACTCAAGTTTGCAGCTTATGAGGAATCACGGTTTGACCGCTCGATTGGCACACTTAAAGGCCCGCACCCCTCCTTCGATGCGGATAGTCTCTTTCAATTTGATACAAGCATTGGTCTTAGCGCAGGCTCTAATGATGGCACGGTCATAACCTTGAATCCGAATGCCGATTTTGCTGTACAAGCCGGAGTTATTACACATGAAGCGATGGAAGTGTATTTCCGGCAGGCTGATGGCGTAAACGCTGGCACTTTGCAAATGGACTATATAGCAGATTGGATGAAAGGGCAGGTGCAAACGGACGTTGCTGATGCATTAGGAGGGCCAAATCCTGCTGATGGGATGCCAGAAGCATTTGGAGAAACCTATGGGCAGTGGAAAACTGATCCATACGGAGGGAAAAAGTATTCAGAAGGGTTTTTGGGATTTGGCGGACCAAGTGAAGGAGAGGATCCGGGTACAAATAACGGTCCGTTCGGATGGTTTGGACCCAAGAGTGACAATAATTTTCTGGGCAACCCGATGGGACTCAGCCTCTCCATGCTCACCTGGGAAACCGGTCCCAACGGCTCTTGTGGGAGTGGTTTGAAAGGCACTGGTTGCTGATTGGACAAGGGGGGACGTATGAAACGCTGCTTCTTTTGTCAGGACGCGAGGTGATGGCATGTCTAGATGGGCAAGCATCATCTGCTCCTCGATAGCTTTAGTGCTTTTAGGCATAGCGGGCTTTACTGCTGGAATCGCATTCAAAGAGTGCTCAGGCGAGATTGTTCCTCCTGTTTCTCCTCATTGCGTCATGTTATATACCGTTGATGCATGGGCCGCCTTGTCTGGGGCTGGTTTGACCGTACTCTTGATGGTTGTCCATCTCATCGTGGCAGTAAAGAAGCACACTTGGGGATGGCTCATCACCCTCCTGGTGGAGCCTCTCTTATGTTTCCTCTGTTACGCATGGTTATACAGTTCCGGTAGCGGGGATGGAATAACGCTAGGCATTTTCTTTACACTCATTGGGCTGCCCAATCTTCTATTTGGCATCTCAGTCTTGAAGCCACCGCGAGGTGAACTTGGGGCCTCACCGTCTATGGAAGGCCCATCGCGCTAAAGTGGTCTGGAAGCCGCCAGCACAAGATGGAAGAGCACATATGAAACGCTGCGTCTATTGTCAGGGGAGGGTGATCCCGCTGGTTGGACGCTGCCGCCAGTGTCATCGTCGCCAGCCTCCTACCCGTGTGCTTCAGCCAGAGCACAGTGAGACATCGCGCGAGGGTTTGCCAAACTCAGGCCAAGTAGAGACGCAGCCATTAGGCGAGCTACAGCAACCGCTCCTAGCCGATCTCCCGCAGCGTCATTTCTCACGTCGTGCCTTGCTGAGGGGGGTTGGAGTTGTGGGCGTGGTGCTGGGAGCGGGTGTGGTTGGTCGCGAGATCTATCTGCTGGCGCAAAATCATACCCTCCTGACCTTTCGCGGCCACGCTGCACCAGTTGAGGCTTTGGCCTGGTCTCCCGACAGCCAATGGATTGCCTCGACCAGCGGTGCCGAGGTGCAGATCTGGGAAGCACTCAGCGGTCGCCTGCTCCATATCTTCCCAGATGCAAGGGGGTTCGTGGCCGTGGCCTGGTCCCCGGATGGAGCGTACCTGGCCACCGGCTCCTGGGATGCCAGAGTGGTGGTGTGGCAGGTGGCGACCGGCCACCAGGTGCTGACCTATCGTGGGCATGTCCTGAACCAGGGGCTTGCCAGCGTCCCACAAGCTGGCCTGACCACCTGGTCCGAGCTATCCAGACTGCGCCCATCCACCGTTAACCCCCCTGGGATCGAAAGTCTGGCCTGGTCTCCCGACGGCTCTCGTCTGCTCACCTTAGGGTACGACCGGACGACCCAGGTCTGGGAGGCGCTGACGGGCCAGACCCTCCTTCGCTTTGACAGCGCTTTCGAGGCAGCGGCGTGGTCCCCCGATGGGCGGCATGTGCTGCTGCGCACCAATCTCGGGATCGAGCGGCATCTGGCGACCACTGGAGCGCTGGAGTCTACCTTTTCCATCGGGGATGATGGGGTAGATGGTCCTTCCGATTGGTCTCCGGATGGCAGGCGGCTGGCGACGCTCGCTTCTCCTGCCATTGACCTCTGGGATACCACCACGGGGCGGCAGCTCCTCACCTATGAGGGGCATAGCAATTACGTCTTCAGAGTTGTCTGGTCGCCTGACAGCCGCCGCATCGCTTCTGCTGGGTACAATCTGGACGTGCGCGTCTGGAACGCGGGCACAGGGCAGACTGAGTATATCTATCGGGGACATATGGACCCGTTCGAACTGTTTTTCCAGGGAGGATTGCTGCCCGGCACGACTGATGCAGACCCAGCGCGATCTTCACCCAGCATGGCCTCGGCAGCATCCCTGCTCAAGAGTGCCAGCTCCTTGCTGCCCCAGGACACCGGCGGTTCTCCACATGGCATTTCCGCGCTGGCCTGGGCGCCCAATGGGCGGTATGTGGCCTCTGGGGGCAGCGATAACACCATTCAGGTATGGCAGCCAGGGTAAGGTTCGGATTAATGTACAGGATGGATCAATAAATGAGCATAGTTTCTACTCCCCTGCCAAGGGGCGATGGCATCATAGGACAACCAGAAATCAGATTGACCCTAAAAGTCCTCGGAAAAAACATCCCGAAGAGACTGTAAAGGTGAATGGTTCAGTTGAGCGTTTCGGACTCCCCTTGACACCGACTTCTCCCTGTGCTAGACTGCCCCTAGCGCGCCGGGGTGGCGGAATGGTAGACGCGGCGGTCTCAAAAACCGTTGAGGGCAACCTCATGAGGGTTCGAGTCCCTCCCTCGGCACCAATACAGACACAAAGCATCTCACGAGGCTTGTTGACAAGCCTCGTGAGATGCTTTGTGTCTGCGCCCTTGATCAGGTGAGGAACTGAAAGCTCTGCTCCATGGGCACATAATAGGTGGTGTCATCCGCCTGGAAGCTGGCCGCTGGCGAAGAATAGTCGATTTGATAGACCGCGTCCTGGTAGGTCACCACCTCGACGATCAGGACGTTTGCGGGTTGTGCGTCCGCCCCACACTCAGCTTTGAACCAGGTTTGTCCGTCCAGCACAACGGGCGTTCCGGTGACTTGACCGTCAGCCTGGCCCGGTTGCACGGCCTGGCAATAGTCCGTGATCAGTTGCGCCGGGTCGCCTCCTGGAGTACCGGCATCGTCGCTGATCTCAAAATACTGGCTATTTGGTCCAGTAAAACCCACCTTGCCCGGGTTGCCATCGGCGGTTTGCGCCTGCCAGCCGGGGGGATACGAGATGTGGTACTTGTTGTCGGGGCTGGTATAAACGGTAAAGCCGCTGGCTGGCGGGTTCGTGGTCGTCGACTGGACCGATATGGTGGGCGTGGGCGTCGGCTGTGCTGCCGTGGTAGGCGTGGATGAAGCGCTCCCGGCAGTGGTGCTGCCGCACGCAGCCAGCACCAGCAAAGGGACGCACATCAGCGCGAGACGGACGTGATGATGCATGGGATACCTCCTTTAGTGCAGGTCAAAGAGAGATGAGAGCAAGTTAAAGAGACGCATCCTGTGGATGTGCCGGATGTATTTTTCCTGAAGGAAAATCGCTCCATCTCGCGTCGGATCGGAAATCAGCTTCCCGGGCGGGCAGGCCCAAACGTTTCCAGACGTGCTGGAGGACCCGTTCGACCAGTCCTGTCAGGTCAGAGGCGGCCTCCACCCATTCAGCCCGTCCAGGCGAGTTCGCAGCGGTTGCCCTGGCGCGCCGGGACAGTTCTGCTTCCTGCCAACGTTCGCGCAACTCGGCTGCGATGAGTTGGTAGTGCATCAAGGGGTCGTTCAACATGTTGCTCTTCCTTTCGTTTCGGGTTGCTCGGGAACAGCACTGTGCTGCTCCAGATGGTCCCTGGTGATCACCCTGCTTGGGTGTCATCCGTACGCAAAGTATGCCTGGAGGACGCCGGGAAGACCACCGAACATCCGGAACAACACTCGGAAGATCATCCGGAATTGCTTGTCCGTATGGTGCAGGTGTGCTATCATGCGCAGCAATCAAGGGTTCTCCAGCCCTGCCTATGCCGGGGGTGAAGCTGAGTCTCCCATCACCCCCATACGGCGCCGCGAGGCTGTGGAAGAGGAGGACTGTTATGAGCACACAGCCAGAGCCTCCGTTTGGAACGCTGCTGCGGCGCGCCCGCCGGACGGCTGGGCTGACGCAGGAAGAACTCGCCGAACGGGCGGGCCTGAGTGTGGATACGCTCAGCCTCCTGGAGCGCGGGTCAACTCGCGCCCCGCACCAGGAGACTGTGGACCTGCTGGCTGAAGCCCTGCACCTCTCCGAGACAGAGCGGGCAGCGTGGGAACAGGCTACGCGGGGACTGCGCCTGCCGGGCGAAGAGGCTGTGTCCCCGTTGGAAGCTGCCAGCCAGCCATCCGCACGGTCCGCCCTGCCGACCGGTACGGTCACCTTGCTGTTCACCGACATCGAAGGCAGTACTCGCCTGCTCCAAAGGCTGGGTCCAGCCTATGCCGAGGTCCTTGGCTTGCACCAGGAGGTGCTGCGTACCGCCTTTGCCGCGCACAACGGGGTGGAGGTGGACACTCAGGGCGATGCCTTCCTTGTCGCCTTCACCTCCGCGCCAGGTGCGGTCGCGGCAGCCGCCGAGGCCACCCGCGACCTGGCCGCGTGCGCCTGGCCCGAGGGCGTGCCCCTGCGGGTGCGCATGGGGGTGCACACTGGCACCCCGCAGTTGGTGGGCGACCACTACGTGGGGTTGGATGTGCACCGGGCCGCGCGCATCGCTGCCGCAGGACACGGCGGGCAGGTGCTCCTCTCTCAGACGACTCGCGACCTGGCCGAACATACCCTGCCCGAGGGGACAGGGCTGCGGGAACTCGGCGCGCATCGTCTCAAGGACCTACAGCAGCCCGAGCGCTTGTACCAACTCGTCCTGCCTGGGCTGCCTGCTGACTTTCCCCCGCTCAAGACGCTGGAGGCCCATCCCCACAATCTGCCAATCCAGCCGACGCCTCTGCTGGATCGCAGAGAGCAGGTGGCGGCGCTCACCGCGAGGCTCAGGCGCGAGGAGGGACGCCTGGTGACGCTGACCGGGCCAGGCGGCATCGGCAAGACGCGCCTAGCCATCCAGGTGGCCGCCGAGTTGATTGAGGTGTTCCCTGACGGGGTCTGGTTCGTGCGCCTCTCGCGGCTTGTCGACGCGGGCCTGGTGGTGCCTACCATCGTGCAGACGCTTAGCTTGCAGGAGCAGGGGAGCCAGCCCCTCACCGAGACGCTGCGCGCCCACCTCTCTGACAAACACTTGCTGCTGGTGCTGGACAACTTTGAACGGGTGGTCCGGGCGGCGGGCGACGTGGCAGCGCTGCTGGAAGCCAGCCCTGGCCTGCGGGTGCTGGTCACCAGCCGGGTGCCGCTGCACCTGCGCGGCGAACGCGAGTATCCGCTCTCTCCCTTGCCCTTGCCGGAGCGGGATCACCTGCCCCCGGAGGCCCTCACGCAGTACGCTGCCGTGGCCCTCTTCCTTGAGCGCGCCCAGGCGGCGAAGCCGGACTTTGCGGTCAGCGCCGCCAACGCGCCCGCCATTGCCGAGATATGCGCGCGGCTGGACGGGCTGCCGTTGGCGATTGAACTGGCGGCAGCGCGTGTGAAGGTGCTCCCCCTCGAGGTGCTGCTCTCCCGGCTCTCTCGGGGCCTCCAGGTGCTCACTGGTGGGGCGCGCGATGCAGATGAGCGGCAGCAGACGATGCGGGCCACTCTCGCCTGGAGCGAGGGCCTCCTCGCGACGGAGGAGCGGGTCCTCTTCCGGCGGCTGGCGGTCTTCGTCGGAGGCTGCACCCTGGAGGCTGCGGAAACGGTCTGCGCCGCGCCGGATGGGGCTGCGCCGCTGGGTCTGGACTTGCTGGAGGGGCTGAGCACGCTAGTGGACCACAGTCTGGTGGGTCCTCGTGAGGAGGGCGGCGAACCGCGCTTCGGCATGCTTCAAGTCATCCGTGAGTACGCGCTGGAGCGGTTAGAGGCGAGTGGCGAGGCCAATGCGTTGCGCCGGGCGCACACCCAGCACTTCCTGGCGCTGGCCGAGCAAGCGAGGCAGCAGGAGACAGGGCCGGAGACAGTGGCCTGGCGGGACCGGCTGGAGCGCGAGCATGACAACCTGCGCGCAGCGCTCGGCTGGGCGCAGGAGCAGGGCGAGGCCGAGATAGGGCTGCGGCTGGCGGTGGCCCTCACGTGGTTCTGGGTGAGGCGCGGGCACCTGCGCGAGGGGCGGGCGTGGTTGGAGGGACTGCTGGCGGTGGCGGCGGGTGAGGTCGAGGCGGCCAGGCCCGGCGGGGGGGTGGCAGCGGTACGCGCGAAGGCCCTACTCAATGCGGGCATGTTCGCGCTGACCATGGGCGCCTATGCCACGGCGCAGACCCAGCTAGAGCAGGCGCGAGCGCTGGCACAGGCCTCAGGGGATGTGCGGACGGCACGGCAAGCGCTCACCAACCTGGGTCGTGTGGCCTCAGACCAGGGCGACCTGGAGCGGGCGGCGGCACTCTATACGGACAGTCTGGCGCTCGCACGTGAGCTGGGCGACCAGCAGGAGATCGTGGCTGTGCTGACCAACCTGGGCCACGTCGCCTCGAAGCAGGGCGACCTGGAGCGGGCGGTGGCGCTCTATGCGGACGCTCTGGCGCGCGCGCGCCAGCGGGGCGACCGCGATCAGTTGGCCCTGTGCCTCAACAACCTGGGGGATGTCGCGCGGCGGCGCGGCGAGGTGGCCCAGGCAGAGGGACTCACACGCGAAGCGCTGACGGTGTACTGGGAGCTGCGCGATCCACGTCGGTGCGCGATGGTCCTGGAATCGCTGGCGGTTTCCGCCAGCGCGGCGGGGCAGGGGGAGCGGGCGGCGCGGCTGATGGGGGCGGCGACAGCGCTGCGCGAGCGGCTTGGCACCCCGCTCCCAGCTCGCTCAGTCGCGGAGGTGGAGCAGGCGGTAGCGGCGGCGCGGGCGGCGCTGGGCGAAGAAGCCTGGGCGGCGGCATACGCCGCAGGGCGGGCGCTCTCGCTTGAGCAGGCCATACTTGAGGCGCTGGGCGAGACGGACGGAGGGTGACCGCCTTGCCACCCGGAGCCAGACCCAGGGAGCGAGAGGGTGCCCCTGCGGGCAACGCCGGGCTGGTAGGCAGGGCGCGGCGGTGCCACCAGAGCCCTATGCGGTGAATCAATCCCCGCTCGCTAGGAGGTCAAGGCACGCCAGCGATGCCCGCAGGTCAAGCATCGCTGGCGCACGTTAAAAGCGCGCTGGTACCTCAGATACTGGAACGGGAGCGCCAGCGGGGCAAGCACGGCCACTGCACCCAGGACAAAGAACTCGCGGCGGAAGGTGGGGAGCAGCCATTCCCCCAGAGCAAACAGCACACAGCCGAGCATCAGCACAATCACTGCGAGACACCCGGGGGCGATGACTGGACCGTGTCGGTTGTAGTAGCGCCTGCTGCGACGTCCTGAACGTGTCTCGGGGCTTCCACAGCGGGGGCAGGGTTCATGCATCGGTGCGCCCTCCTTTGCTGCGCGTGTCAGTCCGGCGGAAAAGCGCGCGGCGGGGACTCGTCTTTCTCCTCAGCGTGCTGTCGGGCCAGAGATGCTCAAGGACGAGCGGACTCCTCCCGGGCAAAACGTCGGTCTCCTTCCCCTGGGAGGTCAGGGTGCGTGCTTTGGGATGGAGCCGGACTCCGTCCGGCTGGCAGCGTCTTGCCAACATACCCTGAGCGGACACGCTGCTGCTCGCGCCAATACGCATACCAATAGGGTCCATGCCCTGGACCCTGCTGGCAGGTGCGACACCCAGCTTTCCCGCAGGTGCGATACTGCAAGAGATAGGTGATATGCCGGTCGGATGGCACGAGGGTCATGCGTCTTCTCCTCGCCGCTCGGCAGCACAGCCGGTGCCAGACGGTGCTGACACCCTCACTCTTGCTGCCCTCCTCCTGACTCCTGCTTAGAACGGCCTGCCCCGGAGAGTACCGGCACCTTGCTCAACCAGGGTGGGGGTGGCGGGACCTCCTGGCCGGACCAGAGGGTATACCCCACCCAGACCTGTCCAAGCCCAAGCACGACGGCACCCAGAACGGTAATGACCCAGCCGATAGGGAGCGCCAGGAGAATAGCCCCAATGATCAGGACATCCCCCGCCCAGCGCGCGCGTCCACCCAGGAGCAGGACGGCGATGCCCAGCAGGAGGAAGCCGAGCCCATCGAGGACACAGGCCAGAATCATGATCACCCGCAGGCCGCCCGAAAGCGCTCCACCGGAAGCCAGCAGTTTGGGCGCCTGCGCGGCTACGCTCGGCACCAGGGAGGTCTCACTTATGACCATGCCCAGGAGCAAGGCGCTGCCCAGAAAGACCAGGAGACACCCCAGCAGTGCAAACCAGGGCTGCTTTGCCGCCAGCCGGGCATAGACTCCCAGCAGTCCCAAGAGCGTCAGCAGGAGCGCCACCACGCCGAGGGTATGCTCCAGTCCATAGAGGCTCCCACTGGCCTCCTGAGCAGTCGGGGGATCCCCCCCAGCGGGATGGAAGAGGACGAAGAGGGCCAGGAGCAGCCCACCTACGAGCAGGCTCAGGCCACTCCAGCGGAACAGGGCAGATGATGACATCACAACGTCACTCCTTATCTCGAGGATGTACACAAGAAGGGAGTTGCACTCTCTGCCCGAAGGGTTACGGGGCAGACCCTGGGAGGACGATTAGACCAGGCCCTCCGCCTCTTTGGGGGCAGACGCGCTCTCCTTCAGATGCGCGTGGCGCCTGCACCTATCTGCGCTCGTCAGTGAGCATCGTCCTCTCGCCCAGCCCGCGAGAGGACCGATTGGCATGCCGATTGCATCCCTTCAGTGCAGCTTACACAAGACGAGGGTATCCGGGTATGCACATGTATTGTCCTTGTGGCGCTCCCATCTCGGTCTCGGCCCACTGGACTGGCGAGGAGATTGTCCTGCTGCTGCACGATGGCTCGCAGGCCCTCGATCGAGCGGCTGAACCCCTCCAGACCTGTCCCCGATGCCATCGCGCGCTTGCCCCTGCCGATTTGACCTGGCTGCCGGGGTCCGGCCAGCGGACCATCCTCATCGTGGAGGATGACGACGAGTTGCGCCTGCTGCTGGCCGAACTGCTCGCTGGAGCGGGCTTTCAGGTCCGCACGGCGCGGGATGGGCAGGAAGCCCTGGTCCTCTTGCAGCGGGAGCACGGCTGGGTGGTCTTGCTCGATTGGATGTTGCCCCGCCTGGATGGGCGACAGGTGCTGGCGCGGCTGCAAACGGACCCCACGCTGCACACCGACGCCAAAGTGGTCGTCATGTCGGCGGGCTGGCGGTTGGAGCAGGAACGGCAGACGCTGGCAAACGAGATGGTGGCGGCCTGGCTTCCCAAGCCATTTGAACCGGAAGCGCTGCTGGACCTGGCACGCCACCTGGCAGGCGCTTCTTGATGAGGAGAATGGTCACCACATTCCTGGAAATCGGCCTACAAGAGACGGCGACGGCTGATTAACAAGGAAGAGCGCGTGGTTACCCAGTCACGTGCTCTTCCAGTGGGCCTCCTCGGCTGGCCCACAAGCAGAGAGGGCCTTGCCTTGTGCCAGGCGCGAGCTAATGATGCGGGGTAGGCGTACCCTCGGGTTTGCCGTTGCCATTACCGTTGCCAGTATCATTGCCTGGATGGTACCCGGGAATGTGCGCCTTCAGACACGGCTCCAGCGGGGTTGTTCGGCAACTTTGGAGCGCCGCAGCCAGATAGCTTCGCGCATTCTGGGTGGTCAGTTTGCCGCCCTGGTTGGCGAGATATTTCGCGTAGGTCAGCAATTGCTCAATTTCACCGTAGCCAAAGACGCGGCTGGAAGAGATGGCGCTTCCGCCGGGAGTGGTCCCTTTAAAGGTCCCTGCATGCAAGGCACAGATTGCCTGTAAGGCGTCGCTGTCACTGGCGCTGCTCAACGAAAACTGCGCGGCCATATGTTGGGCGTCAGCCAGCCCTACGCACGAGGGATGCTGGTTCTGGTTGCTGTGATCGGTTGCCTGTGGGGTCGCCGTAGGATGGGCTGAGCCAGTGATCGCGTGCAATGTCTGTTGACCGGCAGGAGTGGCAGCCAGGACTGCCGCACCTCCTCCGACAAGAGTGAACCCTGCGATGAGCGCGACCACGAGTTTGCCTCTGAGCACGTGTAGCAGTCCCATAGAACGTTTCCCTCCGAATGTTGCTGTGCTGCCCGCACAATCGAGCGAGCAAAGAAGGCTCATTCCAGGATACAGGCGCACTCTGTCTGGATGATGCTCTTCGAGGGAACAGTTGCTGTTGCACCGGAAAAGTTATGGGTTCTCTGGTGCTTCCAGAGAACCCATAACAGGCGAACGCCTTATTGGATCAGACCAGGGTCGCCCTTGACAGCAGACGTGGTATCGAAGGTCAGAGTGACGCCGCTGCCGCTGAATTGTATCTGGGCGGCGAAGAGTTCCCCATTGAAGTTATTCGTGCCTGACCCGCGAAAGGTAATATCTCCATAGGGTGCCATGACAAACCCATTGATCGATTGGTTCGAGCCATTAAAGTGCAGCCCCTCGGCTGGCGTTGTGCTGCTGCAATCACTCGGCAGCGGCGGGGCAAATGTCGTATAGAGCACGGTACGTGGCACATACAGCGTCCCCAGCGCTCCCCAGCCATAGTAATAGACTTGCTCGGCTGGATGCTTTGTTGCCTGATATCCCCAGCCATAGATTGCTCCTGCCGCGCTGTTGTTGCCATACAAGAACTCAATGTTGGTCATGAAGGTGATTCCGGCATTAGGCAGGACGATGCCCGTGCCGGGATTGGTCCAGGCGACGTTGAGGTTGGTCATCGTTATGGAGTTGGTATTGGTCGGCCAATTCAGCGCCCACCAGATGCCCGATGGGAAACAATCGGCGGTTGGGCATTTGCCGCCAAATGAGTTGACAGGATGCTGGCTGGTTTGCGCCTGAAAAACGACATTACCCAGAAGGGAGATGGTAGGCGTCAGGCTATACCAGGTGGTTGGATCACCTGGATTGCTCGAACCAGCGACATCGACCCAATGCAGCCAGGGGTAGCTGAGGGTCGGAGTGGCCGACGCCGCGTAAATCTGGCTGACCCACTGATGAAAATAGGCATTATAATGCCCCTGGTACGCCTGGAAATAATTGGCCTGGGTGACATCGGGAATCTGATTCAGCACGCTGCTCAAAGAAACTTGACCTAACAGATTGGGTGGGATGTCCACCACAAAGTACAGGTCAGCATAATCGCCAGTCGCGTAGAGGCCACTGGGGAAAGGGGGATTGCCTGCCTGGCCCTGATTGGGCAAGGTGCTCGTGTCATAACCAAGATAAAAGTCCCAAAAGGCTTCCTGATCAAACTCTGGATAGGCTGCTGAAGGCGCGTAGGCTGCTGAACCCGACCCGGTATTGTAGATGCCGCTGTTGGGATTGCCATTGGCATCCACTGGAAAAGCCACGTCCGGCAGCGGAAATTGTTGTGGCGGTTGATTCTGGCTGATACCACCAACAGCCTGAATGCCGTTGCCGGTGATGGTCCCCGAGGCGCCAAATGTGCCGCTCACTGTGATGCTGCCTCCACTGACCTTGGCGCTGCCGTTGACGAAGATGCTCCCGTTGATCGTGTCCGAGTTGCCACCGCCACCACCGCTCAGGGTCAGGTTCTCGGTAGCCTTGCTGCCGCTATAGGGAGGGCAGTTCACGAACACCGTGTCGGCTCCGGGGATCGTCCCAGAAGCTGCGGTCGCCGAAGCGCTGATGCTGAAGCTGCTGACCCCCAGGACCTCCAGGAGGAACGGGGTCCATGGCTCCTGGACGCTTACGCGCACGCCAGCAGCGCCGCTGGGAATCTGATTGCTACTGGTGGCACCAACCGAGCCATAGGTTGTGCTTCCTGCCTCATTCACATAGACTGCCGATTGCAAGAACGCCGGGCTATTCCCGCTGGCGTTCACCGTCAGGTTATACGCCGTAATATATTGCCTGATCGCCAGCAGCACTTGATTGTCAGCACCCACCTGATTGCCGTTGGAAATTTGCGCATCCATCTCGCGCGCGCCATTGAGGGCCGAGGCATCGGCGGCATTTTGGATTTGGCGACGCTCGCTATAGGCGTAGCCCACATCAACGGCCAGACCCAAGATTCCAATCAAAATAGTGGTCAGAAGGGCGATGATGACCAGCGTTTGCCCCCGCTCTCCTTGGCGACTATAGCATAGGGTGTTGTGTGCTGGCGCTGGAGAGCGCATGAGCGCCAGTTGCGGTCGATTACTCAGAGCTTTTTTCTCAGAAGCCTGCGGAGGCTCATTGGTTGATCTCTCTATCATATTGGTCCCTGCCTACCTGCTCGCTCATTCAAAGAACATCGTGGTTTCGGCGGTCGCGATAATCGTATTTACTGGCCCAAAGCCAGGAATCAGACCGTCGGCCTGCAATGGATAATAGATAGCCACCGTCAGGGTAGCTGTGCCGGGAGGGATCGCCTGCAACGCGGGTAGGTTATTGCTGCCATCCTGGCAGTTCTGATACTCACGCGCATAGGAAAACCAATCCAGATGACCGCTAAAGCCGCTGGCATTAGGACCAAAGACTGAGTCGGCCTGAAGACTATCGCTGCGCGTCCGACAGCTATCCCCGGGGCTGATATAGATGCCAGCGGTTGCAAGCGAAGGCGCCGGGAGGCTATCCATGCTGGCGAGGCTGCCAGGGATCAAGTAATGCGAATCGAGGCCAGTGTCGTAGATCGGCACCACATCGCCCAGGATGGTGCCGGATGTCGTGATGGTGCCGGTTGACTCGCGCTGGTGCTGTACCGCTATGGTATAGCGAGCTATCTCGCGCGTGAGATTTGAAAGCGTATCGTAGAGCCAGACGATCCGTCCAAATTCCAAGATACCGATCAGCACGGTCAACAACAGGACAATGGTTAAAGAAAACTCCACTAATGCCTGGCCCGTCTGCCGCCGACTCTTGGGAGGAAACGCGGAGATGGAACCCTGGACACCCTGGAGGAGAGGAGATATCCACTTATTCATATTATGGTCCTATGCTCGGAGTGGGGGTTGGATAGGGATTGCCTGGCGCAGTCAGCACCGCCACAGAGACGGTCCGTATCAGGGTCAGGCCATTTGTCGCGCTGCCCGCAAAGATCAGCAGCGGTGCCAGGAAGGTAAAATTATAGGTGACGGTGACCGTCACTTCCTGGGCGCCGCTGGCATCGGTACTCAGGTTGTAGCCCCAGCCAATGCAGCCGTCGCCAATAGGCGGTCTCAAGTCGCTGGGCGAGGCAATGGTAGGCAGCAGCATCGTGGGATTAGGCGACTGTGGCAGGATACAATCAGTCGGGTCCGTTACTGCGTCTCGGAACAGATTGCCCAGTTCACAACGCAAGGTGGCGTAGATCGTCGTTACCTGATACATGCCACCAGCCTGCGCATCGGTCGTATAGGTCGAGTCGGTGCTGGGGCAGAGTTGATGCTGCATGGCAGACGTGTCACAGGCTGTGCCTGCGCCATTGAGCACGCAGGGAGTATAAAGGTAACTTCCACGGGCTGCCTGCCGCGCCGCTTCATAGGCGGCGTTGCTGATGGCCGCATACGCAAAAAACACGCGCCCCAGGTCAATGACGCCGATCAGAATGAGCAGGAGAAACGGCAGCACCATCGCCAATTCCAGCAAACCCTGGCCGCGCTGCAAGCCACGTAGCCGCCTCGACCGACCTCTCATCATCCATCCTTCTCCAATATTTCGGCGCATCCTTCAACACACCTCCTTCACACTGCTGCAAGCGGTATCAGCGGTTGTCCCAATTCAGGGCCGGTAAAACCAATCCAGGTGACACCTCTTCTAGAGGAGGAGTTGCGCTGAGCGAGGAAAAGGTTATGGCCCAGCACGCCAAACCCTCTTCATCGGAAAAAGAGCGCTTGTCCCACCCAAAAGGGCTAGAAGTCTTGCTCCACAGTCTGCACGTAACTAAACTAGAGCTCATAACAACTCTCTCTTAGGGGATCTGCTCCTTTGGAGCGCAGCAGCGTTTTTCTCTCGCTGTAGCAGACCGTCGCCACTTCTCAGTACGGTCTCCATGAGAGCAGACCTCCTCGCTCTTCCCCACGGGTGGGCAATGGGAAAGGGACCCTGATGTTTTCTTGGCGGCAGAGCGCTGGAAGTGACGCCTCCACTCAGGTTGAGCAGCCATCATCCTTTGGACGCCAGCTTGATCGGGCGCGACGCGGGGAATCGGACGCACTGAGCGCCCTGTATCGCCAGTTTCTGCCGGTGGTGTTTGGGTATATTGCGGCGCGTGTCCCGGACCGCGCCACCGCCGAGGATTTAACCTCTGAGGTCTTCTTACAGATGGTTGAAGGGATCAGTCGCCTGCGTGCCACCGAGGAAGCCAGCTTTGTCGCCTGGCTCTTGCAGATCGCGCGGATCACGGTAGCGGGGTATTATCGCAAACGAGAGCATCAACCAACGCTCGTGTCTTTGACCCCCTCCTCGTGGGAGGAGCCAGACGAAGCGCAGGGGTACGGGGACCGCCTGACACCCTATCTTCTGGTGGCCGATCCAGCCCTCCAGGCAGAGGCACGCGAGGAATGGCGGGAAGTGGTCGAGGCCATCAATGCACTGACCGAGGAGCAGCGCCAGGTGCTGGTGAGCCGCCTGATCCTGGGATACGATGTCGAGACGGTGGGTCGGATGCTAGGGAAAAAAGGGAACGCCATCAAAGCCCTTCAATTTCGTGGCCTCCAGAGCTTGCATCGCTTCCTCCGGATGAAGCATGTCTCTCGACCAGTCTTGCCTTCCAGTAGACAACGTCAGGGAGGTTCGACATGAACTCGCAGCCCGAACAACTCAACCAGGAACTCGAACGGGTGCGTCGCGCCAGACCTGGCGCACAACAGGAAGACTATCGTTCGACAGGCGACCAGGAGGTGAAGAGGCTCGCTGCCCTGGCGCGTTCGCTGCAAAAGGCTCCCCAACTCCAGGTGGACCCCGATTTTGCCGACCGTTTAGAGCGACGTGTGCTGGCGCGGCAGGACCGCCTGCCGCGCCAGCGCTCGACTCGCCGCTGGTGGGAAAGCAGGCTCCCTCGGCCTTTGCTCGCCCACCCGGCACTGACGGCAGCGCTGAGCCTGTGCCTGCTCGTCGTCCTGCTGGGCACCGGCGTCCTGGTGGCAGCCGCCCAGGTAACCAACCCTGCGAACCCGCTCTATGCGCTCAAGCACTGGGAGCAGCAGGCTCAAGCCTCCCTCTCTGGCCCGCCCACCAATCAGGCGGAACAGGATTTGCAATCGGCCCGCGACCAATTGAATGCCCTGCCCGGCCTCGCAGACCCTGCCCATGCTGAACCGTACCGCCAGGCGCTTGCAGACTTCGACCAGCAGTTTAAGAAGGCGGCTCAGGAAGTTGCTGCTCTCCCTGCCGGGCAAGACCAGAGCCGACTCGCGGGAGAACTCACTACCTTGCAGACCGATGCCCGCCACACGTTGCGCACCCTCTTGCTCCAGTTGGCGGTGCCGGAACGGCAGTCAACGACCGATGAGTTAGGGCAACTCGGTGATACGGTGCCGTACCTGACGCACGTAGACCTGACCTTGCCAGCCCACGCCAATGGACAGGCAAACATCAGCATCAGTGGCGATGACCTGCAAGTTGGGGCAGAGTTGCTGGTGGATGGAAAACTGGTCACGGCCTCTGGCTCCCCCCAGGATGGTCGCTATCTGTTCACTACAGACTGGAAAGGCGAGCTACATCCCCACAGCATCGGCATTATGAATCCTGATGGCACCGTTGCCCAGACGACCGCAATTACGCTGCATACGGCCTCTGATAGCGGCGGCAATGGAGGTGGCAATGGCAACGGGGGTGGCAATGGCGGAGGCAAGCCGACCAGCACACCCACCCCACATCACTAGCTCGTTTCAGGGTGCGCTCCTTCAATCCATACAAAGGAGGACTGTTGGGTCGTCACCTGCGGGCCGCACAAGGCTTCAATAACGGCTGCACAGCGCGTTGCACACAGCGCGATCTCTCGCCTGGTAGAAGAAAGACCAAGCCAGCAGGGAAGGGATATACTCATCGAAGGTACACTGCTCTCACGCAGATGCTATCATGGCATGAGCATTGTTGCAAGGGGATACACAAGCAGATGGAGATACACTTTACAGACTTACGGCGATTGATTGAACTGTGGGCAGCCTGGTACAGCATTGGCGTCGATGGGTGGCTGGCGAGCGATGAAAGCACGCATACGTGCTCGCTCGACCTGCCTGACCCTGCTGATGCCCCGAAGAGTCCCAGTACCCAGCCTCCCTATCCACCAGACCCCGCGCTCGACCACCTCTTCTTGCGTGCGCTCAATGAAATTGGCCTCCAGTGTAGTCGCCTGGGCAACATCAGTTTTAGCCGCGTCTGCACCGGCGCAGACATCACCTTTGCGGGCGAGCCAGTTGTCACGCTGCTGGAAAGCGGCCAGACCTTCTTTTCAGAGAAGTACCTCAGCATTTTTAGCGAACTTCGCCGTGATTATGGAGATTTTGGCAGCCACACCATGGCGCTTGACCTGACTGTGCAGGACGGTCAGGTAGCCATTCATCGCGCGTCGTTGGAGATGAATAACCGGCGGCGCGGCATTAAACTTGAACTCTGGGAACCGCTTACCAATGCGCTTGCCGCCTACGAAGAAATTTTTGAGCAAGGCGCGGCCCTGGGTCACAGCTTCACTGACCATCCTGAGGACCTGCTTGACGCCGCCGAAGGGGCAGAGAGCGCTTCGGAGATCACCGAGGATGTGTCGGAGGCTTCAGAAGAGGCCGAAGACGAGCGCTCATCACAAGAAGGAAGCGCTCAACAGCGGAGTGCCAGCTTGCCATTCCCTTGTCTGAGCCAGGCCGAGGCGGCACATCTTGCGCGCCTCTCCAACCATATTGCGCCCACACGCCATGCTGTGAGCGATGGCGCGACCCTACTATCTACCCATCCCTTGCGCGAACTGGCTATGCTCATTACCTTTGTTCGCTTCTGTGAACCGCTTGGGGCCTTGCAGCGCGTCTGAGAAGGCAGCCTCCTTCTCCTCAAAAAGAAGCTGCTTGCCTTCAGCCAGCGATGTTTTGCGCGTTCCACCGCTGGCTGAAGGTGACCTCATCAGGGTAGGTTGGGACGTTGGCTCACAGAAGACTCAGCAGGCACCTCAAGGCGTGCTCAAGTTCCTGCTCTCCTTCGGCACTAGATTTGATTGTGCGCCAGGCGACAAAGCCATCTGGCCGCACGAGGACGGCCCCGGTCTCCCCAATGCCATACACCTGAGAGAACCGGCCTTCCACATCAGTAAGACCCTTTTGGGTGCCAATGACATGGGCCGTCAACACGAGGTCCAGCCGGTGCGCCAGCCGCTCTGCGGCCTCGTCCCACCCGGCAGAGGAAGCCCCACTAAGCAGGGTCCAGCCAGACTTAAAGAGATCAATGGTCGAAAGCCGCGAGCCGTTGTGCTCTAAGACGAGATGCGGGGCGCGCGTTCCTGGCTCGCCGCGCAAGGTACTGGGATGCTGCGTAAGCGGGGCGGTCTCTGCTCCCGGTTCGAGCAGCACCGCCTGGCTGCGGTAGCGAAACCCGAAGATCAACGAGGCATCATCCACCAGGGTGCTCTCCTGGCTGCCTGTGCGCGAGAAAAAGCGCTGCTGCGTTTGCTCCACGACGAGGGTGCCCATCGGGCTGCGTTCATCCTCATACGAGTCCAGCAGCGCGGGACCAGCCTTGTCTGCCAGCACGAGCGCCAGTTTCCAGGCGAGGTTGAAACTGTCTTGAATGCCTGTCCCGGCCCCCATCGACCCACTCGGCAGGACGGTATGCGCCGCATCGCCGACCAGAAAGACCCGCTCCTTGCGGTAGTGCTCCGCAAAGCGGGCCGCCAGTTCCCAGATACCGACCTTCACCGGGTCCCAGGGATAGGCAGGCAGGATGGTGACTGCCAGATCGGGGATGCCTACAGCGAGGCGAATCAGTTCAATGCAGCGTGCATCGCTCAGGTCCTCGCGCCGTTCCCCACGCTCTGGATGAATCGCGGTATTGAAGTTCCATAGCCGCTGATTATCAATCGGAGTCAGCATACCTTGCCCATCGGGGAGCGCGGGATTGTTGACATAGCACAGCATGATGCGTCGCCCCTGAAGCGCTTCATGCAAGTCCGCTTCAAAGTTGACGGTGATAACCTGCGCGATGGTTCCCGGCCCCTGGGTGGCAATGCCGAGCGTCTGGCGCACCTGGCTGTGCGCGCCATCAGCGGCAATCAAATAGCGGGCGCGCACCTGGTGGACGTTCCCCGTCGTTCGCTCGCGAATGAGGGCCGAAACGCCCGCCTCGTCCTGGGTAAACGAGACCAATTCAGTATTGAAACGAAATGCGCCGCCCATCTGCTGCGCGTGGGCGTACAGAATGGGTTCGAGATGATCCTGATCAATCAGGCACCAGCTTGTAGGAGAGGCGGCGGGCGTGTTGGCCGGGCCACCCTCGTTGATCCGCATCAGTTCTCGCCCAGTGAGCGACTCGACACGCAGCATCTCTGTGTTGCCTGCTGTGGGCGATTGGGCCGCGCGGATGGTGTCCTCCAGCCCCACCATGCGGAACAGTTCCATCGCCCGGGGATTGATGGCGCGGGCGCGGGGCAAACGGGCCAGTTCCGGGTGGCGCTCCACCAGCAAGGACGAAACGCCCTGCCAGCTTAAGAAGAGTGACATGGAGAGTCCCACCAGCGACCCGCCCACAATCAGGACCGGCACCTGTAGCGTTTCATCAGTTCTCAGTTCAGCATCCATAGCGTGTGGCTCCTTTCCTTTACGAGCGCAGCAGATGTTCTCTGCCGCGCTCCTGTGCTATACTGTGAAGGTATCCACTCGATTTCTTGATATCTAGATTTTCTAAATATCAGAATATCTAAATTATAGCCGAGGGAGGGGACCTTTGTCAAGGGAACGCACTCATCTGCAACAGGCCGTCAATGAGCAGTTCGGGCGGCAACTGAGCGCCTATACGCTCCTGTTTCATCAAGCGGTGGCCCAACGCCTGGGATTGAATGTGACTGACCTGAAGTGCCTGGACCTGGCGCGCGGGGAAACGAGGCTGACACCAGGTCGGTTAGCCGAGTTGACCGGACTCACCACAGCGGCAGTGACCACGGTCCTTGATCGGCTGGAACAAGCCGGGTTTGTGCAACGAGAGCGAGACCCTTTGGATCGCCGGAAAATTCTGGTGAGGCCGCTTTCAGGGCGAGCAGAAGAGGTTGCTGGCCTCTTTGCCCCACTTGATCACGCTATGTCTCACCTCTTTGAGCAGTACACGACCGAGGAACTGGCCTTCCTCCATGAGTTTGCCGTGCGTGTGGGGCAGATTCTCCAAAACGAGACTGCCAGGCTCCGTGAGGTGTCTGGTGCGGAAGCAACTGAGGAGCAAGAGGAATCGAAATAGCACAGGAGAAAGCAAGGAAAGAGGGACTCAATCCCAGCAGCTTACTGCTGGGATTGAGTCCCTCTTTCCGCTGTACTTCCCTATGAGCCGGGCTGCGCTTCCGCAACCTGTGCTCTGGCCTCGCGGGGGCGACGCCAGAGCTGCGCGGAAAGCACGCCCAGGACGACGGCCACCGCCAGCGCAATCAGCGAGCCGAGCCAGTCTGGCTTGGTGGTCATCAGGAAGACCGCCCCCAGACCAACCATCACCGCCGTCTGCACCGAAATCAACAGGACAGGGTCAGCCATCCGGCGCTGAAGCTCGGACGGAATCATGCCATCTGAAGCGCCCGCCGCTGCCTTGCGGATGGCCGCGAGCCGACGACCATGTATCCCGCCGCTCAGCGCGCCCATCACAATCAGCGCGACCAGCGAGAACAGAATCCAAGCCGTACCTTTATCCCACGCCGTCACCGTCATATAGATACCCGCGACGAGCAGCAGCAGCGCGGAAATCTGGATGAGCCGCGTCTGGAAACCGACCAGGACGGTCACCTCGCGTGCCAGCGCCACGGTCTGCGCCCGGCGCAGGCGCAGGATGGTCGCCCAGTCAAGGGCAATGCCGACAAAGACGCCCAGAACGCCCAGGATATGGGCAAACAGCGCCAGGGTATAAAGACTCATACTTTGTTACTTCCTTTCACTCGTCGAGCGCCGAAAGATCAAGCTGGCGCAGGCGCGTGGGATCAAGCAAGATATCGATTTCAACAATCTTGCCCTGCCTGACCGTAAAGCCCAGGACCGCATACGGCTGTCCGCCCGGAGCGGCGACCACCCCCACTGTTCCGTTCACCAGCACTGGTTTGGCAAACTGGGAATTCCGCGCAAACGCACGCGCCCCCTCGGCTACAGCGCGCGCCCCCCGGACCTCCCGTGGCACGCCAGGAGGCCGCGCCCCAGAATCCGCCCGCACCAGCACGTCGGGGTCAAGCACCGCCAGCAGGGCTTCGAAATCGCCCTCGCGCAACGCCGCGAAGAAGGCGTCGACCACGGTTCGGCTGTGCGCCAGATCAGCGTCGGGAACGGGTGCTGCTCCCTGAACCCGACGCCGCGCCCGGCTCGCTAGCTGCCGGGCCGCTACCGGAGAGCGCCCGACGAGGGGAGCGATCTCGTCGAATGGCACGGCAAATACGTCGTGCAGTACGAACGTCACCCGCTCAGCAGGCTCCAGGGTCTCCAGAACCACCTGAAGCGCCAGCCCCACCGACTCGGCCAGCAGCACCTCTTGTTCCGGGTCCATCCCCTCCTCGCGGCTGATGATTGGGTCAGGCAGATGCCCCTCCAGGAGGTCCTCACGCCGGGCCGCGCGCGAGCGCAGCATATCCAGACAGACCCGTGCCACCACCGTTGTCAGCCACCGGCCCAGATGCGTGACCGAGCCGCTGTCGGACCGGCTCACGTGCAGCCAGCTCTCCTGCACAGCATCGTCCGCCTCGCTGAGCGAGCCGAGCAGCCGATAGGCCACCGCTCGCAGGCGGGGACGCTCGTGCTCGAATTGCTCCGCCAGCCACTCGTGTTCATCCATTCCTCGGTTCCCGCTCATGGATGTCTCCTCCGCGCGTCATCGGACCCCACTATAGCAAACTGCCGGCATAGTCACATCGTCTCGGCGCGTTTCGTCAAAGTAGTGACGCGTGAAACCTCTCCGATGTGACCGAAAGGTTGGTAACGGAATCTCTAGGGGATACAATACGGCGATGAAACTGAAAATGATCGGCTATTGGGCCGCCACCGCCGCCATCGCGCTTGAGACGCTGGCAGGTGGAGTGACAGACCTGATTCATGGGAGGACAGGGCTGGTGACCGGCGAGCCGGTTGCCCAGATCGTAACCCGCGAGGGCTACCCGCTCTACCTGCTCACCATCCTGGGCGTGTGGAAACTGCTGGGGGGCATCACCTTGCTGGCCCCGCGACTACCTCGGCTCAAGGAATGGGCGTATGCTGGCATCTTCTTTGAACTGACGGGGGCGCTGGCTTCGGGCATCGCGCAGGGAGGCGACCCAGGCACCTACGTCTGGCCGCCCCTCATCCTCGCTCTGCTCACGCTGGCTTCGTGGGCGCTGCGCCCGCCAGGCCGGACCCTCAGAAGGCTCTTTCCAACGAGGCCGAACAAGGAAGCACCCGCTAAGCACGCCCAGGCCACCATATCGGGATAACGCTTGATCGGCAGGCTACAGGCGTGCCACTCCACCTCATCTCTCCCACAGGCACATGTCGGGTCGCGCAACGACCGCTCTCTTAGGACAGCCCATCGCGCGGCCCGGTTCTTGCAAAAGGCAGGGAGGCATCGTTCAGGAAGGAGCCGAAGATGACAACCTATGTATACACCAGTATTACAACAAACTATATCCCGAAAGCGCGTGTCTTAGCCCAAACGCTCAAGCGGCACAATCCCTCTTTCACGTTTGTAGTGTTTATCACTGAATCGCTTCCTGCCCACGTCTTCGACATTGAGCCATGCTTTGACGAAGTGATTCCCATTGCCGACTGTGAGATCGAACGACTGCCGCAGTGGCTCTTTTCCCATTCCGTGGTGGAAGCATGCACCGCGATCAAAGGGCACGCTTTGTGTTTTTTATTGGATAAGCCGGATTGCCTGGAAGCCTTCTATCTCGACCCTGACATCGCCGTCTTTGACAGCTTCGATGATCTCATCGCGCAGTTTTCTGCCGGTTCAGTTTTGTTGACCCCCCATCAATTGGCTCCGGATATGACCAGCATTGCCATCGAAGACAACGAGATATGTTGTCTGCGCAATGGCGTGTATAACCTCGGCTTTTTAGGCGTGCGTAATGATGCCAATGGAAGGCGATTCGCCGTATGGTGGCGCGAGCGGCTGCTTTCCTATTGTTATGCTGAGCCATCGCAGGGTCTTTTTACCGATCAGAAATGGGTTGATCTGGCTCCAGCGCTCTTCCCCTTTGTGCACACGATACGAGACCCGGGCTATAACGTCGCCACCTGGAACCTTTCGACGAGAACCCTGGTCGGAGACTTCAGCGCCGGTTTCAAGGTGCGCGTGGACGCAGCAGAAGGCAATGGCTCGGCAGCCGGTGAGTACCCGCTTCGCTTTTATCATTTCTCCGGCTTCGACAGCGGGGCGCAGCTCGCGCAACTGTGCCGGTATGGGGAGGGTATGCCTTCCGCCTTCTTGCTGAGGGATTGGTATATTGCTGCATGCGGCAAAAACGGGCAAGACATGTATGGGACGCTTCCCTGGGAATATAGCTGCTATCAAAACGGCCAGGCAATCACGATGGACCAACGCCGACTATTCCGGCAGCGCGAGGATGTTCAGCGTTATTTCGACGATCCGTTTCGCACCGCAGAAAAGCTGCATTCCTTTTATGATTGGTACTGTGCTCAGTGTGTATGAGAGCTACCCATGACATACCAAACGATAGATACTCCCCACGGCTTGTTCGATATTCCTGAGGATGACTCAGCCATCGCTCGCTCGCTCGTCGAGTATGGGGAATGGGCATACTTCGACATCGATTTTCTGCTTCGATTCATGAGTGTGGGTGATGTGGTGGTGGAAACGCCTGGCTGCATGGGGCTGTATACCGTGCCGTTTTCCCGGCGCATCGGCCCCACCGGCGCTGTCTATACCTTCGAGCCAGCCGCGACATGCCATCTGCTCAAGCAAAACATACTTCGAGCGCAGGCACACAATGTCATCGTCTTCAGGGCCACGCTTGATGCCCAGACACGCCCTCCGGTGAGGCCAGATGACGAGGGCAGCGGTCAGCCCGCCGAACCCGCGCTTGCGGAGGCTGATGCAGGCGCGGCGCTCCACCTCGACGCGCTGGGGTTGGCGGATTGCCATGTGATGCGTTTAGCGTGCCAGGGGCAAGAGTGGCGCGCGCTGGTCGGCGGCATGGACCTCATAGGGCGAACACGCCCCTACATTTCTGTTCTGTGCGCAGATATTCAGTCAGCCTGGACAGCAGCAAGCGTGCTGCGCTGGCAAGGATACCAGGGCTGGCTGTATAGCCTGCCTGTGTACAATCGCGATAATTTCAGGCACAACAAACTGAACATCTTTGGCAGTCTGCGCCAATGCCACCTGATCTTTGTTCCCAAGGAGAAACGAGAAGGGCATGCCATCATTGATACCGCGCCACATGACTTCTTCGCGGTGGAATCACTCCAAAGCCTTGCCACAGCCTATACGCGCAGTTTCCAATCCGGCAGGTTGGATAGGAGGGCCAATTGAACAATCCCCTCCAGGAACGCAAGGTGAGGTTCTTTACCCTCTGCGCGCGGCAAGACCTCGCGCAAGCCGCCGTGCTCTGCGAAAGCCTGGCCCGGCATCATCCAGACGCGCGCCTGACCATCTGGCTATTGGATGCCGGACCACTTCCCGATGCAGTTGGAGCGTCCAGCAGTTTCACGCGCCCCATCCATGACTGTCTCTCGGAGGATACACAGCATGGCTACTGGCTGCGATACGATATCCCCGAGATTCTGGATGTCATCAAGCCCTATTGTTTTGCGAAGCACTTTGAAGAAGATCAAGATGAGCTGGTCATCTACATCGACACATCAACATGCATCTACGGTCCCTGCACCGATCTGCTAGAGTTGGCGCGGGCTGGCGCGGCTGGCGTGCTGGTTCCACGCTTCATGGAGCCGATCAGCGCACCCATCGCCACCGATCAAGAGAGGCGGGTATTCGATCTTGGGCTGCTCATGTTACGCGCCTCTCCAGCGGCAACGGCTTTTCTGCACTGGTGGAGAAACTGGTTTGAATCGGCGGCACATGATGAACTCGGCAACGAAATGGCCGTCTTCCTGCAACAGATCAACAGCGCTCCCTATCTGTGGCCGGAGTTGAACGTCTTGCGCCACAAAGGGTATCAAGTGACATCCTGGAACATTGCCGAACGCCCGTTGGCGGTACACGCGGATGACGGAAGGGTGATGGCTGGCGATGTCCCGCTGGTATCCCTCCACGTTGGCCGCTTCGATTCCAGCAACGCGGAGCGGTTGTCATCGGGACTCGATACGCTTGATGCCGCCAGGCATCCTATCCTGGCGTCCCTGATGACTCGCTATCGGCGCGAGACGCTGGCAAGAGGATTTTCGGCATGCCGCCAACTGCGGCGGCCAGGGCTGGCATTCACCGATGGGGTTCGATTGGATTGGGTGTGTTATCACGCCTATCGGTCAGCCCTGAAGCGTGGCATCACGTTTGAATCCGTGCTCGGGTCTGGCCCTGGCAGTTTCCGAGAATGGCTTTGCAAATATCCGATTGGGGGGACGTTTCCGCGCTATGTCGAGGCGCTGTTTGAACTCAGGCCAGATGTCAAAGCAGCGTATGAACATGATGCTTTAGAGGCGGTGCTGCGCTGGATGAAGACCTTTGGCACGCAAGAGATGAGCCTTGAGCCGAACGTCCTGCAACGGTCGCACGCTGACCATCCTCAAGACCGACCGCTCTCTTATCTTGGCTATGTGACCAGCGAGGTGGGGGTTGGCGAAGCGGCGCGCGGATACATCGCGGCGCTCCAGCAGCAAGGCTATACGCTTGATCTGGTGGATATTTCCGATACGCTCAGCCACAAACAAGACGCGGCCCATCTCCGGCAAGCCCGCCTGAGCGGCGTGCTGGAAGGCGGCATCAAAATCTTGCATGTGAACGCCGATAGTCTGCCAACGGTCGTCGGCAGGATACCAGCGGCAGCTCAACAGAACGCCTATCACATCGGCATCTGGGCCTGGGAAGCGCCAGAGTTCCCCAAAGAATGGCAAGACCGCTTTGATCTGATTGATGAGCTATGGGTTGCCAGCCAATTCATGGCAAGGGCGATTGCGCCCAAAGCGCCGGTGCCAGTTCTTGTTGTTCCCTATGTCATCAACACGCCGGATGCGAAACCAGATCGTCAGTTCTTTGGGCTGCATCCCGATGAGTTTGTGTTCCTGCTTTCGTTTGATTTCTTCAGCGTCATGGAGCGCAAGAATCCACTTGGCGCGCTGAAAGCATTTGCGAAGGCGTTCACGCCTGATGAGCCGGTGCGCCTGTTCGTCAAGTCCATGCATGGTGACAGGTTTCTCGAGCAGTACGCGCTCTTAAAAGAGGCTGCTGCTGGCTCCAGAGTCACGCTGTATGATGGCACCCTCACCAGCGCGCAGCGTTTTGCGCTGCTCAGTTCGTGTGACGCCTACCTCTCGTTGCACCGCGCTGAAGGGTTCGGCTTAGGACTGGCCGAATCTATGGCACTGGGCAAACCGGTCGTCGCCACTGGCTGGAGCGGCAACACCGACTTCACGACCTATCAAAACTCCGTTTTGGTGAATTTTGAACTCGGGCCTCTCGCTGCCAACGCTGGCCCATACAAGGCGGGGACGATATGGGCGGAGCCGGATATCGATGATGCCGCCGCCAAGATGCGGCAGCTTTTTCTCGACGAAGGTCTTCGATCTCGCCTTGGCGAGCAGGCACGCAAAGACATCCAGGTGGCATGCGGCGTAGAGGCAGTGGGCAAGCTGCTCAAGGGTCGCCTCACCTTGCTTGAGGAGCGCCAGAGCAAGCCTGCGCGCCAGAACCGTTCGACGGTCATCGCCAGTCCGGATGTGGCAGCCGCCGAACCCGCCCTGGCGAAACGCCCCGCGTTCACAGGGCGCAGCAATATGAAGACCCTTCGGAGGGTGCATAGGGCGCTCAACAAGATCGTGTCTCAATAATGGGGTAATAAAGGGAACATCATGGAGGATGGAAATGCCCAGCGCGTTGATTACCGGGATTACCGGCCAGGATGGAAGTTACCTTGCCGAGTTTTTACTGACCAGAGGCTATCGTGTCTATGGCCTGGTGCGTCGCACCAGCACCCACAATACCGAGCGCATTTGTCACTTGCTGGACCAGATCGAACTCGTTGAAGCCGATCTGCTGGACCAGTTCTCGTTGATTCGAGCCATTCAGCGCGCCCGGCCAGACGAGGTGTATAACCTGGCTGCCATGTCGTTCGTGGGCACCTCGTTTCAGCAACCTGTCTCCACCGGCGAATATACGGGCCTGGGTGTCGCGCGGATGTTGGAGGCCATTCGCTTAGCGGATTGGCCGATTCGCTTTTATCAGGCATCAACCAGTGAAATGTTCGGCAAAGTCCAGACGACACCACAAAACGAAACGACCCGCTTCTACCCTCGCAGCCCGTATGGTGTGGCAAAGCTCTATGCCCATTGGATGACCATCAATTTCCGCGAAAGTTATGACCTCTTCGCGTGCAGCGGAATCTTGTTTAATCATGAATCCCCCCGGCGAGGACTGGAATTTGTCACCAGAAAGATTTCGCGGGGCGTGGCACGTATCGCGCTGGGTTTCGATAACAAACTGGCCCTGGGCAATCTCGACGCGCGCCGCGACTGGGGCTTCGCCGGTGACTATGTGATAGCCATGTGGCAAATCTTGCAGCAGGACACACCCGATGATTACGTCATTGGCACCGGAAGAAGCCACAGCGTGCGCGATTTTGTGCGGGCTGCTTTTGCGCGTGTGAACATCGATGATTGGGAGCGCTATATCGAAGTAGATGCCCGGCTCTTTCGCCCGGCAGAAGTAGATTGCCTGGTTGCCGATGCATCGAAAGCAAAGCACACGCTGGGGTGGCGTCCAACGGTCCCTTTCGAGGAGTTGGTGGGCATGATGGTGGACAGCGACCTCACACAGCAGGCCCAGGAGGCAGATACCATCTCACTGCCCGCCATCACGAGGCCGCTTGCCAGATGATGAGCTAGAACAGGCAACATACCTGAGAGAGAAGAGGCCGATGCCGTGAAGAACATAGCTCCATCTCGCCTGCTCATCACCGGGTGCTCGGGGTTTGTCGGTAGCTATTTGCTGGCGGCCTGCCATCAGCGCTACCCGGACGCCTTGCTTTACGGGTTGGGGAGGCGCAGCGCGCCGCTTTCACCTGATGTGCCTGTCATCTCGTTGGAAGCCGATCTGCTTGACCAGCGGCAAGTTCGCCAGGCTATTGCGCAGGCGCGCCCGGATGTAGTGTTTCATCTGGCCGCGCAGTCGTCAGTAGCGGCTTCCTGGGATGACCCGGTGGGCACCTTGCGCATCAATGCCGGTGGGGCCGTGCATCTCTTCGAGGCGCTGCTGGCCAAGGGGTTGGCTTCTGCTGTGGTGCTGGTGGGGTCGGGGGAACAATACGGCCTGGTCCTGCCGGAGGAAAACCCAATCAAGGAAGAGTGTTCGCCTCGGCCAGCAAACCCTTATGCGGTCTCGAAAGCTGCGCAAGATTTGTATGGCTCTCACTATTTCGCCGCCCATGGACTCCCCATCGTGCGCGTGCGTCCCTTTAATCATTTCGGGCCTGGTCAGAAAGCAGCGTTTGTAATCGCCAGTTTCGCTCGCCAGATTGCGCTGATCGAGGCCGGAAAGCTGGAACCTGTGCTCTCGGTCGGCAACCTCCAGGCGCAGCGCGATTTCCTGCCGGTGGAAGATGTCGTGAGCGCCTATCTTGCCCTCGCCGAGCAAGGGCAGCCTGGGGTGGCCTATAACGTTGGCTCGGGCTGCGCGCGCTCGATAGAAGATATCCTGCAACAGTTGCTCGTGCTGTCCAGCGTATCTATCAGCGTTCACATCGACCCGGCGCGTTTGCGCCCGGCAGATGTACCGAAGCTGGTTGCCGATACGTCGCGCGTGCAGGTAGATACAAGCTGGCGGCCAAAGATCGACTTCACCCAGGCATTACGTCGCACGCTCGAGTATTGGCGGGCAACCGTGGCGGCGGAGTGGTTGCACAGAAGGAATAGAGATGAACTACGGAGAGTACCTGTTTGATTCAGACCATTGATCTTACTGCTATCGACGATCCGCTCTATCGCACAAAATTCGTCTTGCTCCCTGATATCATCGAGGAATGGGTGCAGCCTTATCTCTCGCTCTCGGGGGCCGATGTTCTCGACTTCGGATGCGGCGAAGCAACCACCGCGCTTGGCCTCGCGCTCCGCAAGGGCGCGGCGCGAGTGGTCGGCGTCGACATCAATACAGAGGCAGACCGCTGCGCCCCTCTGGCGAAACGCCATCTTGGCATGGAAAAGCTGCCTGGGAATCTCAGTCTGCATCGGGTAGAGGTGGGGTCATTGCATGACCCATCGGACCGGTTTCATCTCATCTATAACTGGTCCGTGTTCGAGCATGTCAGAGAGGATTTGATCTTGAAAACGCTGCACATGCTCCGGCAAGCGCTGGTTCCGGGCGGCCTGCTGTTTACGCAAATAACCCCGCTGTTCTATTCCTCCGAAGGGTCGCACCTCTTTCAGAAGGTGCCAGAGCGCTGGGGCCACTTATGCCATCAGGACAGCGAATATATGCACGCGCTCGCTGCCGCCTGCCCGGATAAAGCCGAGCACGATAGTCTGGTCAGCACTTACAGAACCCTGAACCGCATTACCGCGTCGCGACTGGTAGGCTACATCAAAGAAGCAGGCTTCGATATTCTGCGCGAATACCTGACCTATGATGACTATCCCATTCCGCCAGAGATTGAGGCGGTCTATCAACAAGAGGTGCTGCGCACGCAGCAGATCGTCCTCCTGGCGCGAGCGTAAGGCTGCCCTTATGATTCTGCGTGGGGCGATTCCAGAAAGGGCATCGGCGTCGGCTCCAGGAGGCCAGGGTTGATGAGCACCCTCGCGCTGCTGACTGCCAATGCAGGCGCAGCTTCCTGCGGCGCGCCAGTGGCAGCCTTTTTCGCCAGTTTGTGCTGGCGTCCCAACAGCATAAAGGGTTTTTCGATTGCCAGATATGATCCGGTGGCGAGGAAGAGCGCCACCAGGAATGTCATCCCAAAATGCAGCGGGAAGCGGTCTGGCGATGGAAGCGTGGCAACGATAGGCAGGCTCTTAAAGAGGAACATGATGGGCAAATGCCAGAGATACATGGAATAGCTTACGACCCCAATGAAACGCAGCGGCAGCACGCTCAATGCTGCTCGGATACATTGGCCTCCAAATAAGACTCCGGCCAGGATGAGGGTGAATCCGAAGGCGATCAGTGTCCAATAGCTGTAATTGTTCGCCAGGGTGTCTTTGGGAAAGATGGCATACATCAAGAACAACTCCAGGGCCACGCCCACGAAGAGATACATCAGGCCCGCTGCATTGCTGGTCAGAAGGCGAAAGAGGCGATCTGTTCTGAGCTTGAGTTGGAATTGCGTATAGATGTTGGCGAGGCTGATGCCAAGGGCAAACGTGGCGGCATGCGTCGGGAATTGTATCGACAAGAAGAAGCGTGCGGCATTTTCTGTGAGCGTTGCTCCAGGGGTTTGATGTTCATAGAACTGAACAAGCGGGTCAAGCGAGTTGCGGGTCAGGTAGAACCATGACAGCGAGAGCACGACGGAGGCGCAGAGAAAGTATTTCCAGCGGGTCTTGCTGAAGCACCAGATCACCAGCGGGAGCATCAGATAAAAGAGCACCTCAATCGAGAGCGTCCAGAAAGAGCCTTCCACGCCATACGAGCTGGCCGAAACAGGAAACAGCAGTTGCGCGAAGAAGAGATGCGCGCCCAGCGTGAATACGCCTGGCCCGCTGTAGACATCTGCTGCTGGTATGAGGCCAGGAACCAGCAAGAGCAGCACAAGGAAGAGGCAGCAATAATAGGCAGGAGCAATGCGAAACAAGCGCTGCCTGAAATACTGGCGCGTGCTGGGCCGAGGCCGACCCTGAAAGCTGGGGTTGAGCCAATACTGCGCCAGGAGGAAACCGCTGAGTACAAAGAATAACTGGACCCCTATGAACCCTGATGAGGCAATGGGCGTCAGGTTCAGGGAGGCGTTGATAAGCGGCAGGGAAACCAGGAGCAGCGGCATCCCTGAACCCTCCCAGCAATGAAAAATGATGACAAGCAACACGGCAATAGCCCGAACACCATCCATATAGGCCAGCGGCGCCCCAGAGCTTGGGTTGACAAGAAAAAGGCGCGTGAAGGTGTCACGTGCGGTTGTATGTATCCGTCCAATCGTCCGCATCCTGAGAAATCCGTTTCTAGTGCCCAGCAGCATCCTATGCTAGTGGGTATGCCCCCCTGGCATATTCCAACCTGCATCGACGGTTCCTGCCGCCCTCTGTTGCTTCGTGCCTCATCCGGCGGCGTCGAATGAGTGGTGGCTTGTGCAAGAAATATACCAAGAGAGCGTGCCGGATGCAGTAATGGAGCGCCACAGGGCGCGCTTTTGCCGCCTGACTGTGGCACTGAATTTGCAAAGAAGCTCTTTTGGCTGACCATGACAGGTGGTGTAGTTTGTATCGTTACGGCAATCACCGCCAATCGTCAGTAAGGAGCATTGCAGGAGATATCAGACATAAGGACGTGTTTTTATGATACGCTTCAACCCGCTCGATCATCCGATCTCGCTTGCCACGCCCCAGCGGCTCACGGCTGAACCGGCCTGGCACCAACATATCCCCTTCGCATTTGCGCTGATCGATATCTTGAAGCCCCGCCTGTTTGTGGAACTGGGCACCTATCGGGGCGATTCGTTCTGCGCGTTTTGTCAGGCGGTTTCAGCCCTTCAGTGCGGCACAACCTGTGTTGCTGTCGATTCGTGGCTTGGCGACGTACACGTCGGCAGGTATGGAAGCGATGTCTACGAAGAATTATGCGCTTACCAGCGCGAGCATTACAGCAGCTTTGCCTCGCTGCTGCGGAGCACCTTTGATAGCGCGCTCGCCCACTTTGAGGACGCAAGCATCGACTTGCTGCACATCGACGGCACCCATACCTATGAAGCGGTCAAGCACGACTTTGAGCAGTGGCTTGGCAAGATGTCGAGTCGGGGCGTTGTGCTGCTGCATGATATCCACGAGCACCTGCGAGATTTCGGCGTGTTCCAATTGTGGAAGGAACTGAAACAACAGTATCCCACGTGCGAGTTTTCCCATGGACACGGCTTAGGCGTTGTCGCCACCGGCGCGGAGCTTCCCGAAGGATTGCTGTGCCTGCTGCAAGCAATGAACTCAGACCCCACAGTGGCCTGGTATTTTCAGATTCTGGGCGAGCGAATTACCCACATGCAGAGCGAGAGCAACATGAGAGCGCTGCGCGAACGGGTCGAATCACTTGAAATGCAGGCTAGCTCCTATGCCGGGGAACTGGCCCAACTCGAACGCGCCCGCGATGTGCTCAAACGACAGTGCAGCTTACTTCAGATACGTGCGGCTCAAGGCGAGGCTCAACGCGAGGCAGAAGAGGCGCGCGCAAATCAATTGAGCGCCAGGGTGGCAGAACTGGACGACGAGGCACAGCGGCGCGATGAAGAACTACGCGAACAATTCAACAGAGTAGCAACACTGGAGGACGAGCTACAAAAGCGCTCTGTAGAGCTAGGAAAGCTGCGGTCTTCTCGGACGTTCCGCACAGCCTTGCTGATGCAGCGCCCGATCAGAGGCACCAGAAGGCTCCTCGGCCAACGAATATAGCTCTTGAACGGAGGGACAGCGCAGATGCGCACCTATGTCTATACGAGCATTACCGCAAACTACATTCCGAAAGCGCGGGTCCTGGCCCAAACGCTCAAACAGCACAATCCCTCGTTCACATTTGTGGTATTTATGACGGAATCCGTGCCGCCACATGTGCGCGACATCGAGCCATGCTTTGACGAAGTGATTCCCATTGCCGACTTAGAGATCGAACGACTGCCGCAGTGGCTCTTTTCCCATTCCGTGGTGGAAGCATGCACCGCGATCAAAGGATACGCTTTGTGTTCGTTGTTGGAACGGCCAGATTGTGGGGAAGTTTTCTATCTCGACCCTGACATCGCCGTCTTTGACAGCCTCGATGAGTTACTCGCCATGTTTTCTGCTGGTTCGGTTTTGCTGACGCCTCACCTCCTGGCCCCCGAGACGACCAGGGCCACCATCGAAGAAAACGAGATATGCAGCCTCCAGCATGGCGTGTATAACCTCGGCTTTTTAGGCGTGCGCAACGATGCCAATGGGAAAAGATTTGCCAGATGGTGGCGCGACCGGTTGGCGCTGTACTGTTACGCTGAAGTATCCCAGGGTCTTTTTACCGATCAGAAATGGATGAATCTCGCGCCAGCGCTCTTCCCCTTTGTGCACACGATACGAGACCCGGGCTATAACGTCGCCACCTGGAACCTTTCGACCAGAACGCTGATCGGAGGCTTCAGCACGGGCTTCAAGGTGCTTGTCGAGGAGGAGCTAGGTCCAGGTGACTCAACCGTTCTGGAATACCCGCTGCGCTTTTATCATTTCTCCGGCTTCGACAGCGGCGCGCAGCTTGCGCAACTGAGACGCTATGGCCGAGGCATGCCCGCCGCCTTCCTCCTCAGGAATTGGTATATCGCGGAATGCAACAAGAATATCCAGGAAATCTACGGCTCGCTTTCCTGGGAGTATAGCTGCTATCAAAATGGGCAAGAAATCACGACGGAACAACGCCGACTGTTCCGAGAGCGAGCAGACCTCCAGGCGTGCTTTGTTGACCCATTCCTCACCGAACAGAAGGGGAAGAATTACTATGATTGGTATTTTACCCATGGCATCAACGGAGGGTAAGATGGTGGCGGCCTTCAGCCACCACCACGGCGCTACTCCGCTGCCTCGATAGCCATCCTTGGAAGCGCAGATGGCACGCTCGGAACCCCCGGAGCTTCAGTGCGGGAAGCGCCCAGATATGACCGGCTCGCCAGGCGTTGGAGCACCAGCGCCATCCCCAACAGGAACCAGAACAGCATTGCCAGGTCCGGCACAAAATAGAAGTTGTCCACCAGCCCATGCAGCAGGCCCACCAGCATGCTGCCTGCTATCCCTAAGAGCAAGCGCCGCAAGATGCCCCCCTGAGGGATGAGCGCGCACAGGCGATAGCTGCGCGCCAGACATTTCCCAAATGTCCAGAGCAGCCAGCAGAGCGCCACGACACCCAGCACACCTGTGCTCACCCAAAAATCCAGCAAAACGTCGTGGGGATGCGACAGGTGCGGATTATACGCGGCAGGAAAAGGTTGGCCGCCCAATGCCTGAAGCGCGTAAGAATGGGGCGCTGTTGGCTTATAGAGCGTGTTGAAGCTGTCAAGGCCGGTGCCCAGGAAGAGATGATCTCGGATGATGAGCAGCGCCGCCGTCCAGAGCAGCAATCGCTCGGAAATCAGGCCGTGACCTGCCGCGCTCAAAAGCTGGAGCAGGCGCGACCAGAACAGTGCCAGGGCGAGCACGCCAGCGCCCGCCAGCGCGAGCAGCGCCAGCGGGCGGCGGACCTTATACACAAAGAAGATGCAGAGCAGCGCCAGCAGCGCCGCCTCAGCGCCACGCGAACCAGTCCAATAGAGCGCCCATGCCAGGGGAACCAACGCCAGCAAGCAGCACCAGCGCAGCGGGTCACGCCAGGCAGAGGGGACACGACGCCAGCCCAACAAGGCCAACGCCAGCAGGATAGGCAACGTCCGGCTGACCAGAAAGGCCAGGTTATTGGGGCTGCCATATGGCCCATCGACGCGAAACGTTGTCACGTTCGTTATCAGCAAATCGCTGCTGAGATGCAGCACGCCCTGGATGATTCCCATGCAAGCGGCAAGCAGCGCCGAGAGCACAAAAGCCCCCACGGCACGCGCCAGATCAGCCCTGGTTTGCAAATAGCGCGAGATCAACAGAAAATACAACAGCGGCTCTATCACCTCTTCTCGATAGGCGCGCAGGCTCTCGTGCTGGTTTGGAGAAACCAGCACCGCGAGCGACGCCCCCAGGAGAAACAGCCCCGCAGGCAGCAAGAACTGGCGCGCATCCTTCCAGAGCAGGTGCAGCCATGTTCTGGTGGCCTGGCGGTCTCGCCGGACGAAGACCTGGCGTACAAGCGCCAAAGCCAGGCAGGTCAACACGCCCATCTCGGCGAGCGAGAACGCCACCGAACCGCTGGGGGTAACGGGTTGCAAATCAAGATAAAACGGGAAGGTGAGCGGCAGGAGCGCAACCGCGACCTCCAGACGCACCCAGGCCAATCCAGCAGCAAGAGCCAGCAACAGCAGCGAAGCAGGGGGGTGGGGCCAGAAGAAAAAGAGTGTGAAAGAAAGACATAACCCAAGCCCAACAACAGAGGGCAGCAGCCTCATACGTTGTTGTGGCACAATAGAGCCTTGAAACATCGCCATATCTCCCTTCATCCGTAAAGGCGAGCATACGCTTTCTGAAAAGCAGGTCTCTTTTCAAAAGAGGGTATAGAACCTGTAGAATAGGAACTCATCTTGCTACAGAGCGGTGCAATCAATTTTTGTCACTTCATCCTTGAGGAGACGTAAAAGATCATGAAAGGATTGATTTTGAGCGGCGGCAAAGGGACTCGCTTACGCCCCCTCACCTATACACGCGCCAAGCAGTTGCTTCCGCTGGCAAACAAGCCCGTCTTGTTCTATGCCATCGAAGCGCTCATCACAGCCGGTATTCGCGAGATTGGCATTGTCGTCGGGGATACGCGCGCGGAAATCGAGGCCGCAGTTGGCGACGCGCGGCGCTGGGGGCCAGAAATCTCGATTACCTACATTCACCAGGAAGCGCCGCTTGGGCTGGCCCACGCTGTGAAGATCGCCCAACCGTTCCTGGACAACCAGCGCTTTGCCATGTTCCTGGGGGATAACCTCATCGGCGAACCGCTGACACCGCTCATCAGCCGTTTTGCCGCTTCAGATTGCCCCTATCAATGCAGCATCCTGCTGGCCCAGGTTCCTCATCCCGAACAGTTCGGCGTGGCCGAGATCGACCCGCTGCCCCCATCGTCCGAACCAGGCATGATGCGCGTGCGGCGGCTCGTTGAAAAACCTCCGATCCCTTCCAGTAATCTTGCTCTGGTTGGCATGTATTGCTTCGACCCCTGCATTTTCCAGGCGGTAGAAAGTATCCGGCCATCCGCGCGGGGCGAATTGGAGATTACCGATGCCATTCAATGGCTGATCGATCATTCATACCAGGTCCACGCCCAATTGCTGACCGGTTACTGGATCGACACCGGCAAAATGGAAGATATCTTAGATGCGAATCGGCAAGTCTTGCTCGGCCTCGCTCCTTCCCTTGACCCCAGCGCCGCCGTCTCACCCACCTCTGTCCTTTCCGGCGCTGTCGTCCTTCAGGCAAACTGCACCATAGACAACAGCGTCGTGCGTGGCCCGGCCATTATTGGCGAGCGCACCCTCCTTCGCAATGCCTACATCGGCCCGTTCACGTCCATCTATCACGATGTCGTTGTTGACTCCAGCGAAGTCGAATACAGCATCCTGCTGGAATACAGCAAGGTGCTCTCCGTGCGTGGACGCATCGAAGAGAGCCTGATTGGCCGCTATGCTGAGGTCCACAGTTCTCCCATGAAGCCTCACGGTCATAAATTGATGCTCGGCGATCACAGCCGGGTTGGCATCATTCCCTCCTAGCTTGCAAAAGCTGTGCCACGCTTCAGAGAAAGAGGCCATCATGCGACAGACCATCTTAGTCACAGGCGGCGCTGGATTCATCGGCAGCAATTTTGTGCGCTACATCCTGCGCGCCTTGCCGGATATACAAGTCATTGTGCTGGATAAGCTGACCTACGCGGGCAATCTGGAGAATCTGAGCGAGGTCAACGCCAACGAACGCTATACCTTTCTGCAAGGCGATATTTGTAATCCAGACCTGGTTGCCGAGGCCATGCGCTCCTGCGAATGGGTCATCAATTTCGCCGCCGAGACCCATGTTGATCGGTCCATTCTGGATGCCAGCGCGTTCGTGCGTACCGATGTCGAAGGCACTTTTGTGCTGCTTGAAACTGCTCGCAAACAGGGCATTGCGCGCTTCATTCAGATCAGCACCGATGAAGTCTATGGCAACGCCGAAGCGCCAGACGGCACGAGTCGCCCATCGCTGGAAACCGATGCCCTCAAACCGCTTTCGCCCTATGCCGCCAGCAAAGCGGGGGCTGATCGCCTGGCCTTTTCCTATTGGGCGACCTATGGGCTGCCCGTGGTCATCACGCGCTGCTCCAACAATTACGGACCCTATCAATATCCAGAAAAACAACTGCCGCTCTTCATTACCAATGCACTGGCAGGCCGCCCGCTGCCAATCTATGGCGATGGGCTGAACACCCGCGACTGGATTCACGTCTATGACCACGCGGCGGCTTTGCTGGCGCTCTTGCAGGCCCCGCAGGAGCAGGTCCTGGGCGAAGTGTTCAACATCGGGAGCGGCGAAGAGCGTTCCATTCTGGAAAACGCCCGCCGCATCGTGCAACACCTGGGGCTTGCTGAAAGCCTACTCTCCTTCGTGCCTGACCGGCTGGGCCACGTTCGCCGCCACGCCGTGGATGCCAGCAAGCTCAAAAGAACCCTCGGCTGGACGCCAACCATCCCCTTTGAAGTTGGGATTGCAGACACCATTGCCTGGTATCGCGCGCATGACGAATGGCTGCAACGCCTCCTCACCCGGCGCGATGCCTTCCTCAATCAAGCACTCTCCCTTGGTACGCATCTTGCATGATGTTCGCCCCTCGCAAGGATGTCATACATGCGTTTGTCACACGGTGATGTCAAGCTTCTGACATCACCGTGAAAGCAAGCCATGGGCTATCTGGCCTCCAGGCAACAAGAACATGCTTTCGTGTTGCCTGGAGGCCACCAGGAAGATGTTGGAGAGGATTTCCATGGTCTGCTTTAACCCCATCGATCACCCCATCTGCTTCACTCCCCCCTTCAGAGACCTTTTTTTCAAGCAAGGGTTGTATGTCGAAACCGAGCAGCACGCAAAGCACCTCTCTGAGCAGCTTGAAGCAGCGCGCCACGCGCACCACCAGACGCACACGGAACTGGCTCAGACGCAAAGCGAGTTAGCCCACACGCGAAGCGAACTGGAGCAGGTACGGGCCTACGCGCAGGAGAGCTCTAGCCAGCTTCAGGCAAGCCAGGAGGCGCAAGCTGAGCTAGAAAATATCCGGCTCTATACTAAGAAACTGTATGCTGAAAATGAAAACTTATATAGGAACCTCGAAGCTGCCAACACAGACATCGCCTTTATGCAGCATTCGCGAGGCGTGCGCGCCATCAAGCTGGCGCGCACAGCACGCCATCTGCTGGCAACCAGAGGCCCGGCGACGGCAACCAGGCAATCTCTCCTCTGGCTGAGCGGCAAACGCGGCTATTGGAAACGCCTCGCGCCTCCTCCGGCAGTGCCACAACCGTCGCCCGCCGCGCAGGGGCCAGCCGCCGAATGGACCGTGCGCGCGCAGCACCTTCCTGACGCCGCCCCATTTTTAGGGGCCAGCATCATTATCCCCATCTTTAACGCGCTTGAGTACGCCCAAGCCTGTATCGAAAGCGTCTATCAGGCCCATGTCAACATCCCATTTGAAGTGATCGCCGTTGACAACGGCTCTCAGCCGGACGTGCTGGCCTGGCTCCAGGCGGAAAGTCGCCAGCGAGAACGCTTCTTCTTCCTGAGCCTTTCCAACAATCTTGGCTTTGCGAAGGCCATGAACCTGGGCATGGAACAGGCGCGCGGGCAATATCTTGTCCTGCACAACAGCGATACGATTGCCACCACTGGCTGGCTTGATCACCTCGCGCGGGCTGCCGAACACGACCCGCACACTGGCATTGTCAGCCCGGTGACAAACTACGTCGGCGAAGGTTGGCAGATCGACGAGGCGGCCAGGAACTTGCACGCCGAGGAGGCAGAAGCGTATGCCGCCCAGATTAAAGGCCGCGCAAGCGTGCTGACGGTCCCTGATCGCCTGGTGTTCTTTTCCGTGATGCTGAAGCGCGCTGTCCTCGACACGATTGGCGAGCTGCATGAAGGCTTCGGCCTGGGCGACTATGAGGACGACGAATACTGCTTGCGCGCCAGAGTTGCCGGATTCAAGCTCGCCATTGCCCAGAATGCCTTTGTCTACCATCACGGCAGCAAGACGTTTGTCACCAACAAGATCAATCATGCTGCCTGGGTAGATAGAAACCTGGCGTGCTATCTCGAAAAGGCCAGCCAGCTTTCCACCGAGCGCCCTCCTCAGGGGCAGCGGCCCAAGGCCCGCGAGCGCGGCGAGGCCAGCGTCATTGTGCGCACATACAATCGCCCTGAAACGCTCGCAGTTGCGCTGACTAGCCTGGCAAACCAGACGTTAGAGGCGTTCGAAGTCGTGCTCGTCAATGATGGTGGCGCGGGCGTGGAGGACATTGTCAGAGCGTTTGAAGCCTATTTCCCCATCACCTACATCCAACACGCCGAGCAGCAAGGCCCAGGGGCAGCGCTCAATACAGGAGTGCAGGCTGCCCAAGGGGCATGGATTACCTACCTGAACGATGATGATGTCGTCTATCCCGGCCATTTAGAAACCTTGTGGGCAACCCTCCACTATAAATATCCGAGCGCCCAGGTGGCCTACAGCGAGTATAACCGCGCGCTGCTCGCCAGCAGGACAAAAGAAGCAGCCGCGATCACGCGCGTGGCCGCGCCGAGATGGGAGTTTAGCTTGCCAGATATGCAGGTCGGCCATTCCCTCCCTATCCATGCCTGGATGCACGCGCGAGCCTGCTACGACGACGTGGGAGGGTTTGATGCCAGCCTGGCCGGTTTGGCGGAATGGGATTTTCAACTGCGGGTGGCAAAGCGCCATCCTTTTTACCCGACGCTGCGCATGACCTGTGAATACCGGTTTTACGCCGATGCCGAGCAGGCCACCGTCAAGCACTATCACCAGCAACTGGAGCAATTGGACGCGCTGTATCAACGGCATCCAGTCCATGATCCCGCGCTCATCCTCCAACGGCAACAGCGCCGAGAGCACCTCAAGCGCCAGATGGCACACGTTGAAAGGACACGACAACTGGGCGAATACAACATCGTGCCCCCGGAAGAAGCGCGGCAAAAAGTTGTGTCGCTGGTTGCCGGTTTTTAACCAGAACGGTACGGACGTATGGATACAGACGCCCTCGCCAAAGAAATCAGCGAGATTATGGGATGGAACCCCGCTGAAGTCAGCACAGACCCGCTCTTTGAACTGCTGGTGGAGAGCCATCGAGACGAACGGCACACCTGGAGGGCATTGATCATTCAGGCCCTCAAAGACTATCGCGGCGAAACCAGGTCTGCAAAGCTGCTGGACTACGGCGGGGCGGGCACCAACAGCCTGATGTTCGCTGAACACTGCCAGCAGGTAACCTATTTTGCATTACCAGGTTTGACTAGCGAATTTGCGGGCAAGCGTTTTGCCTATCATCATACACCCATCACGCAGGTGTGCCGCACCGACCAGTATCAGGCCGAATTTGATGCCGTCGTCTCCTTCGATGCGCCAGCACACCTGGCATATCCGACAGCATACCTGGATGAGATGACGCGCATTACCAAACCTGGCGGCTTGTTGTTTCTCACTGCTGACGACTGCGGGGAACTGGAAACCCTGCTGCAAGCGCGGGGGTGTCGCTGGCTCAAAACGCTGGAGGGCGGCATCCATGTCTTCCTCAAAGGCCCCAGCGTCAGCGTGATTCTTCGCGTGTTGCAGGCGTCAGACCTCGCGGGCAAAGGGCTGGAGAGCATCCGTCGTGCCCATCCGGGCTATCCGGTCAATTGGGTGCTCGTTTGCAACGGCGCGCCAGATTCCCAGATGAGCGCCTTGATTGAGACATTGCATCCCTCTGCTTTGCAACCTGCTTTTGGCAATGGATGCAGCGCGCACGAGGCAATTGTGCAAACGCCCCATGAGGCGCTAGCGCGTGCTGAAACCGATGATGTCATCTTGCTGAACAGCGACATCATGGTCTATGATGGCTGGGTTCGCGCATTGGTGGAAGCGGCATATCAAGCGCCGAACATTGGCACGGCGCTGCCGCTCACCAATCACACGTCGCTGTACGCGCTGTTTCCAGACATCACACCAGAGAACGAACTGAACACCTTCCTCAACGAAGAAGAGCGCGAACTGATCGACATTCCAACCAGCGAAGGGTTTTGCCTCTTCATCAAACGTGAAGCGCTCGCCAGGGTTGGCTTTGTTGACAAAGGGCCTGGCAAAAGCCACGAAGCGGAAATTGACTTTTGCCGCAGCGCCTCAACGCTGGGCTATCGCCATGTCCTGACGCCCAGAGCCTTTGTCTTTCACACGGGCGAACCTTCGCCGCCTGCCACCAACGCGGGAGCAACCGCTTCCGAAAGACCCCTTCTCAAGACGCTGGCAGGTGATCTGGCGCAGCGCTACATCACGCATCAAGCGGCGCGACGGCCAGCGCTGGCGCATGTGCTGCACCATGGCATTTTTGGGAAGGAGCTTGATGTCCTTGGGGGGACAGGCTTCCATATCCGCGACCTCGTTGACGACCTGCACCTGCACTATGTCTTTTACATCATCTCGTCGAGCCACTTGAACAGCCCCGTGCGTGTGACCGGCTATGCCGATGGGGTACGGGCCACCGTGCAATGGGAGTCGGACAACTACGCCGGACTCTTGAAAGCCCTCGACCCTGGCCTCATGCACATTCACCACACGCTCTATTTCCCGCCTGCTTTTGTCGTGGCGCTAATTCGTTGGAGGGGTCCGAAGGTTTTCACCATTCACGATTATTACGCGCTCTGCCCCAACCATACACTGCTCAATGACCACGGAGCGTTTTGTCACGTGCCAGAGCAGCGGGAATGCGCCCGCTGCGCCAGGCAGCTTTTCCAGACTGGCGATGAAACGCCGCAGCGGCAGCGCGCACTCCATCAGCAGCTTATCGACTCCGTCGATGCCGTGCTGGCTCCTTCCCAGGCAGCATTGACCATCTTTCGCAAGGGCATACGGGTTCCCGATTACAAGACACACGTGTTTCCACACCCGATGCTGGCCTTAAAACTCCGGCCAACGACTCAAGCTGTCGCCCCGACTCACAGCGGCACAACACAGCTTATAGTCGGCTTTATTGGCTATAATTCTGCGGTGAAGGGCAACACGCTGGTTGATGACATCATCAAGCGGTGCGCTCACGACCCCATACGCTTCGTGGCGATTGGCAATCTCGCCAACACCTTCCCGCCCAGTGCAAAAGTGATCAGCACCGGCATCTACGAACGCGGGGATGTGCTCGATCTTATCAAGCGCCACCATCTGGACGTGATGGTTATCGCTTCTCAAGGGGCAGAAACCTACAGCTTTACGCTCTCCGAAACGTGGATGGCGGGCGTTCCTGCCATCGTGGGACCGCTGGGCGCGCCAGCCGAGCGCGTCGCCAATTCTGGCGCGGGGTTGGTCGCACCAGACTATCAGGTAGATTCTTTTGTACGCATCCTGCGCAATCTGGCTCAGGACCGCGCCCTGCTAGCGCGGTTCAGAAAAGCAGCCGCTTCGGTTTCTTTGCTGACCGATTACGCGCAGTATCAGGAACTCTACACCCAGTTTATCCGCCAGCCGCCGCACCCGACCTCGGTCTTCATAGCGGCGCAGGGGTTGACGCAGACAGAACAGGAGCGCCTGTATCGCGAACTGGAAGAGTTACGCGCCGACGCAACCTTTCTGCGCAACTCGCGCGGCGTCAAGATGATCAGGCTCGCGCGGGCGGCGCGGTATGTGCTTGCCACCCAGGGTTCTTTGACGGCGCTGAAATATACGCTGCTCTGGCTGGGCGGGAAGCGCGGCCAGCATATCAGGCGTTTAGCCTGAAAAGCCAGAGAAGGTCTGCATCGTTCACAGAGGTGTTGAAATAGAGGCACAAATCGGCATGAACCATCCAGCGCAAGAAGAACTGGCGCGCACGCAAGCGCAACTGAGCCACGCGCAAGACGAGTTGGAGCGCGTTCGCGCGTATGCCAGAAGCCTGTTCTTCCAGAACGAAGATTTGCAGCAGCGCCTTCAGCACCTGGCGTTTGTGGAGCGCTCGCGCGTCTGGCGGTGGCTGAAGCGCGGGCGCGTCCCACTTCGTGTGCTCCTGACCGAAGGCCCGGTCACCTTCGGCAGACGGTTAGCCCACTGGGCAGCCCGCAATCGCGGCTCCCTTCGGACCATGCGTTCGGCAAACGCCACGCCCAGCGCGTCACCTGATGAAGCCTCGCCCGCGTGCTGGTCTGTCGCCCAGCAGCATCTGCCTGACGCCTCCGATTTTCAAGGGGCAAGCATCATCATCCCCGTCTTCAACGCACTGGAATACGCGCGGGCATGCGTCGAAAGCATCTATCGGGCGCGCTGCGCGATGCCCTTCGAGGTCATCATCGTCGACAACGGCTCGCGGCCAGAGGTGGGCGCGTGGCTGGAAGCAGAGCGCCAGAAAAGAAGCCTGCTGTTTTCCATCAGCCTCTCGCAGAACCTTGGTTTCGCCAAAGCGGTGAACCGGGGCATGCAGCAGGCGCGCGGCCAATATATCATCATCCAGAACAGCGATACCGTTGTCACCTCCGGCTGGCTCGACACGCTGGTGAGCGCGGCGGAAAGCGACCCGGAGCTTGGCATGGTCAGCCCTGTCACCAACTACGTTGGTGAAGGCGAGCAGCTTGACAAAGCCGCCAAAGGTATCAGCGTCGGCAGCGCCGAACGCTACGCCGCCAAGATCAGCAATCGTGCTGGCCTGATCTACGTTCCCGATCGATTAGTTTTTTTCTGCGTGTTGCTCAAGCGCCGCGTGCTGGACACCATCGGCGGGCTGGATGAAATCTTTCAGTTGGGCAACTTCGAGGATGAAGACTATTGTCTGCGCGCCCGGATGGTTGGCTTCAAACTTGGCATCGCGCCGAATGCCTTCGTCTTTCATCATGGCAGCAAAACATTTGCTGCCAATCAGATCAATCACACCAGTTGGATGCTTGGCAATCAGCGGCGTTATCTTGAGAAAGTAAGCGCCTGCTCCGTGGCGCTTCCTGCTCCGCGAGCGCCTGTGAAACGGTCCGCAGCCATCGAAGTGAGCGTCATTGTGCGCACATATAATCGCCCCGAGACGCTGCGGCTCGCATTGACGAGCCTGGCGCATCAAACCTTTGGCGCGTTTGAAGTCGTGCTCGTCAATGATGGCGGCGACGCGATTTCAGGGCTTGTGCGTGAATTTGAGTCTTACTTTCCTATGCGCTCCCTGCAACACAGCGAGCGGAAAGGCCCCGGAGCCGCGCTCAATACGGGCGTCCGCAGCGCTCAGGGACGCTGGATTACGTATCTGGATGATGACGATATTGTCTATCCCTCCCATCTGGAAGCGCTCTGGACGACGCTCACCGGCGCGCAGGGGAAGAACAATCCTTTTGCCTACAGCGACTATAACCGCGCGCTGCTGGATGGTCGCGGCGCTGGCGCGGCAACGCTCGCCAGGCTGCCCATGCCAGCCTGGAACGGAAACCTGGGCGACCTGCTCATCACGAATCAGCTTCCGCTTCACACCTGGATGCACGCCCGCGATCTGGTGGAAACCATTGGCGCATTCGATGAACGACTGGTCTTTTTCGAGGACTGGGACTTTCTTATCAGGGCAGCGCGCCACTGCGCGTTTCTGCCCCTCAACCGCATCACCTGTGAGTATCGCTTTTATCTGGATTCTCACAATGCCACCGTCAGGCACCGCACCCGACACCTGGAACAGATCAACATGATCTATGAACGCTATCCCGCCAGAGACCCCATCTCGCGCTTGCGGCGCGAGCGCATGAAGCAAGGGATTGCATCAGAAATCGCGCAGATCGAGCGGGTGAAGGCGAGCGGTGAACATCAGATACTCAGCAGCGCGGAGGTGCAGCGCAAGGTGCTGGAAGTCATCGCTGGCTTCCAGACGAAGGTTCTATAAGGCAAGACGTCTTTCTGCTTCAGTGGCAAGGTGCGCCCGGTAGCCTTCGATTACCTCGGTGGTTGGCCCCACCTGGCGAACGCGCCCCGCGTCCAACCAGATCGTCTGCGGGCACAGGGTTCCAATCGTATCGAGCGCGTGGGTCACAAAAAAGATCGTCACCCCGTGCTGGCGAAACTCATTCATTCTGGCAATACATTTTTTCTGAAATGCCTCATCGCCCACGGCCAGCGCCTCATCGATAATCAAAATATCGGGGTCAGTCGTGGCGGCAACCGCAAAGCCCAGGCGGGCAACCATGCCGGATGAATAGGCACGCAGCGGCGTATCGATGAATGCGCCCAGCTCGGAGAACGCGACAATTTCATCGAATTTCTGCTGCATAGAGCGCCGCGAAAACCCCAGCATCGCGCCGTTGATAAAAATGTTTTCGCGGCCAGTCAATTCTTGATGAAAGCCAGCGCCTAACTCAATCAGCGGCGAAGTCGCACCCCACACCCAGACCTGGCCGGAGGAGGGCCGCTGCACCCGCGCAATCACTTTGAGCAAGGTGCTTTTGCCCGCGCCGTTGCTCCCAATGAGTCCTATCGCTTCGCCCTTGTGTATCTCCAGGGTAATATCGCGCAGCCCCCAGAACTCGTTGTATTGCACGTTGCGCCCGGTAATCCGGCGGACAACCTGTTCTTTCAAGGTGGTAATCCGCTCGGTAGGCATCCGATAGCACACGGACACGCCGGAAAGCTTCACCGCCGCATCAGAGGAGTTTGCCAGCGAAAACGTGGGATACACCTGCTCAGAAGTAGTAAACAAACCGATCCTCCAGCCGGGTAAAGAAGAGCCAGCCAATGAACAAGGTTCCCAGAGCAGCCACCACTGCATAGAACACATGGTGCAGCGAGGGTAATGTGCCAGCAATTACCGCATTGCGGAAGCTGCTTAAGAACAGCGCCATCGGGTTAAAACTTTCCAGCGTGCGCAGCGGTTCGGGCAAGATGGTGACAGGGTAGAAAATCGGCGTCAGGAAATAATAGATACTTACCAACACCTGATAAATCTCGAACGTGTCGGTAAAAAAGACCATCAGCGCGCCGATGATGAGGCCAATGCCCAGCGTGAACAGCGTCGTCAGCAGCAGCGGCACCAGCAGAAACAGCCAGCTCCACTGCGGGGTCAGGCCGTTGGCAAGCGTCAGGACCAGAAACGGAGCCAGCGCGAAGATCAGGTTGACGACCGCGCTCCCAACAGCAGAAACCACAAAAACACTCGGGGGCACATGCAGCTTGCGCAAGATAGCCCCATTACCCTGCACCGAACTCATCGCGGCGATGGAGCCTTGCGCGTACAGATTCCAGATCAGCGTTCCTCCCAGCAGATATACCGTAAAGTGATCGACATTAAAGCGAAAAAGCTGAGAGAACACAATCGTCTGCACGCCCATCATCAGTAGCGGATTGAGCATCACCCAGATAAAGCCAAGCGCCGAGCGCTTGTAGCGAATCTTTAAATCGCGCGCGATCAGATTCCACACCAGAAAACGAAAATGGAGCAACTCCCCAAACTCAGCAACCAGCGGAATCCTCGCCGCGCTGGAATCATAGACGGGCACTTCTGATCTTGTTCTTGCCCCGGTTGTTTTGCCAACTATCATAATGCCTCTTTTACAGCAGAATCAAGCAAATGCAAGCCTCCATGCCCTGGCAAAAAGCAGGCCAGACCGGGCGGACTCTTCGGAAGAAGGGAGGGACAACCCAACTGCCAAGCAGCAGCCCCAGCAACACCAGCAGCGCCAGCGCTGAAAGGGCCGCGCCTTGCGTAAAAGAAACGGGGCGATAGAGCAGGTGAATCGTATGCGCGCCAGCAGGCACCTCGACCGCCTGAAACATCTCGTTGGCGGGATGCACGGTTGTCCTGGCCCCATCGACATCAGCCTGCCAGCCGATGTCATAGCCTTCATCGATGACCAGCCAGCGGGTCGTATTCGTCTGCGTTTGCAGGGTGATCTGGCCGGGCGCGTCTGTCACCACCTTGACAGCGCCAGCGTCCGCGAGGGGCGCGCTGGCAGAAGCCGACGCCCCTTCGATGATGGCATCGCGGCCAGTGCTGCTCAGGCCAGGCAGCAGGGCTGCCGTCTGCTGCGCGCTGGCAGAAGCGATCACCATATCGGCGAAATAGAAACGCGGGCGGGCTTGTGTGTTGCGCCAGAGCGTAATGCCTCCTTGTGTCCACAGCGGCACAAGCGGACCTGAGGTCAGGCTTTGCCCTGGAGCCAACCGCGCGCAGCGGTTGGCATCGACATTGGGCAGCGTGGCGTAATACGCTACACTTGCCACGCTCAGCAGAGTCAACGATGGGCAGGCCAGCGCGACACAGCAGAACGTGCCCGCCAGGTCAGGCTCCATGGCAACCATATAGTGCATATATCGGTCGCTCACCAGAGGATTATAGGCGCGCAGATCATGCAGGCCATAGGGCGTGCCGGTGTCTGGCGGAATGATGTCGCCTGATGCCGCCATGCGGGCCGGGCCAATGGTTTGCTGAAGGCGGACGATGGTCGGCGTCTTTGGGAACGCCACCCGCGCCGATGGCTGCGGCACATAGGGAACGGCAAAAAGCAGCAGATCGAGGAGCACCAGCCCCAGCAGCGCGCCCTGCACCTTGCGCCAGCCAAGCCAGCGATAGCGCTGACATACCAGGACAACGCCAGCCCCCCAGAGGCTCGCCACAGCCAGCGCCACCCATAAGGCGGTCCATACCTTGTGGACGCTGAGATTGCTGATGGTCTCCACCAGGGCCAGCGCGGCAGCGAGCGCCGCCAGCCAGAGCAGCAGCCATCCCACAAACCGCCGACGTGCAGCCCATTTGGATAGTATGCGGCTGGGCTTCTTCCACACGCTCACCTGCTCCAGCCCGATCCCGGCCAGGCAAGCGATACTGAAGATAACCAGCACATTCAGCCGCTCCCAGGCGTCGGTATCCAGCACGGGCAACCGGGTCAGCCAGGAAAAAGGAAGCATGCCATAGACTAATCCGGCCATGATCATCGCCAGCGCGGTAAAAAAGATGACATCCGCTCGCCGCCCAGGCGAACGCAGACCTCCCAGCGCCAGAGTCGCCAGCACCAGCGAGACGCCTCCGGCATAAAAGACGGCCTCGTTATAATTCCAAGGCCCCCAGTAGGGCATGTGCAGGGCCTGGTTGCCGCCAATGTTCGGCACAATCCAGGTGGGTAACCCACTGAGAGGCACAGGCGCGGAAGGCTGCGTGCCACGTATCGCGGTAATCATGGCTGTGGGCACCAGCGCCAGCGTAGGCAAATATTGGATGGCCGCCAGCAGAACGCCCAGGACCGCGCCGCCACACCAGAGTCCGAACCCGGATACCCGAGCGCGCCAGGTCTCCTTCTGGATGGACATCCCCAGCCAGCAAGCGTAGAGTCCGCCCCCCAGCATCACGTGAAAGGACATTTCCGGGTGACCGCTTACGCCGATCAGCCCGGCAACGAGCGCAAGAACCACCAGCCGCCGCGCCGATGGCTGCCGGATGAGACGCTCCGTTGCCCATAGCAACCAGGGAAGAAAGGTCACCGGCCAATCTACCTCGTGAATCAGCCAGACCACCCAAAACGACCCCAGCATAAAAGCCAGCGCAGGAATCAGCGCGGGCACGCGGACCAGCCTGAGCGAGACGCGCGCGAAGACATACATCCCCAGGCCGACCAGCCACCAGCGCAGCAGCACCACGAGCGCCAATCCGAGCGGATAGGGCAGCAGCGCCGCCAGCCAGGTGAAGGGCGAAAGCACTGCCGGTTGCCCGGCAGCCAGAAAAGGCGCGCCGCCAGCTTCCAGGGGGTCCCACAGAGGCAAACGCCCGGCAGCCAACTGCTGATGCGTAAAGAAGAGCCAGGCTTCGACATTCTGGGGGCCATCGGCAAGCAATGTGTTTTGCGGCGCAAGATGCAGCGACGCCAGATCGCTTGACCACGGCGGCCACAAGAGCAGATTATCATCCGCCGTGAGGGCGCGGCCACCAAAAAGTGACGGGCTGAGCAGCAGCACTGGCAGAGCCAGCACGAGCAGGATATGCCAGGAAGAGCGAAACTGGGCTAAAAAACGCTGAAACAGCGAGGGGCGGAACAAGTGCCGACGTACAGAGGGTGAGAACGGTGGTCTCTCCTTGACCGGCGCGACTCGATGAGCCATTTTGCCTCCTTGCCGCCAGATGGCAACCACAGCATACGAGACTCCCTGGCGGCAAACGTCCTATGTAATTCGCGGAGAGGCTCTACGGCAAGTTCTATACCAATGATTCAGTCTACAAAACGATATTTGACAAGCGCCCAAAGCGCCGGAAAGGCATCCAGCCAGGTAATCTTCTTCCCCTCCAGATAATCGCGACCCGCATAGCTGATCGGCACTTCGTGAATGCAATACCGCCGTTTCAAGACCTTCGCGGTGATCTCTGGCTCAAAATCAAACCGGTTACAGCGAATCTTCAAGCTTTTGAGGATAGGAGTACGAAAGGCTTTGTATCCCGTCTCCATATCGGTGAGGCTCTTGTGATAGAGGAGATTGGTTGCCAGCGTGAGCAGCTTGTTCCCCAGATAGTTCCAGAACAGTATCGCTTCATGAACCCCCAAAAAGCGCGAGCCATAGACGACATCGGCCTTGCCCTCGATGATCGGCTTGAGGACCACTTCAAGGTCTTTGGGGTCATATTCTAAATCCGCGTCTTGAATGACAACGATATCCTTCGTGACGTGCTGCACACCTGTCCGAATGGCAGCCCCTTTGCCCATATTGCGCGGATGATAGTAAATCTGGACATTCCCAGGCCAGGTGGTCTGTTGGAGAATCGCCTGTGTGCCATCGGTGGAACAGTCATCGACGATGATGACCTCTTTGGAATAGGGCACCTGTTGCAACAATGCGATGACCTGTTGGATGGTGGCCTGCTCGTTATAGACGGGAACAATCACCGAAACATCCATGTCGGTTCCGTTGCCTCCTGCTTCATTATGGAGCATGCTGAATTGGAGATTGAGGCGCGATATAGCACTTACTGTGCCACTGCTCCAGGGCCAGGCCGCCCCCAGCCCGCGAAAAATCCGTGGCCTGGTTCGTGCTATAAGCAGCGGGAGAAATTTCGGTGTATGCTCCGTTTAGAAATTATTCGAGAAACTCTCTATGCGCATTCCTTTTGTGAGTATAGTGGTCCCTACCTATAACCGGGTGAGGTTTCTGCCCGCCTGCCTTGTGACTCTCTGCTCGCAAACCTATCCATCGGACCGCTACGAAATTATCCTGGTGGACGATGGCTCAACCGATGGCACTGCCGAAGCAGCCAGAGCCATCTTGCATCAGTGGGGTGGAACGTTCCAGGTGATCCAGAAGCCTAATGGTGGACCGGCCAGCGCGAGAAACACGGGCATCTGGGCAGCAGCCGGGGAGTTTATCGCCTTCATCGATGCGGATTGCGTGGCAGAGCGCGACTGGTTAGCACAGCTTGCCAGCGCCCTGTGCCAATCGAATGCTGCTGGGGTTGGCGGGCCGCTGGTCAACGTCAGCCCCAAAGCCTGGGTGCCGTACTACCTGAGCGCTTCGTCCTTTTTCCGCCATCGCGTCCGGCGCGGTCGGGTCGACTACCTGCTGACCGCGAACGCCGCGTTCCGCCGCTCGGCGTTGCTCCAGGTTCGTGGGTTTAGCGAGCGCCCGGGCATCTGGAGCGAAGACGCCGATCTCTCCTTTCGCTTGACCCAGGCAGGCCACAAGTTGCTGCTGGCAGACGGCGGCATCGTCAGCCACTTCGGCACGCCCCTGTCGCTGCGCAGCCTCATCACGAATCTCTATCGCTATGGCTACGGCAACGCTGTACTTTCCCCACACTGGAAAAATGGACGCACACCCGCCATCGAACTGCTGCGGCATGGGGGCGCAGTCGCGCTGTCGCCCTTCCTGGCGCTGGCAAAAACGCGGCATGTGGGCATCCTGTGGGCTATCGCCTTCTGGCCGCTGGTCGTGATGGAACACACCGCGTTTGTCGTGGGATTGGTCAGCGGCACGATGTATAATCTAGGGCAAGGAAGCAGTCTATGGAGGAGACACCCTTCGTAAGTGTTATTATGCCTGTTCGCAATGAGCAAGCCTTTATTGCGCGCAGCCTCGGCGCTGTGCTCGCTCAGGATTATCCCCTCGAGCGGTTGGAGATTCTGATTGCGGACGGGGCCAGTGAAGATCACACGATTGAGATCATTCAAGCGCTGCCTGGCGCGGAGCGCGTTCGCGTCCTGCTGAATCTCCAGCGGACGCAAGCTGCCGGACTGAATCTGGCGCTGCGGCAGGCAAAAGGCGACATCATTGTTCGCGTGGATGGTCACGCCGTCATCGCGCCCGATTATGTGCGCCAGTGTATTGTCGCGTTGCGCGCCACCGGGGCCTGCAACGTCGGCGGGCACATCAATCCCATCGGCATCACACACATGGGCCAGGCCATTGCCAGCGCTGCCCGGCAGCCATTTGCCGTGCCTGGCGCTTTTCATACATGCCACGCGGCGGCTTACACCGATACGGTCTATCTAGGAGCCTGGCCGCGCTGGGTCTTGCAGCAGCTTGGTGGATTCGACGAACGCCTGGCCCCTAACGAAGATTATGAACTCAATTACCGGCTGCGCCAGGCCGGGGGCAAAATCTATCTTTCGCCAGCTATTCGCTCCGCTTACTTTGGGCGACAGACCCTCGGCGCGTTGGCGCGACAATATTTTTCCTACGGCAGAGCCAAAACCAGGACGCTCAAAAAACATCCAGCCTCACTGCGCTTGCGCCAGTTGGCCGCGCCTGGCTTTCTGGGCGCGCTCCTGGGAGGGCTGCTGTGCGCCCTGATTGCGCCCCTCGCCCTGGATTGCTGGCTATTCCTGCTCATCGCCTATATGGTGGCTTTATGCGCCTATTCCATAGCAGCAGCCAAAGAAGCTGACCATCATCTCTTCTGGCGGCTGCCGCTCGTCTTCATGACCATTCATGTTGCCTGGGGTGTTGGGTTCTGGGCTGGTCTCCTGCAAGGGAATATGCGCCTTCCCTCCAGGAAATCTCCGGCGCTTCAGATGTCTCTTTCAAAGGATGCCTGAGGAGAAACGTTTCGAAGAGAGGTACGGGATGTCTCTGAAGCACGGAAGCCTTCCCCAGACACCCTATCAGCAGATAGGCAGTCAGGGCAATCTGCGACCACTCCGGCTGACGCAATTTCCGCTGGCGCAGCGCCGCACACTCCTGATGCAGGGTGATATGGTCGCTACCTTGCTTTCGGTGATGATGGCGCTGTGGCTGTGGGCGGTGCAGGCGCAGGAACCTTTCAACATTCAGTTTATCTGGCAGCGTGTCTTCTGGTTCTTTGTCTTGCCGCCGCTCTGGTTCGTCTTGGCGCACGCCAACGACTATTATGATTTACGCATCACGTCTCACTTTTCCAGCAGCATGGCGCGGCTGGCATGGGTGACGCTGCAACTGGTGCTGGTCTATGGAACCATCTTCCTGTTCGCGCCGCTGGGCATCTTGCCACGCCGTTTCATCATCTACTACGCGCTCGGCTCGCTGGCGCTGATCACGGCCTGGCGCGCCTCGCGCCTGTTCCTGGCGCGCTGGTCCCGCTTCCGACGCCGCGCGCTGATCGTCGGCACGGGCAGCGCCTCAGAGGTCATCTGGCAAGCCATCAAGCAGGAAGTCCAGCGCGACTATGAGATTGTTGGCTACGTCACCAGCGCCCAGGACCGCAGCGCCTTGCCAGCGCGCAGCAACACGCTTGGCTTTGGGGGCGAACTGACCAGCATCGTGCATCAGTATGGCATCTCTGAGTTGATCGTATCCTACGTCAACAATATTCCCAATGACATCTTTCAAGGCTTGATGGCCTGCTATGGGCAAGGCGTTGCCATTGTGCCCATGCCTGTGCTTTACGAGCAAATCACCGGGCGCATCCCCATCGAACTGGTGGGGCAGCACCTCTGGGCGCTGGTGCTGCCCCACCAGGACCACTCGCTCACCTTTAATCTCTACCAGACAGCAAAATGGATTGTCGATAGGCTGTTGGCGCTGGTGGGACTATTCGTCTTCGCGCTGCTCTTTCCGATGATTGCGCTGGTCATCAAGCTCGATTCGCCTGGCCCGATCTTCTACGTGCAGGATCGCGTCGGGCGCGGCGGCAAAATCTTCAAAATTATGAAACTACGCTCGATGATCGATGGCGCAGAGAACCTGACCGGCGCGCGCTGGGCCTCATCCTTCGATGACCGCGTGACGCGCTTCGGCAGATTCATGCGCAAGACCCGCCTGGACGAGATGCCGCAGCTTATCAATGTCTTGATGGGCCAGATGAGCCTGGTCGGGCCACGCCCGGAGCGCCCGGAGTTCGTGCGCCTGCTCAGCGCGAAAATACCCTTTTATCAAAGCCGCCACGTCGTCAAACCGGGCCTCACCGGCTGGGCGCAGATTCGCTATCGCTATGGCAGCAGCACCGAAGATGCCCTGCGCAAGTTGCAATACGACCTGTATTACATTCGCCACCAGTCGCTCACCTTTGATCTGCTCATCATGGCGCGCACGCTCATCACCATCCTCAGGTTCCGGGGCACCTGAATCACCCCTCTGCTTTCCGCAATCTCATTGTCAATAGCGGCTCACCAGAAAATATGGTACATGTACTTCAACAAATAAGGCCAGGGTAATGAGAGAATGGCAGAGAGTATAGATGGTTCGGGGCTTCTGTTGACCAAGCTAGCACCGCCGCCAACGAGATCGAACTGCCTACGACGCCAGGGACTACTTGAACGGCTGGATGCAGAGACTACCCGGCGGCTTACGCTCGTCGCCACTCCCGCGGGGTTTGGTAAAACAACGCTCCTGAGTTCCTGGTATGCTGCTCATACAGCCCGTTCAGCATCTCCGCAAGAGCCTTTCCTTTCCTGGCTCTCGCTGGAAGGCGCCGATAACGACCCAGGTCGGTTCTGGATGTACGTCTTGCGCGCCTTACAAAAGGCACACGAGCGCAATCCAGGCCATCCAGTCCTGGCTCTAGAGGTGTCTCCCCTGGCCTCGACCGAGACATTTTTGACGGCGCTGCTGAACGCCTTCAGCGTTCCCAGAGAGAATCTCACGCTTGCTCCGTCTGGCAGAACCATCCTGATACTCGATGAGTATGAAGTTATCACCAATCTGGCAATCCACACAGCGGTGGCTTTTTTGCTGGAGCATCTCCCGCCAGGTCTTCATCTCGTAATCGCGAGTCGAATCTCTCCCCCTTTGCCTTTGACGAAACTCCGCGCCAGCGGTTCTCTTGCCGAGTTCGGTGCAGAAGACCTCCGTTTTTCTCCTGAGGAGATGGCGCGCTTTCTTCACAGCACGCTGCCGCTCTCCTTTACCCAGGACGAGATAGCCAGGCTCGAAGAGCAGACCGGTGGATGGATCATGCCGCTCCATCTGGCTGCGTTAGCCTGGCGGGAGCACCAGGGCACAGCCGGTTTTCTTGCTGTGCTGCGGGGCGATCATCATGCCATCGTCGAGTATCTGGTCGCCGAGGTCTTTGGGCAGCAGCCACCAGACATGCAACGTTTTCTGCTCGCCACCTCTCTGCTGGCGCAATGTAGCGGAGCGCTGTGTGATGCCATATTGCAACAAACAGATAGCCAGCGTATATTAGAGCACTTGGCATACGGTCGCTTCTTGCTCACCCCATTAGATATGGCGCATCGCTGGTTTCGCTACCACGCGCTCTTTCTTGATTTTCTTCAGGATCGCCTGCGCCAGACATTTCCACAAGAGATGAGCATGTGGCACAGACGAGCAGCAGACTGGTATTTACAGCAGGAATCTGCCGAAGGGGATGCTATCAACCGGGCGCTTCCCCACCTGCTGGCGGCGCGAGATTGGGCGCGAGCGGCTCAGGTGATCGAAGCAGCCTCCGCGCAAATGCTCTGGCAGAGTGGAGAGGTCACCACCTTGCTGCACTGGCTTGAGGAGTTTCCCCAGGAGATAGTTTGCGGGCGGCCACGTCTCGCTTTGACATCTGCCTGGGCGCTGACGCTCACCGGCCAGTTTGATGCCGCTGAAACCATGCTCCACGAGGTGGAGCGCTGCCTCCGCGAAGGCAACACGCAAGCCACAGACCCGGACGAAGGGCTGCGCTCTCGAGAAATATCAGGCGAGGTACTCGCCATTCGTGCCCGCATCGCCGCGTTTCAGGATGTGGCGCGTGCCAGCATCCTTTCCGAACAGGCGCTTGGACGTTTGCCTGAACAGACCGATATCTTGCAGGCCGACTTGCTGCTCAATCTGGGGTATGCCCATTTGCGAGGCTATGATTTTGTGGCAGCGGGCCGCACGTTTGAGCAGGCTCGCCGCATTGGCAGACGCTCCGGCAATGTCCGCGCAGTGATGCTCGCCAGCCGCTATCTTGCCGCTTCGTATGTGCAACGCGGCCTGCTCAATGAAGCCTCAGCGGTCTATCGCCAGGCGCTGCGGTTCGCAACGGTCAGCAACCCCAAGTTGCCTCTGGCAGCGGGGACCATCCTTATCGGGAACGCCTTGCTGCTATATGAGCGCAATGAGAGGGAGGCTGCGCTTGACCAGGCACAACAGGGGTTGGCGCTCGGCCTGCGCAGTGGGGAAATAAAGACCTTGTTCCCGGGCTATCTGGCGTTGGCCCAGATTTACCAGGGGTTGGGCGAACTGGCACATGCCTGGCAGGCCCTGGAAGAAGCCGAGCGCCTGGCCGATTTGCACTTCTTTTCGTGGACAGAAGAGGAGGTCGCTGCTGCGCAGGTGCGCCTCCATCTGGCACAAGGCAAGATAGACATGGCAGCGCGTGTCCTCTCCCTGGAGAGGTGGCAGATCGAGGGGCAACACGCGCTTCCCCTCAGCGTTTGCCCGCCAGGCATTCAGGTGGCCTGGGCGCGGGTTTTGCTGGCCCAGCATCGCCCGGATGCGGCTGCTGTCCTTCTGGAACACGCATTGGACGGGTTGCACCAAGAACAACCTCAGACAAGTACGCTGCCGCTTGTGGTCTTGCGCGCGCTGGCGCTGGCAGCCAGCGGCGCTCATGAGCAGGCGTGCTCTTTGCTGGCAAATGTTTTGCCGTTTGCCAGCGCGCAGGGCTATGTACGTACGTTTGTGGATGAGGGCGCGTCCATGGCGACGCTTCTGCGGAAGGTCCGGCAGCGCTTCGATACGCCAGGCGTGGAATCCTTGCTGTCCTCTTTTCCACTGGCTCTTCAGGAAGCGGCCCAGCCGAGTGAGGAGGGTCTCCAACCAGAGGCATTCCTTAGCGCTCGCGAAGTGGAGGTGATGCGGTTACTGGCGGTTGGGCTATCAAACCAGCAGATTGCTGATGAGTTAGTAATCGCGCTGAGTACCGTTCGCACCCACACAAAACATATCTATCGCAAGCTGGGCGTGCAAGGTCGTGTCCGCGCGGTCGCACGTGCTACGGCCTTACACCTGCTCTAAGCTCTCTCCTCCTCTGCGCGATGTATACAAGAATCCTCTCTCCAATCCCCCCTGCGGAGGATGCGACTTTCCACTGGCGCTCCTATGCTTGTGGTGCAGCGCCGCTGCACAGGCGCGGCTCACGTTCTCTATCAAGAAGGAGCAAAGAGATGCACACTCGCAAACTTGGCAAGAGCAATCTGGATGTCAGCCCGTTGGGTCTGGGGTGCTGGGCAATCGGCGGCCCAACCCAGTACCTGGGGAATCATTTCGGATGGGGAGAGATCGACGAGGACGAAGCTATTCGGGCAATCCATGTCGCGCTCGATGCGGGAATCACATTGTTTGACACTGCTGACATTTATGGCACCGGCCACAGCGAGCGCATTCTGGGCCAGGCACTGACCGGGCGGCGCGATCAGGTGCTCATTGCGACCAAATTCGGGCTGACCTTTGAGGAATATTCTGGCATCATGACGGGCCAGGACGCCAGCCCGGCGTATATTCAGCGGGCGTGCGAGGCGAGCCTGCGCCGCCTCCACACCGACTATATCGATCTTTATCAGTTTCACCCGAGTGACTATGACCCGGCCAACGTTGGTCCTGTCCTGGAGACGCTGGAGCGCCTGGTTGCTGAGGGCAAGATTCGCTATTACGGCTGGAATGCTGAGCCAGACCAGGCCAGAACCTTTGCCGAACGGGAGCATTGCACGTCCACACAGTTTGGCATGCATATGTTTGCAGACGCGCCGGAACTCCTCGCGTTCTGCGAACAGTATCATCTGGCGGCCATTATCAATGGACCGTTGGGGAAAGGGCTACTCACCGGCAAATTTGATGAGACTACCCGCTTTGCCGCTACTGATCTTCGTGGTCAGCGAGGCTGGAATGTCCAGGAAGGGCCGCTCGCCAAGCAACGCCTGGTGCTGGAACAATTACGCGACATCTTGACCAGCGATGGTCGAACGCTGGCCCAGGCCGCGCTGGGTGCCCTCTGGGCGCGAAGCGAACGCATCATCCCCATTCCTGGCTTCAAGACCGCAGCGCAGGTGCAAGAGAATGTTGGTGCCCTTCAGTATGGTCCCTTACGTTTACAACAGATGCAAGCCATTACGAACCTGGCGACATCTACGTTATCAAAGGATGAGGCCCAACTCTTCTGAACTCATTCATTGAAAACCCAAAAGGAGGAAGATCATGCAGTATGGCATTCTGCTTCCACCGTTCGGCCCCTGTGCCGACCCAACCACGCTGCTCGCTCTGGCAGCAGATGCAGAAGCGGCGGGCTGGGACGGCTTCTTTCTATGGGACGATGTCACCACTGGTGACCCCATTCCTGTTGCCGACCCCTGGATTGCCCTGGCGGCCATCGCCATGCGCACACGCAGTTTGCGCCTGGGCGCGCTGATCACGCCGCTGGCACGCCGTCGTCCCTGGAAAGTCGCGCGCGAAACCAGCACACTCGATCATCTTTCGCAAGGGCGGCTGATCGTGGGCGTGGGACTGGGGGCCGGTCCCTCCGAATTCGACGATCTTGGCGAGGAGACGGACCCGAAAGTGCGCGCAGCGATGCTCGATGAAGGACTAGACATCCTCACGGGCCTCTGGAGCGGCGAACCCTTCCAGCACCAGGGCGAGCATTACCATATCCGCAAAGCTCAGTTTCTGCCGCGTCCGATGCAGAAGCCGCGTATTCCCATCTGGGTCGGCGGCTTCTGGCCGCTGAAAGCTCCCTTTCGGCGGGCCGCGCGCTGGGATGGTGTCTTCCCGCTGGGACAGGGCATTCCGTTCACGGAGATGCTCACACCGGAAGCGGTGCAGGCAATGCTCAGTTTCGTGCAAGAGCAGCGTGCCCAGGCAGGATTGTCAGGCCAGCCGTTCGACGTGGTCCATGCGGGCATCTCCTCTGGGACAGACCAGGAAAGGGACTCCGAAATCGCTCAAACCTATGCGGCGGTTGGTGTGACATGGTGGCTGGAACATCTCTTGCCAGAACGCTGGAGCAGCGAGAGCGACTGGCCGATGGAAATCATGCGCCAGAGGATTCGCCAGGGACCGCCGCATATCGCAAAGCCGAAACAGCAGAGGTGATAGGGTGCGAGATGCCAGGAAGACTGGCATCTCGCATATCTTCGTAGAGAGGAATAGCGCCTGGTCTCCTGCTGGAGCCTGCCCCCATCGTCACTTCCCGTGTTTCGCCGATTCCACTCCTCAGGGCAGGCGCGGAGGAGCAGGTACCTGGGAAGCGGCATAGAACTCGTTCTGCAAGCGCAGCGTCTCTGTGTCGGCTTTAATTGCTCGCACTGCCCGAACCACATGCTGCGCCATCCGCTCCAGGAGGTCCTCGCCAGCCTCGGCACTGGCTAGCCGCGCATCGCCAGCATAATGGGTCGGATACTGGGCGTACCACCACATCCCTGTTCGTACCCCGGCCTCCTCCAGCGCCCGCAGACGATGGAGAGCTTGTCCCTCGTCGAAGGTGGGCACCTGAGACAGGTCCACCAGGTCTGGTCGTGCCTGGAGCATCATGCTGGTTTCACTGGGACCCGCATGACCATCGGACTCCGCCGCCCAGGGGAGTCCAGTCGCCCCATAGATCACCGCGTGCGGTTGCACGAGATAGACCGCGTAATCGTGTGGGGTCGCTAACTGCCATTCAGTGAAAAGGGGCAGAAAGCTGCTGTTGCCTCCATGACAATTGACCAGAACAATCTTCTTGACCCCGTTGCGGGCAATCTCTCGGCAGACGTTGTCCAGCAAACGCACCATCAGCGCCGGGTCAATACTAATCGTTCCTGCACAATGCCGAGCTTCGGGAATCTGCGTCAGGAAATAATCTGGAAACAGCAGCACTGGTTCCATTTGCGCTACGCGATCAAGCAAGGCATGCCCGACGAACATATCCGTCCCCAGGGGGAGATGGTGCCCGTGCCGCTCCAACACTGACAGCGCAATCAAACAGACCCCCTGGCTTTGCTCAATTGCCTTCGGGAACTGATCGCCTGTCAATGCTTCCCAGCGCATGATGGTCATAGTTCCCTGCTGATCAGTAATGCTCTGTTGGTGCATCTCCATAAAATGGGTTCCTTTCTCATATCACTTCCTGTCCTATTCTGATATCATGACATAAAGAAGACTCCTCGTCTCGCCCCTTGTTCATCGCCAGGTGGGGTCCTCGACCTTGTCCCCACAGCGTTTGCTTTATTGGGACTGCTGGGGGAAAGTATCCACCGCTGCCAGAGGCGGAAAGGGCCTGTGTGGCTCGCGCTGATACCAAAAGGCCGTGGAAGCGATGTCATCCTGTAGTGGCTGATAATGCCCCTCTTCGCGCCAACCCAGCGCTTGAATCGTCACCCGCAGCTCGTCCTCGAATCGGATAGGGTCGAGAATATGCCAGCGATAGAGGCCGAACCGCTGCCCGCTTTGGAAGGCAACATCAGGTGGGATGATCTGGGGCAACCCTAGAAACGGCGTAGTATAGCTGCTGTAGCGCCCCTGGGGAAACTCGAAGCACCAGGCCCCACCAAAATAATCCTCGGTGCCTGTCCCGCAGATGGTGGGGAACGCCTCGTCCCCATCCAGATAAAATTTAATTTCTCCTTCTCCCCACCAGCCAGGGCTGTTCGCCTGCCAGGCCAGATACGTCCCCACATACTGCCCTGGACCACGCACCTGATCAAGCAGTGTATGCACGTTCTGATGCGCGAGCGGATTGCTTCTGCGCCACTGGGCGTGAAAATATGCCATATCCTGTGGCACATCAGTCAGCACATAATCCACCTGATAGAACAGCGTCACCGGCTCTGTGCTCAGATTCTCCAGCGTCAGGCGAGCACTCTGCCGAAAGGGCATCGGCCAGTACGCATTCATCCCTCCCATCGGGTTGACAGCCACTGGCAGCGAACTGATCTGGCACGGCTCACACCAGCCGCAGGCGAAAAAGTCTCCATACGGGCATTCAACCGATGGCGCGCCTTCTCCGTCCCAATAGGCCCGCAAGATCAGTTGACGCCAGTGCGAGGGCGCAGTCGTCATCCACACGTGCTGGATCGCTCCCGGCTCGCTAATGAGCGCCAAAGGAAATACACTCTGGGGAGGGATCACGACTGATGGAGAGATTTTCCATCCCTGTCCGAGTTCGCGCGCATGCCAGGCACCGGTCCCTTCCGTTGCCATGCCTCCATGCCCTTTTTCCCCAGTCATATTTTCAGCACTGATCGAACGCGACTTTGCTCGCGAGAGCTGGGGAAGATTGCCCAGACCAAGATTCAGACCAGGAAACAACTGCGCTTCCATTGTTTCCCCCTTTCCAGACTCTCTGCAACCATGAAACTTCTACGCGTACAGCTTTTGCCTGCCAGGATCATACCATGGAGGCAAAAGCTCGGCACCAGCGCATCGCCCATCTCCAGGATGCTTCACCCGCACCGTGAGGGAAGGATAGACATCGCCAGCTTTGTGTGCTTCGCCTTGACAAGGGCACCCTTGAACCGGCTGTATGATATACTCTCTCTCGCATTGAGAACCTGATCTATGGAGGAGGTAGGCATGTCTCTACAATCCCCGCAGAAAACAATCGTGATTACTGGCTGTTCATCAGGTTTCGGAAGAGCAACCACTTTGCTTATGGCACAGCGTGGATGGCACGTCTTTGCCACCGTGCGGAAAGAAGTTGATCAGCAGTCATTACAGTCGACAGCAGAGCAATTAGGTCTGCAAGACAATATAAGCATTGTCTTATGCGACATCACTGATCAACAGCAGGTGGCGCACTTGTGTCAGGTGGTTGGGGAAGACACGTCACAGGTAGAGGTTCTTGTGAATAACGCGGGAGTAGCCTATTCAGCCCCGGTGGAATTGCTCGATTTGAATGATCTGCGCCAACAATTCGAGATCAACGTCTTCGCCCATATCGGTGTAACTCAGTCCTTTCTTCCGCTGCTGAAGGAAGCAAAGGGAACCATCATTAACATCAGCAGCGTCGGGGGACTGGTTTCACTACCAACCCTCGGTCCCTATTCAGCAAGTAAATATGCCCTGGAAGCGCTCAGTGATGCCATGCGCATCGAGCTTGCCCCATTTGGTGTACAGGTCGTCCTTCTCGAGCCAGGCTCCAGCATCACGCAATTGCAAGCAACCGGCAGAAAACACGCAGAGAAACTCGACCGATTTCGCGGCGGCTCGCTCGGCCCACTTCTGGCAAACTTTGATGCCATGTGGCGTCAGGTGGAGCAAAAGAGTTTTGCCCCTGAGCTGGTTGCTCAAACGATTGAGAAAATCACCAGGACACCACACCCCAGACCTCGTTATCTGGTCGCTCCCCGTGACAGGCAAATGCTTTTAGCGCGGAAATTCTTGTCTGATCGTACCTGGGATCGCCAGATACGAAAAATGCTCCATTGGTGAGCACCGTTTGTGACTATGTGAAGGACGATCCGACAGATCAGGTGTTCGCGTACACGATTGGAGCGCTGCAAAACCAGCGGAGGATAGCAACTCTGGCACTATGTTGATATTGGTGCAGCAACGATTCGCTTCATGCTCCTGTGGTTTGAGAAAGGTTGCTCTAAGAGAAGAAAGCGCCGTACAATTGGAACAGTCTTTTCGTCTGACCACCAAGGGAAGGAAAACTCCTTGACTACTGCCTCCTCATCGCGACGTATCCGCATTGGCGTGCAAATGCAGCCGCAGCACACCACCTATCCTGACTATATCGAGGCCGTCCGCCGCTTTGAAGCGATGGGCGTAGATACGCTCTGGAATTGGGACCACTTTTTCCCGCTCTCTGGCGACCCACAAGGCAACCACTTCGAAGGCTGGACACTGCTGACGGCGATGGCCGCCAATACTGCGCGCGTGGAAATAGGGTGCCTGGTGACGTGCAATACCTATCGCAATCCGGCCCTGCTTGCCAACATGGCGAAAACGGTTGACCATATCAGCAATGGCCGTCTGATCTTCGGTCTAGGTGCGGGCTGGTTTGAACGCGATTATCAGGAATATGGCTATGAGTTCGGCACGGCAGGCAGCCGCCTTGCCGCCCTGGAGCGCTCGCTGGAGATCATCAAACAACGCTGGGAAGTTGATGTTCCCAAGCCGCTGCGCCAGATTCCGATTATGGTTGGCGGGGGCGGCGAGCAGAAGACCCTGCGCATTGCTGCCAGGCATGCCACGATGACCCACTTTTTTGCCGATGTGCCCACGTTCACCCACAAAATGGGCGTGCTGGACCAGTGGTGCGCCGAATTTCAACGCGACCCAACGGAAATTGAACGCGCGTGCAGTGCTGGGAGGAAAGCCAGCGATGCCGAGCGCGACGACTATGTGGCCGCTGGCGCATCGCATTTCATTCTGGGCATGAGTGGCACCTGGGATTATCAGGCAGTGGAAGACCTGCTGCGCTGGCGCGATACGCGCAACCAGGCGGCAGGGTGATGCGGCCTGGTCGGATGAGTGAAGGGGACGAAAAACGACCATCTGGAGGAGCCAAAGGGGAATCTATGACAGAGCCGCTGATCACCGTCGATGCGCACCAGCATTACTGGCAGCTCCGGAACTTTGCCTATGAATGGCACAAGCAAGTGAACCGGCCAGAGATGAACCGCGATTATCTGCCCGCTGATATCTTGCCGCAGATGCAGGCAGCAGGCATCCAGTACAGCGTGTTGATCGAAGCGGATAACTCGTTGGCCGAGACGGCCTGGATGCTCGACCTGGCCCAACGCTCCCCGCATATCGCGGGGGTCGTTGGCTGGGTGGATTTGGCCGCGCCGGATGTGGCAGCCACGCTGGATGAGCTTGCGTGCGAGCCGCTGTTCAAGGGAATCCGCCTCTTCGTGGAGGATTGGCAGCCGGTGCGCCACGGCCTGCGCGCCCTGGCGGAGCGCAACCTCACCTGCGATGTGCTGCCTCGCGAAGGGGAACTGCCGAAGGTGGTGGAGATGCTGCGCGCCCACCCACAAACGCGCTTCGTCGTGAACCACCTGGCAGGCCAGGCACTGACCCCTGGCGGCGTGGTCCCCTGGACGGAACGGCTAAGACCACTGGCGGAGCTTCCCAATGTCTCTATGAAGTTTTCGGCGATCCAGGGGCTGGCCGAGCCGCCGCCCATCACAGCAGAAACGCTTCAGCCCTATCTACACAGTGCACTCTCCCTTTTTGGCGCAGCGCGGCTGCTCTTTGCCAGCGACTGGCCGGTCAGCACGCTCAGCGGCCCGTATGCCGAATGTATCGCGGTGATGCGCGCCGTCACGACCTCGCTGAGTGCGGATGAGCAGGCATGGCTCTGGGGGAAGACGGCCATCAGTGCCTATGGGCTGACCTTACGAATCTGAATGATAAAGCTCAGGCACCCCACCACGGATCAACCCGACCTGTTCCAGCGAGAGACGCACCCGGCCTTCGATTTTCCTCTTTCTCGTTCTTGATGCGCTGTTTTGCCAGTGGCCCAACCCCTGGTAGTTTTTCTAATTCTAGCATCTGTCCCTCGGGCATTAGTCGATGGGTTCCTATTCACCCGAGGGCTTCCATCGGCGGCCAGGTTGCTGCGTAGGCAGTAGATGGCCGTCGCCTGGGCGTTCCGCCTGGAGCGCGTCGGGCACTGGCTCAGCGCCAGACGCGCTCCTCTGCCGCTTGCCGCAGCCGATGTACATCGCGCATGGGTGGGACGCCGAAGAGGCTTTTGTACTCCCGATTGAAGTGGGAAACATCCTGGTAGCCCACGCGGTAGGCCGCCCGGGTCGCGTCCAGGTCTTCACCCAGCAGCAACCGGCGCGCCTCCAGAAGCCGCAGCCGTTTCTGATATTGCAGGGGACTCAGCGCTGTGACGGCCTTGAAGTGGTGGTGCAGCCCCGAGACGCTCATCCCCAGTTCTTGCGCCAGTTGCTCGATACGTAGGGGCTGGTCAAAGTCCTGCCGGAGGCGTTCGATCGCTCGGGCGATGCGGGTCGTGGCGCCACCTAGCAGCGCCAGGTAGCGAAGCCGAGCGCCTTGCTCGCCTACCAGCAGCCGATAGATGATTTCCCGCGTGATGAGCGGCAGGAGCACCGGCGCGGTGGTCGGCGCCTCCAGGAGCCGGATGAGGCGCACAGCCGCATCCAGCAGGCCCAGTTCCAACGGGCTGACCGTGATGGCCCGCACCTCGACAGGGCCGGGAGGGGAGGCCAGTTCCGCTTCCACCATGACCGCACTGACCAGGGACGGGGGAAGGTCCAGGCGCAGACTGAGGAAGGGGCAGTCCCGCGAGGCTTCGAGTATCTGACCGACGCTGGGCAGATCGACGGTCACGAGCAGATAGTGAAAGGGGTCGTACCGGTAGCGGCTCTCGCCCAGCAAGAATTCCTTGCTCCCCTGGGCCACCACGCACAGGGACGGCTCAGCCACGCTGTACACCTGCTCCAGCGGGACCGAGTGGCGATACAGGTGCAGCCTTGGCAGCGGCTGGACAGTCCCGTCAGCCCGGATGGCCCGCCCGATCCGCTCCACCAGTTCCTCCCGATCGGCGTGCGCTCGCTCTTTTTCGCGGTCTGCCTGCGGGTTGGTCATCATATCGAGAGTCACGATGTCCACAAGAGTCCGCCTTTCGGGTAACGCCACCCTCCCTGGGGAAGATGTGCAGAATCCGCCAAACTTTCTCCACAATTATTCTATCATCCTGTCCCTCTCCTGGCTATCATTACTGAAAGACGAGAGGAAACGCTTCTTTGCCCTGCGCGACACACTGGACTTTTCTTCAAAGGGAGCGCCAGGGTTGAGCAGGGCACAAGACCTGCCCGACCACCAACAGCAGTGAGAGAAGCCGTCATCAGCCAGAATCAGGAGATGAAAACCATGCGAGGAACGATACTCTACGGCGCGCGCGACGTGCGCTTCGAGGAGCGCCCCGACCCGACGATCACTCAGCCAACGGACGCCATTATCCGCATCTCGGCGGCCTGTGTGTGCGGGTCCGACCTGTGGCCCTATCGCGGCATCAGCCCGGTTGCTCAGCCGGCCCCCATGGGGCACGAGTACTGCGGCATCGTCGAGGAAGTCGGCAGCGCGGTCACCACTATCAAGCCCGGACAGTTTGTCATCGGGTCGTTCTTCGCCTCCGACAATACCTGCCCCCACTGCCAGGCCGGTTACCAATCATCCTGTCTGCACCGCGAACTCGTCGGTGGGGCGCAGGCGCCGCTGTTGCGCGTGCCGCTCGCAGATGGCACGCTGGTCGCCACCCCCGAGATGCCGTCGGCAGACCTCATTCCGAGTCTGCTAACGCTCTCCGATGTCATGGGCACCGGCTGGTTCGCCGCCGACGCGGCCAACGTGCAGCCCGGCATGACCGTTGCGGTCGTCGGCGACGGCGCGGTTGGCCTCCTGGGCGTGCTCTCCGCCAGGCAGATGGGCGCCGAGCGAATCATCGCGATGAGTCGGCACGAGGCGCGGCAGCAGCTTGCCCGCTCGTTCGGCGCGACCGATATCGTGACTGAGCGCGGCGACGAGGGGGTGGCCCGCATCAAGGCGTTGACGCATGGCATCGGCGCCGACGCGGTGCTGGAGTGCGTCGGCACCCAGGAATCGATGACGCAAGCGATCCGTTCCACCCGCCCGGGTGGGTCCGTGGGCTACGTCGGCGTCCCGCATGGGGTCGAGCTGAACGGCGAGGGGCTGTTCTTCGCCCACTTCCGCCTGCTTGGTGGTCCCGCCCCGGTGCGACGCTTCCTGCCCGAGCTGATTGAGCTGGTGTGGAACAGACAGATCAACCCCGGCAAGGTCTTTGACCTGACCCTGCCTCTGGACCAGGTGGCGGAGGGCTACCGCGCCATGGACGAGCGCCGCGCGATCAAGGCGCTGTTGCGCCCATAAGTCGCTGCGCGCCTCCTTGGTGTCAAGCGATTGCAGATAAGAGCGTACAACACAGAGAGGACAGCTATGGAAATCAAGCGCATTGGCTCCCAACCGTCCGGCAAAGGACCAGCCGAGTACTTTACCGGCGCGGTCCGCATTGACCCGCTGTTCGAGGCGCCCAATCCAGCACGTGTGGTCGGCGCCAGTGTCACCTTCGAACCGGGCGCGCGAACCGCCTGGCATACGCATCCGCTGGGCCAGACCCTGATTGTGACAGCAGGCTGTGGGCGGGCGCAACGCTGGGGAGGGCCAATCGAGGAGATTCGGACAGGGGACGTGATCTGGTTCGCGCCAGGGGAGAAACATTGGCATGGCGCTGCACCTGCCACGGCCATGACGCACCTCGCGATTCAGGAGCAACTCGACGGCAAGACTGCCGACTGGATGGAACAGGTCAGCGACGAACAATATCAGGTCTGATCCTGGAGGAAAAGCGTTGCGACTTTCACACGAAAGGGAGGAGACAAGGCCATATGTGCCCATCGAAGACGTGGCGGGCGCCGTGCAAGACCTGATTCGGGAAGGCAAGGTCAAACACTTCGGCCTGGCCGAGGCTGGGGCAGAGACGATCCGTCGGGCGCACGCGATCCAGCCAGTGACAGCCGTCCAGAGCGAATACTCGCTGTGGGCACATGATCCGGAAGCAGAGGTGCTTCCGACGTGTGCAGCACTAGGGATCAGTTTTGTGCCCTGGAGTCCGCTAGGGCAGGGCTTCCTCACCGCGAAGGTGCATCCCGCTCAGACCTTTGACCCTGCTGACATTCGGTCGTGGTTCCCACGCTTTACGCCCGAGGCCCGGCAGGCCAACCAGCCACTCGTCGAGTGCTCAGCCAAATCGCCACCCGCAAGCAGGCGACACCAGCGCAGATCGCGCTGGCATGGCTGCTGGCCCAGAAGCCGTGGATTGTGCCGATTCCGGGGACCACGAAGCGAGAGCGACTGGAGGAGAATATTGGTGCAGTTGCCGTCATGCTCTCGGCAGACGACCTCCGCGAGATCGACCGCGCCTTCGCACAGATCGAGGTGCATGGGGACAGGGGGACCGGACGAGAGCGCTACGGGTGAGGCTGGCATGACAACCATTTCCAAGATCAAAAGGAGGCATTGCCATGACGAACTGGACACCGCGTGACCTCGAACGCATTGGAGCGGCCGATGAACTGCAACTCACCTCTTTCAAGCAAGATGGTTCGCGTCGCATGCCCGTTACCGTCTGGGTCGTGCGCGTCGGTGATGAACTGTACGTGCGCGCCTATCGTGGTCGTGAAACAGGTTGGTTTCGTCAGATACAACGGCGGCCCGAGGGACGCATTGCCGCTGGCGGAGTGACGAAGGCCGTGACCTTGGTGGACACCAGCTCCGATGCGGCGCTCAATCAGGAGATCGATGCGGCCTATCAATCGAAGTACCGGAGATACAGCGCCAGGTATGTGGACCCGATGCTCGCCCCGCAAGCGCGTGCAACCACGCTCAAGTTGGTGCCATCTGCGTAAAGCAGCAGGAAAAAGGCGGAATCTATGCCCGGTTCAAACTGAATGACTCCCTAGCCTTCTCAACCCCAGACGATCCCCCTCTATCGAAAGTAAGAGAGCTAATCCGTCTTGCGTGAGATGGAAATCGCGCCTGCTCCAGTTACCCTTTCTTTGAGCGATGGAACTACATCGGTTCTGCTCGTGATAACCCTCCTCCAGGCTCATCCTGTAGGGAACGGCTATAGCAGAAAGAAAGGGAAATGACTCCATGACAACCGACTTAGATTCGCGCGCTGCGTCACAACAGGCGGCACTTACCGCGCTCGATGTGCGGAAGAGCTTGCCACTCAGCCACGAGCACATCGACATCCTCAAAGGCATCAGCTTCGAGATTTCCAAGGGCGAGTTCGTTGCCATCGTTGGCCCCTCGGGTTCTGGCAAAAGTACGCTGCTGGGCATCATTGCCGGACTGGATAACCCCACCAGCGGGAAGGTCCTTATCGACCAGATTGATATCACCCGCATGAGCGAAGGGCAGCTTGCTCAAGTCCGCAATCAAAAGATTGGCATGGTCTTCCAAGCCTTTAACCTCATTCCCACGTTGACCGCCCAGGAGAATGTCGAGATTCCCCTCTATGTTGGCAAGCACCAGGGCAGCGCGAGTGCCCGCGCCAGAGACCTGCTCAATCTGGTGGGCCTGGGCCATCGTCTGGGCAACCGCCCGACGCAGCTTTCCGGCGGCGAGCAGCAGCGGGTGGCCGTCGCTCGTGCGCTGGTGACCAGGCCCGCCATTGTCATCATGGACGAACCGACCGGCAATCTCGATCAGAAGAATAGCGATACGGTGCTGCAACTAATTCGCGACCTGCGCCAGCAGACCAACACCACGTTTATCATCGCCACGCATGACCCCAAGGTTGCCGCCGCAGCAGATCGTTCCATTCGCATCGTTGATGGGCTGATCGCTGCGGAACCTGGTGAAGTTTGATCCTCCCAACGTACGGCAGGCTTCAGGAAACCACAGGATAGATACATAAAGGAATTGCAGCCATGAAAGCGACGTTTTACTGGTCCTATCCAGCACGATCACTGGCGCGCGGCGGGCAGCGAACACTGTTGGCGATCTTCTGTATCGCTGTTGGAGTGCTGGCGGTGGTGGCCCTGCAACTGGTAGGAAATATGGTCAACCTCGGCTTAACGAGCGATGTCCGCGCGCTCAACGGTGGCGACCTCGCCGTCTTCAGCTACAATACGCCCCTGCCACCATCGGCCCTGGCAACCTTCGATCAACTCCAGTCTCAGGGCGTGCTGACCGACTATACGGCAGCCGCGCAGGTGAATAGCGAAGCGGCAGATAGCCAGGGCGCAACCCATGCGCTCGCCATCTGGGCCGTTGACCCCGCGAAGTTCCCACTGGCGGGCGCGCCGCAGTTTGTGACCCCCACCAGCGGAACGCTCGCGTCGCTCCTGGCGGGCACTGATGTGGTTGTGACGCAGAGCTTGCTCACCGATCTGAACGTCCAGATGGGCGACACGGTGCTGGTCCATGCCCCCGGGCGCGCATTCACCGTGACCATCAAGGGCGTCATCAAAAACACGGCCCTGTTTGCAGGCAGCACGATTCTGATCGATTTTCACAGCTTCGCCGCGCTGCCCAGCACGGACCCGACGCCGCTGGGCTATCGGGTGGTCTATGCCGATGTGCCTGGGCACACCGACGCAAATGCCGCCGCTGCCAAGCAGCGCATCCACCAGGCACTGCTGCTGACGACGATCACCACCACCAAAGATGCCTTACAGACTAACGAGGCGAGCGTGCAACAAATTCGCTACTTCCTGCAAGTGGTGGGGCTGCTGGCGCTGCTCATCGGCGGCATCGGCATCGTCAACACCATGCAGGTCTTGCTACGTCGCCGCCAGACCGAAATCGCCATGCTCAAGACAGCGGGCTATCGCTTGTGGGAGTTGTATCTGCTCTTTGGCGTCGAAGCGGGTCTGTTGGGCCTCATTGGTGGCATCGTTGGCGCTGCGGCGGGCGTTGGCGTCAGCTTCCTGGTCAAGGGGTTGGTGGAGAACGCGCTCGTTCTTTCCTTGCCAGGCGATGTTAACCCCGTTACTGTGCTCTCCGGCGTGGCGATTGGCTTCTGTACAGCGCTGATTTTTGGCCTGCTGCCTATCGTCCAGACCAGCCAGATTCGCCCCATCGCCGTGCTGCGCGGACTGAGCGAGCACACCAGAAGCAGCCTCTGGCTTTCTGGGTTGCTGGGGCTGCTGCTGGTGGCGCTGTTCTTCGTGCTGGCGCTCAGCATCTTGCAGAACACGCTCGTCTCGCTGGGCGCTGTTGGCGGTGGTGGCCTCTTCCTGCTGCTGCTCAGCCTGGGGTTTCTGCTGGTCGCGCTCGTGATCGGCAAACTCCCCGTGCCAGAACATTTTTCCTGGGGATATGGGCTGCTCTTTGCTGGCGAGATTGCCATCTCGATCTTGTTGACGCTGGCTCTCCCTGCGTTTGGCATCCTTTGCCTGGCCTTGATGCTGCTGGGTATGCTGGTCGTCTTCTCCCCCCGCGCCTGGAAGGCAACCGTCAAAATGGCGCTGCGCAACATCGGGCGCAAGAAGACCCGCACCTCGACCACGCTGGTGGCGCTGTTTGTTGGCGTCTTTGCAATCGGCCTGATTCTGACCTTGAGCCAGGGTATCCACACGGCGATCACCGGCTTTGTTGCTTCAGCTACGACCTACAACGCTTTCATTCAGGCGAGCAGCGATGACAAAGCCGCCGTCGATCAACGCCTGGCAACGATTGCTGGTATCAAGCAGCAAACGGTGTATGCAACAACCGGCAGTATCCCGCTAGAGATCAACGGGGTGCCGCTTGAGCAGTTCTTGAACGGCCAGACACTCTCTCAGCAATCGGCTGCCGACCTGTCCGGGGTGACGGGCTTTGATCTGGCGCGCGGGCAATTCCCCACACAAGCGCCTGTCCAGGGCAGTCACGACAGCCAGATTGGTAGCCGCCTGGCACAGCAGGACGCGGGCACCAACCGCGTGATGGCACCGCAGACGCTTTCGCAAGCCCCGTTCAACCTCAAGTTGGGCGATGAGATCACGCTGGTGGGGCCGGATGGCAAGACAACCGCAACCGTCACTATCGCGGCGTTCTACACGCCGGACCAGCTTGCCATTGATCCGCCGATTCTGGGGGACATCAGCCTGGCAAACACGCTCTCTGGCGGTCATCCTGGCTATCTCTATTCGCTGGTGCTCGACCCGAACCAGATCGACCAGATTCTGCGCCAGATTCAGCAGGCAGTGCCAACGGTGCAGATTATCAACCTGGCAGAGCAGGTCAATTTCTTCCTGAGTTTGCTCAACAATCTCATCATCCTGCTGACGGCGGTCTCGTCGTTGGCGATGCTGGCTGGCTTCATCATCATTGCCAACGTGGTGGCGCTGGCGATGCTGGAGCGACGGCGCGAACTGGGTATCCTGAAGTCGGTAGGCTATACTAGCAAAAACGTACTCAGCGAAGTGCTGTTCGAGAATGGGCTGATCGGCTTTACCGGCTCGGTACTGGCGATGCTGCTGGCGACCTTGATTGCGCTGGTGCTGGCAAAGCTTGCCTTCAACGTCGTTGTTCTGGTGAATCCGGGGATAGTCCTGGGGGTTGTGGCCGCTACCACCGCCATCTGCATGGGCATCGCAGCGCTGGTTGCCTGGAATGCCACGCGAGTTCGCCCGCTGGAAGTGCTGCGCTACGAATAAAGTTCCCTGGCAGGGGGTGGACAGCCACGCAACTCCATGCTTCTGTCCATCCCCTGCTATATGCTATGCTGGGACAGCAATGATGCGTTCTGCAATGCGTCTGATGGGAAGGAGTGGATTGCGCAACTATGGAATACAAAGCTATGGTAAGCGATCAGAAGATCAGGTCTGGCGTCTCTCGCTCCCCACGCTGGCGAGGATTGCAGGCGCGCATGACGTTTTCCTATGTCTGGGTGACCATCACTGCCGCCTTCTTGTTAGAAGTCCTCATCCTCGCTTTCGTGACCTTTGGCATCGGAACCGCGTACTCGACTGTGCTCTTTCCGCAACTTGCCGTGCAGGTGGCACGGCAATATGCTTTTGTGGCGGCCCTCCAGGCGAATGGGGCGAGCCTTAACTCCCAGTCAACGTTTCGCCCCGGTGAAACCGATTCCTTGCTGCCTATGCCCGATGATGGAACCTCGTTGCTTCCCAAGGCGGTTGCTGCGACCATACCATATACCAGTACCCTTGTCCCAGAAACACAGCCGCTGGCAGTTGGTCTCCTGATTGCGCCCGATGGGGATATTTTGACCAGTTCCTATCCAGATCGCTTTCCCAGCCAATCACCAGCCTCGACATACCTCCCCAACGAAGCAAGTGCTATTACCACCGCTTTGAGGAACGGAGCAGCCGCGAGCAACACCGAGATGATCCCGGCAGGGCTTGCTGCCTGGGTAGTCGTCCCAGTTTGGGGCAAAGAGCGGCATCCCATCGGAGCCATTTACCTTCAGGTGCCGGTACGCGGACCTGATGGGCAACTGACAGATCACCCCCCGGAACTGGGCAAAGTGGTCCTGCTGGCGCTCCTGAGCGCGCTGGCGCTGAGTATCCTTGTCTCACCCATCGGTGGCCTCTTTGGGCTGTTGACCACGCGCAGCCTGGTCCGCCGAATTCGCCGGTTAGTGGCAGCAACCACTGCTTTTGCCCAGGGTCATTACGAACAGCGGGTGCTGGTAGCGCGCAAAGATGAGATCGGCCAGCTTGAAGGCCACTTCAATCAGATGGCGGAACAATTGGCCGAAAGCATCCAGGCACGCCAGGACCTTGCCGAGCAAAACGCCCGCCTGGCCGAACGAGCACGCATTTCTCGCGAGTTACATGATGCGGTCTCCCAAGACCTGTTCTCGCTGCGTATGCTGGTTGGGGGAATCCAGCGCGCGCTTCCAGCCGACTCGCCGCTTTCTCCTCAGATTGCCGCGTTGCAAGGCATGGCGACCACAATGATTCGAGAGATGCGCGCGCTGCTGCTGGAACTGCGCCCGACACAGCTCGAACATCTGGGGTTGGCCGAGGCGCTGGAAGACCTGACCGCTGCCTATCGGACGCGGCTTGGTATTACAGTGAATACCTCACTTCGCCCGGTCGCCTTGACGGCTCATGCAGAGCAGGCGCTCTTGCGCATCTCGCAGGAGGCACTCTCCAATGCAGCCCGCCATGCCGATGCCACCATCATTACGCTGGACCTGACGCCCCAGGAACGATCTGCCACACTCACCATCACCGACAACGGGCAGGGTTTTGAACCGGGCACGGACGAAACACAGCACGGGCTGGGGCTTCGTTCGATGCGAGAACGAGTGCAGGAACTTGGTGGTTCCTTCGCCCTGGAGAGCGCTCCAGGGCAGGGGACACGTGTGTTCGTATCTCTTCCACAGGAGCCAGAGCCAGATAGACCAACAGGAGCAAACACATGATTCGCATTGTGCTGGTGGACGACCATGCCGTCGTCAGAGGGGGATTGCGATTCCTGCTGGAGCAACAGCCGGATATGGAGGTCATTGGCGAAGGCAAAGATGGCGCGCAAGGCGTCGCGCTCGTCACAAGCCTGCTTCCCGATGTGGTCTTGCTTGATCTGCTGATGCCCAGAATGGATGGCATTACCGCCGTGCGCGAAATGAAACGGCTCAGCCCGCATGTACAGATTATCATCCTGACCTCATACTATGAAGACGAGCAGATTTTCGGCGCCATCAAGGCAGGCGCTATTTCTTATCTCCTCAAGGATGCTGGCCCGGAAGAGTTAGTAGAGGCTGTTCGCGCCGCCGCTCGTGGCGAAGGCGTCTTGCATCCCCAGGTGGCCGCGCGGGTCTTGCGCGAAATGCAGCAGCGTTCGCCGCTCCAGGAGCTTACGACGCGCGAACTGGACGTGTTAACGCTGATTGCGCGCGGGCGCTCCAATGCCGAGATTGCTGCCGAACTGGTGATTGGTGAAGGGACGGTCAAAACGCATGTTTCTAACATCTTAACCAAGCTCCATCTGGCTGATCGCACCCAGGCCGCCATTTATGCATTACAGCAGCGTCTGGTACCACTGAAGGACGCCTTAGAGAAAGAATAGGCTTGCGGCTTGTTGAGCTGTGCAACAGGGTGAGATGCCTCTAGCGGTCCATCATTCCTTGACGCCAGGCAAAGATCGCCGCCTGCGTGCGATCTGCCAGGTGCAGCTTGCTCAGAATATTGTTGACGTGGCTCTTGACGGTGCGCTCGCTGATGACCAGCCGTTCGGCAATCTGCGCATTGCTCAGCCCCTCCGCGATCAGGCGCAGCACCTCGCGCTCGCGCTCGCTCAGCGTTTTGTAGAGCGCGGCGGTCTCGTGGGAAGCGCCTTTCAACTCCTGCACCAGCCGCGCCGCAACGTGAGGATGCAGCGTGGCCTCGCCTCTGGCCGCTTTGCGCACCGCTTCGGTCAGTTCATCCAGTCCCACCCCTTTCAGGAGATACGACAGCGCTCCCGCGCGAATGGCCGGAAAGATGTGCTCGTCCTCGTGATAGGAGGTCAAGACGATCACCTGCGAGCGCGGGCTGCGCTGCTTGAGCAGCCGCGTCGCCTCGATGCCATTCATTTCGGGCATCACCAGGTCCATCAAGACGACATCGGGTGCCAGATCGGCGGCGAGCAGCACCGCTTCCGCTCCTGAGCTGACCTCGCCCACCACTGTAAAGTCACCCTCCGCTTCGAGCAAGGCACGGATGCCGTGTCGCACCACCGCGTGATCATCCACGATCAGGACCGTAATCGGCTCACTCATAGACTGCCTCCAGCGTCTCCTCAGGGCTGGCGTGGGAGAACGAGATACGCGCCTCAATGCGCGTTCCGCTCGCCGAACTGGAGATTGTCAGCGCGCCATGCAGCGCCTCCACGCGCTCGCGCATGGTTCCCAGGCCCATGCCTTTGCCCTCCGCGCGCAGCGTATCAAACCCCTGGCCGTTGTCCTGGATGGTCAGGGACACGTCCTCATCGGTCCAGGCTAGCTGTACCTCGACCTGCTCTGCATTGCTGTGGCGCGCAACATTGGCGAGCGCTTCCTGTGTCACGCGAAAGAGCACGGTTTCGATCTCCAGCGGCGTCGTGCGCTCGCCCTGGACGCGCATCTCCACCACAATGCCCATGCGCCGCGACCAATCGGCGGTATACTCTTCCAGCACTCCCACCAGCCCCTTATCGGCAATAGCAGCGGGACGCAGCGCGCGAATCAGATCGATCAACTCCTGCTGCGCCTGCCTGGAAAGCTCCTCAGCCTCCGCCAGATAGCCCTGCGCCTTGTCCGGTTCGCGGGCAAACACCTTGCGGGCGGCCCGAATCAGCAGCGCGTTGGCAAAGACATGCTGCTTGACCGAATCGTGCAACTCGCGCGCCAGGCGGTTGCGCTCCTCGACTACCGCCAGTTCCTGGCGCGTGGCGAGCAAGGTTTGAATTTGCTCGGCCATGCGGTTGAGGTCTTGCGCCAACTGCCCCAACTCATCGCGCGACGGGTCGCGCACGGCCACCTGAAACTCGCCCTGGCTCCAGGCCCCTGCCGCAAGTGTAATGCGGCGCAGGCGGCGCGTAATCCCTCCAGAGATCAGGATGCCGGTGACCGTGCCGAGAGCCATCGCCAGCAAGACGAAATAAAATCCTGCTGGCTGTAAATTGCGCAGAAACACGGAGATAAGTTCGCCAATATTTCGCGTGGCGATGGCTGAAGCGGCGGTCACGCTATCCGTTCCCAACGTGACATCAGATACCAGCGCTCCCAGCACCTGCCCCTCTGACGACAGGATCGAGGCAGCAATGATGGTGTGTTTCTCGGGCGCTGTGACTTCCACTGGCCGCAACGTGCCCTCCAGCGCGGCGCTCAGCGCTGCCTGCGTATAGGCCGGGGAGAGGAGCACGGCTGCTTGCGCGGCGGTGATGGCTGTGCAAGAGCCTATGCCTGCCCTGGCAATCTGCGGCGAGAACGATTTCTCTGGTTTTGGGAATACAGGCGATGCACAGGAAACGGCGGCCAGCGTCTGGCCGTGCTGATCGACAATCACGAGAAAGGATGGCTCGCCGCTTCCGGCAGTGCTCACGGCATTCAGAAATGAACCCAGCAGCCATCTCTGGAGCGCCGCTGTATCGGGAACGGCCCGCTCCAGATAGCGCGTGATCTGGGACGCTGCCCGCTCTTCACGCTGGCTCAGCACCTGATCGCTGGGCTGCACAGGTGCTTGCAAATCCTGAAGAAACGCGCCAAGCGTCATGGCAAATTCAATCGTCAGCGCGGCCACCAGCGTCACCAGGAAATAGGAGACCATGATGCGCCAGGAGAGGCCACCAAAGCGCCAGCGCCATCTCTTTCTCATGAAACCCTCCCGATGAACAAGAAATCGCGCTGACCAGCGCTGCTGAAGGAAGTATCTCATAGAAACTACTCTCAGTCATCTTCCCCGGAGCAGAGTACACGTTGCCGGTACTGCCACGTCAGCGCAACGTCTCGCCAGCCTCCGTGCTGGCGGGCGTTTGGCCGACGAAATGGCGGTGGTTTCAAATATCCCCTACTCGTAGCGCAGCATATCGGCGATGCGCACGCGTGACGCACGCAAGGCGGGAACAATGCTCGCCAGCGTCGAGATGATGAGCACAGCAGCCAGCATCACCGCAAACGCCGACGGGGCGACGAGAAAGTCTACGCGCAGGACCAGCTTGCCCATCACTTGGATGAATCCATAGGCCAGCGGCAGCCCCAGCAGCGCACCCAGCAGCCAGGCGATGCCACCCAGCGCCAATCCTTCCACCCAGAAAACCCGCGCCACCCGAAAGGCGCTTCCGCCCATCGAACGCAGCAGGCCGATCTCACGCCGCCGCTCCAGCACCGAGGCGGCCAGCGCGTTCGCCAGCCCCAGAATGCCCACCGCCCCCACAATCAACGCCACGCTGTAGAGCAAGGCATAGAAGATAAACCAGCCACTCTGGCTGCGCTGGATCAATTGCTGGATCGTCTCAACCCGTCTTCCTCCATTATCATTCCCACCGTTCACCAGTTGATCGATCTGCCTGGTAAGCGTATCAACGGCACTTTGCGAGTGGTCCCGCGCCTCGACCAGCACCTCTGGCGTAAAGTTGGCGGGGTCGCCCACAAGCTGATTGACGTTTTCCACCGAGGTAATGACAGTGCCAATCTCCCCAAGATCATCCATTGGCTGATGGATGATACCAATAATGGTCCAGGTGGCCTGAATGCCCGACGTAGAAGGACCGCTTCGTGAGTGCAGAGGCCCGGAAGCAAGGGTCAGAGTATCGCCGACCTTCAGGCCCGTAGCGTCAGCAGCTTCCTCATTAATCAGGGCAGCATTGGTATCGCTGGGAGAAAGCCAGCGCCCGCTGATGATCTGCGGATGATAAAGCTGTGTATGCTGCTGAAAACCCAGCAGGTGCATTTCTCCCCAACGGCTGTCCGCCTGATACCACTCGCGGAAGAGTTCTACCCGCTGGACATTGGGCAACGCGCTGATCTGCCCCACCAGCGACGAGTTGGTCGCATAGATGCCTGCATCGACATCATACGAATAGTTGGCGTAGGCGTTGGCAATATTCTGGTTGGTGGCGGCAGTGGCCGTCTGCACCACCAGAAAGGTCGTTCCCGCCAGCGTCAGCGTCAGCAAGGTGAGCGCGGCGCGCCAGCGCTTGCGAAAGACGCCGCGCAAGCCTAGCCATGTCGTTTGCGAGACCCAGCCCAGCCGCTGCGCTGCCCTGGCGAAGAGGCTGTTCCCACGCCCGGCGCTGATGCCATAGGCGGAAAGCGCCTCGCGCACCGTGATGCGCGTGCCAATCCAGAGCGGCAGCAGCGCTGAAAGCAGCGGCACACCAAAGCCAACCGCGAGGCCCAGGATGATAATCCAGGGCTGGACCGCAAACGGTCCCACATCCAGGGGAATCGTGCTGGCAAGATACGTCGCCAGCGGATAGCCCAGGATTAACCCCAGGGCGATGGCGGGCAGTGTCGCCACTGCGCTGTAGATGCCCACCGAGATCAGATAGCCACGCAGGATAGCGCCGCGCGTCCCACCAACCGCCTTGAGCGTGCCGATGATCTGCGTCTGCTCGGCAACCAGCGTGATGATCGTGTTGAGGATGAGCAGGCCGCTCAGCACCACCGCCAGAATGGAGAGCATGAGCAACAATGTAAAGACCCCGTTGACAGCGTTTATCACTGCCTGATTAAACGGCTGGTTGACATCCACGTTCAGCACGGTCAGATGGTTGGCCCGCAGCGTCTGAGTCAGCGCGTCCGCTGTCGCGTTCACCTGATCGATATGCTGAACCTTGAAGGCGATTTCATCTCGCAGTTGCGGGTCTTTGCTGTTGGGAGGCGGTGCCAGTGCGCCAAACGCCTGTTTGATGGCCGCATCGCTCATATATCCGCGCGCGACGCCGCTGGCCGCCGGACTCTGCAACCCTATGGTACGCACAAAGCCCACCACGCGCAGAGTAGCTGTCTTGTTCTGGCCGATGTCCACCGTCACCGTCTCGCCGACAGAGACCGGCTGCAAATCCTGGTCGCCATATTCCAGCACAATCTCGCCCGCGCCTGGATAGCGCCCGCTCGTCAATTGGAACGGCGTGATGGGCACATGCTGCAAGTCAGGATAGCTGACAATAGCGATGGGCACATGGCCCGGCGTGGCGCTGACCTTCCACTGCGTCGCAAACACCGACTCCATTTGTACCGCCTGCACGTTCGGAACGGCGGAAAGCTGCGGCGTCAGCGCCGGGTCGAGCTTGTTGACTTGCAGCACAATATCAGGGTAATTGGCTGCGGTGCCCGTGCTGTAGGTAAAAGCAGAAAAGATCGTCTGCTGGATGAAATTGACGCCCGTCAGGCCCAGCACGCCGATAAAGATGCCCAGCACGGCCATCAGCGTGCGCCCCTTGCGCCGCGTCACATCGGCGAATGATTTTTTCAAGCTAGCGCTCATGGGTGGGCCTCCGGCGTGGTCGCAATAAGCGCGTTGGCACCCTGCTGGCCGACGATGCGCCCATCAAGCAGTTCAATACGCGCATCAGCGCGGGCGGCCAATTCGCGATCATGCGTCACATAGATCACCGTCTTGCCGTGCTGCGTCAGGCTCGCCAGCGTATCAAAGACGGCGTGCGCCGTTCGGGAGTCCAGGTTGCCGGTTGGCTCGTCGGCAATAAGCACAGGCGGATCGTTTGCCAGCGCCCGCGCAATCGCAACACGCTGCTGCTGCCCGCCGGAAAGCTCGCTGGGCAACCGATGGGAAAAAGCCCCGAGGCCCACCGTTTCCAGGCATGTCTGTGCGCGCTCGCGCCAGGCCCGGCGGGGTAAGCCGCCACCTTTGCCCAGTTCCAACGCCAACAGGACATTCTCCATAGCCGTCAAAGTGGGGACCAGTTGAAAGAACTGGAAGATAATCCCCACGTGCTCCCCGCGCCAGCGAGCCAGCGCGTTCTCGCTCCGGGCGCTCAACTCTTCCCCGCCAAAGAGAACGCGTCCGCTTGTGGGCCGGTCGATACCAGTGAGCATATTGAGCAGCGTCGATTTGCCGCTGCCCGACGGCCCATTGATGGCAAACAGGCTCAGCGCGGGCACGTCGAAGGTCACATCGTCGAGAATCACGGTTTTCTGGGCGCGGGTCGCAATGACCCGCGAGAGGTGCTCTACCCGCACCAATGGATGATCCGCAGGGACACCAGCGGGGAGAGGCTGCAAGAGAGGTTGCATACAAAATCTCCTTTCACCAGCAGCGCCAAGCAGCAGGAATCGGGCACGCTGTACGTCCGCGTCTCCGGCTGTCGCTCACGAGGGCACGTGTTGTTTTTCGTTTGCCCTCACGAGCAAGTATGCCCTGGACGGCGTGAAAGGGGATCGACCCGTGGGTGGATATCCACCTGTCCTCAGGGTGGATTCTTAGCTTTTCAACAGGGCATCTCGTCAAGCGCTTGTCGGACGGCGCAGGTGCCAATCAGTCATTTGCTGGTAGGCGTGGCCGATGCGCAGAACGGTTGCCTCGTCCAGATGACGGCCCACCACTTGCAGGCCGATGGGCACGCCCGCCGTTGCAAAGCCACAGGGCAGCGAGAGCGCCGGTTGGCCGCTCATGTTGAATGGGAACGTGAAGCGCAGCAGGGCGCTGCTGGCGTCGAAATCGCTGTTCCCTATCCTGACAGGCTGGTCAAGCTGGTCGATGCGCGGCGGCAGGATGGGCAGCGTGGGCAGCGCCAGGGCATCCACGCGCTGCATCAGCACGCGCATGCCCTGGCTCCAGGCGCGGCGCAAACGCTGCGCCTGGATATAGTCGGTGGCAGGCAGTTGACCGCCCATCTCCAGGCGGCTGCGCACTGTGGGGCTATACGCCTCGGCACGAGCGGGCCACCAGCCCGCCTCGATATGGGCAGCAGTGGCTTCGGGCATCTGCACACCGCGATAGGCGCGGAAGAGTCCGGCCAGTTCGCCGGGCAGGCGCACTGGTTCGATCTGCGCGCCCAATCCCTCCAGTGTCAGGAGCGCTGCCCGCACCGCCGCGCCGATCTCCGGCTCAGCGACGGTGAAATAGTCATCTTCGGGCGCGCCAATGCGCAGGCCCGCCAGTGGAGCGCTTTCAGCAGCGCTTTGCTTGAGGGCAGCGGCATAGGCAGGGGTAGCAGATGAATCAGGCAAGCTGGCAGGGTCGCGTGAGTCATAGCCAGCCAGCACATCGAGCATGACGGCGCAGTCTCCCACCGAGCGCGCCAGGGGGCCAGGATGATCGAGCGACCAGCTTAACGGGATAATGCCAGAGGCGCTGACCAGCCCATAAGTTGGCTTGAGGCCAGTAACGCCGCAGCAGGCGGCTGGAATGCGGATGGAGCCGCCGGTATCGGTGCCGATGGCGAGCGAGCACATCCGCGAAGCCAGCGCCGCGGCAGAACCACCGCTGCTGCCGCCAGGGATGCGCTCCAGGTCCCAGGGGTTGGCGGTGGGCCGCGTGAATGTTCCGTATGCGAATTCATGTGTGCGGCTTTTTCCCAGCAGCACCGTGCCCGCTGCGGCCATGCGCTCGGCAACAGCGGCGTCTTCGTCAGGGATGTAATCGGCCAGCACCTGCGAGCCAGCGGTGGTACGGATGCCCCGCGTTGCCACCAAGTCTTTGAGCGCCAGAGGGATGCCATGCAGCGGCCCACGATCATGTCCGGCCCGCAGTTCACGCTCGGCCTGGCGGGCGTCGTCTAAAGCGCGCTCGCGGGTGACAGTAACAAAGGCGCGCACCTGCTCATCCAGCGCATCGATGCGCCGCAAGGCCGCTTCGGCCAGGTCCACAGGTGAAAGCGAACCGTCGCGCAAGGCGCGGCCCAAGGCTGCAACGGACATTTCTAACACGTCATCAGGAACACGCTGCTCTGAGGGATTATCTGTTGGCATTCCAATCCTCTTTTCTCAGAAAATCTTCTATTTACGGTCGCCCGCTCATAGCTATGGTACTTGCAATCCATTTGGCAAGCGATAACGGCTGCACACGTGCCACCTGGATGCTATCTTACCAGAGAGCCCGCTTCTTTACACCAGATTTAGGGCATCTATTACTTTCGATGTGGGCTGTTGATTCCTCGGTGGAAGGTTAGAAATTTCCTTGATTTCTCGAGGCTTGCATTGCAACCGGGAGCATGTGTTATACTCTCCATAACATAGAGCTTCCATGGCAACAAATCGGAGAAGACGACCTTGGCGGGGACAGACTTCTACCAACTTGCTCGCTGTATGATGTGGCTTGAGGGCGTGTTCCAGATTGGGCGCGCTCTCTTCTTTTGCCCAATGAATGTGCGTGCGGCCTGGCATCTGCGGCGTTCAGCGCGAGTGTGAAAGACAAGTGAATTTTTGGATAGCGAACGGAGGGACATGATGCCCAGCGAGCATGTGGATGTGTTGATCGTCGGAGCAGGACTCTCCGGCATAGGTACAGCGTACTATCTCCAGACACGCTGCCCGCAGAAGCGATACGCCATCCTCGAAGGGCGCAGCGCCATCGGCGGAACGTGGGATTTGTTCCGGTATCCGGGCGTCCGATCCGACTCCGATATGTACACGCTTGGGTACAGCTTTCGCCCGTGGACCGATAAGAAAGCCATCGCCGACGGCTGGACGATCTTACAGTACATTCGCGAGACGGCAACAGCGTTCGGCATCGATCAGCAGATTCGCTTCGACCACCAGGTAAAGCGCGTCTCCTGGTCCTCCACTGATGCCCTGTGGACCGTGGAGGCAACGCATGGGCCGGACCAGGAGATAGTGCAGTTTACCTGCAATTTCCTTTGCATGTGTACCGGCTATTACGACTACGCAGACGGGTATACGCCTGAATGGCCGGGCGTTCAACGATTCACCGGGCGCATCGTGCATCCCCAGCACTGGCCGGATGATCTTGACTACGCGGGGAAGCAGGTAGTGGTGATCGGCAGCGGCGCGACGGCGGTAACATTGGTTCCGGCCATGGCAGAGCAGGCGGCGCGCATCACGCTGCTTCAGCGTTCCCCAACCTATATTGTGGCGCGCCCCTCTCAGGATGCCATAGCAGAGCGACTGCATAAGGTGCTGCCCGGCAAGGTCGCCCATCGCCTCGCGCGCTGGAAGTCGATTCTGTTGGGCATGTACTTTTACAGGCTCATGCGCCGCCGCCCTGAAGCGGCAAAACAGGCGATCATTCGCATGGCGCAGCAGCACCTTGGCCCTGACTACGACGTTGGCACCCATTTTACCCCACGGTACAATCCGTGGGATCAGCGGCTGTGTTTAGCGCCGGATGGGGACCTCTTCACAGCGATCACGGCTGGCAAGGTGTCGATGGTGACGGACCAGATCGAGACCTTTACCGAGCAAGGCATCAGGTTGCGCTCGGGCGATGAACTGACGGCAGATATCATCGTGACGGCCACCGGTCTTACCATGAAACTGATGAGTGGGGTGCAGCTTGCCGTTGATGGCGTCCCGGTGGACCTGGCGAAAACGGTTAGCTATAAAGGCATGATGTACAGCGACATCCCCAACCTCGCGTCCACGTTCGGCTACGTCAACGCCTCCTGGACGCTGAAGAGCGAACTGATTGGGCAGTACATTTGCCGATTGCTGAACTATATGGATCACCATAGCTATGCCCAGTGCACACCCCGGCGGCAGGATAGCGTGGCTGCGGCAGAGCCGGTGATGACGCTCACCTCAGGCTATGTGCAGCGCGCGGTTCAATCGCTGCCTCGCCAGGGTTCCCAAAAGCCCTGGAAGATGTATCAAAATTACATGCGCGATCTGGTCAGTTTCCGGTTCAACGGCGTGAACGATGGAACCATGGAGTTCAAGCCGCGGGCACAGGGTGTGCCCCAGCAGGCAGCAGGAAGCCGCGCCCAGGAAGAACAACCGACACAAGCGCGATATGGTACACTGTGAGCAGGAGACAGTCCTCTCCAGAGGCAGGAACGATGGGCCAGCAACCAGCACTTACCCCTCAGCAAGAGGCCATTCAAGTGGTACGCACCCGCTACGAGCAGGGCATCCTCACGTTCGAGCAATTTGAAGCGGCCATCAATAGCCTCCTTCTGGCCCAAACACCGGAAGAGTGCCAGCGCGTGATTGATGGGCTGCCTTCCACCACGGTCACCCACGCGCTGCACGCGCCGACGCCGACTCCGACGCCAGAGACGGCAACGTCAGCCACGTATCATACGGCAACGTCACCCACGTATCATATGGTGGGCACGGTCGGGGAATTGAAACGATTACAGCACCCCTGGCGACTGGAGCCGCGTACCAGCGTCAGGCTGTGGCTTGGGCAGGTCAAGCTGGACCTGAGCCTGGCGACCCTGCCACCGCACGGCGTGTTAGAGGTGTTCGTGCCTGTGGGCGAGATCGTCATCTATGTCCCCCGCGAGGCGCATGTCACCTTGCGCGCGTTTGCGCTGGTCGGCGAAGTCAAGGCGCTGGGCGAGGAGCGCAACGGCGTGTTTGCGCGGCTGGCTGAAGAGGATTTTCCGCCAGAGGCCACCCCTGCTGTGTCAGCGCCTCATCTGGAAATCCGCCTGAATACCCTCTTCGGGTCGGTCAAGGTGATACGTGTCAATGGGCCAGCCCTGGCGCTCAAAGACATGATTAAAGAGGTCGCCGGGCAGGTCCTTCTGGCGACCCTGGATGCCTTCAGGCAGAACCGCAAAGGGAAAACCTCATCCAATTGACCACACTCGATCTGCTAAGAGTGCGTTTCCTGCCACTCAGGCGCGCGCTCCTCAACGGGCGGGTGGATATCCCCATGCAGGAAGACGTTACGCTGCTCGCGCGGCGCTTGGTGCTCCGTGCCCAGCAGTGAGCGAAATTCTGCTGCCGAAAGCATGCGATGCTCCTGGAGATCGATCACCACATCATCCCGCAAGCAGTAATACAAATGGCCCCAGGTCTCTATCGCGCGATCCCAGGCAGCGTAATGCTCCATCAACTCGTTGTCAGCGCGCCCGACACGCAGGACCGCCAGGTAAGAGAGCACCAATCCAACGAGCAGTCCAAGCAAACTCAAGATGAGTGAGCCAACCTGGATGGCAAACGGCCAACTGCTCAGAGAATTGGCCGCCAATTCCACAAACAGGTAAATATTCCCGGCCAGATAGATGAAGAAGCCGGTGACAATCCAGGGCATCATGCTGGCGGTGCTGGAAGGCATAGCTGGCGGCGCGAGAGGCTCCACGCCTAGATCAAAGGCCGCCTGGATGGTCCGCACCTTGTCGGTTTGCTGGCAGATTGGGCAGGCTGGCGCTTGTTGTGGCACTTCGGTTTGCGCCGCAAGATTGGTTTCCCTCAAAGGAGGATTCATCGTAGATGCCATCGTCAGAAACCTTTCTAGCATCTTGCTTGCGAGCAGAGCGAACAGCGCCGAAGCGCCGCTTCACCCCCGCTGCATCACGCCTATGAAAACGCAATATGCCAGAACTTTTTCCACGAAGGAAAGGCTCCTGCCGTACAATGCTGCATTCTCCGTTCCTCGCGGGGCTGCTGAACGACAGGAGCGCTGCCCCTCCTGAAAGAGGGACGCAGCATGTGTGCCAAGAGAAAGCCATCCTGCCAAACCTGTGTCTGGCTGGTCAGGCAGGCACCCCACTCCGCGCCAGATGCTCCGCAAGCAAACCGCCGACCTGCTGCGGGGCATCTTGTTGCAGGAAGTGGCCTGCGCCCTCCACAATATGCACCTGTGCGTGTGGAATATCTTGCTGGAAGCGCTGCGCCCATTTCGGCGGCACAAACGGATCAGCGCCGCCCCAGACCACGGTCGTAGGCACGCCCATCTCTGCCAGCTTACCCTCTGTGCCCGCAAAAAGGTTCGGCGAGCGGTAGAGTTCCAGGTGCGCGTGGCAGCGCTCCAGCGAGCTAAAGGCGCGGTGCCAGTCGCGCAGCGTTTCCTCGCTGGCGTTGGGGCAGATGCGCCGCTGGCCTTTGGCAAACGTCTCCCAGTCTTGCAGGCGCTCCACCAGATGTTCGCCCCGGCCCGGCTCGCGCAGAGCGTCGCCAAACTCCCAGGTGAAATCGGGGAAGAAGGCCGTGTCGGTGATGAAGAGGCTGGCAATCGCGTTGGGGTGCTGCCTGGCCCACAGCAGGCCGATGGGGCCGCCCCAATCATGCACGCCCAGATGAAAGCACGTCAACTGCAACTCAGCCAGGAAGCGGTTCAGGAAAGCCACGTAGCTAAGCCAGTCGGCAGGCCGACGCCACAGATCGCTCTGGCCGAAGCCGGGCAAATCGGGCGCGACGACGCGCACCCCGGCGGCAAGTGCCTGCGGAATGACATGTTCCCAGAGGCGGCTGCTGGTGGGATAGCCATGCAGCAAGACGAGCGCGGGGCGGTCCTGGTCCCCATAGGCTTGATAAGCAATGCTGGCTCCATCGAGGTCCAGCCGATGATACGTCATGGTCACCCTCCTGAGCAGAAACGAGAACGGCATCACTTTGCCGCGCAATTGTCACCGTTTCGCCATACTTCTGTGTCATCTGCCCATTATAGTTGAATCAAGCTACTTGATGTGAACACGTTAATGCCGTTCAGACTCGTGAGCGCCTGGCAATCAGGCGCAAGAGGAGGCAACCCATGGTACCGTTCTTCCATTACGTTACGCCCCCCTATCATCCGGCCTCAACCGTCCCAGCCCAGGCAGAACGCACGACCCGGCCCTCGATCTCTCGGAAGTTGCTGCTGTGGCTCTCCTATGGAGTTGCAGGCATAGCGTTGTTTCCAATCATCTATCTGATCGAGGGTGCGACTCGTCCCGGCTATGATGCCTGGCGGCAAACCATCAGTTCGCTCAGTTTCGGGCCGTGGGGATGGGTGCAGCAAGGCAACTTTATCCTCTGTGGGGTGAGTGTCCTCTGGACGGCGTTTGTCTTTCGCAAGCTGCTCACGGGCGGCGCATGCGCAACCTCGTACCCCATCATTCGCAGCATCGAAGGCTTGGGGCTGGTTGCCATTGGCTTCTTCAGGCTAGACCCGCTGCATACAGCCTGCCTGATCGTGATTGTGAACGCCATGACCATTGGCCTCTTTGTCATTGCCCGGCGCTTTTGGAAACAGCCCGGCTGGCGCGGCTGGGTAGCTTTCTCGGTGGCCTGCGGCCTGCTGCCGATGGCGCTCATGCCATTCTTTGGGATGGCCCTGAACCCGCACAGCGCGCTGGCCGGATACGCTGGCCTTTTCGAGCGGCTGGCAACCAACGCCGATACCCTCTGGTCGCTCGTCTTGCTGGCGCGGCTGTGGACACGTCGGTCAATTGGTCTCTGAGCGCTTCAACTGGCGTAACATCAGCGCTCAACTATTCGTCGAGTATAACAGGTACGTTGTTGGCTGCCCCGATGCCTCTGGAGGCTGGTATGGAGACACCTGTTGCAAAACGACCCACAGGCGAACGCCCACTGCTCATCGTCGGCATCATCGGTTCCTGCCTCGCCATCGCTTCGTTCTTTTTCCTGCCGCTCGGCACGATGGACCTCGGCGGCCCGCATCCAGCAACGAGCGCGTGGAACCTCTGGCAAGACTCTGCCGCGCCGCCGCCACACGGTTCAGTCGTGGCGCTCATCCTCCTGGGCCTGCTTCCAGGCTGCGCCCTCATCACGTTGCTGATCGGCGGGGCGGCGCTCTTTCGGCCTCTGCGGCGACGCTGGGCGCATGTGTTTCTGCTTGCCACGTTGATCGGGCTGTGTCTGCTTGGCCTCTCCTTCTGCACGGTGTTCGCCGTCATGCGCCCGCAGTGGGGCTATCTTGGGATGATCGGCGGTTATATCGGCATCCTCATCGGGCGCAGCGGCTTGTAGAAAAACAGAGGGCAATGGCATCAGAGACAGCACCCCGCCCGTGGGACAGTTCCCCGAAGCCAGCGCTAGCCCTTATGGCCCGTTCGACCTGGTGGGCAATGTCTTCGAGTGGACCAGCAGCCTTTCCAGACCCTATCCCTACGATCCACGCGATGGGCGCGAAGACCTGCGCAATACCAAAGAAGGGTGCGTGCTGCGCGGCGGCCATTACGGCGGCTACAGTGGTTATGTCCATGCCGCCTATCGCTTTTCCGCCAGCCCGGATGACGGAGACGGCAACTACGGCTTTCGTCTGGCGCTCGGCCTGAACGACACGGGAGCGTAGCCCTTTTATCCCCTGGCCCATGACGAATCAGTTGTCAGACCAGTGGATGAGCCTCGTCCTGTGGAGTATACTGCGGGCATGAGCAGAAAGATGAGTTTGCTTGCCGCCGTCGCGTTGCTGACGCTGCTGACAGGCTGCGCCTCGGCACAAACGCCACAAACACCACCAGCAGCTAAAACGCCGGTAGCAACGGCCCCACCCTCGCCAGCCGCCGGGCTGCCCAATTTCGCGCATATCTTCATTATTCTGATGGAAAACAAAGAATCGGGCGACGTGATGGGCAGCAGCGATGCCCCCTACATCAACAGCCTGGCGCGGCAGTATGCCACGGCTGCCAATTACTACGGCGTCAGCCATCCCAGCCTGCCCAACTATCTGGAACTGGTGGGCGGCAGCACCTTTGGCATTACCAGCGATTGCACCGATTGCTTTGTGAACTCCCCTAACCTGACCGACCAGCTTGACGCCGCCCATAAAAGCTGGAAAGCCTACATGGAGGATATGCCTTCGCCCTGCTTCGTGGGCGACGCGGGCGACTATGCCCAGAAACACAACCCGTTCATTTATTTCGACGATATTCGCAATAACCCGGCGCGCTGCGCCAACATCGTGCCGCTGACGCGCTTCGGCAGTGATCTGGCCGCCAACGCCCTGCCAAACCTGGTCTGGATTACGCCGAACCTCTGCCACGATATGCACGACTGCGATGTGAGCACCGGCGATAACTGGCTCAAGGGCTTTCTGCCCCAGATTCTTGATTCGCCCGCCTGGAAATCGAGCGCGCTCTTCCTGCTGTGGGACGAAGGTGTCAGCAACGCGGGCTGCTGCCAGATCGCGCAGGGCGGGCATATCCCCATGCTGGTGATTTCGTCGCTGGGCAAGCCCGGCTATGTCTCCACCGTCAACTACGACCACGCCTCAGTGCTGCTGACGATTGAGAAAGCTTGGGGTCTGCCACGGCTGGGCGATGCAGCCTGCGCCTGCACAAACGCGCTGACCGATTTCTTCTGAGCAGTGGGGCACGTGGGTTATAAACCTCGTTAGCTGGATGCCTACCAAACGCAGGCGCGGGCTGGTATAATCAACACAAGACTGGAACGCTTCGGCAATCGTCCACTGGCAAAGGAGCCAACGATGACGCTGAACCCCACCGACCAGATCATCGACGCCTGGGCGCAGCCTGGCACCAGGCGCAGCTTTGAACTGCTGCCAGAAGTCGAGCGGCTGTTCAGGCAGTCTGGCTCCGCGCATCTGCTGGAAACGGGCGTCACGCCAGAGCAAATGGTTGCCATGATGGACGCGGCAGGCGTCAAAACGGCGATGCTTTCCGCCTGGCATCGGCCCGGCGCGTGGATCACCACCAACGACGAAGTAGCCGAAATCATCCGGCAGTTTCCGGGCCGCTTCTATGGCGTGGCCGCCGTCAACCTGGAAAAGCCGGTGGAGGCCGTGCGCGAACTGGACCGCGCCGTCAGAGAACTCGGCTTCAAGGCGCTGCGTGTCATCCCCTGGCTCTGGAAGCTGCCGCCCAATGACCGCCTGTACTATCCGCTTTACGTCAAATGTATCGAGCTAGACATCCCCTTCTGCACACAGGCCGGGCACACCGGCCCGCTGATGCCTTCGGAGCCAGGCCGACCCGTTCCGTATCTCGATGAGGTAGCGCTGACCTTCCCCGAACTCAAGATTGTCGCCGGGCACATCGGCTTCCCCTGGACCGATGAAATGATTGGCCTCGCCTGGAAGCACGAAAACGTCTATATCGACACCTCGGCCTATCTGCCGCGCTACTATCCGCCACAACTGCTGCATTATCTGAAGACCTACGGCAAGGACAAGGTGCTCTTTGGCACGAACTTCCCGCATCTGTCCTTTGAACGCTGCGCCGCGCAGGCGCGCGAATTGGATTTGCCCGAAGCCATTCAGGCCAAGTTTTTCCACGAGAACGCTCGCCGCGTGTTCAAGCTAGACAAGGAGCAGGCATGATCGATTTTGCGCCCACCGAAGAACAAACGGCCATTCGTGATCTGGCGCGTCAGATCGCGCTGGAGCAATTCCGCAAGCTTGCCCGACAGGGCGACGAGGACTGCGCCACGTCAGATTATATGTTCGAGTTGCTGGGCCAGACTGGATTCCTCAGCCCCTTTCCCGAAGAATTTGGCGGCGCTGGCGTGCAGAGCGCTGTCACACACGCGCTGATCGCTGAGGAACTGGCCTATGGCGATGGCGGCTATACTCTCAGCTACCTTGGCGCTATCTTGCCGGGGCTGGCCGTGACGATTGCCGGAACCGATGAACAGCAGCGCTTGCTGCTGCCGCGCTGCTGCGACCCGGGCAGCACAGGCGCGCTGGGCTGGAGCGAGCCAGCCAGCGGCCTGGATGCGCGCGAGACACAAACCACGCTGCGCGCCTCAGCCGATGCACTCGATGTGCAAGGCGTCAAGCGCAGCGTGGTTCACGGCGCTGTTGATGGGCTGCGCATCGTCACTGCACGCGAGGCAGCGGTACAAGGGTTGGCCGGGCTGCGGCTGGTTGCCCTGCCTGATCACGCGGCGGGCATATCCGCCACGCCAGAGGCCGAGCCGCTGGGTCTGCGCGCCGCGCCACGCTCCCGGCTCCATCTGGAGGATGTTGCTGTCAGTGCTGGTGATGTACTCGGTGGGATAGAAACAGGCTCCGCAGGCGCGCAGCGCTTCATCGGCCTGGCAAACGTGCTGCTGGGTGCGCTAGCAGTTGGCACAGCCAGCGCGGCGCTGGACTACGCCGCTGATTATGCCAAGGGGCGCGTACAGTTCGGCAAGCCCATCTCTTCGTTCCAGGCGATTGCCTTCATGGCAGCGGAAATGGCAATGGAATCGGACGCCGCGCGGCTGCTGCTCTGGCGTGCTGCCTCGGCCTGGGACGCTGGCGAGGACGCGCTGCGCCGTTGCGAGCGCGCCCGCACGCAGGCCGTGAAAGTCGCGCAGCGCGTCACCACCGACGCGGTACAGATTCTTGGCGGCGCGGGCTTTTTGCAAGATCATCCCGTGGAACTATGGATGCGCAACGCTGAAGCGCTGGCCGCGCTGGGCTAGCCAGCCTTATACAGCAAGGAGGTAATGGTATGAGAGTCGTTGCTATCCATCCCTTCGCGCTGGCTTTTATCTGCGGCATTGTGCTGCTGCTTGCCATCGGAATAGCCGTCCTCGTGTATTTTGTCGTCAGAGCTACTACCCGCCAGAGGAACATACCATGATCGATTTTCAACTGAGTAAAGCCGAGCAGGCCGCACGCGAAGAGGCCCACGCGCTGGCCGAAGAGGAACTGCGCCCGTTCTCGCTGGAATGCGACCGCTCCGAATCCATCCCCGAAGAGTTCTTCCTGCGCATGAAGCGGCGCGCCGCCACGCGCACGCCCCGGCCCGAAGGCGAAGCCGAGCAGAATCGCCGCTGGGCCGTGCTAGGCGTGCTCAACAGCGAAGAAACGGCCTGGGGCGATGCCGGGCTGGCAACTGGCATTCCTGGGCCGGGGCTGGCCGCGCCGCCGATTCTGGCCTTCGGCTCCGACGAGCAGCGCAAGCGCTTTCTGAGCATCTACGACGACGACCAGCCGCGCTGGGGCGCGCTGGCGCTCAGCGAACCAGGCGTTGGCTCGGATGTTTCGTCGATTGCCACGCTGGCAAAGATGGATGGCGACGACTGGGTGCTCAACGGCACCAAGCACTTCATCACCAACGGCGCGCGTGCCGATCTGGTGGTCGTCTTCGCCACCATCAACCCCGAGTTTGGCCGCGCGGGCATCCGCCCCTTCGTCGTGCCCAGGGGCACACCGGGCTTCACCGTCGGGCGCATCGAAAAGAAGATGGGCCTGCGCGCCTCGCAGACGGCGCAGTTGTTCTTCACCGACTGCCGCATCCCTGGCGATCACCTGCTGGCGGGGCGCGCGTTTGAATCGATGGCAGGCTTCAAAGCTGCCATGGGCACGCTCGATGCGACGCGCCCGATGGTCGGCGCGCTGGCCGTGGGCATCGCCCGCGCCGCACACGAAGTTGCCAGCGCCTGGGTCTGCAACGAACTGCCGCAGGGCTACCCATTCAGCCGCAAAGATGCCGTCGTCGAGGAATTGGAAGACCTGGGCGCTCGCATCGACGCCGCGCGGCTGCTCTGCTGGCGCGCTGCCTGGATGGCCGACCAGAACCTGCCCAACTCCAAGGAAGCCTCAATGGCGAAAGCCTACGCCGGGCAACTGGTGATGCAGGTGACGAGCGCGGCGGCGCGCATCATGGGGCCTGCGGAAGACAGCGAGTGCAAGCAGTTGGTGGAAAAATGGTTCCGCGACGCCAAAGTCTTCGACATCTTCGAGGGCACGGCGCAGGTACAGCGGCTGGTCATTTCGCGGCGCATGTTCGGCGAGGCTGGCCCCAAGCGGGACTAACAATGTGAGCGCTAAGGACGACACGCGCACAAATGAGGAACTGCTGCACGTTGCGCTGACCGAAGAGGATGAGGACCGCGCTTGGGATGCTATCGCAGTCCTGTATCTGCGCGCCAGCCCCGACACGCTCGAGGCCGCGCGCCAGCTTTGCGCGTCTGCGGATTCGCACGCGCGCCGCGTGGGCGCAGACATCCTCGGCCAGTTGGGCATCAGCGAGCGGGAAAAGCTCTTTCAGGAAGAGGCAGTCGCCACGCTGCTGGACATGCTGGAGGGCGAGCAAGACCCGCAAGCGCTGCACTCCATTGCGGTAGCGCTGGGGCATCGCCACGACCCGCGCGCCATCAGACCGCTGGCACGCCTCAAAAATCATCCCGATTTCCGGGTGCGCGAGGGGGTAGTGCATGGCATCATGGCCTATGAAGATGACCTGGCAATCGCCACCTTGATTGAACTTTCTGACGACCCGGAAAGCCTTGTGCGCGATTGGGCAGCCTTTAGCCTGGGCGCGCAAATCAAGACAGACACACCAGACATCCGCGCCGCCCTGTTGGCCCGCACCACTGATGAAGACGTTGACATTCGAGCCGAAGCGATTTTGGGATTGGCGAAGCGGTACGATGAACGCGCGGTGGAGATACTGATTCCTCTGTTGCGATCTGACATTTTTTGGGATGACACCACTGAAAGCGACTACTTTCGCACGCTGGAACTGGAGGCAGCCGAGGAGCTTGCCGACCCGCATCTGCTTCCAGCACTTGAGCAACTACGGCAAGATTGGTGGCAATATAACGAGGCTATGGAACACGAAGATTCGCTCTATGACGTGCTTAAAACCGTGATCGAAGTGATCAAGGCAGGCCAGCCAAACCAGGAAGGCTGACCAGCAGGCACCCTATCCAAACGCTGGCAGGTCGCAATTTAAGCATCCAGACCGTAGAAAGCGTAGAATAGCCTGATCGGCGCGTCCGTCACCAGATTTTGATAGGGGAAGCAGCCTGCATAGGCGGCAGCATCTTGCAAGCTCTCCACGTTGCGCAGAAAGCGCGCCGTGGTCTCTTCGTTCAGACGGTTGCCGTGGCGCAGAAACTGCCCCCACAGCCCGCGCGCAAGCAGGTGCGGATGGTCCACCTGGGCCGACGCGCCATACTCCGGCGGGAAGAGGCGGCAATATTCTTTCCGATTATACAGCCAGGTGCCCCCTTTGACGTGCTCCGCGTCGGGATGCTCCTGGCGAATGTGCTGGAACATCTCGCGTAACTCGCCCAGGCGCGCTGGCTGGCGCTGGTGGCTCAGCGGGCCAAAGCCGGAGGCATCCCAGTTGGAAAAGTGCATCCGAACAGCCTTCGGGTTGTCCAGAAGCTCATAGGAAAAGCAGCCCCAATGCGGGCGCTCGGTATCGTGCTCAGGAATCAAGCCCTGGGCGGCGCGCTCGCTATAGAAGCGGTAGACAACAGGCGCGTCGTCAGGCTCTCCCTCGATGGCTGCGATAAACTGCTGCCAGACAGGATTCTGCGGGTCGAGGCTCCAATCTAAACCCAGGATGCGATACAAAGCGGTCTGGCGCAAGATCGCTTCATGATAGGGCTGGCTGGAAAGCTGCGCCATCTTGCGCGCAAAGGTAAGCTGGATGTCGAGGAAGGCTTGCGGATAGGGCACTCGTGTCCGTCCTTTCGATGAGCAGGGCCAGATAGCAAGCGAATTGCACAGGACGGGCAATATATCACGTAGAAAGTAAGGAGTCAAACCCACACCAGATGGATACTATTCGCACGCTTTTTGAGAGCGCGCCGCAGTCCACAGCGTCCTTCCCCGCTGAACTCGCCGCGCTCTATGACGGAGGGCTGACGCTGGAGACGCGCGAGGACCGGCCTCTGGTGCTCGTCAATTTCGTCAGCACGCTCGATGGCGTTGTCTCCTACGCGCTGCCGGGGCGTTCGGGCGGCGGCGAAATCGGCGGCTTCAATCAGGCCGATCACTTCATCATGGGCCTGCTGCGCGCCCACGCCGACGCGGTATTGTGCGGCGCTGGCTCCATGAACGAAGATGTCGGCCACGTGCGCACGCCCGGCTTTGTCTATCCAGAGGCGCACGACCTCTACGCTGAACTGCGCCAGCGCCTGGGCAAAGCGCGCCCCGAGCCGCTGACCGTGGTCGTCAGCGCCAGCGGGCGTGTCAACCTGGCCGAAGCCAATTTCCACACGCCTGGTGTGGAGACGCTCATCATCACCACCGACGCCGGGGCAGAACTGCTGCGCGCCGACCCAAACGCCCAGGCCGTCACACACATTCGCAGCCTGGGCGCTGGGCCACGCCTCGCGCCAGAGGCCATGCTGCGCCTGCTGGGCGATGAGTTCGGGCTACGCGTCGTCCTCAACGAAGGTGGCCCTGGCATCCTCACCAGTTTCTTGAAGGCGCGCTGCGTCCATGAACTCTTCCTGACGCTCGCGCCGCAGCTTGCCGGGCGCGACGCCGACCACCCGCGCCCCTCGCTCATCGATCACCATGCCTTCTTGCCAGAAGATGCACCCTGGGGCCAGTTGCTCGCGCTCAAGCAGGCGGGAGAGCATCTTTTCCTGCGCTATAGCTTCACAAGCAAATGACAGAAAGCTGATTGGTTTTGCCCGATCAGTGACCGTGAACCTGCGGGGCAACCGGCTCCTGGAGCGCCTGGATGAGCGCGTCATAGGCAGGCTTGGGAGCCAGATTATTATCGTAAATGTCGGCTGCGCCCTCACCAGCGAAGGCATTTGGCACCCAGGAATAGGCATCGGTATATTCCCAGACCGTGAAATCGACGCATCGCGGCACGGCAATGCAGTCCTGCATCAACTGAGCATACACGTTTGCCTGGGCCGTCAAGTCGTCTGACGTGGCGGGCAGCGACATGCGCACATCCATTTCGGTAATATCCACATCCAGCCCCAGCGCCGCGAACCGTTGGAGATTCTCCTTGATCATCGGCGGCAAGCCGAACTGAAGGTCGAGGTGCGTCTCGAAGCCCACGCCATCAATCGGCACATGCTGGGCCAGCAGACCCTTGACCAGCGCGTACATCGCGTCGCTTTTTGCCCCAATGCCTTCAATGTTGTAATCGTTCAAGAATAATTTCGCGTTCGGGTCGGCCTGGTGCGCCCAGCGCAGGGCGTCGGCAATGTAGTCAGAGCCGAGCGCGTTCAGCCAGAGCGTATTCCGCAAAGTGCCGTCATCGTTGAATGGCTCGTTGACCACATCCCACTGCCAGATGTCGCCGCGAAAATGCCCAACCTCCGTCGCAATATGCTGCTGGAGGATGGCGGCAAGCTGGGCCTTGGTAAAAGTTCCTCCGGTCAGCCAGGTTGGCAATTGCTCAAACCAGACCAGATTATGGCCGCGCACCAACTGATGCTGGTGCTGCGCAAATTGCACCTCGGCATCGGCCTGGGCAAAGTCATAGACGCCTTGCTGTGCCTCCACGGAAACCCATTTCATCTCATTTTCGGGCGTGATGGCGGAAAACTGCTGGCCGAGGATGTGCGCGTACTGCGCGTCGCTCGTCAGCGCGGAATAGCTCACCGCGCTGCCTATATGAATGCCCAGCCTGGCGGCTAGCTCGCGCAAGGTCGAGGCGCTGGAAGTCGGAGAGGTGTTGATCAATGCGATGGATGATGTCACCAGCAAGATGGGAAAGACAGCCACGACAATGACCACCAGGAGTTTCAGGTAACTGGTCCACCTCATAGGATGGGTACTCCTTACAAGCGCTTTTAACGACGATAGATGCCTATGGCTGGAATCGGTGATGTGGCGCAGCGCCACATCACCGATCACCTGACCTGATATCCCCTGGCTTACTCTGCCGCGACTTGCCTCATCCAGACGGCAAAGCTACCAACGCCTGTGGTGTTGCTCAAGCGTCTTGAGCAGCGCGTCATAGGCAGGCTTGGGGTTAAAGTTCTCGTCATAGATATCGGCTGCGCCCTCGCCCGTGAAGAACCCCGGCACCCAGGAATATTTATCGGTAAATTCCCAGACGGTGAAGTCAACGCAGCGCCGCACGGCAAGGCAGTCCTGCATCAACTGAGCGTAGACGCTGGCCTGGGCCGCCAGTTGGTCTGGCGTGGCAGGCACAAACATGCGCACGTCCATCTCGGTAATATCCACATCCAGCCCCAGCGCTGCGAAACGCTCGAAGTTTTCTTGAATCTGCGGCGGCAGGCTGAACTGAAGGTCGAGGTGCGTCTCGAAGCCAACGCCGTCAATGGGCACATGCTGGGCAATCAGGCTCTTGACCAGCGCGTACATCGCGTCGCTCTTAGCCCCGATGCCTTCAATGTTGTAATCGTTCAAGAACAGCTTGGCATGCGGGTCGGCTTCGTGTGTCCAGCGCAGAGCATCAGCAATGTAGTTTGGGCCGAGCGCGTTCAGCCACATCGTATTCCGCAAAGTGCCATCATCATTGAACGGCTCGTTGACGACATCCCACTGCCAGATGTCGCCACGGAAATGCCCGGCTTCGGTGAAGATGTGCTGCTTGAGGATGTCCGCAAGCTGGGCATTGGTGAAGGTGCCGCTGGTCAGCCAGTCCGGCAACTGGCTGTGCCAGACCAGATTATGGCCGCGAACAAGCTGGTGGTGCTCCCGCGCAAACTGCACCTCGGCATCGGCCTGGGTAAAGTCGTAGACGCCCTGCTGCGCCTCGACAGAAGCCCACTTCATCTCATTTTCGGGGGTAATGGCGGAAAACTGCTGGCCGAGGATGTGCGCGTATTGCGCGTCGTTCGTCAGCGCGGAATAGCTTACCGCGCTGCCCACATGCAGACCCAACCTGGCAGCGGCTTCCCGCAAGGTCGGGCTGTCATGGTCGCCGAAGGTGTTCGCCGAGGCCGTCGACGAAAACACCAGTAAGAGGGTACATGCAGTCGCAACAACGGCTGCCAGGCGTCCCACAAAGTGATTGGTCGACCTCATAGAGTGCTCACTCCTTGCTTGAGAGGGCATGCTCCCATCGTGGAACATGCTGGTCTTCGACTGTGGCGACTGGCGTCTTCAGACGAAACGCCAGCGCAAGCATGAGATAGGCTCTTGTGGGTGACTGACGACTGATCTCTTTGAGTTGGCAAGCCCTCCTTTCTGGCAGAAGGATTGACCGACCATCAGGTCAATCGAAGCGACGCGGCGAGTATTTCTGCAAGCGCTTACATCAATTGCAAAGGGGCAGGCCCTTCCTTTGCGCAGTAGTCAATTCTCTTGCTGCAATTATCCACTCAATTTTGCAAGCGCTTTCAAACACTCAAAAAAGATATACACGTTCTTCCTGAGCTTGTCAACCCTCTGGCTGCTCAAATCGACGTGAGAAAGCGGGGCAAAAGGGCTGGGAAGTCGCTCCAGAAGGGCGATTCAGCATATATATGTGACATATGCCGAATCTTCAGAAGCGACTTCCCAGCCCTGCATATAGTACCAATGGTTGCAAGCGCTTGCAGATTTTCTGGGCAGTCGTTGGGGCTGGCGCTCTCGATGTATACTGAAGGGGGTTTGTGGTAGGAAAAGGAGCGAAGCGATGGGTGAGCATCAGCATGCCTGGGACTATTTCACCAACCATCGGGGCCAGTGGGCGCGGCGCTGCGTGGCTGGCGGATGTGATCGGGTTGAGGTGGCCGCGGATGACCTCAACCGAGACTGGGAGGCCCGCGCCAGAGCGCTAGAGCAGCAGCTTGCCGAGGTGCTGGCGCTGCTGGAACGGGGAAACATGCTCATCTCGGCTGTGCTCGATGAAACCGACGACATGAACCTGAGCCGCGTTGACGCCCAGGCGCTCGGCGCCTGGCGGCGTGCCTATGCTACCTTCCTGGCAAAGCGCCAGCAGTGAGGACTATTCACTCCACCGATGTCATCAGCCCTCCAGCAAAAGCGTTTCGGGGTCTTCCAGCAGTTCTTTGACACGCACCAGGAACTGCACGGCCTCGCGGCCATCCACAATGCGGTGGTCATAGGAAACGGCCAGATACATCATAGGCCGGATGACCACCTGCCCGTTGAGGGCGATGGGCCGCTCCTCGATCTTGTGCATGCCCAGGATGCCCACCTGCGGCCCGTTCAAGATCGGCGTGGACAGCAGCGAGCCAAAGACGCCGCCGTTGGTGATGGTGAACGTGCCGCCCTGAATCTCAGAGAGGATGAGCGCATTCTCACGGGCGCGCTGGGCGAGCGAGGCAATCTCGCGCTCGATCTCGGCAAAGCTCTTGCGGTCCGCGTCGCGCACCACCGGCACCACCAGACCCTCTTCCGCACCAACGGCAATGCCGATGTCATAATAATACTTGAGGACCATCTCATCGCCCTGAATCTCCGCATTCAGGCGCGGGAAGGCTTTCAGCGCGCCCACCACGGCCTTGGTGAAGAATGACATAAAGCCCAGCGAAACGCCATAGCGCTCCTTGAAGCCGTCCTTGCGCCGCTTGCGCACCTCCATAATGGCGCTCATATCGACCTCGTTGAAGGTCGTCAGCATGGCGGCGGTGTGCTGCGCCTGCACCAACCGCTGCGCAATCGTCTGGCGGCGGCGCGACAGACGCACGCGCTCCTCGTGCCCATGTAGAGCACCCAAAGACACACCTGGAGAGGCCGGAGGCTCCACAGAGCTTGCCTGCGTGGGCTGGGGCGCTGCTGGCGCTGCCGCAGCCGCCTGCGGGGCAGGGCTGGCCGCGTGCTCCAGATAGCCCAGCACATCTTCTTTGGTCACGCGCCCATGCTCTGGCCTGACCTGCGCCAGATCGATGTTATGCTCGGCGGCGATGCGGCGCGCCAGCGGCGTGGCGGCTGCCGGTTCCGATGGCATGCGATCAAGGCCATTTTCGGGCAGCGCGGCAGGCGGCGCAGCCTCAGCAGCCTCAGCGGCCTTCGACGGCGCGGGCTGCGCCGCAGCGCCAGCGCTGGCTCCTTCAGCAATCACCGCCAGCACCTCGCCAACGCCAACGGTCTCGCCCTGCTGCTTCACAATCTTCTGGAGGACGCCGCTTTGCTCGGCGGACACCTCCAGATTAACCTTATCGGTCTCCAGTTCTACCAACACCTCACCCTGCGTGACGGCTTCGCCTTCGCGCTTGCGCCACTTCGCAACGGTGGCGTCAACCACCGACTCCCCCAGGGCTGGAACACGAATTTCAACTGGCATGGCGTCCTCCCCGCTGCCTGACCGGCGCTTTCAACGCCTGAGTGATGATGCGCTGCTGTTCTGCCTGGTGTAGTTCCACCTTGCCTTCTGCGGGGCTGGCGCGCTCCGGGCGGCTGATGACGCTGACCTTGATGCCGCGATTGGCAAGGGCATGCAGCTTCGGCGCGACAAACGTCCAGGCCCCCATATTCTCTGGCTCCTCCTGCACCCAGACCAGGTCACGCGCATTCGGGTATCCGGCCAGCGTCCGCGTCAGTTCCTCCTGCGGGAAGGGATACAGCGATTCCACCCGCACGATGGCAACCTCTTCCGCCTCGGCCCGTTCCGGGCTGGTCAGCAGATCAATCGAGATTTTGCCGGTGCAAGCGACCACCCGCGTCACACTGTCGGTATGCTTTCGGGCTTCTGCGTCGTCGATCAGCGGCTGAAACTCGCCCTGGGTCAAGTCTTCCAGACGCGAGGCCGAATGCGGATGGCGCAGCAGGCTCTTGGGCGTCATGATGATGAGCGGGCGCGGGTCATAATGCAGATAGGCGGCATGCAGCCGCAGCAGATGGAAATACTGCGCCGAGGTAGAGCAGTTGGCGACGCGCAGGTTATCTTCGGCGGCAAGCTGAAGGTAGCGCTCCAGCCGGGCGCTGGAATGTTCCGGCCCCTGCCCTTCGTAGCCGTGCGGCAGCAGCAGCGTCAGCGACGGCTCTTGCCGCCATTTGGCGCGCGCCGAGGCAATGAACTGATCGATGATAACCTGTCCGGCGTTGGCAAAGTCGCCAAACTGCGCTTCCCACAGCACCAGCACGCCTGGCGCGTGAATGCTATAGCCATACTCGAAGCCCAACACGCCCGCCTCCGAAAGCGGGCTGTTATAGATGGCAAACGCGGCGCGGTCCGTCGAAAGATGCTGAAGCGGAATGTAGCGCTGGCCGGTCTGCTCGTCGTGCAAGACGGCGTGGCGATGACTGAACGTGCCGCGCTCGCTATCCTGGCCGGTCAGGCGGATGGGGATGCCCTGCTCCAGAATGGAGGCGAAGGCCAGCGCCTCGGCCTGGCCCCAATCGATGCCCCCCTCCGCTCCGACAGCGCCGCGATAGCGCTGAAGCAGCCGCTCCAGCTTGGCGTTTGGCGTGAAGCCTTCCGGGCGTTTGAGCAGTTCCTCGGTCCACTGCGTCACCTGCTCAGCCGTCACCGCAGGCAGCAGCTTGAAGTCGCTGTGGTGCCCGTTGGCTTTGTCAGCCTCCACACCAGGCGCGTACTCAGTTATGTCTTCGGCCTCGCGTTTGGCCTTATTCAGCCGCTCCTGCACCGTCGTGACCATCTTTTCGGCGGCCTCGTCGGTCACGGTGCCTTCTCGCTCCAGCTTCTGCGCGTAAAGCGCGCGCACAGTGGGATGCGCGCGAATCACCTCATACATACGCGGCTGCGTGAAGGCTGGCTCGTCGCCCTCGTTGTGGCCCCAGCGTCGATAGCCAACCAGTTCCACCAGAATATCTTTATGGAAGCGGCTCCGCCAGCCATAGGCCAGCCGCGCCGCCGTCAGGCAGGCTTCGGGGTCATCGGCGTTGACGTGGATGACGGGCACCTCGAAGCCTTTGGCAAGATCGCTGGCAAAGTGCGTGGAGCGGCCCTCATCCGCTTCGGTGGTGAAACCAAGCTGGTTATTGGTGATGATGTGAATGGTGCCGCCGGTATAATAGCCCGGCAGCCGCCAGAGGTTCAGCGTTTCCGCCACGATGCCTTCGCCGGGGAAGGCGGCATCTCCATGAATCAGGATGGGCAGCGCGCGGTCCTCGTGCTGCGCCGGAAAGCCGGGTTGATCGCGGTCCTCCTGGGCGGCGCGCGCCATGCCCTCGACGACTGGATTGACGAACTCCAGGTGGCTGGGATTGGAAGCCAGCAGCAATTCGATGCCCACGACGGCGCTCTCGCGATGCCAGCGTTCGGCCCCCAGGTGATATTTCACGTCGCCGGTCCAGCCGTCGTCGGTCAGTTCGGAAGCGGCGGTGCGCTCCTCGTGCCTGGGGTGCATGAACTCGGAAAGGATGGCGGCATACGGCTTTTCGAGGATATGCGCCAGCACATTCAGGCGGCCCCGATGCGCCATGCCCATCGCAACTTCGCGCGTGCCAGTTTCCACGGCCTGCCCGATGATCTCATCCAGCATAGGAATGAGCGCGTCCACGCCTTCGATGGAAAAACGCTTCTGGCCGGGAAACGTCTGATGCAGATAGCGCTCGAAGACTTCCACCTGCGTCAGCCGCTCCAGCAGCCCACGCTTTGTAGCGGCGTCAAGCTCCTGGCGATAGAGCGCCAGCCCAACGGCGTCGCGCAGCCAGGCGCGCTCGTCCGGACTTTTCACCTGATCGAACTCATAGCTGATCGTGCCGGAATACATAGCGCGCAGGTTGCCGACCGCCTCCAGCGCGTTGCGGGCGTGTTCGGCGGCATGCCCGCCCACGACATCCGGCGGCAGGGCTGCCAGATCGACTTCGGTCAGGCCATACGTCTCCAGCAGCAGGGCAGGGTCGCCCAGCGAAGCGTTCCCCAGCGGGTCCAGATGCGCGCCCAGATGGCCGCGCGCCCGAATGCCATGCGCCAGCGCCGTCGCGCCAATCACATGCTCAAGGGTAAAGGCCGGTTGCGCTGGCGGCGCGGCGGGCGCTTCGACGCCTGCGGCGGCAGCGCCATCGGGCGACCAGTGCTCGAAAAATGCGCGCGTCTCCGCGTCCACCGAGGCCGGGTCGCGCTGATAGCGTTCATAGAGGTCCAGCACGTAGCCCGCGTTTGGCCCATAAAACGATGCTAATTGATTGCCCATTGGAATGACAATGCCCCTCTTCGAGACAGTTCCCTTGTCTGGCTGTCGTATAACTCATGTTGTGCATTGGGCATGCCAGAGCCAGGCAGCATCGCTCTGTGCCTGGCTTGTCTCGAAACCTCTCCCCTCATTATACCCCTGATCGGTGGGCAGCCGCCAGTGAGGGAGCGCCGCGCACAAAAAAAACACACGTCTAAGGCTGCAATCCTTAGACGTGTGTCGGCGCCGGGGGAGACGCCAGGAGGGTAACAGGAAGTACGGCCATAGCGCTTCGTACCTCACTTTGGACGCTTGCTCATCTTTGAGCAAGAACAGTATACCCATCCATGAGGGCATCTACTATTCGCCAAAAGGCGTATTTTTCGTACAGAGCGATTTTTAGTCTTATAAGGGCCAAAGGACAAAAAGCCAGGAGCGCCGCATCAGCCATTGACTGATGCGGCGCTCCTGGCAACAGCAAGCCCAACCAGCAAGCGGAAACGGAAGCCAGGCGCTAGACAGACTGAAGCTCCACTTTCACCCAGCCCTCTTTATGCGTATCGAAGGCTTTGTAGGCTTCCAATGCGGATTTCAGCGGCTCGCGCTGGGTGATAATCTGGCTCGGCTTGATCGTGCCGTTGCGCACCATATCAACCAGCCGGGGCAGATACTTGCGGTGGTGGCAGTTGCCCATATTCACCGTCAGGTTGCGCTGCATCGCCAGGCCGATGGGGAAAAAGCGGTCCGTCTGCGGATAGACGCCGATCACCGAGACCGTGCCCGCCTTGGCAACGCCCTGCACAGCCCACTCCAGCGCCAGCGGCGGCGCGTCGCCAGGGTTCCAGTTGCCGTTGCTGGGATGCACTTCGGGCGCAATCTCCTTGAGTTCCTGCTGAAACTCCTGCAAGCGCGGCTGCATCTGCCCGGCAGCCGGGCCGCTGTGCGGGCGGCTGGCATCAACGCCAACGGCATCAATCACGCGGTCCACGCCGATGCCGCCGGTCAGATCGCGGATGGCCTGCACCGGATTTTCCGTGTCGAAGTTGATGATCTCGGCCCCTTGCTGACGCGCCGCATCCAGCCGCGAGGTGTTATTGTCTATGGCGAGGATGCGCCCCGCGCCCAGCAGTTTGGCGCTGGCAATGGCGCACTGGCCCACCGGCCCACAGCCAAACACGGCAACCGTATTGCCTGGCTGGATTTCGGCCAGCTTGGCCCCAAAGTAGCCGGTGGGGAAGATGTCTGAAAGGAGAATCGCATCCTCGTCCTTCACCTCGTCGGGCAGCTTCACCAGCCCGACGTTGGCAAACGGGATGCGCGCCCATTCGGCCTGAAGGCCATCAAACGGCCCGGTTTCCTTTGGCCCGCCAAAGAACGCCGTACCTGCCAGGGGTCCGTTGGGGTTGGCCTTATCGCACTGGGCGTAATACCCAACCCGGCAATAGGCGCAGACACCGCAGGCAATGGTCGAGGGGATGACCACGCGGTCGCCGCGCTTCAGGTTGCGCACGGACGGCCCAAACTCTTCGACCACGCCCACCCCTTCGTGGCCCAGAATCGTGCCGGGCACCATCCCCGGCAACGTGCCGCGAATCATGTGCAGATCGGTGCCACAGATGGCGCTGGCCGTCAGGCGCACAATCGCGTCGGTTGGCTCTTTCAGCTTCGGGTTCGGAACATCGTCCAGGCGAATATCGCCCACTCCGTGAAACACAACAGCTTTCATATATCATCGCTCCAGTTCTATGCTGCTGAACGTTTTCTCTCGTATTCCAAGCCGAACTCCCCTGCAACTTTTGCACCAGCAGCAGGGAGGGGGTGTTCGCTCAGGATTAGACCTGCGCCATACCTCCATCGGCGAACAGTTCGGTTCCGGTGACAAAGCTGCTGTCGTCTGACGCCAGGAACAGCACCGCTTTGGCAATCTCATCAGGATTACCCATGCGCCCCATAGGCACCTCACTCACGAAGTGCGCCACGATCCGTTCAGTCTCCTGCTTATTCTGTCCCACGCCGCTCAGAAGAGGTGTCTGGACCGGGCCAGGGCTGATGGCATTGACGCGGATATGGCGGTCTTTCAAATCGAGTGTCCAGGTACGCGCGAATGACCGCACCGCCGCCTTGGCCGCGCTGTAGACACTGAACGCTTCCTCCGCCGTAGACGCGGCAACCGAAGCGTTGAGGATAACCGAACTCCCGTCGCGCAAGAGCGGCAGTGCTTTTTGCACCGTGAAGAGGACACCTTTCACATCGGAGTTGAAGGTGGTGTCGAAATCTTCCTCAGAAATCTTTCCCAGCGGCGCGAGCGTTCCCCCGCCAGCGTTGGCGAAGAGAATATCGATGCGGCCATGCTGGCGCTTGACGATGTCATACAAGCGATCAATATCCGCCAGATGAGACACATCGCCTTGAACGCCCGTCACGTTCTTGCCGATTTGCTGCACCGCCTTATCGAGTTCGTTCTGGCGGCGACCGGTGATGTACACATACGCGCCTTCGTCCACAAAAAGTTTGGCCGTGGCAAAGCCAATGCCCGTGCTTCCGCCTGTGATGACGGCCACTTTTCCATCCAATCTGTTCATGCGCTGTGCTCCTGTCCGTTTGGGGTGTGAGGTCCGTCAAAATCAGGACCAGAATGTTGCGCCAGCAACACCCATGCCCCCATTGCCGACACGGTTAGCCAGCAACTCCTCAAGATGGTTTCTGCTATGCTATACTCGAAGAAAGAATAGGACTTGAGCACAGCCAACGCGAGCACCTGATGCAGCCGTGCAGCAACGCAGAAAGAAGAAAGGCTTGCCATGACCATTTCCAGCACTCCCAGCCGACCAGAGACAACGATGCCCTCCTCGATGGCCCCGGAAACGGGCGAGCCGCCCATGCCCGATACGCTCGGCATAAACTACTACGACGCCGACCGGCATCTGGCGTTCATGCTGCGGCGCATGCTCTCGCCAGAAGACTTTGCCCGCGCCGAGCCGCATCTGCGCGAACTGGGCAGACTGGCAGGCGAACGCCTGGACGCCCTCGCCATCGATGCGAACAAGCATACGCCCCAGCTTATCAACTTCGACAAGCGCGGCCAGCGCGTCGATGAAATCATCTTTCATCCGTCCTATCACGAACTGGGGCGCGTCTTTTACGAGCAGTTCGGCATTGCCGCCATGTCCTATCGCGATGGCGTGCTGGGCTGGCCGGAGCACGTGCCACATCTGGTCAAGTTTGCGCTGGCGGTCCTCGGCAATGAGGCCGAAGGCGGCATCTTCTGCCCGCTTTCCATGACCGACACGCTTTCGCGCGTCCTGCTGATGTATGCCCCGCCAGACGTGCAAAAGCGCTATGTGCCGCGCCTGACGGCCACCCATTACGACGACCTCTTTACCGGCGCGGAGTTCCTGACCGAAAAGCACGGCGGCTCCGACGTGGGCGGGGCCACGCGCACCGTTGCCCGCGAAACGCCCGATGGCTGGCGGCTGAGCGGCGACAAGTGGTTTTGCAGCAACGCCTGCGCCGATGTCATCCTGACGCTGGCCCGGCCAGAAGGCGCGCCCGCCGGAACCAAAGGGCTGGGCCTGTTCCTGGTGCCGCGCCTTTTGCCCGACGGCTCGCGCAACAACTACACCATCAACCGGCTGAAGGATAAGCTGGGCACGAGGTCGATGGCTTCCGGCGAAGTCACCTTCACCAACACGTTCGCGCATCTCATCAGCGGCCCAGGCAAGGGCTTCATCCACATGACCGAAATGCTCAACCTCACCCGCATCTGGACGGGCATGGGCGCGCTGGCGGGCATGCGCCGCGCCTTGCTGGAGGCGCAGGTACACGCGGCGGGCCGCCTGGCCTGGAATCAATCGCTGGACAGCTTCCCGCTGATGCGCCAGATGCTGCTGGACCTGACGCTGGAAACGGAAAGCTGCGCCGCGCTGCTCTTTTTCGCGGTGCAGACGCTTCAGCGCGTCGATGATGGCGACGCCAGCGCTCAGCCGCTGCTGCGCATCCTGACGCCGCTGCTGAAATACTATAATTCCAAGCGCGCGCAGTGGGTCGTGCAGGAGGCCATGGAGGTACGCGGCGGCAACGGCTATATCGAGGATTGGCCCAACGCCCGCCTGGTGCGCGACGCCGATGTCAACGCCATCTGGGAAGGTTCCAGCAACATCGTGGCGCTCGACGTGGCCCGCGCCATGGCCCGCGAGGGAGCCGGTACAGCCCTCTTTGGCGCGCTGCATGAGAAGCTATCCGCGCTGCGCGACCCAGCCGTCGCCCGCGCCGGAGTGCTCACCCGCCGCGCCCTGGACCGCCTGGCGGCGCGGTTTGCCGACACCGCCGCGCTGGACGCCAACGTCCAGCAACTACCGCTGCGCGGCCTGGTAGATCGCCTGGGGCAGCTTGCCTGCATCACCCTGCTGCTCGATGAGGCCGAGGCGCAGGCCGCCCAGGATGGCAGCTATCGTCAGCTTTTCCTGGCTGTGCGTTTCCTGCGCCGCGCCATCTATCCGCACCCCGACGGCCCCGGCTTCGACACAGACCGCGCCGCCTTTGAGCATTTCCCCGCCATCATGGATTGGTCGCCTGTTCCGGCCAGCGTGGCAGAAGAGGCACTGGCGCTCTGCGAGAGGTGAGCCAATGAAACCCCTGCACCCGGGGCTGGCACATGACGTGCGACAGTTTTCCCCAGTGAGCCGACAAGAACTCACCGTTGTGAACGGATGGTACAGCACCCACGGGTGTATGAGGAAGGAGTAATACCTTCATGAGCAGCACCATGCAAAGCCAGGGCATGCAGCAGAACATTGGCTCGCCCATCAGCAACGAAGTGTATAACGTCATTTCAGTGCTCCATAACAAGCTGGAAGGGCTTGAGGCGTACCGCAAGTATACCCAGGACGGCGGCAACCCCCAACTCTGGCAATATCTGTCCCAGGCAGATACGCAGTGCGTCCAGTACCTGATGCAAGAACTGGAGCGGATTGTCCAGAGCGGGCAGCATCGCCTCCGCCAGCCCGGCCAGGTGGCACAGGGCCAGATGGGCGCGCAAGGCCCGACTGCTGGCACGCCCATCTCCTGATGAACCAGCAAGCATCTGACTTGCCCTCGGCAAGCCAGCATGCCAACCCAGACAGAACATATCCCCCCGTCCTTCGGCAATCAACGCCGAAAAGCAGGGGGATATGTTTGATCTGGCTCTCGTGTGCTATGCTGAGGGTGCCGGCTCAGCAAGGCGGGCGCGTGCCCACTTGCTTTTTTAGCAGAGCCAGCACGCGAGGGTAGCATGCTCCAAGAGGCTGATGTCTATAAGATGCTCGTCAATGGCGAGCAGTGGGGGATGTGGCGGGGGTATCAATGTCCAATCAGCGAGCAATACGTCACCATCTGGACACCAATTGGCACGCCGATGTACTGGAAACCAGGCACCTGGATTCGAGACAAGCACTGCCTGAGCTACTTCTGGGCCAACGCCTGGTATACCATCCACGCCAGCTATTTCGCGGATGGTCGTCTGGCGGGCTGCTACTGCGATCTGGTGCTGCCCACCGAAACCTATTCCAGCGAGGCGCGCAAGCTGAGCTATATTGATCTCTATCTGGATGTCGTTGTGCGCGAGGACCGCAGTGTCTATACGAAAGACCAGCAGGTCTTCGAGTGGGCCGCGCTGCGCTATGCTGCCGTCAGGAAGGCGCGCGACCAGGTGTATGCAGAGATGAACCGCCTGGAAGCACAGGCCAGGCAATGGACCGGCCCTTTCGCGCTCATCCCGACACGGCTGCCCCGCACCGATTGGGAACAGCGCAGCCCGGCAGAAGTGGGCAGCCTGCTGTTCCCACCGGCCAGCTAAACTAGCACCTCGCCGGTAAAATACTCCACGCCGCCCGCAGTGGGCGCGCCCGACCCTGGTCCCTGAGCGCCACCTGGCCCATGCCCATGATGCGCCTGGAACGCGCTGCTGCGGCTGTAGGCTTCCATCGCCTCGCGCGACTCCCAGCGCGAAACTGCCTCCAGCGTGTCTTCATTGGTCCAGAGTTCCAGGCCCAGGAACCCGGCGAACTGCTTCATATCCGCCGCGTTGTTGCGAAACGCCTGCGCCATCCGTTCCAGAGGTTCCTTGGGCAGCTTCACCCGCGTCACCGCAATAAACATGCGTACTCTATCCCTTCTTGAGACTATCGTTGCTCACGCCGGGAGCGGCGGTCCAGAATGATGGGAATGATGATCGAAAGCGCCGTGAACGCCGCCAGCGTGGTATACACCCAGGCAAGCATTCTGGCAACTGGTGATTTGTGCATCTTCTATGCCTCCAGGTTGTGGCCCACGCCCGCTTATGGGACCGGCTCGATGCTCAGCAGCCGCTTGCTGTGCGGCAGATAGTAGAGGCGATAGCGCTCGCCAGCGATCAACGCCCGGTAAGCTGCCGAACTGACGGTAAACCGCTCTTTGCCCAACTCATAGGAATAGGTGCTGCTGTCATCTGAAGAATGTTCGGTCGCCTGCACAAAGCCTTCCAGCATGGCCGCGCGGCCCTCCAGCAAGTCCAGCCAGCGATGATACGTCGCCAGCAGCAGGCCGAACAGCATCAGCCCCAGCAGCAAAAACCCCCAGGGATTATAGCGCATCAGCAGCGCGAACTGCCAGACCGCGCCCACCACCAGCGCCACCAGCACCACCGCCAGGAACAGCAGCCCGCGCACCAATCCAAACCGCTGGTGCGCCGACAGCCCGCCTTGCCGGTTGGTGTCCAGTTCATCCATGCGAAAGCCATTGGCCCGCGCCAGCGCCTCGCGCACGCCAGCCTGTGGGCCGCCCGGCTCGAAGAGCATCTGCCGCTCGGCGGAAAGCATGCGCCGCGAGCGCGGCAGATAATAGAAGCGATACGCCCCCGGAGGCAGCGTCAGCGTCTTGTCGCCGCCAAGATCAGCAAGCGTTTGCCCGAAAATGCGCGCGTGATAGCCCGCCCCGCTCGAAAAGATCACCTGTCCATCCGCCTGGGCGATGTAGCCTTCCGCCAGGTCGCGGCGCAGGCCCAGCCGATGGAACAGCCCGAACAACGAAGTCAGCAGCAGGGGCATTTCCAGCGCCAGAAAGGTGAGGGTTGCGCCCAGCAGGGTCGGGACGGCAAAAGGCGAATCGCCAGCGGGGGCAAAGGCGGCTCTCGCCACGAAAAGCAGCAGCCAGCCAAGGGGGATGACGAGCGCTCCCGCCAGCGCCAGCCCGAACAGCGGGCCAGCCAGCGAAGGCGGCTTCAGACGCTGGCGCTGGTAGGGGGTAAGCTGTCCATAGCGATTGGCATCGATGGTGGCCTGATCGGTCAGCGCGGTATTCTGGGAAGGAGAAACCATGACGCGCTCCTCGCAAAAAGCATCTTTCTTTCTTCGTTCGTTCTCCTGTTACGTGCCTCATCCACATGAAAGATGCGTTAATGCTCGGTTAAGCGCCTGTAAAAGCCGGGCAGCCGCGGGCAATATGTGAGCAAGTTCACATTTCCGCTACTCCTGCTCATAGGTCATTTCGTTATCTCCGGTCAGGGCATCCCATACATCCACAGTCCCGTTGATACTGGCTGAAGCGATCTGGATGCTGTTAGGCGACCAGGCCAGCGCGCTAATATGGTCTGTTTGCCCAGTATAGACGTAGATGGGGGTAGCGCTTACTATCACGCCCCAGACCCGAACGCTGTTGTTATCATCGCCAGCAGCGAGATACTTGCCATTGGGCGACCAGGCCAGCGCGTTGACGGCGGACGGCTCTGAGTATTCATAAGGGTTATTGCCGGTCAGGGCATCCCAGGCCACCACCAGACCATCTCCATCAGCGGAAGCCACACGCTGACTATTGGGCGACCAGGCAAGGGCATCAATCGGCGCACCGCCTCGATAGGTATAGTCGATTTTGCCCGTCGCGCTGTCCCAGACATTCACGATCTGTTCATAGCCCCCGGCAGCGAGATACTTGCCATTGGGCGACCAGGCCACGGCATTCAGGGGCGAACCAGCCTGATAGAGCAGGTGGGTTGCTACTGGGGCAGCGATATTGACTTCCCAGAGCAAGCCATCGTTACAGGCCAGGGCGATTGTCAGGCTGTCGGGGGACCAGGAGAGCGCGTTAATTTTGGATGAAGTGGCGACCTCAAACGTCAAGTATGGACTTCCATTGGCATACCAGACCTGGAGTTGGGACGTGTCGCCCACGGCGGCGATAAATTCGCCATTGGGCGACCAGGCCAGAGCATTGATGTCAGAAAAGTCGGTGTCCAGATTGGTGATGGTCTTCGTGGTCGCCGAATCCCAGATTTGCAGTTGGGCATCCGCGCCGCCAGAGGCAATCTGGCTGCCATCGAGCGACCACGCCACCGTGTTCACCAGCACACCAGAACCGCCCGCCGGGTTATTGGGCACGGAGGAACTGCTACTGCTCTCACCGGTCGAACTGCCGCTGTGGCCGAGAGTGGAGAGGAACCATACTCCACCGAACACGATCACGGCGATGACAAACCAATTGGTCCTGCTCTTCTTCTTTTGAGCAGGCGGAAGCTGCACCACCGGCCCGCCCTGAGTGGGCTGGAAGGCGTTCTGGTCGGCCCAGGCCGTCGTTGGCGGCGGCTGATAGGCCGGGGTGCCCCCAGCCGTTGGCGGCAGGCGAAAGGCCGCGCCAGACAAGGCCATATCCCGCTCGTCAGCGTGCCAGGGCATCGTATCATAGAGCATGCGCTCCAAGTCCTGGTGGATGGCCCCCATAGTCGCCGGGCGCTTCTGAGCGTCGATATCCACCATGCGCTCGATCAGCGTGGATAACCCGGCGGGGCGCGGCATCGTCAGCGGCCTGAAGCGAAAGGGCATATCGGACGGGTCAATGCCGGTGAGCATCTGATGCAGCAGCGCGCCCAGGCTGAAGACATCCGAGCGCGGCGTCGTCTGCGCCTTGCCATATTGCTCGGGCGCGGCATAGCCCGGCGAGCCAAAGGCCATCGTGTCTTTCTGCTGGCCCGGCTTGAAGAGGCGCGCGATGCCAAAATCGATCAGATAGATGTTGTCATCCGTCATCATCACATTGCCCGGCTTCAGGTCACGAAAGATAATCGGCGGCTGCCGCGTGTGCAGATAGCCCAGCACGTTGCTCAGTTGCAGGCCAAGCTGAAGCGCCTCTTTGACGGGCAGGCTGCCCCCGCGATCTTCCAGATAATCTTCAAGCGTCCGGCCTTCGATGAAATCCATCACCAGATACCAGCGCCCATCTTCTTCAAACTGCTCGTGGATGCGCGGCAAGTTGGGATGCGAAAGCCGGGCCAGCAGCAGCGCTTCGCGGCGAAAGCCCTCGGTGGCCTCTTGCGTTTCCTCTGGCGAAAGGCCACGCGGACTCATCTCTTTGATGGCAACCACGCGATTGCCAAGCTGGCTATCTTCAGCTTTATAGACCGCGCCCATGCCGCCCGAACCGATCTGCCGCAGCAGCCGATAGCGCTGGCGCAGCATGCGATGCCCCGTCGGCGTGGCTGGCGCGGGGGCAGTGAGCGAACGTTTACACGCAAAGCACGTTGTTTCGGTTGGCGCGTTCAAAGCCCCGCAGTGGGGGCAATACAGGGAAGCGGCCATGATGTTTCATGCTCCTTCACGACCTGCCCAGGCGTGATCGACTACAACCGATCTGCCATCACATATTGTAGGTCTATCGAGCAAGCCCGTCAAACGGCAGAGGTTACCAGGGCAATCTGCGCGTGCCTATTGTTAAGACGCTCAACCGTCCAGAAAAACAACATGAAGAAAAGGCGGCAAAGCTGTGAAAGGCTTTGCTGCCCAATGCGCGTAGATAATGGAGGAGCTTAATAGAAGGCCAGGCAAGCGCTGGCGCAGAGGCAGCCCAGCACCATGCCAGCCACCACATCCGAGGGGAAGTGCGCGCCCAGCGCCAGCCGCGACATGCCCACCAGCGTTGCCAGCAAGAGCGCGCCAGGCCAGAGCATGGGCGAATAGTGGCCGATGAGGATGGCAATGGTAAAGGCCGTCGTCGTGTGGCCCGACGGGAACGAGAAGGCGTCGGGCATGCGCACGGGCAGATAGGGGAGATGGAAACTGTCACACGGGCGATTGCGCACCAGCAGCCGCTTGGCAACGTTATAGACCACCTGGGCCAGCAACACCGCAATGCCACCGAAGATCGCGTGGCGCGCTCCGCGTGGGCCACCAAAGGCCAGCAGGGCAACACCAACCGCGCCCCAGCCCCAGCCATCGCCAAAACGAGTCGCCCAGACCATTGCCTCCCGCAAAAGACCCACACGCAGCCAGGAATTAAACGTCACACAGACCGAGCGTTCCCACCGACCAGCCTCTGGAAAGCGCATGGGGTTCTATCCTCTCCCTCCGCAGTGTTCTATCTCATAGAACGTCTTTCTGGCGCTCAGGTAAGCAAGAGTAGTACATCTGGAGATACCTGCTCTCATGCTATCTGTAGTATAGCGTTTGAAGGTTAAACCGATCTGAAGAGCGGGTAAAGGTGGTGTTAATCTGCGCTCTGGGAGAGGCTTTTATATAAGAACTCGATGTTATAGCCGAAGCCTTCGGACCAGTCCCAGCTTGCATACGCGGCGGGCACGGGCGTGGCCTGCGCGGCCTCCAGCGATGCGCCGCTGGCGATGGCATCCCCGACAAGCTGCTGCATGGTCTCGATGTAGCGCGCTGCGGCGGGAAAGTCTGCTGGCGTGCCGACCGGCCCATGGCCGGGAACCGCTGTCGTCAGGTCGATTTCGGCCACCTGCCGCAAGATGCGCAGCCATTCCGCCGGGCTGCCATGGCCCAGCCAGAGGTGCGACTGCACAAAGAGCAGATCGCCCATGAAGGCCAGCTTTTCATCGCGCAGCAGCAGAAAGGCATCGCTGGCGGTGTGGCCGCCGCCATAGGTCAGCAGTTCTGCCGCGCGGCGCGAACCATGCAGCGTCACCTTTGTATCGAACGTTTGCGAAGGCAGGCGCAGCGCCAGCCGATGCGTGCAGGCAGCAATCTCGCGGCTTTCCCCAATCTTCAGCGCCAGCGCGGCGCGCTTCTGCTCGTCCTCTTCGCGGGCCAGTTCCTCTTCCTGCGCTTGCAGTTCCGCCTGGACCTGCTTGAACTCGTCCACCGCCCCTGGGCCTTTCTCAGCAATCAACTCGCGGGTGCGGCTGGTGGCAAGAATCGGCGTATCTGGCGCGAATGCCTGATTGCCGTGGATATGGTCGGCGTGCCAGTGGCTGTTGATGACATAGCTCACCGGGCGGCCTGTCAGTCGTTCGGCGGCGGCGCGCAAGTCGTCGCCTGCCTGGGGTGTCAAGAACGTATCGAAGACGAGCGTCTGGCCGCCCAGATCGATGATGCCCGCGTTGCTGCCTGAGCCGGTCCCCGGAATGCCGATGGCCGCGTAGACGCCATCGAGCACCGGCTCCAGCCGGAAGTGTTTCGATGTCGGAAGGTGGCCGCTCGCTGCTGACATGATAATCGTCCCCTCGTTTGTACTGACTAGACGCTTTTGGTCGCTGAAGAAGGGCAGCGGTGCCTGCTACTTCGTGCGCCAGACCTGCACCGTGGTCGATTGCCCGCCCGAAGCGATATACGCGCCATCCGGCGACCAGGCCAGCGCCGCGCCATCTCCCTGATAGTTGAGAAGCTGCTGCCCGCCGGTGGGATTCAGCAGACTCACTGCGCTGCCACCTGCCGCCAACTGCGAGCCATTGGGCGACCAGGCCAGCGCCGGGGTGGCTCCGTTGGTGGTGATGCTCCAAAGCTGCGCCAGGCTGGTGCTGTTCCAATATTGCAGGGTCGTATCCGGCAGGTCAGCGCCAGAGGCAATGCCGGTGCCATCCGGCGACCAGGCCAGGGCAAGCACGGAGGCCGTGTGGCCGCGATAGGTGCGAATGCGGCCTCCGGTGACGATGTTCCAGATGATCGCTTCCTGGTTCGTGTCGCCAGAGACGAGATGGATGTTATCCGGCGACCAGGAGATCGCGTTGACGGCCCCGAACGCGCCGAACCGGTGCAGGCGAATCCAGGTCTTCGCGTCCCACACGCCGATAGTAAAATCCTGGCTGGCCGCCGCCAGATACGAGCCATCCTTCGACCAGGCCACGGCCACCACCGGCTTGCCAAAGGTGTAGCTGTGCAACAACGCGCCATTGCTCGTATCCCAGATGCGCAGCGTTTTATCCTGGCTGCCAGAAGCAACCAGGGTGCCATCCTTCGACCAGGCCACAGCCATCACCGCGCTGGTATGGCCGTGATAGGTATAGGGCTGCGCGCCCGTGAAGGCGCTCCAAATCTGCACCGTGCCATCATCGCTGGCCGAGGCGATGCGTGTCCCATCGGGCGACCACGAAACGCCGCGCAGAAAGCCGCTGTGCCCGTGATAGGTAAACACCGTGTCGCCCGGCCTGGGCGCGGGCGTTGCCGTGGGCGTGCTGGTCGGCCTGGCCGTGGCCCGCGCGGCGGGGGTCGGCGTGGCCGGGTGGCCGGAAAGCTTGCTGACACCCAGCCAGGTCAGCGCGCCCGCCACGCCCAGCAAGCCCACCATGCCCCCCACCAGCAGCGAGCGGCGCGAGATGCCTGGGCGCGGCGGCGGCAGCGGCTGAAAGGCAGGCGGGGCAGCCGGTGGCTGCTGCGAGGTTGGTATCCAATCGACTTCGCGCCAGGTCGCGCCCAGCGCGGGTTCGGGCTGCGCGGGCGCGGGAGTGGACGCGGGGAAGGCTGGCACCGGCTGCGCGGGCATAGGTTGCCCTGGCGCGAGCGGCACCGGCCCAAGCGGCGCGGTGACCGGGCGCGGCCTGCCCGGAACGGTGAAGGCTGGCGTGGGCATGGCAGTGGGGGATTCTGGCCGCGCGTTCGACCAGACCCCGCCCGGCGCTGAAACCAGAATGGGCGTGGCGGGCGGCGCTTCGGGCGGCGCGGCGGTCACAGACGCCGCAGCAGGCCACTCGGCGGCGGGCGATGCGGGCGGCGCGATGACAATCGGCTCAGCGGGCGGCCAGGGTGGCGGCAGGGGAATACCTGGCTGGGCCTCTGGCGGCGGCGCTGGCGCGGCAAAGGTCTCGGGCTGGCTGTCGGGCGGCGCGGCAGGCGGCATCGCCAGCGGCGCTGAGATGACACGCGGGGTCGCTGGCCGCGCTGGTGGCGCGCTGGTAACAATCGGCGGCGGCGCTGGCTCCGGTTCTGGTTCAGGCGCGGCGGCTGGAATCGGCGCGTAGGGCGCGTCTGCCTCTGACGCGGCTTCGGTGACGTTCGGGTCGTCCAGTTCGGGCGCGTCGATCAAGACCGGCGGCATATCCAGCAGCACCGGCACAGCCTGACCGGCCTCTTCAAAGGCGCGGGCAAACGATTCGACGCTGGGGAAGCGATCAGCCGGGTCTTTGGAAAGCGCGCCCATCAACACCACATCGATGGCCGGGGAGATGGTGCGCAGGCGCTCGCGCAGGGGCGTCGGCTCGTTGAAGAGGTGCTTTGCCATGACCTCGGTGATGGACCCCTGAAAGAGCGGCGAGCCGCACAGCCATTCATAGATCAGCGCGGCCAGGGCATATTCATCGCTGGCGGGGCTGACCTGCCCGCGAATCTGCTCCGGGGCCAGATAGGCCGCCGTGCCGGTGCGCTCCAGCGCGGCTTGATAGCGCGGACTCTGGAAGATGACCGGCAGCGCAAAGTCGCTGAGCAAGACGCTGTTGTGGGCATCCAGCAGCAGATTTTCGGGCTTCAGGTTGCGGTGCATGACATGCTGGCCGTGCGCGAAGTGCAGGGCATCGGCCACCTGCCAGATGAAGGGCAGAATCGTGCCGGGGGCTTGCGGCGTGCCCCGGGGGAACTGGTCGCGCAGCGTGCCATTGGAGGCATACTCCATCACCAGAAAGGGCATGCCATCCTGCACGCCGGAATCAAGCAGCGGCACGATATGCGGATGGCCCAGCCGCGCCAGCCCGCGCGCTTCTTCGCCAAAGCGTTCTTCTTCGGCGCGGGTCAGCGGCAGGTCGAACACTTTGACAACGGCCTGCGTGAGCATGCGCACATGCTCGCCTAGATAGACTTCCGCAAAGCCACCCCTGTTGAGAAGACGAATCAGCCGATAGAGTCCAAGCTGCTGCCCGATGCGATCAGCCATGCTCAAGCCGCCCCCACTAACGAGATTGCCGCACAAGCACCCATCCACCACGTATGCCGCCGCGTATTGTAGCGTGGCCCGGCTGGCTCGTCAAGCGTGTACACCGATTTGTCCTATCGGACGCCCTTCGCCGCTCAGGTTTCATCCTCAAAGATCAGTCGGCCATTGCAGAAGAGCGCGATGCTCCTGAGATCACCTGAATCAGTGATCACATACGAGACAGGCGCAAGATCAAAGGTGTTAAAAACTGCCCGAAAATGGGGATGTTGAGGGGTGGAAACTGGCTTGGATGGAGATAAATCCAGGCCAAAACTGTGCATGACAAAGGGGTTAAGCACCCTACCACCATAGATGAATTGCTCCAGGGACAGACCTTGTATCGTTCGCTTGATGCCGAGCACAATGGTTTTCCCTTTATACACAAATATCCGGGGCGCGTAAAACCTCCTCGACATATCTGCCGGGATGGCATCTGCGTATGCTGGATCGTTGGTCACGTCCCTGGCGAGGTCAGGCACTGAGGCTGCCGCTTGCCGGGTCGGTGAAACGCTCGCGGCAGGCTGGCTTGCCGGGCGCTGCGCAGGCGCAGCCGTGGCGTGCCGCGTAAGGCGCTCTTGCGTGAAGGACTGGATGGCCCGACGAATGCCCCGCACCACATCGACCCACGCCTCGTCGCGGTTCGGCCAGGTGGTCACCGCCTTTGCGCCCGCTGGCAAGGCTTGCAGCTTGTGGAAGGGCGTAGTGTCCCACTCCACCGGACGCAAGACGATAGGAATAACCCGCGCCGTTCTCGCTTCGTGCCGCTCCAGGGCGCGGGCCATCTCAATATCATAGCAATAGTTGGAGTTGATAAAGTCGGCGCTGATGAGCAATAAGATAATATCGGCGGCCTCCAGATTTTCATCGATCTCCCCGGCCCACTCCTCGCCACCGGTAATGTCGCGGTCAGACCACTCCTGAACGATGCCGCCGCGCTTCAGCCCCGCCAGATGCGTCTCCAACTCGTCGCGCAAGGCGGCGTCCTTGTGGGAATAGGAATAGAAGACGCGCATCGGTTGCTGCTCTGCCATACTACACCTGCCTCTGCCAATCCTAACGGGCGCTGCTCTGTTTCACCCCACCAAACGAGTGGCAGCGCTCATTATAAAGTGGCAGAGCAGGCGCGTCAAGGCAGGCTGCCAGGGGTCTTGACAAAATAGAACTTATGTTCTATTATTGACATATGAGCGCTCGCTTCTCCGCGAGCGCTGGTGTGTGGTTGTGTTGTGTGCCCCCCATGTGAGGAGGAGGAGGAAGTTGATGTCTGTTGTCGAAACCCCCTTGTTGCCCCAGGCGTTGGATGCTGAAGAAGCCCTGCTCGGCTGCATCCTGATCGACCCCGATGCCCTGCGGCCCGCCAGAATCTTGAAGCCCGCCGATTTCTACCGCGAAGCCCACGCCACCCTCTTTGCCACGATGCGCCAGTTGGAGGATGACGGCCTGGCCGTCGATGTCGTCACC
>DATGID010000053.1:0-13603 GCA_035307385.1 Ktedonobacterales bacterium | reverse complement strand
GCTGGCAGGCAAGATCGAATCTTGCCTCAACGTTATCGCATGTAGCGCCGCCATCCCTGGCGGCCAAACGTTTGGCCGCCAGGGATGGCGGCGCTACATGCGATAACGTTGAGGCAAGATTCGATCTTGCCTGCCAGCCAGAGCTACTTTTTCGGTATCCAATCGACGTTGGCTTGCAAGCTGTTGAAGGTCGTTTGCAGGTCTTTTTCGGCCTCGCTGCTGTCGATGACCACATTGGTCTTGCCTTTGGCCCCCAGGCAGAGCAGCGTCACCGCGTTCGAGGTGGTGGTTGTGGGCACTGGCGGCGTGACGGTGCCGGTGGTGGGCGCGGCGGTAGGCGTGGCTGTGGGCGTCGTGCCGGGCGCGCCATTGCTTGGCGAGCACTGGAACGCCGCCGTTTGCTGGCCGGTGGCTGCTGTTTCGGAGAATGCCAGCGAGACTCCACCGGGCAGCAAATAGCTGATTCCAAAGCTGCTGCCCAGCACTTTATCATGAATCAATGCCTCGCCAGAGACCAGGCAGGTGCCGGCAGGAAGCTGCTGGGGCAGATAGACGGTGAAATCAAGGGCGGCTTTCACCTGAGTCCAATCCGTCAACGTGGCCGGTGGGGTCTGGCTGGCATCTTGAAACAGCAGCGTTTGCTGGCCGCACCAGTGAAGCTGATCGAGCACAGTGCCAGTTGGCGGTGGCGGCGTATCGCTGCAAGCGGCCAGGACCAGCGGCAGCAGCAGCACCGCGCCCACCAGCGCGCCCAGCGCGAGGCGGTCAGGCTGGTGCCGGACCAGTCGGCGCGCGAAGGGAGCTATAATTTTTGTAATAACCATCCAGCTTTCTTTCCTTATATGCTATAACGAATCTCTGCAATAGAAACGAATGAGCGCGGCGATTTGGACCGCGTCGTTACTCTTGCCATTCCATCTCACCAGGCAAGGGGGGCTGCGCCGACCCTGGAAGCGTTTCAAGCTCAAGTGTATCTTGCTCGTCAATTGGTGGCGGCAGCAGCAGCAGGTCTTCTTCTGGCTGAGGCGGTGTGCTCATAGGGACGCGAGAGACCGGCCTGGGCAGTCCTTCGCCTGGCACCAGCCGGGGCTTGCGCCCGCTGAACAACGCGCCGCAGAGAATGACCACCAGCCCCAGCAGCAGCGGCAGCCCCAGCGTGCCCATCGCCAGCACGGCTCCGGGGTTACAGGCGTTGGGCGCGTCGTGGCAGAGTCGCTCGCTGTAGGGTTGGTAGAGCGCGGCCATCCAGTCGGGAAGCTGAGCATTCACCAGGAAGAGCAGCGCGAACAACACGACGCAAACGCCCAGCGTCCAGACGATGAGCGCGCGGCGACGGCGCGACCTGCCCCGCTCGATCAACACCAGCAGCAGCGAGAAGACGATCAGCACCAGCAGCCCGCCGCCCAGAGCGACGAGTATTTGTGGCAGCGACCCCAACGCATCCAGAAACCAGGTGGGAAAGGCGAAGCTGCTTGCCCCAGGCGGGACGGGGAAGTTTTGCGCATAGACTTCATCAAAAAAGGGCGGGTTACTGCTCTGCGAAGCCAGGGTAAAGAACAGCGCGGAATCATCGCGCGCCCAGCCAAGCTGCACGATGCTGGCGCTGTCCTGATTGGGGATGATGCTGTTCACGCTGCCGCTCGGCCAGTTCCAGATGACCTCGCCTTGCTGCGAGCCGCTAGCGGCGGCCAGCAGCCCCCCATTGGTGGACCAGGCCAGTGAATCGCCATTCGCATACATGGAAGCGAGGGTATCCCAGCGGTTGTCCTCGATGTTAAACACGCGCAGTTGGGCGTTATCGCCGCGTTCGTGTGGGCCAACTGCGCCCACAGCTAGCCAGTGACCATTCGGGGAAAAAGCCAGCGCTGCGCCCGCGCCGTCGTCCACCAGATTTGGACCAGTGAGCGTGGTTTGTTGACCCAGAAACAACAGAAAGAGACCATCTTCGCTGACCGTCCCATAGCCCGTGAGCGCGGCCAGTGTCTGCCCGTCCGCCGACCAGAAGAGTGAAGACGAGGCCGGGGCATCCAGCGTCTGAAGCGGCTTGCCCGGCAACAGATGGCGCGATTCAATCGCCGCGGGCTGGCCGGGCGCAGCCATCGTCAGCACTTCCAGCACGACGCCATCTGGCGAGGCGAGCGAGACCGCCAGCCGGGTGCCATCGGGCGACCAGGCCAGAGACATGACCGGGCACACCGGGTCACTTTTGCCTGCCACGGCGCTAAAAGGAATGCTGTCGAGCAAGACCTGTTCGTCAGATGGGTTGCCTTCGGGGTGGGTGGTATCAACGGCAACCACCGAGCAGGTGGCAGAAGCCCCTGTGGTCCCCAGCCGCAGCGCGGCCAGCCAATGACTATCGGGCGCCCAGGCGAGCGGCGCGGTTTCATCGAGCAAACGCTGTGCCTGGGTGTTCTGGTCGTTCAGGGGTTGCACCAGTACCGTGCCGCCCGTGGCGTTGATGAGTCCACAGGCAAAGGCGTGATTATCTGGCGCGACGGCAACCTGGTTGCAGTTGGTGCCGCTTTCCAGAGGCGTGAAACTCTGGTCGGAGGCCGCCGCGCTCACGATGCCGACATTTTCGCCATCCCACACCAGCAGACGCGGCACGAGATGCCGCGCATCGGGGGGCAGCCACCAGAAATACAGCGCGCCCTGCGCGCCCTGGGCAATAGCCCGATGCAGACCAGGGCCGCTGAGCGGCACATGCGCGGGTGTGCCGCAGCCCGCCAGCGCCAGCACGAGCAGCGCCATCCAGAGGGCGAGAAACTGCCGAACGGGGAAGCGCCGATCAGAGTGATGTGCCTGAGCCGAACAAGACGCGCGATTGCTTATATTCAGCCGCGCGCATCGGTGCGCCAACGGTCTGCTGCGCATGTAAGCACTCCAGGAAAGGAAGGATAGTTCGCTCCCATTCTACAGCTTCTCGCGCCAGAGGACAAGTGACAACTCCCCAGCACTAAAGCGCGGGGCTTCTCAGTTCAACCGGCCAGGTATCCCCAACCGTCCCTGAAGGCGGTGCCCCCGCCTGTAGAATGTTTTTCGCGACATTTACGTCGCGGTCTTCGATATAGCCACAGGAGGTACAGAGATGAGTACGAACGCTCAGACTTTTCTGAACGATCTCACCACACCGATGGCATTTTTGCGACGTGAAACGAGCAGGAACCTTGACGACTTGATGACCAGCCCTTGCAGCCTTATCCTCAAGTATCTCGATGAAGATTTCCCTAACTGGCATCGGCAATGCTCTTCGCCAACGAGTGATTTTGGAGCATGCCGTTTTACTTTGAGCAGCAGGCCCAGCTTCGCAGGGACACACAGATGCTTGCCGTCTTCATGCAAGCGGAAGTCAATCTTGTGCTGGCGCAACTGAATTGAGTGCCAGCGATTGGGGGTCTTGAAGCGGGGAAAGCCACAGGGCAACCCCTGCTCCTTGAACGCGAGATACCGTTTCAGCGCCTTATCCAGTCGGTCAGCCAACATCTGAACGGTAGAGGCAGGAACCGTCTCGCCCCCACGTCCCTTGAAGGCAGCCATGAGGTCATATTTGAAGAGAAACTTGCCGGTGTTGGCATACTGCTGTTTGGTGGCAGCAAGCATCTCGTTGTACAGACCCCGCGAGTCTTTCAAGCACGCCATCAACTGCTGGCGTTGGATTCGGTTGATGAACAGCCCATACTCAAAGGTTCTCATGTTTATGGGATACACTATAAAGCAAGCGGTGTCAATGGCGCAGCGGCGGCGCTTCATCCCCATGATTGAAGTCAGGGGCTTTCGCGCTTGCCCTTGGTAAATGCCCTGATGAGGTCTTGACATTCTGCCGGATATTCGTTATGATTGTTATGTCATAGTGACATGTCTAAGTAAATGGTCTTTATGTCCTGTTCATGTGACGTGAAAGCGTCGGTGAACGAAGCAGCATGAGACAAGGAGGGTAGCATGTATGAACTCATGATTCTGACGTTCTTGATGCGTGGGCCGATGCACGGCTATTTGATTGCCAAGATCATCAACAACATCATTGGCCCCTTTGCCAAAGTGAGCAATGGGCGGCTCTATCCCCTGCTGGCGAAGCTGCAAGCCGAAGGGCTGATTGTAGCTGTTGAGGATGGCACAGCAGGCGCGGGCCACGAACGGCACCAGCGCGCCTTTCAAATCACCAATGCCGGGCGTCTGCGCTTCCATCAGGTAATGATGGACACGACCTCCAACCCGGGTGACTATCACCACCTCTTCTGGGTGAAGGTCCAGTTCTTTGAATTTCTTCAGCCAGCCGAGCAACTGTACCTGATCGATCACTACATCAACTTTTGCCAGACGCATATCTTCCACCTGACCAGCGAGATGGACGATCTGGCGCGCAGAGCACCTGAGAAAGGCTTTCTGACGCCTCACCAATTGGAAATTACCCTGGCGACCATGCAGCACCTTCAGGATCGCTGGCGGCTGGAATTGGATACAGCCAAAAACTGGCGAGCGCGCTATGTGGCGCGGTTGGAAGGGCTGGAGCCAACACCTTCGCAGGCGCAGGAATAACCTCTGCGCCGGTCTTCTGCATACTGCAAAGCAAGAAAGGAACCATTTATGAGTATCGACAGTTCAGAAACGACAACACCACCAACCTCATCCTCCAGCAGCGGCGGACGTCTGCGCGGCAGCGCGCTGGGCCTGACCCTGGCCGCGCTGATGCTGACCCTGCTGCTGGAAGCGCTGGACCAGACCGTGGTGGGCACGGCGCTGCCCAAGATCAGCGCCAGCCTGCAAGGATTTGACCTGTATACCTGGGTTGTGACTGCCTATCTGCTAGCCTCCACGGCCATGATTCCCATTTCGGCCAAGCTTTCCGACCAGTTTGGCCGCAAGTGGTTTCTGGTTGGCGGCGCGGTTATCTTTCTGATCGGCTCGGCCTTGTGCGGGCTGTCGCAGACGGCAATCCAGCTTATCATCTTCCGCGCCATTCAAGGGCTAGGCGCGGGTACGGGCATCGCCCTGGTCTTTACCGTGGTGGGCGACATCTTCACGCCTGCCGAGCGCGCCCGCTGGCAGGGCATCTTTACCAGCGTCTATGGCTTTTCCAGCGTGCTTGGCCCCAGCGTAGGCGGTTGGCTCACCGATCACGGCCCGCTGGTGGGCAGCCTGGTCACCGATGATACGCGCTGGCGCTGGGTATTCTATGTCAACCTGCCCTTTGGCATTGCCGCGCTGACCGTCTTGCTGCTCTATCTGCCGAGCAATCTGTCCCTGCGCACCAATCGCTTCAGGGGCTGGGCAGCCATCCGCCGCATCGATTTTGCCGGTTCGCTGCTGGCTTCGGCTGCCACTATCAGCTTGCTACTGGGCCTGACCTGGGGCGGCAACCAGACCTATGCCTGGACCTCGCCGCAGGTGCTTGGAACGCTGATCGGCTCCGGCGTGCTCTACATCACTTTCGTGATCGTCGAGCGTTTTGTGCCCGAACCCATCTTGCCGCTGGACCTCTTCCGCAATCGCATCTTCACGGTGTCGTCGCTGCTTTCGCTGGCCCAGGGCATGGCTTTGTTGGGCCTGGTGGTCTATCTGCCGCTCTTCCTTCAGGGTGTGCTCAAGGAGTCGGCAACGACTTCCGGCGCGCTGATTACGCCGATGACGGTTTCGCTGACGGTGGGCGCGGCATTCTGCGGCATCATGATTGGGCGGCTTGGGCGCTACCAGTTCTTGACCATCATCGGGTCTGTCATTCTCGGCGTAGGCGTCTTCTTGCTGACGCGCATGGACATCTCAACCAGCGCGGGTGAGGCGACGCTCTTTATGGTGATCACCGGGCTGGGGCTGGGCATGTTCTTCCCCGTGCTGACGCTGGCGGTGCAAAACGCCATCCCGCGCAGCCGCCTGGGCGTGGGCACTGGCGCGGTCAGATATATGCAAGCCACCGGCCAGGTGCTCGGCGTGGCGATTATCGGCACGGTCGTCAACAATTCGCTGGCCGTCGAGTTCCCCAAGCGCATACCCGCGCAGGCCAGGCAATTTCTTCCGGCGCAGGCGCTTCAGGCAGCGCAAAATCCGCAGGTGCTGATTAGCCCGGACTTCCAGCACGGCCTGATTAACACATCGATTCAGCAAGCGCTGCTGCACGGCGCGCCGCCTTCGGTGAGTCAGACCATTCCGGCGCTCTATCAGCAAGTTTTCGAGGCGCTGCGCGAGGCGCTGAGCGTCTCGATTATCCAGGGCTATCTGGTGGTCTTCGGCATTTGTATAGCAACCTTCCTCTTGACCTTCCTGCTGAAGGATGTGCCGCTGCGGAAGCAGATGGATGAACCAGGAACGGCCCAAGCGGGCGAATCGAGCGAAGCTGAAGCGGCTCCGATTGGCATCTAAGAGCGTGCAGAGTGTGCAGGGGATGCGAGGCAGCCCATCCGTAAACCTTTGCATCCCCTGCTTCTCAAACAGCAGAGGTAAAGAGAGAAGAACATGGCAGAAGCAAAACGAGTCATCGTGACCGGCGCAACTGGGCTGATCGGCAACCGGCTCTGCCGCGAACTGCTCAACCAGGGCTATACCCTCGTCGTGTTTTCGCGCCATCCCGAAGGCGCGCAGGCACACATACCAGGTGCAGCCGCGTATGTTGCCTGGCAGCCTGAGGAGCATGGTCCCTGGATGGAGCAGATCGAGGGCGCGTATGGCGTGGTGAACCTTGCGGGCGGCTCGATCTATACCTTTGGCAAGCGGCAAACGCGAGAGAGCGTCAGCGCAGAGACGCAGAGCCGTATCAGGGGCATTCATGGGCTGGTCAACGCCATGGCGCAGGTGCAGTCAAAACCGAAGGTGTTTGTATGCGCTTCCGCGGTGGGCACCTACGGCTTTGACGGCTTCACCGATATGGAGTTTAATGAAGCGAGCAAGCCTGGCGAAGATTTCTGGGGGCAAACGAGCCTGGCCTGGGAAGAAGCCGCGCTGGCGGCTGAAGAGCCTGGCGTTCGTACCGTGCTCATGCGCTTTGGCTATGTGCTCGATATGCAGCCTGGCAGCGGATTGGCGCGGCAGGCCGAACAGTTTCGGCGCGGCTTTGGCGGCCCGGTCCGGCCTGGCAAACAATGGCAGCCCTGGATTCACAACGCCGATGCCGTGGGGCTGATCATGTTTGCTCTGGAAGATGAGCGCGTTCGCGGCCCGTTGAATGGCACGGCCCCGGATGTTGTACGCAATCGGGACTTTGCGCGCACGCTCGCGCAGGTCGTTGGCAAACCGGCCCGGTTTGGCACGCCTGGCTGGGTGCTCAAAATGTGGCTCGGCGTCACGGCAGAGACCATCTTGTATGGTCGGCGGGTGCTCCCGAAAAAAGCGCTCAAACTCGGCTATCCGTTTCAGTTCCCCACGCTGGAATCTGCCCTGCGCAATCTGGTAGCTGCGGAGCCTCTTGAACGAAGATAAGTTTCAGTTCACGAGAAGCGGGAAGGAGATACACTGCCTCCTTCCCGCTTGTGCTTGTTTAGGAGGAATCCTAAACAAGCGGGGATGTCAGCCTACGCCCGCGTGGTGACGCGCTGCCAGGCCATGCGCACCGCCGAGCCATAGATGCGCGGGTGCTTGCTCAGCAGCAGGCGAATCATGTTGAAGAAGCCGCTGTCCATGCTGATGATGGGCGTCTCCAGCAGCGTGCGTTGCAGCACCTGGTGGCCCTCCGGCGTCCCAAACAGGCCATAGAACGATGCGAGGTCTGCATTAGAGCCAACGCGGTCCAGCGCCCAGCGCAGCCAGTCTTCAATCTGGAGATAATGGCCCAGCCGTCCGGCGTGCGAGAGATCGCGCAGATAGGTCTTGATCGAGCCGGACACGCCGTTGAGGATTTCGTTGGCGGCGGCCTGCGCGGCCAGCCGCCCGCTGATGAGTGCGGGATAGATGCCGCCGCCCGTAGCCGCGCCGCACAGCCCGGCGGCGTCGCCCAGCAGCAGCACATGGCCTTTGGCATCGTTACGATAGACGCGCCGCAGCCGCCCGCCAACCGGAATAGTCCCGCCTTTGCGTTTAACGACACGCATCTGGCCCATATCCACCACTTCGCCAAAAAGCTGCTGCGCCTGGCGCAGCGATTCGGTGGGGTTGAACTTGCGCAGGTGCCCCGCCACGCCCAGCGCGGCCAGGTCGCCATGCGGCGCGAGCCACATACAATAGCCGGGAGCCAGTTCGTGATTCATAATCAGAAAGAACGTCTCTTTATCAACCGGCACGCCCTCCACCAGCCATTCTGCCCCGGCCAGAAAGCTCTTGTTCTGGTCCAGCCCCATCTTTTCCGCCACCGTCGAGCGCGGGCCATCCGCGCCAATCAACAGACGGCCAAACGCCTCTTCGTGGTTTGCGGGCGGCGTGACGCCTTTGGCGACGTGTTCGGGCAGCGCGCCAAATTGGACCCGCATCAGCCCCATTCTGTTGGTGGGGCTGGCGTTCAGGAAGGCCGCGCCGGTGCGGATGGTTGCGCCGCGCGCCTTGGCCTCTTCGGCCATCCAGCGCAGCATGCCGGTGACATCGGCCATATAAAAGCGGTAGGCCGGGGCGCTGATCTCGATGGGTTCCCGGCGATTGGGCGCGCGCAGGCTGATGCGGCGCACCGAGTTCATCAGATAGCGCGCGGGCACGTCGGTTACGTCCAGCACGTCGCTGAAGAGCACGCCTGTGGTGCGCACCACGCCGCCAATTTCGGCATCTTTCTCCAGCACCAGCACGCGCAGCCCGCGCGCCGCCGCGACGCTGGCAAAGCTGAGGCCCGCGAAACTTGCGCCGACCACGATCACATCATATTCATCGCCTGTTGGCGGGCGGGTAGTAAACGCCATCAACCGTAACCTTTCTGCTCTACGCAACGATAGCATCTCCGAGACATTGTACACGAAGTACGCCACGGGCGGAAGAGCCGTCTGGCCTTTGTATCCTCGTCTGCTCCGCTTATTGACATCAGACGGCTCGACCCCTATATTACGGATAAGCTGATGCGCTGACTGCTAGTATCTGCCAGCACTGGCGCGATTCCTGAAAGGGTCAGGGTTATGGATAGCCGCAACGTCGCCAAACGCTCGATATATAGGCCGCTAGCCATACTGGCACTGGCGCTGATCGGCGTGATGACGGCCTGCGCGCCAGGGGCAGGCAGCCTCAGCCAGCCGGGCCAGACGCCCACGCCTGCCCTGCCAGCACCGCAAGAAGCGCTGATAACGTTCAAGCCCGCCATTTCCTACGCTGTGGCTTTGCAGGCCCTCACCGATTTGGGATTGCAGCCAACGGATAACTGCTATCCTGCTGATCGTCAGTGGCATCCCATGAGCCAGCAGGACAGCTTTGCTGGCTATCATGCTTTGCTCGTCGCTCCCACGCTGTTAGCGCCAACAGGCTGGCTAGACCGAGCGCGCAGCCTCCCAGGCTTTTCAGCGGCGCAAACGAACGTGGTCACGAATTGCCCGGCAATCCCCGCTCCGTCGCCGACCTTCACCGTTCCGGCCCCGCCAGAGGCGCAGATGACCTTTGCAGCCACGACAACCTATGCTGCCGCATTGGAAGCGATGGCGAACCTGGGTGTGCGGCTGGCTGACCCGTGTTACGAGGCCGCGTCGCAGGCTGGCGCTCATCCTTCCTGGCATCCGATGGGCCAGGAAACAACATTTGCCGACGGTCACGCGCTGGTGGTCGCCTCGACGCTGCTCGCGCCCGGCGATTGGCTGAAACGCGCAAAGGCGCTGCCAGCCGTGCGCTCCATCCAAACCCCAGTAGTGAGCCACTGCCCCAACTTCTAGCAAGACACCCATTCTCTTGCTCAGTCCCCTGGTATGCCCTATGCAGGATACGACGCCATGTGTTTATGAGCCGTGGCTGAACCTGTGCTGAGCAAAGAGAGGATTTGCATCGATGCATACGATCAAAGAGGTGACCCCCATCGAGGTACCAGCGGGCAAAGATGAGGAGTTTCTCAAAGGCTGGAACGCAATTGCCGAGCGGATGCGCCACGCCTGGGGCGCGCTTTCCATTCAACTGTACGAAAGCCTGGACCCTGCGGCGAAGTTTCGGTTTGTGGCCGTCAGTGAGTGGGAATCGACGCTTCATTATGAAGCGGCCACAAACCACATCAACCGCGCGTTTGAGGACCTGCGCCAGACGATGCCCTTCGCTGCCTATGCGGCTTCGTATCGTCTGGTCGTTTCCGCTGCCGGTGCGCACCGTCCATACGAACTGTTTTCCCGCTGATTGAAGCGATACCTGTCAGGATGATGGTCTCCTTTTCATCCAACGACGCCTCACACGTGTAGGAGAAAGCAAAGAACAGGCGCGAGTACCCTGCTGTTTGAGGCTGAATTGTGATGCAAAGGAGACCGTCTCATGCTTTCATCTACTGCTGGGCGTCACGCGGTGGTCATCGGCGGCAGCATTGCCGGACTGCTGGCCGGGCGCGTGCTGGCCGATACATTTGAGCATGTCACCATCATCGAGCGTGACCGCTTTCCCGGAGGGCCAGCGTTTCGCAAAGGCGTGCCCCAGGCGCGGCACGTCCATGTCTTGCTGAAGCGCGGCCAGATGGTGTTGGAACGTCTTTTCCCCGACATCGCGGCTGAATTGATCGACGTGGGTGTGCCCCAGGTTGATTGGATTGCCGACTCGCAGGCGCTGAGTGCGCGCGGTTGGCTGCCGCGCTTCGAGACAAACCTCAAGGGCATTTCCCCAAGCCGCGATCTGCTGGAGTGGAGCGTGCGCCAGCGTCTGATGCAGCATGGGCGCGTCTCTTTTCCGGAAGCCTGTGATGTGGTTGGCCTGCTGCCCGGCGGCAATGCCTCAGACGTGGCCGGGGTGCGCGTGCGCGCCCGCCAGGAGCCTGGCCTGGGCGACGAGGAAGACCTGGCGGCTGACTTTGTGGTGGACGCCAGCGGACGCGACTCGCACGCGCCGGAGTGGCTGACGGCGCTGGGCTATGCCGCGCCGCAGGAAACGGTGATTAACTCGTTCCTGGGTTATGCCAGCCGCTATTATGAGCTGCCAAAGGACAGCGGCATCGATTGGAAGCTCTTGCTGCTGCCGCGAATGCCTCCCGCGCTCAAGCGCGGCGGCGCGATCTATTTGCTGGAGGGCCATCGCTGGATTGTCACGCTATCCGGTGGGGGTAAGGATTATCCGCCAACCGATGAGGAAGGCTTTCTGGCGTTTGCACGCAGCCTGGCAAGTCCAGCGCTCTACGAAGCCATCAAGGATGCCAAACCGTTGTCGCCCATCTCTGGCTATCGCCGCACCGAAAACCGCTGGCGGCACTATGAGCGGCTGGCGCGCTGGCCTGAGGGTTTTGTCGCGCTGGGTGACGCGGTCTGCGCGTTCAACCCCGTCTAAAGTGGGTATTTTCAAAAAGTGTTCACAAACGAGACCTTCTCCGCAGGTGCTGTCAAGTTTTCACAGGAAAAAAGCAGCACCTACTGTCTCTCAAAAGCAACCCTTGTGTATACTACGAGAAGAAAACCGTGTCTTCGTTGTCCAGAAATTTCAACTTCTTGTATTACTCACAAAAGGAAATGCTCAGGAGCTTTCAAGAGAGGTTTCACATGCTGCCTTCGAATGCTTCCTCCCCACCGCGTACCTATTCTGTGTTGCCACTCTTGATGGAATCAGGAGAGCGACTTCCCTTGCTCGTTGAGAGCAAGACCTGGATTCCCCCTCGGCTGGCGATGCGTTGGATGGTCCTGGACCGCCGCAAGCATACTCAATCCTCCACATTGGCTGGTGATCTTCGTGTGCTTGGGAAGCTCTACACCTGGGCGGATTTACAGCAGATTGATCTTGATCAGTTTCTGGGAGCTGGCCGGGTATTCAATGCTCAACAGGTTAAGTCACTCGTCCATTACTATAAGGGATACCTTTCCTCTGAGAGGTTCGATGGCCTTCAGGAAGTAATCAATGAGAGCGCTCTTTCTGCAGCTTCTTTCGACCACCATGTGAGTATCACGCAAAGTTTCCTCATTTGGGTCTTGCGCAACACCTTTGATCCTGATGGCGATTCTTTTGAGAAGCTTGAGGGAGCCTGTGCCCAAATTGCATATCTCTTTCATCGAGAACTGCTCAAACCCCCATCCTCACCACGACATGAGCCATTGACCGACCATGAAGTTGAGGCAATCCGACAAGCTATTGGACCACCGGATCCGGAGCGTGGTCCCTGGATTTTCCCATATTCCAGCTTTTCTCAGGCGACTCGCTTGCGGAACTGGTTGATGTTTGAGATGGCTTTGGGCCTTGGTCTCCGGCGCGGGGAACTCCTCAAATTGCGCCTGGATGGTATTCCTCGCGGGAACCATCAGCATATTGAGGTGGTACGCCTCCCTGATGATCCCCTTGATTCCCGCAGGATAGAACCAGCGGTGAAAACGGCCGAGCGCGCCATTCCTACCGCCAAACCTATTCCTCGTGCCTTGCGTGCCTACCTCATGCTCCGCCCGCCTCTCGGGCGGGTCGCTGGAAAAAGCCCGTATCTCTTCACGGCAAGGACAGGAGATCCGATCTCCATTGACACAGCCAACGATATCATTGCCGCCATCGGCAAGCAATGTGGCATTGACCTGTGCTGGCATCGGTTGCGACATACCTGGGCAGAATATGCTGCAGAGGTGTATTTGTCGGAGTCCAACGGCCTCGATCGGCTCATGTATTTAGGCGGGTGGACGAGCGAGCGCTCAGTGCGTCACTACGTAAAGCGGGCCATTCGCAAACAAGCTGAGGAACGATGGAAGGCCTATCAGGAATCTACCCCAGAGGAGGAGCCGAAACCATGAGTAAGGAAACAAAGGAGGAAGGAACCGATGATATCAGTGATTTACCACCACTTCCTGACAAGGTAATCACTCAGGATGGTCAGGTAATCGACATAACCTCCTCTATTTGGAGAGGACGTGCCTCCGTCAATGGTGGCAGATACGAGCAGATAAACTGGTCTTCTTCCCTTGGTGCGGAGAGCCAGCGCAGCATATTGACCAAGCGTGCCTGGTATTTGGTGAAACTCTATCTTGCTGATCGTCTGTCCGTACGTAATGTAAGAAGTGTCATCAATGATTATCACGCCTTTCTTGCTTTTAGTAGCTGGCTTGCCAAACAGGATACTGAGGGGTGGTTGGCTCATCCTGGGAAAGGATTCGACTGGTCTGATTTCGGGGAGTCCCTTGCTCGGGCGTTCCTTAGTCATGGAGTCAATCACACAGCTTCGAAGGGTCGTCACTTTGGGACGCTTCGTTTATTTTACACGTGGGGCATATCACAGCAAGTGCCGGAATTTTCGAAGGCTCTCTTGCGTATCCTACAGTCAATCCCAGCACCCGGCAACCTGCAAGGGCAGCATGTCCGCTTTCGTGACGCCGTAGATGGCCCTTTCAGCGCTGAGGAGAAACGTGCAATCAAGCAGGCACTTGATAGTGAGCAAGGAACTCTGCATGACCGGATCATCGTACGGCTTTTTTATGAGCTAGGGGTCAACCTGTCAAGTACCCAAAATCATAGATGCTACAACAGGGCGATAGAAGGAACTCCTTCCAGTCCTTGCTCCCGAGCATATTGATCGGGGGAGCGATAGCCCAGGCTTGCATGGGGCCTGGTGGTGTTATAGAAATTGACCCAC
>DATGID010000052.1:0-4645 GCA_035307385.1 Ktedonobacterales bacterium | reverse complement strand
GAGGCCGAGGACCGTCGTCGCCTGCTGCAAACCATTCTGGATGTATTGCCCAGCGGGGTCTTCATTGTCGAGGGCGAAGAAAGCCGCCTGGTGCTTGCCAATCGCGCCGCTGAAGCCACCTGGGGCGTGCGCTGGCAGCCGGGTACGCCTGCTGATGACTTCTTCCGTACCTCTGGAGTGCGCGTCTTCCAGGCTGATGGGCGCCCCATGCCCATCGATAGCCTTGCCAGCGTCCAGGTCTTCCGGCAGGAGGAGCCGGTGCGCTATCTGCAAGAGGTGATGCGACGGCCTGACAGCACGGCGCTGCCTATCCTGGTGAGCGCGATCAAGTTTCCCAAACTGGGTGAAGACCGTCAGCAGCCAGCGGACATCACGTTGGTAGAACACATGGCTGCCGTGGTCATGCAGGATATCACCGCGTTGAAGGAAGCCGAGCGGCTAAAAGACGAGTTTGTGGCGCTGGTCAGCCATGAACTCAAGAACCCGCTCACAAGCATCAAGGGCTACACGCAGTTGCTGCGCGCGCACCTCGAAGCGAAGCCTGGCGTCGCCCTGAGCGAACAGGAACAGCTTTGTCTGAATATCGTGGAGGAAGAAGCGGACCGCTTGTCGGCGCTGGCAAGCGATGTGATTGATGTTTCACGCCTGCAAAGCGGGCGCCTGGCCCTCAAGATCGATGAACTGGATCTGATCGCGCTGGTGCGCCAGGTCGTTGAGCGCCTGCAAATTACCACCAAAGCACATCTGCTGAAGCTGACAGTTGACCACGACGTTCTCTGGCTCCAGGGAGACCGGAATCGGCTGGAGCAGGTGCTGTTGAACTTGCTTGGCAATGCTATCAAATATACGCCGCAAGGTGGCCCCATCGACATTGCTGTGATACAGGCTGAAGATGGGCAAAGCGCTCAGGTGGGCATTCATGACAACGGTATCGGCATCCCCCGCGAGCAGCAGGCCCGGCTCTTCGCGCGGTTTTCGCGTGCCAGCAATGCCTCCGCGCATGGCATCACTGGAACAGGCTTGGGACTTTTCCTCTGCCGTGAGTTGATCGAGCGGCATGGGGGGCGTATCTGGCTGGAATCGGAAGAGGGCCAGGGCAGCACGTTTTTCTTCACCCTGCCCTTCACGCTGCCTGATGAAGCGTTGGAAAACTAGTACATGGAGGGGGAAATAGGCCCATGATAGAATAGGAGGAAACAGCCCAGGAGCAGCAGGCATGCCGAAACGAGCCACCCAGGTGATCCTCACGGACCAGGAGCAGGGAGCCTTGCTGCAGGTCACCAAACACCATCGGAGTGAACAACAGCACGTGCGACGAGCACGCATTGTATTGGCAGCAGCAGAGGGACGCTCCAACACCCAGATTGCACGTGAGTTGGCGCTCAACGTCGATACAGTCCGGTTGTGGCGGGACCGTTGGGTAGGACTACAAGGGATCGACCTGGACACGCGGAGTTGCGCCGAGCGCTTGCAGGATGCGCCGCGCCCAGGAACCCCACCCAAGTTCACCGCCGAGCAACGCTGCCAGATTGCCACCATCGCCTGCGAAGCACCTCGAGATGCAGGGCGTCCCATCAGCCAGTGGACAGGGCGCGAGATTGCGAACGAACTGCAGGCCCGGGGCATCGTGGAGCAGATCTCTCCGCGGCATGCTTCGTATCTGCGGAAGTCGGGGGGCTGCAACCGCACCGCTTCCGGTACTGGTTGACAGAGGTGGCAGACGAGCAGCAGGAGGAGAAAATTATCGAGGGATGCCAGGTGTATGCGCAGGCCACCGAACGAGCCAGGCAAGGAGAGCGTACGGTTAGCCTGGATGAATGGACCGGCGTGCAGGCGTTGGAGCGCAAAGCGCCTGATCTACCCATGCAAGCCCGGCAGGTGCTGCGACGGGAGTTCGAGTATATCCGGCATGGGACGCTCTCCTGGTTTATCAATTTCGATGTGGTGACGGGGCAAGTCATCGCGCCCTCCTGGGGACCAACACGCACCGAGGAGGATGCGCTGGCCCACATCCAACGCCTGACTGCCAGTGATCGGAAGCCGACCAGATGGCACCTGATGGTGGACAATTTGAACATCCATCAATCCATGTCGCTGGTGCGCTCTCGTGGCTGAGTGCGAAGGGATCGCACCAGAGGTGTTGGGAGTCAAAGGCAAACGGGGCATCTTGCGCTCGATGGACAGCCGCGCTTTTGCACGACCACCCCATCAGGTGGTGTTCTCTTACACGCCGGAGCACGCTTCTTGGATGAATCAGGTGGAAATCTGACTCAGCATTCTGGTGCGCAAGCTGCTCAAACGGGGCAATTTCTGCTCACTCGACGACTTACGCGAGCAGATGCTGGGGTTTATCGCCTATTTCAACCGCACCATGGCCAAACCCATCCAATGGACCTACACTGGACTCACGGCATCGAGGCTTGGCTAGACGTGGTTAGGAGCACCCTTGGCAGCCTCCGAAAGTCCACGTTGTTTTAACGCTGGTGGAGGCGACGCGTCTCCTGAATCTCGGCACAGTGCTCGGCCAGATGCCAGTTCAGGCTGTCCAGCAATGCCCCGATCGTGACCTTGTCCCCTTCGCTCTCCCAACTCTCGAATTTCATCAGCACATACCGATCCCAGTGATCGGGAATCTGCTGGAACAGTTGGGCCAGATGCGCTCGCATGGCCGTGAGCAAGGCCAGGGATGGCTCGATGGCTCGTGCCTGGTAGGCCAGCGCTGCTACCCAGTGATCCTGCTCGTAGGGGTTGCGGACAAAGGTAGTGCCTGACTGCGCCAGAGCCGTTTTCAGCGCCATCAGGAACATAGAATCGGTTTCGGCGAGGTGGTGGACAATCTGGCGGATCGACCACTCGTCGGGGCCACGGGTCAGGTCAAGGTCAGCTTCAGCTAACCCGGCCAGAGCCGCTGCGATGTCGTCTGCTCCCCGGAAATACAGCGCTCGCGTTTTCTCGGGAGCGCGTTGCTGCACAATGAGAATTGTATAGTTGCTCAGGTCTGTGAGGATCAGCTGGCGGTCGCCCTCGCCCGTTTGCTGCTCAGTAGCAGTCTGGCCGCGCTCACTGAGCGCGGCCAGGCGTACATCAAGGTCTTCCCCGATGAAATCGAGGGTGGCTCCCGACTGATACACGATGCGCGGCTCCTCCAGGGCAGCGCTGACCTCTGCAACCGCAGGCCCGGCGAGTAGGATGGGTTCCCCATACGGATCGAACCGTGGTGCTCGATCCGCATCTGGCTGACTCTCTACCAGGTGGAATCCCAGCCCCTCGACGTAAAAGGCAAGGCTGGAGGCGAGGTCGTTGACTTTCAAGGCTCGGCAGGGGCGTCTTGGCATACCCATTCCCCTTTCAGGGTACACTGATCCCTCAACTGGGCACTGGGAGTATAGCGCGGAGATCAGAGCGACGACAACTCCAACGGCCAGTGGGTCACCCGAGCGCGTGGTATTGGCCGTAAGCGAAAGAGTGCTTAGCTTTTCGGATCGGAAGCGCGGCCTCCTGAATGATAACCAAGCAGCACTTCATCATGGAGGGATTTCTCCCTCAGTGTACTAGCCTGGTGTATTCAGGTGCGCCCTCACGCATGCGATCCCCATCGTGCGGGCGTCTGCAATTTGCTTCCCTCTGATGACCACCATTTACCGGTCTAGTAACCTTCACACGCTATACTCTCTTCAACAGGCACCAGGCAGGGTTCGTGCGTGCTTGTTTGAGTGCGTGGTATTCTCTCTTTCTTGTTTGCTCTCTTGCTCAGCGTGGAGTGGGGCAGAAGATCGGAGGGCTCCAGATGACGAGCGAAACGTTTTTCTCCACCGGGCCAGAGGCTGCGTCAAAACAGGGGTGGGTGCTCGTGCTGGTCAGAGAGCAGCGCCTGCGCCAGTTGCTCCTGGTCGTCCTCGGTCAGGCTGGGTACGCGCTGCTGGGATGCGCCACACTGGCAGAGGCAAGACAGGTATGGGCACAACGCAGTGCTCCCAGACTCATCCTGTTTGACGGCGCGGAAGCCAGCGAGGCGCGCCTCGGCGAGCAGATCCAGCAGATCGAGTCCTCGCTTCCCCCTAGAGCAAGCTGTCGGCTGATCGTCTTCTCCCTGGTGCACCCCCAGCCGCGCCTTCAGGCACTTCCAGGGGTGGACGCGCTCATCGCCAGACCGTTTGACCTCAGCCACCTGCTGGACAAAGTAGACGCGCTCATGCGGGTTCCTTGAATACAGAACTCAAGGAGTCATTGTGCGTTCTGCTCTCTTTCTGTTACGGTTCTGTAACCGAAAGTAATCCTTCCAGTAATCAGACCCACGTATGCTCTCTCTGAAGGCGGCTCTGGCTTTTGGGGTTGCTCTTCCATGCGACGTGAGAGTGAGTATCACAGCTATGGGGTATCAGGATCAATCAGCAGAAGCGCGAGAAAATCAGCCGAACCCAGGAGCGCCATCGAAGTCAGCCGAGCCCGAACACGTGGCGCTCATTGAAGCGCTGGCTGAGAGCGAACTGGAGCGACTGAAAGTGCGCTTTTTCACGGCGATGGCCCATGAACTGCGCACTCCGCTGGCCTCGCTGCGCCTGGCAGCAGGATTGCTGGTGCAGGCCCCGCCGCCAGGCGCTACCGAGGAACACCGGCAACTCTTCCAATTGATGTTGCAATCCAG
>DATGID010000051.1:0-1634 GCA_035307385.1 Ktedonobacterales bacterium | reverse complement strand
GAGGCCGAGGACCGTCGTCGCCTGCTGCAAACCATTCTGGATGTATTGCCCAGCGGGGTCTTCATTGTCGAGGGCGAAGAAAGCCGCCTGGTGCTTGCCAATCGCGCCGCTGAAGCCACCTGGGGCGTGCGCTGGCAGCCGAACACATCTGCTGGTGAGTTCTTTCGCACCTCTGGCGCGCGTGTCTTCCAGGCTGATGGGCGCCTGATGCCCATCGATAGCCTTGCCAGCGTCCAGGTCTTCCGACAGGAGGAACCGATTCGGTATCTGCAAGAGGTGATGCGACGGCCAGATGGCACCACGCTGCCTGTCCTGGTGAGCGCAGTCAGGCTGCCCGCGTTCGCACAAGAGCACTCGCAGGCCCTGGATGGCGTCGCCCCCAGACCTATGGCAGCTATCGTCATGCAGGATATTACCGCCTTGAAGGAAGCTGAGCGGCTGAAAGATGAATTTGTCGCGCTGGTCAGCCATGAACTGAAGAACCCCCTCACCAGCATCAAGGGGTATACGCAGTTGCTGCGCGCGCAGCTTGAGGCGCGGGAGGGTCTGGCCCTCTCCGAGCAAGAGCAGCTCTGCCTGCATGTGGTGGAGGAAGAGGCAGATCGCCTGTCGGCGCTGGCGAGCGACGTGATCGATGTCTCGCGGTTGCAAAGCGGACGCCTGGTCCTCAGGATCGAGGAATTGGACCTGGTCTCGCTGGTGCGCCAGGTGGCTGAGCGGCTGCAAATCACCACCAAAGCGCATACACTGCACCTGCTAGCTGATTCCGACTCCATCTGGCTGCATGGGGACCGCAACCGGCTGGAACAGGTGCTGTTGAACTTGATCGCCAATGCCATCAAATATACGCCGCAGGGCGGCTCCATCGACATCACTGTGACCCAGGCTGAGGATGGACAAAGCGTCCAGGTACGCATTCATGACTGCGGCATTGGCATCCCCCAGGAGCAGCAAGCCCGGCTCTTTGCCCGTTTTTCGCGGGCTAGCAATGCCTCCGCGCATGGCATCACCGGAACGGGTCTGGGACTCTTCCTCTGCCGCGAGTTGATCGAGCGGCATGGCGGGCGCATCTGGCTGGAATCGGAAGAGGGCCAGGGCAGCACGTTTTCCTTTCTCTTGCCCCTCACGCCTCCTGATGACACGCTGGAACGCTAGCCAGGCGCGACGAGCCACCCGTGGAAACATCCGCCATCTGGATGTAAAGAATATCGCTTCCCAGGTATGACCTGTATTTTCAGTTACCGTTTTGTAACCGAACATAACCTCCCTGGTAATCAACAACAGGTACGCTAGCGACTAAAGGCAGCACGCTGTTTTGGGCCTTTCCTTCTACTGGCAATGAGAAAGCGGATCATTACGATGGGGCAGGACGATCATTCAGCAGACCCACCAGCAAGCAGAACTATGCCTGCTGCATCAGCCAGGTTGGCAGACCCGGAACAACGGGCGCTCATTGAGGCGTTGGCTGAAGAGGAACTGGAGCAGGTCAAGACGCGCTTTTTCACGGCGATGGCCCATGAACTGCGCACTCCGCTGGCCTCGCTGCGCCTGGCAGCAGGATTGCTGGTGCAGGCCCCGCCGCCAGGCGCTACCGAGGAACACCGGCAACTCTTCCAATTGATGTTGCAATCCAG
>DATGID010000050.1:0-112681 GCA_035307385.1 Ktedonobacterales bacterium | reverse complement strand
GGTGACGACATCGACGGCCAGGCCGTCATCCTCCAACTGGCGCATCGTGGCAAAGAGGGTGGCGTGGGCTTCGCGGTAGAAATCGGCGGGCTTCAAGATTCTGGCGGGCCGCAGGGCATCGGGGTCGATCAGGATGCAGCCAAGCAGGGCTGCTTCAGCATCCAGCGCCTGGGGCAACAAGGGGGTTTCGACAACAGACATCAACAACTTCCTCCTCATCCACACAGGGGAGGCACACGCGGCCTCCCATCACTCCTGGGGACTGGAGCGCTTCCGAGGGAAACGAGCGCTCCAACGAGAAGTGTAGAATATTTGTTCTATATTGTCAAGCCCCTTGATTTTCCGAGCGCAGTCAGGTATACTTTCTTCTGGATGTGTCACAACACGTCGCCGGGCTGCATGCACCATGCGCCCGAACCCTGCTCCGAAAAGGACGCGCACACGAACATGTCTCCTTTGCCTGTAAGAATGCTTGCAACTCGCCCGTAAATTACGGGAGCAGTCTGCCCATTTTCAGGCAAGCGTGGAGACAGCACCCCCTCATGAGAAACCGGGAATCGGCGTGTCCTGATGCGCCTCTGGTTCCCAGCAGGTGAACGTATACCCTGCCTGCTTTCCTCATCGAGCGCTTTTCCTCCAGCACCAGCCAGAGCCGTGGGCAGATGGCCTGCTCGCGGCTTTTTTGCGGGCTGTTTGAGGACAGCGCCCCTGACGCCGGTTGGTGTGATGGTGGGGCGAGGAAGGAAGAACGCACTATGCTGGAAGCAAAACACGTGACCCTTGCGCGCGGCGCGACCACGCTGCTGGAGGATGCTTCGTTCATCATTGGGCCTGGCGAAAAGGTCGGGCTGGTGGGCGTGAACGGCGCGGGCAAGACGACCCTGCTGCGCACGCTGCGCGGCGACCTGGAGCCAGAAGGCGGCAGCATCACCCGCCCTGATCGCATCGGCTATCTGGGGCAGGAACGGCTGGCCGACGCGCTGGACGCTTCGCGCAGCGCTGCCTCCGACATCCCCGCCACGGTGCGCAACGTCATGCTGGCCGGGCGCGATCTGGCGGCCATCGGCGCTGAACTGCGCGCCATCGAAGCCGAACTGGAGCGCGCCACCGCGCCCCAGCCGGTTGGCGTTGCCGCTGCGGCTGCGCCCCAGCTTTCGCCGGATGATCTGCTGGCGCGCTACGGCGAGCTAGAAGACCGCTTCCGGCTGGCGGGAGGCTACGCCGCCGAGCATGAAATCATCAAGCTGCTGCGCGGCCTTGGCCTGGGCGACATCGACCTGGACCGCCCGGTGGACAAGCTCTCCGGCGGCCAGAAGACGCGGCTGGCGCTGGCGCGGGTGCTCTTTGCCGCGCCCGACCTCTTGCTGCTGGACGAGCCGACCAACCACCTGGACGGCCCGGCCACGCTCTGGCTGATGGGCTATCTGGCGCACTTCGAGGGCGCGGTCGTGCTCGTCTCGCACGATCTGGCGCTGCTGGACCGCGCCATTGCGCGCATCCTGCATCTGGACGCGCTGACGCGCACGCTCACCACCTATACCGGCAACTATTCGTCCTATCAGCGCCAGCGCAGCCAGGCCGAGCAATCTGCCGCCGCCGAGGCCGAGCGCAAGCGCGACAAGATCGCCCGGCTGGAGGAGCAGGCCAACTGGATGCGCGGCAAGACCGAAAAGATGGCCCGCCGCGCCAAGGTCTTCGATCATATGATCGAGCGCATGCGCGAGGAGATGCCCGACCCGTCCACGCTGCCGCGCAAAGAGCGCGCCCTGAAGCTGGAACTGCCCATTGCGCGCCAGAGCGGGCATCTGGTCTTGCGCGTGGAGCAGGTGAGCAAGAGCTATAACGGCCCGCAGGTGCTCAGCAACCTGTCGTTCGAGATCGAGCGCGGGCAACGCCTGGTGGTGATTGGCCGCAACGGCGCGGGCAAGACGACGCTGCTGCGCATTCTGGCGGGGATGACGCCGCCCAGCCAGGGGCGCGTGCAGACAGGGCATCAGGTCGATCTCGGCTACTATGCCCAGGAGCACGAATCGCTGCACCCGACGCTGACGCTGCTGGAGGAACTGCGCCTGGCCGCCAGCGAGATGCCGCACCGGACAGGACCATTGCCCGGCGATGGACAGCTACGCTCGCTGCTGGGGCGTTTTCTCTTCACGGGCGAGCAGGCGTTTCAAAAAGTCGGCTCGCTTTCGGGCGGGGAAAAGACACGGCTGGCTCTGGCACGCTTGATGCTTGGGGGCTACAACACGCTGCTGCTGGACGAGCCAACCAACAACCTGGACCCCATCTCGCGCGACCGGGTGCGCCAGGCGTTAGAAAGCTACAAGGGCACGCTGGTCATCGTCAGCCACGATACCGAGTTTGTGGCTGCGCTCCAGCCGGACCTGGCCTTGCAGTTGCCCGGCGGCACCATCCGCTATTTCGATCACGAATTGCTGGCGATGGTCGCCAAAGTGTAGCCCGAAATGGGTAGATTTGCCGATTGACTCCGTTTCTCCATCTGGTAATCTGTTCGGCAGGGAGCTATGTAAGCGGGGTGGTCTACCCCCAGGTGAATCGAGATACGCTCAGAAAGGAACGAACTATGTATGGAACCGTGGCGCGGCTGCGCGTCAAGCCAGGCATGGAGGCGAAGTTTGTCGAGATCGGGCGGGCCATCGAGGCGGCGCGCATCCCTGGCAACGTTGCGTCCTATATCTATCAGATGGATGCCGACCCGCACGAGTATTATCTGGCCGTCGTCTTCACCGACAAGGCGGCGTATCGGGCCAACGCCGAAAGCCCGGAGCAAAACAAACGCTTTCTGGAGTTGATGACGGTGCTGGAAGGCGTGCCCGAATGGCACGATGGCGAAATCGTCTCGCACGTCGGATAAGCGCGCAGCGCAGCAGCATTCGGCGATTCCATTCCCTTCTGGACAGGTCGCCGAATGCCGCGCTACCCCTCCATCGGGCGCGTGACGGCAAAGAGCGTGCGCCGGAAGCCATAGAAGACCGGGCTGCCGGGGAAGCGTTCGCGCAGGCGTTGGCGATAGCGCTCCAGAAAGCGCTCGCGCATCCCCTCCGGCAAGCGCTCGAAATAGGGCACCAGCGCCGTGCCAGAGGTCCAATCAACCAGCGCGTCGGCATCCTTCAGCACATGCGGATAGACCTTTTCAAAGACGGTGATGTCTGCGCCGCCCAGGTCGTAGAGTAGTTCGGCGTACTCCTCGATGGAAAGCACCGGCATCACGCGCTGCCAGCCACGCAGCGCCTCGGCGAACGGCGCTTCGCTGGCGATATCCACAATCAGCGCGTGTGTCGGGTGGCTGTAGTTAGAAGGCACCTGCATGACAAGCTGCCCGCCTGGCCGCAGCAGTGAAAAGAGCCGGGGCAGCAGCGCCCGATGATGGTCCACCCAATGCAGGGCCGCGTTGGAAAAGATGACATCCCATTCGCCCGTCACCGCCTCAATCGTGCCCGGTTCAAAGCGCAGGCCAGGGCGCGCCAGGGGAGCGGCCTTTGCCAGCATCTCCGGCGAGCTATCCATCCCCAGCACATCGCTGCCGGGCAGCGCGTCGGCCAGCCGCCGCGTCAGGTTGCCCGGCCCGCAGCCCAGGTCGATGACGCGAAGATTGTCGCGCCGCGTCACCAACTGCAAGAGGTCATCGAACGGGGCAGAACGCTCTTGCTGAAACTGTTGATAGCGTTCGGGGTTCCAGGGCATCGCGGCACACTCCTTCTCTAGCTCAGGCCAGCGCCCGACATGTTGGGCGTGAATCGTTTAGCTCGCCGCTCTCTGGCGGCACGGGCCAGGGTTACAGACAAGTTGGAACGGTTACGATGGAGCAGCCGGATACCCCCAGCCCCGCAGGCGGGAACGACTCGGCCTAAGGACCTGCGGCCACCCCCGTTAGCTGCCGAGGGCACGGCCAAATCCGCCTGCGCGGATTCCCCTGTTTATGAGATGGTTGCTCTGATGTCTTGGGCCACTTGCGCTACATCGTTGTTGAGTTGATGCCCGCCTGCTGTCTCACGGACGGTTGCTCCAGGGATGTGCTTGGCGTACAGCCCCATGTGCGCGAAGGGCACGGTCTGATCATCCGGGCTGTGATAGAGCCATATTCTGGCGTTCGCCGGGAACTTTCGCCCAAAGTCTTCGGGCAGGCTGAATCCCTCGAATTGCCACTGTTCATCACCACCCGGATAGGGGGTAGCGATCAGGCAGATGCCCCTGATCGGCGCGGATGGCAGGGGTTCCTGCGTCACATATTTGACCAGGAGGTAGCCCCCGACGGAATGCCCCACGAGGATACTCTCTCCGTGCAGCGCTGCGAGCATGCTGTGGATTGGCCCCTTCCAGAGGGTATAGTCTGGCGCGCCCTCGTTGGGCATGCGGGGATAATGCACCTGGTAGTCAGCCCCGAGTGCTTGTTGCAAACTTGCTACCAGCTTGCGGTCCATCTCATATGCTCCTTCGCCCCCACCTTGGATGAAGATGACCTCTTTTCCCATGTTCGTTTCCTTTGCAGCGTCTCGGTCACTCATTGGATTGGCGAAATGCCCCTCACATCACATCCTATCATGTTCACAGGCTTTGTCGCATTTATGAGAAGGCTTCTCTTGTTGGGTTCCCTCATCTCGTTGCGCATCATGTGGGCGGCGGCGCAAATAGAATGCTCCGCCCACGCGGGAGGGGAGTCCCTGAAGAGGAACTTATGGAAAAGGCCCGAAGGGACGCCCGGCGCGACCAACAACCTGGGGATTTACAGCAAGGGGTATAATGCAGACGCGCGGCTTGTTGTATTTGAAACACATGGAAGGTGGAACCTATGCGACCGCAACAAAACCCATTGCGAGGCGTGGCAGGGGGGCTGCTCATCATTGGTCTGGCGTTTGCGTTCTTCTTTTCGCGCAGTCAAGGCGATCTCTTCCTGCCCATTTTCTTTTTTGCCCTGGCAGCCACTACCTTGATCGGGTCCATCAGCACGTACAATCCACGCGGCGTCTATGGCGGGCTGCACGGCGCGGTCTGGCTGGCGGGCCTCGGCCTCTGCTTTCTGATCGGCTTCTGGCCCTGGATTCTGCTGCCTGTTGGCGTCACCATCATCCTGGGCGCGCTGCTCAGGCCGATTACCACCAACATTGGGAACATGGGCTGGATGGCTCCGCCGCTGCAAGCGCCCTATCAAGCGCCCTACCAGTCGCCCTATCCACCGCCAGCGCAGGGATCAGCGCCAGCAACGTATCAGGAAGGCGGCAGGGAGATTCCCTATCCGCCAGATAACCCATCAGCAGGGCAATAGCGACGATGCTCGCCTATTTCTTTACGCACTGGCCGCTGGAGTCCATCCCTTCAGCCGAATATGAAGACGCTTTGCGCGCCTTCATGCGCTCGCTCGCGGCGCACCCGCCGCAGGGATTCCAGCGGTCCTGGGCGCTGGCTGTGCAGCAGCTTCCCTGGGCCAATCGCGGGCAGGCGGCGTATGAGGATTGGTATCTCGTCGAAGATTTCGCGGCGCTGGGCGTGCTCAATGGCGCGGCAATCAGCCCGCCGCATGGGGAAACGCATCTGGCGGTGGCGCGCATGGCGGGCGGCGGCAAGGGCGGCGTCTACGCGCTGGCGCAGGGCAGCCCGGCGTTCCCGGCGCAGCATGGCTATGCCACCTGGTTCAGCAAGCCAGCCGATCTCACCTATGCGGCGTGCTTGCAGCAGCTTGCGGGCATCACCGGCCAGCCGGGCGTGGCGCTCTGGCAGCGCCAGATGGTGCTTGGCCCTGGCCTGGAGTTCTGCCTGCATTCCGCAGAGCCGCTGGCCTTGCCGGATGGATTCCAGGCGCTTCAGGTGGCAGCCAGGCGCGTTGGCGAACTGGACGCCCCCAACCCCGCTGGAGGTTGCCGTGCCCCCTCCGGGGGAAACCGCGCCTAAGGGCCTGCGGCCACCCTCGTTAGCTGCCGAGGGCACGGCCAAACCCGCCTGCGCGGGTTCCCCCAGCCCTGGCATACGAGGCGCTTGCTCCTTGTTGCCAACGCTGCGCCATTGCGAGCGGGGAGTCCCTGAAGAGGGACTTGCTGTGCCCTCGGCAGCTAACGAGGGTGGCCGCAGGCCCCTAGGCGCGACTAAAGTCGCCAGCCCGCGCCCCTCACGCTTGCGCCTCATCCGGGGCGGCCTCATTGGGCGGTGCCTCGTTATTGGCGTTGAGGAGCACGCGGCGCAGGGTATCGGCGCGTCCCCACTTTTCGCGGGCCATCTCATCGAAGTGCGCAGCGGCAAAGTTACGGCTGCGCTGGCGCGATTCGGCGGCCATGCGCTCGGACATCTGCGCGCTCTCTTGCAGGATGTTGAGGGCCGTCCAGAGGGCATCTTCCACGGCATCCGTTTGCTCGGCCATCATCGTTTCGCCGGTAAAGGCGTGGCCCTGGCGGCAGCGAAAGCGCAGCAGATCGCCGTCGCGCAGTTCCCAGAGTGGGCCTTTGCACTCCGGGCAGGTGAAAACGGAGATTTTCCCTGGCCGCTGCTCGCTTTCCATGGTGATCTCGTCCATTTCCAGAATCTTCGCTTCTTCCTCCATCTCCTCTGGCACCGGAAAGGCCGACTCCGCTGGCGCTGGTTCGCGCGCCAGACGCATCAGCAGCGGGCCGATCTCGTCGAGAGGCAGGCAGTAATCAGCTTTGACATATTCCAGCGCGCTTTCGGGCATGGAGGGGAAAAACGCATCTGCCGGGTCCTGGACCACGGCCAGGCCGCCGCGCCTTTTGACCGCCAGCAGGCCCGCCGTTCCATCGTTGAGCGCGCCGGTCAGCACCACGCCAATCACGCGCGGCCCATAGACGCGGGCGGCGCTGCGAAAGAGCGGGTCCACGGCAGGCCGACTGCGGTTCTCGCGTGGCCCACGCATCACGCGCGCATATCCGCGTTCAACCAGCAGATGGAAATCGGGCGGGGCCACGTAAATGCGCCCTGGCTGAATCAGTTCGCCATCAATCGCGTGTCTGGCGGGCAGGAGGCCAGAGCGCTCAAGGATGGTAGGCAGGACACTGGTCGCCTGGGGCGGAATATGCACGCAGACAAAAACCGCCGCCGACAGGTCCGGCTGGAACTGCTGAACCAGCGCCGCCAGCGCCTCAACGCCACCGGTAGAAGCGCCTACAACGATGATATCGTGCCCAGGCGGAGCTTTTTTTCTCTCCATGGCTGTTGTCCTTATCCATGTGCGCCATTTCCCTCTTCCGGGGTCAGTCCCCGCGTCCCCTCTCATCAACGCGCGCGTACATGCTCTTGTTTTTCATCTGGCGTGCATAATGCATGCCATTGCCGGTGCTGAGCTAAAGCGCTTGAAAGAATGTATAATGTAGGGATGAATGCTGCTTACAGGATAACGGGTTAAAACGGTTCAGGCGGCCCGGCGCTTATGTACACGCGCTGGCGGGCAGACAAGGATGGGGGGTGGTCTTATGGCTTCAAAGGTGACGCCGCTTAGACATCTCGTTGTGATTGGCTCCTCTGCTGGTGGAATTGACGCGCTTTCGACGCTGGTAGCAACGTTGCCCACCGATTTTCCCGCGCCCATTGTGATCGCCCAGCATCTGGACCCCAATCGTCCCAGTCATCTGGCAGAAATCCTGGGCAGGCGCAGCACGCTGCCGGTGCGCACTTCTGGCGAACACGAGCACCTGGAACCAGGCGTGATCTATGTCGTGCCCTCTAATCGCCAGATTCATATTACCGACTCGGCTATCGAATTACAAGAGGACAGTGCCGGGCGCTTCAAACCCTCCATCGATCTGCTGCTGACCAGCGCGGCAGAGGTCTATGGCGAGCGGCTGATTGCCGTGATCTTGAGCGGCACCGGCACGGATGGCGCGGCAGGCGCGCGGACGGTCAAGAAAGCGGGGGGCACAGTCATCATTCAAGACCCCGACACGGCCACCTATCCCGGCATGCCGCTTTCGCTGGCCCCTAACACGGTGGACATCGTGGCGACCCTGGAGCGCATGGGCCACATCTTGCGAGACCTGATAGCCGGGGTGCCAGTGCCCACCCGCCCTGACGAAAAGAAAGCGCTGGAAGCCTTTCTGGAAGAAGTACGCACGCGCTATGGCCTGGACTTCAACAGCTATAAAACGCCGACGATTCTGCGCCGCTTGCAGCGCCGCATTGTTGCCACCGACACCGAAAACCTGGAAGGCTATGTGCAATATCTGGATACCCACCCCGAAGAGTATCCACAGCTTATCAATGCCTTTTTGATTAAAGTGACCGAATTTTTCCGCGACCCGGAACTCTTTGCCTATCTGCGCGACGAAGTGCTGCCGGATATCATCAAATACGCCCGCAGCCGAGACAACGAAATACGCATCTGGTCTGCTGGCTGCGCCACGGGCGAAGAAGCCTATTCGCTGGCAATCCTGATGTCGGAGGCGCTGGGCGCGGAACTCGATCAGTTCAATGTGCGCATCTTCGCCACCGATGTCGATGCCGAGGCCGTGGCGTTTGCCCGGCGCGGCATCTATCCCGCTTCGGCGCTGAGCGGCGTGCCCGAAGAACTGATCACCCGCTACTTCAGCAAGGACGAGAACCACTTTCAGATCAAAAAGCGCGTGCGCAGCCTGACCGTCTTCGGCCAGCACGACCTGGGGCAGCGCGCGCCGTTCCCCAATATCGACATGGCCGTCTGCCGCAATGTGATGATCTATTTCACGCCCGACCTGCAACAGCGCACGCTGCAACTCTTTGCCTATTCGCTGCGCGACGGCGGCTATCTGGTGCTGGGCAAGGCAGAATCCACCAGCCCGCTTTCCGAGTTTTATGTGCTTCAGCACAAGCAGCACAAGGTCTATCGCCGCCAGGGCGACCGCATCCTGATGCCGCTGGCGCGTTTCACCACGCCCACACCCGCGCCCCCGCAGCGCCTGGCCCTGACCCGCCGCACACCCAGCGGCCACGAATCGGGCCAGCGCCAAAAAGAGGTCATGCAGCGCGTGCGCAACATCAACGAAAGCGTCTTGCTGCGCCTGCCGGTGGGGCTGGTGGTGGTGGATAGGCATTACGACATCCAGGGTATCAACAGCGCGGCGCGGGGCTATCTTGCCATTCACGGCGCGGCGGTGGGCGAAGACCTGATTCACCTCACCCAATCGCCATCGACCCAGCGGCTGCGCGCAGCCGTTGATCTGGCCTTCCGTATGGGGACGGATGCCACGGTAGACGAGTTTGCGATTGAAGAGGTCACCACGGGCGACCTGCGCTATCTCCAGATCGTCTGCCATCCCCAGCGCAGCGAAGGCGAGCGCAGCATGGTGGACAGCGCCATGGTGGTGATCTATGACATTACCGCCCTGATACAGCGGCGACAGCTTTTGGAACGCCAGCTTCAGGAAACCACCCATGAACTGGAGCAGATTCAAACCGCGCGGTCAGACGAAGCTGCGCGCCAGGAACAACTGATGCAGCGGTTGGTGGAAACGAACCGGCAACTGGTGGAAGCCAACCAGGAATTGACCAGCAGCAACGAAGAACTGCGCACCACCAACGAAGAGTTTTTGCTGAGCACCGAAGAGGCCCAGGCCGCCACTGAAGAAGTGGAAACGCTGAATGAAGAGTTGCAGGCCACCAACGAAGAGCTTGAGACGCTGAACGAGGAATTGCAGTCCACCATCGAGGAATTGAACACCACCAACGACGACCTGCACGCGCGCAGCCAGGAATTGCAAGACATGGCGCACGTCAGCGTGGAAGAACGCGCGCGGCTGGAGGCGATTCTTTCCAGCATGCCCAGCGCGCTGCTGGTGGTCAACCGCGACGGCGCGCTGACGATGTCGAACCCCGCCTATGCCGAGATGTTTGGCGGCCCCGACGAGCAGTTCATGGCCCGCGATGAAGACGGCCATCTGCTGCCCCCGGGGTCCACACCGCGCGAGCGGGCGGCGCGGGGCGAATCGTTCAGGATGGAGTTTACCCTCACCGACGCAGATGGCACGCGGCGCTGGTTCGAGGCCATCGGACAGCCTATTCACAGCCCTGGCAACGAGCAACAAGCCGGTGTGGTCGCCATTCGCGATATTACCGAGCGCAGCATACACCGCCTGCAAGATGAGTTCATGTCGCTGGCAAGCCACGAACTGCGCACGCCGTTGACACCGCTGCAAGGCACGCTGCAACTGCTGCTGAAACAGGTGGAAGGCTTGCCCGCCGACGCGCCGCAGCGCCGCTATGCCGAGCGAGCGCTGCGCCAGACGCGGCAACTGGTGCGCATGGTCGATGATTTGCTGGATGTCGGTCGGCTGCAAACCGGCAAATATACCCTCAACCTTGCGCCGGTGCGGCTGGATGAACTGGTGGCCCAGACGGTGGAAGTTGCGCAGACAACAGCGACCAGCCAGACGATCCACCTGGAGGTGCAAACCAACCCGCTCAGCGTCTCTGGCGACACCGGGCGGCTGGAGCAAATCCTGCTGAATCTGCTCAACAACGCCATGACCTACGCGCCCCAGTCAAAGCAGATCGACGTGCGCGTGCGGCAGGTGGAGAACGAGGCCGAAGTGCAGGTGCAGGATTACGGCCAGGGCATTCCCCAGGCCGATCTGCCGCATCTCTTTTCGCGCTTTTACCAGGCGGCGCGCAGTGACCGGCAGACGAAGCGAGGGTTGGGGCTGGGCCTCTATATCGTGCGCGAATTGGTGACCGCGCACAACGGCAGGATTAGCGTGGACTCTTCCGAAGGGAAAGGCACGACCTTTACCATTCGCTTGCCTCTGCTGTTGCCAGAGAAAGAGGGTCAGCCCGCCCCAAAGGATGCGCCAGGGGGTTCCAGTAAGCCTTTCCAGCGCTGATACGACAGCGGAAGGCCGATCTGGCAGATGCGTTCGCCTTCAAAGGCAAACAGGGCTGTGCCGCTGAACAACTGCCAGCCGCGCCCGCGCTCGGCAGCGGAGCCAAAGACGCGCGCCGCCAGGCCATGAGGCCGATCATAAACTTTCTGCGCTTCGACGCGCAAACTCTGATAATTCCGTCGGATGTCGCTGACCAGGCGCAGCACGCCCATTTTGCCAGAGACAGCGGTGACCGGCAGGGGGAAGAGCGGCGAGGAATACCAGATGATCTCTTCGGTACACAAACTGAGCATGCTCTTCCATTCTTCCACACCCCAGGCGGTCAGAAAGCGCTCGATGGTCCGCGCCTGGGCCTGCTGCTCGGCCTGGAGCGGAGTCTGGAGGCAGGTGGCAATTTCGGTGAGCAGCAGCGAGACATCAATGGGCCTGGGCACGGCAAAGGCAAAACCTGCCGCTCGGGGGGCTTGCAGCACCCGCGACTGTGTGGTGATGAGGCCCAGAGGAATGGGGTGGGCGCGGCGGCGCAGAACGTGCGCAGGGGCAAACGAATGTTTCGAGGCTCCCGCGAAGAGTTCCGCCAGAATCAGGTCATAGGGCTGCTCGTCCAGGTCGCGCAGCGCTTCTTCCAGCGAAGCAATGCCCCTGGCGGCATAGCCTTCCTCGATCAACAGCGAGAGCAAGGCTTCGCGCAATAAAGGTGCGCTTTCTACCACCAGCAGACGCGCCAGGGAGGATTGCGAAACTGCCATCGGGTGGCTCCTTACCGGGCATGTCCTTTCCTGGCCCATGCCACGTTTCGCGGGGTCGCTGGGCCACAAGGCATGCTGTGCTCGCCACCTATCCCAACTCGCAGGGCCAAGACCAAACCATTGGTGGGAGGATTGTTCGGTTTCATATCAGCATGATACTGTGTTCAAAGCATGCTGTCAAGGAACGGCCACCTGGTATTCATCGTGACGCACGCGGCATGCCCAAAAGCAGCCGGAAGAGAGAAAGGAATATGCCGATGAAGTTGATTTTTATCTATGGTCCTCCGGGCGTCGGGAAGCTCACCGTAGCACAGGAACTTGCAAAGCTCACCAGGTATAAATTGTTCCATAACCACCTGACGGTTGATCTGGTCTACGCTCTCTTCGATTTTGGGACAAAGCCGTTTATAGAACTGAGAGAAATCATCTGGATGATGGCGTTTCAAAAGGCTAAAGAAGAAGGAATACACGGCATGATCTTTACGTTTGCGCCGGAAGCGAGCGTTCCCGGTCATTTCATCCCTGATGTCATGCAGTTGATCGAGGATGACCACAACAGTATACATTTTGTCGAATTGACGTGCCAGCCTGACGCGCTGCGGGAACGAATCGCGAATCCCTCCAGAAGCAAATATGCGAAAGGCATGTCTCCAGAGCATATAGAACAATACTATCAAAGAGACGCTTTGATACCGATGGTGGTTCATGAACGCAAATTGACCATCGATAACACCACACTCTCACCACAGGAGACAGCTATCAGGATTGCTCAGCAGTACGCGCTCCCCACGCAGTAGCAGCACCGGAACATGATGGCCCGCGCCAGGCCGCCGTTAATCGCCGCCACCATCATCGCCACCGCCACCATCATCGCCGCCATGCCCGCCGCTGCCAGGGGTGGGCGTGCCGCCAGGAGTGGGCGTGCCATGCCCGCCGTCGTCGCCGCCGGGCTGATTATCATCATCGCCGACCATCTTCTGCGCCACCGTGCCATCAGGGTTTACCACGCCAACGGCGACATCATCGTCGCGCCAATTGGAGGCAGCGATGGTGGCCGTCAGGGTGGTCCCGGTGTTCTGCGTGACGGTGCCGAGCACCCGGCCATCGATGACCAGGCGCGCGCCCGGCGCGAAGTTCGCGCCTGTCAGCTTCAAGATCAGCGTATGATTCGGCCCCGACGTTATGGTCACCTGCGTCACCGTTGGGACGGCAGCGCCCAGCGCGCCAAGCTGCTGAGTGAAGGCCAGCCGCAGCGGCCAATCGACCCGCGCCAGCAGCATATAGAGCATGGATTGCTCATATTGCAGCGTTGTCGCCAGGGATTGCTGCGCCGTATCGCGCGCCGTTCCGGGGGACAAGGCGGCCACATCTGCCTGGCTTTGCTGGGTATCCGTGGCGACGATGCTCAGCGCTTGCCTGATGTTATCATCCGAGCGGCCATCGCTCACTTCGGCTTGCAGGTCAGCCAGCGCGGTTTGCAACTGGGTAATCTGAAGGTTAGCGCGGTCATCCGGGCTGCTGGCGTTGGAGAGCGCCATCTGCTGCTCGAAATGTCTGATGCCATAGAGCGGGTCGCCCGGCAGGCTTCCGGCAGCCGCAGTCGACAACCCCAGCAGAGCCAGCACCAGCACCGCCGCTGTGCTCAGCGCTGCAATCCAGGCGTGATGGACACGGAAGCGGCGCGGACCAGTGCTGGGGCGTGGCTCCAGGCTGACCACGCGGTCATGCTGTTCTGGCACAATGGTCAGCAGATGCCCATTGTGCTGCGCCCGCGCCTGCGGCTCGCGCGCCCGCTCGCGCACACGCGCTTCAATGCGCCCCGCAAGGGAGGGTGGCGGCTCGAAGGTATTCAGGTGAGCAACGGCCTCGGCGGCGGCGAGTTTAGCCGCATCGTCGTCGTCGACATCTGGCTGCCAGGAGGCATCGGACAAGTGCTGCTGAATCAGATAGTCCAGATACTCTTCGGGAGTCATGCCCGCCCTCCTTTCCTGCCAGGCCGCGAGCGATTACCCGACAGCCCCAAATAGTCGGCCAGCTTGCCCAACGCCCGAAACTGCAAGGCGCGCACCGCGCCAGGCTGTTTGTTGAGGGCGCGGGCCAGGTCTTCGATGCTTTGCCCGGCCAGGAAGCGGCCAGCGATCACTACCTGCTGCTCGTTGGTGAGGCTGCCTAGCGCCAGCCCCAATTCTCCCAGCGTTTCGCGCCATTCCTGCAAGGCTTGTGGATTGCTCGTCAGATCGGTCGCCGTTGGCTCCCAGGAGTCTTCTTCGCCTTCCGCGCCAGCGCCCGTCAGCGGCATCAGCCGAAGTTCGCCGCGCTTCTTGCTGCGCATCACCCTGGCAATCTTTCCCTGGGCGATTTGAATCAGCCAGGCGTAAAAACCGGCCTCGTGTTCGGCGCGCAGCGTGCCGATGGATTCGACCATTACCAGGAAGACATCGGAGACCACATCTTCGACCAGATCAGGCTGGCCCAGCCGCGCCAGCACATAGCGATAGATCACCGGCAGGGCACGTCGATAGAGCGCGACCAACGCCTCTTCCTGGTGTTGACGCGCCCGCCGGATGACCTGAGCAAACGCGGCGGCGGATAGCTGTTCCTGATTGGTCGTAAGCAACCCTCCAGCGGCCCTTTCATCAGTCCATGCATGTGCTTTAAGAAGATAGTGCCGTCGGGCCGCAATTTGTTATGCGCTGTGCCGCGCATCTGCCCAGACTTTGGCGGGGAAGTCCCTGTCGCGGCCCAGCGGCCCGCGCGGCGGCTGGCGCGGGCGGACGAAGGCGGATGGCGGCAGGCGGAAGCCATAGCGCTGCCTCATCCAGAGGTGGACGGGAAACGGGCGCCCCTTCGGGGGCGGGCGCTTGCGGGAACTGGGTTCCCGCACTCTCGCTCCCGTTGGTCGCTCGCGCGCCCGCGCCGGAACATTGTACCAGGGAACGGAGCCAACAGAAACCATCGAGATGTCCCTTTCTTGCCGATGTACGGCAGAGAAACGGAACGGCCATATCGGCGCGCCTTGACCCCACAAGGTCGAAAGCGTTCGGATATGGCCGTTGGGAGGCTCGATGGTACAATACTCCCCAGCCCCATATCTGGATGTACCGTATGTGGGGTCATGGCACAGCCGGTGCTTTCTTCACCGGCCCTGCCAGCCGTTCTTTAGTTGTTTCTTCTTTCTTCGTTCGTTTTTTGCGAGGCGGTTATGCGGTATCCTCCAGAACGCCACGCAACAATCAGCAGGTATGGGAAGAGTATAGCCTACTTGTCTAGAAGCTGCCAAGGGGGTGGGCCTTTTGGGGCGCGGCTTTTGGATGTTTGGGGGATATGTTGGCAGGGAGGTATGGACGATGTGGACGATGTGGACGCTTCAGGTTTTACTGTACATTCTTCTCTATAAGAGTATATTTATTTACTCTTAATTATTGATAGGCAAAGCGTCCACATCGTCCACATCGTCCATAGGTGTGTGGGCAAACAAGGCGGGCACAGATTCTTCTGTCTTCGAGTCTGAGCAACAAAGGGGTTGCATATGCAGATTGGTATTGGGCTGCCAAACGCCGTGCCTGGCACGGATGGGCCGCGCTTGATCGAATGGGCCAGACGCGCCGACGCGGGGCCATTTACCAGCCTGGGCGTGCTTGATCGCCTGGCCTACGCGAGCTATGACCCGCTGACGGCGCTGGCGGCTGCGGCGGCTGTGACCCGGCGCGTGCGGCTGGTGACGATGATTGTCATCGGCCCGCTGCGCAACACGCTGCTGCTGGCAAAGGCGGCTGCCTCCGTGGACGCGCTGTCGGGCGGGCGGCTGACGCTGGGGCTGGCCGTGGGTGCGCGGCGCGACGACTACGAGGCCGCTGGGATCGACTATCACACGCGCGGCGCGCGCCTCACCGAGCAGCTTGCCGCGCTGCGCGATGCCTGGGAAGACACCGGGATTATGCCTCAGCAGGCTGGAGGGCCGCCGCTGTTGATTGGCGGGCTGAGCGATCAGGGCTTCGGACGCATGGCGCGCTGCGCCGATGGCTATGTACACGGCGGCGGCCCGCCCAAAACCTTTGCCCGCGCCGCCGACAAAGCCCGCGCCGCCTGGAGCGATGCCGGGCGGCCCGGCCAGCCGCAGCTTTGGGCGCAGGGCTATTTCGCGCTGGGCGACGAGGCTGCCGAGGCTGGCACGCGCTATCTGCGCGACTATTACGCCTTCACCGGCCCGTTTGCCGAAAAGATTGCCGCCGGGCTGCTCACCACGCCGCAGGCTATCGCGCAGTTCTTGCGCGGCTATGAAGAGGCGGGATGCGACGAGATGGTGCTGCTGCCCACCTCTGCCGATCTGGACCAGCTTGAGCAACTGGCCGCCGTGCTTGAAGGGCTGGGCAGGCCAGCATGAAGATCATCATTCTGGGCGCGGGTCCGGCTGGCCTGTACGCGGGCCTGCTCATCAAGAAAGCCCATCCAGCGCACGACATCACCATTCTGGAGCGCAACGCGGCGGATGTGACCTATGGCTGGGGCGTGGTCTTTTCTGATCGCACGCTGGCGTCGTTCCAGCGCGCCGACTACAAAACCTACGAGCAGATTGCCAGCCAGTTTGTCATCTGGGACGCCATCGACACGTGCTATCGCGGCGAAACCATCCGCTGCGGCGGGCATGTCATTGCCAGCATCGCGCGCAAGCGCCTGCTCCACATCTTGCAGCAGCGCTGCGCCGAGCTTGGCGTCAACCTCCAGTTCGACACCGAAATCAACGATCTGGCAGCGCTGCCCGCCCACGATCTGCTGATTGCCGCCGATGGCCTGAACAGCGTGGCGCGCAAGGCGCACGCGGCCAGCTTCCAGCCGAGCATCGAACTGGGCAAGGCCAGATATATCTGGCTTGGCGCGGAAAAGGTACTGGACGCCTTTACCTTCATCTTCCGCGAAAACGAGCACGGTCTCTTTCAGGTCCACGCCTACCCCTTCGGGGGCGCGGCCAGCACCTTTATTGTCGAATGCGACGAAGCGACCTGGCTGAAGGCTGGGCTGGACCAGGCCGACGAATCCGCCAGCCTGGCCTATTGCGAGCGCCTGTTTGCCGACGACCTGCGCGGCGCGCGGCTGCTTTCCAACAACTCGAAGTGGATTAGCTTTCCCACGCTGAAGATGCAGCGCTGGCGGCATGGCAACATCGTTTTGCTGGGCGATGCCGCGCACACGGCGCACTTTTCCATCGGCTCCGGCACGAAGCTGGCGATGGAAGACGCGATTGCGCTGGCGAGCGCTTTGGAACAACACCGCAGCCTGGACACGGCTTTGAACGAGTACCAGCTTGAGCGCAAGCCCGTCGTCGAAACCTTTCAGCGCGCCGCCCAGGAAAGCCAGCGCTATTTTGAAACACTCAAGCGCTATCTGGGCCTGGACCCCATTCCCTTCACCTTTCAGTTGCTCACGCGCAGCGGCAGAATCACCTACGACGATCTGCGCCTGCGCGATCCCCGTTTCGGCGATCTGGTTGACCGCTGGTATGTGGCAGCAGCGGGGCAGCGCCTCCCCTCCCCGCAGGCGGTTAAAACCGCGCCTAAGGGCGTTCCGCCACCAAACCCGCGCAGGCGGGTTCCCCCAACCCCAGGCACGCCAGACGTTTCGCTTGCAGCGCTAGCCTCCGCGCTGGCGAACGGTCTGGCCGCCAGGGACGGCGGCGCTACAAGCAAAGGCCCGCCCGAGAGGGAGGGGGGAGTCCCTGAAGAGGGACTTGGTGGCCGCAGGCCCTTAGGCGCGACCGTGCTCCCGAAGGGAGATTTATTCGCCAGCGCGGGGGGCGGCGCACCGTCTGGCATGGCTGCACCTGCCCCTCTGGTTGCTCCACCGCCGCTCTTCACGCCGCTGAGGCTGCGCGAAACCAGCATACCCAACCGCGTGGCGCTGCTGCCGCGCTCGGCCTGCCAGGCAGAAGATGGCGTGCCCACCGAAGCGCTGCTGGCGGCTCTGCTTGGGGCCGCGCAGAGCGGCGCGGGGCTGGTGTTGACGCCGCTGGCTGCCGTTGCCGCCGATGGCCGCGTCAGCCCAGGCGATACCGGCATCTACACCGAGGCGCAGCGGGACGCCTGGGCGCGCATCGTCGCCGAGCTTCATCGCCAGACACCAGCGAAGATCGCGCTGCAACTGGGCCACGCCGGACGGCGCGGCGCGACTCGCCCACGCAGCGCCGGGCTGGATAGACCACTGCGGAACGGTGGCTGGCCGCTGCTTGCGGCGTCGCCGCTGCCTTATACGCCGCAGAGTCAGCCGCCTGGCGCGATGAACCATGACGACATGGAGCGCGTGCGCGACGACTTTGCGCGCGCCGTCCGGATGGCTGCCGAGGCGGGCTTCGATCTGCTGCACCTGCACTGTGCCCAGGGCTATCTGCTGGCAAGCTTTCTGTCGCCGCTCAGCAATCAGCGCGAGGACGCATATGGCGGGCCGCTGGAAAACCGCCTGCGCTTCCCGCTGGAGGTCTTCGACGCGGTGCGCGCCGCCTGGCCGGAGGACAAACCGCTTTCGGTGGCGCTCTCCGTCACCGACTGCGCCAGAGGTGGCTTCGAGGTCGAGGACGCCGTGGCCGTGGCGGGCGCGCTCGAAGCGCATGGTTGTGATATGATCGAAGCGCTGGCAGGCCAGACTGTTCCCAACGCCGAACCGGCCTATGGACGCGGCTTCCTGACACGCCTGAGCGATCAGGTGCGCAACGAGGCAGGCATCCCAACGATGGTCGGCGGCTACCTGACGACGACGAACGAGGTCAATACGATTGTCGCCGCTGGCCGCGCCGATCTCTGCATGATGGAGCCGTACTTGTAGCGCTGCGAGTAGACAAAGGAGCCTCGACCATGGACCCTGTTATCTCCCGGCAGATGTATCGCACCCTCGAACCGTTCCACGCCATGATCTATTTCGTCCCCGAGGCCAGAAGCGCGTATGAGCGCATCGGCCTGCAAGGCCGCCCAATGGGCTATTTTGCCTCGCGCGGCGCGCCGCTGGGTGAGGTTTCGGGGGAAACGCTCGCGGCCATCTTCTATAACTTTCATCCGGCGCTGGTGCGCAGCGTCATTCCCGCGGCCTGGGAACGAGCAAAGCCAGCAGGGATCAGCGCCGCGCGGCTGGAAGCCGTGGATGCCGCGCTGCGGCGCATGCTGGGGTCCAGCCTGGACGCCCCCGAAGTGAGCGAAGCCGCCAGTCTGGCGCGCGAGGCCGTCACCGCCTGCGCGCCGGAGGGCCGCCCGCTCTTTGCCGCCACAGCCACGCTGCCCTGGCCGGACGCGCCGCATCTGAGGCTGTGGCATGGCGTCACGCTGCTGCGCGAGTTCCGCTTCGGCGGGCACTGCGCCGCGCTCATCACCGAAGGCTTCAGCGCTTGCGAAGCGCTGGTGACGCACGCGGCTACCGGCGAGATTTCGGCAAAGGCGCTGCAATCCAGCCGCGCCTGGCCTGATGCAGAATGGGAGGCGACCTGCCAACGGCTGCGCGAACGCGGCTGGCTGACGGCAGAGAACACGCTGACCGAGGAGGGCCAGGCGCGGCGCGCTGCCGTCGAGCAGCGCACCGACCAGCTTGCCCTGCCGCCCTGGGAGCATCTTGGCGATGTCGCCTGCAAGCGGCTGCGCGAACTGGTGCGCCCGTTCAGCAAAGCCATCACCGAGGCGGGCACGTTTCCGGTCTCGCTTTCGCCCTGGGAAGATTGAGTATGTTCACCTTTGCACAACTCAAAGGCCATCCCGAACTGCTCACGCCCGACGTGCGCTCGCCCATCATGCACGCTGATGGCACCATGACGGTGCTCTGGGAAGGCGATCCCGGCCCGGGCGCGCCCTCTTGCCTGGCCGAATGGTGGGAGCAGCCGCAGCCATTGGAGCAAATCTCCGGCACGCGCATCTGGGGCGGCGATTTCCCCACGCCTGATCTGCCGCGCACGGTCTGCGCGAGCGTTGGGATTGGCAACGAGCGCGGCCCGCTGCTCTCGCCCCGGCACAGCCGCTATCTGCTTGGCCCCGATCTGCCCACGCCCTTGACCCCAGAGGGCAAGCCATCGACGCGGGCAGTGGATACTGTGTTGCCAGCGCGCGGCCTGGCCGGAGGCGAGCGGCGCGTGCGCATCTTTCTGCCGCCAGGCTACCAGGATGGGCAGCGGTATCACACCCTGTACCTCACCGATGGGCAGATGGAGCTTGATACCGAAAAGCGCTTTCCTGCCATCGCTGATACACTGCGCCACCAGGGAGCCGCGCCGCCGCTGCTGCTGGTGGTGATGGATAATGGCGGCACGGCGCGGCCTGATGAGTATCTGGCGGGCGGCAGCCGCAACCTGGCGGCGCGGCGCTGGGTCTGGGAAACCGTCGTGCCATATGTCGAGGCGCGCTACCCAGCCGCGCAGCGCTGGACGGTGGGCGGCTCCAACGGCGCGTCGATGGCGCTGCAACTGGCGCTGGGGCGGCCCGATCTGTTCAGCGGCGGCGCGTATTTTTCGCCCTGGCATCGGAATGGGTTGGATGCGGTACTGAGCCTGGCCGATGAGTGGCCGGGCGGCGGGCGCTTCGCCATCAGTCATGGCAATTTCGGCCTGGGCGAGCGCAAGAACGCGCCCGGCGCGTATGCCCTGTTTGAACGATTAGGCGCGAGCGGCGCAACCGTCCACTTCATCGAAAAAGACGGATACGGCCACAACTTCCATGCCTGGCAACTGGCTGTGCCGGAACTGCTGCGCTGGCTCTTTGAGGAGGTTATTCAATGATTACGCTGGAACCGATGACTGATGCTGAATATCAACACTTTCTTGAACCGGCCATTGCGGAATACGCCCAGGACCATATGCGGGCTGGGCGCTGGACCGCAGAAGAAGCACTGGAGGAAGCGCGCAAAGAGTTTATAGGTTTGCTCCCTGATGGGGTGAAGACGCCGAATCATTACCTGTTCACGCTGGTCAACGAAGCGCAGCAGAACGTTGGCATGCTCTGGTTTGCCATGCGGGGACACGGCGAAGCGTTTGTCTATGACATCCGCGTCGATGACGCCTTCCAGCGGCGCGGCTATGGCTCCGAGGCATTCCTTGAGCTAGAGCGCAGGGCGCGCGATCTTGGAGCCACCAAAATAGCCTTACATGTCTTTGGGAGCAACCGCGGGGCGATAGCCATGTACACCAAGTTGGGCTATGAGCCAACCAATATTCTGATGGCAAAGCCGCTCATATGATGAGCAAAGACAACGCCGAGCATTATCTGTGGGGCAGCGGCTGCGACGGCTGGCATCTCGTCAAGCGTGGCGCGCTCAGCATCATCCACGAGCGCATGCCACCCGGAACCACCGAAGTCCGGCACTATCATCAGGCCGCGTGGCAGTTCTTCTTTGTGCTTTCTGGCACGGCCACGCTGGAGATTGGCGGGAAGCGCGAAACGCTTCAGGCGCAGCAGGGCGTCGAAGCGCCTGCGGGCTTGGCCCACCAGATGCGCAACGACTCTGATAGGGAGATAGAGTTCATTGTCATTTCTCAGCCGCCCAGCCACGGGGACCGCGTGCTGACGGAGGAAACATAGAGAGGATACGCCGGTATGGCAGAAAATCCTACCGCGCCGCTGACCGGACGCCGCGCCGTCGTCACTGGCGCAGGGCGCGGCATTGGCCGCTGCATCGCGCTGGCGCTGGCCCAGGCGGGAGCCGATGTCGCCGTGACGGCGCGCACGCAGCCTGAGCTTGAAACGCTCGTCGCCGAGATTCAGGGGCTGGGCCGCCACAGCCTGGCGGTAAGCTGCGACGTAACCGACGCGGAGCAGGTCAAGTATATGGCCGAAACGCTGCTGGCGGGCCTGGGCGGCCTCGATATTCTGGTGAACAATGCGGGCAACGCGGGCAGCCACAAGTTCGTCAACCACCCCGACGACCTCTGGCAGCGCATGCTGGCCGTCAACCTCACCAGCGTCTATTACGTCAGCAAAGCCTTCGTGCCCACGCTCATCAACCAGCGCTCGGGGCGCATCATCACCGTCGCCTCCATCGCTTCGCGCGTGGGCGGCGGCTATATTGCGGCGTATACTGCCGCCAAGCACGGCGTGCTGGGTCTAACGCGCGCCCTGGCCGTCGAACTGCTGCCCTACAATATTACCGTCAATGCCATCTGCCCCGGCTACGTGGATACGCCGATGACCGACGCCAGCATCGCCAATATCGTCGCCCGTACCGGCATGAGCCAGGAGCAGGCGCGCGACGTGCTGGAAAAGTCCAGCCCGCAGCATCGGCTGATGGAGCCGGAAGAGGTTGCGGCGATTGCCATCTTCCTGGCGCAAGACATCGCCAGGGGCATTACCGGCCAGGCCATCAATCTGGATGGCGGCGGCGTCATGTCGTAAGCACGCGCGAAAGAGGGAACGAGTATGAGCTATGATTTTCTCTACGAGGTCAGCGACGGCATTGCCACGCTCACGTTCAACCGCCCCGACGTGATGAACGCCCTGACCTTCGAGGTCTATGCCCAGCTTCGCGATCTGTTTGCTGATTTGCGCTTCGATGATGCTGTCAAGGTGGTGGTGCTGACCGGCGCGGGCGATAACTTCTGCTCCGGCGGCGACGTGTATGAGATCATCGGCGAACTGCTTCAGCGCGATATGAAGGGCCACCTGGAGTTTACGCGCATGACCGGCGCGGTGGTGCAGAATATGCGCCTGCTGGATAAGCCCATCATCGCCGCGCTCAACGGCACCACCGCCGGAGCCGGAGCGGTCATCGCGCTGGCCTCCGATTTGCGGATTGCCGCAGAGAACGCACGCTTCGCCTTTTTGTTCAGCAAAGTCGGCCTGACGGGGGCGGATATGGGCGCGGGCTATCTCTTGCCGCGCGTCGTCGGGCTGGGGCGCGCTTTTGAACTGCTCTTGCTGGGCGATACCATCGATGCCACCACGGCAGAGCGCTATGGGCTGGTCAATCGCGTGGTGCCCCACGCCGATCTGATGGACGCGGCTTATGCCTGGGCCAGAAAGCTGGCGCAGGGGCCAACGCTGGCAATCTCGATGACCAAACATATGCTGAACCATGAACTCAGCATGGACCTGGTGTCGGCGCTGGAAGCCGAAGCGCAGGCGCAGGCGCTGATGCTGATGGGCGACGATCACCGCCGCTTCTACGAAGCCTTCAAAGCGAAAGAGAAACCGACGTTTACGGGGCGATAGGTGGGGGTAAGCAAAGCCCTCGACTTAATAATGGCAGCGAGACAACATTGCCGGGTAGGGATAGAACACGTATGAGCATTCAGCCAGATAATAGCGGTGATCGCTACAGCCCTTATCAGACGGCTGAGGAGTTATTCAGCCATTCAGTCTGTACCCATATCGTTTCCATGCCACCCATCCAGGATACACAGATGGGGCTTCACAGCCAGCATGTCCACCTGGAGCGGCAGGCGCGCGCTTTCAGGGCTATCTACCATGTCGATCTGTCCAACCTGAGGACAGAGGACTATCCAAGCCTGCAAGACCTGTATCGGCGCCATCCCCGCTGGCGAGATGCCCTCTGGCAAGATATTTCTGCCTATCCAGATTTGCCTTACAATACGCGCTACCGGCCACTTACCAACACGATTGAGGTCTGGGCAATGCCAGACAGTGATGCCGATTCCGATCAAGGGAGCTATATTGCTTACGGCTCCGCTGAAGTCGTGAGCCTGTCCCCAGCCTTTCGGAAACAATTACAGCCTCAAGATAACTGGCTGATTGTCAGGCATCCGGGAAGAACATGGCGCGTCGTCAGCAAGAAACTCATTTTGAAAAGCCGAGGGAAGGCTGGCAACCAGTCATCTCAAACAAAGCGAGAGCCAGATTTTCTCATCGTCTATGGGCAGCCACCCATCAATTGGCGCGACGCAGAACAGCACATCCTTTCGATAGAGACAGGCACCCTAGAGGAAAAGTGAGGCAGGCAGAGTATATGAAAAAGATCATCACCCCGGCATCGCTGCCGCGCCCGAGCGGCTTTAGCCATGGCATCCTGACGACGTGCGGGCGGATGCTCTTTCTGGCCGGGCAAACGGCCATCAACGCCGATGGGCAACTGGTAGCGGCAGGCGATCTGGTGGGGCAATACGAGGAAGTGCTGCGGCATCTCAAGGCAGTGGTCGAAGAGGCGGGCGGCACGATGCAAGACATTGTGAAGATCAACATCTTTGTGCAGGACCGCGATGACTATTTGAAACATCTGAAGCCGCTCAGCGTGGTGCATCAGTCCTTCTTCGGCAAATACTATCCGGCCACCGCGCTGCTGGAGGTCTCGCGCTTCTATCAGGATGGCATTCTGGTGGAGATCGAAGGGGTTGCCATGCTGGGCGTTGAGCCATGAACACAGCCGCGCGCATACACAAAGCCCCAGATTTGTGCTATGCTGGCATCAGATATTCAGGCAAATAGTCGGCATCTGTATGAAAGACGCTGTAGAAGGCGCATTTATCGATTATTCATGACCACGCGCAGGTCCCTGCGCCGGACAAATGTATAGAAGATGACCGGGCAATCATCGCGTCCTGGGGCGCGAGATAAGAGAGAAGCACACACCATGAAAACTTCCATACGGATTGGGTTAATTGGCGATTTCAGCCCCCACGTCAAGGCGCACTACGCAATCCCGCGTGCCATAGAATTGGCGTTGTCCGGCCTGGCCTGCCAGGCAGAGGCATCCTGGCTTTCGACGCCGCTGCTGGAAGCAACGGCAGAAGCAGACCTGGCTGGCTACGATGCCTTCTGGTGCGTGCCGGGCAGCCCCTACGAAAGCATGGACGGCGCGCTGCGCGGCATCCAGTACGCTCGCGAGCACGACATTCCATTCCTGGGCACATGCGGTGGCTTTCAGCACGCGATGATCGAATATGCCAGGAATGTGCTGGGGCTGGCCGAAGCCGACCACGCGGAATCGAACCCCGCTGCCGCCATGCCTTTGATGGCCCCGCTGACCTGCTCGTTGGTAGAGCAAAGCGGCACGATCATCTTCCGCCCAGGCTCGCGCATTGCCAGCATCTATAACCGGCTAGAGACGGAAGAGCAGTATCATTGCAGCTTCGGCCTGAATCCGCGCTATCAATCGCTGCTGGAGCAGGGCGGCATCGAAATCACTGGCTGGGACAGCAGCGGCGAGGCGCGCGTCTTCGAGCTTCCGGGGCATCCGTTCTATCTGGGCACACTCTTCCAGCCGGAACGCTCGGCTCTGAAAGGCGAGGCGCATCCGCTCATCAGGGCATTTCTGGTGGCGGCCAGCGCGTCGCGCTCGAAGACGGCTGCGGCCACTGGCAAGCAGCAGCGACAAATCGAGCGCGGCATCAATAAAATCCGCTCGCAGCCGCGCTCGGCCTGAAGACAGCCAGAGAAAGCAGAGAGTCAGCGTGGACTTCAATCTGATACCTGAGCAGCAGCGCGTCCAGGCGGCGGCGCGCCAGTTCGCCGAGCAAGAGATTGCGCCAGTGGCCCGCGAGGCCGATGAAACGGGCATCTTCCCGCAGCATCTTGTCCGGCGCATGGGCGAACTCGGCTTTCTGGGCGGGCCGATTGAGCCGGAATATGGCGGCGCGGGCATGGACTATGTGAGCTACGCGCTGCTCTGCGAAGAGTTGGGCCGCGTTGATTCTTCGGTGCGCGGCTTCCTGACGGTGCATACCAGCCTGGTGTCGTTGTGCATCCGCGACTGGGGCACAGAAGAACAAAAGCGCCACTATCTGCCCAGATTGGCGACGGGCGAGATGATCGGTTGCTACGCGCTGACGGAGCCGAACGCTGGCTCCGACGCCGCCAGCATGGAGGCCACCGCCCGCGAAGACGGCGACGGCTACATCCTGAACGGCGAAAAAATCTGGATTACCAACGGCCCCAGCGCGCAGCTTGCCATCGTTTTTGCCAGCCGCGACCGCGCCGCCCGGCATCGCGGCGTCTGCGCGTTCCTGGTCGAAACGGACACGCCCGGCTTCCGGCGCGAACGCATGCCCGGCAAAGAGTTGGGCCACCGCGCTGCTGAGCACGCGCACATCTTCCTCGACAACTGCCGTGTTCCCGCCAGCGCTTTGCTCGGCGCGCCCGGCGAAGGCTTCAAGGTTGCCATGTCGGCGCTGGACCGTGGCCGCCTGGGCGTGGCCGCTGGCGCGGTAGGCGTGGCGCAAGCATGTCTGGACGCCTGCATTGCCTTCACCACGCAGCGCCGCCAGTTCGGCCAACGCCTGGCCGATTTCGAGATGATTCAGACTGATCTGGCTGATATGGCCGCCGACCTGGACGCGGCGCGGCTGCTGGTCTATCGCGCGGCCTGGACCAAAGATCAGGGCTTGCCCGCCACCAGGGCCACATCCACCGCCAAGCTCTTCGCCACCGAAGCCGCCATGCGCGCCGCCTCGCAAGCGGTCCTCATCCATGGCAATCGCGGCTATTCCAACGAGTACCCCGTCGAGCGCTACTACCGCGACATCAAGGGCATGCAAATCTACGAAGGCAGCAGCCACATCCAGCGCGTCATCATCGCCAGGGAGTTGGTCGGGCGCGAGAAATAGGCAGTGTCAGCCAGCAAGCGCGGTTCGCCTGAGTGCTGGATAGGCGTGATAGAATGAAGCGAGAGGTGGCTGAGGATGCCGGACAAACCCGATTATGATCAACCGCTCAAGTTCTCGCTCATCAGCGATCCCAGCGGTTTTCTCAGCATCTTTGCGCCTGAACTGAAGCACCTGGAAACACTTTCAAGCGAGTTACCAGAAATCCCGCGCCAGGCCGATGAAGCCTGGCAAGTGGAACTGCCCGATGGAACATCTGGCTTGCTGCATATCGAACTTCAAACCGACCCGGACCAGGATATGGGCCTGCGACTGGCCGAGCATGCCATTCGGCTCTGGCGGCACCATCGCCTGCCTATCCACTCGCTGGCCATCTGGCTGCGTCCGGCCAAAACCCTGCCTCTATCCCCTTTCGGATGGAATTAGGGCAGCGAAGAGGCGCTGCGTTACCCATTTGAGTCCCTCCGCTTATGGGAGCATGCGCCAGAAGAAGTATTACAAACAAGTTCTTATGCCATCTGGCCGCTGGCTGCTGCCATGGGCGCGACGGTGACGCTAGACGCGCAGTTGGAACTCATCGAGCGTCTTGATCGCGCGCCGCTCGAAGCTGAGCGGCGCGGCGAACTAGCAACCATTACCGGCGCGGTAGCTGGCTTACGTTTAGGAAAAGTGGATAGAGCCATACTTTCCAGGAGGATTAGAGCTATGTATGGTGATATTTTGAGGGAATCACCATTCCTTGAGGAGTTGATTGACGAACTCCAGCCAGAAATCAAAGCCGAAGCCGAAGCCAAAGGCATGGCTAAAGGCATGCGCAAGATGGCCCAAGTCGCTCTGGAGGGTCGCTTCGGCGCGCTCAGCGATGATATGCTGGCAGCGCTGGAGGCTTCCAGCCAGGAAACGCTGGAGGACATTGTGGGCCACATCAGCACCGATACGCTGGAGCAGGCGCGCGCCCGCCTTGGCTTGAAATAAAGCAGAACGGCAGCCCTTGCCGACACCTCACTACTCTACTTGATTGACAACGGCGTCTACTCAGTCCAATGAGGGAGGGCAAACCATCTTATGGCCTATTCGGAGTTCTGGAACCCCAAGAACGAGACCATGCCCCGCGACCAGCTTCAGGCGCTGCAACTGCTGAAGCTGCGCCGCCTGTGCGAGTGGGCATACACCAACGTGCCGTTCCATCGGCGGCGCTTCGACGCGGCAGGCTTCAGACCGGAGCAGCTTGAAACGCTGGATGACATCCGGCGCATTCCCTTCATGACGCGCGAGGAGTGGATGGAGGCGCAGCTAGAAAAGCCCATGTTCGGCGATCTGCTTGCCACCGAGCAAACGAATGCCATCCGCTATCACCTCACCTCTGGCACGACGGGGCGCACGCCCATTCGCGTGCTGGACAGCATGAAGGATTGGGACTGGATTGCCGAAATGTGGTGCTATGGCCTGTGGGGCTTCGGTGTGCGCCCGGAAGATACAGTCTATTTCGCCTTTGGCTATGGCTCCTTCATCGGCTTCTGGGGCGCGCACTACTGCTGCGAAAAGCTGGGCGCGCTGGTCATCCCCGGCGGCGCGCAAACCACCGAGGCGCGCGTCAAGCAAATCGTGGAGATGGGCGCAACCGTCTTGTGCTCCACGCCAACCTACGCGCTGACGCTCTGGCAGCGCGCCAGAGAGCTTGGCATCGACCTGGCAAAAGAAGGCAAGGTCAGCAAAATTATCCTTTCCGGCGAGCCTGCCGGGTCGATTCCCGCCGTCAAGCGCCAGCTTGAAGACGCCTGGGGCGCGAAGTGCGGCGACACCGCTGGCATGACCGAGCTTGGCACGATCATGATCTTCGAGTGCTCGCATCAGCCGGGCGGCACGCATATCATCGAAGATCACTTCATCGAAGAGGTCATTCATCCTGACACGGAAGCGCCCGCAGGTTATGGCGAACTGGGCGAGCGCGTCGTCACATCTTTTGGGCGCGGCTTCATTCCGGTCATTCGCTATCGCACCAAAGATATGGTGCTGAAAGTGCCCGCCAGCGCGTGCGACTGCGGGCGCACGTATGATCTGTACGAGGGCGGCATCCGTGGCCGCTGGGACGATATGAAGCTGATTCGCGGCACGAACGTCTACCCACGCGCCGTCGAGGCGATCATCCGCGAATATCCCGCCATCGATGAGTTCCAAATTTACATCTGGCGCAAGGATGATCTGACGGACGAGATCACCATCAAGCTCGACATCAAGCCTGGCTTTGAAGGCGAATGGGACGAGCTTCAGGTCAAGCTCGCCAAAGATTTGGCGCAGGCGCACGAAGGGCTGCGCTTCAACATCGAGCGCGTGGATTATGGCACGCTGCCACGCTTTGAACTCAAGGCCAAGCGGCTGGTCGATGCCCGCCCTGTCGCGCAATATTAAGCTGCTTTCAACGCTTTCAAGGAGACACCTCTATGGCTGAGACTGACCTGCTGGGCAATCCACTCACCGAGCAGGAGCAAGAATTGCTCACCATCTACGCGGCGCTGAAAAAGCTGGCCGAACACGACGACCTGCCGCCTGCCGTCGCGCGCAACGTGCGGCGGGCGCTGGCTTCCATGTGGCAGGCCACCAACGACCTGAACCTGCAATTCGAGCAGTTGTACAATCTGGGCGTATAGCAAACGTATTTAGCAGAGAAGGGCCTGCGCGAATGTTCGCGCAGGCCCTCTCACTAGAGGAGCGAGGCTATTGCTTGAGCGAGGCTTTCGGGGTTTGTCCTTCTTTCGGGCGCTTGGTGCCGTATTTGGAACGACCTTGACGACGCTGGGGGACGCCCTGCGTATCAAGGACGCCGCGCACAATGTGATAGCGAACGCCAGGGAGGTCTCGGACTCGTCCGCCGCGCACCAGGACGGCGGAGTGTTCTTGCAAGTTGTGTCCTTCACCTGGAATATAGACGGTCACTTCTTTCCGGTTGGACAGGCGCACGCGGGCAATCCTGCGAAGGGCTGAGTTTGGCTTTTTAGGCTTCATGACGCGAACCTGCAAGCAGATGCCAGCCTTTTGCGGGGAATAGCAGGTGGCCGTCTTGTCCGTGAGCGCGTTATACGACGCATGTAAGGCTCGACTTGAGGAGCCTTTTTTTCTGGGTTTGCGACCTTTGCGAATCAGTTGATTCGTTGTCGGCACGAAATGCATTCTCCTTTTTCACCAGAGGGCAGCCTGTCCCGTTTCCCAGCGTGGGAACGGGGATGGCTCCAAATGGCCTGGAAACACTGAAACACACAAAAATCCGGTGGATATGTCCACCGGTGTCTGTGCCGTTTCTGGTCGCGCCATGCCTGCCTGGCTGCGCTCTCCTGGTGCGGAGAAGACGGGAGGGTGTTACGGGTGGGGTGTTGTAAGGCAGGGTGGAGCGACGCAGACGGCGGATTGTTTTGGTAATAGCATCGGTCTCACCCCTTTCTCTGTGTGAAGGACAGTAGTGAGTATAACCGATTCCAAGCTTTGTGTCAAGGTGTCATATAGAAGAGAACGCTTTTTCGTAACGATTTCGTGACGGGCAGCGGGTATGATGAAGGAAAAGGAGGTGGGCGCTGTGCAATGCACGTATTGTGGCGCGCTTGATCGTGGCGTGCGTACCCACACGGGCGAGATGGTCTGTAGCCATTGCGGAGAGCCGCTGCGTTCCCAGCCTAGGCCAGAGAAGCAGGCGAGCGCACCAGCTATTGACGAGGGGATCGATCAAGCAACAGCAGCGAAGGTTCGCATTCCAGAGTTGTATACAATGCCCTGCCTGCTGGTGGAACTGGGAATCGCGCTGGTGGGCCTGGTGGTGATGCTCCTGCTGGGGTCGGGCGCGCTCTATCTCGCGATGCCCTGCCTGCTGGGCATCTGCGCGCTCGTGGGGCTGCTCATGGCTGCCCTTTATTATCTGCGTTCCAGGTTTGCCATTGAGAAGATGCTGGCAGGCGAGGTGCGGGTCATTCATTGGACCTATAGCGAGCGGGAATGGCAGCAATTCACCAGGCAGCCACGGCTCAAAGTCTATGTGTTGGCCGGGTGCGCGTTTGTAGGCATCATGCTGCTCGCTGGCCTGGTGGTGATTGGTGAGAGCGCGCCCGAATATACCGGCACGACGTTCGTGGGAATAGGCGCTGTCCTTGTGACTATTTTCCTGCCGCCCTTCCTTGAAGATGTGATCGTCCGGCGGAGCCAGCGGCGGAACAACCAGGGCGATGCCTATATCAGCACAGCGGGGATTATCCTGGGCGGCTGGTGCATTTCTTCGCTGTCCAACCTCTATCGCGTCTCTTATGAAGACGGATATCCGGCAGTGCTGCGTTTTTACAAACACGCCTATGGGCAATATACCAGAACGACATCCGCTACCGAGGTGCCAGTGCCGCGTGGCCGGGAGGCGCAAGCCAAACAACTGGCGCATGATTTCAGCCAGACCGAAAGATTCTGAATGATTGGCAAGCCTAGCCGCGCAGCAGGCGCAGTTCTTCGTTTGTGGGCGGCTGGCTTTCAGTCAGCGCGGCGGCCTGGCGCACCTGCCAGCCCATTTCGGCACGCACGGCCTCCAGCGTCACGCCAGGATAGAGCGAGACAAGCTGCATCTCGCGCTCGGCGTTATCAAAGTCAAAGAGCGCCTTGTCAGTGATGACCAACTGCGGCCCGCCGCCGGGCATGCCAAATTCCTGGCGAGCGTTGCCGCCAGTCAGATGGCCGGGGCTGGTCACGAAGTCCAGGCGCTCGACGAAGCTGCGCCGCTTCAGCCCCATGATGATGAAGACGCGCTGAGCGTTGATGGCAATCTCGCACGCACCGCCACTGCCTGGCAGGCGCGTCCTGGGCGCGTCATAGTTGCCGATGACGCTGGTGTTCAGGTTGCCGAAGCGATCAATCTGCGCGCCACCCAGCAGCGCCACTTCCACCAGCCCGCGTTGCAGATACAGCCCGAAGAGGTCGGCCATGGGCATCACTGACGCGGCCCCGCTGATGAGCGTCGGGTCGCCAATTGACAGCGGCTGCCGCTGGGGCTGCGCGCCATAAACGCCCGACTCATAGATCAGTTCCAGATCAGGGGCAACGCTGCGCCGCGCCAGATTGCAGGCCACATTCGGCTGGCCCACGCCCACAAAGACGGTGCGCGTTCCGGCCAGCGCCCGCGCCGCCGCGATAATCATCATCTCGTTGGGCGTATAGCTCGCTTCGCCCTGATGCTCAGTCATCGGTACGCTCCATAGTCAACCGGGCTGGCGGGCGCTGCGCCAGGCTTCAGCCGCTCCAGCGCGTCGGGGCCGAGCTTGCGCAGATACTCCGCCCGATCTTTGACGCCAAAGACCCATTCGTCCAGCCAGGCGTGCGTTTGCGCCTCGTCGCGCGAGATGCCGTCCCACTTCAGATAAAAGTCATTGTCGCGGTCATAATAGCCCTGCACATAGGACGGATGCGCGCCAAACGGCTCGCAGACCACAGCGTTGACGATCAAGCCGGGAATCAGCGTGCGGTTGGGGTCGGCACGAATCACGGCCTCATCGACGATCTCTTCCACCACGACTATGACCTTGCTGGCGGCAAAGGCCACCTCTTTTTGCACGCCCAGCAAGCCCCAAAGCTGAGTGTTGCCCTGCTGGTCGGCGCGCTGGGCGTGGATGATCGCCACGTCGGGGTTGAGCGGTGGCACCACGGCAATGTTGCCATCGCCATAGGGGCTGTCGATCAGCTTGATACGGTTATTCGCGGCGGGCATATCCGAGCCGACATAGCTGCGCAGGGGGAAGAACGGCAGCCGCGCCGCGCCCGCCGCGTAGCGCCCCACCATGCCATAGTGCGAATATTCCTCGATCTCCAGCGGCGCGGGAATGCCCTTCTCGATGGCGCGGTTGACCGCGTGCAGCGAGCCAACGCCCGGATTGCCCAGATAGCTGAAGACCAGCTTGCGCGCCACGCCAGCCGCAATCATCTGGTCATAGATCAGGTCGGGCGTCATGCGAATCAGCGTCAGGTCGCGCCTGCGCTGGCGCATGATCTCGTGGCCTGCCGCAAAACAGATGAAGGCGGTAAAGCCCTCAATTGCCACCGATTCGCCATCGCGCACATAGGCAGCGATGGCTTCTTGCAGAGAGACGCGCTTGTCCGTCACGGTTGCTCCATCTTATTCAGTTGGTTCGCCCAGGGAGGCCACGAAGGCGGCCAGCCCGATCTGCGCGCGCTCCAACGCGGCCATGGGCGGCAGGTCGCCAGCGGCTGGATCATCCGCTGGAAGGTCATCAGCGCGCTCCAGCACGTCCCACAGCGTGGCCTCGCGCTCCTCAGGCGAGTTGGCATCCGGTACACAGAGCAGGCTCGTTGCCACGCGCAGGCGCAGCGCCTCCGGTGGCTCCGAAAAGGCTTCGCCGGGCAGCGCGGCGATGTCCCACTCATCCAGCAGCAGCCGCGCCAGGCCGTCGCTGGTCGCCGCGCCGCGCGCTGCCAGCGCCGCGCGCCAGGGCGCAAAGTCGGGATAGAGATAGAACGCGCCCGCCGGACGCGCGCACAACACGCCCAGGCTGGTCAGCGTTTGATGCAGCCTGCCCGCGATATAGCCGTGCAGCCGCGCCGAACGCCGCACATAGCTTTCCAGGTCGGCATTGGGGCTATAAGCAAGCACAGCGGCCTCCTGTACGGGCGTCGGCGTGGACGACCAGATTTCGCTGGCGAGCGCGCGCAGCGCCGCCATCACCTGCTCGCCCGCATCCGTCGCGGGCAGCGCCGCGTAGCCCAGTCGCCAGCCGCCAGCCGAAAAGGCTTTCGACAGGCCACCTGTGACAATCGTGCCCTCTGGATAAAACGCGGCAGGCGACACGTGCGCCCGCCAGCCATGCGCCAGTTCGGCGTAAATCTCATCGCTGATGATGGTGATGCCCTGCTCACGTGCCCAGAGCGCTATCGCCTCGACATCGGCGCGCTCGAACATCCCGCCCGTGGGATTGCTGGGGCTGTTCACCAGCAAGATGCGCGGGTCGGCTCCATCGCTGCGGGCACGCTCCAGCGTCGCTGAAAGCGTCTGAGGCGCCAGGCGGTGATGGTCGCCCGCGTCGGTCTCCACGGCAATGACGCGGCGGCCTGCCAGGCGCGCGTGCGGCGCGTAGCTCACCCACGACGGCGCGGGCAGCAGCAAATCGCCCGCCAGCACCTGCATCAGCGCGTACAGCAGCGGCTTGCTGCCTGGCCCGACCGCAATCTGCGCGGCGGAGAGATGCAAGCCCCGCGTGCGCGAAAGATAGCCCGCAATTGCCTGGCGCAGCGCCGGAATGCCCAGCACGGGCGCGTAGCTCGTTTTGGTGGCGTGGTCGGCCAGCGCCGCGCGCAGGATGGGATGCAACGGAAACGACGCCTCGCCAAAGCCCAGATGGATGACGCGGCGTCCGGCTGCGCGGCGCGCGGCAATCGTCTCGTTGATCGCCAGCGTGGGCGAAGCGGCGCGGCCTCCTGATGTGGGAGCCAGGCTCAGCGGCGCGGTGGTGGGATGCGAAAGCGGCGTGGTCATCAGGCATACCCTCCAGATTTGATAGAAAGACATTGCGTGTCTGGTGTTCATAGCATACACCATTCATCTTGAAACTGGAACAGTGACCTGGCAGACACGCCGGGTGTCTGCCAGGCGATAGCGATTACACAGGCCGCACCCTATACTGAAACCAGCAACCATTGAGGCGCATCTGGCGAAGCGGCAACCGTAAGGGCTTTGTTATAAGCATCCGGCATGATGAGATCAGGAGACGCTTGCAATGAACTCCCCTGCTCAAGAAACAAGCACACGAAAGCGAAGGCGTATGACGTACACTCAAGCCTTGAGGCGGGCACAGCAGCTTTCAGAGGAACTGCCGGGTTGGGTCTGTGAACTGATGAAGGACCCATGCTCTGACGAATGGCTGTTCTGCTTATATCATCGCGAGCGTTGGGAGCAGTTTGTTCGGTACGACCCCGAGCCGTGCTAGATGGCAACGTCACTATCATTGAACACAGGGCCTGCCGCGCCAGATTTTGGCGCGGCAGGCCCTGCCGTTGCACCGTGCCATCCATTCCCACCACCAGCAGATGCATCGAGCCGTTGGCATCATCCCTGCAACCCTGGAAATCTGGTGCGATATAATAGCCGTTGGAGATACATCCAACAGAAAGGAAAGAAGCAATGGCAGCAGAGCGACAGGCTGAAGTCATCTGGCAAGGCAATCTGACGCACGGCAACGGGCGGCTGCGGGTGGGCAGCGGCGCGTTTGGTGAACAACTCATCACCTGGGCGGCGCGCACCGAACAACCCGAAGGCATGACCAGCCCCGAAGAGTTGATTGCCGCCGCGCATGCCGGGTGCTACGCGATGGCCTTCTCCAGCACGCTGAACAAGGACGGCCACCCCCCGGAACAGTTGACAGTGAATGCCGTCTGCACGCTGGATGGCGGCAAAATTACCACGATGAAGCTCGATGTGGAGGGCAAAGTGCCCGGCCTGGACGAAGCTGCCTTTCAGGAGGCCGCGAAACGGGCCGAACAAAGCTGCCCTGTTTCCAATGCCCTGCGCAATAATGTTCAGATCGAGCTGCACGCTCACCTGGCATAAGAGTTTCAGGCCATCAACGACTGTGTAACTGGAGGGAATGCATGGCGCGAAAAACGCCCATCGGACTGGCAAACGGCGTCACCACCGGGGAAGAGACATCCGACAGAAATTGGTGGGCACATGGGGATTTGGATGTTGGCATTGCAGAGGCGCTCGCGCCCCTGGTCGATGGGCGCGCTGCCATGCTGGCGATGTGTGTCGCCTTCCTCACAGCGAAGCAGAGCATCTGGCTGGCAGATTGGAGCCTGCACGCGAAGCTGCGCATGGTACGCGGGCACGATCAACGCGCGGGCAAAGATGGCTCGCCTGAACAAACCACGCTGATCGAGCGCCTGCGCGCCGCAGGATTAGACGACGAGGCGCTGGCCTTGTGGCAATCGAGCGAACTGCGCGTGATGGATGTGCTGGGCCTGGCCGCCAAACGCGGCGTGGACGTGCGCGTGCTGCTGTGGGGGCCGTATAATCCCGGTGGCCTGTTCCATATGGTGGGCGACCCCGACGCGCAACAGGAACTGCTGGGTCCATTGGGCGTGGATTGCCGTTTGGATAAGAGTAATCTTTCACCGCTGCACGTTGCCCAGGCACTGCATCAGAAATGCGCCGCAGTGGATGGCAACATTGCCTTTGTGGGCGGCATCGATCTGGCTGTGCAGCACGGCGGCGATTTTGATCGCTGGGACACGCCTTCCCATCCCTTCGAGAGCAAGATACGCAGCACCGATCTGGGCGCTTCGCCGCATCCCTGGCACGATGCCCACCTGTTGTTGACGGGCGCGCCTGCCGCAGATGTCGAACATAACATTCGCCAGCGCTGGGCCGAGGCCGATATGGCCTGGTGGCGCAAGCTGACGCCGCCGCTGAAGCATCTGGCGCAGTCCTATATGCCAGAGCAGCAAAGAGCACAGGAAGAGAAAGTGCGCGCGCAGGAGCAGAACGAACTGCGCGGCGCTGGCCCCGATCTGCCGGGCGCGGCGGCACGGGTGCAGGTAGTACGCACCATTCCGGCCCTCACCTATCGCTTCGCGCCTGCGGGCATCAATACCATCGCCGAAGCCTACATCAACGCCATCCACCAGGCCAAACAATACGTCTACCTGGAGACACAATACCTCTGGCTGGAAGGCTTCTACAGCGTCAGCACGCCTGGCCTGGGCTGGGAAAGCCGCTATATGCGCGCGCTGTTTGCCGAATTGGTCGCAGCGGCCAACCGGGGCGTGACTGTTGCCATGCTGCTGCCGGACCACCCGAACATCGGGCGGCCCGTCACCGATCGAACGATTGAACGGCTGCTCCGGCACGCGCCCAAGGCGGCGGAGGAAGGGCGGCTGCGCTTTTTCAGCCTGGCAAGTTCGCAAACACGCGCCCACGATAATCTGATGCGCTATCGCCCTGTCTATGTGCATGCCAAGGTTGGCATTGTCGATGACCGCTGGACGACGGTTGGCTCGGCCAATCTGAACAGCCGGGGCATGAGCCACGACGCCGAATTGAACGTGGCCGTGCTGGATGAAGAGTTTTCGCGCGGCCTGCGCCTTTCGCTGTGGGCGGAGCACCTGGGCGCGCTGCGCCACGCCAACGCCGGATGGCCGCAGCCAGCGTGCATTCCCCTGCCAGGCCCGCTGCGCGCGCCCGACGCAGAAGGCATTCTGGCTCTGGTTCACCAGATAGAATCGTGGCTGAAGCTGCCAGAGGGCAGCGGCAAAACCGACGCTTCAGCAAACGACGTTGATCTGCGCACTCTGGAAGACCCCATCGCGGGCATCGATCTGCTGACGCGCCATGCCGCAGCCAACCTGGAACTGCTGCGCGCGGGCAAGCCGTTGGTCGGCCAACTGCTGCCCTATCTGCGGCATCGGGAGGGCAAAGGCGCTGGCCTGTACGTGAACCACGCGCGCGGCCTGCTCGACCCCATGCGCGGTGTGCGCGAAGGCGTCAAGGTGCGCCATCCACGGCGCTATATGTAGCCAGCTAGAAAGAAGCGCTTATGGCGGAGCAAGAACGCCTGCGCGGCAGTCGCCAGGAAGGCTGGGTGGAAGCCATCATCGAGATTCCGCGCGGCAGCCGCAACAAATACGAATATGACCACCAGCGGGGCATCTTTCATCTCGACCGCGTGCTCTATTCCTCGGTGCATTACCCGACGGATTACGGCTTTCTGGCGGGCACGCTGTCTGGCGACGGCGACCCGCTGGATGTGCTGGTGGTGGTGGACGAACCGACATTCACCGGCTGCCATGTGCGCATCCGCCCGATTGCGGCGCTGACGATGAGCGACGAGAAGGGCGTCGATGAGAAAATCCTGGCCGTGCCGCTGGACGACCCGCGCTATAACACCATCATGGACCTGCCCGACCTGCAAGAGCACTGGCCGCGCGAAATTGCCAATTTCTTTCGCACCTACAAAGACCTTCAGGGCGTGCAGACAGAGGTACACGATTGGTTCCGGGCCGATGAAGCCTGGCGGCTGATCGAAGAATGCCAGCGCCGCTTCGAGAGCCAGCCCGGCGATGAATAAGGAGAGCATTCGCCGCCGGGTTAGCTATTGCTATCTGGCTTCGGGTTCGGCGACCAGCGGGTCAGCATGGCGGTGGATGAGTTTCCAGGTGTCGCCCTCGCGGCGGAAGAGTTCGGTCACGCGCAGGTTGAACGGGACGGCTTCTGGCCTGCCGCGCAAATGAACAGTGGCACGATGGAAACCAACCCAGTAGGCCAGGCCATTGCTCGCCGCCATGTGCAAGGTCTCAAACTGATTCTCGCTGCTGCTCTCAAAGTTCACGGCGTCATGTTCGTATTTGGACCAGACTGCCTCAGCGCCCTGACGATAGCCTCCCCGAGGTCCGAAGAAGGTAGCAGGGGAGTGGCGGGCGACGATCTCGCCGAGTGGGGCAGCTTCGCCGCTCACATAGGCGCGTGAAGCCTCGCTGCGCTGCTTCATGAATTGCTCGAAATCTTGCTGGTCATTGTCCATGCTGTTGCTCCTTATGCAGTGATGCCCTTGTTGTTTTTCCTTCATCCTTCATACTTATCTTACCCCGATTTTCCTGACATCATCTGTCAGGTTTTGGCAAGAACATTTCGGATGAGGACCAGCCAAAGAGGCAGCTTTCCTGGTCGGGTGAGGGATAGCATCTGGTCCAAAGATATGCAACAATATGCAATAGCAAGGTCTACTACAGCATGACGCGGCCTTGCCTGCCTAAGAGAGCGGAATCTTTGGGCTATCCCACAACAAGGACTAATCCGATGCCATCACAACATGCCTCACCAACAAGCCACACCTGGCAAGATATGCTCAGGCAGCTTGAGGCGCGCGGGTATCGCCTCACCCCGCAGCGCCAGCTTATTCTGGAAGCGCTCTTTGCCTGCGCCAGCCAATCGCCGGAGACGCCCGGAGCCTCAACCGAGCCTCTCCAGTCAACGAGGCACGTCACCGCCGAAGAGATTCACGGCTACATTCGGGAACGCTTCCCGCAGATCAACCTTTCGACGGTACACCGCACCCTGGAACTGCTGGAGGAATTGGGACTGGTTACCCACGCCCATTTCGCCGACCACATCGCCCGCTATCACCCGGTTGACCTCGGCCAGCATCATCACCTGCTGTGTCGCAACTGCGGGGGCATCTGGGAAATGGAAGATGAGATTATCCATCCCCTGAACCAACTTCTGCAAGAGCGCTATGGCTTCGAGGCTGATCTGAATCACCTGGCGATTTTTGGGCTGTGCCAGGCGTGCCGCGAACGCTAGCCATCTCTTCCCGTTCGCTGCCCTTCGTCACCGACTGGAGCGCTCCAGTCGGTGACGCATTTCTTGCTGCTCCACCCGGTAGCTTTCGCGCTTTTTGCTGTCGCAAGGGCCTGCCAACGCCGCGCTTTAAGAGGGCAGAGGGGCCATTTGCATCTCGGCAGGTACGGGTGAGGCTGGTCGCTCCAGCAGGCCCAGCACCGCGCCAATCAGCCCAAGCGCGCAGCCGATGAGCAGCAGCCAGGAACCAGCCCCGATGGATATGTCAGAAAAGACACCTTGAAGCCCTACAAACACCGGGGAAAGGATCAGCAGCAGGAAGACCAGCCCAACCAGTGCGCCGACCAGACTTCCCAGATAGGCTGCTTTCTTTCCCATGAAAGCAATCAGGCCACTTGCTAACAGCAACAGCAGCACCAGAGGCACTGCCCAGAGAAAAGCAAAACCAAAGGGCTTGCTCCAGAGGCCAAATAAGTTCTCTTCATATAAGTTCTCTTGTGGAGTAGAAGAAAAGAAAGGCACGACAAACATACCTACTGCCACCACCAACCCGCCACAAAGCGCCAGCAGCGCCCCTGGTCTGATACGGCGCGCTGTCCTATCCCGGGGTTGGTCCATCGGAAGCCTGAGCCGTTCCAGCCAAACTGCCAGCGCCCCGACCAGGCCCAGCACAAAACCGATGATTGCCAGCCAATAGCCGCTCCCCCACCCCCGGAACAAATACTCAAAGTCTTGTAGAGAGAACGGTGCGCCCACACCTTGATAGAACCCATAAAGAAAGGTCATAAGCCATACCAGCGGCATCAGGCCCAAGAGCGCGCCACACAACCCACAGAGCGCGCCTGCTCTCCTCAGCTTGAGGGCAACCAGGCCACCGAGAAGAAGCAGAATCACCCCGGCTGGTTCAAGAAAGGTTGCCACATAGCCCAGGAATATCCGCCCCTGATCAATTTTGAGGACGCCCAGGACTGAGAGCGTGTAGTTCAACTTTTCCTTGAGACTGTCGCCAGAACTGAAGATGCCGGCCTCTGGGTTGGATAAGGCAAAAGGCAGAAAAAAAGCTATTCCGGCCAGCAGTCCGCCAGCCAATATCAGCAGATGGAGGCGTTTCATGTGGCTATACTCCCTTTCCCTCAGTCCCCACTGGCTGCCCTGGGGCAGCGCAACCAGCCCTTCAACGAGAACCATAGCTGTGCCGCAAGACCCTTAGCTCTGCAATATCCTCCTGCTTAGTGATACGGCAAGAGAAGAGAAAAACTCTCCAGAAAAGGTCAGGGAGCCAGATACGCTGCGCCTGGGCAATCTGGCAAAAAGCGGGGCACAAAGTTTGCAAGGAAGATCAAGCGCCCCGCAGGAGGGTATATAACAAAGCGTCGGCGCTCTTGCTCGCTTGTGTTTGGTCTTTAAATTGCACTCCTGGCAAGAAAACAGGGATGCATGGCTTCAGGGGAGCACGACTGGCATGAAGATACTGGAACTCCCGGCGGTTCTGGAACGCTATCGGGCAGACATCGAGCAGAGCGTGCGGCTGCTGCTGGAGAGCAAACCCGATGGCCTGTACGGTATGCTCAGTTACCATTTCGGCTGGATGGAGGCCGATGGTCGCCCCGCGCCGCACGCGCTGGGCAAGGCGGTGCGGCCCACGCTCTGCTTGCTGGCCTGCGAGGCTGTGGGCGGCGATTGGCAGCGAGCACTGCCAGCAGCAGCGGCGCTGGAACTGACCCACAACTTTTCGCTGATTCATGACGACATTCAGGATGGCGACCAGCAGCGCCACCACCGCCCAACCGTCTGGTCTATCTGGGGCCAGGCGCAGGCCATCAACGCCGGAGACGCCGCCTTTGCCCTCAGCGGGATTGCAATGGAGCAATTACGCGAAAGCGCCTATCCGGCTGAAACGATTCTTGCCGTCTGGCAGCTTCTCAACACGGCCACGCTGCGGCTGGTGGAGGGGCAGTACCTTGATCTTGCCTTTGAACAGCGCACGGACATCACCGTAGATGAATATCTGGCAATGATTGCCCGCAAGACCGGCGCGCTGATCGAGGCAGCGGTGCACACCGGCGCGCTGCTGGGCGGGGCAGAAAAAGCGGTGGTCGATCACCTGCGCTGGTATGCGCGGGCGCTGGGGCTGGCCTTTCAGATCGGTGATGATCTGCTGGGCATCTGGGGGCAGGCTGCCGAAACCGGCAAACCGGTCGCCGCCGACCTGCGCCGTCGCAAAAAATCGCTGCCGGTCGTGTATGCGATGCAGCAGGGCAGCCCCGAAGACAAAGCGCTGCTCACTGATTTGTATACCGGAGGGCCGCGCGTGCTCGATGACGACGAGGTCGAGCACGCACTGGCCGTGCTGGAACGGGCGCGCGCTGAGGAGCGCACGCGGGACATGCTGGCCGATTATTGCTCCAGGGCCATGCTGGAACTGGAGCGAGCGCATCTGCCGACCTGGGCGCGCACCGAGTTTGCCACGGTGGCGCGCTTTCTGGCCGAACGACGCGCCTGATGCTGTTTGTATCGCTTGTCTCGCCAGCCCGCGGGCTGGCGAAGCTTTCGCTGAAACACGGTGCTCCACTGGAGAGGATAAAGCGTTCATGTCCAGGCCACTAGCTCTGAACCTGACAGTTGCCAAATATCTGATGAAAAAGAAGCTGCTCCGCACGGAGAAGTTTCCGTTCACGCTGATGCTGGAACCGTTGGAACTCTGCAATCTGGAGTGCGTGGGCTGCGGGCGCATCCGTGAATACGCGCCGCTGTTCCATAAAAAGCTTACGGTGGATGAATGCCTGCACGTGGCCGAGGAGGCCGACTGTCCCCTCGTTTCCATTCCGGGCGGCGAGCCGCTGATTCACCCGGAAATTGACAAGATCGTCGATGGGCTGATTAAACAGGGCCGCTACATCTACCTCTGCACCAATGGGCTGCTGATGGAACGTGGCATGCGCAAAATCCCGCCGCACAAGCAGTTTGCTTTCGTCGTCCATCTGGACGGCATGCGCGAACTGCACGATTGGTCGGTGAACCGCGAAGGCGTCTGGGACAAAGCGGTCAAGAATGCGCGCACGGCGATTGAGCGCGGCTATCGCGTCTGCACCAACACAACGATCTACAAGGACAGCAAGCCGGAAAACGTCATCGAACTGCTGCGCTTCCTCACCGACGACCTCAAAGTGGAGGGCTGCATCGTCTCCCCGGCCTATGATTATCAGGCCGTCACCAATAACGTTTTTCTGCCACGCGAGCAGGCCACGCAGGTTTTCAAGCAGGTGTACGATCAGGTGGGCAAGATCAACTGGTACAACAATCCGCTGTACCTCTCGTTCCTGCGCGGCGAGCGGGATTATCGCTGCACCGCCTGGAGCACGCCCACCTATACCGTCGCGGGCTGGCGCTCGCCGTGCTATTTATTAGCTGATAAGCACACCAGCAGCTTCAAGGAATTGCTGGAAGATACCGACTGGGAGAAGTACGGCACGGGCCGCGACCCACGCTGCGCCAACTGCATGGTGCACTGCGGTTATGAGGCTTCGACCATTTTGGATGCCATTCGCCATCCCACGCAGATGGCGGCCATGGTCAAGGGCATGGCGCCCATTTGATGTGTTCGTTCGCGGAGGTGCAGATGATTACGGCGGTGGCAGCGCTGGAAGGCGAACTGGCCGGGATTCGACGGCACATGAAGATCAGCAGTTCGTTCACCGCTGGCGAAGCGTTGATCGAAGAGGGCTGGCTCGGCGGGCAGGAATGCCTGCTGGTGCAAAGCGGCATGGGCAGGCAGCGTGCCGAGCGCGCGCTGCAATTTGTCTTGCAGCGCTATCAGCCGTCTGCTGTCCTTTCGCTGGGCTTCTGCGGCGCGCTGGCTGCCAGGCTGCGCGCGGGCGATCTGGTGGTGTGCTCGCAGTTGCTGGCGCTGCTAACGATGCCTTCGCCGCTGCGTCCGGCCCCGTCGGTTGGCCTGCTGAACTGCGATGACGATCTGGTGCGAAAAGCGCTGCGCGTCGAAATGCCGCAGACCTGGGGCGTCACACGTCACCTCAGGCTGCGGCGGCGCATGCAGCCCGTGGGCGGCGGCTGCCTGACGGTACCCAGCGCGGCCAGCCACCGCCAGGTGAAAGAATGGCTCAGTTGGAACTTTACCGGCGCGGTTGTCGATATGGAAAGCTTCTGGCTGGGCACGCTGGCGCGCGAGGCGGGCGTGCCCTTTCTGGCGGTGCGCTCTGTTTCCGACCCACTCACCGAATCGCTGCCGCCGCTGGATGGGCTGGTGGATGCCTTTGGGCGTACGAAGATGAAAGCGATGAGTCAATATCTGATCGGGCATCCGGTCACGGCGGCGCAGTTGGCGCGCCTGGGCCTGCATGCCCGCCGAGCGCAGAAAAGCCTGACCAGCTTTTCTGTGAGTTTTATCAAGGATTTTGACCGATGAGGCGCGTGCTGGTGACGGGCGCAACCGGATTCATTGGCTCGCACGTTGCCCGCCAACTGCTAGAGGCGGGCTATGAGGTGCGCGCGCTGGTCCGCCCTGCGTCCGCCGACGAGCAGCGCCGCAATCCGCTGGACCCGCGCTGCGAGGTCTGCCCAGGCGACGTGCGCAGCCCGCCCAGCCTGAGGCACGCGCTCCAGGGCTGTGATGCGCTGGTGCACACCGCCGCCGATTATCGCCTGTGGGCGCGTGCCCCGTGGACCATCTATGATACGAACCTGATCGGCACGCGCAATCTGCTGGTCGCGGCGCTGCGCCAGGGCGTACAGCAGGTCGTTTACACCAGCAGCGTGGCTGCCTGCGGCATTCCAACCGATGGCACGCCGGGCAACGAAACCACGCCCATTGACCAGCGGCATCTGGCGGGCGCGTATAAGCGCAGCAAATATCTGGCCGAGCACGAGGCGCTGAGCCTGGCGCGCGAGGGTCTGCCGGTGGTGGTGGTCAATCCGTCCACGCCTGTGGGGCCGGGCGATGTGAAGCCAACGCCAACCGGGCGCATCATCGTCGATTTTCTGCGCGGGCGGCTTCCGGCATACCTCGATACTGGCTTGAACCTGATCGCCGTCGAAGACTGCGCCAGGGGTCATGTGCTGGCGCTGGAAAAAGGGCAGATCGGCGAGCGCTATATCCTGGGGAATCGCAATCTGTCGCTGCACGAGATTCTTGGCATGCTGGCGAAGCTGGCTCATCGCGCGCCGCCGCGCTTCAAAGTGCCGCGCTGGCTAGCCTATGCCGCCGCCTACAGCGATGAATTGATCGAGGGCCGTCTGCTGCGCCGCGCGCCGGGCATTCCTGTGAACGGCGTGCGCATGTCGGCGCACCACATGTATTTCGATGCCAGCAAGGCCGTGCGCGAACTGGGCTTGCCGCAGTCGCCAGTCGAAGATGCGCTGGCGCGCGCTATCACCTGGTTTCGCGCTGAAGGTTATGTGTGAGTTTTGCTGGTAGCGCCTCGCCCACGCGGGAGGGGAGTCCACGAAGGTGGACTTGGTGGCCGTAGACCCTTAGGCGCGACCGTGCTCCCGAAGGGGGATTTATTCGCCTGCGCGGTGCGGGGCCAACGCTCGCACGGCAAAATGAAGGATAGAGAAGGACAGAACATCATGGCGCTCGAGCAGGAAGAACAGGTAGATATTCGGCTGCCGGACGAGCCAGCACCCGATGAGAGGCAGGAGGCTGTGCAGGCCGCCATCGTGCGCACGCAGGGCTATTTGCTCAGCACTCAGGCTCCTGAAGGCTGGTGGTGCGGCGAACTGGAATCAAATGTGACCATCACGGCTGAATACCTCTTCCTCACCCATTTTCTGGGTGTCGCTAACGCGGAGCGCTGGGCCAAGATCGCGGCGTATCTGCGCGAGCAACAGCGCGGCGATGGCACCTGGGGCATCTATTACGACGCGCCCGGCGACCTGAGCACCACCATCGAAGCGTATTTTGCGCTCAAGCTGGCTGGCGCTTCTCCCGATGAACCAGCTATGCAGCGGGCGCGGGAGTTCATCCTCTCCAAAGGCGGCGTGCCGAAAACGCGCGTCTTCACGAAAATCTGGCTGGCGCTGCTGGGCCAGTATGACTGGCGCGGCCTGCCGGTGATGCCACCCGAACTGATCTTCCTGCCCTCCTGGTGTCCGTTCAACATCTATGATTTCGCCTGCTGGGCGCGCGAAACGATTGTGCCCATGCTGATCTTGCTGACCGAACAGCCGGTGCGTCCGGTTCCGCAAACCGCTGTGGTTGATGAACTCTATTGTCGGCCAGAAGATCGCCTGGACTGGAGCCTGCCCAAGAAGCCAACCGCGCTGCTGAGTTGGCGGCGCTTCTTCCTGGGCGCGGATGCCATCCTGCGCCGCCTGGAACGCAGCCGATGGAAGCCGTTCCGCCAGGCTGCCAGACGCGCCTGCGAGCGCTGGATTATCGCCCACCAGGAGGCCGATGGAAGCTGGGGCGGCATTCAGCCGCCCTGGGTCTATTCGCTGCTGGCGCTGCATGTGCTGGGCCATCCAGTCACCGATGCGGTTATGGCAAAGGGGTTGCAAGGCTTTGAAGATTTCGCCATCGAGGACGAGCGCACGTTCCGCACGCAGTCGTGCATGTCGCCCGTCTGGGACACGTGCCTGGCGGCAACGGCGCTGCTCGATTCGGGGTTGCCGCCCGACCACCCCGCGCTGACGCTGGCCGGATCGTTCCTGCTGAACGAACAAATCTTCAGCGGCGGCGATTGGCAGGTGAGGCAGAAAGGCTGGCAACACGCTGCCCCCGTCCCCACGCAGGCGGTTGCCGTGCCCCCTCCGGGGGAAACCGCGCCTAAGGGCCTGCGGCCACCAAGTCCCTCTTCAAGGACTCCCCTCTCCGGCTCATCGAGCGACTTGTTCTTCAATTCAGCAGAAGAAGACGACGCTGGATTACCAGGGGTTAGGGGAACCCGCGCAGGCGGGTTTGGTGGCGGAACGCCCTTAGGCCGAGTCGTTCCCGCCAGCCGCTTCACGCGCCCGGCTCGCCCTGGGGGCTGGGCCTTCGAGTTCCAGAACGATCTCTATCCCGATACCGATGACACCGCCGAGGTCTTGCTGGCGCTGCGGCGCATCATCTTTCCGCCAGAGGTCAAGGAACGCCAGGTGATCGCGCTGGAGCGTGGCACCGAATGGCTGCTGGGCATGCAGAGCAGCCGCGGCGGCTTTGCCTCTTTCGATATCGACAACACGCGGCGGGCCATCACCCAGATTCCCTTCTGCGACTTCGGCGAGGTCATCGACCCACCCAGCGAAGATGTCACCGCGCATATCCTCGAATGGTTCGGGGCGCTTGGTCTGCCCGGCATGGACCCGCATATCGCGGCGGCGCTGCGCTATCTGAAGCGCGAGCAGCAGGCCGATGGTTCCTGGTGGGGGCGTTGGGGCGTCAATTATGTCTATGGGACCGGCGCGGTGCTGCCAGCCTTGCGCGCCCTGGGCGAAGATATGCGCCAGCCATACATCCAGCGAGCGGCAAACTGGCTGCTCAGTTGTCAGCAGGACAATGGCGGGTGGGGCGAAAGCTGCGCCTCCTATGAGGAACCGGCAAAGCGAGGAACGGGCGCGCCCACAGCATCGCAGACCGCCTGGGCCCTGCTGGGCTTGCTGGCAGTCCAGCAGGGCGGCGCGACGAATGAGCGCATCGGTGCAGCCATCGAGCGCGGCATCGGCTATCTGCTGGAACAGCAGGAGGCAGATGGAACCTGGGCCGAGCCGTATTTCACCGGCACGGGCTTCCCACGCGCCTTCATGATTAAGTATCACCTGTACCGCGTCTACTTCCCGCTGATGGCGCTGGGGCGCTATCTGGAGCAGGCATAGCATGGCGGCAAGCGTTTCGACTGAGCAAGCCTTTGCCGATTGCCAGCGGCTGGCAACCACACACTATGAAAACTTCAGCGTGCTGTCCTGGTTTCTGCCGCACGCGCTGCGCCCGCATTTCAGCAGTGTCTACGCCTTCTGCCGCCACACCGATGACCTGGGCGATGAAGGAGCGCCAACAGAGCGGCTGGCGCGCCTGGATGCCTGGGAAGCGGACCTGCGGCGCTGCTTCAACGCCGATCAGTCGCCGAAGCATCCGTATTTGATTGCCCTGCGCGAGACCATCCGGCGCTTCGATTTGCCAGACACGCCCTTTCTGCGTCTGATCGAAGCGAACCGCATGGACCAGCGCGTCAGCCGCTATCCCACCTACGCCGATGTGCTGCGTTACTGCGAGCACTCGGCTAATCCGGTGGGTCGGTTGGTGCTGATGCTCTATGGCTATCGCGACGAGGAGCGCCAGCGCTGCTCCGACGCGATTTGCACCGCCCTGCAACTGACCAACTTCTGGCAAGATATCGCGTCGGATTATCACGAGCGCGGGCGCATCTATCTGCCCGCTGAGGATATGGCGCGCTTTGGCTGTGACGAGGCGGCGCTGGCACGCGGCGAGGCAACGCCTGCCTTTCGGGCCTTGATGGCCTTTGAAGTGGAGCGCGCCCGCAGCCTGTTTGCCGAGGGCATGCCCTTGCTGGGCAGATTGCCAGGGCTGCCGCGCCGGGCCATCGCGCTCTTTGCGCTGGGTGGGCTGGAGGTGCTGGCGGCCATCGAGCGGCGCGGCTATGATGTTTTTGCCCAACGGCCCACGCTGAGCAGCCGTCGCAAGCTCTGGCTGATGGCGCGGGTCGCTCTATCGAAATAATAGACTATAGAAACTCTCAAGGAGGTGGCATGGCAGCAGTGCAAGGCTGGACGACGCCCGATATCTATGAGGCGTACCAGGTCTGCCAGCAGATTACCAAACGCGAGGCAAAAAACTTTTATTATGGTTTTATCTCTCTCCCTGAACCCAAACGTCACGCCATCTATGCTGCTTATGCGTTCAGCCGCCAATGCGACGATGCCGTCGACGGCCAGGGGAGCGCTGCCGAAAAGCTGCGCGCGCTGGCGCTGGCAAAGCAGCGCCTCTCTCAGTGCTACGCGGGGCAGCCAGCCGACGCGGTGACTATCGCGCTGCACGATGCCGTGACGCGCTATCCCATCCCCATGGCCTATTTCGAGGCGCTGATCGAAGGCATGGCAATGGATATCGAGACGACACGCTATCGCACGTTCGAGGCGCTGCGCGGCTATTGCTATCGCGCAGCCTCGGCCATTGGGCTGATCTGCATCGAAATCTTTGGCTATCGCCAGCCGCAGGCCAAAACCTTCGCCATTGACCTGGGCATCGCCATGCAGCTTACTAATATTTTGCGCGACCTGAAAGAAGATGCCGAGCGCGGGCGCATCTATCTGCCGCAGCACGAGTTACGCGACTTTGGCGTCAGCGAGGCTGATATTCTGGCCGGGCGTATGAACGATGAGTTCCGCGCGCTGATGCGCTATCAAACGCGGCGGGCACACAAATACTTCGCCAGCGGCATCCGCTTGCTCCCGCTCTTGCCGCCGCGCTCGCGCATGTGTACTGCTGTCTTGCAGGGCCTCTATGCCGAGATTCTGAACCGCATCGAAGCGGCCAACTACGACGTATATAGTAAGCGCATCAGCCTCTCAACCCTGGAGAAGACCCAACTGACGGCCTGGCTCTGGTTCTGGGGCTTCACCAGTGAGGCGGTGTCGTCATGCCTGGGACTTTCCCCAACGTTATAGTCGTGGGCGGCGGGCTGGCCGGAATCGCCGCCGCCTGCGATCTGGCCGACGCGAGCCTGCCGGTGACGCTGCTGGAAGCGCGTCCGATGCTGGGTGGCAAAACCTGGTCCTTCCGCGACACGCAAACGGGCATGCCCGTCGATAACGGCCAGCACGTCTTTCTGGGCTGCTGCGCGGCCTATCAGCGGTTCTTGCAGCGATTGGGCGTCGCCAAAGCCACACATCTGCAAACGCGCCTGCGCGTGCCTATCTTCGCCGCCGGGCAGCAGCCAGCCACGTTGGAGGCGGCGCGCTTCCCTTTGCCCGCGCCGCTGCATCTGCTGCCGTCGTTTCTGCGTTTGCCCATGCTTTCCTGGCGCGAAAAGCTGCAAGCGGCGCGCACGCTGGCAGCCATCGCCCAGGCAGGCAGAAGCGGACGCAGCGCCTATGATCATCTCAGCTTTGCCGACTGGCTGCGGCAGCGCGGCGAAAGCGATAACGCCATCAAATATCTCTGGAATCTGATTACCTTGCCCACGCTGAACGAAAACTGCGAGCGGGCCAGCGGCGGGCTGGCGCTGATGGTCTTTCAAGAGGGTTTGCTGCGCCGCGCTGGCGGTGCGCGCATCGGCTATGCGAGCGTTGGGCTAAGCGACCTGCTCTGCGACGCGGCTGAGCGCTACTTGAAAACGCGCGGCGCAGCGGTGCGCCTGAGCGCTCGCGTGGCCGCCCTGGTGATGGAGGATGATCGGCTGATGGGCGTGCGGCTGGCCGATGGCGCGGTGCTGCCCGCCGAGCAGGTAGTGCTGGCGCTGCCGCATTACGCGCTGGCAAGTCTCGCGCCTGTCGGCTGCCACAGCCATCCTTTCTTTGCCCGCGCCGCGCAGCTTGGCGTTTCACCTATCGTTGGCGTCAACCTCTGGCTTGATCGCGTCGTGCTGCGCGAGCCGCTGGCCGCCGTCATCGGGCGCAGCGATACGTACTGGGTCTTCGATAAGGGCGCGCTGCTGGGGCTGGACCTGCAAGGCGGGCAATATCTCAGCGTCTCTATCAGCGGCGCGCATCGCTATCTGGACCAATCCCGCGAGCAGATCATTGCAGAGGTGCGCGGCGACCTCGAAGCGGCCTTGCCTGCCCTGCGCGCTGCCGAGATCACCCACGCCCTCGTCATCAAAGAGCGCCAGGCAACCTTTGCTGCCACGCCTGGCTCATTGGCACAGCGCCTGCCCGCCGCAACGCCCGTGCCCGGCCTCTTTCTGGCGGGTGCGTGGACCGACACCGGCTGGCCCGCCACAATGGAAGGCGCGGTGCTCAGCGGCCACGCTGCTGCGCGGGCCGTTCTGCGGGCATCCTACTCGCGCAATAAAACCGAAAGCAGGCTGCCCCGCCAGCAGCAAAGCAGCATCAATCGTAATACGCTGGCGCTTTCCTGAGCGTTCGCCACTGCTGCCCGTCGTGGCCGAAGATGACCAGCGCCACGCGCTCGCGCTCGACCAGATCAAGCAGCTTGCGCGTGCTGGCGCGCAGTTGTTCTTCGTTGTCATCGGTGGGCCAGACCGTGCGCTCAGGCGTAAAGAGGCGCTGCATCACCACCGCGTCGATTGCCAGCAGCACCGGGCCGGTGTGCGGCAGGCGCACCAGCACGGACTGATGTCCTGGCGCGTGGCCGCTGGTTTCGATCAGCGTCAGGCCGGGCAGCAGTTCGCTATCGCCATCGATCAGGCGATAGCGCAGGGATGGATGGTCCCAATGGGCGCGCGCGGCAGCAAAGCGTGGATGCCCACTGCGCGCCACGTCATAGTGCTGGCGCTGTACGATCAATTCTGCCTGCGCAAAGGCGTCGTGATAGCCCGCGTGGTCGGGGTCGAAATGGGTACAGATGAGCAGGTTAATATCGTCAGGGCGCAGACCGAGCGCGGCCAGATGTTCAAGCACGTTTTTCTGGTTCATGGCTGGCGGTAAGGGTGTGGACGGCGCGTAATCCGCCGGGAGGCCGCTGTCGATCAAGATGTGCCTGCCATCGCCGGTTTCGACAAGATAACATCCCGAAACCATATCCAGCGTGCGGCCTTCGCCTAGAGGAACAGTTGTCGTCGAAAGCTGGAACAGATAGAGCTTTTGCGGCAGCGAAGTGCTGGTCGTCATTGGTCATCTCCTTCATAGCTTCTTTGTGTCTTCCAATTACTTAGTATACTAACCCCAGGATGCGCAAAAAAAGAGGGCTATCCAGGTCAGGCTTTCTCGCCCGTGAGGTTGTGCAATGCGCGTGTCAGCAGGCGCATCAGAAAGAGGTTTGGCGTGGCGCTGTCAAGAAGGGTCAAAGGGGCGAAGAAAGAGGCGCAAGGCCAGCGCTCCAGGGGGATGAGGCGTGGCCTTGCAAAGCAGGAAAGTGGTTTTGTTCAGTCGCTGCTGACTTTCTGGCGCAGCGCCGGAAAGGGCCGGGAGCCAGCGCCGCTTAGCATACGCGCGCGTGCTTTATTTCGGTAAGCTCTGGCGCGAATGCTGAACATGGCTTTGGGGCTATAGGATGGATGCTCCTGGGTATCGGCCCGTTTGACCACGCTCTGTTGGGCTTCCAGATAGAGGCTGGCGTTCAGTTTGTGGCTCAATCTGGTCACGCTGAACGCAAACAGCAGCAGGGCTGGCATCACCAGCAGCCGATGCAGGATAGCGAGAAGGCTGTCAGACAGGCCAGCATTGTCATACATCCAGACCTGCGCGGGATGCGCCAGGCTGAAGAAGAGCAGCGCCACCATCGCCAGCCATAAATAGCGCCCGATCATACCGCCGATGCGCGCGCGTATCAGCAGAATGATGCACAGGCACGCCATGAGGCTGATGCCGCCATCCAGGCTGATCAGAGCGATGATTTCGGCTTCCGGGCTAATGCCGTACATAATGAAGCTGAAAGCGCCCACGACCATGACGGTGGTGATCGCCAGCGGCCAGAAACGCGGCAAAGCCGCCATCCCCTGCGCGCCAGGCAGGGTGGGCAGCATATCGGCCAGCGCGGCCAGGCCAGGAACGAAGCAGAGCATTGAGAGCAACACGGTGCCTTGCATGATGAGCAGCCCTTGATCGGCGCTGACCAGATGCAGGTCCACGATGAATGAGTCGACGACATGCGAGCAGGCAAAGGCGAGCGAGCCAAAGCCGATGAGGCGAAAGGCGCGCTGGAGATTGCCGCCCAGGGGCAGCATGATCGACGACCAGACGGTCCAGATGCCAGCGGCCAACCCTACCAGGTCCAATAATCCAGCCGCTTGTTGGGCAAGTAATGTGGAGTCGGCTCCTTCAAGCAGCGGCAAGTTCAACAGGTTTGGCATTCCTCATCCTTCCTCGTCAGAAGCGGTACACATCCGCGCTATTCAGCGCGCAGCGCTCAGGTCAAATCTAGCAGGACGGTAGCATAAAGAATGCCAACTTCCTCCGAAGGCGTGGCGCGTAGCTTGCAGGGGAAAGAGAGAGGGCCGCCACACAAAGGAGGTAACCTATGGCCTCACCAGAGACATTGTATCAACCTGCTGGTCGGCAGATGCCGCGCTTGCAAGGCGAGCCGCGCTTGCTGGCACTGGACGCCCAGGCGCTGATGGATGGGGAGACGCCCGACGCGGCAGTGCTGCGCAAGCTGGCAACGTTGAGTGAAACCGAACAGGCGCAGATAGTGATTCGCGGCGATGTCAACGCCGCGCCGCAGCGCGTGGCCGTGCATGTGGCCTCGCTGGGTCTGCGTGCGCAGATACACTATGTGCCGCCTGAAGAGGATTTTGGGAGCCTGCTGGCGCATCTGGGCGTTCCGGCCAGCGAGGCCATCTTTTTTCTGACGGAGGCAACACCCGCGCCCCCGCCTGCCGGAAGCCATGCCTTTTATGTGGGCGAAGGCAACCCGCCTGCCGGAGCGGTGGCTTCGCGGCTGCCAGGGGCACGCGGCACAGACGCGCTGCTGGCGCTGTATGGGACGGCGCTGGTGCAGGAAAAAGCCGGGCTGGAGTTTCGCGCGGCGTCTCAAGGCACGGCGGCTGAGTCTGCCAGGTTCGACGAGGGTCTGTTTCAAGGGCTGATCAAATCATATGGGCGGAGTGTCGCCGCGCCCGCTGTCGCGCCTGTCTCCGCGCCAGACCTGGACGGGCCGCTGGTGCGCGATCTGGCGGGACGCTGCTTCTGGCGCGTGCTGAACAATGTGTTGCCCAATGGGGCGATTGTGGCCTCGCCCGCCAAAGGCGAGCATCCCGGCGAGCCGAATTACTGGTTCGTCTGGCAGCGCGATGCCGGGCAAGCGCTCTTGAGCCTGATCGGCTGGTCGCGCACCGCGCCGTTTGGGCTGCCAACCGCGCCGATGTATCAGGCCATCGACGGCTATCTAGGCTTTGTGGTGCGCTGCCAGGCTACGGGAGACCTGGGCGCGAGCCGCTACAGCGTGGAGGGCCAGCCGATCACCGGCTATGGCAATCCACAGCTAGACGGCCCGCCCATTAGCGTGCTGGCGATGACCAGTCTGCTGGACCCTCGCCCCGTCTACGCGCAGATTCGCGCCGCGCTTGATTATCTGCTGACGCCGGAGGGCCAGGGGCCTTGCTTCGATGCCTGGGAGTTCGTCTATGGGCGCATCTTGAACGCGCTGCTTTTGAAGCGCAAGGCGTTTCGCGCCGGAGCGCACCTGGCGGCGCTGCTGACCGAGCAGGATGATCTGCGGCGCTATCAAGATGAAGTGCGCCGCCTGGAAGCGGAAATTGTGCCGTTCATCGATGCGCAGCACGGCTATCTGGTGAGCAATCGCGAGCCTGCTGACCCCTGGCTGGCGACACTGAGCGGCCTGGACGCCGCAATGCTGGAGGCCATCTTGACCAACTGGGACAGCAGCGATGAGTTCCTCAATCTGACGGACCCCACCGTGATGGGAACGGTGCTGGCCCTGGAAGATGCCTTCGCGCCGCTGTACGCGGTGAATCGGGCGTGGCGAGAGGCCGGGCAGGTGGGTATGGGTTGGGGCCGCTTTCCAGAGGACGCCAATGATGGGCTTGGCTCGACGGGCGGCAACCCCTGGCCGCTGGCGACCCTGTGGGCCGCGCAATACTGCTATCGGCTGGCGGAAAAACTGGCGACAGGCGGGCCGCTGGCGATCACCGACGAGCGCCAGGCGCGCTATTTCAATCGCGTCGTGGGGCAGGGGGTCGCCAGCGTTGGCGGGCAGATGGCGGGCCAGGATATGCTCATGAGCCTGCTTCCGGCGCTGCGCCAGCGCGGCGACGCCTATCTGCGCTTTGTGCTGGCGCATCAGCCACCGGATGGCTCGGTCACCGAGCAGATCAACCGCGACACCGGCCAGCCGCAGGGGGCGCGCGACCTGACCTGGGCCATGTCCGAACTGCTCAACACGCTGGCGATGCGCGGCTAGCTCAGCCAGGCGGGCAGATGCGGCTGCCAGATTGTTGCTGCCGGGCCAACCATCAAGAGCAGCCGCGTGCCATCCGGCGACCAGAGCAGCGAGGGCTGGTCGCCGCTGGTGATGGTTGGGAACGAGGCCAGCAGCCGCCCGGTGGCCGCGTCATAGAGGTTGACGACCAGGCCAAGGTCGATCGCCAGGCCGCTGGCAGCCAGCACATGACCATCGGGGTGCCAGGCCAGCGCCACCGATTGTGCGGTTTCAGTGGGCGCTTGTGGCACCAGACGCAGCATGCGCAGCATGGCCGCGTCGCGCACCGGCAGAACCGGCGCCTGGCGCAGATCGAAGTCGGCGAGCGTCTGGGCGCTGGGCGGTGCGATGCCCGCTGGCTCCAGCCGCCCGGCCACCACCAGCGGCTGAATCAGATAGCGGCCATCGGGCGACCACGCCGCAAACGTGCTCTGCCAGAAATAGACGCCCGGCTTTTCAACGGTATTTCCATTGGAGGTGATGAGGTACGCCTGGCCTGGCTGCCAGAAGCTGAACGAGGCATCACCGATAGGGTTGCCGATGTGATCGGCGCTGGTCTGGCTGGCGGGCAGCAGCGTGCCGTCTGCACCCCAGCGATAACCAGACGCGGCGGGCAGATTAGTAAAGAAGAGCGAGAAATCGGGCGGAGTGAAGCGCGCCGGAACCAACTGCCCGCGCTGCAAGTCCCACTCGTCATAGGATGTGGACTGCGGCGTGGGCTGCAAGAACACCTGCATCTGTCGACCCGTTTCATCCATCAGCAGCACGCCCTCCAGTGTCTTATCCTGGGGGAGCTTCCAGATGGAGAAGAGCAGTGCTAATTGCTGTGTCTGGCGCGACCAGAGCACAGCGGTGAAGTAGATGATAGGTGAGGCATCGACATTCGTGGTGGGCGGTATGCCTGTGGCACGTTGCAGCGCCTGAAAGATGGCCGCGTCCGGCTCGATCTGGCGCAGCAGATGCCCGCTGTCTGTGCTGTAAATGCTGAGCAAGCCGCGCTGATAGACTCCCGACGCCATGGGGCATTCCTGTCGATAGCCCAGCATCGCTACGCGGCGGCTATCCGGCGCCCAGGTCAGCGCTTGCAGGCACGAAAGGCCATCGTTCTGCATTCTGATGGCAACCAGCGCTGAGGGCGGCGCGAGCGGCGAGGGCGACGGCATGACTCCGGCCAGGCTGAGGGTGATGAGCAGCAAGGCGCTCCAGGCGCTGAGCGCCCGCCAGCGCTGCCTCAGCCAGCGCCGCGTTTGCTGGCTCGACGGCCAGGGCTGCCAGCGCTCCGCTGACCCATCCGGCACAGAGCGTTCATCTGCCTCAACTTCAAAGGTGTTCAGGCGCGATTCGTGCGTACTATTCATCTTTAAACTCTTTTACACCCAACCATAACATGCCGTTGCTACAATCATACCTGGAAAACGACACTGTTTTCTATCCCTCTGGAGAGACATGAGCCATTGGTATATCTGCCTCAGATAGTCCCTTTGACCTGGCAAAGAGAGAGGACCATGCTTGAGACGGTTTCCTTTGACACAGCTTCTGTCGACCATTCTGCCGCGCCTCCACTTCAGGAGGGCGTTGTTTCTATCCTCGGCCATCGTATGGCCTATATCACTGGTGGCGAAGGCGAGCCGGTCCTCTTTTTGCACGGCCTGGGGCATGCCTCTGGCACCTGGAACGAGGTGCTGCCTCAGCTTGCGCGGCACTTTCGCGTCTTCGCGATAGATATGCTGGGCTGCGGGCGCTCGGATAAACCGCGCGTGGAGTATAACCTCTGGGCGTTGGCAACCTATACGCGCTATTTTATGGACGCGATGGGCATCCAGCGCGCGCATCTGGTGGGCCATTCGCTGGGCGGCGGCATCGCCATGCACCTGGCCTGGCAATATCCCGAACGGGTCAATCGGCTGGCGCTGGTATCCACAGGCGGACTGGGGCGCGATGTGCGCCTGGTGCTGCGTGTGGCCTCGCTGCCGGGCACGTCGCTGGTGCTGGCGTGCTCCACGTCTCCGGCGTGGCTGTGGGCACTGAAGCGCCTCAGAGTCGGCAGAACACTCACCCCGGCCCTGCGCGAAAAGGTGCAGATGTGGATCAGGCTGGGCCAGGTGGACAGCCGCCGCGCCTTTCTGCGCATCCTGCGCAGCGTCTGTTCGATTCGCGGGCAGAAGGTAAGCGCGCTGGACCGGCTGGCGCTGCTGAAGCACCCGGTCTTGTTGATCTGGGGCGAGCGCGATAGAACAATCCCCGTCAGGCATGCCCGGCGCGCTGCCTCGTTGATGCGCCACTGCCAGCTTGAGGTGCTGCCTGGCTGCAAGCATTATCCCCCGCTGGAGCGGCCAGAGGTGGTCGCCGCATTGTTAGACCAATTCTTGCGCTCCGACCAGGGGAACATGCTGATAGAAGAAGGCGGCGAACTGGCGGCGGGCCTTACTTAGTCGGGTCAGATGCCGACGCATCTTACCGCGACGGGACTCCAGCGCGGCGGCCAGTACGCGGGGCCGCTCCTGCTCTATCTCCTCAAGCGCCAATGCGTGCAGCCGCTGTGAACTGTCTCCAGCGAGCGCGTAGGTCTTGAGCACGGCAGTGTTTTCGTGCTGGGCCAGCAAGATCAGCGCGCGATCAAGCTCTCTGAAGAGCGCGTCGGCCTGGCCCAGCGCGTCGTGCTGGGCCAGAAAGATGCTCACCCAATCCTCAGCGTGCTTGTGGACGGTCCGGTGATCGTTCGTCGCCGTTCTGGTCTGCTGCTGCACCGCTTCGGGGGCAAGAATAACCGCCTTTTTGCCGTTGCCTGTTTCCTGGGCCTGAAAGGTTTGCGCCAATTCGCGCTCAGTGCGGCGGGCTACCTCTTCGCGCTTGAGCGACTGCGCCAGCACCGCCGTCTGATGCAGCAGGGCTAGCTCGCGCACCTCCACATCGCGCAGGGCAAGATACGCCTGAGTAAATGCCTGCTCATCGAAGGCATGCGGCGTTCCCAATGCCCCACGCCGCCGCTCCACGGCTTTTTCCAGCGCCCTGGCGGCGTGATGATGCAGCTTGAGGTTGGCATCCAGCAGGGAAAGTAACACGCGCATTGGTGCACCTCTTGCCCAATAGATTGACCGCTGCCCCTCTGTTCCTGCACAGCATACGAGAGAAGCGCTTTTTGTGCAAGAGGGTACACCCAAGTGATTGCTCGGCTGATGGAGCAGCCGGAGCCATCTGGTTATGGTATACTGAGGCTGCAATTCAGAGCGCCTGGGAGGTGCGAGCGTTCGGTGGGCGAGATCGACCAGAGTTTTAAGCGGCTCTTCTTGCTGCGCGTCGATGCGCTGCTTCAGTGGTTGTTGGGCAACGTGCGAGTGTGCAGCCGGTTCTGCCTGATCTGGCAACAGAACGCCAGTTAGTTCCAGACACCCTTTATCGCGCCATCTTTGAGGACGAACCGTGCCTGGTCAACGTAGAGATACAGTCGGAGCCAGACCCAGAAATGCCGCGTCGGCTCTATCTGTATGCGGCGCGGGCCACCGCCCAATACAAGCTGCCGGTTATTTCGATTGTCATCTACGTCTTCAATCGCGGAGCCGTGGCTCCTTCGCCCTACGAGATGCGCGTGGGCCGCTGGATTTCCGGTCACTGGAACTTTCACAGCATCGAACTCTATCGCCTGCCGCCAGAGCGCTTGCTTGATGCTGGTCTGGCAGGCATACTGCCGCTGGTGCCGCTGACACAGAACGCTCGACTAGAAGATGCCGAGGAGGCTATGCGGCGGCTGACACAAGAGCAGCCAGAAGAAGAGGCAAAGTCGCTGGGCGCGCTGCTGGCGATCTTTCTGGCACATACGCGCAACGATAAACCGCTGGCGCTTGATCTCTACCGGAGGTTCTTTATGGCAAACCTCGATAATTTTGTACGCGACAATCCGGTCTTGCACGATGTGTGGGTGGAGATGACGGAGAAGGGCGAGGCCAAGGGTATGCGCCTCGCCATCCAGCGAACGCTAGAGGGTCGCTTTGGCCCATTGGGCGAGGAAGTGCTGGCTGCGCTGCAAGACGCTGATCTGCCGCGCCTGGAACATATTGCTGCTTACGCAGGCACCGACACGCTAGAGCAGGTGCGCCTGCGCCTGGGTCTGCCCACAAGCTAGCGGAGACATCGAAATCTTGCTGAACGAACCTGGTTGCTCGATGAGGAGTTTCAGTCATGACCAGCCCGCACCTTTCTGGTTCCTTCGTTCCGCCCGTCGCGGGCAACAGTGCCTCGCCCGACATTGCCTGGCGGCCCGGCCCGGCCTATCTGGAGCGCAGCAGGCTCTTGCGCTTTATGCGCGCCCAGGGCATCAGCGACTATCAAGAACTGATGCGCCGCTCCATAGAAGACCCGACGTGGTTCTGGGATGCCGTCAGCAAAGATTTGGAGCTAGAGTGGTATCGCCCCTATGAGCAGGTGATGGACGCCTCGCGCGGCGTCGCCTGGACAACGTGGTGGAAAGGCGGGCGTTTCAACTATGTGCACAACGCGCTGGACAAGCACGCGGCTTCAGATCGGCGCGATCAGCCCGCCGTCATCTGGGAGGGCGAAACCGGCGAAACGCAAACCCTGACCTATGCCCAGCTTGCCGCCGAAACAAATCGGCTGGCAAACGCCCTGCATGACATTGGCATCGGCGTAGGCGACTGCGTGGGCGTCTTCATGCCCATGATTCCCGCCGTCGTGATTGCAACGCTCGCCTGCTCAAAAATCGGCGCGATCTATACGCCCATCTTTTCCGGCTATGCCGCCGGGGCTGTCGCCTCGCGGCTGGAAGGCTGCGCGGCCAAGCTGCTCATCACCGCGAACGGCTTTCATCGGCGCGGCGCGCATATCGATATGAAGGCGGTAGCCGACGAAGCCGCCGCAGCCTGCCCCAGCGTGGAACACGTGCTGGTCCATCGCCACACCGACCACCAGCCCACCGCCTGGCACGAAGGCAAAGACCTCTGGTGGCAGGATATCGTGCAGGGGCAGAGCGACGAGTGCAACACCGAGCCGATGGACCCCGAAGACCCGTACATGATTATCTACACCTCCGGCACGACGGGCAAGCCCAAGGGCACGGTGCATGTGCATGGCGGCTTCCCCATCAAGGGCGCGCAGGATATGGCCCACTGCTTCGATGCCCAGGCTGGTGACCGCTTCGGCTGGATGACCGACATCGGCTGGATGATGGGGCCGTGGGTCATCAGCAGTGCGCTGATGCTGGGCGGTACAGTCTTCCTCTACGATGGCGCGCCCAATTATCCCAGGCCCGACCGCATCTGGGAGATGGTCGAGCGCCACCGCATCACGCATCTGGGCATCTCACCAACGCTGATTCGCTCGCTGATGCCCGCTGGCGATGATCTGCCCGGCAAGCATGACCTGAGTTCGCTTTTCCTGCTTGGTTCCAGCGGCGAACCGTGGACACCCGAAGCCTGGCACTGGCTCTTCGAGCACGTCTGCAAACGCCAGCGGCCCATCATCAACTATTCCGGTGGCACCGAGATTTCCGGCGGCATCGTCAGTTGCACGACCATCCAGCCGCTCAAGCCCTGCGCCTTTTCCGGCGCGATTGCGGGCGTGGCCGCCGATGTGGTGGACGAGCAGGGGCAGCCAGTGCGCGGCAGGGTGGGCGAACTGATTATTCGCGCCGCCAACCCGGGCATGACGCGCGGCTTCTGGGGCGACCAGCAGCGCTACCTCGACACGTATTGGTCGCGCCTGCCCGACATCTGGGTGCATGGTGACTGGGCCGAAATCGACGAAGATGGCTTCTGGTATATTCGGGGCCGCTCCGACGACACCATCAAGGTCGCGGGCAAGCGGCTGGGGCCAGCCGAGGCAGAGGCCGCCGCGTGCGCCCATCCGGCAGTGGCGCAGGCCGCCGCCATTGGCCTGCCGCACGACATCAAAGGCGAAGAGTTGGTCTTGCTCGTCATCTTGCGCCCGGAGTTCACGCCCGGCGAGGCATTGAGCGCTGAGATTGCCAACCGGGTGGCGCACGAGCTGGGCAAAGCGCTGCGCCCGACTGAGATATACTTTGTCGCCGACCTGCCGCGCACGCGCAGCGGCAAGATCATGCGCCGCACCATTCGCGCCATCCTCCAGGCCAAAGACCCCGGCGACCTTTCGTCGCTGGAAAATCCAGCCGCGCTGGAAGAGATTGGGCGCTTGCATTGAAGCGAAGAAAAGCATCCGGCAGATTTCTTCCCCTCCGTGGGTATCGTCGCCGGATGCTTTTTGCTAGAGAACATCTCCTACCAACGATTAAACAAACGGGCAAAGATAGCTCCAGCCAACAGGCTGGGCGCCCATTGCCCGATGAACAGCCCTTCATGGCGCGTTGAACGCATATGCGCGATGATGGAACTGAAAATCGAGCCTGCCGCCGCGCCAGTGAAGGCCCAGCTTGTCACCGAGGCCCCAAGCGTGGGTTTCACACCGCGATGCCCAACCAGCCGCGCCAGGATGCTGCCAGCCAGGAACGTGGGTACTAACTGCCCAATAGCCAGCCCGTTTACGTGGTCGCGCCGCGCCCGGAAGATAGCCGAAGTGATCAGGCTGCCAAGCGCAGCAGTCGTCAGCACATTTCCGGCGGCTCCAGATGACCCATCGACCGGGTTGGTAATGCCGCCGCGCCACATCATCGGCATCCTGGAGCGAACAGGATGTTGCTTCCGCTCAACCAGATATGAAACGGTCGCGCCAATCGCGCCAGCCGCCACCGGGATTGTTAAGGCTGATAGTACATTCGTAAATCCTGGAACCTCTTGCCCTGGAAGGCGTTCGCCGGTGATTACACCCCGAAAGTTTTCCAGGGATTTGCGCGTTTCCCGCTGGGTGCTGCCGGTCAGCTTATCGAGTTGTTGGCCGACGATGCCGCCTGGCGGGGTATATTCCATGCGCAGGTCCACTTTGGTCCGATTGTTGGGCAAAGGCTGCAACGTCACCGTCCCTTTATTGGGCGGGCCATTGATGCTTCGCCAGGAAATGTGATGGTTTTCTTGCTGATCTGTCACCTCAGAGTCCCATTCCTGTTTGCCGCCCAGCATGCGAGCCACCCAGTGATAGCGGCCCCCGCCGAGCGGGCGAATTTCCTGCACGCTGTCCATAAACTCCGGGAAGCGACCGAAGTCGATCCACCGGCGATAGACCTCCGAAACGGGGGCCGGAACTTCAATGCTTTCGTCAAACGCAATAGCGGGGCTGGTTGCCATGCGCTCAGTGGCGCTGGTTTGCATACGTCTCCTCCCTGATTCCTCTGATGGTTCAAATTCATGCCGTTCGCGGTCCCGGCAGTTTGTGGCGCTGTTCCAACACATCCGCCACAAAGAAGACCACAGGGGGAGAGTCACTGCAAACTAAATGCCACCTATTTTCCCCGTCTGCCCAAAAGGGGTGAGAAGTTGTGTATTTTTACCCACCAATGTCGAAGCGAGCGAAGTTGAAGTTGTGCATGACCGTCAGCAACGAAGACCCCGGCTGATCTGCCCCGCCATAATGTCCGGCATCCCAGGGCGACTGTCCCAACGCCAGCGCCGTCGCATCGGCTCCCCGCGGAACAGCCGCCCGCACGCTGTCGTAGTAATGCAACTGCGCCGTATAGATATATTCCCGCAGACCTTCTGCGGGCGTGTCAGCGTAGCAAAAGCGCGACCCCTGATAGGAACAGCCCGGCGCATAGGTGGTATTGCCCCAATTGTAGCCCTGCGCATCTGGCACAGACCAGCCGTGCTCCAGCCCCCACTGTGCCAGCACCACACTGGTGGGCCAGCCCAATGTCTCGTGCGCCTGCACGGCATAGGGCAGCGCCAGCATAATGAAGCTGCGCACATTGCCAGGCAGATCATCTGGAATGGCCGGAAGGCTCGCGCCCGACGTTGAAACCACGCCCGCCTGAGAGCCAGCAGGCGACTGAAACATGCTCAACGAGAGGCAGCTTTGCTTGCTTTGCGCAATACATTCGCCAGCCAGATGAGCCACAAAGCCCTGCGCGCCCAGCAACACCAGCAGCCCCAGCACCAGCAGGGTCAACTGCACGCGCAGCCGGGGCGAAAGCTGTCTCGGCTGTTCCAGCAGCCCACGCGCGCCCGGCCTGGTTGGCCCGGCAATCAGCCAGAGGTCAGCCACAGCCGATGGTGGCTGAAGCGGCGCTTCTTCGGGAAGCTCATCTTGCCTGGCCGCAGAGATGCGTGGCAAGGTGGCGTGGGTATGAAAGCTTGCGGGGTCCAGGGCTGGCAGCCGCAGCGTGGTCGAGCGCTTGCGAAATGACTCCGGGTCAATGGCCGGGAGGCGCGCCGTCGTCGAGCGCTTGCCTAATGTCTCGGGGTCGATGGCTGGGAGGCGCAGGGTGGTCGAGCGTTTGCGAAACGCCTCGGTGGGCGAGATCGGCTCCAGGCGAGAAGGCGCAAATGGTTTGCGCGCAAGGTTCGATGGACCAGAAGCAGTCGTTCGAGGAGGTGGAGCATCCGGGTCAAAGCACCCAAACGGTTCTTGCGGGTCGCGCGCGCGACTCGGCATGAAAGTATCCTGTTCCAGGGTCCGCCAAAGGTCATGGGGGCCAGCAGCACAACACGTTCCTGGCAGAACACTCTAACTGATTTCTCCCTTCCTTGTCCTGCATTTTGGGCGATTTTGGCCCGAAAGTACCAGGAGCGGCCTGGAAGGCATCCTGATGCCTTCCAGGCCGCTCCTGGCCTCTTATCTGCTATTTCCGCTTGCTAGACGGCTGGCTCCGCAAGCGATGCAGCAGGCTGCTCCTTCGCCAGAATGGCATCCACCTGCTTCAGCAGACGCTCTGTTGGGGCGAAGCCAAAGTTTACTGCCTGCGCCTGCCCGGCGGCGTCCAGCACAACCGTGGTCGGCACCGTCAGCACCTGATAGCGCTTCGACAGTTCAGGCTCGTTGGGCGCGTCGATGTTCAGCACTGTGACCTCGCCAGTGCGCGCTTCCAGCAGCCGCCGCAGCGCGGGCGCTTGCAGCTTGTGGCATTGGGAGCAGTCGGCGCTGCTGAAGTTCAGGATTTGCACTGACGACGCGCCAGCGTTGTCCAGGCCAGCCGCTTTGGGGAGATTGGCGGGCGCGCCGTTCAACACGGCTTGCCGTTTGGCCTCCACATAGCGCCGCCCGGTCCAGATCACCAGGCAGAGCGCCAGACTCACCAGCGCCAGCACGCCCACGCGCACGAGTATTGCCGTCATCTCAGACTCCCCGCCAGTGGAAGCTGCCCTCATAACGCGTGCGCGGCATCACGCCCAGGCGTCCCAGGTGATAATAGACAAAGCAGCCCGCGCAAAAGCCGACCGTGAAATTGAGGCCCGCCAGGAAGAACACGATGAGATCGAGCGCCCAGCCGACCACAAACGCCTGTGTCAAGAAAAGGACCAGGCTGGCGGCTATCAAAAAGACCGCGCCCACTGCCTGCGCGAAGCGATGCGGCGCGGGGTCATCTTCCACCACGCGCGGCTTCCACAAATGCAGCGGCAGCACCACGCCGCGATAGAGCAGCCGGAACGGGCCAATTGCCGGAACCGCCGCGCTCAGCGCCAGGGCAAGCGCAGCAATCAGCACAATGATGGGCTGCTGAAAGATAAAAGCCAGCGCCGAAAGCAGCACCGTGCAGGCTTGGGAAAACTTGAGTAAATGCGTATCCACACGTGGGGAAGCGGTGGGCGCTCCAGCGACAGCCGACATAGGGTTCAGGCCCTCCTGCTGAAAGTTGACAAATTCTAGTAACAAAATCAACTTACTCCTTGTAATATAAGCGACAGAAGGGGGCACTGTCAAGCTTTCAAAAGAGCAAGGCGGCGGCAGCACGCGGGGGAACAAAATCTGCTGACTCGGCGTCTCTTTGTTCAGAGACTACAGACCACACTTCGTATGAACAAGCGAGGAAGCACCTATGTTGTCGAAAAAAACGTACGCTTTTCCTCTCAGCCTCTTGCTGTTTGGGCTGCTCGTTGGGCTAGGCGCTTGCGCCCCTTACGCCGCCTCTCAACCGGCCAGCCCAGGCGGGAAGCCCGACTCGGTGAGCATCCAGATCGACGACCATATCGACCAGCCAAAGCCGGTCGTCACCCTGAACGACCCTTCCAGAGTGCAGCGCCTCTATGACACGATCTACGCGCTGGCATGGGTGCCAGCGCAACAAGCCTGCACCGATGAGCTTGGGCCACACTATAGCCTCACCTTCAGCCAGGCGGGCAAAACGTTGGTGACGGCCCTGGCAATGCGCGATGGGTGCCGACCGGTGTCTATCACAGGCGAGACGCAAGATCGGCAGACAACACCGGACTTCTGGAATCAACTCGATCAGGTGATCTATGCGGCAGAGCCGCCAGCCAACCCATCCAGCCTGGCCGTCGAGCACACACCCAACCCCACGCAATCGCCGCAAACCGCGCAGATCACTGATAGCAAAACGGCGCAACGGCTATACCGGGCCATTCTGGCGCTTCCTCTTCAGGCCGCGAATACTAACTGCACGGATTCCGGCATTTACGAATACCAGCTTGTCTTCCAGGCGGCACAGCAGACCATTCCGGCCATCATATCCACCCCCTGCAACAGCATCACACTGGAAGGCCACTACCAAACGCGCGGCGGCACGTACACCATGAACGACCAGTTCAAGCAGGTGTTTGCGGCAACCATGGCCGGGGCCACCTTTGCGCCAGCGCGGCCAGATCATCTGACCATGGAGATGGAAAAGGCGTTGGGCACGGCTTCCGAGCAGGAAATTCACGATGCAGCGCTGATGGAGCAACTGTACCAGAAAGTCTTCACCCTGCACACCATCGCGCCCCAGCCGGATTGCCCTTCCGAAGCAGATAAAGTGGATGGCAAAGGCATCTGGTATACCTTCAGCTTCTCGCAGTGGAATTTGCCCATCCTTCAGATTTCGGCATTCGAGGGAAGCTGCTACTACGTTGCTTTCTCCCTGCCAAATCAGCAGTTGCAAGGAGACCAGGAGTTTTGGAAGCTGGTCCATCAAGCAGCAGGTCAGCAATGATCGAAGTCTATCCTGGCATATTCGTAGGGCGCGTGGGCGAATGCCCGCTGCATAGCGGGAGTCTCGCGGGCAATTGGGCTGTGGTGCATGCCTATCCAGTTTGCCACCGCGACACCCTTGGCTACACGACATTGCTCGCGCCTGATGGGCCAGAGCAGCAGGTGGCGCGGCGCGAGCAGCACCTGCTCTTGAATATGCGGGATACCGATAATCCAGGGCTTTATCGCAAGGAAGCGCTCATTGACCCCGCGCTCGCGTTCATCGATGAGATGCGCGCCCAAGAGGCGAACGTCCTCATCCACTGCGAGCAAGGGCTATCGCGCTCGCCCTCGCTGGCGCTGCTCTATCTGGCAACGCGGCTGGGCGCGCTGCCCAGCGCATCGTTGGCGGCAGCCGAAGCACAGTTCAGAACGCTCTATCCGCGCTATTCCCCCGGCTATGGCATCTGGGCGCATATGCAGCAGCACTGGCAAGCCTACTGCGCCGATGGCAAACGAGCGTAAAAACCGTTTTCCTCCTTGTTAGCCAGAAATATTGTCACATCTGATCGAATAGGGTAGAATCTTAAGAGAAACTGAATGGGGTTCAGTGCCCCAGAACTACTGGAGGAACGAGACAAGAGTGCGCCTGACGCCAGGTTTATCGCAGGAGGCAACATGGCAAGCATTTCCACCAAACGCGACAGCTATGCGACCATTTCCACACGCGGATTAGACTTTTCCAGCGTCCCCATGCGACTCTTTCAGAAAGCCAAAAAGTTGGGAACCTGGGACCCCTTCGACATCGATCTGACGAAAGACAAAGCCGACTGGCCCACCCTGGATGAACTGCATCAAGAGAACCTGCTGGGGCTGAGCACACTGTTCCAGGCGGGCGAAGAGGCTGTGACGCTTGATCTGCTGCCGCTGGTCATGCGGGTTTCCAAGAACGGCTGGCTGGAAGACGAAATCTATCTGACTTCCTTCCTTTGGGAAGAGGCCAAACACACCGAGTTCTTCCGCCGCTGGTTCACCGAGGTGCCCGCCGTCGATTATGATCTGCATGATCGTCTTGGCCCCAACTATCGGCGCATCTTCTTCGAGGAACTGCCCGCCGCGATGGACCGCCTGCTGGCCGACGACTCGCCAGAGGCGCTGGTACACGCGCTGGTCACCTATAATATGATTGTGGAGGGCACGCTGGCCGAAACGGGTTACTGGAGCTATAGCCGCATGCTGGAGCGTGATCGCTATATGCCTGGTTTGGCTCAGGCCCTCCGGCTGATTCAGCGCGACGAGAGCCGCCATATCCGCTTTGGCATCTATATGCTTCAGCGGCTGGTCAATCAGACGCCCGCGCTGTGGGATGTGCTTCAGGCCAAGATGTTTGAACTGCTCCCCATCGCCATCGGCATGAGCACTGATAACACGGAAGATTTCATAGAACGCTTCGGCGAGGGCAACGAACTGATTCCGCCAGAAGAGACGCAGGAATATATGACAACCCAGTTCCAGAAGCGCATGCACGCCCTGGAGCGCGCCAAGCAGCAGACTCGCGAAGAACTGGAGCAGGAAGTGGCCGCCGAAATCGAGCAGGACGAGATCGACCAGGCTTCTGCTTCAGCCTGAACCACGCAATCCAAAACGAAACAAAACGACACCGCAAGGGCTGATAGCCATTGATCGCCGATCTAGTGGCTATGAGTCCTTGCCGTTTGAAACGAGGAATAAGCGACATGGCAGAGACAACAGACGAGGCGGCGTTTCCGGGAGTGCATGAGTGGCGGCGCGACCAGTATCTGATTAGCACCGACAAGCGACGCCTCGATCTGGCGGTGATACATGGCTTCCTGACGACTTCCTACTGGTCGGCTGGCATTCCGCTGGAGACGGTGCAGCGCGCCATCGAGCACTCGCTGGCCTTTGGCGTGTACGACAACGAGCAGCAGGTCGGGATGGCGCGGGTGATTTCCGATTACACCACCTTTGCCTATGTCGCCGATGTCTTCATTCTGGACACCTATCGCGGGCAGGGATTGGGCCTGTGGCTGATGGAATGCGTCATCGCGCACCCGCATTTGCAGGGCTTGCGCCGCTGGACACTCTTCACCCGCGACGCGCACGGCCTCTATGAGAAAGTGGGGTTCAAGCGCTCCGAGGTGCCAGACCGGCTGATGGAACGCGCCTTCCCCAATATTTACAACGTCTAGGGCTTGCGCTTTGCCGCGTCATCAGGCATCATAACATCGGTTGCTATCGACACACTTTGCTGCACTGCGGTGCGGCGCAACGATGGAGACGATGATGAGCAGCGTACCTGCCCCCGAAAAGCCCAAAACCTACCTGATGGATATGGATGGCGTGCTGGTCCGTGGCCCGAACCTCATCCCCGGTGCAGATGAGTTTGTGGCGCGGCTGCGTGAAGCGGGCAAGCCGTTCTTGATTCTGACGAATAACTCGCTCTACACGCAGCGCGACTTGCAGGTGCGTCTGGCAAGCGTCGGCCTACACGTCGCTCCGGAAGAACTCTTCACGTCCGCGCTGGCAACTGCCCAGTTCCTCAATACCCAGCATCCCGGCGGCTCGGCGTTTGTGCTTGGCGAAGCGGGGCTGACCACCGCGCTGCACGATATCGGCTATATCCTCACCGATGTCCAGCCGGATTACGTCGTGCTGGGCGAAACGTTCTCCTACAGCTTTCAGCGGCTCACCCAGGCCATCCGTCTGGTGATGCAGGGCGCGCGCTTCATCGCCACCAACCCTGACCCCATCGGTCCCGGCGAAGGCGGCATGGTTCCGGCCACCGGCTCAGTCGCCGCGCTGATCGCCGAGGCAACGGGCATCAAGCCCTATTTCGTCGGCAAGCCCAACCCGCTGATGATGCGCGCGGCGCTGCGCCAACTGAGTGGGCATTCTGAATCCTCCGTGATGATCGGTGACCGCATGGACACCGACATTGTGGCAGGCACCGAAGCGGGCATGCAAACCTTCCTGGTCCTTACCGGCGTCACCAGACGCGAGCAGGTCGAACGTTTTCCCTATCGCCCCAGCCGAGTGCTGGAATCCGTCGCCGAGATCACTGACCCCTGAGCAGCATGCTTCCTGAGCCAGCCCGCTGCCATAGCGAAAACTTATACTTCCATAAAGAATACATATAGAGCGGGCACAGCGCCGCGCCAGAGCGGCCTGGCGGCCTCGAAATGGCGGCTGGCTGCCGAGCAATCCGCGTGGTTTTTGGCGCGAAGTGCCACAGAAGGCTTGACAGAAAACGCAGAGTATATTAGTATTGTGGCAGCGACCGAACCTGACTGGCTCGTCATATTCCCAAATAAGCAGGCGAGCAATACAGAAGCAGCCCACGACGACCCACTCCTGCCGAGAGTCTTTGCCACTTCTGAGCGTAGTCTAAGCAAGGGCTTCTCGCAGACCTCAATGCGTCATCGCCTCACCGGGGAGGCGTCAAGGAGGCTCAGGAATGCTGGCTGTCCAGAACATCGAGGTCACCTACCACAACGTCGTGACCGCCGTGCATGGGGTCTCGCTGGAAGTGCCCGATGGCAACATCGTCGCGCTGCTGGGTGCAAACGGCGCGGGCAAAACGACCATCCTGCGCTCCATTTCCGGCTTGCTGGGCGTCCACAGCGCGCGCATCGTGCGCGGCTCCATCCTCTTCGACGGCGAACGCATCGACCACTTTACCCCTGCCCAGATCGTCCGGCGCGGCATTACCCAGGTGCTGGAGGGCCGACGGCTCTTTGGCGGCCTGACCGTTGACGAAAACCTGCGCACCGGCGCGATTGCCTCAAAAGACGCCGCTGCTACGCGCAAAGCCTACGAGCGCGTTATGGACCTGTTCCCCGTGCTGCGCGAGCGCCGCAGCGCTGTCGCTGGCTATCTTTCGGGCGGCGAACAGCAGATGCTTGCCATTGGCCGGGGGCTAATGGCGAATCCGCGCCTGCTCTTGCTCGATGAGCCATCGCTGGGCCTGGCTCCCTTCATGGTGCAAAAAATCCGCTCCATCATTGCCGACATCAACGCCAGCGGTACCGCTGTGCTGCTGGTGGAGCAAAACGCGCAGATGGCGCTCTCCATCGCCAGCGCGGGCTATGTCATCGAAACCGGCAAGGTAGCCCTGGCGCAGCCTGCCGAGCAACTCTTGCAAGACGAAAGCGTGCGCAAGTTTTATCTCGGACTCCATGAAGGCGAAGAGCGCGGCACGTTTGCCAGCCTGCGCCAGCACCGACCAGAGAGGAAATGGGCACTATGAGCAACCCCGTCCCCGATGCCGTCGAGATGCCAGCCCACCCTGGAAATGGAGCACCCCTGCTGTCGGTGGAGGGTCTGACGGTGCGCTTTGCGGGCGTCACCGCGCTTGCCGAGGTCTCTTTCAACGTGCAGCCGGGCGAACTGTTCGCCGTCATTGGTCCCAACGGCGCGGGCAAAACCTCGCTCTTCAATGTGTTCTCGCGGGTCTATCAGCCCGCCGCTGGCACGATCACCTTCGATGGCCGCGACCTGCTGCGCCTCAAGCCTCATCAGACGGCACGCGCGGGCATCGCGCGCACCTTTCAGAATCTCGGCCAGTTTCCGCTGCACACCGTGCTTGACTATATGCTGCTGGGCCGCCATACCCACATGCGCAGCGGCATCTTGCTAGGGGGCATCTATCTTGGCCCCACGCGCAGCGAAGAAAAGAAGAATCGAGCCTATTGCCTCAAACTGCTGAGCTTGCTGGGTCTGGAGCGCTACCAGAACTATCCGTTGGGCAGCCTGCCCTATGGCCTGCAAAAGCGCGCCGACCTGGCGCGGGCGCTGGCGATGCAGCCCAGGCTTTTGCTGCTGGATGAGCCGGTGGCAGGCATGGGCCTGGAAGAAAGCCAGGACATCGCCGCCGTCATTCTGGACATCAAAGAGCAGCTTGGCATCACGCAGATTCTGGTCGAGCATGATATGGCGATGGTGATGGGCATTGCCGACCGCGTGCTGGTGCTGGACTTTGGCCGCGTGATTGCCCAGGGCCTGCCAGCCGAGATACAGGCTAACCCCGATGTCATCAAAGCCTATCTGGGCGAAGAGTTTGGGAAGCAAGCATCAGTCGATGTATCTACCCCAGCCGAAACCAGCCGCGAACAATAAGCCTTGCCAGGAGGGGATATGGCGTTCTTTATCCAACTCGTCTTTAATGGAATCGCGCTGGGCTGCATCTACGCGCTCATCGCGCTGGGCTTCACCATCATCTTCAAGGCCAGCGAGGTCATTAACTTTGCGCAGGGCGAGTTTCTGCTGGTCGGCGCGTATGTTGCCTCGGCAGGCGTCTTCGATTGGAATCTCGGCTTCGTTCCTTCAATCTTGCTGGCGATTGCCGTCACCGTCATCATCGGCATGCTCTTCGAGCGCTTTGCCCTGCGCCGCATGATCGGGCGGCCTGTCTTCTCCATCATCATGATTACGATTGGCCTGGATACCATCCTGCGGACCGGCGTCGTCATCAAATGGGGGTCAACCATCCGCGCGCCAGCCTCGCCGTTCCAATTCAGCAGCGGGTTTAACGTGGGCGGCGTCCATTTTGGCGCGAATGAAATCTGGACGATCATCGTGACCATTGCCATCTGCGCGCTGCTCTTTGTGTTCTTCCGCTTCACCAGATATGGGCTGGCGATGCGCGCCACCGCCATTGACCAGGAAGCCGCGCTGGCAATCGGCGTCAATGTGCGCACCGTTTACGCGCTGGCCTGGGGCATTGCCGGGGCCATTGCCACCATTGGCGGCATCTTCCTGGCGATTCAGGCCGCCGCGTTCGATTCGACATTAGGCCAGACGGCGTTGCTCGCGTTTCCCGCCATCATCCTTGGCGGGCTGGATTCCGTGGTGGGCGCGGTCGTGGGCGGCATCTTGATCGGCCTGACGCAAGACCTCACCGCCGGATATGAAGGCCATTTCACCAATATTGTGGGCGCGGGCTTTCATGACATCGCCCCCTATATCTTGATGATTATCATCCTGTTCATCCGGCCCTATGGCCTCTTTGGCACCCGAAAGGTGGAGCGAGTATGAGCGCTGCTGAGACCGCCGTCGAGACGCCCGCCATCGAGGAGCCACCCGGCCTGCTGCGTCTCGCCATCGTCCGTGGCCTGGTGGTGCTCGGAATCATCGCCGTGGGCATCTTCTTCCTGATTGCCAGCGACGAATGGCTCAACATCGCCAACTACACCATGCTTGCCGCCATCGCGGCGCTCAGCCTGAACGTCCTTTCCGGCTACACCGGCCAGGTGTCGCTGGGCATCGCGTTCTTTATGGCAATTGGCGCGTATACCGCCGTCTGGCTGGGCGGCGACCCGACGACCACCTTCTTTATCAACGCGCAGAAAGTGCCAGCGCTGGGCCTGGGTCTCTCGTGGCTGATCTGGTTGCCCGGTGCAGGCATTGTGGCAGCCATCGCGGGGGCGATCATTGGGCCGACTGCGCTGCGGCTGAAGGGCTTCTATCTCGGCATCGTCTCGCTGGCGCTCATCTTCATCGGCCAGCAAATCTTTGTCAACGCTTCGCGCCTGACCGGCGGGCCGGGTGGGCGCAGCTTTCCATCGGTCACCTTTGGCTCGTTCGACTTCAGCCAGCAAAACACCATCCTGGGTGTGGCCGTGACCTCGAACCAGCAATATTTCCTGCTGATTCTGGTGATTCTGGTCATCGCGGCGGTCTTTGTCCATAACGTGATGCGCTCGCGCGCCGGGCGCGCCTTTCAGGCTGTGCGCGACAACGAAACGGGCGCGGCCATTCTGGGCGTCAATCTCTTCGAGGCCAAAATGGGCGCGTTCATTCTCTCCGCGTTCCTGGCCGGAATTGCGGGCGCGCTGTTCGCCGCCTTTAACAGCTACGTCAGACCCGACTATTGGGGCTTGTTGCTCTCCATTCAATATGTGGCGGCCATCATCGTCGGGGGCATCGCCAGCGTGTGGGGGTCCATCCTGGGAGCGGCCTTCGTGTTTGCCCTCCCGCAGATCATCGAACTGCTCACGCCGCAATCACAATCCAGCACCTCAACCGGCGTCATCTTCGGCATCGCCAGCGGCGATTTGAACGCCGCCATTTATGGTCTGTTGATTATTGTCTTCCTGCTTTTCGAGCCAGCAGGCATGATTGGACTTATTCGTCGCGGCCAATTATTGGTCCGGCGGCTCTCGAATCGCCCACGCAAAGGAGGTGAGCCAGCCAAAGCCAGCCCCAATTCCGTCCACGACTCCGAATTTGAAGTTGAAAGCAGCACGCTCTCAACCGGCGATGGCGCCTAGCCATTCGCCGAGTACGCCAGCAGGCGGCAGATGACTGGAGCGCCAACGTGGCCGCTTCTGCCCGCCAGGCACGCTACGACCTAGTTGTTCGACATGAGGAGGGGATCATTTCTATGGGACTCAAGGCTGTATTTCGCGCGAGATCATTGGTGTTCCTTGCCCTCATCGCCCTGCTTGTCACTGGCTGCGCCAGCAGCAACAATGGCAGCAACGGGGGGATTAAAACCGACATCGGCGTCACGGGCAAAACCATCAACCTTGGCATTCTCACTCCACTTTCCGGGCCGGTCGCCGCACCCATCGGCAAACCGCTGACGCGCGGCATTGAGGTCTTCTTCGACGACATCAACGCCGCTGGCGGCATCGACGGCTACAAAGTGAATCTGGTCGAGAAAGATACCCAGTACGACCCACAACAAGAGGTGGTGCAGTACAACGCCATCCATAATCAGGTCTTGATGATGGCTGAAAGCCTCGGCACAGAGCCAACCTTTGCCGTCAAAGACCTGGCGAATAAAGACAACATGCTGGTCGCCGCCGCCACGCTCTCTTCGGACCTGGCGCGCGAAACCCACCTGATTCTGCTGGGCACGCCCTATCGGCTTCAAGTCGAAAATGCCTTCGATTATGTCGTCAACAAGCTCGGCGTGAAGGCTCCCAAGACCGGCATCATCTACCAGAACGACGACTACGGCCAGGATGGCCTGACCGGCTACAAAGAGTCGATCACCGCCTACGGCCTTCAGGACGTTGGACAGGAAGCTTTTACCCAGGGCGCTAAGGACGTGAGCGCGCAAGTATTGGCATTGAAGGCTGCCGCAGCCAAGTATGTCTTCCTGACCAGCGTCCCCACCGATACCGCGACGATCATTGCCACTGCCGCGCAGTTGGGCTATTTCCCGCAGTGGATTCTGCAAAGCCCGGCGTTCTCCACCCTGCTGCTGGGCGTTCCGGCGTTGGTGCCGCTGCTTTCCAAGGCGTGGGTGGTTGGTCAGGGCGCAACCTGGGGCGACACCAGCAAACCCGGCATGGTGCAAATGCTGGCCGACATCCAGAAGTACGCCACCAGTCCCGCTCAGGGGCCAGATGGCTTCTTTGAATTCGGCTACACCGAGGCCAAAATCGTGTATGCCATCCTGAAGAAAGCCGCAGACAGTGGCGACCTGACGCGCGCGGGCGTTTACAAAGCCTACCAGAACATTGGAACCGTTGATCTGGGCGGCCTGTATCCCACCGCGAAGTATGGTTCTTCGGGCAATCCGAATGATCGCGTGCCCACCCGCGATAACGTGATCTATGCCATCGATCCCACCGCGACAGGCACAGGTCTCGTCAAGCCATTGAGCGATGATTTTGTCGGCACCGCTGCTGCGGCGTCCAACTTCTAGTTCGCTGAGCGATTCCGGAACCAAACCAACTCGGCTGACCTTTATGCAGCAGCCCCATCTGGAGGTCATCCAGATGGGGCTGCTGTTCTATGGCTGGCAGGTCCATTCGTGCCAATTATAGCCGTCGCGCGAGAAGATTTGATATGCGGCTTTCGCATTCGCCTCGGCATCATAGGGCGAATTACCCGCCTGCGAGGTCGTATCCCAGGTGGAGGGGTACAGGATTTGGAAGAGGCCGGTAGCGTGGCTGCCGCCAATGGATGTGGGATTCACCGCCGATGGATTCAGTCCCGATTCGCAGCGCGCCACAGCAATGGCGGCATTGGAATAGCTGCCAAAGACCGAATCAATGATGCTGACCACCTGGGCGCTGCCTGGCGGCACAGGCGGCTGGGGCTGGGGCGTCGGCGTGGGGGTTGGCGTCGGCGTGGGCGGTATCAAGAAACTGCCCATGGGGCCGGTCTCAAATGCCTGCCATGCTCGCTGCGCAAAATGCAGCGGCGACGCCTGAAGCAGCGACACCGCCATGACCACCGCCAGCAGCCCTAAACCCACCCCATGCGCTGCGGTCAGTCGCCAGCCCTTCACCTGCCTGAGAGTGCGGGCACGTTTGGGCGCGGGCGCAGATGGAATCAGTTCCAGCCCGGGCAAGAGGCGCACTTGCTTGTCTTTGGGCTTGGCCTCTGATGGTGGCGCAGCCTGCTGCTGCGCCGATGTAGGATTGTCAATCTGATCTATCGCCTGCCGCGATTCACCCAGAATGGCCTCCTAGCGGCGCGTCTTCAATGATCGCTCGATAGTATGCTGTTACCGCGCCCACAAGGGAGTATGCCATATTAGCCGTTCGCCGCGCCAAACCTTAGCCCAAAAGTCACCTCTCGCGCACAGCAGAAGAGCAGAGGCCAGCGCTGGCCTCTGCTCCCGAAAGTTGACGCTGCCGCTTCGGCTACGGCGACACTTCATCCAGGCGCAGCTTCCTGGTTGACGTGCCAAACTGCGCGATCACAGCGGCAACCACCAGGCAGCCGCCAATCACCAGAAACGTGCCCGTGGTGCCCAGCGTGGAAACGTTGCCCGCGATCAGGATAACACCGACGCCGCCGCCGACATGCCCAATGCCATCCACCAGGGCAAAACCCGTGGCGCGCGCCCGCGTGGGATAGTTTTCCGCTGACCAGGCCCAGGCCATCGGCACAAACAGATTGAAGCCGATGAAGAGGATAATCGAGCCGACAGCCGTCACCCAGAAATTGCTCGACCCGCTGACGGCAATGATGATGCCGCCAATGATGGTCAGCACCGCCGAAACGGGCAGCCAGAGCTTGCGCTCCAGCGCCTCGCCAAAGAAGTAGTCAAAGACGGCCACCGCGACAAAGCCAAACACGCCGACCGCAACCACCGACCCTGCCGCTGGCGGGGCATATCCCAGGCCGTTCAGCACCGTCGTCAGGCCGTTGCCGATGGTGTAGACCGTGATGAAGGCAATGAACCACATGCAGAACAACAGGATGGTCCGGCGCAGATAGAGCGGATTGCCCAGCAGTTGCGCATAGGTAAGCTGCTTTTCCCCAACGGGTGTCTCGATGGCGGCGGCTGGCTCCGGCAAGGTAACCCCACGGCGCTGCGCCCGCTGCTCCATGTCCGCCACAATGTGTTCCGCTTCCTCGATGCGCCCCTGCGAGATCAGCCAGCGCGGCGATTCCGGCAGCCGGAAGCGCAGCACAATGCCGATGAGCGCCAGCAGCGCGCCAATGCCATACATCAAGCGCCAGCCATTGCCGGTAAACTGGACCAGCGCCGCAGGGCTGGGGGGCGCAGCCGTGAGTGTAGCACCCGCCTGAGCAAACGAAAGGCCATCAGGGAACGTGGCGGGCGGCGTGGTCAAGATCAAGCCCAACCAGACGCCCACGAACGCGCCCAGCGAGGACATGATAAAGATGAGCGAGGTATATTTCGCGCGCCCGTTGCTGGGGGCTACCTCATTGATATAGGTGGCAACCAATGCCAGGTCGGCCCCCACGCCAATGCCGGTAACCAGCCGGGCGATGATGAAGGTCGTGTAATCACCAACGAAGGCGTTGAACAGGGAGCCAAGGCCGGTGATGACCAGCGTGACCAGCAGCATATCGCGGCGGCCAAAGCGGTCAGCCAACGGGCTAAGGATCAGCGCGCCAATCACGTAGCCCACCAGATTCAACAGGACTGGCAAGCCAATCGCGTCGGAGGCCAACACCGCCCCAGCGGGCAGATGGCCCGTGAAGGGGTTCGGCGCAGCCGTGCAGCCAGTCACAATCTGGGTGCAAGTCTGGATGAAGGAAACGTTAATGTCGAAGATGTCAAAGAAGGTGAAAAGGAAGCCAACGCCAATAATCCCGATGAAGAGGTACGAGAGCGACCAGATGGGGATGCGGTCCTGGCGCGCAATCAACGCAGACGCGCTGCTGGTGGTGGCTGCGCCAGAAGACGGGGTTGAGGTACTGCCTGTTTCGGATGCCATAGGATACTCCTTGTCTTACAGGTTGCTCCAACCTTGGAGGCAAGCGTCAAACGACCAGGTATCGGCTCCGGGGAAAGCTGTAGACCCTCAGAAAAGCGTGCCGTTCCCTCCTTTCTTTTGGTAATGTGCCTCATATCAAAGCGTACAGGCTCGTTGTTGGTTCCTTATAGTGAACAAAACGTTCTGAGTTGAGAACTATATACCTGATAAAATCTATGCTGTCAAGAGGTTGAGGTATTTTTCTGGCTTCAGGGGCTTGACAGCGGCCTGCGCAGCAAGGTATAGTGTTCGTATGGCAGAACAACATGTTCAGAATAACGTACACCCCCAGGAAGCGCCGACTGTTGCCGCGCCCATGGTCGAGCGCGCCTTTCGCCTGCTGGAGTTGCTCAGCTTTTCCGAAGAGGGTCTGACGCTCTCGGACCTGGCACGCGCGCTGAGCATGAGCAAAGGCAGCGTGCATGGCTTGCTCAAAACGCTGGAGAGCAATCGCGCCGTCGAGCAAACTGAAGACCGCCATTATATCCTTGGCCCGCGCATCTTCGATCTGGCTCAGGCGTATGGGCAGCGCCCCGATCTGCGCCGCTTTGCCTTGCCAGCGATGCGCCGCCTGGCGGCCAGCATCCACCAGACCATCTTTCTGGGGCGCGTCGAAGAAGATCGCATTCGTATTTTGGAATGTGTCGAAGACGAGCAGGGGCCACCTTCCCTGAGCATTTCGGCGCGGCGCGGCGGGCGCATCCCACTGCTGGCAGGCGCGACGGCGCGCGTGGTCCTGGCGGCCTGGCCTCACGCAAAACGCGAGCAGTTCTTGCGCGCGCAGCCGCTGCCCACATTCACCGAACACTCGATTACTGCCCCTGACCGATTTCTGATGGCTATCGAAGAGGCAGCGCGCACCGGCATCGGGGAAGACCACGAAGAATATCTGACTGGCGTCAACGCCATGGCTGTGCCGATCTATGGTTCGGGCGGCATGCTGGTTGCTTTGCTCTGGGTGGCTGGCTTCGCCTCGCATTTTGGCGAAGAGGAGATGCAGCGCGCCCGCCAGCCGCTGCGCACGGAAGCCGAAGGGATTTCGCACGCCTTGGGAGCCAGATAGCGTTTTTTCAGCCGTTCTGCAAAGGAGCCATCTCGCCATGCACCCCAGACCAGCAGCGCCGCTGACGGGCACGCAGCCTCCGCAGCCAGCGCTTCAGACCGCCAGCCGCGAGGCCATCGCGGCGCATCAGTTCGAGCGCCTGCAAGCGGGCTTGCAATTCATCCTGACAAGCAACAGCTTCTATCAGCGCAAGCTGGCGGGTCTTGACCTCCAGAGCATCCGCGATATGGACACCTTCCGGCAGCTCCCTTTCACGGTCAAAAGTGAACTGGTGAACGACCAGATCGAGCATCCGCCCTATGGCACCAACCTTACCTATCCCTTGAGCAAGTATTTGCGCCTGCACCAGACCTCCGGCACGACCGGCCAGCCGCTCAAAATCCTCGACACGCCCGAAAGCTGGGACTGGTGGGCCGACTGCTGGAGCGTGATCTATCAGGCGGCGGGCGTCACCAACGAGGATATTCTCTTTCTCGCTTTTTCCTTTGGCCCGTTCATCGGCTTCTGGTCGGCGTATGAGGGCGCGAAGCGCGTCGGCGCGCTGATTGTGCCGGGCGGCGGCCAGACCTCGTTGCAGCGCATCCAGACGATGCTTGCCACCCAGGCAACTGCGCTGGTTTGCACACCCACCTACGCGCTGCATCTGGCCGAAGTGGCCCAGGCCGAGGGGGTGGACATTGCCAATTCCGCTGTGCGCGTGACCATCCACGCGGGCGAGCCGGGCGCGTCGATTCCCAACACGCGCCGCCGCATCGAAAGCGCCTGGGGGGCGCAAACCTACGATCATCTCGGCATGACCGAGATGGGCGCGTATGGCTTCACCTGTCTGCATCATGATGCTGTGCATGTCAATGAAGCCGAGTTCATCGCCGAGATTCTGGACCCGGCGACGGGCGAACCCGTTGCCGAGGGCGAGCGCGGCGAGTTAGTGCTTACCAACCTGGGACGCTGGGGCACGCCCGCCATTCGCTATCGCACGGGCGATCTGGTGCAGCGCGGGTCAACCACCTGCGCCTGTGGCCGCACCTATCTGACCTTGCCCGGCGGCGTGCTGGGGCGACTGGATGGCATGCTGATTGTGCGCGGCGTCAACGTCTACCCATCCAGCATCGAAGACGTGCTGCGCGGCTTTCCCGAAATCGAGGAGTTTCGTATCACCGTTACCAAAGCCGACGAGCTTGACGAGATTGCGCTAGACCTGGAATGCCCGGAAGCGCTTGTGCCGCGTGTCGAGACGGCGCTGCGCCAGGGGCTGAGTCTGCGCGTGCCGGTGCGCGCCGTGCCATCCGGCACGCTGCCACGCTTTGAACTCAAGGCGCGGCGCGTCGTCGATTTGCGCCACGCCTAAAGAGAGCCAACCATGCCAAAACAACTGATGACCTTTCATATCAACGGCGAAACGTCGCAGGTCGCCGCCTCGCCAAATCACACGCTGCTGGAGGTGCTGCGCGAGGAGCTTGACCTGACTGGAACCAAGCACGGCTGCGAGCTTGGGCACTGCGGCGCGTGTACCGTGCTGGTCAATGGCGCGCCCATCCTTTCCTGCCTGATGCTGGCCGTGGAAGCGCAGGACGCAGAGATCACGACGATTGAGGGACTGGCGCGTGAAAACCACCTGCACCCGTTGCAACAGGCGTTTGCCGAACGCGGCGCGGCGCAGTGCGGCTATTGCACGCCCGGCTTTTTGATCAGCGGCGCGGCCCTGCTGGAGCGCAACACCAGTCCCACTCGCGACGAAATCAAAGCCGCGCTGGCCGGAAACCTCTGCCGCTGCACAGGGTATACTAAGATCATCGAAGCCGTTGAGTTGGCGGCGGCCCGCATGCGCGACGATTCGCCCATCGAGACCACCGCCCAATAAGCAGGAAGGTGACTTAGTAATGGCAAAGCGCGCCCTGACGTTGGAAGATTTCTGGTCGCTGAAGTTGGTGAGCGAGCCACAGGTCTCGCCAGACGGCGCCAGCGTGGCCTATGTCGTTGGCAGCTACGATGAAACACACGACACGCTTCGCTCGGCGATCTGGCTGGCTTCGCTGGCAGGCGGCCACGCGCGCCAGTTCACCAGCGGCGAAGCGCAGGACTCCGGGCCAGCCTGGTCGCCCGATGGCAAGCGGTTGGCCTTTACCTCCACGCGCCACGAAAATAAGCCGCAGATTTTCCTGATGGACGTGGCCGGGGGCGAGGCGCGCCGCCTGACCACCGCGCCCGATGGCGCGACCGCGCCGGTCTGGTCGCCCGATGGCACGCGCCTGTGCTATACCTCCATGCCAGAAACCGACGAACAGAAAGTTCCCCAGGAAGTGGACTGGCTCAAGGCGCATGACAACCTGGAGAAGAGCGCCCCGCGTCTGCGCCGCCAGCGCGCGCTGCAAACGCGCTTCGATGGGCGCGCCTTTCTGGACCGGCGCGCCCACCTGTTCGTCATCGCGGTAGACGAGCCAGGAGCGGAGCCGCGCCAGTTGACCAGCGGCGATTACGATGATGGGCAAGCGGCCTGGTCGCCCGATGGCGTGCTGATCGCCTTTGCCGCCAATCGCCAGGAAGACGCCGAGCATACTTTTGCCGCCGACATCTGGACAGTGAACGTGGAGAGCGGCGAACTGACGTGCCTGACGGATGGCACGCTCAGCGCTGCCTTCCCGGCCTGGTCGCCGGATGGGCAGGCGCTCGCCTTTTACGCTGACCTCGACTCGGCTAAATATGCTTACCACAACGCCAACCTCTGGATAGTTTCGCGTGCTGGAGGCGATCAACGTAATCTTTCCGAAGCGCTGGACCGAGGGCTGGGCGGGCTTCAGCCCGACTATATGTGGCCGTCGCCAACCGCGCCCGTCTGGTCACCCAACGGCCAGACCGTCTATTTCATTGCCAAAGACCAGGGCAGCGGCGTCATCTTCGCGCTTTCCACAGCATCCGGCGAAATCCGCCGCGTCTCAAGCGATGCTGCGCACATCGAAGGGTTGTCCGGCACAGCCGACGGCCAGACGCTGGTCTGCCTTGCCGCCACACCGACCCACCCCTACGAGGTCTGCGCTGTGCCCACCAGCGGCGGCGCGCTGCGCTTCGTCACCGAAACCAATCGCGCCCTGCTGGATGCCGTGACCATCTTCGCGCCGGAACGCATCACGTTCAAAGGCCCCGACGACTGGGGCATCGAGGGCTGGCTCTACAAACCTGTTGACGCGCCGCGCCCCTATCCGCTGGTGCTGCACATTCACGGCGGACCAAATGGCGCGTGGGGCAACAGCTTCTACTTCCAGGCGCAAGCGCTGGCCTCGGCTGGCTATGCCTCGCTTTATATCAATCCGCGCGGCAGCGGCGGCTATGGCGTGGAGTTTGCCCGCGCCGCCGATTGGGGCGAGAAAGATTATCTCGACCTGATGGCAGGTGTCGATGCCGTGCTGGCGAGCGGCGAAATCGACGCCGCGCGGCTGGGCGTTACTGGCATCTCGTATGGCGGCTTCATGACCAACTGGGTCGTCGGCCACACGACGCGCTTTGCCGCCGCCGTTTCGGTCAATGGCATTTCTAACTTCACCAGCTTTTACGGCGTCAGCGACATCGGCGCGCTGTGGTTCCCGCCGAAGTTTGGCAACTTCTGGGAAAGCGAAGAAAGCTGGCAGTTGTATCGCAAACATTCGCCTATTACTTATGTCGGAAATATCGCCACGCCGCTGCTGCTCATCCAGGCAGAGGATGATTTCCGCTGCCCCATCGAGCAAGGCGAGCAGATGCTCAGCGCGCTGCGCGTGCGGCGGCAAACGGTGGAGCTAATTCGCTTCCCCAACGCCAGCCATGTGATTGCAGGAACTGCCGCGCCGCACCATCGCTATTTCCAGTGGAAGCTGGCGCTGGATTGGTTCGAGCGCTTCTGGAAGGGAGACTAGCTTGATTGGTAAATCGCTTCCCAAGATCGATAGCTACGCCAAAGTGACCGGCGCGGCCCGCTACGCCGACGACCTGAAGCTGCCGCGCCTGGCCTTCGGGCGCATCCTGCGCAGCCCGCACCCCCACGCGCTGATTACCCGGCTGGATACCACGCGAGCGCGTGCCCTGCCGGGCGTGCTCGACGTGATCACGGGCGCCGATCTCCCCAATTTCTATGGTATCATGCCCACCACGCAGGACGAAACGCCGTTTGCTCTGGACCGCGTGCGCTACGTGGGCGAGCCGGTGGCCGCCGTCTGCGCCGTGGACGAAGAGACCGCCGAAGAGGCGCTTGACCTGATCGACGTAGACTATCAGCCGCTCCCGGCCATCCTTTCGATTGAAGAGGCGCTGGCCCGCGAAGAGATCAAGCTGCATGAAGAAACCAAGCGCGGCAACATCATGAAAGAGGTCCATCTGGACTTCGGCAACGTGCAAGAAGGCTTCGAGGAAGCCGATCTGGTCCGCGAAGATACCTTCTTCTTCGAGGGCACGACGCATGCGCCGATGGAAGAACATTCCTGCGTGGCCGACTGCAACGCCGACGGCAAAGTCACCCTCTGGACCTCGACGCAAACGCCGCACTATGTCCACCGCGAAGTCGCCAAAGTGCTGGAGATTCCGCGCAGCCACCTGCGCATCATCGTGCCGCCGGTTGGCGGCGGCTTCGGCGGCAAGTGCGAGCCGTTCGCGCACGACTTTGCGGCAGCCCTGTTCGCCAAACGGCACGGGCGGCCCATCAAGTTCACGCTCAGCCGCGAAGAGGTCTTCTATTGCCATCGCGGGCGGCATCCGGTCAAGATGATCTTGAAGACGGGCGTCAAGCAGGATGGCACGATCACCGCCGTGCATCTGCAAACGTTTCTGGACGGCGGCGCGTATGCCAGCTATGGCCTCGCCACCGTCTATTATACCGGCGCGCTGCTCACCGTCACCTACAAGATTCCGCGCTACAAGTTCGATGGCATGCGCCTCTACACCAATAAGCCCGCCTGCGGCCCCAAGCGCGGTCATGGCTCGACGCAGCCGCGCTATGCCTTCGAGTGCCAGCTTGATAAGATCGCCGAGCAGCTTGGCCTCGACCCGGCGGCTTATCGCCAGCAGATTGCCATCGAGCCATATTCTGCGACGGTCAACGGCCTGCGCGTCACCACTTGCGGCCTGGTCGAATGCGTCGATAAAGTTGTGGCCGCTTCGGACTGGAAGGCGCGCCGCCAGCAGATGCCCACAGGGCACGGGCTGGGCGTCGCCATCAGTTCCTACGTCACCGGCGCGGGGAAGGCCATCTACTGGAACGACATGCCCCATTCCGGCGTCATCGTCAATATTGATCGCGGCGGCGGCGTGGCCGTGATGTGCGGCTCCTCCGATATCGGCCAGGGGTCCGATACGATGCTGGCAATGGTCGTCGCCGAAGAGCTTGGCATCACGCTCTCGGATATTCGCGTCTATACCGGCGATACCGACCTGACGCCGGTGGACCTGGGCAGCTACTCGTCGCGCGTCACCTTCATGGCGGGCAACGCGGCGCGCCAGGCCGCGCTGAAGCTGCGCGCGCTGCTGCTGGAGGCCGCCAGCGAACTGCTGCAAGTCCCCGCTGATCGCCTGAGCGCCGCCGAGCGCAGCATCTTCAGCCTGGACGACCCCGAAAAGCGCGTCTCCTTTGCCGATGCCGCCGTCCAGGCCGAATCAACACACGGCACGCTCAGCGCCGTTGGCTCGTACAAGCCGCCTAAGCTCGGCGGCGAGTTCAAAGGGTCGGGCGTGGGCATCTCGCCTGCGTACAGCTATACCGCCTGCGTGGCCGAAGTGCAGGTGGACCCCGAAACCTACGACATCAAGGTCGAGAAGCTGTGGGTGGCCCACGACTGCGGGCGCGCGCTCAATCCCACGCTGGTGGAAGGGCAGATCGAGGGCAGCGCCTATATGGGCTTTGGCGAAGCCGTCCTGGAAGAACAGGTCTTCCGCAAGGGGCTGCATAAGATTCCCTCGCTGCTGGAATATAAGCTGCCGACCATCTACGATACACCCGAAATCACGGCGATGCACGTCGAGACGCACGACCTGGAAGGCCCGTATGGCGCGAAAGAGGCGGGCGAAGGCCCGCTCAACCCCATCATTCCGGCCATTGCCAACGCGGTCTATCATGCCATCGGCGCGCGTGTCGATAGCACACCCATCACGCCCGACAAGATCGCCCAGGCACTGAAGGCGCAGCAGCGCCAGAAAGCCAACAGCCAGCGCCCGCAGCCGCAGGTGCCCATGCCAGTGTGAGGCGCAGCATGTACGAAGAAAGAAGTAAGAAGGGGGTGATGCGGCGATGATGCGACTACCCAAGTTTGAGTATCGCTCGGCGCGGACGGTGGAAGAGGCGCTGGGCTGGCTGGGCGAGTTCGAGGGCAGCGTCGATAAAGACCCGGAGGCGCAGGCCATGCTCATGGCTGGCGGCACCGATGTGCTGCCCAACATGAAGCACCGCGTCTTCACGCCGCAGGTCGTGGTTGGGCTGCGCGCCATCGCCGACCTGCGCGGCATTGCCTTCAGCCCGGAGCATGGCCTGCGCATCGGCGCGGGCGTCACGCTGAGCGACATTGCCCATTCGCCGCTCGTCCACACCTATTATCCGGCGCTGGCCCAGGCGGCGGAAAGCGTCTCCACGCCGCAGCTTCGCCAGATGGGCACGATAGGGGGCAACCTCTGCCTGGATACCCGCTGCAACTATTACAATCAGTCGGCGTTCTGGCGCAAGGCCCGCGATGGCTGCCTGAAGAAAGACGCCGACATTTGCCGTGTTGCCCCCAACGGCCAGGGCTGCTATGCCGTCTCGTCGTGCGACACCGCGCCAGTCCTCATCGCCTTTGGCGCGACGGTACGCATCGCCTCGCGCGCTGGTGATCGCATTGCGCCCGTCGCCGAACTCTATCACGACGATGGCATCCATCCGGTGCGCCTGCACGACGGCGAAGTCCTCACCGACATCTACCTGCCAGCCGCTAGCGCGGGCTGGCGCTCGGTCTATGAAAAGTATCGCGTGCGCGGCGCGTTCGACTTCCCCATTGCCAGCGTGGCCGCTGCTGCGCGCTTCGATGGCGACACCTGCGCCGATGTGCGGCTGGTCCTTCAGGCAGTCGACACCCAACCGCAGCCGCTGCCAGAGGTCGAGGCCATGCTGCGCGGACAGCGCTGGACGCCGGAACTGATCGAAAGCGCCGCCGACAGCGCCTATCGGCTGGCCCATCCGATGGACAACACCCCCGGCACGATTGCCCTGCGCCGCCGCATGATAAAATCCTATACGCGCCGGGCGTTGACAACCCTTTTGGCACACTAGAGATAAGCAGCGTCGCTCCTCTTGAAAGGAAGAGAAACCATGAGTACAACGGCAGAACGAACCCTGGTCAACTACAGCGTCGCCGAAGGCATCGGCATCATCGAACTGACCAATCCCCCGGCCAACACCTACAGCTATGAGATGATGAGCCAGCTTGACGCGGCCATCTTGCAGGCGCGCTTCGATGAAAGCGTCCATGTCATCTTGCTGCGTGGTTCCGGCGAGAAGTTCTTCAGCGCGGGCGCGGAAATCAGCATGCTCAACTCCGTCACGCCCACCTTCAAGTATTATTTCTGCCTGCACGCCAACGAAACCCTCACCCGCCTGGAGCAAACGCCCAAGCTGGTCATCGCGGCGCTGGGCGGCCACACGGTTGGCGGCGGCCTGGAAATCGCCCTGGCCTGTGATATTCGCATTGCGCGGCGCGGCGGCGGCAAGGTTGGCCTGCCAGAGGTGAACCTGGGCGTCTTGCCCGGCACCGGCGGCACGCAGCGGCTGGCGCGAGCGCTGCCCAAGAACAAGGCCATCGAGTTGATGATCGAAGGCAAGCTCATCAGCTTCGAGGACGCGCAGGAATTGGGGCTGGTGAACTATATTTATGAGCCTGAAGGATACTGGGAGCGTGTGATGGACTTTGCGCGCAGCTTCTGCCCACCCAACAAAGCCTCCAAGGCCGTCGGGCGTATCAAGCGCTCGGTGCAGTCCGGCTCCGAAGTTTCGTTCTCCGAGAGCCTGGCAATCGAGCGCGAGTTGCAGCAACTCCTCTTCCAGAGCGAAGACGCCAAGGAAGGCATTGCCGCCTACGTCGAAAAGCGCCAGGCGCAGTTCCAGGGCCGCTAATCAGCGAAGCAGATTTAAGGGCGTGCCGCCATCCCTTGCCGGGAGTGGTGGCACGCCCGCTCTGTCCGTAAAAGCCCCAACATGAAGCGCCTCATGTCGAAGATGGGACCAGGGGCACAAACACATCGCCATCCGTGCCGCACTGCGAGAAATGCAGCCCATCAGCGCGCATCGCCAGGCTGGCACAGGCCGCTAGATTCGACTCGGGTTGGGAGGCGATACCCCGCCAGTACGCGATTCCGCAATGATTATCAATGTAAAAGTCCCGCTCCACTTCATCCCCATTTGCCGCCACAGCATCATACTTGATCATGCCAACCCGACACTGCTGATAGGCAGTATAGAAGCATAATTCCGCCTGCCGAGGCTGGCGATAAGGATGCGAGCCACCCACGATGCCACAGAGATAGGATTCAGTGATAATATCGCGTGGGTCCAGGGTAAACGACGCCAGGCCGTCGCAGTCAGAAACCTGTAACGAATCTCCTGCCTTGCTGAGTTGGTTGCACAGGAACGTATCGGTGCCACTGTTCGTATTGACCTGCCACTGATGCTGCCCGTACATGGCGCAATGATTGCCCCACCGCTCAATCGTTAAGGTGTCGGTATATCCGGCATCGGTGCCCATGTATGTCTGGCTGATCGTTGCCGCCTGGCAGTTTTGATACGCTTGCCAGAAGCACGCTAAAGGCTGAAGGTTGGCGTCGGCGCGTGTGGTTGATTCAGGGGGAGCTTCTCTGTGGATAATGCTCCCACAGTCCTGGCCTATGGGCGGCGGCAGCCCAAAGCGCGCCAGGTTAACCGTCCAGAATGTCCCGAATCCCATACCCGCCAGCAGCACAATCAGGATGATGAGCGACCACCCCCGATGATGCCGTATCCATCCCCAGAGCTGCGATGCTTGTTCCTTCACAGCCTTGCTCCTACAAAAAGTTTACACCTGTTGCCTGGTTGACCTTCCTGAGCGGGTTCCTTATACTATGTGTATGCTCTCTGGCAAAGCTCCGCCACCTTCTACTGTTGAGACGATTGGCGCAGGAGATTTGTTTGCAGGCAGAGCATGAACCGCCCAGACGCTTGAAACAGGAGCAGCGCTATGACCCTCATAAGTCGTCTCGTTGGCACGTTTGCTAAATTGCCCCCGGCCAACACGCACGCCGTCACCGTCGAACGCGATTTGAAGGTGCCCATGCCCGATGGCGTCGTGCTGCTGGCGGACCATTATATGCCGCGTGGGGGCGAAAGCCTGCCAACCATCCTGGTACGCTGTCCCTACGGGCGAGCGGGCTTCTTCGGGTTGCTCTATGGGCGCATATTTGCCGAGCGCGGCTATCAAGTGCTCATCCAGAGCACGCGCGGCACGTCTGGCTCTGGCGGCGACTTCGACCCCTACGGGCACGAGCACGACGACGGCCTGGCGACCATTGCCTGGCTCAAACAGCAGCCCTGGTTTTCCGGCAAGCTGGGAACGAATGGCCCCAGCTACCTTGGCTATACGCAATGGGCCATCGCCAAAGACGCGGGCGCAGACGTGCAAGCAATGGCAATTCAGGTCAGCACCAGCAACTTCCACAACCGCACCTATGCCGGTGGCTCCTTTGGCCTCTTTAACGCCCTCTTCTGGACAACGATGATGTCTACCCAGGAGCAGCCTGGGCAATTGCGCCGCCAGCGGGAAATGCAGCGCAAGCTGCCAGCACTCTTTGCCCATCTGCCCCTGCGCGACCTGGACGAACTAGCCACCGGGCAGCACAACTTCTTGCAGGATTGGCTGGAAAACACCGAGGCCAACAGCAACTACTGGCAGCGGCGCAACTTCGAACCGACTGTGCCGGAAGTTTCAACGCCCATCTTCCTCAGGGGCGGCTGGTACGACATCTTCTTGCCCTGGCAGGTCCGCGACTATCGCCTGCTGCGTGAGGCAGGCAAACAGCCCTATCTCACCATTGGTCCCTGGGCGCATTCGTCATTTGCTCTGATGACCGGCTCCGTGCAGGAGTCGCTGGCCTGGTTCAACGCCCACCTCCTTGGCGACCATAGTCAACTGAGTAAGTGGCCGGTGCGCGTCTTCGTCACCGGCGCGGACGAATGGCGCAGCCTTCCCGACTGGCCTCCACCCGACGCCCAGCCGCAGCGCTTCTATTTCCAGCACGACAAAGGGCTGGCCCCTGATCTGCCTGGCGCGTCCGAGCCAGACCACTATCGCTATGACCCCGCCGACCCCACGCCGTCGCTGGCCGGACCGCACCTCTCGGGCAAATCCATGCCCACCGACAACCGCCAGCTAGAGGCGCGGCCCGATGTCCTCACCTATACCAGCGCGCCGTTGGAAAACGCCCTGGAAGTCATCGGCCCCGTGCAAGCCGATCTCTATGTGCGCTCCAGCCTGGAACATACCGACTTTTTTGTGCGCCTCTGCGACGTAGAACCGAGCGGTAAATCGATGAACGTCTGCGATGCCCTGCTGCGTGTGCGCCCAGGCCAGCCAGCGCCAGCCACCGATGGCATGCTGCATCTCGCGTTCGACCTCTGGCCCACCGCGCATCACTTCAAGCGCGGCCATCGCCTGCGCGTGCAGGTGTCCAGCGGCGCGCACCCACGCTATGCCCGCAACACAGGCAGCGGCGAACCGCTGGGCACAGCTACCAAGCTCATCGCAGCCGACCAATCCATCTACCACGACCCAGACCATCCTTCGGCCATTGTGCTCTCGGCAGCGCAATAACAGCGCGCTTATCAGGAAGTGGCGCGGTCCGTCTGGGTGAGCGCGTTGCCTCGGCGTTGGGCACTGGCCTCCAGCAGCTTCAGTTCTTTGCTATACACCGGCACAGTGACTCTGGGAACAAGAACGCGCTCGAACCACCCCTGCACGCCAGGGCTAAGCTGCATCAGCGAGGCAATCTCGACATGCGACTTGCGCCCTTCCGCCACAGGCGTCACTGTAAATGTCGTCGTCACTGGCTGCGCCGCGTTGGGATCAACGTCCTGCTCTACCAGCACCCTACCGGGTTCTGGCTCGCTCACGCGGTGATGAAAAGATCGCTCCATACCCAGCACGCGCGACTTGAAGTGGATGACAGTGCCCGCGCCATAGCCGCCCTGCTCCACCTGCAAATCATACAGGTTGTCTTTGGGCAGAATGCTCGGGTGCCCTTCGTGATAATCCGCAATCGTGGCATAGACATCTTCGGGCCTGGCATCCAGCGTGGCTGCTGCTTTAATCGTAATCTCTCCCATGAGGAATGCCTCTTTCTTGTACAGTGTGAACGCTTATACCATCATGTTATATAACGTGAAGTCATATACCTATCTTGATTATAGTCCTCTTACCCACCTCTGACAAGAGGAGATGTGATATGAAGACATATAACGCTGTGGCATATCCGTTTTGAGAGCAGCAAAAGAGAAGAGATGCAGTGAGAGGCACAGCAATGGAACAAATTGAGGCGTATCCGATCACCTATGGCACGTTGGGCTTGCTGGCGTTGTGGGGGCCGCTTTCTGGCTATGACTTAAAGCACCTCTTCGATCACACACTTGCCCCCATGTGGGGAGCCGCGCAGAGCCAAATCTATAAAGAACTGCGTCGCATGCAAGCGCTGGGCTGGGTCGATATGCAGCGCCAGGAGCAGGAATCGCGGCCAGACCGGAAAATCTACTCGATCACCGAAGAAGGCAAGAAGGCGCTGCGCCAGTGGCAAGCGCAGCCACCAGACGTTTTTCAACTGCGCGATGAACTGCTGCTGAAAGTGCTGTATGGCGCGTTTGCTGCTCCTGATGATCTGGCCCAGCACGTGCGCAGCAGCATCATCGAACATGAAATGCGCCTGCTGGCTTATCGACAGAATGCCCTTTTTCGGCCAACGCGCGAGGCGTTTCAGCCTGGGAAGAAGCGCCCCAACCCCTACGCGCAGGAAAGCCAGGAAGACCCGTACTTTGCGTTAATCGCCCGCTTTGCCATTGCGTTTGAACAGACCTATGTCCACTGGCTCTATGAAGCTCTGGAAGTGTTGGAACAAATTCAGCAACAAACCTCTTGATACGTTCCCTTGTCTTGTATATAATTCCAGCGGTTGAGAAATCTTGATAGCAATCGACCCTTTTTCAAGCAGCAATAGGGAGAATCATACTTTCAGCATGATGCGGTAGTTTAGGATCGGGTAGTTGTGGCATTTCTGCTGTATACGTCCGGCATTCTGGTTATCTCTCACATAGCTGCCTTGCGCCCACTGCCTCGGACTGGGGAGGTGGGCAATGGCTGACCGCGTGGGCCAACGGCTTGGCAATTATCATCTGCTGCGGCTGCTCGGCAAGGGCGGCTATGCCGAGGTCTATCTCGGCCAGCATCGCTACCTGAAAACCGAATCGGCCATCAAAATCTTTCCGCTGTTCCTCACCGAAGAGGACCGCCATGCCTTCCTCAGCGAAGCGCAGGTCATGGCCCGGCTGATTCATCCCCACATCGTGCGCATCCTGGACAGCAGCATCGAGCACGGCATCCCATTTCTGGTGATGGACTATGCCCCCAACGGCACGCTGCGCGACGTTCACCCCGCAGGTGAGCAGCTTTCCCCTGCAACAGTCCTGGGCTACGTCAAGGATGTCGCCAATGCGCTGCACTATGCCCACCAGGAACACCTGATTCACCGCGACATCAAGCCGGGCAATCTCTTGCTTGGCCGCCATGTGGAGGTGCTGCTCAGCGATTTTGGCCTGGCCGTTGGCACCCAGCGTTCCCACACCCAGCCGCGCTCTGAGGTGGCGGGCACCGTCGCCTATATGGCCCCCGAGCAGATCGAAGGCCGACCCTGCCCGCCCAGCGATCAATATTCGCTGGGGGTCGTCGTGTTTGAATGGCTCACCGGGGCCTGGCCGTTTCAAGGGACGGTGCGCGACATCGTTGCCCAGCATTTGATGCATGAGCCGCCCTCGCTGCGCGACAAAGCGCCCCACATCTCCCCGGCTGTCGAGCAAGTGGTGCTGCGCGCGCTGGCGAAAAAGCCAGAGGAGCGCTTCGAGTCTGTGCTGGAGTTCGCCAACGCGCTGGAACAAGCCATCAAGCCCAGGCCGTCGCGCTCCCCACAGCGGCTGACCCTGCCGCAAACGCAGCCAAAAGTCACGCCAGACCTGCTGCCTAATCACCTGGACCGCTCGCGGCCCGATGACCTGGCGGGCCTCACGCCGGAGCAACTGCTTGCGGCACAGCCCAGCAAATCCCCACAAGAGCGCCTGGCAGAAAAGGTGCGCGAGCGCAGCACGCCCCAGCAGGAAACGCCGCCGCATCCAGAGACATCGCCCACCGCGCCCGCTCCACCAGAAACGTATCACCCTGGCCGCTCAGGTGGAAAACACCCACCAGCGGAAGAAAAGCTTGCCGTGGGCACAACCCTGCTCACTTACCGCGAGCACACCAGCGCGGTGACCGCGCTGGCCTGGTCGCCAGGCGGGGGGCGCGTGGCATCTGGCTCGTGGGATTGCAGTGTACACGTCTGGGAGGCCACCACTAGTAGCCGCCTGCTGCGCTATCAAGGGCACACGGCAGGCATCACCGCGCTAGCCTGGTCGCCCGATAAAAAGTTCGTGGCCTCCGGCAGCGATGATGGCTTGGTGCAAATCTGGAATCCATCGACCGGGCAAACCAGGTTCACCTACACCGGCCACACCCAGGCCATCACCGCGCTGGCCTGGTCAGCGGACAGCAGCTATCTGGCTTCGGCAAGTACCGATCTCACCGTGCATGTCTGGAAGCCGCTGCAACAGGTCAAGCCCTTTATCTACAAAGGTCATCGCAGTCTGGTCGAAGTCATTATGTGGGCACCGGATAAGAAGCGCATCACCACCGTGGGCCGCGACCAGAGCGTGCAGCGCTGGGATGCGGTCAGTGGCGCGAATGTGCTCAGGTCTCACAACCCCGATGCCCCGGCACGCGCCTCAGCCTGGTCGGCTGACGGCGAACGCCTGGCTTCGGGCAACGAAGACGGCCTGGTCATTCTGAAAGAGGAGCCATCTGGCAGGCTGCTTATGGTCTATCGCGGCCATATCCAAAAAGTATTGGTGGTCGCCTGGTCTCCTGACGGGCGGCGGGTGGCTTCCGGCAGCGCAGATCAGACCGTGCACATCTGGCAAGCGCGCTGAACGATCAGCTTCAGCGCGCGATGCACCAGCCTTTGTACGCAACTTGCAGCATTACCAGGCAAAAACTATCCTTCACTGCACTGCTTTATCTACTGTTCTTGAGGATTCAATGCCTGTGCCAAGCGATCTCTTCTACCCCTCACCCTCCTTTCAGCCCCGTGAAACTCATCGGCCAGCGCGTCAGCAGGCGGAAGAAACCAGCAGCCATGCAGACTGGTTTGCCCGCGCCATCGTTGACGCCCTGCCCCAGCAAATCTGTGTTTTGGATGGAACAGGCGCGATGCTCCTGGTCAACCGGGCCTGGCGCAGCCTCACAGACGCCAACCCACTGGTCCCGGCCAACCTTGCTGAAGGCACAAACTACCTGCGATGGTGTCAGGAGGTCACCGGTCCCGCCGCTCCAGACGCGCAGGCGTTCGCCGCAGGCATGCGCGCCGTGATGCGCGGCGAGCGCGCGGAGTTTTCGCTGCGCTATGCCAGCCACGCGCCCGCAGGGCAGCGCTGGTTTGTGGGCCGCGTGACCAGCTTGCCTGCCGATGGCTCCAGATTCCTCATCGCGCACGAAGACATCTCCGAACGCACCTGGGTAGAGCAAGCCTTGCGCGAGGCTATCGATGTTGCCGAATCCGCCCAGCAAGAGGCCGAAACCGCCGAACGCAAGGCAGAGAAACGGCGGCAAGAAGCAGATCGGCGGCGGCAAATCGCCGAAGGGCTGCGCGATATTTTAACCATCCTCAACTCCAATCGCCCGCTGGACGAAGTGTTGAATTATATCGTTGCCCAGGCCAGGATTCTGCTGGGCAGCCAGGCGGCGGCTGTTTATTACGCGGCCCCCGGCACCGGCGAAGTCATTGTGCAGGCTGCGCGGGGCTTATCCCGCTGCTATCTTTCCAACGCCAGGCATGCCGCCGGGCAGCGTGCCGCCAAGCGCGTCCTACTCACCCCCTGGCCGGTCAGCATCCCCGATACAGCGGCGGTTGACCCCAGCGTGGACGACCCCAGCCTGGAGGTGCAAGACCTCATCTTGCTGGCCCCGCCAGCCGATGAGTATCGCGCGCTGCTCGCCGTGCCCATCCTCATCAAAGATGAGATTTATGGCCGCCTGCGCCTGTACTACCGCGCGCCGCGTGAGTTTTCAGAGGAAGATGCCGAACTGGTCGTCTTGTTCAGCGAACAGGCGGCGCTTGCCATCGAAAACGCGCGCCTCAGGGAACAGGTGAAGCAGGCCGCCATCAGCGAGGAACGCAGCCGCCTGGCCCGCGACCTGCACGATGCCGTCACCCAGACTATCTTTTCCGCCAAGCTCATGGCCGAGGCGCTGCCGCGCGTCTGGGAGCGCCGCCCGGAAGAGGGCTTGCGCGGCCTGGCCGAGCTGCATCGTTTGATTCAGGGCGCGCTGGCCGAAATGCGCACGCTGCTGCTGGAACTGCGTCCCACGGCCATCACCGAAAAACAATTAGGCGAACTCCTCAAGCAATTGACCGACACTTTAGCCAGCCAGACACAACTTGCCATCACCTTCACGGCTGAAGGTGACCGAACCTTACCCGCTTCGGTACAAATTGCCTTCTATCGGGTGGCGCAAGAAGCGCTCAATAATATTGTCAAACATGCAAAAGCAAGCCATGTTCTGGTGGAACTGCGCGGGCAGGGGGAAACCATGACGCTGCGCATTCGCGATGATGGACGCGGCTTTGATCTCAGCGCCATCAGGCCAGATCAACTCGGCGTGAACATCATGCGCGAGCGCGCGCAAAGCGTTGGGGCCACCTGCGCGCTTACCAGCCAGCCAGGGCATGGCAGCGAGGTCGTAATCACGTGGTCTTTGTCTGCGGGAAGGGTGAAATGATGTCTGAATCAGGACTTATTCAGGTCATGATCGTCGATGACCATCCGGTCGTGCGCAATGGCATTCGCTTCTCGTTGCTGGCATTCAACGATATAGAGGTGGTGGGCGAAGCTGGCTCCGGCCAGGAAAGCATCGACCTCTGCGCCGAGGTGCAGCCGGATGTCGTGCTGATGGATTTGGCGATGCCCGGCATCAACGGGGTCGAAACCACACGCACCCTGCGCGAAGCGTTCCCCCGGTTGCATGTGCTGGCCCTGACCAGCTTTCAAGAGGGCAGCCTGGTACAAGAAGCATTGCAAGCGGGGGCGATTGGCTATCTGCTGAAAGACGTGTCCATCGACGAGTTGGCGCGGGCGGTGCGCCTGGCCGCGCACGGCCAGGCCACGCTGGCCCCAGCCGCGGGCCAGGCGCTGGTGCAGAACGCCACGCAAGCGCCGAAAATCGGGCACGATTTGACCGAACGCGAAAGGGAGGTCCTGGCGCTGCTGGTCGAGGGCTTATCCAACCAGCAAGTGGCCGAGCGGCTGGTGATTAGTCCGGCCACGGTGAAATTTCATATCAGCAGCATTCGCTCGAAGCTGGGGGCATCCAGTCGAACCGAGGTCGTCATTCTGGCGATGCAGCACAAGCTGGTCAAGTAGCCACCTGCTGCACTGCCGCTAGCACTTCATCCACATCAAAGGGCTTTGGCAGGAAGGCGGTAATCAGACTTTCGCCAAGCAGTTGATAGCCAACCGCCAGTGGCGTCGAGGCCGACATGGCAATGACCTGATGACGCGACAACTGATGTACCGCCTGAAGCCAGGCATGAATATTTTGGCCGCCATGAGGCCGCCCCAAATCGAGCAGAACGACAGCGCCTTCTTCTCGCTGGAGTTGTTCGAGCGCCTTTAGATTGTCACAGGCCGCGCTCACCTGAAAGCCTTCTTCAGTCAACAGAGCAGTCAGAAACTCGCAGATTCCTTCGTCGCTGTCAACAATAAGCACCTTACGCACGGTTCTGCTCCGTTCTCCTACGCTGGGGTCGCAGCCGCCGCGAATTGGCTGGCGGCTCATTGAAGCTGCGCTGGTTTTTCCGTCATAAACCAACCAGATAAGAAAAGATTATGGGCTGTAGCGCTGGCGCGGAAAAAGCGGCGGAAATTGATTCGCCCGCGCCAGATACTCTTGTTCGTTCGCTTGAATCATCAATTTGTGCAGCAGCACCACATCATCGCGGGGCAGTGGCTCTGTCGATTGCACACAGACCTCTTGAATCGCCTTGCCCTGCTCATAGACGCTCACCAGCCCGCCATTGCGCCGAACGCGATAGATACGCTGGGGGTTGCTGGGGCTGTTAATGTCCAGATAGCCCCGCTGGGTCAACTGCTCATACTCGTGCTTTTCCAGCACCTCCTTGAGCAGCAGCGTCGAACGCTCCTGGGCCGCCGAGGTAATGCCAGCGGTTTCCTGGTCGCCATTCCACGAATAGACGTTGCCTCTGACGATGAAATACACCGCCAGCACCAGAAGCACCGGCCAGACTCCCAGAGCCAGCGCCAGCACCAGCCAGTCCGGCATGCTCAACCTCCTACCCAGGTCATCCGGTCATCGCCGCGTCCATCCGGTGCGCGTTGAGGCCGCACCAGATGTTGACGTCTGCGCATCTACGCATAGACACACTGTAAACCCTGGGGGGCACGAGTCACTTCAGACCCCTGGAGAGTTTTTCAGGAGGGTCTTGCACTCGTCTCAGGGGGAGGATGGTGCCTGTCCTTCAGGTGAGTGCCAGCTTGCGGCAAGCTCGCCCGTCGAAAACTCCAGGCGGCGCAGGCGGATTTCCGGCAAGGGCACCAGCGATTCCAGCTTGACGAGCACACCGCACACCCAGACCAGATACAGGCCCAGCAATATCCTTTCCGACAACCCCAAAAAGCGCGTGGGCGTCAGGATGAAGCCCAGGAGCGCCAACAGCATCATCAGTGCCATCGGCAGCGCCAGGCGCGCAAACACGCGCCAGGTTTTATCGCGCCGGAAACGAATGGACCAGGTCAGGGCAGCTAACGCCAGGCTGAAGAGGCTGATCTGCACAATCGAATCATGTACAGTATCCAGCACAATCGCCGGGGAGGCTTGCGGGGCGTCGTGGAACAGTGTCGCCACGAGGATGCACACGCCCGAAACAGTCAGCAGCGCCAGACCTGCCCAGGACCGGCCCTCCTGCGCAACACCAAAATAGAGGCCCACCACCAGCGCCAGCATCCCCAGCCCACAGGCCCAAAATGCCAGATTCATCAGCATGCCATGCGGACCGATAGCATAATCGCTGATGAAGCGGCGCGTCGGGTTCAGGTCGGGGCGCAAGAAATGCAGCGCCACCACCAACCCAACCGAAGACAGCACCCCCAGCAGACTGATCTGTGTGCTGAGGAACACCACAGAGCGGCGATACCCACGCAGAGACGAAGGCCGCGCGGGAAGCGGGGCAACGATCATAGTTTTCTACCCAACCAGAAAGCCATGGTTCAGGGCCAGCATGCTAGCAGGCAAGCCCCAAAGCGACGAATAGCCAGTAGATCGGCCCAAGCCACCAGGCAAAGGCGCCGATGAGAAAAGCGTCAGCGGCACGCCTTTTCTTCCAAGTTTTGTGCCCAGCGCGGCCATGGCTAGGATGGGAGAAACAGAGAGACTAGAACGGTGTGCCCATACGGCGCGACTCGAAATACTCTGAATGCGCCACCAGCGCGTAGATGATGACGACATCGATGCCGATGATAATCAGGGCAGCGATGGGAGCCAGCGGCAGATAGAAGAACCAGCGAATGGCGCTGACGATGGCGATGACCAGACCAATAATCCGGCCAACCTCGCCGCCCCTGAGGATGTCATAAGCGGCATAGAGCGGAATCAGGGCAATGAAAACATCGACAATGCCCCAAATCCATAAGTATCCACCTGGCACACTTACAGGGGAAAACAGCAGCCACGTGCCCCGAACGAACTCCAGAATTGCCACCACAGCTTGCAGACCAAAGAGCAGAATTAGCATCATAGCAGCAAAAGTCACCAGAGGAGGACGGCGATTGTAGGCAGGAGGCTGCGAAGACTCCGGGGTGGGCATCGGGCGAGACATAGCAGAAACTCCTTTCAGTTCTGTCTTGCTTGTCGCATCTCTACCGCTCACCGGGGACACGCTGGCCGCCTCAAAGGCGCGCCATTCACCCCGGTTATCCAAAAGGATAAGGCCAGAACGTGCTGATGCCCTCCGCCCGAAAGAGAGTTCTTCGCGCCAGTTTCATCCTCCCACCAGAGGGAAAGCGCGCGCCTATCCTTTCGGCGAGGTCTGGCCCTCCCCTGGAGGCGAGGTCAAGACTCACCCCAAAGTCTCGCCCGGCGCACAGGGCCGCAAGCGCACCCAGCGCTTTATACTTGCGGGAGCGCGACGATATCGTTTCTCTATCTTGCAAGAAGGAAACATTGATGGAATCGATGACCATGCCCCCGCCGACTCCCGAAGCCGGGCTAGGGGTCCAGGCTGTACGTTCCAAAGCCAGACATATCGATGAACTGCCCTCGTACGTCGTCCCCGACACGGGGCTGGAGATGGGGTCCAGCTTCGGGAACAGCAGTTGCTGGGTGACCACCAAAGGCACCGGCGACATTGAAAACCTGTTCAGCACCTTCATCGGCCAGCATGTGACGGGAGCCATTTGCCTGCGCTACAGCGGCATCGGGCGGCCTCTTTCGCGCTTCTATCGTCCGCAGCAGGACGGCGGCACGCCCGCCGCCAGGGAGCAGGGGCAGGGGGAAGGGCAAATCCAGCTTTATAGCCAGGCTCCAGGCGTGATGGAAATCCACCCGGCCTATCAGCGCCATCAGTACGAATGCCCGGGCAACATCTCCATCGAAGAAACCGTCTTCGTGCCCAACATTGCGCCGCCCGACCACTCGCGGCAGTATCCAGAAATGGAAGCGCCCATTGTGTATCAAGCCGTGCGGCTGCGCAACGATGGGGCGCTCACCGCTCAGGTGCGCGTCTATGGGCACATCCAGTTTCAAGGGGCAACTGCTGGCGACCTGCGCGGCGACTACGACTCATCGCTCGGCCAGGGTACGCTCGTTGCCCACAGCGAGAGCCGCCCTGATTGGGTGCGCCTCTTTGGCGTCGCCAGCGCCCAGACCCGCGTGGCGCGCTGGGAAACCGGCTTCGATGATCGCCAGGTTTATGAAACGACCAATGTGCGCCCGCTGCGCAACGACACCTCGGCCAGCGGCGCGATTTTGGGCGCGTTGCAGGTGGATGTGGAGCTTCAGCCAGGGGAAAGCACGCAGTTGGCGTTCATCACTGTCTTTTCCCACGAGGGCGAGGCGAAGGCCAGGCACATCTTCCAGGACGCCTGGGACTATCAGCAGGCGCTCAGAAAAACCGTCGAATATTATAACCACATGGCGAGCGTTTCACAGGTCATGACGCCCGACCCGCAAATCAATCTGGGCGTCACCTGGGCCAAGGTCAATATGCTGCGCGTCATGGCGAACTATCCCACCGGCCCCGCCTTCACCAACGACCCCAGCCGCTCATCCGCCGTGGTGGGGCGCGACGCCTGCTGGTTTTCGGCAGGCTGCGACTTCCTGCTGCCGCAGTTTTCGCGCGCTCTGCTGGAATCGCTGGCGGCGCGCCAGCGCGAAGACGGCCTGATCGTGGAATACTATAACGCGGTAACAGACGAGCGGGCGTATAATGGCTTCAACATCAACGACAACACGCCGCTCTTCATCTGGGCCGTGTGGCATCACTATCTGGCAACCGGAGATCATGACTTCCTTCAGCGCATCTATCCGGCAGTGTGGAAGGCCGGGCAGTGCATCTTGCGGGCGCGCGACGCCGAACTGGACGTGATTCCGGCTGAGCGCAAGCACGGCCTGATTATCTGCAACGTGCGCGGCGTCGAGGTCTATGGCATCGCCGGGTGGCGCAACATCATTCCCAACTACACGCTGAACGGGGCCGTCACCGAGGTCAACGCCGAATGCGCCGCTGCCCTGCGCAGCGCAGCGCGGCTGGGCGAAGCCAGAGGCACGCCCGAAAGCCACGAAGACGCCCGGCAGTTCAGCGAGGCAGGGGAAGCGCTTGTTACGGCCATCAATACGCATCTGCTCAACCCGGAAAACGGGCTGTACTACCTGAACATCGACCTGGACGGCAACATCCACACTGATGTCACGGCTGATGAAATCTATCCGGTCCTGTTCGAGGTGGCACCCAAAGAAACCAGCTTCCGCATCATCAGCCGCCTGAACAGCCCCGACTTCTGGACGACGGCGGGCATTCGCACCGTCAGCCGCATGAGTCCCAGCTATGACCCCTACCGGCAGTGGGGCTTGCTGGGCGGCGTCTGGCCGGGCGTGGCCTGGTGGTATGCCTTCGCGGCGCGCGATTATCACCCCGAGTCGATGGTGCAGGCGCTGCGCGCCAGCTTCGAGCACTACGCCCACGACCCCAAGAAAAACCTGACCGTGCCCGGCGAGTTCAGCGAGTGGATGGACGGCGAATCGCTGGTCAACCGGGGCATGCGCCTTTCGCCGTGGGAGCCGCCGCGCTTTGTGCTGGCAGCCATTCAGGGCATTTGCGGCGTCCGCATCGAGCCAGACAGCATCAAGATGAAGCCAACCATCCCCAAAGATTGGCGCTGGGCGGGCATGCGCCGCTTCCCGCATCACGGGCGCGAACTGGCCTTCTTTGGCTGCGAACAATCGGACGGCGCGCACCTCTATGGGACGCTGGATGTGAGCAGCAACGGGCGCGGCAAGGCGCATCATTACGATGAAGATGTGACCCCCAACGTCTATTCGCGCAGCCCCCAGGCGCAGCATCTGGCCTTCAGGAAACCCGGCGAGGTGCTGGTCTGCGTGGGGTCGCCCGCCGCGCAGACCATCCAACTGCCGCTGCGGCTCGATGCGCTGCTGGACCCGCACAAGCGCTATCACGTGGAAATCTATAACAGCGAACTCAACCAGTGGATTACTGGAGCCACCGCCAGCGGCAAAGACCTGGAAGAGTCCGCAGTCGCCATTGAGGCAGGCGGGTATCGGCTGCTGCGCTTCCACGAGCAATCAGCCTAGCCCGGCAGGAGACCTCGCCCTGGCCCGACTTTTGGCGAGGTCTCCACCTCTCTTTTTTGGCGGGGCAGCCCTCACCTGAAAACCTCTCCACGGGCATGATGCGGGGAAAAGCAGCGCGAGCTATGCTGTAAGTGGCTATTGTAGCGCTCCAAACGTGCCTTCTATTTTCATCCTATCGTCCGTCCCGGCCATCTACCAGAAGCGTTGCAGCAGTATTTGAGAGGAGAGGTACATGAGCAGCAGGCCGCTATATCAGCCGCAAACCTTAGACGCGAGCCAGGCTCCCACTGCGGCACGGATAGATGCGCTCAGGGCCAAAGAAGACGCAGCTTATGAAATGCTCTATGGCTGCCTGCAAGCACAAATCGAGGGGATGTGCGCCGAGATCGAGCAGTTGGAGGCCAGGCTCAGCCAGGCGACCGGCAGAACCAAAGCGCAGATCAAAGCCAGGCTGGAAGGACTTCAGGCCAAACGCGATAGAGCGTATGAGAAGCTGCAAACCAGCCTGCAAGCGCAGATCGAAAGCATCACCGCTGAAATACGCCAGCTAGAGCGCCAGAGCGCGCAGGCCACAGGCGATATGCGCGCCTCGCTGGCCGAACGGCTGGAAGCGCTCAAGGCCAAACGCGACGGCGCTGGAAGCAATTAACGCCGGGGCGCTAAGGCTGCGATGACGCCAGCCAGCAGGCAAAGCGCGGCATGCCCAGCGCCTCGTGCGCCTGCTCCAGACTGACCGCTGGCCCGCGCGTCGTCTCTATTTGATGATGGGCCATCCCTGGCTCTTGCGCGGCGCTGAACGCCTCCCAACGCGCCACCTGCGCCGCGTAGAGGTCGGGGCGGCCATCGGACGCCTGCGAAGCATCGCCGTCCGCCTGAGATTCCCCGGCCACGCGAGCCGCCCAGCGGCGGGCCAGCCGCTCCAGCGTCACCTCTTGCGGGCAGACACACTCCAGAAAGATGGCCTGCGCGCCCTGCGCGGCAGCCAGCCGCGCCGCCGCCTGGCGATCAGCGCGGCGAATAAACGACGCATCGACCACCACCGAGCGCCCGCTGGCAAGCGCCGCTTCCGCCGCTTCAAGCAGTGCCTGGTAGGTGCGCGCCGTCCAGTCCTGGCTATAAAGCCCCTGCCCGAACCGGTGTTCCTGCGCCTGGGCAGGGCGCAGGGCGGCCAGCCGTTTGCGCGTGGCATCCGATGAGCACAGCGCCCAGCCCGTTTCGCGCTGAAGCGCCGCCGCCAGCGTGCTCTTGCCCGTGCCCATCACGCCGCCAATCAGCAGCAGCGTTTGCCCTTGCAGGCCGCTGGCATAGTGCGCCGCCAGCAGGAAAAGCGCCCGCGCCTGCTGACGGGCTGCCTCGCGCTGGGCCGCTGGCGCTTCCGGCTCATCCATCAGGAAGGCGGCCACTTTGGCGCGCACATACGCCCGGTAACAGGCGTAAAACGGCAGCAGTTCGCGCAGGCTGTCATCGAGGCTTTCGCGCATATATGCATCGACAAACGCCCGCGCCAGATCAGGCCGACCAGCCGCGTCCAGTTCCATCGTCAGAAAGGCCACTTCTCCGGCCACGTCCCCATAGCGAAAGCGCTCGTTGAACTCGATGCAATCAATCACAGCAATCTGCTGGCCCAGTACATAGACGTGCTGTAAGCGCAGATCGCCATGGCAATCGCGGATGCGCCCGGCGCGCTGGCGCTCCGCGAAAAGGCGCTGGCGCTCGCCCAGGAAGCGCCGCACCGACGCGGCCATCTGGTCATAGGCTGCTGTGTCCAACGCCTGCCCCAGAAATGGGCGCGTCTGCTCGAAGTTCTCTTCCCAGTTGCCGCGCAGCACCGCAAGATCGCCAAACGTCGCGATGTGCGCGTCGGTGGGGACGCTGGCGTGAAAGGCCGCGATGCGCTCGGCCACAGCCGCCAGGAGCGCTGGCGTGGCCGTGTCGGCGCGCACCCGCGCCTCTAGCGTGGCGTCATCGGGCAGGCGTGTCATCACCACCGCGTAATCCACCACCGTCTCGCCCTTGAAGCGCGTCTCCGGCTGGGGAGCCTGGTCAGGCGGCAGCGTCGGGCCGAAGCGCACGTGCCCATCAGGCGCTTGCAGGACTGGCGCAATCCCCAGATAAACATCGGGGGCCAGGCGCGCGTTCAGGCGCACTTCTTCCTGGCAAAAGTGGCGACGGTTGGCGGGCGTCGAATAATCAAAGAAACCAAAATCCCTGGGCTTTTTGAGCTTGTACGCGGTGTCGCCTGCCAGCAAGACCGCCGAGGCATGCGTCTGGAGGGTGGGGATGGACGCAGCCGCCGAAAGCGTGCCAGGAAAGGCGTCCGGGCGTGCAAGCTCCTGCAAGAAGGTGGCATAATCGGGCGCGGCTTGTTGTATTTCCATCGCTCGTGCGTTCCGTTTCCAGATTCCGCTGCTTACCTGCGCAGAGGCAGCATTGCATCTATCTTGTGTATATCCGTCTGCAATATGTACGCCAGTCAAGGCCCACACGCAGACGCGCCCACCATGCGGGAGGGTTCGCGTGAAACCTGCTATACTAATCTGAACACACGTGAGGGGGCCAGGAAGCGCTCCTGCCTGACAGCAGAAAGGGGGCACAGCCATGATGATCTCTTTTCCGGTCATGCTCCTCCGCCTGGGGCTGGCGCTCATCCTCGGGGGCATCGTTGGCTTCGAGCGGGAACGCACCGCCCATACCGCTGGCCTGCGCACCAACGCGCTGGTGGCGCTGGGGTCAGCGCTGTTCATGATTATCTCTATTTATGGCTTTAGCGACTTTCTGGGCACGCCGCATATACAGCTTGACCCATCGCGTATCGCCTCCTATGTCGTGGCGGGCATCGGCTTCCTGGGCGGTGGCGCAATCGCCTTTCACCGCGAACAGGAGCGCATCAAAGGCTTGACCACCGCCGCCGCCATCTGGATTGTCGCCGCGCTGGGTCTGGCCTGCGGCGCGGGCATGATCGTCGAGGCCGTCACGGCAACGGCGCTGGCGATGATTGTGCTGGTGGGCTGGCGCTGGCTGGAAATGCGGATTTTCCCCAGCCGCCTGGCCCCGACCCACCGGCTGCGCATCGAAGCCACCAGCGCCAGCGGTGTTCTGCTGGAAGGCATCACCGCGCTGTGCGCCCGGCTGAACATGCCGCTGCAACATCTGGAGGTTCGCCCCAGGCAGGACGCCGCGCTGGTGGAACTGGTGTGCCTGGTGCCAACGGACGCCGCGCTGGCGCAGGCGCTCGGCCAGTTGCAAGCGCTTCCCGGTGTGCAGGCCGTCGAAGCTGACCGCGAGAACGCGCAGTCCCAGCAGCCCTAGACTGCTGGGACTACAATACGAAGAGGAACCTGCCAGCACAAACAAAACGTAGCAGGAACCTGGCGGTACAAAAGGAACAAGGACATGGCGCGTCTGCTCGTATCAACGTTTGGCTCCTCTGGCGATCTCAATCCCTTTCTGGCGCTCGGCTTGCGGCTGCGCGAGCGCGGGCATGTCGTGCGTTTTGCCGTGCAAGAGCCGTTTCGTCCCACTGTGGAAGCGCTGGGCTTTCCCGTCGATCTGCTCAGCGGCAACGTGGTTGCTGCGCTGTCGCCGACGGCCCCGCAGATGGTGGGCAAGAATAATCCCATCCCCTCGATTTCGCTGCTGATGCGCCAGGGCATTCTGCCGACGCTGGAGGCTAACGTGAATGAACTGCGCCAGGCAGCAGGCAGCGCCGACCTGCTGGTCACTTCCTTTGGGCAACTGGCCGCCTCGTTCGTGGCCGACCTCACCGGCATCCCCTGGGTGACGGTGGCGCTGACGCCCGTCACTATTCCCTCGGCCCACATCATCAGCCAGCCGCAGCCTTTTACGCTGCCGGGACCGATGCAGCGCGCCAACAATCGTTTCAACTGGTGGCTGGGCGGGCTGATTCTTGGGCGCATCGCCGACCAGCCGATCAATCAGCTACGCGCTAGATATGGCCTCTTGCCGCGCCGCGAACTGCTCTGGCTGGGCAATGCCTCCGAGCGGCTGCTCTGCCTGGCTTCTTCGCCCGCGTTTCAGCCGCGCCCGCCCGATTGGCCTGCCTTCGTCAAGGTGACCGGCTTCAGCTTCTGGGATACGCCCACCACCTGGCAGGCACCGCCCGCGCTGGAAGCGTTTCTTTCTTCTGACCGCCCACTGGTGGCCGTGACGGCTGGCTCGATTGGACCGGAGATGCGCCGGGCGTTCGCGCCCTATTTCCGCACCAGCATTGCGGCCATCCGCCGGGCTGGCGCGCGTGCCCTGCTGATCGGGCTGACCGCCGACGATCTGGACGAGCCGCCAGGCGAAGAGGTGCTGGCGCTGCCCTTCGCGCCCTATTCGGCGATCTTCCCGCACTGCGCGGCGATCATCCAGCACGGCGGCATCGGCACCATCGCCCAGGCGATGCGCTTCGGCGTGCCCGCGCTGGTCGTGCCCTGGGGCTTCGATCAATTGTATTCCGCCAGCCAGGTGGCACAGTTGGGCGCGGGCGCGTATCTGCCCTGGCACAGCTTCACGGTGGAGCGGGCGGCGCGCACGCTGCGCGACCTGCTGCACACGACCAGCTATCTCAAGGCGGCCCGGAGTCTGCGCGACCAGATTGCCACTGAGGATGGGGCCGGGGTCATGGCCGCCGCCATCGAAGCGCAGTTGACTCAATAGGGACTGGTGTCGTCAAGTCGGGTACAGATGCCACTCCCGACAGGACGCCCGCCTTCACGAAACACGAATGTTGTCCCAGCTTCCAGAGCGACAGGCATAGATAACTCGATTTCCATCTCAAACGATTGGCCTGGTATGCCCATACTCATCCCATCGGGGAGCTTCACCAATCCGGGGATGTCAACTGATCGGATATGAATATTCGGGCGATAGCCGTCGAAGAAGGGGGTATGGCGTCCACCCTCCTCCTTTGTATAAATCCGCACCTGCGCACTGAATTTCTTGTACGCTCTGATTGATCCTATGCTCGCCAAGACCTGCCCGCGCTCCAGGTCAGTGGTGCTGATGCCCTGCAACAGACAGCCGACACTGTTACCAGCCTGAGCCACGGTGAGCACCTTCCGAAACATCTCTAGCTCTCTGATAACAGCCTGGCGGCCAGGTTCCTTGATGCCGACAATTTCGACGGCATCGCCGACATGGACCGTGCCACGCTCGATGCGCCCGGTCACCACAACGCCACGATGCTTGACGTTGAAGATATCTTCGATGGGCATCAGAAAGGAGTCGGGCACGGAACCAGTCGAAAACGGGCCGTATGGGTTTGCCATAAAGCGTTTGCCTCCTCGTATAGCGTGGAACTTTCGTCTCACAGAGGAACGTCACAGAGCCTCAAGAATTGCAGACGAAACGAAGCGTCTACAAAATCTACAAAAACTACACCATCTATGGGGGTGCTTCAGAGAGACCAGGACATCACTCCGACAAGAAGTCACCGAAGTCACAGGTACGGGCATTTCGACGTTGGCAATGCCCCTGACTTTTGGGATAAATGCTTGACAGGCTCGCGCAAGCAGGGTATGCTCTCACCATACCCGTTGATTGGTGTCCATTGTTGTGGAGGGTATGAACCACCACTTGAGCGACAATTGAACGGCTGGCATAGCCGGTGGTATCAACACCGGCCCTGCCATGACCCCACATCCGGTCCAACCAGATAGGGAGGTGGGGTCATTGTATCATTGAGACCCTATCGACCATATCTGCGAACCGCTGCGGCCTGTTTGGGCCAGGTTTCGGATGTGGTCGTTCCATTTTCTATGCAGTTGGACTGCATGAAAGGGGGAGTCTCAGATGGTATCGTCTTCCTCGGTTCCCTGGTACAACCGCCCGCCCCGGCGCTTCCCATGCTATGCTAGAAGCACGGCAGCCTCAATGGCCGCCGCTCCCGTTTGGGATAGAAACTTGTGATATGCCTCTTGCCAAGAGTGAGACCTGGGTAGCGCCGCCTTCCAGGCGGCTCAACGGAACGCTGAAGCGAACGGTCACTCAAGAGAGCAACGTGTGCCTTGGCCCAGCGTTTTGCCGCCTGGAAGGCGGCGCTACCAATGGCTAACGCTGCGAGAGCGACGGTTTGTGAGGCATTCCTGGCGGCGATTAAAATCCCCCTAAAGGGGACAGTGCCGACGGGGAGATGTCAGGGGGAGAAACCCTTACAGCACGCGCACGAAGACCGCTTTGAGGTAGGCAGTTTCGGGCATCGTCAGGTTCAGCGGGTGATCGAACCCATGCCCGAAGGCTTCCAGCAGTTGCGCCTGGCGCGTCACCCGCTGTGCCGATTGCTCAATCGCGCCCAGCAGATCATCCAGCCCAATCGTCCCCGAACACGAGCAACTGAGCAAGATGCCGCCCGGCTCCAACGTCTGCATGCCCAGCGTGTTCAGCCGCCGATAGGCCCGCAGCGCCTGGCTGCGGGCGCTCTGGCTTTTAGCGAAGGCAGGCGGGTCCAGCACGATCACGTCATAGCGTTCGCCGCGCGCCACTGCCTGTTCCAGAAAGTCGAACACATCGGCGGGCACAAAAGCATGCCGCTGCGGGTCCAGGCCGTTCAGCGCGAAGTTGGCACGCGCCGCCTCCAGCGCGGGTGCTGAGGTATCCACGCTGGTCACCTGCGTCTGGGGGCTGGTCACCGCCGCGTAGACGCCAAACGCGCTGGTATAGCTGAAGCAGTTCAGCACTCGCGTGCCCGCGCCTCTGGCATATTTCTGGAGGGCCAGGCGTTTATCGCGCTGGTCCAGAAAAAAGCCTGTCTTCTGGCCCTGCCAGGGGTCCACCAGAAAGCGCAAATCATGCTCGCGAATCTCGATCTGCTGCGGCACCTCGCCCGCCGCCACGGCTGGCGGCTCGCGGCGCAGGCCCTCGCGCGCGCGCCCGCTGGCGTCATTGCGCAGCAGCACGCCGCGCGGCTGCATCTCCTCCACCAGCGCCTGCACCAGCGGCTCGCGCAGCCGCTCCATGCCAGCCGTCGAAATCTGCGCGACGAGATGGCCCGCGTAGCTGTCGATGATCACGCCGGGCAGACCGTCGCCCTCCGAGTTCACCAGGCGAAAGGCGTTGGTGTGGTCGCGGTCCAGCGCCTCGCGCAGCCGCGCTGCCTGCCGAAGCATGCGCCGCAGAAAGGCGACATCAATCGCCTCTTCGGCATCGCGGGTCAGCAGGCGCACGGCAATATCCGTCTGCGGGTGATAATAGCCGCGCCCGATGAACGCGCCCTCTGCTGTGCGCACATCGACGATTTCGCCCGCCTCAGCCGGACGCGAAAGCTGGTGAATCGCCCCGGAAAACACCCAGGCGTGCCCCGCCAGCAGGGGCGCTTCCCGGCGTGGCTTCAGCGAGATGGTAGGATAACGCACGGCGCGTGACATTGCTTGCTCCTTCTTGAGCCATAGTGTATGATTTGATACGACAAGCAGATATGAGGGTACACTGTGATGCACGACGATTTCGATAAGCCGCTCGATACCCGCTGGAACATCATGCGCCTGGGCGAAGGCGAGGTGAGCAGCGCGTCATCCATCCTGCGCCTGTCCTTCGAGGCCGCCACCGAAGACCTCTATACCGACGCCCAGATCGACGACCACGACTTTCCCACGGGCTTACGGTTCTCCTGGCGTCCGCCGCTGCGCATGGACGTGCGCGCTCGCGCCTCCAATCCTGCCGCGCATCCCCAGGGCACCGGTGGCCGCTTTGCGCTGGTGGGCACGGCGGGCTTCGGCTTCTGGAATCTGCCCTTTAACCCCGCTGGCAAAGTCTTTCGCCTGCCCGAAGCCGTCTGGTTCTTCTATGCCTCGCCGCCCTCGCAGATGCAGCTTGTCCCTGGCAGCCCTGGCTGGGGCTGGAAAGCGCAGGTTGTCCACACGCAGCGCCCTGGCGCGCTGGCCGCCGGGCTGCCCACGCTGGCAAGTGTCGCCCTGGCGCGGGTGACCGGCAATCAGGCGGCAGCCGCGCGCTGGGTGCAGCGCCTCAGCGGCACGAAGGAATCCATCCTCGATACTGATCTTACCACCTGGCACGACTATCGGCTGGAATGGCGGCGCGAAGCCGCGCGTTTCTGGGTCGATGGCGCAGAGGTCTTCACCGCGCCCAATCCGCCGCGTGGCCCGCTGGGCTTCGTCGCCTGGATTGATAACCAGTATGCCATCGCCACGCCGCGCGGCCATTTCCACTTCGGCGCGCTCAATTCTGGCCCCGAATGGCTGGAGATCGATTCGATCAACATCACTTCGCTCTAACCTCTCCAAAAGACGGGCAATCACCCTGTCCGATTTGGGCCGCTCGTGCGCTTAGAGAACAGAAGCTTCTATCCGGCGACGCCGCCACTCTTTCTGCTAAAGAGGATATTGCATGTATGTCTGATCTATCTGCGCCCGCGCCGCCTCTTTCGCCGTTGGACTTTACCGCGCTCGTCAACCGGCATCAGGGCGCGCTGTTCGGGTTCCTCTGCGGATTGGTGGGCAACCCCGAACAGGCGCGCGACCTGACGCAAGATACCTTTCACGATGCCTGGCGGGCCGCCAGCCAGCGCCAATCGCCCTTCACCGCCGATAGCCCGCCCGACGCGATGCGCCGCTGGCTCTTCCAGGTGGCCTATCATCGGGCCATTTCCCTGCTGCGGCGTCGGCGGCTCATTCGCTGGGAATCATTAGAAGCAAGCCACGAGCAACACCCCGATTCTTATGCTGCTTATCTGCCCTTTGAAGAACACATTGCCGAGCGCGAGGCGCTCCAGGCTGCCCTTGCCAGCCTGACGCCGCCCGACGTTGCCTGCCTTCTGCTGCGCGTGGTGCAAGGCTTCAGCGCGGCGGAGGCGGGCGACATCATTGGCGCGCCGCCCGACATCATCAACAAGCGCCTTTCCCGCGCCAAGCAGCGGCTGCGCGCCGCCTATCTGGCGCAAGAAGTTCCATCGCAGCAGTTCCCATCTCGGAAGGACTTTTCCCATGAATAATCACTATCACACCCGCTCGCCTCAGCCTGGGCCTGCTTGCGAATATTTTGCCCCGCTGCTCTCACTCGTCGGCCAGGAGCGCCTGGACCCCCGCGACAGCAGTCGTCTGCGCCAACATCTGGCAACCTGCGACTATTGCCAGAGCGAACTTGACGGCTATACCCAACTGGATGATTTGCTGTCGCGCCACTTTGGCACCACGCCGCGCGGGCCGCTTTCGCCAGCCGACATCCGCGACATCACCAGCCGCGACTATCGCCCGCGCACCGCGCCACCGGAACCCATGTCCGCGCCGCAATCAAACGGCGGGCAGCGCGCGCACCGCTCCGCGCCACCAGCGCGCCCGACACGTCCTCAGCCTGCGCGTCGTGGGCGACGGCTGGTTCCCATTCTCAGCGCCATCGCCGCCGTCTTCGTCATCGCCGCCGTCAGCGTGGCCCTCTTCGAGAGCCGCGCAGCGCCCAACCAGGGCAAGCAGCACGCGCTCAAGGCCACGCCAACGGCTGACCTTTCGCGTTATTTTCCCCAACAGGGAGACAACTTAAACAGCGTCTTTATGGTGTCGTCCACGGATGGCTGGGCCGTTGGGTCAACCAACACCTCCACCAACAACACCGAGAGCCTGATCTTGCACTATACCGGCACGCAGTGGGACCAGATCAGCGCTCCCACCAACCAGAACCTGCACACGCTTAGTTCTTCGCTTCAGCGTGTCTTTATGGTGTCGGCCAGCGAAGGCTGGGCCATTGGTAACGCCACCGTCACGGAGAATAACGCGCAAGGGGCCACGACAGCATACAGGGCGTTCATCTTGCACTATTCGGGCGACCACTGGGCGCAGCAGGGGCCGCTCTTCGACAGTGCTCTGGCAGACATCTTCATGACCTCGGCCAGCAATGGCTGGGCCGTTGGCGCTGTTGGAGGCGAGCAAGGGCCAGCTTCGACAACCAGTCTGCTGCTGCATTATAACGGGCGAAGCTGGACCCAGGTGCAAGCTCCCGGTTGGGGGCTTTCCAACATCAGCATGACTTCCGCCAGCGATGGCTGGATTGCAGGAAATGCAGTCGGGTCGCTGGGAAACACCAGCATCCTCCTGCATTACACGGGAAGCAAGTGGGTCCAGGTGCAAAAGCCGTCCGCCATCGATGAAATCCTTAGTCTTTCGATGGTTGCGGCCAGCGATGGTTGGATGGTGGGCCTCAAGTTCCTCACGACCTCAACCGGCCCGGTGAATGCGTTCCTTGCTGGCTCCGCGCCCCCTGCAAATATGGTCTTCGCCCACTACAACGGAACAACCTGGACCAATACGCAGACACCGCTCGCCATCGGCGCAAACCAGTTCGCAAGCGTCAGTGCCCTGTATATGGACTCGCCCACCGATGGCTGGGCTGTGGGCAGCTTCACCGGAGGCAATCTCTATTTCCACTACAGCGGTGGCAAGTGGACGCAGGTGCGTGGGCCAGGCACAGATGGCCTGCTCGGCGTCTTCATGCTCTCGACAGGGGAAGGCTGGGCGGTTGGCAACAACGGCTCCATCCTGCGCTATCAGAACGGCGCGTGGAGCATCAGCACCAGCGCGTCTTCGCCGACCGGCACCCCGACCAGCACGCCAACGGACACGCCATGCAACGTGCCCACCGGCACAACGCTCTCGCCGCCCGGCGCAGGCACGCCTGTGCCTACCATTCCGCTCACCACCTGGGCCACCTACAGCGACGCGAGCGGCTTCAGCATCAAGTACCCCGCTGGCTGGCAAACGAACGATTATACCTGCGGCGTCGGGCACCTGGACCTGATCTTCACTAACTATCATATGGAGCAGGTTTTAAATCCTGGCCTGCCGCCTGGCGCAATCAAAATTGAACTTACCCTTTCGGAAGGCCCGCAATCAGGGTCGGCGCTCGACTTCTGGCAGCAGATAGAGCAAGCCGATCAGCAGGCGGTGGGCGGGCCTGCCTGTCTTGCCTTCAGCACGCGCCAGCTTCAGGTGGCCGGGCGCGCTGCCGTGGAGGGTGGCTGCCCCGCGCTGAACTGGGACAGCTTCATCATCCCCGATGGCAAAAATATGCTGGACATTACCGAAAGCGCGGCCAACGGCGTCGCGCCCTCGGACGTGCTGACGCAGATGGTCAACACCCTGACCTTCACCACCTGAGGCCAGACAAAAGCTGTGCCGCAGCGCTCCCATTGCTGGGAGCGCTGCGGCACGGCCCACGCGCTCAGATTGGCCCGCTCAATCCGAGCAAGGAAGCCTGACCCCGAAACTAATCGCCGGCGGCTGGGATGCCCGCTGCCTCGACCTCCGCGTAATCGGCCTCGGTGGTGGCATCCTGGCCCTGAGACACTTTTAGCGCCTGGAACACTGGCGTCAGCACCACGCACAGCACCAGATTCACCACCAGCGCTACTAACGCGGGCATCAGCGCTACCTTGGTTCCGAAGAAGTTGACCGGCGTCACCGAGGCATAGGCGTTGGCCGCCGCCAGCCAGGTGCCCGAAACCATGCCGCCGATCCAGCCGATAATCATGGCGTAACGATGGAACCACTTGGTATACAGCCCCAGGAAGACGGGCGGCAACGTCTGAATAATCCAGACCCCGCCCAGCAGTTGCAGGTTGATCGCCGTCGCCGTGGCCGATGGCAAGAAGATGATGAAGGCCAGCGCGCCAAGCTTTACCACCAACGACGCGGCCTTGGCGACATTGGCCTCTTCCTTGTCAGAACACTGACGCCGGAAGTATTCTTTGTAGATGTTGCGCGTGAAGAGGTTGGCCGCTGCAATCGACATCACCGCTGCCGGCACCAGCGCGCCAATCGAGATGGCCGCCAGGGCAAAGCCCGTAAACCAGGACGGGAAGATGGCCGCCAGCAGCGCCGGAACGGCGTTATTGCCGGTCTGGCCCTTCGCCAGATGCACCGGCAGCGCCAGCGCCATATAGCCAAACAGGGCAATCAGGCCCAGCAGCAGCGAATAGATCGGCAGCAGCGCCGCGTTGCGCTTGATGACCTCGCGGCTCTTACTGCTGAGCACGCCGGTAATCGCGTGGGGATACAGGAACAGCGCCAGCGCCGACCCCAACGCCAGCGTGGCATAGCCCGCGTACAGGGTGGGCGACAGGGTGAGCTTTGACGCGGGCACGGCGGCGAAAATCTTACCGAAGCCGCCAATCTTGGCGGGAATGACGATGAGCGCGACAATCACCGTAATGTAGATCATCGCATCCTTGACTACCGCGATCATCGCTGGCGCGCGCAGCCCACTGTAATAGGTGTACGCCGCCAGAATCAGGAACGCAATCACCAGCGCAAGCTCGGCATTGAAGCCGATCTGCTGCACCGACACCTCGATGCCCACCATCTGAAGCGCGATATAGGGCATCGTTGCCAGAATGCCGGTGATTGCCACCAGCAGCGCCAGCGTGCTGCTGCCAAAGCGGTCCCGCACGAAATCGGAGGCTGTGACATAGCCGCGATTTTTGGCAACCGTCCAGAACTTGGGCAAGACGATGAAGAAGAGCGGCCAGGCAATGATGGTATAGGGCACGGCGAAAAAGCCGATGGCCCCTTTGCCATAGAGCGCACCTGGCACGGCGATGAAGGTGTAGGCCGTGTAGAGATCGCCGCCGATCAAAAACCAGGCCACAACCGTGCCGAAGCGCCGCCCAGCCAGTCCCCACTCGTGGATATGATTCAGGTCGCCGCGCCGCCAGCGCGCCGCAATAAAGCCCAGCACGGTCACCAGGGCAAAAAACACGATAAAGACGGTTAACGCTGTCCAATCGATCATCGAAGGTTCCTCCTGTGAATGCAGGTTGAGCTGAGACCACGCAATGGGGCATCATCGCCCCAGACAGGTAGGAGACGACCGCCGAAGGCGCTAATAGGCTTTCAGCACGTAGACCACCCCCATCAGCACGCCGGTGAGGATAATCCACAGCAACTGATACCAATAGAAGAAGGGAATGCCCGCCAATTCGGGCGAGGTCGAGTTGTAGAACTCCGGGACAAGTGTTGCAATGAATGGGATGAGCAGCAGCAGGAGCCAGTATGAACTCCGCTTTTGAGTACCGTTACCGTTGGTCATGATCTTCTCCCTCGTAGAGTGTTGCAGAGGATGAAACGGACGGCGAAGAAAACCCAGACTTCAGCATCTCATCAGGCGGCGGGCGCGCCAGATGCGGAGGAAAACACTGAGGGTGATGCAATCCACGTGCCAAACAAGCGAAAAACAAGAAAATCGTCTGGCTGGGGCACGCAAGGTGGGCGGCGATGCCGCCCACGAGAACAGGCTGGGGAGGAATATCCGCACCAGTGAGGAAATGACGGGGCTTCGGTTGTGCCATCCGTGCGCCTGGCATGGCTGACCCCTAAGCTGTGCATTTTCCGCAGCAAAGCGACAAAAGGGGATGAGCAAGGCATCTGGCACTGGCCTGCCTGTTGCCTTGGCACAAGCATACCATACCAGGCGCTGTTTGACAAGATGGCTTCCAACGTGTAGCGCCAGCAGGGCTATACAAAAGTGGCGGACATTCACAGGGCAGCAGCGTAAAGCCGCCCCTCCCCGCAGGCGGTTAAAACCGCGCCTAGGGGCGTTCCGCCACCAAACCCGTCTTCACGGGTTCCCCCAACCCTGGCACACCGTGCGCTTGCGCTGGAGGCCAACGCCTCGCTTACACGGGAGGGGAGTCCCTGAAGAGGGACTTGGTGGCCGCAGGCCCTTAGAGTCTGTTCTGAACTTTTTCTGATAGACTGGGGGCATGGCAAGAAAACCGTACCCCAGTGATGTGAGCGATGAGGAGTGGGCCTTTGTCGCTCCGTACCTGACCCTGATGAGCGAAGAAGCCCCCCAACGCGAGTATCCGTTGCGTGACGTGTTCAATGGCCTG
>DATGID010000049.1:0-1331 GCA_035307385.1 Ktedonobacterales bacterium | reverse complement strand
CTGCGCTTCCTGGTCAGGATAGTGCAGCTGGTGGGGAATCCCATCCTCGTCCACCACGAACTTGATCGTGATTTGCATGGTCCGTCATCCTTTCTTGCGTACTTGCTCACGCTGACTGTGCCTCTCCCTCGACGCGCATGGTGATGCGCGCGTGGCAGGCGGGGCACAGGCGCTGCCCATCCTTTGCCGTGATCTGGATTTTGAACGCCGCCAGACAAAACGGGCAGCGCACCGTCAGGTCGATACTTCCCACCCAGAGAATCTGATGCGGCTTGAGTGTCTTGATGAACGCCCTCATGCGCCTTGCTCCAGTTCGTCGCGCGCCTGGCAGTTGATCGCGGGAAATTCTTCCCACACAACGCCATCCAGCAACGGATGCTCCAGTTTATGGCCTTTGCTGTCGGCGCGTTGTTTGAAGAACGGCGGGATGCCGCGCATAATGCAGCGGTTGATGAGGTCGCGCACCCACGCATCTTGCATTCGACGTGCACCTGCGCCCGATTCAGCGCCCACGATAAGCCAGTCAACGCCATCCAGATTCAGGCTTGGCAGCGGCCCCAAGAGCGGTTCAGCACTGATAAAGCGCACTGCCGCCTTCGCTGCGCCAATCCGCAGCGCGTCAGCCCGGCCAACCACCAGGTCGTTCTCGATGCTTACCCCGACCCAGACGTTGCTGGGCCAGTCCAACTGAGGACCAAGATGGCGCAAGCGCCCAGCCCGCTTGGTGAGAATCTGGAACGTGTGCCAATGTGCCTGGCGCATCACATCCAGCATTTGGTGGATATATTCAACCGGTACATCGTGGTGGAAGAAGTCTCCCATTGAGTTCACAAAGAACATCGATGGCTCTTTGATGTGCAGGGGCTCATCAAGCCGTTTGGGGAGCAGCTGCACTTGAGAGAACGGCATGGCGTATTGTTCAGGAATCGTCTGCCCATTGGGCCAGATGCCCGTGTTGCGCACATAGGCTGCGTACATCTTGTCGTGCCAGGCAAACGCATAGCAGTGATCACAGCCCGCGGTGACGCGGGTACAGCCTGTCAGCGGATTCCATGTGCGGTTTGTCCAGGCGATGCTTGTTTTTCCAGCCATCAGGCACCTGCCTTCCGGTTTCGCTGTTGATACCTGCGCCCGTATTCAGCCGCAAGTTCAAAGTAGAGGCTCCTCGCTTCCTCAAACATGGCTGGGCGGGGCGCTGGACCTGTCTTGCCCAGCGCCCGCCACAGGGAAGCGATGTTGCGATATTGAATCTCATTCGCCTCACCTGCCACGCTTTAGCTCGCTTTCTGCGTGCGCCGCGTGTTGTTATAATCGCGGCTCAGTTGTCTAAT
>DATGID010000048.1:0-59138 GCA_035307385.1 Ktedonobacterales bacterium | reverse complement strand
TCAAGCCGCTCCACCGCAAAATTCGCCATGCAAGCCTCCTCCATTATGCGATGGGGCGAGTCTCTCACGCTGGCTGGAACCTGTCAAATCGATTCTTGCCCTAAATCACTCAACACAGCAAGGAAACGTGCGGAAGATGGGGTCTAGCGTCCCCTTCTCCCCCATGTGCATGACACACTGTAGGGAGCTCAGCCACCAGCGCTGCGTGAAAGCGAGCGTTCTATGGCAAGAAAAGCTTGTCGCCCTGCCGCCACAGCGGAACAGGTGCTCACGCCCTGGTGTACCCACTACGCTGGATGTGACCAACCGATGCGGTCGCTTGCCGGACCCGGCGGACCGTTACCGCCTTGCAGAGGCTCTGCCTCCTGACGCTTCTTGTCCGCCGATGTCACCATCCACGAGGCCCACAGTATCATCGTTCCTACCAACCCGAGGAGGAGGGTAGATGGGCTGTACCTCACGGCGAGTTTGGTCTCGATATGATTGCGTTGGTTGGCACACTGCGTTATACTGCTCATCGAAGCATTCCTAAAATCCATCAGGTGCTCTAGAAGTGCTCGCTCGCCGAAAAGGGGGAGAAGGAGCACCCCAACAGGTCCGGACCCTCTCAGATGGCCTGCATCCGCCTGTGCCTGCTAGTGGGCGGGCTTGACGAACTCTGTATGATGTGGCGAACTCTGCACCGCTTGGCAGTTTCTGGTGCTGCTGGTAGACCCAGCCCTGGTATCCAGCATGCTTGCCTGGTAGTTGGCAACACTGTAACGGTTGGCGAACACTGCACTCCTTGGCGATCTCTTTGGCATGTGGCGGACTCTGTCGGTATGAGCTAGCGAGACCTATGTGGGCATCTGGTACTTCTGCTCCCCAGCAACGCAGGCGCTCATGCAGCGGGCCTTCGCGGAACTGAATCCACTTGCCATCTGCCAGAAGTTCTCCATCGTGCCGCTGTCCCTCGTGGGGCAGTGTCCCATCAGCCAACCGTTTCCCCGCCCCACCCCCACCACTCTCCCCCCGACACTTTTGCACGAACGGCGGCGACACCTGGTCCCCAACGCTCCAGGCAACGCAACACTCGCGTCTTCCTCCAGCGCGTGAGCTGGCGCAGCGGGCCAACGTAGTTTTAGTAAAACCAGCACGATCTCGCGTTGCTCTCCAGAAAGGATGATCCCGATGCGCCTGACTTCCCTACGTTTCGGCTGGCCGTGCGTTCGCTTTGCGCTTTGGGTGGAAAATCCGCCGGAGCTGCTCCACCTCGTCCTGGGGCAGGCTCCAGCGAACTTCGCGTCGCTCACCAGCCAGAAGGTCTCCGATCTGATGAGCCGCGTGCCAGTGATGAATGGTGTACCCCAGGACGGCGCAGGCGTCAACGGTCATACTGGCGCCACGGTGGAAGCCAACGCCCAGGATGCGAACAAAACCAGGTAGCGCGTTGACCATGCGGAGTCGGGAGCAGCATCAATACTGATGTCGCTTCCCACCATCAGATGCCCCTTTCATATTGCGGGAGGTTTGCCATGCCTGCTCATCATCATCCCAAGAAGCGCTCTCAGAGCGGGGATTACTCGCGGTGGTACTCCTCTTCGGAGGTACATTGGTGGGACACACCAAATCCCAATGGCACCATCAAGGCTTTCACCATGACCACCATTGGGATTCTTCTTCTTCTCGGATTTATTCTAGCAGTAGCCATCAATGGCAACACTGTGTTTTCTAGTTTTTTGCTGCTTTGCAGTTGCGCTCTGATTATTATTGGGGGCATAGTGTTACTCTTAGATCTGGCTGAGTGGGTTGCAAAGCGCTTCATTAGCTCACGGAAATATTGTGGATGCTGCGCCTCCTACAAACCGCAGCAAGCAGATTACAGCGTTGGACAGTGTCTGGCCTCTCATTCCAAAGGCGGCATACAGCGTAATCACTTCTGCCCATACTTTCACTACTCAGAGCGGGCAATGGTGCGGGACCGGCTCTGGCAAAATTCCTATGCAATAGAACGCCGTCGCAGTATCAAGGGCAAGAGCGAACACGCGGGCAGTGACGACTGAAAGAGGGAATGCACGGTCAGGTACCCGATCCGCCTTTTGAGGATGGGCTTGCTCTGTCCTGACCAGACTTGGCGGCCTTTGGGCTGCTCCGTTTCGAGCGAAGGGACAGGCACTCCACCAGCGCGCTAGGGCTAGGCAGGGTGTGGATGCCAGTGGGCGACAGCTTTTGCCGGCGCTACGGGAACCGGCGCTGCGTTCCTACGCGCAAAACATCTTGCATGCCTTCCGACTATCCGCTGAGACGCGCACTCCTCTGGTTTCCTCTTCGGAGGGCTTGCTGATTGAGCCGCTTACTCCGCAGGAGCAGCGGGTGCTGACCCTACTGCTTGCCGGACATAGCAACCAGGAGATGGCACAGGAACTGGTGGTGTCGATCAACACCGTGAAGGACCACCTGAAACACCTCTATAGTAAACTGGGAGTTCGCACCCGGTTGCAAGCCAGCGAGGCAGCACGGCACCTGACTCTCTTCTAACACCTCCACTCACGTTCTTTTCCCACGCATCCATCCTCACAACCACCCGATAGGAGGGTGCTCCCTCGTCGTGGGCTGGGTATGCTCATAGGGTTGGTTCTCTTGTCTAAGAAGGAGATCGTCTTATGCGTCGCTTTTTGCCCGTCATCACACTGATTGTGCTGGCGCCACTGGTCGCGGAAGTGCTTCCGGGTTCGACCCGCATTACGATGCCTGCGCTTGTGCTCTTTGATGTCCTGATCTATGGGCCAGGTGCGCTGCTCATTCGGGAAGTGGTACGCCGCCGGGGTCGTGGCTGGGCCAGTATCCTGCTGCTGGGGGCAGCCTATGCAAGCCAGATGAGGAGTAAGTACTGACAGGCAACAATCTCAGCACGAGGGGGAGCATCGCCGCCATTATACCGCATCAGCCACCTTGAGGCCATCTAGCCAGCTACCACACGTGCGGCTACACCTCATGTCATTTGACGCCCAACGCCCATCCTGCTATACTGCGAGCGCCAGAAGCATATATCCAGTGGGCCAACGTTGCATTGGTCCAGACAGTGCAATACTGCTGCCTGGCATTTTAGCGCTCGCTCAAGTATGCTCTCCAAAATCAATAAAAAGATCACTCTCCAGGAGTCTTCCATGAAGCAAGGCAAAATTCGCGTGGGCGTCGTCTTTGGCAGCCGTTCAGTCGAGCACGAGGTTTCAGTTATCACCGGCCAGCAGGTCATCGCCGCGCTGGATAAGACGCGCTATGAGGTCGTACCCATCTATATCACCAAAGCCGGGACGTGGTATACCGGCGATAAACTCATGGATGTTGCCAATTTCAAAGACGATAAAGCGGTGCTGGTCGGCTGCGACCCGGTTTCACTCTCACCCGACCCAACCGTCGGCGGCCTCACGGTGCGGCGCGAAGACAAAGGCGGCCTCTTCAAGCGCGCTCGCGAGCCAGAAGTCTTGCCGCTGGATGTCCTCTTTCCCACCATCCACGGCACCTATGGCGAAGATGGCACCCTCCAGGGCCTCTTTGAACTGGCGGGCATCCCCTACGTTGGCTCGGGCGTGCTGGGATCAGCCGTGGGCATGGATAAAATCTTGATGAAAGCGGTCTTTCGGGATTATGGCTTGCCCGTTGTGAAACAGCACGCTACTAACCGCCGCGCCTGGAAAAATGCTCCGGACGAGACCATGAATGCCATCGAGCAATCCCTGGGCTATCCAGTCTTCGTCAAGCCTGCCAATCTTGGCTCCAGCGTGGGCATCTCGCAGGCAAAAGACCGCGAAGAACTGAAAGAAGCGTTGGAACTGGCCGCGCATTATGACCGGCGGCTCTTGATCGAAGCCGCTGTGCAGAACGCCATCGAAATCAACTGCGCGGTGCTGGGCTTTGAGGAGCCGCAGGCGTCCGTCTGCGAGCAGCCTATCCCCTCCAAAGACATCCTGAGCTATGAAGATAAATATATGCGCGGTGGCAAGAGCAGCGGCATGCAGGGGCTGGCCCGCATCATTCCCGCGCCCATTTCCGACGAACTGACCAAACGCGTCCAGCAGATTGCCATCCAATCCTTTAAAATGCTGGACTGCCGGGGCGTCGCGCGTATCGACTTTCTGCTGGACCCCAAAACCGAAACGCTCTATATCAACGAGATCAACACGCTGCCCGGCTCCATCTCCTTCTATCTCTGGGAGCCGACAGGCATCAACTTCAGCGCGCTCGTCGATAAGCTGATTCAACTGGCCTTTGAGGCGCATCAAGAGCGCCAGCGCACCACCTACTCAGTAGACTCGCCCTTGCTAGAGCGCATGGGCGCGGCTGGCAGCAAAACAGCCCCCAGCAAAGCGCCTGCTGCCACGCCATCGGCAACATAAGGAGGCGCAGCGTGGCAAAAGGTGGATTCACCGTTCGGCACCTTGAGACCACCGAAGACTATAAAGCGGCAGAAGAGGTGCAGCGGCGCGCCTGGGGCTTGAGCGACCTGGACATCGCGCCGGTGCATATCCTGCTGACCATCCACAAAAGCGGCGGCCTCGTCCTGGGCGCATTTGACGAGCAAACCAACGCGCTGCTTGGCTTTCTGCTCGGCTTCTATGGTCGCAGCGAGGATGGAAGCTGGAAGCACTGTTCGCACCAGATGGGCGTGCTGCCAGAAGCGCGAGATCGTGGCATCGGGCAGGCGCTCAAGCTGGAGCAGCGGCGACTCATTCTGGCTGAGGGACTGGACCTCATCACCTGGACCTTCGACCCACTGGAAGCGCGCAACGCCACGCTCAACTTCACCAAGCTGGGCGTCGTCTCGCACACCTACATTCGCAACATCTACGGCGATACGCTGGGCGAACTCAACGCGGGCCTGCCCACAGACCGCCTCTCCGTCGATTGGTGGATTGGCAGCGAGCGCGTGCAGGCATACATCGACCCGGCGCAAAGCGCAGCGGTCCAGCAGGCATCACGCGCGCTGCTGGCCCAGGCGACCCCTATTCTGGAAATCACGCGCCGAGCCGATGGCCTGCTGGTCCCGGAAGAATATGATCTGGCCTCTCACCAGCCAGCGCTGGCGCTAGAGATTCCCAGCGACTTCCAGGCGCTCAAAGCCGCAGACAGCGCGCTAGCGCTGCGCTGGCGGCTGGCAACCCAGGCGCTCTTCGAGCATTATTTCGAGGCAGGCTACACGGCCACCGAATGCGTCTTCGACCAGAGCGGCGACTATCGGCGCAACGTCTATATCCTTGAAATCGGCGGTGATCGGCTCAAATGAACGCTTCAGGCTAGAAGCAACAGCATGCCCCAGGAGGCTTACCCATGCCCACCATCAAACTGGAAGCCGTTGAATTGATTCACGCGCGGCTGCCCCTGGTCAGCCCGTTCGAAACCAGTTTTGGGCGCGCCGATCAGCGCGAGTTGATCATCCTCAAAGCCTTTGCCGATGGGCTGGTGGGCTATGGCGAATCCGTGCCGATGGCGTTCTACAGCTACGAAACCACGCAGACAGCCTGGCATATCCTGCGCGACTACGCCATCCCTGCCGTGCTGCGCGAGCCGCTCAGCGCGCCCGAAGAGGCGGCGGAGCGCATGCGCTTTGTGCGCGGGCATCCCATGGCGCGGGCTGGCTTGGAGCTAGCCATCTGGGATTTGTTTGCCAAAGCGCAGAACATCTCTCTGCGGGAACTGCTGGGCGGCGCGCGCGAGCGCGTTGCCGTTGGCGTCAGCATCGGCATCCAGCCCACCATCGACGGGCTGGTCAAGGTCGTGGGCCAGCATGTCGCCTCCGGCTACCAACGCATCAAGATCAAGATCAAACCGGGCTATGACTTCGAGCCGCTGAACGCAGTGCGCCAGGCGTTCCCAACCATCAAAATGATGGCCGACGCCAACTCGGCCTATCGTCTGGAAGACGCGCCCACCCTGAAAAAGCTGGATGCGCTGAACCTGATGATGATCGAGCAGCCGCTTGATTTCGACGACATCTTCGACCATGCTCAGCTTCAGCGCCAACTCGCCACGCCCATCTGCCTGGATGAAAGCATCCACAGCTTTCAGGATGCGCGCCACGCCCTGGAGATGGACAGCGGGCGCATCATCAACATGAAGGTGGGCCGCGTCGGCGGCTACACCGAAGCCAAAGCCATCCACGACCTGTGCGTCAGTCGCAGCGTCCCCATGTGGTGCGGCGGCATGCTCGAATCGGGCGTGGGGCGCGCGCACAACCTGGCACTCAGCAGCCTACCCGGCTTCACGCTGCCCGGCGATGTTTCCGCCAGCGAGCGCTACTATCACGAAGATATTGTGGACCCGCCTGCCGTCCTGGAATCCGACGGCACGATTAAAGTGCCGCAGAATGGGCTGGGCATCGGCGTCACGCTGCGCGAAGACGTGCTGGCACGCTATACGCTGGCAGCGGAACGAGTGAAGTAGCTATTCTTCGTTATACGTATCCGGCAAATCGTTGGCGAAGAGCACCACCGCACCGGGCGCGACGATGCTCTGCATCTTCTCCGTTGCCTGCTTGAGCGAGCCAACCACAAAAAGCTGCTGCTCGGGGAAGCCTGCTTCGCGCAGCCCGCGCGCAATCGGCTCGGTGCGCTTGCGGCCAACCAGAATCGCCACATCGCAGGAGGCCGCCGCAAGCTGGCCGAAGCGATAGTTCTCCTCGACCTCAATCGGCCCAAGCTCCACCATGCCCGGCGTCACCAGCACGCGCTTGCCGTCGTTGAACTGCGCCAGCACCTCCAGCGCGGTACGCACGCCCTCTGGATTGGCGTTGTAGGCATCATCAATCACCGTCACGCCGCCCGCGCCCTGAATCAGTTGCAGCCGATGCTCCACCGGCTCAACCTGTTCCACGGCTTTGGCAATCTCATCCAGCTTCATGCCGCACAAGAGCGCCGCCGTCACCGCCGCCAGGATGTTGGAGACGTTGTGCTTGCCCAGCAGTTGGCTGCGCATCGTCGCGCGCTCCTCGCCCTGCCCGCCGCGATACGTCACCGAGAACGTCAGCCCCTGTCGCGTCACCTGAATAGCGCCAGCAACGACTTGCGCGTCAGCATTCGCCTCATCGAGACTATACGAATAAACCTTAATGCGACCTTCGGCCCGCATCTCGCGCATCAACTGTTGGCAGTAGGGGTTATCTCCGTTATAGATCGCGGGCGCGCCGTCTGGCAGTGCCTCCATGATCTCGTTCTTGCCGCGCATCACGTTTTCGATGCTGCCGAAGCGCTCCAGGTGCTGCGGGCCAACGGCGGTGAGAATGCTGAGCGCAGGGCGAGCCAGGCGGCAGAGTTCGGCAATCTCGCCGCGCGTATACGCGCCCATCTCCACGATAAATATCTCATGCTCTGGCAGTAAATCGTTGTTGATGACGCGGCAGACGCCCATCGGCGTATTGAAGCTGCCCGGCGTCGCCAGCGTCTTATAACGTGTCGCCAAGATAGTACGAAGAATCTGCTTCGTGCTGGTCTTGCCATAGCTGCCGGTGATGCCGATCATGCGCGGATGGATGCGCGCCAGCTTTGCCTTCGCCTGGCGCAGATAATAGCCCCGTACCTGCGCTTCCACCGGAAACATCACCAGATTTGCCAGCATCAGCACCAGCGCCGTCAGGCCACGCGCGTTCACGATACTCAAGCCCAGCGCCAGCAGCGTGCCCCAGGCAAACGTCACCCGCGCAAGCTGCCAGCCCATCGGCGGCTGAAGCGCGAACCACAGGCCAACCGCCAATCCCACCGACAGCAGCGTCGAAAGCACTAACGCCGTACTCAGCAGGCGCTTGGCGCGGGCAGTATAGACCAGCGGTTTCTTGGCCTGGACATCTGGAACGCCCACGGCCAGCACAATCGGAAACGCCGCTGAAAAGACGCCTAGCAGCGCAAATATCCAGACCTGCGGCAGCACCCCCCAGGCCAGCAGCCAGAGCACAATCAGCCCCAGGCCCACCCGCGCGTGCTGGAGGTCGATCAGCCGCGACGGCGCACCCAGCACCCAGCGCCAGAAGCGCCCATTCTGATATTCTTCGATTTGATGGATATTGAGCAGGCGCGTCAACTGCCGCGTCACATATACCTGCCAGATCAGCGCCAGCGGCAGCCCAACCAGCAACAGCAGCATAGCAACCCTCGATTTACGAAGATAGGAAACTAGAAATCACCGCGCAGAACTGCGGGAAGCAATCCAGATACGAGAAATGCCCAGCGCCCTTCAAGATCACCAATCCGGCGTCTGGTATTGCCTGCTCCATGATCTTCCCATCGCTGACCGGCGTGTCCTTGTCGTTTTCGCCCCAGATCAGCAGCGTGGATGCCTTGATCGACTTCAAGATCGGGCGCAAGTCCTCGTTGACCAGCTTGATAAACGTCCCCTGCATCACGCCCGGCGTCACGCTGCCGTAATCCTCCGACCCCAGCAGCTTCATCAGCCGCTTGCGCAGCGGCACCTGCCAGCGCCGAATGCCCGGCAGCGCGATCACGCGCTTGGCCGCCTTGTAGAAATACACGCGCCGATAGTAGCGGAAATTGCGCGGAGCGCGAATGCCCGCGCTGTCCACCAGAATCAGCCGCTTCACGCGCTCCGGATGGCGCGCCGCCAGCACCAGCGAAACGCGCCCGCCATGCGAATGGCCGATGAAGGTCGCCTGCGGTATCTGCAACGCATCCAGCCAATCCAGCACCAGTTGCATATACTCGGCCACGCCCCAGGCAACCGGTGGCTGATCGCTGTCGCCGCAGCCGGGAAAATCGAGCGCGTACACGCGATGGCGCGGTGCCAGATAATTATAGATCGGCAGCATCGTCTGAATCGAAGCACCCCAGCCGTGCAGCAGCACTATCGGCTCTTTGCCATCCGCCGCTGCCACTGGCGGATTCCCATTCGTGCAGTAGGTAATCTTGAGTTGTTGAAGCTCGATACTTTTGAGCGTATCCACCACAGGTATATCCTGATATGAGCAAGCGCCGGTTATCATCTGGGCGCCGCGCGTTCTTTTCAAGAAGCGTGCCGTATCTCAGGCTTCTCGTCTGTGAGGATACCACCGATTGCGGGGTAACTCAAGCTTAGCTGGCATCCACGAAACTCAAGATTTGACACACGGTATATCATATGCAAAGAAATATATCGTGGCAGGCGCAGGGACGGGCAACGTTGATGAGGTCAATCAAAGAACCTATGCAAAGATTACTCCCCGGCGAAGTCATCTTTCTCCCCGATGGCAGGGCGCTCGGATTTGCGCAATTTGGCGCGCCCAATGGCAAACCGCTGTTTTTCTTCCATGGGCTAGGCGCTTCGCGGCTCACCCGTCACCCCGACGAATCCATTGCCGCGGCGCTGGGCGTGCGCCTGATCACGATTGATCGGCCAGGCATCGGCCTGTCTACGCCCAAGCCAGGGCGCGGCTTGCTCGATTGGCCCGATGATGTCGCGGCGCTGGCGAATGGCCTGGGCATCGAGCAGTTTGCTGTGCTAGGCTGGTCCGGCGGCGGCGCGCATGCGCTGGCCTGTGCCCATAAGATTCCCGAACGGCTCTCTGCTGTCGGCGTGGTCAGCGGGGCGGCTCCGCTGGCAGAAACCGCGCCCGCCGAATATCTCACGCGCCAGTGGCGCGGTGCCGCACAGATCGTGCAGATTGCCCCCTGGGCCGCCAGGGCGTTTGCCTGGCAACAGGGCCAGAAGACACGCCGCAGCTTGCACCGGGCCGTAGAGTCCATTGTCGCACGCTTTTCGGAGTCAGACAAAGCGCTGCTGGCTGATGAGCAGATGCGCGCCATGATGCTGGAAACCACGCGCGAACTCTACCGCCAGGGCAGCCGGGGCTTCTACGATGATATGCTGGCGCTGTCGCGCCCCTGGCGGTTTCGCCTGGAAAATATCCTCAAAGAGGTGCATCTCTGGCATGGGCAAGCCGACCCGCTGCTGAAGCCCGCCTTTGGCCGCCATCTGGCGCAGACGCTGCCCAACAGTCGCATGACGTTTTATCCCGACGAAGGCCACTTCCTGCTGTTTACCCATTGGGCCGACCTGCTCACCGCCTTGACCACGCCGAAAACCACGACGCTCTCTGCATAGCCCAAGAGTGTTTGATGCTTTTCGGTCCATCGCCCCAGGAAGATCAGTCTGCTGTTGGGAAGAGAAGACCCTCCCCCGTTCCTGTGAGCGTTCCCGCTCCCCAGACGTAATATTGTAGGGCTGATGATCGTTTTCTCTGAAGCAGCAGACCACAGACCGCCTGTGCCGAATCAGCAAGCGGGTTCACTGCAAATCGGAGCAGATTCCTACATGGATGAGAACACTGAACCGCGTTTCTCGCTTCTCTCCCGCCGCCTGTTCATCAAGGGGCTGATAGGCGCCACTGTTACCCTCAGCGCCGCAGGCTGCGCGTCCTCTACTTCGTCCCCCACAGCCACCCCTACGAAGGCAGCCCCACCTTCTCCCATCGCAGGCGCCACCATCTTCACCTATCAAGGCCATACCCAGGCTGTGCTGGCCCTGGCCTGGTCTCCCAGCGGAGGGCGCATTGCCTCAGGCAGTGAAGATACCACCATCCAGGTCTGGGATGCGCTGACGGGCAGCCATAGCTTCACCTATAGCGGTCACTCCGATACTGTAACCGTCGTGGCCTGGTCCCCCGATGGCGAGCATATTGCTTCGGGTTCCGATGATCGCACCGTGCAAATCTGGGATGCCTCGACTGGAGGCAAGCTCCTCTCGTATAAGACCACATACCTGCATTACATTCGAGCACTTGGTATCGCCTGGTCTCCCGATAGCAAACGCATCGCCTCCAGCACCTCCAGTCAGGTGCAGATACGTGACGCCGCCAGTGGCAGCGTCACCTCGACCTATCACGGGCATACGGCTGACATCTGGTCCCTTGCCTGGTCTCCTGATGGCAAATACCTCGCCTCGGCAAGCCAGGACAAGACTGTGCGGGTCTGGGATGCTGCTACCGGACAGCATCTGCTCACCTATCAAGGGCACGCCAACGCTGTTCGGGCAGTCGGGTGGTCTTCCGATGGCAAGCGCATCGCCTCAGCCAGCGAAGATCGCACCGTACAGGTCTGGGATGCCATCACAGGACAGCACCTCCTCACCTATCAGGGCCATTCAGATGCCGTTTATGCCCTCGCCTGGTCTCCCACTGGCACGCAGCTTGCCTCAGGTGGTGGCGATCAGACGGTACAGGACTGGGATGCCACGACAGGAAAGACCATCTTGACCTATCGCAGGCATACCAGGGCCGTCAACGCCGTCGCATGGTCGCCGCAGGGAAGGGATATTGCCTCAGGCAGTGAAGATACCACCGTCCAGGTTTGGAAAGACGCATAAAGCCGCTTTCACGCCGAGATCACCACTGATTCCAGTGCACCACCGTATCCAGGGCTTCGCGCGAAGCTGGAGAAAAGTCCGTCCCTTTGGTATAGGCCACGGGAATCAGCGCCGCCTGCGTAAACTTGGCATAGGGGATGCCCAGCGCCTCGGCGGCATCTTGCTCGAAGAACAGGTGCACCGTCGTCCAGGTCGTGCCCAGGCCACGCGCGCGGGCGGCCAGCATAAAGCTCCAGGCGGCGGGGATGATCGACCCCCAGGTTCCCGCCTGTTCCACGCTGGTTTTTCCCTCCAGGCGGCCTCTGACGCAGGGGATGACCAGCGCTGGCGCTTCGTGGATATGCTCGGCCAGATACTCCGAAGAATCGACCACACGCCGCAGGGTCCGACCACGCGGCGAATCGTCGAAGCGCGGAGTGCCGACTCTGCTGCCACGATAGACCGCCCAGCCGCGCCGATAGATGTCGCCGAGCGCCTGGCGCTTTTCGGCATCGGTCACCACCACAAAATGCCAGCCCTGGCTGTTGCCGCCTGTGGGCGCTTGCTGGGCAATCTCCAGGCACTCTTGCAGCACCTCCGACTCGACAGGGCGCGAAAAATCCAGGCGCTTGCGCACAGAACGGGTCGTCTTCAGCACTTCATCGGGCGTGAGTTCAAGTAAGGCCACGAGCATTCTCCTCTACAACGTTGCGATTATTGGGGCATGGCTCCATCGCGGGCCATTTCCAGTTGCACCTTAAGCATACCATGCTCGGCGGCGCGGGCAAACGCCTCTACGCCCTGATTCAACGGATAGGTAGCGCCCAGCAGCGGCGCTACATTGACCTGCCTATGCGCCAGGGCGCGCAGGGCTGGCTCGAACGGGCCACAGCGCGAGCCAACAACCGTAATCTCATCGACCACGAACGGCGCAAGATCGATGACGGCGGGCTGCGCCACGGTGCTTTTCAGCACAATCGTTCCGCGCGGGCGCACCAACTGTCGGGCAAGCTCCAGACCCGCCGCGCTGCCTGTGCATTCCACCACCAGATCAGAGGCCGCCGGGTGCGGCGCGGCATCGTCGTGGACAGCATCGATGCCCAGGCTGCGGGCAAGGGCCAGCTTCTCCGGGTGCCTGCCCCGCAGCGTCACCTGCGCGCCCGTCAGGCGCAGCACCTGTGCTGCCAGAAGGCCCAGCTTGCCATCGCCCAGCACCAGCGCGGTGCTGGTGGGGCGAATCTGCACCTGCTCCAGAATCTCGAAACAGGCGGCAAGCGGCTCGACGAACACCGCCTCGGCATCGCTCAGCGCGTCGGGCACCAGATGCAGATTCTCCACCGGCAGTGTCAGATACTCGGCAAACGCGCCATCTTTGTTGAGGATGCCCAGCACGCGCCGCCGCTCGCAGTGGGTTGGCATGCCCTGGCGGCAACGCTGGCACACGCCGCAGCTTAGATTGATTTCGCCAACCACGCGCCGCCCGATCAACTCCGGCTGGCCTGCGCACCCCTCGACCTGGCCCACAAACTCGTGGCCGGGCACGCCCTCGAAGCCGCCCTTATAGCCCTGTTGCAGTTCCAGATCGGTGTTGCAGATGCCCGCGCGCAGCACGCGAATCAGTGCCTCGCCGGGCAGCAGTTCCGGGCGCGGGTAGTCAGCGACCAGACGAATCTTGCCGCCGCTGGCATAGAGTGCGTGCATGGCATCACCTTCTTTCTGCTGGCGCTGCTGTTTTGGAAGATGTGGCAGCTTATTCCTCAAGTTCTTCAGGAGGGTACGGCCACGCCCTGCCGGACCAGGGGTTGGGAAGCAGGCCGCGCCTGATCAAGTCCCGCGACTCCTGCGTGTTTTGATATTCCAGCGGAATGACAGAGTCAGGCAACACTTCGCCCGTAGCTCTCACGCGGGGATGGATGGCCCGGATAAAAGCACGTGACCCTGGCCCGCGCTCCATCCAGGCGGCTAGGGTCACGTCGATGTCCATCCAGGGATGCGTCACTGTCACCACAATATCGTCCGGCGAAATGTCCATTGGTCTCTGTTCCTCATCCGGCACAGCCAGCAATGCGGGCCGGACCTCATTGTATCACCGAGACTTCCAGAGACTATACAATCCTTGCCTCTGGCCGAAGGGCAATAGCGCCGCTATTGCCCTTCAACTATACGCATACCAGGCCGCACGCCGATTGAAAGCCCCCGCGCCATGTGCTATGATGGGGGCAGCGCCACACTCTGTGGTTGGGAACGGCTTGTGCAGAAGGGCCGCATGGCGCATCGTCAACGCGCCATCGTCAAAGCAGATGGGCAGATGTATAGAAAGGCAGCAACGATGGACTCTGTGATCAAGCGAGAACTCCTGGCCGAGCGCGTGCGCGTGGTCAAGCCCTCAGGTATCCGCAAGTTCTTTGATATTGTCGCTGGCATGCCTGATGTGATCTCGCTGGGTGTAGGCGAGCCAGACTTTGTGACGCCTGAACATATCCGCCAGGCGGGCATTGCCGCCATCGAGGCTGGCGAAACACACTACACCTCCAATTATGGCACGCCCGCGCTCCGCCAAGCCATTGCCCAGCACCTTCAGCAGCGCTATGGCCTCGGCTATGACCCCCAGCACGAGCTATTTGTGACGGTAGGTGTCAGCGAAGGCGTTGACGCCGCGCTGCGCGCCCTCATCGACCCCGGCGACGAGGTGGTCACGCCAGACCCCGGCTATGTGGCCTATGAGGCGGGCATCATCTTTGCGGGCGGCGTGCCGGTGCCCGTGCCAACCTATGCCCAGGACAACTTCGAGGTCAAAGCCGCAGCCATCGAGGCGGCCATCACGCCGCGCACCAAGTTGATTCTCTTTGGCAACCCCAATAATCCAACCGGCGGCGTCATTGCCCGCCAGGAACTAGAGGCGATTGCAGAGGTCGCGCGCCGCCACGATCTGGTCGTGCTGGTCGATGAGGTCTACAGCCGCCTGACCTATGGATTCGAGCATACCTGTCTGGCGACACTGTCGGGCATGCAGGAGCGCACCGTCTTGCTGGATGGCTTCTCCAAAGCCTATGCCATGACCGGCTGGCGCGTGGGCTACGTCGCCGCGCCACAGCCCATTCTGGAAGCGATGCTGAAAGTCCATCAATACGCCATCATGTGCGCCGCCACGATGAGTCAGGCCGCCGCATTGGAGGCGCTGCTGCACGGCGAAGAAGATGTGCAGAGCATGGTCGCCAGCTATGCCCAGCGACGGCAGGTGATGGTCGATGGCCTGAACCGCATCGGGCTGCCCTGCGGCAATCCTCGCGGCGCGTTCTATGCCTTCCCATCGATTGCCTCAACCGGCATGACCTCCGAGGAGTTTTCCGAGCGTCTGCTCTTTGAGGAGAAGCTCGCTGTCGTGCCTGGCAGCGCGTTCGGCGCGGCGGGCGAAGGCTTTGTGCGCTGCGCCTATTGCACGGCGCAAGACAAGATCGAAGAAGCACTCACACGCATAGAGCGTTTTATCAAACGCCATGCGTGATTTTTGGCAAAGATTGATATATACCGAGACCGAGCGGCGCTGCTGGATGAGCGCGCTCGCTGATGTTGTGAGGTGGTATGGCAACACTATCTGCCGTAGAGTATGAAGTCGTCATTGGATTAGAGGTACACGCGCAACTCCTGACTGCCAGCAAGATGTTCTGCCGGTGCAGCGCCGACTATGCCGACGCCGCGCCCAACACGCATAACTGCCCCATCTGCATGGGCATGCCCGGCGTGCTGCCCGTCATCAACGAGCAAGCGGTTGAATATACCGTGATGACCGCCCTGGCGCTCAATTGCACCATTCCCTCATTCTCCAAGTTTGACCGCAAGAACTATTTCTATCCCGACCTGCCTAAGGGCTACCAGATTTCCCAATATGATATTCCGCTCAGCCGCAACGGCTATCTGACCATCCAACTCAAGGACGAGGAGAAGCGCATCGGCGTTCACCGCGTCCATCTGGAAGAAGATACCGGGCGGCTGCTCCATCGCACCGGGCCGGATGGCGTGTCGTTCAGCCTGGTCGATCTGAACCGCGCGGGCATCCCACTGATGGAGATCGTCAGCGAGCCGGATATACGCTCCGCCGAAGAAGCGCGGCTCTATCTACAAAAACTGCGCGCCACGCTCGTTTATCTTGGTGTGTCGTCCGGGCGCATGGAAGAGGGCAGTCTGCGCTGCGACGCCAACGTCTCCGTGCGTCCCGTTGGCGAGATACGGCTGGGCACCAAGACCGAAATCAAGAATATGAACTCGTTCCGCGCTGTGCAGCGCGCCCTGGAATACGAGGCAGCGCGGCAAATCGCGCTCTTGCAACAGGGCGAAACCATCTCGCAGGAGACACGCGGCTGGGTCGAGGGCAAGGGCATCACCGTTTCGCAACGCAGCAAAGAGCAGGCGCACGATTACCGCTATTTCCCAGAGCCTGACCTGCCGCCGCTGGTGCTGAGCGACGAGTGGATTGAGGGCGTGCGGGCCAAGATGCCGGAACTGCCCGACGCCAAACGGCAGCGCTTCACCGATCAATACAATCTCAGTGCCTATGATGCCGAAGTGCTCACGTCGGAGCGGGCGCTGGCTGACTATTTCGAGCAGGCAGCCGCCAATGCTACACAGGGAACCCTTCCCGCGCGAGCCAAAGCGGTGGCAAACTGGATCACTGGCGATCTGGCGCGCCTTCTCAACGCTGCGGGGCAAGACATCACCGCGTGTCCCATCACGCCAACCGGACTGGCAAAGCTGGTCGATCTGGTGGCTGAGGAGCGCATCAGCGGCAGCCAGGCCAAGGAGGTGTTGGAAAAATCGTTCGCCAGCGGCAAGCAGCCCGCTGAGATTGTCGAGGCAGAAGGCATTGCCCAAATGAGCGACCAGGGGGAGTTGGAGCGCATGATCGATGAGGTTCTGGCGGCCAACCCCAAAGCAGTGGAGGACTTCCAGCGCGGCAAAGAATCTTCCGTCACCTTCCTCATCGGCCAGGTGATGAAGCGCAGCGCTGGCCGCGCAAAACCCGCCCTGGTACGGCCAATGCTACTGGAAAAGCTGCAACGCAAATCCTCGTAGTGCGGCACACAAGCGGAGCAGAACCGTCTTCCTGGATGGGGAGGCGTTCTGCTCCAGAGCAAAGAATGGGGACCCTGGCGCGATGCTGCGCCATCTTATTGGAGAGAAAGGAACTCGACCATGCACAAAGCTGTGCCCGAACCGACACCGATCAATCCCTATCAAATGGCGGTTGCGCAATTCGATGTCGCCGCGGAGAAACTGAACCTGAGCGAAGATATGCGCCAGGTGCTCCGCTACCCCAAGCGCGAACTGATCGTCAACTTCCCCGTCCGCATGGACAACGGCTCCATCCGCATGTTTACCGGTTTCCGCGTGCAGCATAACGTCAATCGCGGCCCGGCCAAGGGCGGCATCCGCTACAGCCCCGAAGTCAGCCATGATGAGGTCAAGGCGCTGGCGATGTGGATGACCTGGAAATGCGCGGTGGTGGGCATCCCCTACGGCGGAGCCAAGGGCGGCGTCATCTGCAACCCCAAAGAGATGAGCATCGGCGAACTGGAACGGCTGACACGCCGCTACGCCACCGAAATATCCCTCTTGATCGGCCCGAACAGCGATATTCCCGCTCCTGACGTGAATACCAACTCCCAGGTGATGGCCTGGATTATGGATACCTATTCGATGCACGCGGGCTATTCGGTTCCCGCCGTGGTCACTGGCAAGCCGCTTGCCATCGGGGGCAGCGAAGGGCGCAACGACGCGACCGCCAGTGGTGTGGTTTCGGTGGTCAAGAAGGCTGCGCGCCATCTCGATATGCCCCTGCGCGGCGCGCGGGTCGCCGTCCAGGGCTACGGCAACGCTGGCGCGATTGCCGCGCGGCTGCTGTATGCTGAAGGCTGCAAGATCGTCGCCGTCAGCGACACGCAGGGTGGCATCTACAGCGAGACGGGTTTCGACCCTTCCAAGGTCTTGCTGCACAAGCAAGAGCGTGGCACCGTGGTAGGCTTCCCCGGCACGCAGCGGATGGGCGTTCGCGAGGTGCTGGAGGTGCCCTGCGATATCCTCATTCCGGCTGCCACCGAGGGTATGCTGACCCTGGAGAATGCCGAGCGTGTGCAGGCGAAGATCATCGCCGAGGCCGCCAACGGCCCGACCACACCCGACGCCGATCGCGTCTTCGCCAAACGCGGCATCTTCGTCATCCCCGATATTCTGGCGAACGCGGGCGGCGTGACGGTCAGCTATTTCGAGTGGGTGCAAGACCTGCAAAGCTTCTTCTGGAGCAACGACGAGATTGCTGCCAAGCTCGAAAGCATCATGGACCGCGCCTTCCAGTCCGTCTTGGAAAAATCGCAAGAGCACCAATGCGATATGCGCACCGCCGCCTATATGGTTGCCATCGAGCGCGTCGCCAAAGCCACGGAACTGCGCGGCATCTATCCATAAGTCACTGTGCGCTTTGCCGGAAAAGCCTGATAAATACAGCAAATGGCCCGTCCCGTTTTGGGATGGGTCCATTTGTCTCAGAGGCTTGCAGACTCCGAAAAGATGTGCTATAAGGTGAAGAGCAGGATAAAAATGAATACCCCATCGCAAGTGATGGCAGTGCGGGGATACGAGGTTTCTCGTGTCCCTGTCTCTTGTGAGCTATGAACCAAGAACCAGACGATTTCCCATTCAACACACCTATAGACGAGCGCGGTTATGACCCCGCCGCTTCGCACAGGTTCCCTCAACCATCCAGGCCGGGCCAGACGCCACCCCCTCCTCCTCAGCCACCGCGGCCTGCGCTTTCCCCGCAAGATGAGCGCCTGGCGCGCCTGCGCGAGCTGCGCAAACAGCGCCAGGATATTGGCAACGGCCCAATTCCACCCGGTGAATTCAGACGGCGCGGCCTGCCCACCCCACCACCAGAGCAGACACCGCTGCAAGAAGTGATCAAGCATTGGTGGCAGCATGGCCCTTTTGCGGGGCCGCCACCAGGCACCAGGCCGCCAGAAGCTGAAGCAGGCGGGGGCAATACCAGACCCAGCGCGCCTGTGCCAGCCATGCCAACACCTTATGAAGAGCGAGCCAAAGAACTGCTCGCGCAAGGGCGCAAGAGCCTGTCCCTGGCAGGCATCAAAGCGCAGGAAATGCTGCACCAGGCCAAAGACTTGTTGAACCAGAAGATGCAAAGCCAGCCGAAACTGCCCAGCACAGAAGAGATCGTGCCAGGCATAATTATCGTTGGCTTTGCGCCAACCATCGCCAGAGAGCAAGCGATACGGGAAATCGGCGCGCTGGGCGGCAAGCCGCTGCGCCATCAGGCAGCGCTCAACCTCTTTCAAGTGGCCGTGCTGCCCGGACAAGAACGGGCGATGATTCAGAGGCTTCTCCAGCGGCCAGGAGTTATCTCCGCTGATCTGGAACGAGCAAAGCCTTCACACTGACCCGAACGCAAGCGATAATACCTTCAATTAGAAGCGTCTTTTGCAAAGGAGCAACGAATGCCAGACCCACAGGCCAACCAGGGCGTCCACGTCGATTTTGATGTGCCAGCCACCATGCGCGATGGAATCACGCTGCGCGCCAACATTTACCGCCCGGCGGCTGAGGGGGCGTATCCGGTCTTATTGACTCGTCTGCCCTATGGCAAAGACTTCCCGCTGGGGTCATCTGTGCTGGACCCGGTGAAAGCAGCGCGCCAGGGCTACATCACCGTGGTGCAGGATACACGCGGGCGCTTCACCTCCGAAGGCGATTGGTATCCGTTGCGCGATGAAGGGCCAGACAGCTACGATTCGATTGAATGGGCGGCGACACTGCCGGGCAGCAATGGCAAGGTGGGGACGTACGGAGCATCCTACTTCGGCTTTACGCAGTGGGTCGGCGCAATTCAAAGCCCGCCGCATCTGGCGGCCATGGTCCCGTATATCACCTGGGCCAATCCACATGATGGCGTCTTCAGCCGGGGCGGCGCGCTGGAACTGGGCATCCAGGCAAGCTGGCTGCTCGAAACCGGACTGGATACCGTGTTGCGCCGCGAGCGCGGCAACCCTGACCCGCGTGTAGGCTACGCGAAAATGGTTGCCCTGGCACAAGAGATCGATCGTCTGCCCGCCGAGGGCTATCAATCCCTGCCGCTAAAAGCGTTCGAGCCATTCCGCCGCACCAACCTGGGCGAATCGTTCTTCGACGGTATCGAACATCCCTTTGCGCCCGAATATTCCGCGCCCTCGACCATCCTGGGGCATCATGGCAAGGTGAACGTGCCCTGCTATAACGCGGGCGGCTGGTACGATATTTTCCTGGCGGGCACGCTCCGCAACTTTCAGGAAATGCGCGCCCATGGTGCCACGCCCGAAGCGCGCCAGGCTCGCCTGCTGATTGGACCCTGGTCGCATACCAACGCCAGCAACACGGTGGGCGATACTGCCTTTGGCTATGGCGCGTCTGCCGCGCTCATCAACCTTCAGATCGACTTTATGAGCCTGCAACTGCGCTGGTTTGATCGCTGGCTCAAGGGCATCGAGAACGGCGTGGACCGCGAGCCTCCTGTCAAGATCTTCGTCATGGGCGAAAACGTCTGGCGCGACGAGCAGGAATGGCCGCTGGCCCGCGCGCTGCCCACACCCTTCTATCTACACAGCGGCGGCCACGCCAACACGCTGGAGGGCGACGGTTCCCTGACAACTGAGCTTCCCAGCGACGAGTCGGCTGATCGCTTCGAGTATGACCCGCTGAATCCGGTGCCAACGCTTGGCGGCTCATTGCTTATGCCCGCCGTTTATCGCTCCGGGGCCATCAACCAGCAGCCGATTGAGCGCCGCGATGACATGCTCGTCTATACCAGCGCGCCGCTTGAGCATGATCTTGAGGTCACCGGCCCGATCACCGTCACGCTCTGGGCGGCGTCCAGTGCGCCCGACACCGATTTTGTGGCGCGTCTGGTCGACGTGCATCCTGATGGCTTTGCCCGCAACCTGACGGATGGCATCATTCGCGCCCGCTATCGCCACGGCCTCCAGACGCCCGAACTGCTGGAGCCAGGCAAAGCCTACGAATACACGATTGACCTGTGGGCCACCAGCAATCTCTTCAAGGCAGGGCATCGCATTCGCCTGGACATCACCAGCAGCAACTTCCCACGCTGGGACCGCAACCTGAATACCGGCCACGAGATCGGCGCAGACGCTGAGGTACAGAGCGCGACGCAGACCATCCTGCACAGCCGCGAGTATCCCTCACATGTGCTGCTGCCCGTGGTTCCACGCTGATGCGCGCCAAAGCAGCGTCAGAGGAAGCACTGACAGGAACGGGGAACGAACGTAGCGGGGGACGTGATAAGGACGCCACGCGCCAGCGCATCCTCGATGCTGCTGAGGAGGTCTTTGCCGAAAAAGGCTACCACGGCACCGTGGTAGACGATATTATCCAGAAAGCCAGGACTTCCAAGGGCGGCTTTTATTTTCATTTCCCCAGCAAGCAGGGCATCTTTCTGGCGCTAATCGATGTCCTCGCGCCCAAACTCATGGCAGCGGTTGACCGCGCTATTGAAGACGAGGATACGGCTACAGGAAAGGTGAATGCCGCGCTGCGCATCGTGCTGGAGCAGTTCTCGCGCCATCGCCGCCTGAGCAAGATTCTGCTGGTGGAGGCCGTGGGCCTGGGGCATGGCTTCGACGAGAAGATTGTCGAGATTCACGGCCAGTTTGCCGGTATGATTCAGCGCTATCTTGATCTGGCCGTGGCCGAAGGCGTCATTGAGCCGCTGGATACCACTGTGGCCGCCTACGCCTGGTTCGGGGCCATCAACGAAGTGGTGGTACGTTGGCTGGTGACGCCCAACCCCGAACCGCTTGAGCACTCACTCCCGACGCTGCGCGCCCTGCTCCTGCGCAGTGTCGGCATGCCCGTCGCCCCATAGCCAGGCGTTCTTGCTGGTAGCGTTACCAAGAGGCCAGCAGTTACCCTACCTCCAACGGGTGAGAATCGTTTCGCGCTGAAAGAGGCTCACAGCCAGGCGCAAGAGAATAGCGTCAACGATGACGATGAGCACCGCCAGAAAGATGATCGTCAGTGTATTCACCACCGCGATGCCCAGAAGCTGGCTGAAGAACAGCACCAGAATGGGCAGAATAACGAAGGTGTTCAGTTGCTCGGCGGCGCGCGGGTCGTTGGAGCGCGAACTGACCATCAGCCCCAGGCACACGCTCAAGAGCGTCAGCAGCGGTACCACCACAAACATTGCCAGCAGCCAGGTCGTGTTGAAAATCGCGCTGTACACGGCATCGCTGAGGACCAATGCCCGCGCCACAACCAGATAGACGATAAAGCAAAACCAGGTGCTTAGCACCCCAGGAATCAGCGAAGCAAACCCCTTGGCGAGCAAAATTTCTGGAACAGTGATGGGCGTCGCCAGCAGCGGTTCCAGGCTGCGGTCACGCTTTTCGCCGACCACGCTGTAGGCCGCCAGGGCTACCGGCAGCGGCAGCGCCAGAATGAGAAACAAAAGCATAAACTGGTTGGCAAGCGCTGCCTGAAAAATCTCGTTCGGCTGAAGATTCTGGAGGGCCGGGTTCTGACGCAGAAACGCTGGCAAGCTGCTGCCGATACCTAGCTGCTGCGCCGAAACCGTGCGCGCAACCAGCAGCAGCAGCAGCGGCACTGCCGTCAGCAGCAGCGGCAGCAAAATGCCGATCAACAAGATATAGCCATTTTTGAATGCATCCAGCCATTCTTTGATGATAATAATCCTGATGCGCTGCAAACTAATACGCATCGTTTACCTCCTGGCGCGCGGGTCTGCCTGCTGTCGTGCGCCGACGGGGACGCGGCGGCGGGAGTTGGGCTGGCGGAGGTTCCTCAGGCGGCTCCTCGGACAACAGGGTCAGATAGGCATCCTCCAAAGAATGGGTTGCCTCGGCCACACCGAACACGTCTGCGCCTGCCTCCACCAAGCGCCGCACCATCGCCGCCGTCGCCTCTTGCCGCTCCGCACCGCTTGTCAGGGTTGCCGTCACGCTATCGCCGGAACAGGTGACCGCGCGCACAAAGGGAAGCTGGCTCAGTTGTGTTTGATAGAGGGCTGCGCGTCCGCGAATGCGAAAGGTCACCTGTGGCTCCCATAATTCCTGGCTCAGATGCTCAGGCGTATCGACGCGCAGCAAGTGTTGACGCATAATGCCCACGCGATCACAAAGCTGGTCGGCCTCGACCAGATTGTGCGTACACAGCAGCACCGTGCGCCCCTGCGTGCGCAGTTCCGCGATGGATTCGCGCACCATTCTGGCCGATTCCGGGTCCAGGCCGCTAGTCGGCTCATCCAGAAAGAGCACCTGCGGCTCGTGCAGCAGCGCGCGGGCAATCGCCAGCTTTTGCTTCATCCCTTTTGAGAAGCTGGCAACCGGGTCTTTGCGCTGGTTCCATAGATTCATCAACTGAAGATAGCGCTTGACCTGCACATCCCTATCGGTCACGCCATACAGCCCCGCGAAGATACGCAAGTTTTGTTCAGCGCTCAGGCGCTCGTATAAGCCGGGCACCTCGGTCAGCAGGCCAACGCTGCGGCGAATAAGCGCGTTGCTTACCTCGCTCACGCCGATCTGCTGGCCTGCCACCCAGGCGTCGCCAGAGGTGGGCGCAACCAGTGTGCTCAGCATACGCACCGTGGTCGTCTTGCCCGCGCCATTGGGGCCAAGGAATCCGAAGACCTCGCCCTCGGCAACTTCCAGGGTTAGACCTTCGACAGCTGTAACGGTGTCAAACCGTTTCGTTAAGTTTGCGGTCCGAATCATATATTCCCTCTGCACGCTTGTGGGATGATTGCAAGCGGGGAAACGCCAGCCAGCCCGCTCCATAGCTGCAAGATTGATTGCGTCCTATTATAACCCATCTATTCGAGCGAAACCAGGGGAAGCGAACTTTTCAGCGTTCTTCGCTCGTAGTATCATATGGAAGAGAAAAGTGATACAAGGAGAGCAAGATGGGAAGAGATGTTGGCGCGTCGGAACAACGTTTGCCAGAAGAATTGTTGGGAAGGGCGCTGGGAACCTGCACGCTGGAGCGCATCCTGGGTCGCGGCGGCATGGGCGTGGTCTACCTGGCCCAGCAATCGCGCCCGCATCGTCAGGTTGCAGTGAAGGTCTTGCTGCTCTCGCTCATGCCCGACCCGGATAGGCGCTCGCGCTTCCTGGGGCGCTTCCGCCGCGAAGCCGATGCCGTTGCCGCGCTCGATCACCCCAATATTTTGCCCATCTATGAATATGGCGAGCAGGCTGATCTGGCCTATCTGGTGATGCCTTACGTCACAGGTGGAACGCTGCGCGACCGCGTCGAGCGCAAAGGTCCACTCCCGCTACAAGAAGCGGCAGGTTTTTTGGCGCAGATGGCAGCGGCGCTTGATTACGCCCACCGGCATCGAGTGATTCACCGCGATGTCAAGCCGCAAAACATGCTGCTCTATCCCGATAAACGCCTGATGCTGAGCGATTTTGGCATCGCCAAGGTAGCGGAGCAGGCGGCATCCGACGGCGGGGATGCAGCAACCCTCCCCCAGTTGACCACCATGGGGCACGTGGTAGGTACGCCCGACTATATCGCCCCGGAGCAGGCGATGGGGAACGAAGTTGATGCCCGCGCCGATATTTACAGCCTGGGCGTGGTCTTGTTTTATATGGTCACAGGGCGCGTCCCCTTTGCGGGAGCGCAGCCAATGACCGTGGCGGCCAAGCATGTCAGCGAAGCGCCCCCGCCGCCGCGCCAGTTCCGGTCCGACCTTCCCGTTGCCGCCGAACGGGTCATCCTGAAAGCCATGGAAAAAAATCCTGCCGCGCGCTACCAAACGGCTGGCGAGCTTGCGCAGGCGTTCCGGGCGGCAATCTCGACGCAGCCCGTTCCCGCGCCCGCGCCATATCCTAATCCGGTGGCTCCCAGGGCAGGCGGGGCAGGCGTTGTGCCTCAGCCCCCAGGGAATAACAATGGCGGGCGGCCCACGCGCCGCATCGAAAACGCAGAACGTCCCCCCAGGCGACTTGGCCTGGCAATTTTCATCACGATTCTCGTCGTGCTGCTCGTTGCGGGCGGCGTGTACGCCGCTATCAAATACAGCCAGTCTCAAGCCACGGGCACACCAACCCCCACGCCTGGCGTGACCCGCACGGTGCCGCCAACCAGAGCACCCACCGCAACATCCACCAAGTCGCCTTCACCCACACCTAGCCCTACTGCAACCACCACGCCTCCTGTATCCTTTCAGGCGACGCAGTTCGAGCCACAGCAAAGCGACCTGCCAGATGGGACAACGGCGCAGCAGCCGCAGACGGCCACAACTCCTGACCAATACCAAAATCTCAACCAGAACCTGGTGGTCAATCCAACAGATGGGAAATATAATTGGAGGGAAGAGGTGTTAGTGGGGATAGATAAGGGTGGAAACTCATACTTAGAGCTTTTTATCGAGCAGTTTGCTCAAACAAACGATGCCCAGAAATATTACAATGATGTGACTCCGCATCTTCGCTCCACCCAGCACACACAGCAGATTGGGCAGCAGGAAATTGACGGCCTCTGCTGCGATGATAACGCCAATTCCCCCAATGTGGTCTTTCGGGACCAGAATGTTGTCGTCATCATTGGAGTGGTAGAGTCGTCATCCCAATCGACGCAGGACGCGCTCAGCCTGGGGACAAATATCGATCAGCGCGCCCATCAGCCGGCTCAGGGCTTGCGGCCTGAACTGCCGCTGGCTGACCTTCAGCAGCGGTACCCGGCAGCGGCGTAGCGGGCGCTGGCCGCGTGCCACGCCAGAACCGCAGCAAAATCAAGCCGGCGGCAATCAGCAAGGGCAGCAGTTGCCAGATGCCCGGCAGGCGAAAGACCTCGCCCCAGTTGTTATCAAGCTGGGCGTGCAGAAAGAGCGGCGCTTGCTGCCAGAAAGCTGACCACAGGGTGGCAGCAGGGATGGCCGGATGCGTCGGGTCGGGATGGAGGCCCAGCAGCAGCGGCAGCACATTCTGGGTCAGCGGCGAATCGAAGCGCGGGTCGTTGAGCGGAAAGACAGCAGTTGCCAGCGTCACAATGACGATAGACAGCGCGATCAGGGCTGTGGTCAACGCTCTCACCCAGCCGCGCCGCCGCAGCGCCAGCGCAACGGGCAGCACCAGAAACGGCAGCGCGGGAATGAAATGGCGCGGCCCCAGGCTATAGCCGCCATCCCAGGCGTAATACGAGATGGCAAAAAGAAAATACACCACCACAATGCTCAGCCAGAGCCATGCCTCGCTGCGCATCTCGGCACAGCGCCGGAAGAGCCACACAAAGCCAGGCACAGCCAGCAGCAGGAACGAAGAAAGAAGAAATAAGCCGCGATAGGGGCCGAAGGTCGTCTGCCACAGCGCGTCGAGGTGCGGAAGGGTCACGCCTAACAATCCCTGCGACTGGCCGACGCGAAAAGATTCGGGGCCAGCCAGATTGGCATAACCCTGGTTCCAGGGCGCGCCAAAGCACAGCGTATTATAAACCGCGTCGATGACCAGCGAGGGCAGCACTCCCACTGCAAACAGCAGCAGCGCGCGCCATTGCCTCCCAGGCAAGAACGCATACAGCGCCAGGCAGCCGACAATCAGAGCCGTAGGATACTCCGTGATGATCGCGTAGCCTGCCAACGCGCCAGCCGTCAGATAATGCCACTGCGAAAGCGTGCCGCGCCGAATCTTGAAGAGGAGATAGAACGCGGCAAAAAGCAGCAGCGCCACCATCTGATGCCCGAAGAAGACCGTCGAAAAGGCAAAGGCAATCGTCCCCAGGCCATAACCCAACGCCAGCACCATGCGCCCTCTCGGCCCCAGGCCAAGATAGGCAAGAAAGTTGAAGATCAGCCCACCCAGCAAGGCTGATGGCAACCCAACCAGCAGCAAGGTCATCAGATAGCGCGGCAGAAAATCGGTGCGCTGCTCATCAGAAGCGCTCAAAAGCTGAAGATAGGGCGTCTTCCCCTGATACAGCGCCAGCTTGACAAACGCATACACCGGAACCGCCAGCAGCGAGCTTCCCGGCGCTTTATCGCTGTAATAATGGCCGTTGTACGCGGCTCTGTCGCCGGTATACTGCGCATAGGGGTCGATGTTCAACTGGCCCCGGTCAACAATGCTGGCAGCCAGGAAGATGCGGGTATCAGCGTTCCACAAAGCGCCGCGCGGAATGAAATAGGCATACGCCAGAAACAACAGCAGCATGACGCTGCCCATCCCCACCGCTCGCCGTGGCCGCGCTCTTCTTTTGAAAAGGGCGCGGCGCAGAGCAATATCCGGCGCGATGGCAGGTGTGATTGTATCGTGCTGCTGTGTCATCTTGCCGCCCAGTATAGGAGTGGCCGTCGCAGAATGCAAGCATATAGGACTCTTTGTCGGGTGTTGACAAATAAGCGGGCATAAGAGCGCCTACCTGCCCAGACAATAGTCAGGGAGGTATTGCCAGACTGGCGAAGAGCTAGTATAATTTCATCCCGTCAGGCGAACTCTTATGTGCCACCTCACTTTGTCGGCGTGTGGATCGCGGAAGGGAGGCGCGGATTGAGGGCGCTGAAAAATATTTGCATGAGGAGATTGTTCAATGGATTTCAACGGAAGTCACGAGTTTGCGGCCAGCCAGAGCAAAGTCTACGCAGCCTTTTTCGACACCAATATTTTGGCTGCCGCGATTCCTAGCTGCCGCGAGGCAAAGTGGCTTGACCCGGAACTGCTGGAACTGATCGTCGAACTTCACATTCCTGGCCTCAACGGGACATACGAGGGCAGAGTGCATGTGACGGAAGCGCAAGAGCCAAACCACTTTAAATTGGGCCTCCATCAAAACAACGTCCAGGGCGGCGCGACGATTGACCTGGCCGAAGCAGGCGGCAAGACCAACCTGACCTATAAATTTGACGCCGAATTAAGAGGGCCATACAAGGTCGCTGATAACGTGGTCGGCGCGCAGGCGGTCAAAGTGCTGCTGGGCCAGTTCTTCAAGGGTATTGAAAAGCAGATCAGCTAAAGAAGCTGGGGCTGGCGCGGCCCTCAACAACACCTTTTATTTCGCAGCATGCGCCAAAACAGCGGGACCGGCTCCATACGATGAGCCGGTCCCGCTGTTTTGGCGCTCTGCTTTTTTACTGCACAATGCGCGGATACAGCGCGGCGCAGATCGAGACCAGAATGGTCGTGATCGCCGCAAGCACCAATATATCCACGCCCAGGCTCGAAAAATCAATCGCTGTGCCCGTCAGCATCAACATACGGATGCCATCAACCACATAGGTCAACGGGTTGCCATGCGCAATCACTTGCAGCCAGCCGGGCATAATTTGAATCGGGTAAATGGCGTTGCTGGCAAAGAACAGCGGCATCGTCAAGACCTGCCCGATGCCCATCACTCGGTCACGCGTCCTTAGCAGGCAGGCGATAATCATTGAGAACGTGGAGAAGCAGGCTGCTCCCAGCATCACCAGCAGCACCACGCCCAGAATCGCCAGAGGGTTCCAATTCATTTGGACGCCCAACACCAGGGCCAGCAGGTAAATGATGAGCGCCTGGGGCAGCGCGCGTATACCTGCCGATGCCGCCTTGCCCAGTACAATCGTGGCACGCGGAATGGGGCTTGCCAGGAATTTATGGATGACGCCCAGATCGCGCTCCCAAATGATGGCAATCCCATAAAAGATCGAGATGAAAAGCACGCTTTGCGCCAGAATCCCCGGAGCCAGAAAGTCCAGGTAGCGTACCTGTCCCGTTGGGATAGCCCGAATGCGTGTGAAGACCTCGCCAAAGATGACCAGCCACAGGGCAGGCTGCACAGCGCGGGTGAACAAATCAGTCGGGTCATGCCGCAGCTTGCGAATTTCCCACTCGGCAATATCCAGCGTCTTCACCAGAAAGTTAGGGAAAGCGGGCAGGGCGCGCGGCTTTGCCCTGGTAAGAACGTTAGGCGAGACGTCGGGCTGTGCGACGGGCTCTTGTAGTGTCACGGTAGCTGCCTCCAGATTCCAGGGCATCGCCTGCATAGTGAACAAACACATCGTTGAGGGTGGTTTCCGGGCCACCAACTGCCGCCTTCAGATTGGCAGGCGTATCCAGCGCCACGATGTCGCCGCGATGCATGATGCCGATGCGCGAGCAGAGGCTGTCGGCCTCCTCCATCGAATGGGTCGTCAAGAACATCGTGGTATCAGTCTCGGCGCGTAGCTTATTGAGGTGGTCCCAGATGGCCTGGCGCGCCACCGGGTCCAGCCCCACGGTTGGCTCATCCAGAAACAGCACCTGCGGCGCGTGCAGCAGCGCCTGGGCCACTTCCAGGCGGCGAATCATGCCGCCGGAATAACGCATAACAAGCTGATTGCTCGCGTCGGCCAGACCAACAAAGGCAAGCGCCTCCTCGACTCGCTCTTTCCGCTCACTGCGCGGCAGATCATAGAGCTTGGCGAAGATTAACAGATTCTCGTAGCCGGTCAGCGTGCCATCAGCAGAAAGCGCCTGCGGCACATAACCGATGCTGCGACGTACCGCAGCGGTCTGCCGAACAATATCGAAGCCCGCCACCTGCGCACCGCCTGATGTCGGTGGCAACAGCGTCGTCAGCATCTTGATGGTCGTACTTTTGCCCGCGCCATTGGGGCCAAGCAGGCCAAAGACCTCACCTTGCTGCACCTCGAAGCTGACACCGTTGACGGCGGTATGCTCTCCGAAGCGTTTAACAAGTTCCCGTACTTGAATGATAGCTGTCATGCGTGTCAGGGTCTCTTTCTTGCTCAAATTCTCGTGCGCCTGCTGCATCCAGCACGCGCTCCAGCATCTGTTGAAACTCCTCCTGCTCGTGTTGGTTCAGAACGCTCAGCAACTGTGTCAGCGCATCGCGTTTGCGCTCGTGCCAGGCATGAAGCTGTGCGGTGCCTTGCGTCGTCAGCGCCACTCGCACTTTGCGCTCATCATCAGACTGGCGCTCGCGGGTCAGCAGCCCGGCCTTCTCCAGACGCTTGCAGGCCGAGGTCGCCGAACTGGTCGTAATGCCCAGTTCAGTGGCGAGTTCCCCGATGCTCAGCGAGCCAGCCCGGTTGAGCAAGCGCAGCAGCCAGTATTGTTCAGGCGTAATCTCTCCTCGTCGCACTGGATGAGAAAGCCCACGCAGCAGCCGCCAGAGCGAGATCAGTTCTTCTGCGAGTTGTTCAGTAGTCATACGTAATATTCGTCCATCAACTATTTAGATGCTCTAACGAAATTATAACGACAAAACGCGGGAAATGCAAACAGGATTTAAAAAGGACGAATTGCTGGCGCGGGAAACGCCAGCAATTCGTCCTTTTCGTGAAGCGCTCTCAGGCGGCTTTGTTCAGTTGAATCATGCCACCGTTGCTATCGACTTCCAACTCTGCGAACGGAGCCTTCCCCACGTCACCAGACGCCGAGCCATCAGACACCACCACCTGTGGAAAAGCTGATTGAATCACACCGCCGTTGTTCGTAATATCCGCGTGAAAGTTGGCGTTTGCTGGCAGCGTAATAGTGATCGGGTCGGGATTGGTGCTGAAGTGATCGCTGCTCTGGGGGTCAAGCGTCCCGCTGAAGGTAATCGACCCTCCATTCGTGTCCAGGGTCGATTTGCCCATCAACGTATCGTTTGAAACGTTTAGATTGCCCGCATTGCTCGATAAGTTCTGCTGGCCCGTCACCCCAATGACCGTAATATCATCGCCATTCGTGGTAATATTGAGATCACTTTCCTCAGGAACCTTCAGCAGCACATTTACCGTCTCTATGTTCGAGAGATCGAATGTGATGGTATTGCCGCCAGTGCCGCTCTTGGAATAGGTAATGGGGCCATCAAGCGGGGAATTGTCCCCGATAGGCTCGATGGTCACCTGCTGGCTATCGGCGGCACCCTGTACCTTCACCGCGCCAGCGTTGCGATCAATGACAATGGTGGGATGCGCGCCAACCGTGATCGTGACTGGCCCCGCCGAGGAATTGTTGGAGCCGCCTAGCTGTTGAGTAGTTTGTTTTACGGCTTTTGAAATGGCATTGAAAGCATAGACCGTTATGCCAACGCCAATCACAGCCACCACCAGAAAGCTTAACAGCGGAATCAAAAACCAGGGCCTGCTGCGACTCCGCGCCACCGGCATAGGGGCGGGAGCGAAAGGATAGCCACCCAATGGAGGCGGCTGGTTATAGGGATTGCCGGATTGCCCGTAATCCGAGAAGAGGGATGGCGTTGCAGGGCCACTAGACTGCTCGTAACCCGATTGCCCATATGCGGAATACGGCAGTGGGTCTGGCGGCGGTGGCGGAAGCGAGACCGGATTCCAGAACGGGTCAGGGTTAGAGCCGCCAGAGGATTGCTGCGTTGGATAATTGCCCAGCCCATTGTCTAGACTGCCAGCTTCATCTGGCTGCCGCCAATCGGGGCTGTTCCATCGCCAATCATTGCTCATGCAGAGTGCTCCTTAGAATGAAGAGCCAGCGCGTCGATTATCTTCCTTGCCGATACCTTTAAGATCACCCAAATAAGCGTTGTTGTCTATGATAGAATAGAGCAGAATTAAAGTCCAGCGAGCTATAGCGAAGGCTTTTCGCTGGTTGACCTCGCCCATCAGCGCGTGGTCGCTTTCATTCTGGCAAATTCCTCCACACTCAAAAATACGTAGCCGGATACGTGGTTTGTACGATCTCCTTAGAGGGCAGGTCAAGGTAGACTTGTGGCTCAGGACTCATCTGAAGGCTGAACCCTGGTGGAACCGACGATCAGAACACTATTCGCAGTGGAGGTGCATCGTGGCACAAGACCAGGCAATTCCAGTGAACTCTGGCGTCCCTGACCTGCTGAGCGCTGACACCCACAGCAAGGCAGCCATCCCCAGGCGCTCGCTCTGGGGGCTGATCGCCATTAGCCTCTACTGGCTGGCTCTCAATTTCCATTGGACCGCTCTGCTCATCATCATCCTTCCCAGCCAGGTCGAGGCGCTGCTCGCCCAGAACTTTCTGCATACCCAGGCGTTCAACCAGAGCGCCCTTGCCGCCTTTGTCAACAACAACAAAGCGGTGACGCTGGCGCTCGTCACCAGCCCTGGCCTGCTGGTGGCGCTCGTCAGCAATCCCCTCTTTGGCATGCTCAGCGACCGCACTGCCAGCCGTTGGGGGCGCCGCCGCCCCTACATCGTCGCGGGCACGCTGCTCAACATTGTTGGCCTGTTCCTGATGATGGCTGCGCCGAATATCATCACCCTGATGCTGGCGCTCTGCCTGACCCAGCTTGCCAACAACGCTGCCGCTGCGCCCTTCCACGCCTACCTGCCTGATCTCGTCAACGAAGAACAGCGCGGCACCGCGGCTGGCATCATGGGCCTGGCGCAGATTGTCGGCATCATCCTGGGCGCTCTCATCACCAGCCAGTTTCTCTCCATCGACCCGATCTTGAAGGCACCCTCCAGCACTGCCGCCAGTGGAGCGCTCTCCACCTATTCCAACCAGCTTATCGTCGTATATGCCATTGTCTCTGGTGCCATCTTCGTGTTGATGCTGCTGACCGTCCTCTTTGTCAAAGAGCCAGCCTGGCAGCGTCCTGCCGCCGAGACGAGTTCCACCGGCCCAGGCTGGCTGACGCGCCATCGCCAGCAGGTCAACGAAGGCGCGCTGGCGCTGGCGCTCATCGTGGTCGTGCTGGTGGCCTCGGTGCTGGTGCTTCAGGCAGCCGGAGTCAGCTTCGACCTCAACGGCGCGCATCTGGCCCAAAACGATTCGCAGAGCGCCAGCAACGCCAACATCAGCATCAACGTCATCTTGCTGGTTGTCATGCTCATCGTCACCATCTGGGCCGCCCGACTCTTCGACTTCAGGCCGCGCCGCGACCCCGATTTTGCCTGGGTGGCGGGCACGCGCCTGCTGGTGATGCTTGGCATCGACACCGTGCAGGCGTTTTTGCAATATTACTTCCATGACGTGCTGGGCAGCCAGAATCAAGAGGCGCAGTCGGGAAACTTCATCACCATCCTGACCCTGACCGCCGCGCTGACCACCTTCTTTGGTGGCTGGCTTTCCAGCCGCTATGGCCGCAAGCGCATGGTCTATCTCTCCGGCGGGCTGATGTCTGCGGTGGCCGCCATCTTCATTGCCCTCAACTTCCTCACCGCCAGCGGCACACTCAGCCAGAGCGCTGGCATCACCGTCGCGCTGGCGGGCGGGGCCATCTTTGGGCTAGGCTTTGGCGCGTACCTCAGCGTCGATTGGGCGCTGGTGGCCGATGTCTTGCCTTCCAAGGCGCGCTACGCCCGCGACATGGGCATCTGGAACATCGCCCTCACCATCCCCCAGGTCGTGGCCTTTGTCATTGGCAGCGTCCTGCTCAGCATCCCAGCCGCCGCCGACGTGCGCTATACTCTGCTCTTCATCACCTTTGCCCTCTATGCCGTGGCCGGAACCGTCACCGTGCGCTATATCAAAGCCGTCAAGCGCTAACAGCGCCAATCTGCGCTCAGCCAGGCGCGCTGCCCCTAGAAGGCAGCGCGCCTGGCTGAGCGCAGCGTATGGTACACATCCTGCAACGCCCTCAACCGCTCTTGAAGGACATGCTCCTCATGGATCGGCACTGAAAGAACGGCTGAGGATGCGCAAGAAGTCAGTCAACGACCTCGCGCGTGATTGGTGGCTGATGGGCTTGCGGGGCCTGGCGGCGCTGGTGGCGTGTGTCATCTTTCTGGTGACGCCGCTCCCCCGCGCCGACAACCTCCTGCGCGTCTTCGGCGGCTATCTGCTCACAGATGGCATCATCCTGCTGGTTCTGACCATCTTGGAGATCAGGCATCGCAAAAGTTGGGCAAAATCGGCCCTGAGCGGTGTCCTGGGCGTCATCTTTGGCATCACCAATCTCATCGGCAGCGGCCCCGTGATGGTGCGTGCAGTGGTCATTGCCATTCGCACCTTTGTCACAGGCGTTTCCAGCACCAGGATAGCCAGCCAGTTGCACGTCCCACCCTCAGAGCGACTGCTGGCCTGGCTTCTGGCGCTGGCCGGAATTGGCTCGGTGATTTTCAGCCTGATCATCTCGGTCGGCCCGCTGTTGCTGAGCCATCTGCTGGACCGGTTTGGCTGGGTTGCTGTCCTCTACACGTTCTGTCTGGGCATCCTCTTCTTAATTCTCAGCCTCTGGCTCTTCAAGCTGAACCAGCAACCAGCCCAAGCCACTGCCGCCTGAAGCGCGACCCTGCTTGATCTTCACAAAATAGCGGCTTTGATCTCTGGCAAACTCACGCCCAGGGAAGATTGATTAAGCCAAGCGAGAGCGGCACAAAGATCAGGAACGAAATCAGGCCCGCGCCCAGACAATAGAAGGCAAACGGCGTGAGGCGGCCCACTTTGAAATAGCGAGAAAGAAACCTGATGCTGATATAGGCCGCCACGCCCGCCACCACACTGCCCACTGCCGCATCAATGATAGCGTCGTGGCCGTCCTTAAGCAGCTTGGGAATTTCCAGCAGCGATGCCGCCGCAATAGCCGGGACCAGCAGCAGGAAGGCGAACCGCAGCGCCTCCTCGTGGCTCAGCCGGGCGCGCATCCCTGCCACCATCGTAATGCCAGAGCGCGAAATGCCGGGCAGCAAAGCAAATATCTGGGCTATACCAATCAAAAACGCCTGAAGAAATGTCAGGTCCTCGATGCGGCCATAGAGTTGCTCCTGTTTCGCGCGGTCCATGTTGGCTGGCTCGGAGCGTTTGCGCAGCGCCTCGGCAACATAGAGCACAGCGCCGTTCAGGCACAAGAACGAGGCGGGCAGCAGCGGCCATTGAGTCGAAAAGAACAAGTTTTCGATAGGCTTTTGCAGCAGTAAGCCTGCAACGCCGATGGGGATGGTCCCGACAATCACCAGCCAGATCGTCTTGCCCTGCGGGTCGGCATCCAACCGCCCGGCAAAGACCGTCTTGAAGAACGCGCGAATCAGCGCCACCCAATCGCGCCAGTAGAAGCAGAGAAGGGCCACCGTCGTTCCCAGATGCAGCACGGTGACAATGGGGAGAAAGGCGTCGCTGGTCGTCAGCTTCCACCAGCCCAGATACGCCGGAATGATGACCGTATGACCAAGGCTGCTGACCGGAAAGAGTTCTGTCACTCCTTGCAGCAAGGCCAGAATGATGACTTTGATCAGTTGATCCATGAGGTGTCTGTTCCTCCTCTACCTCACAACGTTTGATGTGGGTTTCTCAAGTATTGTGTTAGACCATATCAACAGAACATTAAATTTGATTGAGGCAAGCTGACTTTCTATAGGGAAGAGTGCATACCCGCGTCCCGACCATCGCCAGGCGGGACGCGGGGCCTGCCGACCAGATACCATCAGTGCGTTCAAAGACTCATGTTTATCAGGGCGCGATGGCAATCACGCGCAGCGGGCTACCCGAGCCATCAACGATCTTCAGCGGCGCGGCGATGATAATCGCGCCAGTCGGCGGAAGCTGATCGAGATTCACCAGGCTGGTAATGCCGAACCTGCCCGCGCCGTGCATAAAAGTATGGTTGGGGAACGCCGGATCGAATGTGCCTGCCTGCCCGGCATCGGTGCCCACCGTTTCCACGCCTACGCCACAAATGTCGCGCTCGTGAATCAGCCAGTGCGAACACGTCTGGTGAAAGCCGGGGGAATGCGCGCCATCGGCCTTGACATTCAGAAACGCCTCGCGGGTGGTGCGTTTGCTCCACCCGGTGCGCAGCAGCACCCACGCGCCCGCCGGGATGCGCCCATGCTCCGCTTCCCACGCCTCGGCGCGCTCGATGCTCAGCAAGAAATCCTCATCCTTTTCGACATAGGCGCTCACATCGATCACGCAGGCCGGGGCAACAAACTTGCGCGGGAGAATCGTATCCGTAGCATTGTTAGGCAGGTCTTTGCCCGTAATCCAATGGATGGGCGCGTCGAAGTGCGTGCCGGTATGCTCGCCCAGATTGAGGATATTCCAGTACCAGCCCGGACCGGCCTCGTTGTAGCGCGAGATTTCAGTGATCGTCAACCCCGGCGAGGGCGCGAACATCGGCGGCAGATCGATAACCGGCGTATCCGGCCCCAGCGGCGTCGTCAGATCAACGACCCTCAGCCGCCCGGCGTTCAGTTCCTCCATCAATTGAGCCAAAATGCCTGGACCACCTGACATGCCTATTCCTCCTTAAATCGTTGCTTCACGCTGGTGTCTGTTTCCGCAGCGCTTCCAGCGCGCGCTTAAACTGGAAGCGATTTTCTAACAGCGGCAAGTCCATATGGAATGATTTGGGGCCAACAGCTTCGACCTTCGAGATAATCGTTGTCAGCGAGTTACTGGCAAGCGCCTCCTCGACGGCTGCCTTCAGACTTTCGGGCGTGTTCGCCTCAAAGACGTTGCGCACGCCAGACGCCCTGGCAATGCCCGCCAGATCGGTTCCGGTCGCCGTGGCCGTCGGGAAGCCGCCCACCGAAAGCAGGCTCTCGTTATCGAAGACAATGTGCAGCAGATTGCCCGGCTTATACCGCGCCATCGTGCTCAGCGTGCCCAGGTTCATCAGCAGCGACCCATCGCCATCGATGACGACGACCTTCTGATCGGGCATCGCCAACGCAATTCCCAGGCCCATCGAAGAAGCCAGCCCCATTGCGTGCTCCAGATAAAAGAAAGTGGGGCGATGGCCCAGCGTATACAGTTCCGCCGCCACGGCTCCCATGATAGTCACCACGATGTGATCTTTCAGATCAGGATAGATAGCCTGCAAGGCATCGGCGCGCAGCATGCGTTCAGTCCTCCCACATCAATTCGCGCGACAGTAACACAGCCACCGGATGCAGCGCGGCGTGCGCCAACGTCTGCGCGTCTTTCAGGCGGCGCGGTATGTCGCCGGGGTTCGTTAAGTGCCAGATGGGGATATTGAGCGCGCGCAAAATGGGTTCAGTTGCCAGGCCGCCCTGCGTCTGCCAGGGGTCTTTTTCGCCCATATGCCCGCGATAGCTGATGAGCATGAGCAGCGGGATTTTATACAGCAGTGCGAGCGAGACAATGGGATTGATGGCCGCCAGAAAGCCATGATTCTGCATCAGCAGCGCCGAATTGACACCCGCCAGATGCGCGCCCGCCGAGATGCCAATGCCTTCTTCCTCTTTGGCAAGGCGCACCAGCGTCATATCCGGGTCTTCGTCGGCCATGCGAATCAGATGCACCAGCCAGGTTTCCGGCAGCGCGGAGATGATCTTGACATCGCAGGCTTTCAGGGCGTCATAGATGAGCTTGGAGTTCGTGACAGAGACAGGCATAGTACACTCCAGCAAGCGCTAAATTTCAATCATCGAAGATCGCGCCAGGAGAAGATGAACCGTGCCCAGTCTAGCATAGCCGCGCCGAAACGGCAAGCCTCATCGCCTTACATGGTAGTGTTGTCTCATGTAGCGCGCTCGCTCTGGCTTTGCGCCATCATGGCACGCGCTTTGAAGGCGTTGAAAGATGATACTGTATGAATGAGAAGAAAAAGGAGGTTCTTATGACAAGCATCTTTGCCGCGCTCTCCGATAGCCTCTTGTCCCTCCAGGGACAGCCAGGGCACTGGCAAGTCCAACGCGCTCTTGAGGGCTTGCCCACACAGTGCCTCGCCGCCGACCCTCTTCGGCCAGAGCGGCTCTATTGTGGCACCTTCGGGCAAGGGCTGTGGGTGAGTGCCGATGCCGGGCGTTCCTGGCATCCCGCAGGTGAGGGCATTAAATCTCCGCAAATCATGGCAGTGGCCGTCAGCAAGACTGAGCGCGCTGGCGCGTGGGGCGTCGTCTACGCTGGCACAGAACCGAGCGCCCTCTATCGCTCCGAGGATGGCGGGGCCACCTGGCAGGAACTACCCGGCTTGCTGGCGCTTCCCTCAGCACCCACCTGGAGCTTCCCACCCCGCCCCTATACCAGCCATGTGCGAGCGATTGGACTTGACCCACTGCGGGCTGGCGTCCTCGTCGTCGCCATCGAGGCGGGCGCGCTGGTGCGCAGTTTCGACGGCGGCCAGACCTGGGAAGACCGCCAGCCAGAAGGCCCATTTGATACCCACACGCTCGGCTTACCCTCACAGCGTCCGGGCCGCATCTACTCTGCCGCTGGGGATGGCTTCATGCAGCCAGGTAAGGGATTCGTGGAGAGCCAGGACGGGGGCACGACCTGGGAACGGCCAGACACAGGCTTGCAGCACCATTATCTGTGGGGGCTGGCCGTTGATCCTGCTGATCCCGATACGCTCGTCATCTCGGCAGCACATGGACCACGGCAAGCCCACGATCTAAACCAGGCAGAGTCAGCAATCTATCGCCGGACGGGTGACAATTCCTGGCAGCAAGTACAACAAGGGCTGCCTGCATCCGAGGGCTTGTTAGCCTCCGCACTCGCGGCCAACGAGGCCGAGCCGGGCGTTTTCTACACGGCCAGCAACCAGGGCATCTATCGCTCCCCAGACGCCGGGCAAAGCTGGGAGCGGCTAGAGATTCCCTGGCCCGAGCAGATGCGTCAGCAGCGTGCCGCGAGCCTGCTCGTCCAGGAGGCCGCCTGAACACAATTGTGGGCGGCTGGCGATACATTTCGACCACCAGCCGCCCACAACCGAATCTGAGCGCAAAACCGCTTACGGCCTATATGATAAGCGAAAGATCGCCAAACTCGTGCCAGAGATAGCCCTGCGCGATAGCCTCATCGTAGGCGCGCAAGACCAACGCCTGGTCGCCCGTGAACGCCGTCGCCAGCACCAGCCGCGTGCTTTTCGCTTCGTGCAGCCCCGTCAGCAGCACATCAACTGCCTTGAAGCGATAACCAGGCGTGATGTAGAGGCTTGTCCAGCCTTCGCCAGCATGCACAATGCCCTGCTCATCCGTCACTGTCTCCAGCGTGCGCGTCGGCGTCGTCCCGATAGCAACGATGCGACCACCCCTGGCACGCGCCTGGTTGATCGTTTCGGCGGCCTCAGCCGAAACCTGATACCACTCCTCATACATCGTATGCTGCTCGACCTGCTCCATCTCAATGTCGATGTTGCTCACACCCGTATGCAGGATGATCTGCGCCAGCGCCACGCCTTTCTGCTGAATCTGCTCCAACAGTTCCGGCGTGAAAGCACGGCCTGCCGATGGCATCTCGGCAGAGCCAGGCACAGCGGCATAGACCGTCTGGTAATATTCCAGACCCCAGCGCTCCGGCACATAATCATATTTGATTGGGCGGCCTAATGTCTCCAGCCAGCTTGAAATTGGCCGATCAGTAGGGTCGAACTCAATCTCCCACAGCTTGGCAATATCTTCGCGCTGTCGCCTGACCCGCGCCGTCAACGCGCCATCTCCAAAAGACAGCCGCAGCCCTGGCGTAATGACCGCTTCATCTGGCTTGAAGACCGCCTGCCAGATACGTCCGCCGCCGTTGCCGTTGGCCGAACGCTGCGCGGAAAGGCGCAGTTCGATCTCCTGTCCGTCGCTCGTCACGCCAGGCAGCGCTGCCGGGACGGTGCTGCTGACATTCAGCACCACCACATCATCCGGCCTCAGATATTCGACAATCTCAAAGAAGCGGCGGTGCTCCACCTGGCCGCTGTCTCGGTGGATGACCAGCAGACGCACGTGATCGCGTGGCTGCCCCCTGGCCTCCGGTGGTGCCGATGCCTCAAGTTCCTTCGGCACCTTGAACTGTATCTCTTCAAGTTTCATAGCAGATGGTCCTCAGTGCGATTCTGGAGGCGTGAACCCCGGCGCATCGAAGCGCTGGCCCGTTACGTTGGCGGCGTCATCGGATGCCAACCAGACAAACAGATCGGTGACAGTAAACGGGTCCAGCCGATCACTAATGTCTTCACCTGGAAAGGCAAGCTGGTGCATCTCCGTTTGCAAATCACCAGGATTGACGGCATTGACGCGCACGCCTGTACCTTCCAGTTCGGCAGCCCAGCTTTCAGTGATCAGTTCCAGCGCTGCCTTGGACGCGCCATACCCGCCCCAGCCGGGATAGCCGGTTTGCCCCGCGTCAGATGTCACATTGATAATCAGCCCACTCTTTTGCGCCAGCATGTGGGGCAGTACAGCTTGCGTCATCAGCATTGGGCCAATGACGTTGGCGCGAAAGATTTCGGCCAGATCAGCAGCACTCAGATCAACCATGTCCGGGCGTGGGCTGGGGCCAAGAATGCCCGCGTTATTGATGAGCACATCGATGCGGCCATAGCGCGCCAGGGCGAAATCAACAAGGCGCGCGATATCGCCAGGCCGCGTCACATCAGCAGGCAAAGCTGCAACCTGATAGCCCGGCTTTGCCACCAATTCATTGCGTGTGGCCTCCAGCGTGGCGGCATGGCGCGCATTGATAACCACCCGCGCACCAGCCCCAGCGTAGGCATGCGCCAGCGCTCGCCCCAGCCCCTTGGACGAGCCGGTAATCACAGCAACCTTATCCTGTAAAAGCATCGCTGAAGTCTCCTCTTGCGCTTCCTGCGGATAAACTCCTGTGACGTTTCCTTACAGGATAAGCATAGCGGGAAGTGCGCGCGCTCGCATCGGGCGACGGTGCAGATTCGTCCCTGCCCGAAAGGACAGGAATAACTGTATGTAACGTGTGATTTTGCACTGCAGTGGATGAGACTTTGCACTGCAGTAAAAGGTGATTTTTGAGACTTTGCACTGCAATGGATGAGACTTTGCACTGCAGTAGCAAGATTTCTCGTGTAGTCATTGGAATACAGGTTGCTTTGAAATTCACTGCAAAAGAGCACCACAAAGCTTGCCTGATAATAGGCCGAGCACGTCCTTCCGGCTCTTTGAGGACAGGAGGGCTTGAAATTTTCTTGTTTGACGGCACGCTCCTCCTTGAGGAGCCACGGTGCATGGGTGCCTTAGGACGATGCGCTACTGCTAGGCGTTTCAAATCCATCTGTGGAATCGCCCCATTGCGAGCGTGCCGCAGCCTCCTGCTGCCGCTCCGACTCCTTCCCCAACAGCTCCAGCCAAGGGGCCATTGTTTGCCTCTCCCAAAGAACAGATTGCTGCTCCCTCAGCCGAGCGGAGCCAGCCGACAAGCGTGTTTACCGTCGTCTCGCCAACCTTTGGGCAACCATCACCGCCGACCCCCATTACACGATGAAACCTGCTCCATCACCTCCCGCCCGACCAGCCGAGCGCAGTGTGCCTGCTCCTCCAGCCCCCGTGCAACCTGATCTCACTGCAGTCTACCAGCCAGTCCATGTAGCCTGTGTGGCCCACGCGATGCGCAACGAGCGACGAACCCGTAGCGAGCAGAGGCAAATAAAAATGTGCCTTCTTGAGAAGAAAGAAGCAAACACCTTTCTTCAAGGAGGCGCATATGACCAGCATCGTCGATGGATCGGTGATCATTCAAACATCTGTCGAAGCTGTTCCCTCAACCCCGTCCTGGTTTGGCGAGATCATCCTGATATCCAAACACCTTCAGAAGCACGGTGTCCTGGCCAAGATCAGCGAGCAGGTGCGCTTTGCGCGGAAGCGTTTCGGGCGCTATGACGTGATTGATTTTGTGGCGGTCCTCTTCGGCTATGCGATCAGCGGTGAGCGCACGCTGGAAGAGTTTTACCAGCGGCTCCAGCCGTTTGCCATCCCATTCATGGCCCTGTTTGAGCGGGATCGCGTGCCTTCCCGCTCAGTGCTCTCGCGTTTTTTAGCGGCGTTGACACAGGTGCCAGTCGAAGCTCTACGCACCCACTTTCTCGATGACCTGCTGAGTCGCCCGCTCACACACAACAAACGGGAGGGTTGGTAGATCGAGCGGGAAATACCTGGAGGGTGTTCGACATCGATGGCACGCGGGAAGCCGCCCGCCAACGCGCGCTTCCCCAGACCGACGACCTCCCTTCTGCGTTTCGCCGGCTGGATGACGTGTGCGCACCTGGGTACCGGGGCAGCAAGCGTGGGGAGACAGTCAGGAGCCGGACCACGGTCTCTCAGGCGCATAGTTATCAGTAGCTCGGTAGTTTCGGAAACCGAGGGAACGGGCGCTATCGTGAGGAACTGCGCCAGGGGCTCTCCGCCTTCGAGCCTGCACTTTTAGACGAAGACAGGGAGACCGACCCCGATCGTTGGTGCAGCCACTCAGCCTGGGGACAGGAATGCTGGCAGTGCGTTTCAAAGTCGGGTATGGAACCTCCGCCTAGAACTGGGGCATCAGCTCGTGCCAACTCCTGTGCGCACGACCGAGTTTGCTCCTGCCATCCCAGAGCAGAGCAAGCAGACCTCCACACCATCACCTGCGTCGGCTCCTCCCTCTGGATATGGTCCACCGACCACGGCCACATCCTGGAAAGCGGGGCGCTTCACCGGAGCCGATTTCCCTCTCCAGCCCGATGGGACGCTCCTGTGCCCGGCTGGACACCACCTGCTCGCGCATGAGCAGCGTCGGGAGGCTGATGGAAGCCTGCGCGTGATCTATGGAGCCAGCATTCGCAGTTGTCGTCCCTGCCCCCTGCGCGAGCATTGTCAATGGAATGGCAGCGCGACTGCAAAGCCACGCCAGGTTAGCATGTTGTTGCACCCGCTCCAAGTTGGTTCTGCCCCGCTGCTCTGGCAGGATTGGAGTCGCAGAGAGCAGCGGCGTGCCTGTCTGCGCCTTGTACGACATCAACGCATCGAGGCCAGTCTCCTGCCTGCTGCCGCCGATTCGCCAGGCAACGCGCAAGTCCCTCTGTCTCGCGCACAGCGCGCGCATTATCGCCTGTCATGGCAAGAGCGATTGGCTCGCAATACGCGTTCCGAATCAGCGGGGCAGGTCACGATCACGTTGTTTGGCATCCCTCACAGGGCTAACGCATGAAAAATTGCTCACAATAGGCTGAGGGATTAGAGTAAGGGTACCATTTCACCATGATCGGAGTGAGCACCTTGCTCAAACACCTCATCGCCGCATTTGCCGAGATAGACGATCCCCGATGCACATACAAAGTGGAGCACGACCTGCTCGAGATCCTGATCATGGCCATCTGTGGAGTGATTGCAGGCGCTGATAGCTGGGAGGACATTGCGCTCTATGCCAGGAGTAAGGAAGGGTGGCTGAGAAGCTTCCTAACGTTGAAGCATGGCATTCCCTCGCATGATACCTTTCGTCGGGTGTTCATGTTGATTGATCCCCACCAATTTGAGCAGTGTTTTCGCCACTGGGTTGGGCAACGACTGGGAACCAATCAAGTTGGGCATGTGGCCATTGATGGAAAGACCGTTCGCCATTCCTTTGACCGCAAACGAGAACAGTCGTCACTACACTTGGTGAGTGCGTGGGCCAGTGAGCACCGACTGGTGTTAGGGCAGGTAGCGGTGGACAGCAAATCCAATGAGATCACCGCCATTCCGGCTCTACTCGCGGGTTTGGCGATCTCCGGTTGGCTGGTCACCATCGACGCAGTAGGCTGCCAGAAATCCATCACCCAGACGATTCTCGACCAGCAAGCCGACTGTGTGATTGCCTTGAAAGGGAATCAGAAGCGGACATTGCAAGCGGTGGAAACCTGGTTTGAGGAGCATGCCTTTGCTGTGCCAGCCACTTTGAAGCACGTGCTAGATGCCTTTGACGAGAGTCATGGCCGTCTCACCCGTCGCCGGGTATTTGTACAGTCAGTACCACCTGAGCTACAAGTGCTCGCAGAATGGCCTGGAGTCCAAAGCATCCTGGCGGTGGAAGCAATTCGGATGATCAAACCACATGGAGCAGTCATGGCAGAAAAGCGGTATTTTCTGTCCAGTGTGCCCATCGCAGATGAGCGGCAGATCACTGCCATCCGCCAGCACTGGTCAATAGAAAACCGTCTCCATTGGGTGTTGGACGTCACCTTTCACGAAGACGCTTCCCGCATCCGAGAACAGCCTGTTCGGCACAATCTTGCCCCGCTGAGAAAGCTCGCCATCAATCTGTTACACCTCCGTGTGACCTCAGGCAGTGTTCGCAGCAGACGAAAATAGGCCGCTTGGAATGATGCCTTTATGGCACGATTGCTCATCTGAGCTCGACTTTGTACAACACTCGTGGGCAGACTCCATTGACACAGGTGGGCCGCCCAGCGTACAGTACGCGCATGGAACACTATGCTCTTCATGGTGGACGTGCAGGCTATGATCGCTTGCAGCTGCTCGCTCGGGACCGCTGGCCCGTTACTCACGCGCTCCTCGTCCGTGCCGGGGTAGGCACCGGCCAGCGCTGCATCGACATCGGCTGTGGCGGCGGCGAAGTCACCTTTGAGCTTGCCAAACTGGTTGCTCCATACGGGGTCGTCGTCGGCATCGACATGGATGACATCAAGCTCGCCCTTGCACGCGAAGCCGCTGCCGACCGTGGTATCACAAACGTGGAGTTCCAGGCCCGCAATGTCAATGACTGGGATGAGCCGGCGACCTATGATGTTGTGTTTAGCCGGTATCTGCTCCAACATCTTAGCCAGCCTGTCGCACTCTTGCGCCGGATGTGGTCCGCCGTGCGTCCTGGTGGGGTGATTGTTGTCGAGGATGCCGATCATGATGGCTGGGGCTGCCACCCTGCGAACGAGGGATTCGCGTTTTTTCGCCAGACCTTCTGTCAGGCGATTGATCGTGGGGGTGGCGACCACGCGATCGGACGCAAGCTGTACAGCTCCTTTCGCGAGGCCGGGATTCCTGATGCGCATGTTGATCTCGTCGTTCCGCTCTACCTCGCTGATGAAGGGAAAACGCTGCCGCTCTCGACGCTTGATGCCATCACGGCAACGATTCGGACCGAGAGACTGGCATCAGAGGAGGAGATCACTGCGGCACGAGCGGAGCTGGCAGCATTTACGGCGGATCTCCACAGCCTGATCTTCGGTCCGCTGATCTTCCAGGTGTGGTGGCAGCGCTAGCTAGGAAACTGCTTGACAGTCCATGAGATCCGATCAGACCCTGCGATTACAAGCGATGGACGTATCGTTTCTGCTCTGGGCATATCACACCATCGATGCAGCAGCGTGTGGCCGATGTCATGGATATGATGCTCATGCGTGGAACCCGAGAGGGTGTCTGGGAACAGACCTGAAATGACGAAACACCATATGCTACGCGGCGGAAATACGACATTTCCCAGCGACCTGACTGACATCGAGGTGGTCCACATCCAGCGCTAGCTTCGGCCAACGTCGAAACGAGGCAGACCTTCTGTCCCATTCACAGGCATCGCCAAACACGCTCTGGGTCTCATGCGTTAGCCCTGCATCCCTCACTCTTTCGCGATCTGGATGAGCTTGGTTGGAGAGGAAGAAACCGTAACGAAACACCCACAACAGGAGCAATGAGTGGGTTTGCGCCTGCGGGCGCTGAGGACACCCTGCTTCCAGAAAAGCTAGAGCATTCCGTACTCCACCTGCTCTAAAACCACGGACCACCAGGTCTCTGGATGATCGAGAGATCGAGCGTCTATTCGCCTGAACGCTTCTCTCATGCTCGCCACAATTTCAGAAGCGTGCTCATCGCTCGCCTCGATTAGCTCCGGCTGAGCTTTGATGTACACTTCCACACACGTGAGCAAAGCCAGAATATGAGCATTGACAAATCGGGTGGGCAGTTTTCCAACTGGATCGAGTGAGTAGATTTCCCCTGTGTCCTCTCTGAGACCCAATGCTGTTCCAGAATCATCGCCAATGATGAGAAAGCGTTGCAGGTTCTGTCTTGTTATCTCCAGGGCTTCGGTGTCAGCATACAAGTGGATCGAAAGACCTGGCTCTCGTGGTAATCCGAAGGATCGCAAGAACCATTTCGTGTCCTCTGGGAGAGGGAACTGATCCAGAGATGAGCTTGAAACGGGGATCAGTGAAGATCCGAAGAAAGCCGCAATGCGTGCCATCTCGGCATCTTCCATGTTCTACCTCTGACGAATGTGATCGGCGCTACATGCAGTACTTCTCTGGACAAGAGGAGCGTTCTGCCCCACATGCGGCTGCTCTCCTCAGTATACGACACGTGAGCAGCTCGTTGCGCATCACGTGGGTATAAGGAGCGGCTTATGAGCTTCACTTGGTAAGGCTTCCATCTCCAGCAGGCTCAACAGGAAAGGCTAGGTGGATGCTCCAATAGATGTGCCGCAAGAGTGCTGGCCTCATGAACCAGCGCGAAAAAGGAGCCCTCACTCCCAGGCGACTACTTATTGAGGACTTACAAAAACGATGGGAAACCATTCGCTTCTGGAGCGGACTGGCAGATACCCAGGAGCCGTTCTGCTCATGAGTGAGGGCATTGTTCCACGTTTGAGGGCCAAATCTGCTCACTTCATAGGGCATTTACCAGATAGGCATCATGGTCTTAAGGTTTCACCTCCACCGAGGGGGAACCCTACAGACTCACTCATGGTTGGGGCTATGGGGTGCAGGCAAGATGCCTGAGGGAGACGTGAACAAGCTCTCTACCTGGTCGCGAGCAGCGCCCTCTGCCTGGATCAGAAGCTGATCACCAGCCTGGAGTGCCGTGCTGCCTGAGGGATGGAAGTCTTCAGCCTGGCGACGAATCAGCAAAATCTGAACGGCAGGAGCCAGATGGAGTTCCACGACCTGTTTGTCAACCACTGGTGACTGGGGAGAAATAGTGATTTCTAACAGGCTGCTAGTCATACACCGCTCGGCTGCGGTTGTGGAGCTACTGGCAGGCACAGAAGGGGGAGGAAGAATCAGACCCAGCGCACGCGCCACCCACGGGATGGACGTACCCTGCACCCCAACCGACACCAGGACCAGGACGAAGACCACATTGAAGATGGTCCCTGCCACCGGCAACCCATCCAAGAGTGGAAAGGTTGCCAGGATAATGGGGGCTGCTCCACGCAGCCCTCCCCAGGCGACGAAGAGCTTTTCCCCCAAGCGCATCCGCGTGGGTGACAAGGCGAGCAAAACGCTGAGCGGGCGCGCCACGACCAGCAAGAAACCAGTGAGCAACAATCCAGCTCCTACGACTGGAACCAGGCGCGAGGGGAAGACCAACAGACCAAGGGTCAGAAACATGGCTAATTGGAGCAGCCACGCCAACCCATCATGAAAGCGGAGCAAGCTCTGCTTATGCACAAATTCGCCCTGTCCCAACAACAAGCCGACCAAATAGACCGCGAGAAATCCACTGCCGCCCAGGAGGGCCGTGCCGCCATAGGTGAGGAGGACCGCAGCCACGGTGAGGACCGGGTACAGCCCTTCCTGCTGGAGGCGAATCCGGTTGATCACCCAGCGCAGCCCTCTGCCCACCGCAAAGCCCGTGATGGTGCCAATCCCCATCTGGCGCAAAAACAAGAGCGCGAAATCGAGCAAGGTGGTTGACGGGTGGAGGAGCAATTGTAACATCCCAACCGTCAAAAAGATGGCCATCGGGTCGTTACTGCCGGACTCCAACTCAAGCAAGGAGACGAGATTCTCTTTGAGTCTCACCTTCCTCCCACGCAGGACGGTAAAGACAGCCGCAGCATCAGTCGAGGAGACAATGGCCCCAAGCAAGATGCCCTGCTCGAACGAGAAACCGAGGAGCCAAATGGCAAGGAAGCCAACCAGCAGCGTAGTAATGAGGACTCCCGCCGTTGCCAGGCTAAGTCCGCTCCAGAGGACCGAGCGAATCTGCTTCCATTCAGCATCCAATCCCCCCGAGAATAAGATCAAGGACAGGCTCATGACTCCTAGTAACTGGGCCAGCCAGGGATCATCGAACGGGATGCCCCCTGGTCCTTCTGAGCCCGCCAGCATGCCGATCAACAGGAAGAGGACCAACGAGGGAACACCTAACTTCCCTGAAGCTTTGCTCGCCAGCACTCCCAGGAGAAGCAAAAGGGCGGCTCCAAAGATCAGAACATCAATGGGCGGCAACATGCTTCGGGGTCCTTTCTCAAACAGCGCGTACGGAAACAGCAGCCTTCCTACCAAGTAGCAGAATATGAGCGCTGCCCTGGATACTTCTTAAAAGAGGGTCAGGAGCTTGCCAAGCCATTGTCTAGTTCGGTGTTGTTTTGTACCTCCCCCTCCTAATACCATACAATATGAACCACCTGAGGTGAATGGGCGGGCTCGTGATGGTGCCCTACAGTCTCATGTATCATGCAGGTTTCACAGCTCCCGTCTGGACAGAAAAACTTAAGGGGTCTAGCGAAGAAACACTGGGGCACGCACTATGATTTGCTTAGGGTGAGTATTTTTTGAGCATGCCAAGAAAGCAACGCTTATGAACAAGCATCCATCGACCAGAAAACAGCAAAGCCATCCTTTGATGCTCTCATCTCAGAAGGATTGGAAACGTCTGCTCCAGCAAGGGCGCTTTTTCTTGCCCCTCCTAGATCGTTCTCGTGTCGTTGCTGCCCCGGTCCAGCGTCCTTTCATTCCCGGGAGTCCCCCTTACCGGCTGGTAGGATATGGGGCAGCGGTATTTGGAGTAGCGTTGACCACTGGCTGTATTGGGCTGATCAAGTCCTCGGCACATGTGGAGAACCTGTCACTGGCCTACCTCCTCATCGTCCTCTGGTTGGCGGTTCGCTTTGGGCGTGGCCCAGCGGTCCTCGCCTCGCTCCTGGCGTTCCTCTCCTATGATTTCTTCTTTGTCCCACCTGCGGGAACTTTTTTGACAGAAGATCCCGTCCAATGGATCTCCTTACTTGTCCTGCTCACAACCTCTCTCGTCATCGGCCATCTCACGGCCACTGTTCAGGCCCACGCTTCGGCTGCGCTTGCCAGCCAACAACGGACCGCACGGCTCTACAGACTGGCCCAGTTGATCGTCTCCGCCTCAGATCAAGAGGCACTCTTGCAAGCACTGGTTCAGCAAATCATGCAGTCTTTTGCCGAGCGTGGTGTAGTTGCCTGTATGCTGGCATTACCCGATGCTAACCAGCGTCTTCAGATACGAGCTGTGGCTCCGCAACGCAGCCCGCAAGGAGATGCGGCACTTCTCCGAATACCTGAACACCTTGCCCTGGCCGAGCAGGCGCTCCTGCAAGGGATACCTGCTCGTTTTCCTATTGCAAGAGACGGGAACGACAAGCAAAGCGATCACACGCTCTTCTATGTGCCCCTCGCCAGTGGTCACAATCTGGTAGGGGCGCTAGGTCTTGTGGGTACCTCTGCTGCCTATTGTCTAGTGCCACGCTTGAGTGCCTCTCCTCCAGAAAGCCCATCCAGCAGCCCGTCGGTTGTTGCAGCAGAAAAGGAGGAAGCGGAGTTCTTCGAGGCCTTCTGTGGACAAATTGCGTTGGGGCTGGAACAGGTCACGCTCCGCCAGGCCGCCATTCACGCAGAAGCTGTACGTGAGAGCAACCGCTTAAAGACGGCACTCCTTGAATCAGTGACGCATGATCTACGCACACCTTTGGCAGCCATCAAAGCTGCCACCAGCAGCTTGCTGGAGCCAGGGATGATCTGGCGTGAAGCACAACGGGAAGACCTCATCGATGCCATTGATGCAAGTGTAGACCGGCTGAGCCATCTGGTCAGGAATCTGCTCGATCTCTCGCATCTGGAAGCTGGTGTGGCTGAGCCAGCCTATGACTGGCACTTCCTTGGCGATCTGATGACTCCTGTCCTGGAGCAGCTTCGCCTGGCTGGGCATCTCCGGAATCGGCAGATTGTAGTGACTATTCCAGAAACCCTGCCCTTGGTTCCGCTCGATCACGGGCAGATCGAGCGGGTCCTCACGAATCTCCTGGAAAATGCTTTGAAATGTTCGCCGCCCGATAGTATCATTCAGGTGCAAGCAAGTGTCACAGGTTGTCCATTTGAACTGGAAGTCAGTGTGTCCGATCAGGGGATTGGCATTCCCGAGAGCGAGCATGAGGCGATTTTTGAAAAGTTTTATCGCGTGCCACGCGAACGCTTCCCCACCTGGGCACCCACCCAACTTTCCTCGGGCACTGGACTTGGGCTGGCAATTTGTAAGAATATTATACGTGCGCATCATGGGCGTATCTGGGTGGAAAGCTGTCCAGGGAAAGGGGCAACGTTTCATTTCACGTTGCCGATTCCTCCTGATGCTCCAGCAGATGCCTTGCCTGAACTTGATGACCCCGCCGAAGAGGCGCCAACTGGAGCTAATCAATGACACAAGAGCAGTCGCAGATACAACTCCCTGAACCTCTCCCAGCAGAAGCCACAAGTTCCGAAATAGAAACATCCACTCGGCGTGGGTCTGGTGGTGGACGGGTGCTGGTCATTGACGATGAGCCAGAGATTCGTCGCGCCATCCAGACTGGGCTGGCTGCGGCAGAACTGGTGGTGGAATGGGCTCCAACCGGCACTCAGGGTCTGGAGCTGGTTGCCCGGTGGCATCCCGATGTCGTCATTCTCGATCTCTTCCTTCCAGATATAGATGGGTTGGAGGTCCTCCGCCAGGTCCGGCAGTGGTCAACCATCCCCATCATTGTCCTCTCTGTCCGTGCCAGCGATCAGGATAAGATTACAGCCTTGGAACTGGGGGCTGATGATTATCTAACCAAGCCCTTTAGTATGGGGGAACTCCTGGCGCGGATTCGGGTGGCCTTTCGTCATACCGCGCAAGTTGCCGGGGGAACCAGCAACGTGGCAACCTTCCGCACGGGAAACCTCGTCCTTGATTTTGAACATCGACAGGTGCTCGTGGAGGGCGCTGTCGTCCATCTGACCCATACCCAATATGAGGTTCTCAAATATCTCGCACTGCACGCAGGGAAAGTCGTTACCCATCGCACCTTGCTCCGTGCGGTGTGGGGTCCCCAATATGAGCAGAACGCGCACTATCTGCGCATCTTTATCGGCCAGTTGCGGCGGAAGATCGAACCCGACCCGGCGCACCCGCGATACCTTCTGACCGACCCTGGCATCGGCTACCGCCTTCAGCAGGCGGATTAATCCGCTCAAGACAGCCGCTCGGCATTTCGAGCGGCTGTGAGCCTACCTATCCTCATTTGCTCAAGACCACGTAGGCAAAGCTGTGACACATGAGATCTTTCGTCAGGCCATGGGGAGAACCCTAAGTAGTTAGCCATAGAAATTTAGAGGACTTGAGACCACAGCGGTGCAACCGCTCGTCATGGGGGAGACCATCAAGCCAAGCTACCGCTCGCTCGGCCTCTTCTTCCAAGGAGGCAGACGCCCGGTTGGCAGCGATGATGCTCTTCAGCAGCCGCCAGAGGTCTTCACACGGGTTCAGTTCAGGCGAGCGAAATAGCAGCCAGGCAATCTCGATCTTGGCCGCCGCTGCTGCCGCCAGCACCCGCTTGGGATGATGCGGCGGGGCGTTGTCCCAGATGAGCAGTTTGGGTACCTCTGGCCGTACTTGGCCCAACAGTTCGACAAATGCCTGGCAATCATCGGTCCGGCTGCGTTCGCGCACCAGGCGCACCAGTTCCCCCGTTTGCACGTTGAGCGCCCCATGAATGCCCCGCCGCCCATTGCGCCCACTGATCACGACCACCTGCTGCTGCCCCCGTTTGGCCCAGGCACAGCGCAGCGGGGGAACTCGCGTAAGGTTGTTTCATCCCCGATCCAGACTTCTCCGCCGGTGGCTAAGATCTGCTGGATGCGCTTGATCACGTCCGCTTTTTTTCAGCGTAGGCGGGGTCGGGCCGCCCCAAGACGTATTTGGGTCGTTTCCAACGCCAGCCCAGGCGATGCAAGGCTCGGCGCAGGGTGCGTTGGCTGATGGCATAGCCCGCTTGCGTGAGGTGCGTCTGCAAGAGGGGCACGGTCCAGCCCGTTGCCTGCTCACCGAGCGTCTGCGGGTCAGCGACCAGCCACTATTCTAACAAGCGAAGGGCAGATGGGTCGAGGATTCGGCTGCGTCGTTATTTTGTCTAGCTACTTGGTGGGAGAGAATGGCACCACCCATCTTCGAACCGTTCTTGCCCAAATCAGGCGCAAAATAGAGCCAGACCCGAGTCATCCGCGTTACCTCCTGAGCAAACACTGGATTGGATATCGCTTCCATAATCTTGACCTGTAACTGCAGGCATCTCTACGCTGCAAAAGACCAGGAGGAACCCGCTTCGGCCTCGTTTCCTGGTGCCTCAAATGCATCGAGCAGCGAAAAGACAAGCATTCTCTCAGTAATTTGTTTGCCCGAACGACTCAGTATCCGGATGATTTCGTTAAAGTGCACAAATCGGTGCATGCCTTGGGTGCAAATCAAGGGCGTTTTCATCCATTTGTGGGACAAGGACGATCTTCTTCACACAATGTTGCTTATTCTCCTGTGCATTCTGCACAAACAGGAGCCATCCATTTTTTGTCACTTTATCTCTAGTTTTTCGTTTATGTTGTCTTTATATTTATCTATGTAATCTTTATGTATCCTTGATACTTTTCAGCTAAATCCTTACATTATCTTGATGTCTCATGCAGGACCATCCAAACAGGATCATGTCCTGGGTGCATGAAGATGAGCATGGTCGTGTTGGGCTGGGTCATCCCCTCATGATCATCTCCGACTGCCAGTGCAGGCAAGGAACCTCAGACGCCTCCTTTAGCTCGATGGTGAGTGACTGACCTTTCTTGATCCAGGCGCATTCTTTGGAGAGGTGAGTTACTTACCACACCCGTTTCATCCTTCATTCATCCCTCTTCGCTGATGAAAGCCCATCGCAGTGGTGCGAACTGGTCACTGAGAGATACCCCTCCCTTGGTTGGTAGACAGAGCTACACCTGTGCGTTGCCGCACAGCATTCCAGCGAGCGCTGTTGGCATAGTCTCTCGTAATTTTTGGTTTCCTTTTCAGTCGAAAGGACACGCTTCATGGCAACTCTTCTTAGCACCGCGTGGACGCGCTTACGCACCAACCTGCATGATCCGCTGGTCCGGCGTAACGTTGCCTTCTACATGGGAGGCAAATTGCTTGGCCTGGCTCTGGTCCTCGTGGCAATGTGGGTGGTGCTGCCCGGCGTGGTACACGCCGCGACTGGCGCGCCAGTTGATACGGCAGAAATCAATGCCGTCAACACGGTTTGGACGCTGGTAGCCGCGTTCCTCGTGTTTTGTATGCAGGTGGGCTTTGTGATGCTCGAAGCAGGCTTCGCGCGTTCCCGCGAGTCTGTCAACATCCTGGTTGAGGGCATTGCCGACACCTGCATCTGTGGCGTACTCTTCTGGGCCTGGGGATTTGCTTTCATGTTCGAGTCCGGCACCCCGCTGATCGGCACCCACGGCTTCTTCTTGATGGGCCTGGATTCCACGTATCTGGGAACCGGCATCCCGCTGCTGGCCTTCTGGGTCTTCCAGTTCGCCTTTGCTGACACGGCCTCGACGATTACGTCGGGCGCCATGATCGGACGCTGCGGGTTCTGGGGCGACATTCTCTATAGCATCGGCGTGACGGGCTTTATCTATCCCATCATCGGTCACTGGTCCTGGGGTCCGGATGGCTGGCTCGCTAATCTGGGGTTCCACGATTTTGCTGGCTCAACCGTCGTCCACAGCATTGGCGGGGCCATCTCGCTGGCTGGCGCGATTGCGCTTGGCCCACGCCTGGGGCGTATCTTCAAGCGCGATGGCGGCGGCCCGCCCCCACCGCACGATCTGGTCATTGGCGCAGTTGGTGGATTGATCTTGTGGTTCGGGTGGTATGGGTTCAATCCGGGCAGCACGCTGTCTGCTCTGGATACGGTGGGCATCGGGCGCGTCTCCTTCAACACGACCCTGGCAGCCTGTGCGGCTGGGCTGGCAGCCCTCTTCTATTCCTACGCTCGCACGAAGAAGTGGGACCTGGGCCTGACGGTCAATGGCTTCCTGGGTGGATTGGTCGCCATCACCTGCCCCTGTTACTGGGTCGATCCGGTAGGAGCCTTCATCCTGGGCGTGATCGCGGGCTTTGTAGTGATCTGGGGCCTGGACCTGTTGGAATACCTGCGGGTCGATGACCCCATCGGCGCGGTGCCGGTCCACCTGTTCGCGGGTATCTGGGGCACGCTCTCGCTGGGTCTCTTTGCCGCGGGCGCCTATGGCGCGCCAACAGCCACCGGGGCTGATACCAGCAGCGTGGTAACCGGATTGTTCTATGGCGGTGGCCTGACTCAGCTTGGAAAGCAAGCGCTGGGGTCTGGCGCAACGGTCGCGGTCACGCTCGCTGTTTCGCTCATCATGATGTTTGCTCTCAAATACATCGGAGTCTTGCGTGTATCCAAGGAAGGTGAGTTTGAGGGCCTTGATCTTCACGAACACGGCGCTTCTGCTTATCCAGAATATGCTCTGGCAACGCCTTCAGGCAGTCAGAACGGAAAGCACATTGGCGCCCCTGAACTGGTTGCCGAGGGAGTTGCTCTGAGCGGAGCGGACTGAAGCGTCCCGTTCCCTATTCTTTGCGCATACGGAGGTTATGAGCCTCCATCTTCTCCTCATTGCATCGACGGAGGAGGCTTGGTCCTCCGTCGATGCCCCTTCGACCCCCTCTTCACCGAACAGCATCACAACCGGTGCATCCAAAGCACAGCAGGAGAACAGGCATGCGCCTCTTTGAGCGGCTGGGCCTTTCCTCAAGGCAAGCTATCAGGCATGAGAATGCAGAGAGCGAGACTTCACACTTTCGTGTAACCAGCCAGCAAGAAAGCAAAATCGCTCGGTCTGGTGAAAATACTGCCCGGCGGAACGTGCTGGTGGCGCTGCACGCTGATGAAATGGATGATGAGCTGGTGCGTCTGGGATGCCTGATGGCAAAGGCCAAAAAGGGGCGAGTCTTGGGTATCTATGGCATCGAGGTACCACGCACCCTGGCAATTGGCACGCTTTTACCAGAAATCGCCGAAAAAGCCGAACAGACCCTCAAGCGCGCTGTGACCGTGGCTGAGAGCATGCGCTATGAGTTAGAGCCGGAAATTGTCCAGACACGCCACTCTGGACGGGGCGTAGTAGAGGAAGCCACAACGCACTCCTGTGGCCTGATCATCCTGGGCATCCCCTATCGTACCAACCACAGCGGGCTCTTCGATCCTGGGGAAGTTGTGCCCTATGTCCTCAGATATGCCACATGCCGGGTCTGGGTCATTCGCGGCCAACAGCACGGCTTCTAAGCGAGGGAGCGGGGACGCCCCTGGTGGCACTTTAGGAAGGCCAGGAGCCTTCCTAAAGTGCCACCAGGGGCGTCCCCTACTCTGGAGAAAGCATCCACCTTCTCAAATCCTGGTCTGGACTGACAGGTAGAGGTCGGCTATGGCTGGTCCGCTCCAGAGTCAAGAAAGGTTTAAAAGGAGTCTTTTCGCCACAAGCGGCTTTGGCACCCCTGCTTTCGCCACGGTTCTCTCGCTCTCTCGCTGTTTTGAAGCAGTGCCCTCTTTCCCCACGTCTGCGATTTCGTTTCTTTATCTCCCAATACTCTAACGTAGAGGCTCTTTATCTTTTTAGGCAAAATATTTATAATATATTTATGTAAAGATGGCATATTTTTATATCGCCGCGAAACCAGGGGTCGAACAAACGAGGGAGAGCAGGAGAGACGGGGCCATAACATCGGCTATAGAAACAATAATGCCTGCGTTATTCCCCCTCTTCGAGGAAGCAGCGCCTTCTTTACATCTGGAGTTGTGGATTGCTAGGAGCGCAGCGCATGCAGACATCAGAGACGGTTGATTCTTCCGTGAGCCCTTCCTCAACCGAGGAGCATCAGCGAGGCCGGTTGGGCTTCTTCCTGTGCTGGGCAGTCGTCTTTGCCGATATTGGCACCTCGGTCTATTACGTGCCCGGCATCCTCTACGGGCAGGTGGGCAATCTCGCCGGGTTCTTTGTCTTGCTCACCATGCTGGTGTTCATCTTGCTGACGCTCAAATACGCCGAAGTGACGGCCCGCTATCCCCAGGGCGGGGGGGTCGTCACCGTAGCGGCCAGCAACTTCCGTCCCTGGACCGGTGCTTTCGGAGGCATGCTGGAGTTAGGAGACTATTTCCTCACCGCCGCAATCAGCGCCTTATCCGGGTTAACCTATTTGAGCGTGGTCGTGCCGGTCCATGACCACCTGCTTCTCCTGCTGGGCACACTGGTGGTGCTGGTCTTGTTGGGAGCCCTGAACTGGTGGGGGGTCAGCGAGAGCGCGAAGGTCAGCGCCGTCGGCGCGGTGATTGCATTCACCAGTGATATTGCCATCGTTCTTCAGGTGGTCCTCCATGTGCCCTTCTCTACCTTACTGCATCTGATTCCCGAGATGTTTGAGGGCCGCGCCCTGACCCCGCTGGCCCTGCTGACCGGTTTCGCAGGGTCTTTCCTAGCCTTTTCCGGGCTGGAGAGCATCTCGCAGCTCTCGCCCGTGATGAAAACGCCACGCAAGCGCACCAGCCGCCGTGCCCTGCTGGCCGTGGTCCTGACGGTAGGGGTTACGAGCCCACTGCTTACCTTGTTCGCCACGACCCTGCTTGACGCGAGCAAGGACAACCCCGACCAGTTTATTTCCCTATTGGGCAGCACCTATGGGGGCACGCTGCTGGGGGTGGAGGTCGCCATCAGCGCGTCGGCCCTGCTCATCTTTGCCAGCAATACCGCGATCATCGGCTGTTATCACGTCCTGTTGGCGTTGTCACGGATGCAGTTTTTACCGCCTGGTGTACAAAAGCGCAACAAATGGCGCGGCACCCCACACTATGCGATTGCACTAGCGGCGGGGATTCCCATCATCATTCTTCTACTGGTCCGGGGGGATATCACCCTTCTGGGAGATATGTATGCCTTTGGCCTGCTTGGTGCCTTCAGTTTAACCTGTCTGGGCATCGACGTAGCCCGCTGGCGCGATTGGCGTCGACAGCGTGAGCGGCAAGCCTTGCGCACGCAGGCGCGCGCAGGCAGCGCCACGACGGCCACCGTAGCAGAACTGGTGGAGCTGCCCCGACCCGGCCAATCCTCAGTAGCCCCGGTCTCTCGTTGGATGTTTGCCCTTGGGGTCCTCACGACTGCATTGGTGATGCTGGCTTGGGGCACCAATCTCGTCTACAAGCATCTAGCCACCGAATTTGGAGTCACCGTCACGGGGATCGGACTCCTCACTGCCTTTATCACCGCACGCTATCTCGCCAAACAGGGCAAGCTGATGGTCTTTCCGACCGAGATCTACGGGGCCATTCCCGGCTCCATCCTGGCGGTGCTGCCTCCCGCCGCTGAGGGGCGCAAGGCCGTAATCCACGCTGCCTGTCAGGAAGCGGAGCAGGGTGAGGTGATCTTCCTCTATCGCGGCACGCCAGTCAGCAAGCGACGCCCCGAGTTGTTTGAGAATGCTGACCCCTACCTCACGGATGAAGCCGCGAGAGCGGCATTTTCTGAGGCAGCACAGATTGCGCGAGCGCAACAGGTGCGCCATCGGGCCATCTATGTGTCGCCCAAGCCCGATGTGGTGTTCCAGTACTGGCAACTGCTGCAACCGCGCGATACAATTTTTGGCTCCCAGGAACCCCTCCAGGTGAACCACCTCGCTCCCGACCTGGTGCGCCATAGTCACGGACCTGGCGGCCAGGTGACGCACTATGTCAAAAACTGGCAGCTGGCTGCCGCAGGAGGGGCATAAAGGCATGATCAACAGCACCAGTCGTACGGTATGGCAGCGCCAACCACCAGTTCACCTGCCTGCGCAGCCGCCAGCGGATGCCCTTCGGTGCCTGGTGGCACAGTGCAAGGCATTGGCGTCTCGCTACCATGCCACGCCCGAGGTCGCCCTGGAGCGGGCGTGGTGGCAGTCTCTCCATGACGCCGGGATTTGCCTGCACGAGACGCTGGAGGCGTCTCGTGATCAGTGGGAGCGGTTGGGTCTTACCGACACGGAGGTGGAGCACGCCTACTACACCTTGATTCAGGTCGCCTACTTTTTTGAACCAGGCGGGGTGGCTGAGATCGTTTTCCAGGAACAAGGATGGGTGTGGTCGGATGAAAAGCGCAGTGAATACGCTAGCAAGCAGGATCGATAGGAATCGGGCCTTTTGCATGAGGAACCTTCCTGCTTTCGGGTCCACGCTCGGTGGTCCATACAACGCATAGCCTGATTGAGCAATCCAGGACAAGTGGTCAGCGCGGAACTGCAGTCTACCCTGCCAACGAGAGCACGTTCGCCCGTAACGGTGTTGTTTAGCCAGGCTGTGCTGCCTGTGCTGTTCGCTTCCAGAGGAGGTATCAACCAATGTCAGGGAGTCAATTTTCCTACGAGAACCTTGAAGGGGTCTATGCTCGCTTGAATCCGCAGCAACGGACCACGCTCGCCCAGGAGTTCCTGCGGGGATTCCGGCAAACGGGCAATTCCAGCGCCGAACCGTTTCTCTCGCTGAATCTCAAGAAAGTGACTCCGCAGCAACTGGCAGTCATGCACCAGGTGGCGCGCGAGAAGCATCCGGATGTCCTGGGGCGGGTCATGCATCATCCCATTGTGTCGGCCCTCCTGGGCGGTTTTGGGGCTGCGGAGCTAGACAAGTATGTCACCGGGCGCTAGGCACCGCAGGGCGTGTGGACAAGCAGAGCGTGCTCTGCTGCTGTGCTCTAGCAGTGACGCGCCCCATTGATCGTGGAAATGCAACAACGATGGACCTTCTTCCCCAGCCCGATTGCGTACAAATAGGGATAGGGCAGAGAGACGCATCTTTTGTGCTTCTGATCTGCCCTCCTCGCGCGTGGTCTCCCGCTAGCCGCCCACGTTCACGCCAAAGAGCGGCAACACCCACGTCAACAACAGATAGGCCAGAGCCAACGCTCCAATCACCACCGTCGTGGCCCAGGCAATCCCATTATATACCCGCCCGTTCGTGTAGCGTCCCATCAGGCGCCGATTATTCACCAGGCGCACAATAAAGATGAGCAGAATGGGCAAGAGGAGCGCATCGAGCACCTGCAAATTGATTAGGATCGGAATGACGGGCAGACCTGGAATCAGGGCAATCAGCACGCCCAGGACAATGAGTCCGGTGAACAGGCCCTGGAAGACGGGGGCTTCGTGGAAACTACGCGACACCCCGCACTCAAAGCCAAAGGCTTCACAGATCGCATACGCCGTGGACAGGGGCAAGACCACGCAGGCTGCGACAGGCGCTCTTGCGGAGCGGGCAGCACTGCCACCCTCGCTCCGCTTCCGGAGAAGACAAGCAGTCGGCTTATGCTGCGATCAAGCGCGCTCCCCACCGGACGGAGCGCGTGCTCCTGGGTCCACTCCAGGAGCGCCGAGCGACGCAGCAGCTGTAGCACCACCGAGGTCTGCGCGTACCGGCTGGCCGTCTGCTCCACTTTGAAGCGGTCTGCCCAGGCAATCAGCGGACGCCAGAGCACTTGATCGAGCAGCACTATCACCACCACGAGCGTGAAGAGGACCAGCAGCAGTACGCCGACGTTCCCCGCATTGGCGGCGGTTTGCAGATACGAGCCAAGTCCGGGCAACTGAAAACTCCGGGTGTCCAGAGTGAATTGCTCGGCGGCCATCAGGAAAAACCAACCGCCCGCCCAGCTCATCATCGAATTCCAGATGAGCCCAATCATGCCAAAGGGCACTTCCATCCGGGTAAAGCGTTGCCAGAAGTTGAGTCGATAAGATGAAACGATCCAGGGCTTGCATCAGGTCCTTGATGGCCTGATCGGGATGGCCCTGTTCCACCGCTTCGGTGACGTCGTGTTCGATCTGATGCTCCAAAATGGCTCGTCCGGCCGGATCGAGGGCGACCCTGACCGCCGCAATCTGGGTCAGCATCTCGTCACCATCGCGCCCTTCCCCCCAGAGCCGTTTGAGGCTTGCGGCATGCCCAGCAATGCGAGCGAGGCGTTAGGCAAATATCGTCAAATGTTGAATGTCAATAACAAATTTCTAGCGATGGTCATTACTGCTGCCGTTACGGATCACTCCGCAGGACCACCTCCTCCCACAGGTTCTGGCTGTTCACGTAGCTGGGCGGCTCTGGCGCGGAAACTCTCCAAGCCCATCA
>DATGID010000047.1:0-13951 GCA_035307385.1 Ktedonobacterales bacterium | reverse complement strand
AAGGCCGTGTACTTGGCGAGCTTGGCCTGCGCCAGCACCTTGGTGATGGCTGCCGTCAAGGTCGTCTTGCCATGATCGATGTGCCCAATCGTCCCCACGTTCACATGCGGCTTGTTCCGCACAAACTTCTGCTTCGCCATGACGGAGAAAATGCCTCCTCAAAACTTGCGCGTGAGCCTGGCGCTCCACAGCGCGGCTCAAGCTAATACCCGGATGGATTCTGCGTGCCATCCGGACGAGCGATAAGGATACCTGATACCAAACAGGCCATACCTTCCCCTCGGAGAGAAACCTTGGTGTGGGGAAAAGGAGCCGAGAGGGACCATCTGTTGCGGAGCCCGTGATGGGATTTGAACCCATGACCCCAGTCTTACCAAGACTGTGCGCTACCACTGCGCCACACGGGCCTGCGAAACTACCTGTACGCCATCGCATCTACTTGAAGGCTTGCGTCTTCGGGCAGCGAGATGACGCCCACCCATTCCTTCCTTGCCCTCCGCCTGACGCCGTTGGCATTGCGTAACAGACAATGCCTGGTTGTCAGTGTTTCGGGCGAGCCTCCCCACGGGGGAAACCGACGAGAGTAGAACGGCCTGGTGGGCAGTGGAGGATTCGAACCTCCGAAGGCGGAGCCAACTGATTTACAGTCAGTCGCGTTTGACCACTTCGCTAACTGCCCTTGTTTTTCGTTCCACCGGAGCCGACGGTCGGACTCGAACCGACAACCAACGGTTTACAAAACCGTTGCTCTGCCATTGAGCTACGTCGGCCTGAGCCGCCGCCAGGCTTGTCTTGCTGAGGCGCCGCTGGAATAGCAGCCCCAGTAATTGACAGGCGTCACAGCACGATTATTATATCAGGTCGCAGAGGGGACTGTCAAGGACTACGGAGGCCCAAATCATCATTTTGGGGCACTCCGTAGCTGTCACTCGACACGGCCAGACTATAAATTAGGATATGTTGCAGCAATGGAACAGCAAGCGGAGATAAGGTCCATTTCCCTGGGCTGAAAGCAATCAATGAAGCAAGTATTCGAGAGAATCTGAGCGTTTCATCAGGTTGGTGAGGCTAAGTGCTGCCTGGCCTCATCGGCTTATCCCCATTTCTGATCCCAGTTCTACGGCATATCCTTATCTATCTGTTTGCATCAGAAGGCCAGAAGACCCGATAAAATTGCACCACAGACGGGTATCAGTGCTTGTCTCTTTATCGTAGGAGAAGTTAATAATTGCCTGGTCTGAGGATGGCACGAGGACCAGGCATCTCGCTTGGATCAAGGGCAAACTGGAGCGACAATGGCAAGCTGTCATTGGCAAGCTGTTTCCACTGCTCGAGGGCGGAGGGATACATTTTTTCAAGCAGTTGTTCCATGGCTTGGCGGACAGCAATGACTAGAAAATATTCGCGCAACCCGCCCTGGACCAGTTCATGGAGACGCTGTTCTAGTGCCTGGATGGGAGGTTCCCCTGCGCGCCCAGCAGAATAGAGCTGGCCTATTTCTCTCTGAAAGGCGGCTACTTTCGACTGCTGAGAGTCGCACAGAGCTTCAGCCAATCTAAGCCAGAGATAATTAAGAGTACCCAGCTTACGATTCTGTGCAGGAAATGCGACATCAACCCATTGCAAGAGGAGGGTGCTCAAGGTTTCAATGGCAGGCACGTGTGAAGTGCTCATCTGGTATGCTCCCTTCGTAGGGTCTGTAACGCCTGGTCCCGATTTCGCCCGTTGGTCGTGGTGAAAGGCTCCAGAGGGCGTAATCGAATCACGCCCTCTGTGCATGGTTGGACGGTTCACCTTGCAGTGAACGCTGCGATCAAAACAGGATATCTTTTTAGGCAGCGCTGATCCTAAAAATTTACCTGTTGGACAACTTGAGTACAGTCAGGTGCTCCCTCATATGAGTCCGCACGGGCATCCATTCGCGCTCCCCAGATTTGCCCGCGCTGAATATTGTACTCTTGGTAAGCGCCAGAGCTTGGGCACCACACATTGTACTGGATCGAGTAATTACACTGTGGCCCCATCTGGACTTCATTTAGCCAGGTACTTCCATTAGAGGAGCCTTTTCCAGTCTGCTTAACATATCTCGTAGACTCCCCCTATAATTAACAAGGAAGCATCTACCATCAAGCCTTTTGGACAGGGTTACCCAAGAGAAAGGAGTTGCTTTTCGTATCGTAAAAAGTACATCTCATTCTTCGTTTCCTGATGCCCAAACCCTACGATCTCAGGCATCAATGTAAGCATATGGCAGTGTAGGGGAAGTACTACATATGGACGTATTGAACGACCGGGCACCTTCACGCCCCACCGGCAGCCTTTCCCTCGTTACACCTCCTTTATCCCGTGTCCTTCTCGGACCTGACCTTTGGTTTGATAAGGATACCCACAGCATTCACTGTTCGGGCTATACTATTCTGCTCACCCCAAGCGAAGATATGCTACTCACTGCACTCCTCGCTGCACCCCGCTGCTTCTTTAGCGCTGGTTCCCTGGCTCATTTAATCAAGCGGCGAGGTAAACCACCTATCGCTGAACATACAATTCAGCAAACAATTCATACCTTGCGCCAGAAGCTTGGCGAGACTGGTCAAGGCTCAACAATCCTCATCAACCGACGTGGCTTTGGATATGGTCTTTTCCCGAAGGCTCCCAAAGTGTCCTTGTAAATCAGTGAGACTTATGCTGTGGATGAGCCGCCTCAAAACCAATCTCATCCACAGCATTATTGGAAAGATTTCGTCAGCAGCGTTCTACTATTTGCAACCAAACCCGCTTTCACGCTTTGCGCTTCCGCCGCGCCTTCTTCGTCAGGTCTAAACCCTCCACTCCACGCACCTAGTGTTGACGCGCTCGCCGGAAATGCTCGTTCGGTGCCTGGGCGTGGGCGTGCGCGATGGCACGACGGTTGGGGTTGCCATCTGATGCTGAATGGAGACCCAGCGTTGATAGCCATAGAAGATGGCAAAGCCCAACACAGCCGCCGTGACCAGCAGCAGCGCCGCCCTGACGAGGGTGCTGAGCATCCGGCGTCTGCGGCTTCGGGGGCGCGGAGGCGCGGCACGTTGCTGGTCCCAGCCAGGCGGAGCCGCTGGCGGGCTGATTCTGCCTCTGCCTGCGCTGCTCCAGGCGATCACCGAAGCGCCGCCTTCAGCAGAGGGGAATGGCGCGGCTGGCGGCTGTGCCGACGACGCGGGCGGCGGAAGATTGCCAGGGAGCGAGGTTTTGCGCCCGCCTGGCGGGGCAATGGCGGGCACAATGCTGTTGCCAGATTCGCCCTCGGGAGGGTCTTCGCCGCCAGGCAGCAGGAGCAGTGGCTTCGACACTTCTGGAGCCAGTGTCGAGGAAGGCAGCGGATTGGCCTGGCCGAGCGCCTGATAAAACACGCCGCCGAACTCGGCAACGCTGGCCCAGCGATCAGCAGGGGCAGGGGCCAGCGCCCGCTGCACAATTGCTTCCAGGAACATAGGCGCGTTCGGAGCAACCGTGTGCAGCGCGGGAGGGCCAGCCTGCTTGGCCTCCAGAATGGCTGGCGTTGGCCCCTCGAAAGGCAGCGCGCCCGCCAGCAGGCGATAGAGGATGATGCCCAGGGCATACAGATCAGCCGCCACGCCGTTGGGCGTGCGCCCTGGCATTTGCTCTGGGGCGAGATAAAGCGGATCGCCAAAGGTGCGGGTGCCGTTCCAGGCAATCCAAAGCTGTTCGGCCAGATAGGGCAGGCCAAAATTGGCGATGAGCAGATGACCGTTGGGCTGCACTAGCATATGCCGAGGAGCCAGCCCAAGATGCGTTACCCCGGCCTGATGGGCATGGCCCAGCCCGGCGAGCATCTGCCCAAACAGGCGAATGACAAGCGCCGGATTCACCGGCTGCCCCTGGCGCTGACCTAGCCAGGCATCGAGTGTCAGACCCTCTATAAAGGGCGTCACCAGATAGGCGTAAGGTCCATCAACGCCAAAGTCATCCAGCGTGAGCAAGTTGGCATGTTCCAGCGCCGACAGCACCTGCGCCATCCGCGCGAATGTTGGCTCGAAGCCATAGGCAAAGGTGAACTGATCGGAAAGAACGCGCAAGGTAAAGGTACGCCCCAGGTTGAGATGGTGGGCCTCGTACATCGACCCAAAACCATCATCGCCCAGGAACGCGCGCAGTTCATAGCCCGCCAGCCGCCGCCCGGATAACCCACCCATTGCTTGCATCACACACCTCAACATATCCCACAGAGAATCTTTGGGCGGCTCTTAGGGTACACCGAACAGCCAGGTATGTCAAGCCAAAAAGAAAGGGTGTGATTACGACGGCCCCCGGCAGCCCACCAGAATACCGCCGCGAAATCACCCCTATGATGATATACTCTGCTTAGTAACACTTTTGATGATTACAGAGAGGGCAATTGTCCATGCCGGACCAATGGCCGTTCGCGAGCGTCTTGATTGTGAACCGGGGCGAAATCGCCGTGCGCGTCATGCGCGCCTGCCGGGAACTGGGCCTGAAGAGTGTGGCCGTCTATTCCGATGCTGACCGCGCCGCCCGCCATGTGCGCCTGGCCGACGAAGCCTATTACATCGGGCCGTCGCCTGCCCGCGAAAGCTATCTCAACATTCCCAAGCTGCTGGAGGTGGCGCGCAGATCGGGCGCGCAGGCCATTCATCCCGGCTATGGGTTTCTGGCGGAAAACGCCGATTTTGCCGACGCCTGCGCCGAGGCCGGGCTGATCTTCGTCGGCCCGACTGGCGAGGCGATGCGCGCCGTTGGCGAAAAAACGTCTGCCCGGCGCGTGGCGCAAAAGGCGGGCGTGCCCATCGTGCCCGGCGCGACGGCGGGACTGGAAGATGCCCAGGAAGCGGCGCGGCTGGCCGAAAAGCTCGGCTATCCGGTGATGCTGAAGGCGGCAGCGGGCGGCGGCGGCATGGGCCAGCGCATCGTGCAAAAGCCTGAAGAGATCGAGACATCATTGCGGGCGGCACGCAGCGAGGCCGCCAGCGCGTTTGGCGACAGCGAAGTCTATATGGAAAAGGCGATCATGCCCGCCCGGCACATCGAAGTGCAGATCATCGGCGATACGCACGGCCATGTCGTGCATCTTGGCGAGCGCGAATGCTCGGTGCAGCGCCGCCGCCAGAAATTGATCGAAGAGTCGCCCTCCGTCGCGCTGGATGATGACCTGCGCGCGCAGTTTACCGAATCGGCCATCAAAGTGGCGCAGGCGATTGGCTATACCAATGCTGGCACGTGCGAGTTTCTGCTGGGGCCAGATCGCCAATTCTACTTTCTGGAGGTCAATACGCGCCTTCAGGTGGAGCATCCCGTCACCGAATGGCGCACGGGGCTTGATCTCGTGAAAGAGCAACTGCGCGTGGCCGCCGGGCTGCCGCTTTCGTTCACGCAGGAGGAGGTGCGCTTTCGGGGTCACGCCATCGAATGCCGCATCACCGCCGAAAACCCCTATAACCGCTTCCTGCCGCGCGGCGGCACGATTGCTGCTTATCAGGAGCCGGGCGGCCCAGGCGTGCGCGTGGACAGCGGCGCGTACGCGGGCATGGACGTGCCGCTCTTTTATGATTCGCTGCTTGCCAAGCTGATTACCTGGGGCGAAGATCGGGCCGAGGCCGTTGTCCGGCTGCGCCGAGCCTTGGAAGAATATACCATCGCGGGCGTCAGCACCACCATCCCTTTCCACCAGTTTGCCATTCAGCACCCGCGCTTTCTGGCGGGCGATCTTTCCACCGGCTGGGTGGCCGAAACCTGGGGCGATTCGGGCGAAAAGGCCGCACTCGATGGGCAAGCGGCTTCGGGCGCGCCCAGCCCCGAAGCGGTGGCCGCGCTGGCCGCCGCGCTGGTCGATCAAGACGCGGGCACCGCCGCGCGCCGACGCATCCATCCGGGCGGCGCGCAGGAGGACGGCGAACGGAGTCGCTGGCGCGACGCTGGCCGCCGCGCCGCTCTGCAAGGATGGTAACCATCTCTGGCAATTCAAGAGGATGAACCACATGCACAGGAGGGCACATGACCGCAGCCGAAATCCTGGAGGAACTCAGGAAACTTTCTCCGTCTGAACGCCTGGGCGTGCTGGAAGCGGCGCTGCGCCTGACCCGCGAGGAAATGCGGCAGGCCGAGCAGCCGTCCAATGCAGCAGAAGATCAGTCTTATCAGGCGCTTGCCAGTAAAATAGTGCTCCCCAAACATGCCATTGCCAGCGATCTTAGAGGAGCAGCCGTTGTGGACAGCGAAGATTTTTATGACCTGGGGACGAAATCCGAATGATACAGCTTGAGCCTATTGGCATCGTGAAATCGACGGGAACAGAAGACCTCGATACTGATTGGGGCGAAGTCACGGCAGAGATCGTGCTGGATGAAGCACTGACCGATGGATTACAGGGACTCGACGCCTTCTCGCATATCCTGGTGGTCTTTTATATGCACCAGGCGACCTTTGACCCGGCGACTGACCTGGTCAGAAGGCCACGCGGGCGCGCGGATATGCCACCCATTGGCATCTTTGCCCAGCGCCCCAAGATGCGCCCGAACCACATCGGGATTACCGCTGTGCCGCTGCTGGGCATCGAAGGCAACATCGTGCGCGTGAAAGGGCTGGATGCTGTGGATGGCACATCTCTACTTCCAAATTGTCACATCCCTCAGTATTCCCTTCTGGATAGTGCCATGAAAGCAATTGAACACTCTCCCACGTTTTCCAGTCATCTTCAGTGACGCCAAACTGTTGCATGATCTTCCAATCCTCCAGGCACACCCGATAGGGTATGCCTGGTTCAGCTTTCCTACTGGGACGAGGAATTTGTATGTCATGATCAATCAGATAGGTGCGCATAGCGATAAAACTACGGCGTGGGAGAAGTTCTGTGAGGACTTTTCTGGGTGATCCTCCGTAGTGATTGAGTAAAATCGCTACTTCCTCATCTGTCCATGCGAGCGTTTTGTGGCTGCCTTTGAAACAGATACCAGTATCTGTTTCCCATGCAGGATCTTGCCAGGTGATCTCAACGATGAAAAATGTCGGCGCAACAACCTCAAGCGTCACGGATCTGATAAAGAGGTAAACGAGGCGTGGGTAGTCTTCTGGCTTGACGATTTCCTCCCATGCATCCCCTACCTCTTGCATAAGTTGTTTGTAGCTGCGCCGTTCATCATCTTCGTGGGCAATGAGTGCAGTTTGCACTTTACGGCTTTCCAGCCGCTCAAGTTCTTCCTTTGCTTTATGATAGCTGGTGTTTGCGGCATCAGCTAAATCTGGCTCGGTAAATTTGCCTGATTGTACCTGGTGTAACAGCCGCTCCATCAATGCCTTGGTTGCGTCAATATCTCGCAGAATATCTTGTAATGTCCTGCTGACTTCGCTTACTACCTTGCCTTCAGCAGAGGTGTAGTTTGCAAATTGCCGCTCACTGTCAGGGGTTTGCAAATGCTCTCTGAGTCTATTGATAACGATCTGGTCTAGGCCCGAGGCAGCAATGGTGTATGAGACAATGCCGGTGGTTTTGCCAATGCCGATAGGCTGGAATGCGTAGAACGTGCGAATCTCACGGGTTAATTTCGTATCCCGTGTATAGATACGGACCGTGGGGTCATGTGATCGGATAACCTCTTTCAGGTAGGCTGGCCGATCTCCAAAATGTTGTTTCCGATATCGGTTGCGATGCTCGAGAAACTGTGTATTCGGGCTGCCATCAAGAAGGACTGGCGAAAGCCTGGTATACGCAAAGGTGAAGGTATCAAGATCGACAATTGGCTCATGGTTTTCGGTGTTCATCAACTCCCCTCGATAGAGCCAATGGCCGATATAGACACGGTTCACAAGCAGGGTGCGCAGCCCTTTGTCTGTTGTGATGGTGTAGCCGCCAGGCACTTTGCTGTACTGGCTACAGGCTGCCTGGATAATGAAGGGGTCAACACTGTCATCAAAGTCATGAAACAACAAAGGCTTTTGTTCGATCTCCCGCATGAGTGCGCGCACATTGCCGTTCAACTGTTGAAACCGGACGAATATCCAGCGGACAACTTCCGCATGTGGCTCATAGACGATGTAGCGGTAGTGGTTGGGGTTTTTGCAGCCGTTCACCCGCTCTCTCGTATCCAAGGTATAGCCAAACGGCAACCCGCCACCCGTCCAAAAGCCTGCTTCCCCTCGCCTATCCTGGGCAGGAATCAACCGGCCAAAGACATGATATTCAAGATAATTCCATGCTTCCTCGCAACGCCTCTTGAAGCGCTCAATATGCCAACTGATGCGAAAATCGTAGACAAAATCCGGCGTGACGACAATGACGCTGTAGCGGTGGCAGATTTCCATAAATTTGCCTGACTCATCGCCCCATTTATTGCGAAACAGCCGGTCAACGTTGATCGCTACCACTGCCTTAATCTGGCCGTTGGCAATTCTTCTGAGCATGTCATTGAATGCTGGGCGGTCTTCCATGCGTAACTGTCCAGACATCCCAAGATCACGATCATCAAGGAGAATTTGCTCCTCTGTCCACCCGCACGAAAGCGCAGCGCTAGATTTCTGGCTGGTGAAAGAGTATCCCAACTCGCCCCGTATCTCCGCCGCTTGTCGCTTCCCTGGCGGTTGCTGCTGGCAGCTCTGCTGACCGATGAAGTTTGGGCCGTGAGCCTCCACCGCTACCGAGCAGGGCATCAGCCCGCCTATCAACACTGGTGGGGCCTGGGGGCTGGTCTGTCGGTGTGGATGGCGGCGCAGGGGGCAACCCTCGCCGGAGCGCTCCTGGGCAGCCAGGTGCCAGCCGGGTGGCATCTGGAGTTGGCGGCCCCGTTCACTTTTCTGAGCCTGCTGGTGCTCAGTCGCCCTGGCCGAGCGGGCATCTGCGCGGCCCTTGCTGCCGCCCTCGCCGCGTGGCTGGCAGCCTCCCTGCCGCTGGGCCTGGGGCTGCTGATCGCCACGGGTCTGGGTGTCGTGGTTGGGCTGGTCGTCGAACGGCTGTCAGAGACTCGACGGGAGGTGCATCGATGAGTGGCTGGACCATCTGGGCGTTGATCCTGGCTCTTGGGAGTGTGACCTTTGCGCAGCGCGTGGCCTTTCTACTGCGGCCTCCCGCTCGGCCTGCTGACCCAGTGGACCAGATGGGCGCGCTTACAACCCCGGCTGAACCACGTGTGCTGCGCTTTGGCTCACCCGCGGGGCTTTCCGCGCTGCTCGTGCCCGCGCTGATTTCCCCCAGCGGAAGTACACCAACCGTTCTGCTGACGCGGGTGCTGGCCGGGCTGGCCGGGCTGGCGGTGGCGTGCCTCGCTGGGAGCCATCCCGCCTGGCGACGCTATGTGGTGCCTCTGACACTGCTCAGTGGACTCTGCACGAGCTGGGGGCTTTCCCTGGTGGGCCTGTAGGAAGGAAGTTCCTGGGCAACGCCTCCTGCCCAGTTCAGTATAGATGGCTGTCGTTCCATGCATTCCTTGTGGTAGAAGGAAACAGACGATGAAACAAGAGGTGTCCACCCAGAAGCGCCACACCTGGCGCAATCTCCTCGGCGTTCTCCTCGCGTTGCTGATCGTGGGGGGCCTTGGCGTCTGGATCGGTTCCCACGCCATGCCAGCCCAAGCAGCCACGCCGCAAACCAACATCTCCATTATTGGCTCCTGGCTGGTACAGGCCAAAGGCGCACCCTTTGCTCAGCATGTGATGGTGTTTTCAAGCGATCACACGTTTCTCATCGATAACCCTGAGGCGGGTGATACGCACACCAGCGACTCGCTCGGCGCGGGCGCGTGGAAGCTCGATCCACAACACGCTGACAGGGTCCTTGGCGTCTTCGAGGAGATTAACGCTGACCGCTCAACAGGGCACTATACGAGCCAATTGACGGTCACCTTCCAGCTCTTCATGCAAGGTGCCAATGCGTTTTCGGGGCCTGCGGAAGCCACCTATTACAACCCCGATGGGACCAAGCAAAATGATCAGCCATACCCCGCGACCCTCACAGGGGTACGTATCCAACCCTAACCGGCGAAAGGAGCAACCTGTGTTGTCTCGGATGGTATTGCGCAAGCCCACTGTCGCCCAAACCTGGAACCGGGTCCGGCGCGACCATCAAACCGGGATTCCTGGGGTAGAGATGAGCCTGACCACCGAGCCGACCCGCGAGGAACTGGAAGCATGGGCGATGCAGAGCGGGTTCGACCCGGTTTGCTATAGCACGGCCTGGGTCAGCCTGGCAGCAGAGGCACCAGGCAAAGACAAGCCCCTCTGAGAAGGAACATCCAATATAACGTTCAGAAAGGAGAGGCGCGGGCACGCTTCACGGAGTGTGGAGAGCGTGCCCGCGCACCACAAATGACGGATCGCTACCGCGTAGAGCGTGCCTTCTGGTTGTTTTGTACAGGGGAGACGATCTCCAGTTTCGGGTCGTCCTTTACCCTGTTTGCCTTGCCGCTGCTGGTCTTCCGATTGACTGGCTCGGCGCTCAACCTGGGCTTGTCCATGGCGGCGGAGACGCTGCCCTATCTCTTGTTTGGCCTCCTCATTGGCGCGTGGGTGGATCGGGTGAATCGCAAACGCCTGATGATCGTGGTCGATCTGCTTCAGGCCCTGACCATTGCTTCCATCCCGGCTGTCTACGCGCTGGGCAGCTTGAGCGTCTGGTGGCTGTATGCCGTTGGGTTCGTCAGCGCCACGCTCAAGATCGGGTTCGAGGCCAGCCAGTTTGCCCTGATGCCAGCACTGGTGAGCAAGGAGGAGCTGGTCACAGCGAATGGTCGCCTCCAGGCCAGCTTTTCCACTGCCCAACTCATCGGGCCACTCCTGGCCGGGGCGCTGCTCTTTGTGCTGCCGCTGCCTGCCCTGTTGCTCGTCGATGCGGCGACCTTCCTGGTTTCAGCCAGTGCGCTGGTACTCATGCGGGTGCAGATGCTGGCCGCTGGTGCTCCCGTGCCGCATAGCGTGCGGCAGGATGTCGGGGAGGGCCTGCGCTACGTGTGGCGGCATCCAGTGTTACGAACCATTTCGCTGATGACGCCGCTGATGAATTTCCTGACGGTCTCGACCACGGCCCAGTTGGTCCTGCTGGCAACAGTGGCGTATCACGCCCAAAATGCGCAGATCGGCTTCCTCTATGCCGCTGGCAGTCTGGGCATCGTGTGTTTTTCGCTGCTGGCCGGTCCCCTGCGGAAGCGCTGGTCCTTTAGCCAGGTGGGGATGGTCGCGCTCCTGCTCTTTGGCCTGCTCCTTCTAGTGCTGGGGTTCATCCCCTGGTACTGGGGAGCCGTCGCCGTCTGGGGGAGTTCGCAGGGAGTGGAGCAATTGTTCAACCTATCAGCCATGAGTATCAGACAAGCCATCGTGCCCGCCCACTTGCTGGGGCGGGCGCAGAGCGTGGCGCTGGTGCTGGGCTACTCCTCGATCCCACTCGGTGCGCTCGTTGGCGGTTTCGTCCTGCAACAGGTGGGAGTCTCCCATGTGGCCCTGGTCTATGGAGCTATCGGAGTGCTCATCGTCTTGGGCGCCCTCTTATTCTCCTGCACAGCCCTGGGCCACGCCGAGCGGTATCTCCCGCAAGCGGGCAACCCACAGGAAGTCAAGGCTCGACAGGCAGCCCAGGAAGACGAAGCGCTGGTACTCAGCCGTCGCTAGCAAGGGAGGAAACATATGCAGCACTTGACGTTGCGCCCTGGCCTGCTCACCTTCCGGGGTGAGGACTGGGGCACTGCTGGACACCCAGTGGTGTATGACGAGCAGCACAGTACCATCCACTGCGGGCGGCGGCTCGCCAGACTATCTCCCCTGGAGTATACGCTGGTGATGGCTTTGCTCCGCCAGCGCGAACGCGCGCAAACAGCGCCTGCGCCTACGGCCTTCTGTGTCACGTTGAAACGACTCTGCCACCTTTCTGGCAGCGAAAGCGAGCTATCTATCCGTCGCACGCTTACGGAGGCCAGGCTAAAGGTCGAAGGGTTGGGCCTTCGAGTGATTCGGCTCTACGGCGAGAACCGCTACTGCGTGTTGTTTGCCACCGAAGTTGAGGGGGAAGATGAGGAAGAGGCAGAAGACCTACGCATGGTGCGGTCCTCTCAATAACTCGGTTCCTCCCAAGCTGGAACGGTTTGTTCCCAAGGTGGAACGGTTTGTTCACACTTGGGAATGCTGTGCGAGGCCGGTGCTTGTATGATGAGAGCAACGGCGCGTGATGCGCTGAAACAGGAAAGGAGGGTTGGCACCCATGGACAAGATTGCCCGCATCGCCGACAAACTCGTCACCCTGGTCTAACCAGGACATTGCCTCTGGAAGTCCCGCCACGTGGCGAGGAATCTTCAGGCGCTCACGGGGCCACACTGGAAGCAACCAGGGTTGCCCTGTCTGTGTATCTAGGGGCTGCCTCCTGTAGAGCAAGCTAGAGCGGTTGTGGTAGACTGTGAACAATTCGCCTGGAAAGACAAGGAGGCTCCAATGGCATATGACCCGACGCAGCGCGTCCCTCCGCCCATCGAGCCAACATGGTACGAGGATTTGACGCCTCCGCCTCCGCCGCCACCTCCCTTTGACCCATCCACCTTGCCGTATTTTCGGGTGATGCGGAACAAAGTCCACTGGACCACGATACTCGCCCTGGGCACAACTGGCCTGATTCTCCTCTTGCCCTTCATCTGGCTGCTGTTGGGCAAACCTAATTGGTAGGGAATGACAAGAAGGCACTGGTTGGGGTGCCCGTCCCGCTCACCGCGAGGGGCGGCAGCCAAACGGCGGCCTGCCGCTCTGCTGGAACCGCTCCTGCGCGCCCTGCTCATCGCCCAGGTCGTGCAGCACCCCGGCCAGCCCGGAAAGCCACGTGCGAATCACGGGGTGCGACGGCCAGCACCTGCTCGTACTGTTTCCGAGAATCGACAACAAGCGGACCTGGCATACGCCGCCCGCTGCTTTTGACCTGCTGGGTGAGCAGATGCGTTCCTTGCTCGTCCCTGCTCCCTGTGGCTTTCGACGCTGCCATGACTCTGGGTATGCCTGGCGCAACCTGCTCCGTACTAGCTGATAGACCTCGTGCGCTGCGGGCGGCAGACGAGGCTACGACCACCAGGTAAGGGACGACGGATTTGATGCAGACCCACTCTCGTCAAGGGATCTGCTCTTCATTCGCCAGGAGGCGCGGCCAGAGACCACGCTGACCGCGAGGCCAAGCCTCGTGATTGTGGCAGGCGAGGCCACCGGCCACGCCCATCGCCTCCAGGCCGGAACCATTCTGGAAGCGCCCGATAGCGCAGATGTAGTAGCACAGGAGGAGACAATTTGATGCCTTTCCCCTACCCCTTGCTCAAGCACCGCTACCGTCTTGTGAGCCAAATAGGCAAAGGTGGCTTCGGCACTGTCTATAAAGCCGAAGATCTTCAAGAGAAGAACAAACTGGTAGCCGTCAAGGAATTAAGCCAGAGCGGCCTGAGTCCCCAAGAATTCCTTGAAGCTGGAGAAACCTTACAGCGCGAGGCATACTTGCTGGCTGGCCTGAGTCATCCCAATCTTCCGCATATTTACGATCACTTTAAGGAGAATGGCTGCTGGTATTTGGTGATGGATTTCATTGAAGGGGAGACGTTGGAAGACCGTCTAACAAAATCCCCTGGAGGGCGTTTGCCAGTAGAAGAGGTGCTTCAGATCGGCCTCCAACTGTCAGCAGCCCTGAATTATCTTCACACGCATCAGCCTGCGATTATCTTTCGTGATCTGAAGCCGAGCAATATTATGTGGATTCCCAGCGGGCACGTGTATCTGATTGATTTTGGGATTGCCCGTCTCTTCAAGTCAGGCCAGGCACGAGATACCATCGCCTTTGGCTCACCAGGCTATGCTGCTCCAGAGCAGTTTGGTACAACCCAGACAACGCCACGTTCCGACATCTATAGTCTCGGAGCCACACTGCATCAAGTACTGAGTGGAAAAGACCCCTCATTGAATACCCCTTTCTTGTGGGACTTCGCTCCTCTTCAGGTATCG
>DATGID010000046.1:0-37692 GCA_035307385.1 Ktedonobacterales bacterium | reverse complement strand
CCCTCTGATGTTCTGCTCGTTCCGGGTTTATATCTCTCTGCTTCTGTTCTCGCGTCTTCGCACACCATCCGGCTCTGCGTGGCTTCCGCCCACCAAATCAAGGATGAGTGCTTCAGCAACCTCGTTGCGCAATCCGTGGGTGTGTCAGCAGCGCAAGCGGGCTTATATGTTTAGATGCTGCTTGTCAAGACGCTCTTGGTTCGTTGTGCTCTCAAATAAGAGTGGGGCAGCAGAAGAGGCAGTGGCAGCAAAGACGAGGACGTGAGCAATGGGCACTTGACACCCAGATGCAGTCGGTCACTAGCTTTGAGCATGCGTTGCAGCGCAGCCTGAGCAGAAGGACGACAAATACGCCGGGCTGGCGATTGCCTACCTCTGGCGAGCAGTTGAACTCAGTGCCTCCCGCTGGCAAATCGGCGCTGAGCCGTACAGCACTTGGGGCTGCCTATCGCGCCAGGAAAGACTCCCTCTCGCTGGAGCGGGCGGAGGCCCAGTATCGGCTGGTCTTGCAGCATGTGCCGGGCGATCTGCCCACCATGACGGGCCTGGCGGCGGTACTGCGCGATCAGGGAGAACTGAGTCAGGCCCGGCGGTTGTACGAGCAGGTGGTTGCGGTGGCTCCCCTCGATGCCCACGCGCTGGTCGGACTAGCAGGCGTGTTGCCCAAGAGACCTCCTCAACGGAGAGGGACCATCTAGCGGCAACATTGCTGTTGGATAAAAAGCCAAAGAAAGCCACGTCCTTGGCGCTGTGCTGTACCTCAACTACGGCCAGCCAACGCCCGGCGCAGGCGCACGGGTGGTGAGAATCTGGCCCGTACGCGCTCCACCGGTCATGCTCGCTGCCCCATGCCACTGGGTGGCCATCAGGAACAACGTCCTCTTGTCAGCGCCGCCGGGGGCACACGCAAAGCACCCGCGATCCAGCTCAATCGTGTGCAAGACCTCGCCCCCTTCCCGCACGCGCACGCACCGTTGGTGGGGGACGTCGCTATACCAGACGGCGTTGTCGGCATCCAGGCAAATCCCGTCAGGATTGTCCTCGCCCAGATCGGCCCACACCCGCCGATGTGACAGGCTGCCGTCAGCCGCGATGTCGAAGGCGGTCAGGCAGTGGCTGTAGGACTCGGCCACGATCAGCGTCGCGTTGTCGGGTGTCACCACCATGCCGTTGGGAAAGGCCACGCCATCGGCCACCTGGCACGCCTCCCCGTCAGGGGTGACGAGCGCGATGAGGCCGGGGGCGAAGGTGCCGCCTGGAAAATCAAAGCCTACATTGTTGAGATAGGCGTTGCCCCGCCCATCCACGACCACCTCATTACAACCATAGGCCGAGAGGCCAGATAGGTCCGCGTAGAGGGAAAGCTGCCCATCGGATTCCAGGCGGAGCAGCAACCGATCTCGTGCGGCGACCACGAGCAGGTTTCCAGTGGGCAGAAAGTCGAGGCACATGGGAAAGGCCGGAAAGGGGACGCGGACGATTACCTCGCTCTTGCCCTCCAGATCGACGGCCAGGATTTCTTGAGCGCCCCAGTCGGCGAACCAGAGACGGCCCTCGTGCCAGCGGGGCGACTCCCCGAAGGTAATGCCGGTCAAGAGCGTGTGGAGTTCAGGCATGGTGAAGGCTCCTTTCATGTATCAGAACACAGCACTGCTTTGCTGCTGGACTTGCCTACCTTTTGTGTATAGAAACAGGATACATGAAGTTGAGCAGAAAAAACTTCTTGTACCTTGCTCTTATCAGTGCTGATTAACCGACCCGATGGTGCCAATCGGTCATCTCTCACATGCACCTCTGCTCTCGCGGTTGAGCGCAGCACCTTCCTCCTTCAAAGCCGTCATGTACTGGAGCAATGAGGACCAGACCGCCGGGCTGATGGCGACCTGGTCATAAGGAGCCGGGCAAGGTGAGCGAACGCCACTGCACTGGCGATCTGTGAATCGTACCAATCAGAGGACGCCGCTTAAAATGCTGGCGTACCCTGAACAAAAATAAAAACAGATCGGTTCGTCAACTTGAGCCATTCGCTTGTATGTCAGCATGTGAACTACCCTGTGGCCCGCTCGCCACGAGGCTTACTCACTCGTCCCATATCTAGTAGGCGACTGGCTTGCATAATCAACATGTAGTAGGTATACTCAAAGAAGGAAGCAGAACTGTACTGACGGCTTGGGAAGTCTATCTCGTAAGGAGGTCCCGTCTGGTAGGAAGTCCCCTAGCGCGTCAGGCTCCATGAGCCTTCGCTCAGGAAGGCAGAAAGGAGCGCTCAATGCGACATCCGCCTCGCTCATTCGTGCATCCGGCCTGGTGGGATAGCCACCAGCAGGCGCTGCAGCTCTTCCGTGATCTAGCGGCGCTCCAGCGCGTGCGCCCCTGCCTCGAACGCGGTACCCTGGCTTGGCGGCGGCTCGAACGAGAGCAAGCGGCACTTGAGGCGGCTATTGATGTGTTGAGGCGTTCAGTGTAAAAACAGCTTATTCTGCTTGCCGCTCCAGGACAATCACCGGAATCTGCCGGGAAATCTTCGCCTGATGCTCGACGAAAAAGGGAGCTGCTGTGATGACCTACTTCCAGAGTCGCTCGCGCTCCTCCCCTGCTGCCACGGTGGCAATCGCCTGATAGGTTTCGTCTTTCACTTCAACGGTCACTTCCGGATGAGCCACCAGATTATGGATACCAGTCCGAATGCTTCGTTGCACCGGCATTGGAGGCAATCACGAGCAGGCGGGTGCCATCGGGCAGATACATCATTGGCGTGGTGCGAGGTAGGCCGCTTTTCACTCCTGTCGTGGCGAGCAAGAGGAGTGGCCGGCTCGCAAATGGGCCATTGGGCGTGTTGCGATTGGCGCGAAAATCCTTGATCAACTGGTGATTGTAGGCAACTTGGTCTGACATCATCTCTCCTCGTGGTGCCCCCGAATCGTACAGGCGGTTGCGCCTTTTGGCGTGGTGTGGACTGCTCAGGGGCACCCTAGCACGTTTGTTCGATCCCGCCCAGAGCCGCCGCCGTTCCGCTGTCCTCAGCCACGGCTGGAGTCCCTGGGCTGGTGGAGGGGGCTGACGGCGGGGGCATGGCATGGCGGTGCGACGATGGTGCACTGGGGGCTGAGGGCACGAGACTTGGCCGGGGACGGCGCAGGTGGGGCAGCTCCAGTTGGAGGTCGTATGCCTGCTCAGCGCGTAGGGTGCCGCTGATGATTTCGCATCAGCGGCACACGTCCTTTTGTGCCCTTGATCAGCGAAAATCAATCACCGCCAGACCTTTGGCAATGCAGGCTGGCATCGGAAACAGGGCCGAGAGGAATGGTGGTGCGCCTTTGATCTGGCCGCTTGGGCAGAGGCGCTCGCCTGCAATAAGAGCAACCTGCGCCGGATTCGCACCGAATTGGAGGCGTGCCACATCATTGTCTTCGAGCCAGATACAGTGCATCCAGGGCAAGGCCGCATGGGTTGGAATCTCGCGTTTACGGAGTGGCAGCCTTATGATGGGCGGTGTGTGGGACGGAGCAAAAGGATTGCCCTTCCTGCGAGTAGGCAAGGAGGCATAGTTATTTGCCTCTGCAAAGGGGCATAGTTATTTACCAGGATGAAGACGCGTCCTCTCCTGTATCAAAACAACTACGTCAGGTTGATGAAAATCGATGCAAAATAACTACGCCTGCTTCTCATGAAGAAGCTCAGCAAGAGCTGCGAGCGATTGCTCAAAGAAAAAGATTACGGAAGAAAGAGACAGAAACTCCTCCCGTCGTTTCTGAGGCGCACAGCGCCTCTTCAGAGAGCCCGCTTGATTTGTCGAAAAGCGAAGAGACGCAAAGGGCACCAACCTCTGTTGCTGAAGACCCACCCCTCCGCTCCAGCGCCATCAACCGATCAGGCGGCATACTTGCCGCCACGCCAGGTGTGAGAGCGAACGGATCTGGACTACTACCAGTGGGTGCTGCGCGAGCGAGAGAAAGGGCGCGTAGCGCTCCTCGCGCGGCTGGCTCACGAACGCATTGGCGTGTCCCTGGAACGGGCGAGCTATGCCCGCATCGGCGCACTCGCCAAGCAGTGGGGTGCGGCGTTGTTGGTGGCGCACATTCTCTTGGCAGCAGCCAACCACATTGACGGCGATCCGTTGGATTATCTGACCCGGCTGGCGCGGGGCCAGCAGCGAAAGGAAACCACCCATGCAGAACGAGCAGCACCGACCAGCAACTCCCGGCCCTACACCGCCGAGGAGGCGAGCAAGCTTGTCTGGAACACCCTCTAACCTGGGCGAGGCAGCCGCGCAGTGGTCGGGTCGGCGTGGGTGCCGCCTCCGGTCTGTGCTGCGTCTGGTGACGTGCGAGCAGTGTCGGGACACTGGCATTGCCGGGTACATCCTTGGGAGAGGCGACCAGTATTGTGCCTGCCCAGCCGGGCTGGCAGAGGAGGCACGGATGCAGCGCTGGTATGACGAGGTGCGTGCTGAAGAGGTGGCCTGGCAGTGGCGGGTGCTGGAGGAGCGCATCGCCGCCTTTTCTGCGCGGGTGTTGCCAGGCGGCGTGGTGCTGACGCTGGAGACGTTGTCGCCGTCTGAGACGCTCTCGAAGGTGCGGGCGTTTGCTGAGCAGCGCTCTGATGAGCAAGGGTTGGTGCTGCTGGGAGAAGTGGGTGTGGGCAAGACCACGCTGAGGCTTTCGCTGGTGCGGAGCCTGGCCGAGCGCTGGGTGGCCCAGCGCAAGGTGGTGCGACTGGTGACGGTGCCAGATTTTCTGCGAGAGTTGCGCACGGGCTATGACGCGACGCAGCAGAAACAGGGCGAAAGCTATCATGCCTTGATGGAGCGCTATCAGACGTGCGATGTGCTGGTGTTCGATGATCTGGGGGCGGAGAAGCTGACGGACTGGGTGGAAGAGCAGTTTTGTTGCTCGTAGACCATCGCTATCGGCAACGGCTACTGGTGCTGGCGTCATTCAACTGCCGGAAGGAAGCGTTGGCACAGCGGCTGGATCGGCGGGTGATGGACCGGCTGCGGGAGACCTGCACGATGATCGAGGTGACAGGGCCAAATCTGCGGGATCGGGCGGTGAAGCGTGAATAGGCAGGAGAGCTACGCCACACAGGAAAAGTTGCTTGGGATTGCAAACAGCCAGAAATCTGTCGAGTCTTTGATCCCTGCGCGATGACCTGCACAGTAAAGACCCATCCAAAAGCCTCCTGGGGCGATAAAGGAGGCGAGCAGGCTAGAGAAAAGATATCCAGCCCACTTGTCACTTGGCCTTGTCTCACCGCACTTCGCTGGCTCTGGACCAGCCCACCCTTCTGAATTGGTGGCGCGTTTGAGTACCCTCATCTGGAGAGGATGTCCTGCAACGCACTTGAGAGCGAAGCAAGATGGGGGAACATCTGCTGGTCGTGAGCAGAGGCAACTGATTCCCTGTGCGCTCATACAGAGCCAGCTATGACCCCGAACTCCCACGAGCGGGCAGCAACGCTTGGGAAAGCCACTGCACACAGAACTGTTTGAGCGGCTCCTCCTCGCCTTCCTTGATCAATAGGTACTGGCTGATCATCCAGCGGGTCATGTTGATGAGCATCTCCGTCACCAGCTCGGGGTTATAGGGGCGGAGCGCCCCCTCGGCGATCAAGCCACGAATGACCTCGATGCCCCGTTCAATCCGCGGGCCGCGCTTGGTGCGCCGTCCCCCACGTCGGGGAGCGCTCAAGCCGCTCTCCAGATTGAAGATGATGATCTGCTCCCGGTGCTCCTTGGCGAAGGCGAGAACGATCTCGACAAATTGCTCGATGTCCGATTCCCCTCGGAGATGCTCCAGCACCGGCTCCAACTGGTCGAGCAGGGTCTGCCGGTTCTCTCGCGCGATGGCAAACACCATCTCTTCCTTCGAGGCGAAGTAGAGGTAGAGGGTACTGATGGAGATTCCCGCCCGCTGCGCGATATCGGCCAGGCGGGTGTCGCTAAAGCCCAATTCGGTGAAAACTTCTGTAGCGGCACGCAAGATTGTTGCGCGCCGGGTTGGATCTGCGGTTCGAGCCATCTAGGAGACCTCTTTCGTCACCTGTTCCATCTCTATCTTCAGGGCCTGCTCATCCCCTCGCCGCTGTCTCGCCATGCACCTGCTTTGTGCCACCCAGAAGAGGAGCAAGCCAGACAGGGGCAGCAGGCCGATCATCCAGGCCAGCCATCCCGGGATGGGTGGGGGCGCAACTGCCATTAAATGGATGTCCGCCTCTCCTTGTCCGGCAGGCCCGCTGACGAGGATATGTAGCGTCCAGGCCCCGCGCGTCACCAAAGTAATGCTGCCCGGCACGCCATAGGGCGTGCTTTGCTGCGTGGTGACATCGCCTTGTGCTAGTGAGCCAGGAACACCAGGGCCCGGGCTGGCCGTTACCTGATAGGTGAGCGGCCCCTGTGTTCCGGACGCCACCGCGATATTGAACGGGACGACCTCACCAGCGTTGATGGAGTCACTATAGAGCGCGAACTTGAGGGAATAGGGTCCCGCCTCCGCAGCGATGAAGCGCACTGGCGCACCGTGGATGGTCGAGGCCAGCACGATCTGGTAGAAGGCCACCCCAGTCACGATCAGGGCAACGACTGCAAACAGGCCCAACACGAGCTGTATGGTGATGCGCATGATCTTACCTCCGCCGCGCGTGTAGCGTCTGGCTCATCGTCAGCGTCCAGCTTATGGTCTGGGCCAGCCCCTGTCCCAGCAGGCTGCCAGGAACCGTCAGGAGAAGCGCGAGGAGGAACCCTAACAGGAGATGGCCTACCCTGTCCCCTTCGCCCCCTTGTGCCGCCTGCGCCCGCAGACCAACCTGCAACAGGGTGACCCCAGCCACTAGGACCATGCTGGCGAGCGCCGCAACCAGCATCCAGGTGGTTTGTCTCGAGGGCACCCACTGGCTGTGTCGCCCGAGCCAGACCACCCCATCGAGGCAGAGGGCCAGGAGCAGCAGCACTGGGGTTTGCCCCGTCAAGGGAACGATGGTAGAGCCGATGCGGCTTGCTCGGGCCAGGTAGGTTTCATGTTCGGCCTGCACCAGCAGTGTTATCATCGGGGGCACGAACGCGCTCACCAGCAGCAAGACGAGGAGGAAGACGATGACGACCATGGTCGCAGCTCCCATCCAGGGCAAAAGCCTCTCCGCCAGAACGCAAACGAACACGGCAACGAGTGCCAGGAGAAAGGGAAAGAAATTCAGCGTGATCGCCCCAAAGCGCAGGGTGTGTCCTGAAAGGGCAGGGGTGAGGAAGGTGCTCAACTTGGAGAGCAGGATGCCGAGCGTTGCCACCAGACCTGCGTAGCTGAACAAGGCCGTCCGGCGATCCTGCTGTCGCTTCGCGAGGTGAGCGGCCTCGAACAGGAGGGAGAGCACGCCGAAGGTGCTGAGCACGCTGCCCATGTAAATCATCGTGTGGAAGGGCGCCCAGAGCGAAACATCAATACCATAAAGCGCATGCCAGTAGGTATCCAGGGGAAAGGCCACCGCCGAGCAGACCGCCCCAAAACCAACTAAGTACAAGCCAAGCGAACTGCGCAGCAGACCGAGAAAATCCGTGCAATACGCGCGCAGGTCGGGGTGCCGTCCCGACCAGGTGGTCTCGATCAGGATACTGACGAGGGCTACGATGCCTGATAATCCGATGCTGAGCAGGATCAGGTCATGTGGGGGCGTAAACGTTTGGTCGCGCCCGATCACGGCGTGCCACTGAATATCCCAGTCGGCTCCAAGCACTCCAACCAGCGAAACAAGCAACAAGACCGAACCAGTCACAAGGCGCAAACGCGCCAAGTCTTCAATGCTTTTGATGCGTTCGCCAGCCTGCGGGAATACACGCTCAATCTGTGCCATAGCACCTCCCCTTGCTAATAATAAATATATTATTTTTATTATTAGCAGATTACCTGAAAGGGGCAGGAAAAGTCAAACGTTTGGTGTGAGATAGCCCAAAATGGGTACCACTCCAGCAAATCAACAAAGGCCAAGGAAGGACGGTTCACGTGATGATGAGCGCCAGCAGCAGAAGTTGGGCAAGGCTACCTTCTCCGACCGCCGCGCTGAGACCTGCATGTGGCGTTGGCGGTCGGCGATACCAAGGGCGGCGATGATGTGATTACTATCGAGGGCATGGCAGAATGAGTCGATGAGCCAGCCATCACCCCAACGCTGTCGGCCTATGCTGAAAAGTACACTGACCAATTGCAGGCCAGGGGCTGGACGGCAGAGCAAATGAGCCAGAGCTATAACCAGGCGATTCGCGTTACATCCACCACATTTCATACCGTGAGCTACTCCTCTTGAGTCTTCCAGATCGAGCATACACTCAGTTCAGCACCTCCGCTGATCGTCCCAATCTGCTGCTCTTTGCGCGTGCCCAAAACTTCGCGGAAGGAGACTCGTGCTTCCCTCCTCAGCGGGAGGGGCCATCTCAATTGACTATAAAACGTGCTGACCGGGCGGTTACGGGCGTGAGGAGAGAGTCGCTAAAGAGAGAGCCAGCGAGGCCGGATGTTCGGTCCCGCTGGCTGCGACGAGTGACCCACAAACGCGCTTTAGAAGGCGACTTGCCCAGCCTGCTGAACGATAGCCATCAGGTTGTTCAGGCTTGCGCTCAGCTCTTCAATTTTGGCCTGCGCCGTAGTGAAGTAGGTGTCCAGATCGCTGAAACTCTGCTCGAAATTGCCCTTGTTCGGGCTGATATAGGTGGTTTTGAAGGTATTTGAAATCCCCATGATTGGACCTCGTACAGAATTGATGCCCTCGTCCGCTATAAATAGGACTTTCAGCAGCGCTTGCAAGGCATTCACATCGACTTCAAACTGGCTCATGCTGATCTTCTCCTTTTTCTCGCCTGTTTGCCAGGCGTTGCTGCCCCCACTGGGCAGACATATCACCCTTCACGGAATCAACTAGAACTGGTGAACGTGTTTTAGAACGAGAGTTGCTCGGCCTGTTGGACCAAAGCCAGCAACTGGTTCAGGGTCATGCGAATCTCATCGCTCTTGGCTTTTGCCCGGTTCATATACGTGGTGATTTCTTGGAACACCTGCTCGTACTGACCCTTGTCCGGACTCATAAAGCTGGAGTCGAACTGGTTATTGGCACTCGTGAGTGACGATACGTAGCCGTTCAGGATATCGTCTACCCCGCCCAGGTAGTTCGCCAGGAGTTGCAAGGCATCTACATCAACTTCAAACAGGCTCATATTGATCTTCTCCTTTTTTCTGGTGCAGGTGTTGGATGCCGCTGCCCCCAGTGGGCAGACGTGGCATCCTTCACTTCCATAACATCGGCATTTCCGTTCTTCGTAAGGAGTTCGTTTCGCTGCTCCTCACACTCAAAAGTGTACTCGGAAAAAGCGCCGCGCACTTAACATCGAGTTATCATCTTGGTTGACTTTTTACGAAGGGAGCGTGTGGCCTGGGTCACAAAACGGCAATGCGCGCCGAGGGTGTGAGGAGTGTATCGACAGGGTATCTTCTCTAGCATTGAGGTGAGAAAACTCTCTTCAGCCTCGCATCACTTCAACACATAATCAAAAGTTCAGCAGGAGGATGCTGGCAGCTCGGTGTGACTCAGTTGTTCTCCTCACAAGCAGTCATTGACCTCTTTCTGCTCAAATGGTATCATTGGTAGAGTGTATCGGAGCACGCGGCGTCCAGTCCACATGTTTGTTCACTTCGTCTGCTGCTGACCCATCCCACCATGCGCTCAAAGGAAACCCGTCATGCCCGCCTCGGACGCACACAACCTCCCGACAACAGCGAAAAAAGAGCAGCAATCGACTCAGCATAACCGTTTGAAAGCGCTGCGCCTCAAGAAGCATTGGTCGCAGGTGTATGTGGCGACCATGATTGGCACCAACGACGTGACCGTCTCGCGGTGGGAAAGTGGAGCGACCTTTCCCAGCCTCTATTATCGGCAACAACTCTGTGAGTTATTTGGGAAAAGCGCTGAGGAATTGGGGTTGCTGCCTTCTTCTGCGAAGCTGGCGCCAGAAGACCGACCTACCCACCTGAGCCACCCGGCGATCTGGTGGGTGCCTTACCGGCGCAATGTCTTCTTCACCGGGCGAGAGTCTACCCTTGAGCGCCTGCATATCCTGCTCCAGGTGAGCAGTACAACACCGCTCCCGCAGGTGCAGGCGCTGTGCGGCTTGGGTGGTGTCGGGAAGACCCAGACTGCTCTAGAATATGCCTACCGCTACCGTGGTGACTACGCTGCTGTCCTCTGGGTGAAAGCCGATACATACGAAAACCTCATCAGCGATCTGGCAACGCTGGCGCGGTTCCTGGACATCCCTGAGCAGACCCTCCAAGAGCCAGCCTCTACGCTTCAGGCAGTCTCCCATTGGCTTGCCGAACACCGCAAGTGGCTCTTGATTCTGGACAACCTTGAAGACCTGGTGCTGCTCCATGAGATCATTCCTCCAGAGTGCGAGGGGTGCACCCTGGTCACCACTCGCGCGCAGGTGACCGGAACGGTGGCCGAACGGCTCGACCTGGAGGAGATGGAAGTGGAAGAAGGCGTCCTGTTCCTCCTGCGACGAGCCAAGTATCTCCGGCCTGGTGCCTCACTGGCTGGGGTCGAAGCCGCTGACTATCAGCGCGCTCGCACTATCGTTCACCTGGTGGATGCGCTGCCCCTTGCGCTGGATCAAGCGGGAGCGTATATCGAAGAGAGCGGCTGCGGGCTGCAAGACTATCTAGAGCGTTACCACACCCGGCGGGCAATCTTGCTCAACCGGCGCGGCAGGTTAGCGGTCGATCATCCAGAATCGGTCGGTGCAACCCTCTCGCTCTCGTTTATGCAAGTCGAGCAGGTGAACCCCGCTGCCGTTCATCTGCTCTTGTTGTGTGCTTTTCTGGACCCCGATGCCATACCTGAGGAACTCTTTCCTGCGTTGGTAGATGCGCGAGACGCGTTGCCCCAACCAGAGGTGACCAGTCCCCTTGAACTGGATAGCGCACTTGCCGCGCTCCGGCGCTATTCGTTAATACGTCGCAATCCTGCCACCAAAACCCTGGTGATCCACCGACTGGTGCAAGCGATACTCCAGGAAAGCATGACCAAGGAAACGCAGCGGTACTGGGCAGAACGCGTCGTGCGAGCCATAAGCCGGGCGTTCCCCGATGTGTATGAGCCGGTCTCCTGGTCTGTGTGCCAGCGCTTCTGGACACAGGCGCTCGTAGGGGTCACACTCATCGAGCACTGGGGGATACGTTCAACTGAGGCTGGGCAGCTCCTCCTCCATGTGGGAGCCTACGTGCAAAGGGTGCGCGCCGACTATGTTCAGGCCGAACGGCTCTTCAAGCAAGCTTTCCTGATCTACCGACGACTGCTGGGACCAGAGCATCTTAACCTGGCAAGCTGCATGAACAAGTTGGCGGTGCTCTTTCGACATGAGAAAAAGTATCGCCAGGCCGAGCGATTCCATAGGCGGGCACTGCGGATACGTGAGCAGATGCTTGGGCCGCTGCACCCCGATGTGGGGACCAGCCTCAACAACCTCGCAGTGCTCTATATGGATATGGGGAATCAGGAGGAAGCCGAACGCCTCTGTTTGCGCGGGTTAGCTATTCGAGAGCAAGCCTGGGGACGCGAGCATCCAGAAGTCACCATCAGCTTACACAACCTGGCATCGCTGTACTACGATCAGGGTAAGTATCAGGAGGCGGAGGCGCTTCAGCAGCGGGTATTGGCGATCCGCGAAAAAACGCTGGGGCTGACACATCCCGACTTGGCGAGCGCTCACAGCCAACTTGCCGCAGTGTACCGAGAACAGGGCAAGTATGACCAGGCCAAGGAACTCTACCAGCGAGCGCTGGCGATTCTGGAGCAAGCGCTTGGGCCAGACCATCCCTTCACAGCGAGAACACGAGGAAACGTAGCTAGCCTCCACTCAAACACGCCAGATCAACGCCAGGCTGTGTCTCACGATTCGCATGATGTGCTCCTACTTTCCGAATATCTTTCTTCCCGGACGCGGAGGCAGCGTTAAACGTGTGGTGGAAATGGCATCGTTCAGACTTGAAAGACAGGGAGCCGTGCCTTACTTACGGTAGGCTTACACTACTTCCATCTGAACGGAGCTACCTCATGCTGGACACGGACACCGATGACTTTGACCAGACCCACTTGCCGACCGAGTCGCCTCGGCCTGGCCCACCTGCCAGCTTGAGCCGCAGTGAAGTGGTGACCCTGGCCCTCTTTGGGCAATGGGCCTGTTTCCCGAGTGAACGGGCCCTCTACCGCTATGCCCAGCGACACCTGCGGACAGCCTTTCCACGCTTGCCTGCCCGTGCGCAGTTCAATCGCTTGCGGCGCCAGCACCGCGAGGCCATTGTCGCCTTTGCCTTGTAACTGGCCCAGGAACTGTTCCAGCCAGATGATGCCTATGAAGCGTTGGATAGTGCAGCGATGCCGACCCGTGATGCAAAACAACGCGGAGGAGGCTGGTTGGCTGGACAAGCTGATATTGGCTGGAACAATCGGCTTGGCTGGTATGAGGGCTTCCATTTGCTCATGGCAGCGACCCCTGGCGGAGTCATCACCGGCTTCGGCTTTGCCGCGGCCAGCACCAAGGATCAGCCTCTGGCCGAAACCTTCTTCGTAGCGCGTTCCTGCACCGCTGACCATGATATGGTAAGATAATCCTGGCCCAGTCTCAGAAGCGAGCGCAGAAAGAACGAGCACCACCCAGGCACAGCTACCAAAAGGAGAGGTACGAGGATGGCGAGCGCCCTTGATCTGTTACGCGCCACGCTCGGTGAGTCGCAAGTCAGTGTGAACCTGTCTGTGCTAGAGGCACATGGGCGGGATGAGAACTTCCCGGAGGTCTGTCTTCCGCTCGCTGTCGCCTATGCTGAGCGTGTTGCAGATGTGCAGGAAGTGCTGGCCTGGTGCCGTGCGCAAGCGGTGCCTCTGATCCCATATGGCGCTGGTACCAGTCTGGAAGGATCGCTCGTCCCGCGCGTTGGCGAGGCTCCAGTTTTGAGCCTGGACTTGTCGCGGATGCAGCACGTGGTGAGCATCCAGCCGGAGAACTTCCTGGCCGTTGTCCAGCCAGGGATCACGCGCACTGCTCTCAACACCGCGCTTCGTTACACCGGCCTCTTCTTTCCGGTCGACCCAGGCGCGGATGCCTCGCTGGGTGGCATGGCTGCCACCAATGCTAGCGGCACCACGACGGTCCGGTACGGCGGGATGCGACAGAATACACTCGCCTTGGAGGTCGTCCTGGCCGATGGCGAAGTCCTCCGGTTAGGGCGTCCCGTGCGGAAGACCAGCAGCGGCTATGATCTCAAAGACCTGTTTATCGGCTCAGCAGGGACACTGGGAGTCATCACTGAGGTCACCGTGCGTTTGCACCCCATTCCGGAGCATGTCCAGACGTTGCGTGTCTTCTTTCCCTCGGTTGTGGAGGCGTCCCAGGCGGCCTATGCCATCATGGCAAATGCCTTGCCCATTGCCCGATTGGAACTGGTAGATGCCTTGGGCATGCGCAGTATCAACCGATATCTGCAGCGCACCTATGCAGAGCAGACGGCGCTCTTCTTGGAGTTTCACTCCTCAACTCAAGCGGCCCTGGAAGAAGAAGTACGGCTGGCCGAGGCGCTGGTGCGTGAGGCGGGGGCAACGGATGTCACCCTGGCACGCACGCGAGAAGAGCAAGCGGCCCAATGGGAGGCCAGACACCAGATCTACTGGGCGCTGGTGAATGCGCACCCCAACCAGCGCTATCTCACGACTGATACCGCCGTGCCGCTCTCGTGCATGCCTGATCTCATCGCCTCCACCCAGCAACTCTTGAAAGAAATGGGCCTGGAAGGCAGCATTGTCGGGCATGTAGGTGATGGCAACTTCCATACGCTGGTAGCGACACCACCAGACGAATTCGAGCGAGCGCATGCGTTCTCCGAGCGATTAGTTCGGAAAGCACTGGCGTTGGGTGGCACCGCCTCAGGGGAGCACGGTATTGGGCTGGTCAAGCGCACGTTTATGGCGGAAGAGCACGGTGCTGCGCTTGAATGGATGCGGCGTCTCAAAGCCCTCTTTGATCCAGACGGTTTGCTCAACCCAGGCAAGATCATCTAATCCACGACAGGGGGCAGCAACGCAAACGGCCTTCTGGCAAGAACCTCTCTTCCCTTTCGGTCTGTCCTGCTTTGACTCGTTGCGTATGTGCTTGCTTCCTCAGCTCGTCTGATCCAGTGAAAGGGGTCTACTATGAGCCTGTATGGGAGCCAGAGCATGATCGCCCCGCTCAGGCGCGTCCTGGTGAAGCGACCAGACCAGGCGTTCGCCGTTGATGATCCGGTGGCCTGGCATTATACCGGGCGACCCGATCTCACCCGCGCCCAGCAAGAACATGCAGCTCTGGTTGCCTTATTGCGCCAGGGTGGCTGTGAAGTGCTCTACCATGAGGAACCTCAACCCTTGCGGGCGGATGCGCTCTTCACCTTCGACCCGGCGTTGGTGACCGATCAGGGAGCCATCATGCTTTCCATGGGCAAAGCGCAACGGCGTGGGGAGGAAGCGGTCATGGCTCGTCGGTTCGCAGAGCTTCAGATTCCAATTCTCTACACACTGCATGATGACGCTCGCGCGGAAGGGGGCGATCTGCTCTGGCTGGATCATGACACGCTGGCTGTCGGACAGGGATTCCGCACCAATGCTGAGGGGCTGCGCCAATTGCAGGAGGCACTAACACCGCTGGAGGTCACAGTCATACCCGTCGAGTTGCCCTACTTTACTGGACCGGAAGCGTGTCTGCATCTGCTCTCGCTGATCAGTCTTGTCGACGAACAACTGGCGGTGGTCTATCCTCCCTTGCTGGCGGTGCCGTTTTGGCAAGAGCTCCAGCGGCGCGGATTCCGCCTCATTGAGGTGCCCGAGGAGGAGTTTCGTACCATGGGACCCAACGTATTGGCGCTGGCCCCTGGGCGGTGCATTCTGCTGGAGGACAATCCCATCACGCAAGGGCGGCTCCAAGAGGCTGGGTGTCAGGTTACTACCTATCGAGGCCAGGAGATTTCTCTCAAGGCAGAGGGTGGTCCCACCTGTCTGACCCGTCCCATTCTGCGGGCGTGAGCCTCCTCCTGCCTGAAGGGGTGGACCTGAATCAGCAAATTCTCGCGCTCGACCCCACCAATGCCGCTGCGCATGTTCGTCTGGCGCGAGCCTACCAGGCCCAGCGGAAGTTTGCCGAGGCGAAGGCAGCCTGTCAGGAGGCGCTGCGGCTGAACCCCGGCAGCACCGTTGCCAAGCAGCGCTTGCAACGCATCTCAGAAGAGTGGGAGCTTGCTAAACAGGCGCAGGCGCTCTCTGACTGGGATGAGGCGTTCCAGCGTGGGGTCGAAGAGAAGGCCGATGAATACACCGGGCTGGCGATTGCCTACCTATGGCGGGCTATCGAACTGAGCACGTCCAGATGGCAATCGGTGGCGTGCCGCACCGCGTTGGGGGCTGCTTACTGTGCCATGAAAGACCCACTCTCGCTGGAACGGGCCGCCGCCCAGTATGAACTTGTCTTGCACCACGTACCCGATGATCTGCCTGCCAAGAAGGGCCTGGCAGCGGTGCTGCGCGACCAGGGGGAGCTGAGCCAGGCCCGGAGGATGTACGAGCAGGTGCTTGACGTAGCGCCCCGCGATCCCCATGCGCTGGCCGGATTGGCTGGCGTGTTGCACGATCTGGGCGATGCAGCGGGCGCGCAGGAGCGCTTTGCGCAAGGCGGGAGGCCGTATCCAGTGCGTCGCCAGCAGCACACGACGCGCTGAACGGGACGGGCACCCCAAGCAGTGTCTGCTGAACTCACTGTCAACACCGCTTTGCAACATGTCGAACAGACCGAGCGCCGTAAACATGATTATCACCTCGCCGCCCCCAAAACCAGCCGCTCTTCCTGATCGTCGGTTCCATGATTTACGTCACACCGCCGCTACGCTGCTTCTCTCGCGTGGCGTTAACATCAAACTCGTCAGTGAGATGCTTGGCCATTCCGATATTGCATTCACCCTTATAATCTATGGACACTTGCTTCCCCATACACACGAACAGGCAGCAGTAGTCATAGACGAAATCTTTGGAAATGAGGCGTCAAGTGGTCAGAATCTGCCGTCAAACGCCGAGTAGAGGGCTTGAGCCCAGGAAAGAAAGGGGGTGATTGCGAAACGTTACCTTTCACTACGCCAGAACGCATCCTGGGAAGCGTGGCTGGTTCTGGAGTTGCCAACTACTGTCTTCAGCATATCACAATTTCCTCTGCACCCACGACTACAAGTGTACCTCAATGAGCCAGCCAATAAGTCCCACTTTTCCCACTGACACAGAAAGGTAACCCATCTCTATGGCATACTAACCATTGATGTTTCTCTTGCTCATGTGGTTCGCTCGCTGCCAGGTGGTGGGAGCAAGGGCTGTTGCTGAGAGAAAGGATCAGAGTATAGCGTATGGGCCTTCGGTCAGATGAGCGTGTGCCGCTTCGGCGGACACACATCAGCAGGCTCCCCAGCCGCGACCAGCAAAATCCCGACCTCACCAGGGATGGTAGTGAGACAAGCGCTTTTCGGGCTGCCCTGCGTGGATGGACACCGGACCCTATTTGGGAAGAAGAAATAGAAGAAGATGCTCCTCTTGCGGAAGAACTAGAAGAGCATGTGACACAGCCGTTGCCTGAGGATAGCCTTCCGCTTCCCCGGCCAACAACTATGGCCCGCCGCCCGCGGTGGCTGTCGCGTCGTCGACTGGCTTTCACGGCAGTGGCGCTGCTGATCCTGTTGGGGATCACCGTTCCGGTGCTGGGGTCGCATCTGGAGCTTGTTGCCATGATGGTGGGCGCGCAAAATGCAAGCGCGCCTGCGCCGCTGACCGCTGGCGGCGCTCAGGCAGGCGCTGCGCCGCTTCCTAATACGCCGACTCCTTCGCCAACGGTGCCGGTGAAGCCGGTCACGGTGAAACCAACGCCGACGCCGACCCCACCTCCGGCCCCGCCCGCGCCGCCTTATTCGACCAGTGGTCCTTATGGGAACAATATCCCTCCGCCGGGGTATACGAGTTATGCGGTCACCGAGCCTTCACCTGATCCCTGGGCCAGTTCGTTTGGGCAGTGTACCTGGTGGGCGCAATATAAGCGCCAGGATGAGAATTTCTTGAACTTTGGCGCTGCCATGAATTGGGCCACTGAAGCGCGCGCCCACGGGATGACCGTTACCGATACACCGGTGGCAAACGCAACGGTGGTCTTTGCCCCAGGAGTGCAGGGAGCCAGCAGTTCGGGCCATGTCTCGCATGTGGAAAAGGTTCTGACCGGCGGTTGGGTATTGGTGAGCGAGATGAATTTTTATTGGAACGGCGGCGGTTTTGCTCGCGTGGATTATCGTTATATCCACGTGGGCGCAGGCGTCTGGTTTATCCATTAGACGCGCTAGAACGGTAAACCAATCATGAGCGCCAGCCGAACAATGGGCGAGCGGCTGGTCTGGCAGCGACCAGCGCAATTGCTGCAACCCGATGCGCTGGAAGCGGCGCTGAATAGCCCACAAGGATGCTGGCCTCGCTCTCTGTCGGGGAGCCGGGCCAGCGCTTTTTCACGCAGCGCGTGGCGCGCGCACGTCGCGCGGGTGCAGCGCGAGCCGCTGAAGGGTGGAGTTTCGGGCGCGCAGTTGGAACGCTTGCTGGTGGAGGTCGAGCTTGAAGGGCCAACAGAGCGCCGGAAGGAAGCGCTCTCGTTGATCTTCAAGCGTATGAGGCCGGATGAAAGCTGGCTGATGCGCTCCAGCAGCGATCTCTTCTGCCGGGAGGTGCAGGTCTGGCGGCATGGCTTGCTGGCTGATGCGCCGCGTGCCCTCTGCGTGCCGGTGCTGGCGGCAGCCTATGATGAGGCAGCCCACGAGGGAGCGCTTCTGCTGGATGATCTGACGCGCTGGCTGGGGCGGCTGGAGGATTGTTTTGCTGTCATCAGCCCGAACCAATGGAAACAATACCTCGATCATCTTGCCCGCCTGCACGCGCACTATTGGCAGGATGCGCGCCTGAAGGAGCCGCGTTTCGCGCTGGCTTCGGTGGAGCAGACGTTGTTGATGCTCGCGCCAGCGACCATCCAGGCGCAACGCGCCGCTGGCGATGCTCACCCTTATTTGCCAGTATCTCAGGCTGGCTGGGAAGCGTTCTTTACGTATGGTCCAGCGGCGGCGCTCGGCAAGATTCAACGTGTCTTTGACGCGCCCGCCGCGTTTTTGGCCGCCGCTGCGGCTGTTCCGGCCACGCTGCTGCATGGCGATGCCTGGCCGCCGAATATGGGTATGCTGCCAGACAGGCACGGAGGAAGCCGCACCATCCTGATTGACTGGGCGCTGACGACGGCTGGCCCGGCAAGCTTCGACCCGTTCTGGCTGCTCTTTGCCTGGCGCAAGGTTGATACTCGCCGGGCGCTGCTGTATTATCGCCAGCGCCTCAGCCAGCATCTGGCGCGGCGCGGGTTGCGCCTGGGCGCTGCTGAGTGGCAATTGCTGCTTGACCTGGGCGTCGCGCGCACGGTGCTGACCTGCGGCGAATCGATGGGCCAGGAGGTGCTCTTTGCCAGCAATGCAGCCCATCGCGCCAAGGCCACCCAGGCGCTGGCCTGGTGGGCGGACTGGGCCGCCAGCGCTATTGAGCGCCAGGGCTGGGCACAGTAAGCCTGGCAGGGCTGCCGAACGCCTCAAAAAGCCCTGAGTCTTTGGTGATGTAGATAGCCTTATGTGCCGCCAATTCCTGTTTCAGCAGTTTTCGGAGCCGCTCCAACTTTTCCCCCACGAAGACATCTTTCGCTGTGCCAGAGGAGAGAATATAGTCTACCAGTATTTCTGGTTCGGTCACCACTAACGCATCATCATAACGATAGAGCGTGATTGAGGCGAACCACTGGGCAAGCTGCTCTGCCCCATTTTCCAGGGTAAAAGGGTTGCTTTTTCGCGTTCGTGAAAAAGCTCTATCGACGCGGCTGGTTAGCTCCCATATCTCGTCCAGGTGGCTGTTGCCTATCGTCGAAGCGTAGAGGCGACCATCTGGCTTGAGGATGCGGCGAATTTCTGCGAGCGCTTTGGGGCGGTTGGGCACATGATAGAGCATATGGTTGGCAATGACGACATCCAGGCTGGAGTCCTCAAAAGGGATGGATTGTGCGTCGATGACCTGAAATGCGAAACGATGACCACTCGGGGCCAGGTTTTCTTGAGCCTCCTGGAGCATGCCCGCCGAAAAATCCGAGAGCGTAATCTGCCAATCTGCGCCGATGCGGTCCAGGTTGCTGAGCCACAGCTTGCCGGAACCACAGCCAAGCTCAAGGATGCGGCTGCCCGAAGCAATCTTGAACTGGTCGAAGAGCCAGCGATGCCAGCCGCGCTTGTTCGTGCTGAAGCGCGCGTGAAGCTGAATACGCGCGTTGAGATTTGCGGCATCCCGATATTGCTCGCTCAACAGATAAGATTGATTGGTCATGTCTGCCATAAGAACCTCTCTGTTTAAAATGATCCTCGTTGATCATCGTTTCCTAATGCTGCGGCCAGATAGGCTGCCGGGTGATACATGCTGCCTGATTGCACCCCTGCCTCTACCCGCGCCAGCACGGCCAACAACTGCGCGCGGGGCGTCTGTTGGATGGCGCGCACTGCTGCGGCGCGTGGGTAATGCAAGTTGCGCAGCCGGTCCAACAAAGCCAGCGCTTCAGCGTCAAAGCTTGCCATGGCCTGCTCTGTCGCCTGGCGTGTTTTTGTGGCCCGAACGGTGGCTGCGCGTGGATGCGCCGCTTTGGCTGCGGCTCGCCGTTTCATAGAGGCTTCGAACACGGCTTTGTGGGTGGAAAGCTCCTCCAGCAGGGCCAGCACATCAGCCAATCGATAGACAGCGCGGCGCTGACGCGGGCGCTGTGGCGCGGGTGTATACTGGCCTGCCTGTGGCAGCAAGCCGCGCTGGCGCAGCCATCGGGCAAATTCGCTGGCGTTTTTCCCGCGAAGGGAATGATCTTCGCAGGCCAGCACGGCCCACGCTCGATCAACATCAATGAAGGTGGAAGTGTCATAGAGGAGCGCATCGGCCTGAGCGGAGCGCTCAAGGGCGGTCTGCGTTTCCGGTTTCATCAGCGCTCTCCTGATCGTTTGACGCTAGCCTTGCACGATACACAGGCGCGAAATGCTGCTTAGTACGTCTCGTTTGCTGATAAAACTCCTTGCTGCCATTGTACTCTCTCCAGGCAAGAGTTGTCATCACCTCTTTTGGGCAGCATTTTTACCTCATCTGGCGCGTTTCTTGCTGGATTGGCGCAAAGGTTGGTCGCGTTGAGATGCTGCTGAGCAGCAAGAAGCGAGGAGAACCGTCCGTGAGGATTGCTTGCATTGGTTCGCGTGAGATTCCCGCTGAAACCGCTGACGCCTGCCGCGAGATGGGCATGGAGTTGGTTCGGGCAGGCTATACGGTGGTGACCGGGGCCACGCCTGGCGCACCAGGTCAGGATGAGTGGGCAAACTGGGCCGACGGCGCTTTCGCCACTGGAGCCTTTTACGCAAACCCGTCGCGCCTGACGGTGTGTCTCCCCTGGCAGCATTTCCCGCGCGGCAGCACCTTGCCATCTGGCCTTCAGGCTGAATATGTCGGGGACCACCCTGAATGGGACGAAGCGGCCAGCCGTTACTGGGAAGCAGAGCGGTCTGCCGAGTCCGTTCCCTGGGCAGCGGTGCGCCGGGCAACGCGGCTGCGCCACACGCGCAATGTGGGCATCATCCTTCAATCTCGTCTAGTGCTGGCCTGGCCGCATGGCGAAGCCGAAGGGACACGCTTTGCGATTGGTTTTGCCGATTGGCAAGGCGTTCCGGTGATCGACCTGCGGCTGGCGCTCTGGCGCGATGCTCTGACGGCGCTGCTCGATCACGCGGCCACAGCGGTGGCCTCTTAAGAGTGGAACTACGTTGTCGGCTGGTCTTCTATCTCTACCATTTGGCTGCCTGAGCGCTCTGTGTTACAATGAAGAATCGATGGTCTCGCATTGATTCTTCAGTAGGACAGAGCGTTATGGATACATCTCCCGCTGAGCAGAAGCGCGTGCTGCTCTTGTTTTCGCCAGCCTCCTATCGAACCCTCCCTTTTGTGGAGGCGGCGAACCGGCTTGGTCTGGAAGTGGTTCAGGGCATGGATATGCCGGAGGCGCTGGCTGACTTCTGGCATGTGCCGCTGGGCCTGGATTTTGGTAATCTGGAACAGGCCACCCGCGCCATTGTGGATTATGCCGCCCAGCATCCCCTTCACGCTATTCTCTCTGTTGATGACAGCGCCAGCCTCCTGGCGGCGCGCGCCAGCGCGGCATTGGGCTTGCCGCATAATTCGCCAGATGCCGCGCTGGCGGCGCGCGATAAATATGTGATGCGGCGCATGCTGGCTGACGGTGGCGTGCCGGTGCCCAGGTTCCAGTGTTTTGCCGCGTCGGATAACCCGACCCAGGTGGCAGCGCAGGTGGAGTATCCCTGTGTGGTCAAGCCATTGCGCCTGTCGGGGAGCCGTGGGGTGATTCGCGCCAATTCGCCAGAAGAATTGATTGCGGCGTTTACGCGCACGCGCCGAATGCTGCTGGCCGATGGCAGCCCGCTCGAAGAGACATCGCTGCTGGTTGAGCGCTTTATTCCCGGCTTTGAGGTGGCGCTTGAGGGCATCCTGACTGATCAGAAGCTCAAGGTGCTGGCGCTCTTCGATAAGCCTGACCCGCTGGATGGGCCGTTTTTCGAGGAAACCATCTATGTCACGCCTTCCCGGCTGCCGGGGGCGACGCAGGCGGCCATCGCTGAACGCACCGCGCAAGCCGCTGCTGCGCTAGGATTGCGCACCGGGCCGATACACGCTGAACTGCGCGTGAATGACGCCGGACCCTGGATTGTCGAGATTGCCGGGCGCTCGATTGGCGGGCTATGTTCTACCATCTTGCAGTTTGGGGTGGATATGTGCCTGGAAGAGTTGATTCTGCGCCAGGCCATTGGCCTGGAGATCAGCGCGCTGGATCGCGAAGATCAGGCGGTGGGCGTGATGATGATTCCTATTCCTGGCGCAGGCATGCTGCGCGGGGTGCAGGGCGCGGAAGAGGTGCAGGCGACGCCGGGCATTGTTGGCTTCGAGATGACCGCCCGGCTGCATAATCCAGTGGTTCCCTTGCCGGAAGGCGATAGCTACCTGGGCTTTCTCTTTGCGCGCGGCGAAAGTCCGGCGCAGGTGGAGGCAGCACTGCGCGCGGCGCATAGCAAGCTGAAGTTTGCGATTGATCCGCTGCTGCCCGTCATCAACCTATCCACGCAGCCACATCGCCCCAGCGCAACGGCTGACAAAGCCTGAGGATGAAGCACAATGGAGAAAATTATCACGCTCTTTCAGCGGAATTATGAGACAGACCGCCTGGTGCGCGATGAGGTCACCCCAGGCGCTGAGTGGGTGATCGACGGCGAGGGTGTGCCAACCAGAAAACTCGATGGAACGTCTGCGCTGGTGCGCGGCGGCAAGCTCTACAAACGCTATGAGTTGAAGCGCGGCAAGCCCGCGCCACTGGATTTTGAGCCTGCCCAGGAACCTGATTCTGTCACGGGCGACACGCCTGGTTGGGTGCCGGTTACCGACGCCCCTGAAGATCGCTGGCACCGCGAAGCCTGGGACAACGCCAACCATGCCTTGCCGGATGGCACCTATGAATTGCTTGGCCCGAAAGTGCAGGGCAATGCCGAGCATCTGGAGGCGCATCAGTTTGTGCCACATGGCAAGGAACTGCTCCGGGACGTTCCCCGCGACTACGCGGGCCTGAAGCATTACCTGGCTTCGCACGAGGTAGAGGGCATCGTCTGGTGGAGAAATAGAGCAGACCCCGCCTGCGCCAAAGTGAAACTGAAAAGGAAAGATTTCGGGCTGCCCTGGCCTCTTCGGTGATTTGCCGTTCTCCTGGTGATATGGTACACTACACTATGACTTAGGTATTACTACGGGACACCAGGGGAACGGCATATGATTAAACATACAATCTCTTTTACCTCGCAGCAGTGGGCATGGTTGGAAAAGGAAGCAGCAAGGCTGGGCATCTCAGTGGCAGAATTGATAAGGCGCATTGTGGATGAGAAACGGGGCGCATAAGAGATGGGCCTGACTAAGCCTTGTGTAAGATGTGGCGGCACTGAGCGGTACGCCAACGGAGGTTGTAAGGTGTGTGCGCGGCGGCGCGCTCTGGTCTATCAGGAGGCTCATAAACAGGAGCGCAACATCTATAAGCGCGCCTGGGCAAAACAGTGGCGTGATGCAAACCTGGAAGTAGCTAGAGCGCAGGAGACCCAGCGGCGCAAGCGGCATATGGAAACCACCGCTATACGTAATAAACGCTTCAAGAAGCAAAACCCCACCTACTGGCTGATCTGGCGTGCGCAACATCGGGAGGAATGTAGGGCAGTTTATCAACGCTGGCTACAGAGTAATCCAGATAAGGCGTGGGAGGCAACGCTGCGTTGGCGTAAAGAACACCCTGAACTCGTCAGGGCACAGCAACAACGTAGGCGAGCCAAGCGGGTAAACGCATCAGGAACTCACACCTATGAGCAAGGTCTAGCCCGTTTCCTTTACTATGGTGGTTTATGTTGGATTTGCCAGCAACGTCCCGCCAATCATCTTGATCACGTAATCGCTCTTTGCAATGGTGGAACCGATTGGCCTGCTAATCTTCGCCCCGCTTGCAGCAAGTGCAACTGTGGCAAAGGTGGGTGGGAGAACACAGGAAAGAAAACCATAGCGGAAATTATGGCCTGGGTAGCACTCAAACGCCGAGACTTTGGCTTGCCCTGGCCGATCAAGCGCTGACGTTCTCTATCAGGCGGCGAGCGCTGCTCCTTCTGACGGGCGCACCAGATAGAAGGATGGAGCCGTGAAGCCTTGCTGAGCAAAATGTTGAGTGATCGTCTCGGTAAGCTGTTCCACCTGAGCGCGGGCCAGCAGCGCCAGCGCGCATCCTCCAAAGCCCGCGCCGGTCAGCCGCGCGCCGAGTGCCCCAACCTCCTGAGCGCAGGTGACGATGGCATCCAGTTCGGGCGTCGAAACAGCATAGTCTTCGCGCAGCGACTCGTGGGAAGCATACATGAGCCGTCCCAGCGCGGCGAAGTCATTTGCCCGTAAGGCGCTGACCGCCTGCTGCACGCGCGCATTTTCTCGCACCACGTGCCGGGCGCGCTTCAGGTCTTCGCCAGTCAGCCGCGCCAGGTCATCTTCCTGGGCCTGGCGGAGTGTGGGCACGCCAAGCGCTTTTGCGGCGCGTTCGCAACTGGCGCGGCGTTCGTTATAGGCTGTGGCGCCCAGCCCGCGCTTCACCCGCGTATCGCAGACTACCAGCGCCAGGCCGGATGCTTCCAGCGCGAGCGGCACCGTCTCGGCCTCAAGTGAGGCGCAGTCGATGAACAGCGCGTGCCCTTCGGTGCAGAGCAGCGCGGCGTATTGGTCCATGATGCCGCACTGCACCCCAACAAAGCCATTTTCGGCTTGCTGGCAGAGCAGCGCCAGTTCGCGGCGTGGCAGGCTTTGTTGCGCCAGCGTGGTCAGGGCCAGGGCTGTGGCCGCCTCAAGAGCCGCTGAAGAAGACAGCCCTGCGCCCTGGGGGACTTCGCCTGCTATCGCCGCCTCCACTGCTGGCACAACCATTCCAGCGCGAGTGAGCGCCCAGGCGACGCCGCGCAGATAATCTGCCCAGGAGCCGTCGCGCTGCCCGCCGGTTGGGACCATCTCACGCATGTCGGCCAGATCAGCGGCATAGACCCGCCCATGATGCCTGCTCTCAGTTGGGCTGATGCCCAGGGCAACGGCAATCCGTCGATCAATGGCGCAGGGCAGTACAAAACCGCCAGTGTAATCGGTATGCTCGCCAATCAGATTTACCCGGCCTGGCGCGCTCGCCACCATCTGCGGCTCACGGCCAAATTGCTGACGATAGGCGTCGAAGGCACGTTGTTCCACCGGCCACATTGGTTCTCTCCTTCTTCCATAAGCAGATATAATAAGACCTGAATCATCATAGTCGAGATGGTCTTGTTTTTCAATCAGATCGTGATTGCTGCGCGTTTGAGGGGAGCGTCTGTCATGTCTGATCTGGAACATCTTCTGGCGGTACAAAACGAATTAGGCGAAGGTCCGGTCTGGGATACTGAAGCCCAGACGCTCTTTTGGGTGGATGGTTACGGTCAAACGTTTTACCGCTTCGTTCCGGCAACGGGCGCACTCCATAAAGTGGAAGTAGGGGTGCCGGTGGGGTCGCTTGCGCCGCGCATTTCCGGCGGGCTGGTGCTGGCAACCCAGCAGGGCTTTGCGTTGTGGGATGAATCGGGCGGGGCGCTCACGTTTCTTGGCGATCCAGAAGCCGATCATCCAGAGACACGCTTTAATGATGGCGCGGTTGATCCTGCCGGGCGCTTCTGGGCGGGAACCATGCTGGAAGGCTCCGAGGAATGGGACACCGCGCCAGGCAATCTGTATCGCCTGGACGCCGATCATACCATTACCCGGATGGAGACTGGTCTGGCGATCGCGAACGGCATCGGCTGGAGTCCCGATTATACCACCATGTATCTGACCGATTCCCCGCGCCAGGTGATTTACGCCTATGACTATGATCTGCTTACCGGAGCTATTGAGCATCGACGCCCGTTCATCCAGACGCCCGGCAAAGCGAGCGTGCCCGATGGATTGACGGTTGACAGCGAAGGCTGCATCTGGAGCGCGCGCTGGGGTGGCTGGCGCATCGTTCGCTATGACCCGCAGGGCAAGCCTGAACGAGAGATTGTGCTGCCAGTGCAATATCCGACAAGCTGCACGTTCGGCGGGCCGGCGCTTGATGAGCTATACATCACGTCGGCAGCCGTCGGGCTGAACGAGCAGCGGCGCAAAGAACAGCCGCTCGCTGGCGACCTCTTTCGCATCAAGTCTGGCATCAAAGGGCTGGAAAAACCACGATTCCTTGGATAAGAAAAGTATGACAGCCCGCTTAATTGGCACACAATTTGCTGAGCCTGAGCGCTTAGGGAGGCTAGCGGCCTGACGCGCGCCCTCTGAACTGCCTGGCGCGTGTGTTTGGTGGCCTGTGCCAGAGGCTGCTTTTGCCGGATGCCTCTACTATTCATATCATGGAGGATATGATGACGCGCTGCCTCTTTTCGCATCGGTGGAAGACCCGGCTGTTCCTCGTCCTGCTGCTCATCCTGCTGCTGGCGCTGGCGGCAGGTGAGGGCCGAGCAGCCCCCGCTTCACTTCCTGCCTTCTCTTTCTGTGAGCAGACGAGCCTGACGGTTTCCTTTGGACTGCTCAACTTGCAGCGCGCGCAAGTGAGCGGCACGCTGTGCAGCGATGGCCCGCTCGCGGGCCGCACTGTCCAGGTGCTGGTCTCTGGCGCTAGCTATGGCCCGGCGTATTGGGACTTTCCCTATGATCCCCAGACCTATTCGTATGTGCGTGCCCTCACTGCCGCTGGATACGCAACGTTTGATCTGGCGCGCCTGGGCATAGCCCCCAGTGCTCAACCCGCTGCTCTGGACGTGACTATCGATGACGAAGCGTCGGTGCTGCACCAGGTCATCCAGGCGTTACATAGCGGCCAGATTGGCGGGACGGCGTTTTCCAAAGTGATGGTTGTAGGCCACTCGCTCGGTTCCATTATTGCTATCGACGAGGCGGCCAGCTACGCGGATGTCGATGGGCTGATTATTACCGGTTTTCTCCATGATGTGGGCCTCAATCAAATCTTCAGCCTGCTCGCGCTCTACCCGGCCCGGCAAGACCCAAACTTTGCCGGGGCCAACCCCCCGGTAGGGTATCTGACGACGGAACCAAACACACGGAGCGTTTACTATCACCTCAGCGATGCCGACCCGGCAGTCTTGCGGGAGGACGAAGCCACCAAAGCGACGATTACCACTGGCGAGCTTGCCACGGCGGTGCCCGCTGAAGGGATTCCTCCTTCGCTTCTCATTCACGTGCCGGTTCTGGCGGCAGTAGGCCAATATGATAACGTCTTTTGTGGGATGGTTGATTGTTCGCAGGCGCTGCACCTGGAATCAGCGTTCTATGGCCCTGCTGCCTGTCTGGAGACGTTCATCTTACCTGACGCCGGGCATAGCCTCAATCTGCATTTGAACGCGCCGCAATGGTTTCAAGCCGCGATCAATTGGTCAAACCGTCGCCTTGGTCCGTCGGTCAATAGGCCCCCTACGGCTCCGTGTTAGCAAGAAAGGATGAGCAGACCCGCCAGGGTGGAACGCTGCCGGGATGATGCAGGCGCTGCGGAAATGGCTCGACAACTCGAAGCAGTGGGCACGCGCTTGACAAGCGTGTTCATTTGTTGCTATTGTTGCGAGTTGTTGAGAACAAGGAGGATATCTCGCATGGCTGCGCAATTACTCAAGCGTTGGACTGAACACCATGCCGCGGTGCAGGGAGTTGCCTTTCGCCCCGATGGGCGCCTGCTCGCCAGTTGTGCCAACGATGGCCTGGTGTGCCTCTGGGAATGGAAAACAGGGCGATTGCTCTGGAAGTGGGAGTTCTCGGGCGCGCTGTTTGGCGTGACCTTCAGTCCTGATGGACGGCATCTTGCCGTGGGGGGCGAAGGCGCTGTCTGGCTCTGTGCAATTCCTCCTCATGCCCCTCCTGCTCGCGCCATTGCTTGCAGCGGAGAGGTGCTGACCCTCGCATTTAGCCCCGATGGGCAGCGCTTCGCGGCAGGCAGCACGGAAGGCATAACCTACCTTTGGAACCCTCAGACGCAACTGCTCCTTGGCAAACTTTCCCACGATGATGGCGTTCACGGCTTGGCCTTCAGCCCCGATAATCGCTTCCTCGCCATAGGCACTCAGGATGGATGGCTCTCCCTGTGGGAAGCCCAAACGGGGCACAGACTCGCGCGCGTCTTCCACGAATACGGCTGGATTACCAGTGCTGCCTTCAGCCCGGATGGCCGCTGGCTTGCCACTGGAATAGAGACGGGCGAACTGGTGGTCATCGATTTTACTACCGGTGCGATTGCCTGGCGTCGCGAAGCACATGCCCGCCCTGTGTTGAGCGTGGCCTTTAGTCCTGATAGCCAGTTATTAGTCAGCGCCAGCGCGGATACCTCTGTCCGGCTCTGGCGCGTGCCGCAATGGACCGCCGTTCCTGGCTCACTGAATCATCAACAGGCGGTGACGGGCATTGCCTGCGCGTCGGCAGCGGAGCCTATCAAGACCATTTTGCTGGCAACCAGCAGTCGAGATGCCAGCGTTTGCTGCTGGTCTGTCTATCCATAAATAGCCACTTCTTTGGGGTGGGCCTCGTTGGCCGAAGCAAACGACACCAGGGCAGCATAGCCCTGGAGAAAGCGAGTAGTTTGTATGAGATGGTGGCCCTGGCAGCGTCGGACTCCGCGAACTGGAGCCGCAAGCATCTCGCTGTGGGGGTGGATTGGTGGCAAGCGCGTTCTGCGCGAGAGCCAGTACGTCTTGCCATCCGATGCGGCGGAAGAAGAGCGGCTGAACCTCCAGCATTTCTTTTATAAGCTGGCACAAGGAGGCAATACCCGCGTTCCGCTGCGGTCTCCGCGCCAGATGCTGGATGTTGCCTGCGGAACGGGTATCTGGCCGCGCGAAATGGCGCAGGAGTACCCGCAGGCAAAAGTCTGGGGATTCGACATCAACCTGGAGCCGCTGGAAGAAGCACAGCGCCGATTGAGCCACAGCGGGCAATATCCGCCCAATTTCACCTTTCTCAAGGCCAACGCACTTGAACGCTTCCCTTTCGATGACGCGCAGTTTGATTTCACGCACGCGCGGTTGATGTCCACCTGGCTGCCCGGCGATCAATATCCCCAGGTGGTTGCCGAGATGGTTCGCGTAACCAGGCCGGGCGGCTTCATCGAAATGGTAGACTTCGAGGTGCCCACCACGCCTTCCCCTGCCGCAACCACGCTCATGCAAGCGGCAGTGCAGTTGCTGAAAATGCGCGGCTTGCACAACGGCGGCGGTGCCTTTCTGGCGGCCTATCTGCGCCAGGGCGGCGTTATTCGCGTGCAGGAACGGCGAGTTGTGGCGGGCATTGGGCGTTACGGTGTGCGCGAGCAGCGGTTGATGGTGGCTGATCTGCTGGCCGCGCTGCGCAATATGGGACCAATCCTCATAAAAACGCAGGTGCTGACCGAGCCAGCCTATAGGCAGTTGCTGCGCCAGGCGGAAGCTGAACTGCCTCAAGTGGGGATGACCTATCCGATTGTGGCAGCATATGGGATACGCCCATTCCAGGAAACGCGGTAATCAAATGAGAGCAGGCCCATGCCGCATCCAGACACCGCACGGGCCTGCTCGCGTTGCACTGTGGCCTTCACAGCTTGCGCGACAGAATGACTCCGGTATTCAATCCGACGGTATGCAGCCCGCCAAAAAAGCGGGCATGCTCCATCTTGACACAGCGGTCCTGCACAAAGACCAGCCCAGCCTCGCGCACACGCTTGCCTGCCTCGTCGTTGCGAATGCCCAGTTGTAGCCAGACCACCTGCGCCTTGATCTGTATCGCTTCCTCTACAATAGGCATCAGTTCTTCTGGTTTGCGGAAGACATCCACGATTTCAATGGTTTCGCCCGCTGCTTTGGCTTCCGTCAGCGAGGCATAGACGCGCTTGCCCAGGATGGTCTGTCCGGCGTAGCGCGGGTTGATGGGGATGATGTCGTACCCCTCTGCCTGCATGTAGATCGCGACAAAATGGCTGGGACGATAGGGGTCTGCCGAGACACCCACGACGGCGATATGCCGGTGCTGCTGCAAGAGCTTAAGCCGCTCGTACATATCCGGCGTGAGATGATCGGAAGACGGTTTCGGCATGCTCATCCTCAAGCTCCTTTCGCGGCGGCTGACCCGCCCTGCGAAACGGGAACCTGTACGGTGGCTGATGCCTGGCGCAGCGTCTGATCCAAATCCCACAGGATGTCTTCGATGTTTTCCAGCCCAATCGAGAGGCGAATCAAATCAGGCGTGACGCCGCCTGCCAGTTGGTCCTCTTCAGAAAGCTGCTGATGGGTCGTACTGGCCGGATGGATAATCAGGCTGCGCGCGTCGCCGACGTTTGCCAGATGCGAAAACATTTTCACCCGATTGATGACGGCTTTGCCCGCTTCGTAGCCACCCTTCACGCCAAAGGTGAAGATGGAGCCGGTGCCGCGTGGCAAATAGCGCTGCGCCAGTGGATAGGACGGGTCATCGGGCAGGCCGGGATAGCGTACCCAACTGACGGCAGGATGCTCTTTCAGGAACTGCGCGACCCGCAGCGCGTTCTGGCAATGCCGCTCCATGCGCAGCGAAAGTGTCTCTAATCCTTGCAAGAGTAGGAACGAGTTGAACGGGCTGATGCAGGGGCCGGTATCGCGCACCGTCTCGACGCGGGCCTTCATGACAAACGCGAAATCGCCAAACGTTTCGTAAAAGCGCACGCCATGATACCCCGGCGACGGGTCCACGATGTGGGGGAATTTGCCGTTATCCCAGGGGAACTTGCCAGATTCGGCGAGCACGCCCGCAATCGAAGTGCCATGCCCGCCGATAAACTTGGTAGCGGAATGCACGACAATATCAGTGCCATGGGCCAATGGGCGACAGAGGTAGGGCGTGGCAAAGGTATTATCGACGACCAGGGGAATGCCCGCCTCGTGCGCGATGTCGGCGACTGCCTGAATATCCAGCACGTCGCCGCGCGGGTTGCCAATCGTCTCGCCATAGAGCACGCGCGTGCGCGGCGTGATGGCGCGGCGATAGTTTTCGGGGTCGGTGCTGTCGATAAAGTGGGTTTGAACGCCCCAGGTGCGCAGCGTCAGGTCGAACTGCGTATGCGTTCCTCCATAGAGGCTGCTGGAAGACACAATCTCATCGCCAGGGCGCAGCAGCGTCATCATCGTCACCATCTGCGCCGCCATGCCTGATGAAGTCGCCAGCGCTCCGGTTGCACCCTCCAGGGCGGCAATACGCTCCTCGAAGGCTGCTGTGGTGGGATTCATGATGCGCGTGTAGATGTTGCCGAAGCGTTGCAGCGCGAACAGATGGGCGGCATGGTCGGTGTCATCAAAGACATACGAGGTCGTCTGGTAAATGGGCACAGCGCGCGCGCCGGTTTCCGGGTCGGGGCGCTGCCCGGCGTGGACGGAAAGCGTATCAAACCCAAAGATATGATCAGCGTCGATTTCTGGCATGATCTGGTCTTCCTCCCAAATAGCAAGCCTAAAAGCGGATTATCCTGCATCGTATCACATCGCTTTCGCCATACAGGATACTCTGATAGTATAGAGCTTTGATGCCAGGCAAGGTCTAGCAACCCACCGCTAGAACCCCATGATGTGTGCTGAAACCGGAAATCGCCACATGCTTTTGTTGCCTGACGCCTCGATTGGTCTTCCAATTGCTGACTATCGAGCCGGAGAGATAAAAAATTGTTCCGGTACATTGTCAGGTTTTTCGCTTTTGTGTAGTCATAGCATCAGAGAAGCTTCTTTTAAGAAAGGTGAGCCGATGTCGTCTTACCAGACATGGGATTCCCCTGCGTCAGATGCCTCTTCGGAAGAGTGCCACCTGGTTGTTCAGGCCCAGGCGGGAAACCAGTCTGCCTTTGAAGCCCTCTATGAACGCTATAACAACCAGATTTGCCGCTATCTCATTCGTATGGTTGGCAACGATGGCGTGGGCTGTGAACTGACCCAGGAAGCCTTCTTGAGAGCCTGGGAAGCATTGGCGGGCCTGCGCGATCCCACGCGTTTTGCCAGTTGGCTCTATCGCATAGCGACGAACTGCGCTTACACCTATCAACATCACGCGAAGCATCTGCATCTGGTCTCGTGGGACGTGTACGAAGGAGGCTTAGAGCACTTGAGTGTGGCGGGGCCAGAAAAGCAGGTGGAAGAAACCGAACTGCTCAAGCTGGCGCTGGCTCAGGTCTCGGCCACGTATCGCCCCTGCCTCATTTTATATGTAGTTGAAGACCTGCCACAGCGCAAGATTGCTGACTTACTCAAAATAAAGGAATCATCGGTGAGCAAATATGTCAGCCGGGGCAAAGAAGAACTGCGCCAGATTTATCATCGGTTGCTGAAAGAACAGCGCGTTCCCGCGCGAGGAGAGAGGTAGCCCCATGCCTAACCAGCCGCCCTGCATCGCCTGGGCTGAAAAGCTGGCTGTGCGATACGAAGACCTCTCTGCCGCCGATCAGGCTGCGCTCGACGCGCATGTCGAAGGCTGCGCTGCCTGTCAGGAAGCACAGGCTGATTACTATTTTCTCGATGCGCGTCTGCGCGCTTTGCCGCCGCCGGTCATCAAGCCGTTTCCTCGCCTCTTTTTGCCGGCTGCTGACGATCAGGAAGCGACTCATCTGCCTGGGCGCGCCAGGGCTTCGCGCCGATGGTCCGACATCGAGCGCCCGCCTCAGCGCAGCGGCTCTTTCCCGACGCTCCTCAAGAGGGTGCTGGGTGGCATACTCATTGCCTCCCTCGTTCTGACGTTGATGGTCGCTTTTGCGGGACGTTCCACCAATACCTCGGCTGCTCGGGTAGGGGTCACACTCCTCACCTACGACAGACATAGCAATTTTGTGGACGCGGTAGCATGGTCGCCGGATGGGCGCTATGTTGCCTCGGGCAGTTGGGATCGCACTGTCCAGGTCTGGGACGCCAGGACGGGCGCGCTGCTGTTTTCTTACCGACACGATGACCTTGTGGACGCGGTGGCATGGTCGCCGGATGGCCGCTACATTGCCTCGGGCAGTTGGGACGGCACCGTCCAGGTCTGGGATGTCCAGACAGAACGCCTCTTTCGCACCTATCGAGGACATACAAGTTTCGTGACCACCTTAGCCTGGTCACCAGACAGCCAGTACATTGCCTCTGGCAGTTGGGATTCCACCCTGCAAGTATGGAATGTCCAGACAGGCATTCTTCGCTTCAGGTACTACTACAACGCGCCGGAGCTTCCCGAACAGGTGAATGCCGTGGCTTGGTCACCCAATGGCAGGTACATTGCGGTCGGCGGAAAGGCTGAGAATGTTTATGTCCTGAATGCGCAAACCGGGACCCCTGTCAATACGTACTGGCAAAACGAGGGACCAGTGGGCAGCGTCGTGAATGCCGTGGCCTGGTCCCCAGATAGCACCGCAATTGCCTCTGGGGATAGAGATGGCACTGTGCAGGTCTGGCAGGCATTCACAGGAAAACCCATCACTATCTATAAAGGCCACACCGATGAGGTGTATGCCGTGGCCTGGTCGCCCGATGGCCGTTACATCGCTTCTGGAGGTCTGGACCATACCGTCCAGGTCTGGCAGGCAACAAAGGGCCTGCTGGTCCTCACCTACAGGGGCCACAGCAACGACATAGGCGCCCTGGCCTGGTCACCCAACAGCCGCTATATTGCTTCGGCGAGTTGGGATGATACAGTTCAGGTCTGGCAGGCAACCTATGGATGAGACAGAAAGGAGGGCAGCGCGCATTCTCAGAGGCCGGAAAGCACTGGCAGCTTTCTGATCGTCAATGTGGCGAAGAGCAAAGGGTCTCTTTATTCTGAGGTCATTTTTTGAGGAGGGTATCATGCCAATCTACGAGCGCCAGCAGCGCGACGAGCTGGACCAGTTAGTTGAGGGAGTCACTCAGGGCACCCTCAGCCGCCGGGCCTTCTTGCAGCGGGCAACAGCTTTGGGCCTTTCGTTGAGTGTTGCTGGCTCCATCCTGGCCGCCTGCGGCCCCGCCAGCAATTCTAATCCCACATCGGTGGATGTGCTCAACGTGTGGTCCGGTGAGGAGCAGGCATCATTCAAGGCCGTGGTCGCGCCCTTTACGAAGAATACCGGCATTACGGTCAAGATCGAATCTACACGCGACCTGAACGCTACGCTTACTGCCCGCATTCAAGGCCGAAACCCACCCGACATCGCCGTCCTGCCGAACCCCGGCAAAATGCAGCAGTTGGCACAGCAGGGTCATCTCGTCTCGCTGGATAACTTCCTGGACACCAACACGATTCAGAGCCAATATTCCAAAGGCTGGATTGATCTGGGCAGCTACAACGGCAAGGTGTACGCGCTTTTTTACAAGGCGGCGAACAAGGGCACCGTCTGGTATAGCCCCAAACAGTTCCAGACCAACAATTATCAAATCCCCACGACCTGGGACCAGTTGATTTCCCTCTCGAATCAGATTGCCAACAGCAGCAAATTCCCGTGGGCGATGGGTGTTTCCAGTGGTTCAGCCAGTGGCTGGCCTGGCGCGGACTGGATTGATCAGATTTACCTGAATCTGAACGGTCCAGACCTGTACGACAAATGGGTGGCGCACCAGATTCCCTGGACGGACGCGAGCGTGAAAAGCGCCTTCCAGTATTTTGGGCAGATTGTCGGCGGCAAGCATTACATCAACGGCGCGCCGCAGTCGATTCTGGCAACCGGCTTCCAGGATGCCAGCTATCTGCCCTTCGATTCACCACCCAAGGCTTATATGTACTACCTGGGCGACTTCACCGAGGGCTTCATCACCGGACAGTTCAAGAGCGCCGTGGCCGGGACGGACTTCAACTTCTTCCCCTTCCCAGTCATCAACCAGCAGTATGCCAACGCGCTGACCGGCGGCGCTGATGTCGTGACCGCGCTGACGAATAACAGCGCGGTGAAACAACTGATACAATATATGGCGACTCCCGATGCGCAGGCGATCTGGGTCAAGCGCGGCGGCTTCACCGCCACGAATAACCAGGTGCCCAGCAGCGACTACCCAGATGCGGTTTCCGGAGCTTCTGCAAAGGCGCTCGCTGCCGCGCCCATCTTCCGCTTCGGCGCGGATGATCTGATGCCATCGCAGGTGGAGGACGCTTTCTGGAAAGGCGTGCTGACCTTCATCGGCGACCAGACCCAACTGAACAGCGTCCTGTCGCAAATCGAAAGTGTTGCGCAGCAGGCGTATACTAGCAGCTAGGAATCCTGTTCACCTGACATGTGATGGATACCTATCCAGGAGCCGGAGGGGTCGTGTGGATGCCCTCCGGCTCCTGGTTGGCTCGTAAAGGAGCAAGCTATGGCAGTGGCAGTCTCTCAGCCCACCGCGCCACCAAAGCAGGAGGGCAGAAGATCGTCCAGGTCCAGGAGCGAGAGATGGATCGCCTGGATTTGGATTGGACCAGCGGTTTTGTTTGCCGCGATCTTCCTGGTCTATCCAGTAATCAGCACCGTTATAGCCAGTTTCCAAAACAGCGATTCCACCAAGTTCGTTGGCTTCAAGAACTTTCAAGAGGTCTTCACTAATCCTGGCCTGTTGGAAGTCTTGCGCAACAACCTCCTCTGGCTGGTTCTGGCGACAGCGGGCACCGTCTTTCTGGGACTGATTATCGCGGTCCTGGTAGATCGGGTGCGCATTGAAAGCTTTGCCAAATCAACCATCTTCATTCCGATGGCGCTCTCCATGACTGCTGCTGCCGTCATCTGGCGCTTTGTCTATGCTTACGCAGCGCCAGGCCAGCCGCAAATCGGCATACTGAACGCCATCTGGACCACCTTTGGTGGACAACCCCAGGGCTTTACCGCTGACCCCAAGAATGATATACTGAACAATATCCTGCTCATGGTCGCCTACGTCTGGATGTGGACGGGTTTCTGCATGGTCATCCTTTCGGCGGCGCTCAAGAGCATTCCAACTGAGATTCTGGAGGCTGCGCGCGTTGACGGCGCGAGCGAACTCTCCATTTTCTTTCGCATCACCATGCCGATGATTAGCCCCACCATTGCGGTGGTGGCGACGACGATGCTCATCAATATTCTCAAAATCTTCGACATCGTGTATGTCATGACTGGCGGAGACTTCGGAACGAATGTTGTTGCTGTGGAGTTCTACCAGGAGTTCTTCAACTTCACCAACTTTGGTGTGGGAAGCGCGCTGGCGGTGCTGCTGCTGGTGGCGATCATCCCCATCATGATTTTCAACATTCGGCGCTTCCGCGTCCAGGAGGCCCAGCGATGAGTACAACACAGACGACATCTGGCGCCGATTCCAGCGCCGAACTGGCTTTGAAACCATCAGGGGCTGCCGTGGCCGCTGGGCAGCGCCGCACGCTAGCCGGACAGCTTGTGCATGCGCTCAGCAGCAGCACCCTCACCGTCATCGTCGTCTTGATCGCGTTGCTCTGGTCGGTGCCCACCATCGGATTGTTCGTCAGTTCGTTCCGCCCACACGCGGCCATCAACAGCACCGGCTGGTGGACCAGTTTCTTCCCTCCCTGGCAGTTTACCATCGAAAACTATCAGAACGTCATTCAGTCGCAAGGCTTGGGACAGGCATTCATCAACAGCTTGATTATCGCCATTCCAGGCACCATCCTCCCGGTGCTTGTGGGCGCTTTTGCGGCCTATGCGTTTGCCTGGATGAAGTTCCCCTTGCGCGATTGGATTTTTTTGATCATCGTCGCCTTGCTGATTGTGCCGGTGCAGACGATCTTGATTCCTGTGCAGAACCTCTTTGCCGATGTGTATACTTCCACCGGCTTTGGTATAACGGGCAGCTATATCGCGGTCTGGCTGGTGCATACGGCGCTTGGGTTGCCCTTTGCGATCTATCTTCTGCGCAGCTTCTTTGGGGCGCTGCCTTCCGATCTGTTTGAATCTGCCTCCATCGATGGCGCGTCACACCTGCGCGTCTTCTTTTCCATTTTGCTGCCACTGTCCGTTCCATCCCTGGCGTCGCTGGTGATTTTCCAGTTCATGTGGGTGTGGAACGATCTGCTGGTCGCGCTCATCTTCCTGGGTGGCAACCCGGACCGCGCGCCGCTGACCGTCAACATTGCCAATCTGGTCAACGGCTCGACAAGCGCCCCCAACTATGAGGTTCTGACCTCGGCAGCCTTCCTCTCGATGGCGCTGCCCCTGGTTATCTTTTTTGCCCTGCAACGCTACTTTGTTCGTGGCATTCTGGCCGGTTCGGTCAAGGGCTAATTAAGGGAGGTATTATGGCATCAGTCAGCTTCGAGCACGTCTTCAAACGCTTCAACAAGGTGGAGGTGGTGCATGACATCACCTTCAAAATCCGCGATCAAGAGTTTCTGGTGCTGGTCGGGCCTTCTGGCTGCGGCAAAAGCACCTGCCTGCGTATGATCGCCGGGCTGGAGGAGGCCACCGAAGGGGAGATCTCGATTGGTGATCGGGTCGTGAACAATCTGCCGCCCAAAGACCGCGACATCGCCATGGTCTTCCAGAACTACGCGCTCTATCCGCACATGACCGTCTACGAGAACATGGCCTTCGGGCTCAAGCACCATCGCGTCGCGAAGCCCGAGATCGCCGATCGGGTCGGGAAGGCCGCACGGATGCTCGGGCTCGAGGACCAGCTGGCGAAGAAGCCGCGGACCCTCTCGGGCGGCCAGCGCCAGCGGGTGGCGATGGGACGCGCGATTGTCCGGGAGCCGCAGGCCTTCCTGATGGACGAGCCCCTCTCGAACCTGGACGCAAAGCTCAGGGTCGAGATGCGCGCCGAGATCCTCCGGCTGCAGCGCGACCTCGCGGTGACGACCATCTACGTCACCCACGACCAGACCGAGGCGATGACGATGGGCGACCGCGTCGCGGTGATGCGCAAGGGCGTGCTCCAGCAGGCCGACGCGCCCCAGCGGCTCTACGAGCACCCCGCGAACCTCTTCGTCGCCGAG
>DATGID010000045.1:0-22851 GCA_035307385.1 Ktedonobacterales bacterium | reverse complement strand
TACGACGCGACCTAACAAAGAAACCCCACAATAGTCCCGCGCGCGGACAGCATAGGCCAACTGGACCATGGAGAAGCCCATCAGGTGGACGCACACGGGACTCTCTCAATCGTGGAGAGACTTCTACCCAAGTGTACTAGTGCGTGCGGTCGGTACCGCAGGTGTGGCGCTCATCGAAGCAGAGTTTCCCGGAAAGGCAAGCGGAGGCGGAGAACCGCCCGCAAGACGGCGCTGCGCTCCCATGGTGCGGGGGCTGGCAGCGAGGCTTTCCATCCGCAAGGTACAGGCGGAGCGTGTCGGTGCAGGCGACGCTGACCGACGCGGCCCAGGCCAAGAGGCCCCTCACGGGGCGGGCGCTCTTCGACGCGCTGGATCTGCGCTGCGGCGGACAGCTCGCGGCGCAGCGCTGGATACACGCAAGAAAAGCGGCACAGGCTATTCGTTCTGCAAGCGGGAGAAACGCTCGACAAGACATCTCCCAGGCGTCGCCCGGACATGCCGCACCCTCGCGCCAGGAACTGGTTGCCTCTTGCCACCGCGCTGTGCTATCCTATGCTCTGAGGCAGCAAGGACAGCGTGCCGCAGAGCGGAGGCACCTATGGCAGAAGACGAAGATGATTCGGCACCGTCTCCTTTCGCAGATCAGTCCGGCGAGGATTTGCCCCTCGTCGAGCTCGAAACCATCCTCAACCGCCCGCCCTCGCGGCGCAAGCGGCTGGCAGCGCGCGTTGGCCTGGTGCTGGCCGCAGCGGCGGCCGTGCTTGTCCTCCTGCGGGGATCCATCCTGCCTCCCTGGCCAACGGCTCCCCCTTCTCCCGATCCAAACACACTGCTCGTCCTGAGCAACGTCAACTACGGCACGGTCAGCATCAACGGCAAAAAACAGCCCTGGCCGCTTCCCCTGCTGATGCCCATGCGGGGGAAAACCTCTGCTGCTGACATCACTCTCTCAGCGCCGCCCTTCCACGCTATCTCCTGCCACGTGCACCTGGATGCCGTCGCGCTGTCCATCACTGTCTCTGCCGCCGACAGAAACTGCTCCGCTCTGCCGGTTTCCAGCGTCGTGCCATTGGCACGGAGCGGCGTTGTGCACACACCCATCTTCCGACTCTTCCTGTTCTTGACACCTGGCGACTTACCGGCAGGCCAGCAAGATCAGGTGACGGCTTTGCTCACTCAGGCGCTGACCACGCGGCAGGAGGTGACGGTTCCTGCCTTTTCGTACTTTGCCACGGGCTTCCACGCGCCTACCATCACCAGCCAGCACGCCAGCGCTCCGCTGCGGGCCACCGCCAGCCTTGCTCTCGCCATATCCGCTGAGCATCTGGCGGCCTCCTCTTGCGTGCGCTTCATCTGCGCCCAGCCAATTGAACCGGTCACCGTCGTTCCTGCCAGCGGGCAGCAATGGTCAGTTCGGGTGGGGGTGACCCTGCGCTGGTCCTTCAGCGACCCCTCCGGCGCAGTTGTCAGTGACGTACCCTACTGGGGAGATGCGTCCTCCGATCCGGTAGAAAACACCATGAGCCTGTTCCTCACCCGCACTGCGGCTGGAGACTGGACGATCTCGCAAAATGCCCCGGTGGCTCACGTCTCGTTTCAGGTGCAAGCCACCTTCTGCTCCGTTGGAGTAATCATTCTCCAACAAACACTCACCTCAGATGCCAGCGCTTCTATCGTCACGCGCAATGATCGCGGGGTGCAGGGCTGTGAACTCCAGGCGTTCGTGAATGGCACATCCCAGGGAACATTCCTCTGGCGCTTCGGCGTTCTGCTGGCCGCCGACGCCAAAGCGCATGCGACCTATCCACCGCTGCCCGTCGCGCCGCCAGAAGAGATCGCTGCCGTCGAGCGGATCTGAGCCCTGCCAGTCTTTAGATAGTTTTCTGCCTTTCAAAACGTATTCAAACGTGTTAATTGTTGCACGTGAGCCGCTTGGGCGGTTCCCGTGACCGCTACGCCTCCTGGCTCGCCTGCAACACACCGCGCCTCTGATGAGGCGTGTGGCCCTAGCCGGGCAAGAGACCGCTGGAGAATGTTCACGGCAGAGTTGTCGTCTCTGTCCATGACCAGCCCACACGTCTCACAGCGATACGTCCGTTTGTAGAGCGGCATGTCTTGCTTGTGCCCGCAGCCGCTACAGGTCTTACTCGTATCGCGTTCGTTTATTTGGACCAATGCTTTCCCAGCCAATTGACATTTGTAGGTGAGCATCTGGACAAAGCCGTACAGCCCCCACTCATTGAAGACACTGCGATGGAGCGCTTTCAGATGCTCCGTATGGTCCTTTGTGACCATCTGCCGCTGGGAAAGATCACCGATGACAACAGTTCTTTCAACCAGTTTGCCCGCGATGAGATGAGACGCCTTATGCAGACAGTCCTTTTGCTTATTGCGCTTCTGTTCAGAGACGCGTTTATAGACCTGGGATAAGTGGATGGAGCGCCGGGACTTCTTCTGGCAGCGGTCCCGTTTGGAGCGAATCTTATCAAGCTGCTTGTTGTACCACTGGTAGCCTCTGAAACCGCCGAGATGGTAGAACCGGCCTTGCTCATTGACCCCCGTTGCCAGCGTCTTGATACCTAAATCGAAGGCCACCACCTGCCCCGATTGCTGTGCTGCTTCCTGCACCCGATAGACAAAGGAAGCGTAGTACGCACCTCTGGCATCCCGACTAATCGCCACTTCCCGATAGCCAGCAGGAACCTCTTCGGTAAGTCCAGCCCGGATCGTCGGGTAGGGCTTATGCTTCTTGCCGCGCCCGCCTCCAGTGGGTAGCAGCACCATGGTGCCTTCGATTTTGATGTACATGGCCGGATAGCAGAGGGTGAAGAACTGATGCCGGGGACGGACTCTGGGAAAGCCCGGCGTCTCGCCATTGGCAACGCGCGTGAAGAACGCTTTCATCGCTTTGTCCAGGCGGAAATAGACTTCTGCCAGGAGCTTGCCGTACACGTCGTTCAGTTCCGGGTCATACGCCCGGCATTCCACCAGCCGCGCCTTTTCCTCGGCTAAGTGCCAGCGCTCTCCATCTCGCAGCCGCAGCACCAACCAATTATAGAGGCCACGACATTTGCCCTGCATAAACTCCAGGGCAGCAGCATCTTGCTCACTGACTTCGAGTTTGATCTTTTTGCAGAGCAGCATCACGAATCACCTTTTTGTACGAACGTAGCCCGTACAACCGAGCTGAGAAAATATGAACGATTGAGAGCAAATCCTGTACTAACTCTTGCTCTGGCGAGAGCGTATCGCCATTGACGATGATAAGGTCTGTTCCATGCCGCTGACAGAAGGCGACAAACCACTCAAAGCCAAAGCGGACGAGCCGGTCCTTGTGTGCGATGATAAGACGTTGGACCCGACCTAGCTCAATCGCTTCCATGATACGATTGAACTGTTCCCGCTGATAGTTGAGGCCACTGCCCATTTCTTCCACCCACTCATCAACGGCTATCTCATGTGCCTGGCAGTAGGCCCGCAAGGCTGCGACCTGATTCTGAAGGTCTGGTTTCTGGCCTTGCGTTGACACCCGCGCATAGGCAATCGTGGTGCCTGCTCCTTTCGCCTTCAGGCCACGGTACTCCAGATATTGATCGTGGGTGTAATAGCGCCGGTTGGTAGGACTCCGATGTGCGGGCAGGATACCCGCCCGGTCCCAGCGTTGCAGCGTCAACACTGATTTGCCAATGAGTGCCCCAAATTGCTTGGGGCTATATGTATTCTCCATGATAATATTATATCATAGTTGAACATGTTTTTATAAGCTACCTCATTCCTCCTTTGCGGGCTGTGTCAGCTTCGCTGGTACTGGGCCTCCATGTCCGCTATCGAGAACGTTCCAAGGTTGGCCCTCCCCCAAGATGGCCTTTCGACTTTCCAGCGAAGCTGGTGCGCATACGCGAGCTCGCGCACGCCGCAGGACGAGCAGGATCGACTCCTCGCCGAGGGGTACCACAACATCTTTCAGTCCCGACTCGGCTGTGTTCTGATTCCGGCGATGACGAGATCGAGCATGCGGTTGGCCCCATCAGGATCGGACGCATGTTCATTCACCAGGGCGATGCCGTAGACGAGTCGGATCACGTCGAGAATATGGACATCCGTTCGGACTTGTTCTGCGGCTTGGGCACGGAGCAAGAGGACTTCTCCAGCCCGATGCATCGCGATGTTCGCGGCATAGCTGCGTGTACCCGGAACCTGCTTGGCAGCCATGACGGCGGCTCCCATGCTCCGCCCGCGCGCCGCGAAATCCATCTGGAGACGAAGCCAGGTGATCAGGGCGTCCAGGGGAACCGGAGCGCTAGCGAGTTCTTCAGCGCGCATCCTCAATTCATTGGTCTCATCCATAAATACCGCTTCAAGGAGGTCCTGGCGCGTGGGGAAGTGACGGTACAATGTGCCGATAGCGACCCCCGCCGTCCTGGCAATGTCCTCAAGGGAGATGTCTGCGCCGCGCTCGGTGACAGCGGCTCGCGCCACCTTCAACAGGTTGGCGTAGTTGCGCTGGGCATCAGCACGCATGGCACGATGGGCCTGTGATGGCTCGTTCATAGCACGCGACTCCTTTCCCCTCAGGGTAATAGCCCTTGACAAAGTGAGGGTGCCTCCGGTAATATAAAAGTGTAAACATGAGGCATCCTCCGCTTATAGAGGAGGCAGTCTCATGTTATCACACTCGTGTTTGCTTTTACCAGGAGCAGGAGAATTTATTATGCGTGTTTTCGTCACAGGAGCGCCTGGCTTCATCGGCACCGCCGTTGTCCATGAACTCCTCGGAGCTGGACACCAGGTCGTCGGCCTGACCCGCTCAGACGTCGGGGCAGCTTTTTTGGAGGAAGCCGGAGCTGAGGTACATCGCGGTTCCCTTGAAGACCTCGACAGCCTGCGCAGCGGCGCTGCCGATGCCGACGGCGTCATTCACCTGGCGTTTAATCACGGCTTTGCGGACTTCGCCGCCGCGCTGGCCGCCGATCTGCGCGCTGTCGAGACGATGGGGGCGGCGCTGGAAGGCACCGGCAAGCCGTTCATCATCACCGCTCATCTGAACGGGGAGGCATCAGCGAACGCAGCGTTCAGCCTGTCTGGAGTGCGGTCAGTGGTTGTCTCGCTCTCGCCATCTGTGCATGACATGGGCGATCACGGCTTCGTGCCCATGTTGATTGCTATTGCTCGCGCGAAGGGCGTCTCTGCCTATATCGGCGACGGGGCCAACCGCTGGCCTGCCGTCCATCGCCTCGATGCGGCGCATCTGTTCCGCCTGGCGCTGGAAAGCGCCCCGGCAGGGTCGCGGTTTGACGGCGTTGGCGACGAAGGGGTGCCGTTCCGCGACATCGCCGAGGTCATTGGTTGCCACCTGAACGTGCCGCTGGCCAGCCTTGCCTCTGAAGAGGCAAGCGACCACTTCGGTCCCTTTCTCGGCACTGTGGCGGCGCGTGACTTCCCCAGGTCGAGCACAGCGACCCAGGAACTGCTGGGATGGCGGCCTGTGCATCCTGGATTGCTCGCGGACATAGAACAGCACTACTTCAACAACTGATGTGCGGCTCAGGGTCACTTCTCACGACAATAGGTCTTGAGGAGTGGGCACGTTCTGTACGGTACATCGGCATGCGCACGATGAATCGATACCTATCAGAACTATCGGAGAGCAAAAGACCTATGTTCGATCAGGAACATTTTTCAAGAAAACAAGGGAAAGCATGAAAGCCATTGTCCTCCACGAGTATGGCCCCGCGTCACTACTCAGATACGAAGACGTTGAAGACCCCAAACCCGCCGCAGGCGAGGCGCTCGTGCGCGTCTCTGCCACCAGCATCAACCCTGCTGATTGGCGGGTACGCTCTGGCGCAGTCAAGGACTTCCTTCCGCTAGCGTTCCCCTACATCCCCGGTCTCGACCTCGCTGGCACCGTTATCGAGGCAGGCGAGGGCGTTACCAGTTTCGAGCCTGGCGACCGCGTCATGGCTGTGGCTCGACATACCTACGCCGAACGCTGTACTGTCAAAGCCACCGACCTCGCCAGGATTCCCGATGGCCTGGAGATGACCACCGCTGCCGCGCTTCCACTGGTCAACGTCACGGGCGAGGCGATGATACGGCTTGGTGCCAAGGTCCAACCCGGTCAGACCGTCCTCATCACCGGGGCTTTAGGTGGCGTCGGTCGCTCGGCGGTCTTCGCAGCATCGCAGATCGGGGCTCGCGTCATTGCTGGCGTTCGTGGCACGCGACTGGACGCTGCTCGACACCTTCCCGGAGTGAGCGAGGCCATCGCCATCGATGATGATGCAGCGATTGAGCAACTCGGTCCTCTCGACTGCGTCGCCGACACCGTCGGTGGGGAGTTCGCCGGCCAGCTCCTTGCCAGGGTCAAGGAAGGTGGCACGTTTGGTTGTTTCCCGACGCAAAACCCGCGAAATGCTGTGCTGCATCCTACTATTCAGATCAATATCGTTATCGCGCCAGTCAACTCCGCAACGATCTTGCGCTATGCAGAGGCGGTACGCGATGGCAAGTTGACGATCCCAGTCGAGCGTATCATGCCGCTCGCTGATGCCGCCGAAGCACAGGCCATCGCCGAAAAGGGCGGTACTGCCAAGATTATCCTCACCGCCTGAACACGCGCGATCAGGTGTGCCCGCGACCGCCACGGTGATGAAAACCGTGGCGGTCGCGGGCCGTGATCTCTTCAATTGCCACGGTTCGTTCGGTGTCTCACTGGTGGACTGGCCAAGACATGATGGCAGGACGACGTTGCACAGGCACTCTCAACTGCTCCTCTTTTCAGAGATGGTCGATTTCAACGCTTTGCGCTGATGCGTGTCCGTTTCGCCTCAAAAGGTGTGCTGATGCGCACAATGTACGAGCCATATACACCAAAATCAGGAGCATCCTTCCATGAACAGAAACACATTGAACGACTTTCGTCACAAGATCTATCGGTGCTTTGGGAAAGCCAGAGATGCCCTGTTCAATCTGGTCGATGCGCTCTCCAGCGAAGCAGCAGCCCACAGCTTTCCCGAATTGTCGTTCTCGCCATTCTTTGAGCGGACCTGGGCCAGCTTGTACGAAGCTCTGGAAGACGGTCAGGTCGATGCAGCGCGGCTGCGCGAGGTGTTTGTGGACTTCGCGCCCCTGCCTCAAGCAGGCGAGTTCGTGTTTCTGGGTGTGGACACCAGTAACCTGTATCGCCCAGAGGCCGAAACAGCCGAGGATCGGACGCTGGTTCCGATGGCTCATCTGCCCAAGAACAGCCATGCGGCCAGTCCTGGTTGGGTCATGAGCACTTGCCCTTCTATGTGAGCCCTGGTACAAAACGACCTGAGCAAACCGCTTCACCTCTGGGGTATCAGTTGCAGATCCCGAAGTTCAGCGGGAGATTTCTGCATACTTTGGCGGGCAGACCAGAAGGCAATGCCGCCTCAATATCCCTTTGAGAGCGGGCGTTTGCCCCCTCCTCCCCCCCTAATACGGTGACTCCGGTCGAAGAAACGGCCCAGACTGATGCCGTCCAGCATCACGAGAAAAAACAGACCAAAAAGCAGACAGAAGAACATGATCCCGAACAAGTAGCCATCGGGCGCTGCTTCGGCGGCAGGTATCCCAAATAAGAAGGCTATCAGACCGGCAGTCAGCAGTGAACGATAGAGCCAGAGGGTCTGCTTGTTGCGTACACGCAGGGTGTAGGATTGGTGACAGAAAGGGCAGATGAGAGGCGTCTTGCTGGTGCCGCGCCGGGGCCGAGTTATGGTGAGTGGGGAGATAAGATAGGTCCGGCGTATGCTGTTCCCCCACCTGGAGACCGATTCCAGGTGCCAGAGGGAGTACATACGGTTGGCCGGTCTCTCCTCCCACCAGTCCCACAGGATGAACGCGCCGCCCATCAGCGTAATCAGAAGCGTGTACCAGAAGCCAAGAGCGGGAAGGGTGGAGAGTGTCAGGGTATTTGTAGAGCCGTCTGGAGCCTCAAAGCTCATGTGAGCAAGCGCATCTGAAGTTCCAAAAAAGGCAGAAGAGAGGCTTCCCATATAAAACAGTTCGACCAGTACCGCCATGAGGAGTGCTCCCCCAAGAAGAAGATTCCTCACATTCCCCTGGAGACCTCTCGAACCCCTACTCAGGAGGTTTGTGAACGAGATGAGCAGCATCAAGAGGCTTACAATCGGGAATATCCACAAAAAGGGCAGGCTCAACTGGCTCTCTGGCAGAGGAGGAATATGGAGACTCACCATGTTGGGCGGGGAGGCACCAAAGGTGTTAATGCGTGCCACGACCTCGTGGGTCGTAACGGTACCTGCGGCCAGTGTTAGTCCCGTGGGGTTCGGGGGTTGCAGTCGTGCAGCGCCATCGCAGAAGGCCGGACAGTCCACCTGAGTGGTGAGCCATGGCAAAAAGCAGAAGGCAAGCAGCTGCAGCACGCCGGTGAGAAAGCCAAAAAGGGAACTGTAGGAGATGCCGGATGATTGCTCATGAAGGGCGTTGCCGGATGAATGATTGACTGCTGACATAGAGACACTCCTCTCAACTGGGTTGATTGCTCTTTTCGTCTCCAAAGGAGTACACAAGAGGCAAGCTTTTCTCACAAAGCCTGATATCTGTATACCTGATGGGAAGCGGTTTTTCCAGGAAACTTTGTACCAGGGCTCATGTCGGAGGGCAAAACCCGCTCACTTCGGACGTCATTTACCAGCGAGGCAATGGAGTTCTACGTATCCTCAAAAAGATACAGTTGGTGGGACTGTGCCAGTTTCCGGCGTTTGCGAGGCGCATAGTCGGGCAGCCGTGTCGCCAGTTTCCAGATGGTTTCATCCACTTCCCATAAGTGTCCCTGAAGCGAGTGATAGGGCGTCTGAACTGCTGTGCCGTTGGGATGGCTTTGAAATGCTTCTTGTCGGGTTGATACTCGACGCCATACTTTGCCAAGGGGGTCTCAGCGTGTTCGATGGTGAGGGCCTCGCCGTGCAGCCAGATCACGGCAGGATGCCGCGCCAGTGCTTCTTCACCATAGAGCTTCCAGCGGCGGAAATGGGCATAGCCCAACCGATCCAGGCGACACAGGAAACGGGTCGCATAAAAGATGCGATGCAGCTCCTCGCGCGTGCGCAGCCGCTGCACGTTGGGCCATCCCAGCACTTCGGACGGGCTATGGTGGTTGTCCGTCCGGTGCCGAAAGGCCCAGTGGGGCTGGGCGTTGTAGTCGTCCATGAAGCGTCTGTGGGCGAGTTTCGCGCCCTCCCAACTGGCGGTTTGCTCAAACTGCACCTGGCTCATGCGGCGCATTACGTTAACGTCAGTTCGGGATATTACTGGCTCATCACAGCCAGGACTTCAGGTGTGACCTGGAGCGATGGCTTCTTGGGTTGGTGGCAATAGGCTAGCACGCCAGCCAGGACGTTCACCAGGAAGTTGGTCGGGCTGCGATGGCGACTGTGTGATGAACGAAAATTAGAAATGAGCCGTGGCGCGCATGACAACTGCCGAGGAAGAAGGCACTGGGGGGGTGGCAAGCAGGAACGCGGCTCTCCCCTGGTGAGGAGTAGGCAGGGCCTGCTTCTGGACGGAGACCCAATGCAGACCCTACCATGACACGCATCAAACCCACCATAGGAGACGCGTGTCATGAAGAAAGATACCGAGGTAAAGCTGTACATGCAAGCCCGACATCAAGGACTCTCTCAACAACTAGCGGCAGCCCGCGCGGGCATGAGTGAGCGCACGGCCCGCAAGTACGAACGGGCAGGGAAACTGCCCAGTCAGATGAAGCGCCCCCACACGTGGCGCACCCGCCCGAATCCCTTCGAGGAGGACTGGTCCTGGGTGATCGAACACCTCGAGCGTGATCCGGCCTTGCAAGGCACGACGCTGTTTGCCCTGGTCTGTGCACGCCATCCGGGGCGCTATCGCCCCACGCAGGTGCGGACGCTGCAACGGCAGATCGCGGCCTGGCGCGCGCTGCACGGACCGGAGCGAGAGGTCATCTTTGCCCAGCAGCACACGCCAGGCGAGCGGGGGCAATCGGATTTTACCTGGATGAAGGACATGGCGATTATGCTGGCTGGGGAACCCTTTCCCCATCGGCTCTTCCACTTTGTGCTGACCTACTCGAATGTGGAAGCCGTCTCCATCTGCATGAGCGAGAGCTTTGAAGCCCTGGCCGAGGGTCTCGAACACGCGCTCTGGCAGATTGGCGGCGTGCCAAAGCTCCACCGCACCGATCACTTGAGCGCTGCTGTCCACCAACTCCGAGAGGAGGAGCGCGAGGAATGGAGCGCGCGCTATCAAGCGCTCATGGCCCACTACGGCATGCAGCCGACCTGGAACAACACCGGCATCGCCCACGAAAACGGCGATGTGGAGCAAGCCCACCATCGCTTCAAACAAGCCGTCGATCAGGCGCTGCGGGTGCGAGGAAGCCGGGATTTTCCTGACCGAACCGCCTACGAGCGCTTCCTGGCCGAATTGGTGCGCCAGCGCAATCACACCCGCAAAGAGCGGTGGATCCAGGAGCGGCCAGCGCTCCAGTCGCTCCCGCTTCAGCCACTCGCGCCCTGCCGCGAACTACGCGTGCGGGTCAGTCGCTTCAGTACGATCACGGTGCTGGGGAACTGCTACTCGGTGCCGTCCCGGTTAATTGGCACGACGATTACCGTGCGGGTGCGCGCCGAGGCGCTGGAGGGCTATGTAGGGACCAGCCGAGCCTTCCGGCTGCCGCGCCTGGTGGGCAAACAGCAGCAGCGCATTGACTATCACCAGGTCATCTGGTCGTTGGTCCGCAAGCCAGGGGCCTTCGCTGCCTACCGCTATCGGGACGAGTTGTTTCCGACTACCACCTTCCGCCAGAGCTATGATCGGCTGCGCCGCGTGCTGCCCCGCCGTGCGGACCGAGAATATGTGCGGGTGCTCCATTTGGCTGCCACGACTTCGGAAAGCGAGGTGGATACGGCGCTCGCGCTGCTCTTGGAGGCGAACACCCCGCCGACAGTGGAGGCCGTACGCGAACTGCTGGGCCTGGCGCGCCCCATGGCCGCGCCCAGCATGGCCGTCCCGCCGCTCGATTTGACGGCGTATGATCGCTTGCTGCCATCCAGGAGGAGCCATGCCTAAGAGCGTGTCTAATCGTCATGACGATTTGCACCACCTCCTGGAGCGCTTGAACCTGGGCGGCATGGCGACGGCTTTTGCGGAACTCGCGCTCAAAGCCGCCAAAGAGGGTCTGTCGCATGAAGCCTATCTCTACGCGCTGGCCGAGCAGGAGATGGCGCTGCGCAGTCAGCGGCGGGTAGAGCGGCTGCTCCACCAATCGTGGTTGCCACGGGAGAAGACCTTTCGCACGCTCAACCTGGAGTGCTTCCCACCCGCGCTGCGGCTCCAGATCGAACGGCTGAAGAGCGGTGCCTTCCTGGAGCAAGCGATCAACATAGTGGCCGTGGGGAAGCCAGGCGTGGGAAAAAGTCACGTCCTCGCGGCGGTGGGGTACGAGCTGGTGCAACGCGGCCAGGCGGTGCTGTGGACCAGTACGGCCAGCCTCGTGCAGCGCTTGCTCGCGGCCAAACGCGACTTGCGGCTGCCCCAGGAGCTGCGCAAGCTCGACCGTTTTGCTTGCGTGATCCTGGATGACATCGGCTACCTGCAGCAAGAGCGCGACGAAATGGAGGTCCTGTTTACCTTCCTGGCCGAGCGATACGAAAATAGATCGATTGCTATTACGACGAACCTCGTCTTCTCCGAATGGGAGCGGATTTTCAAACATCCGATGACGACGATGGCGGCCCTCGACCGGGTCGTCCATCACTCCGTCATCTTGGACATGATGGGGCTGGAGAGCTACCGCGCACGAGCCGCTCAGCACCAGCAGCACACTGAAGAAGGAGGTGAGACAAGCGAGCAGCCAGATGCGGCAAGAATGATCGCGTCCACGGGACGTTCTAGTTGACATTCATCAACTGTGTTCGATTTGGGAAATGTTCTTGAGCTGATCGGTGATGGTTTCGATAATGGCGCGCTTGCGCAGGAGCAGTTTGTCATTGAGCTTGACCAGCCGCTGCTTCATGGTGCGCTTGATAGGGGTGATCAAGTCCACCCCCTGTTGCAACAAGGTGGCTACCAGTTCCTGAGACAGATAGCCCTTGTCACCGATCAGCTTGCCAAACAGCCTCTGCGCCATGCTCAGCACCGGGCGGCGATCATCGATGTTGCCTGGGGTAAGCCGACAGGCAAGAATCGCGCCCTCGTCGTTGACCACCAGAGGCAACTTGAAGCCATAGAACCAGTCTACCAACGTTTTGCCACGCTCGGCCAGGCCAGCAAAAACCCGATGCTGCTTGATGCGGCGATTATGACAGACCGCTAGTTTGGTTGAATCGACAAACGAGAGGCCGTTGCACGTTCCGCAGCAGGACTCCAGATAGGCGGCCAGTGGCACCAGGACGGTAGGCATCAATTCGACAAAGCGGGAATAGCTGACCAACGCCGGGAACTCTGGCCGCAAGTATTTCCAAACGTACTCGGTGTAGAAGGCTTTGAAATCCCGATAATGGGACTGATGAAAATGGATGAGAATGGTCATGATCTCACTCGCCGTCAGTTTCCCAGCACGGTGACGCTTGAGCTTGCCTGCCTGAAGCAAGGTCTGGTGCCAGGCAGGAGCAAACGTCTTCCAAAAATCATCGACATGGCAGAACAATTCGAGTAGACTCATGGCAGGACACCTTTCTCGTTGGTTGTGAGTACGAGAAAGTGTACCGCTTTCTCTGAGAGGTGTCCTCCCTTCTTGGCTTAGCCCGAACTGACGTTACGTTAAAATGCGTTTCCACAAGATTTTGCCAACTCTGGCGTGGCTCGATGTATTCTTTCTCAATCTCTATCGCCTCGCAGATGCGCAGCAATTGCTTGGCCCGGAAGACGCCGCCGTTGTCCGTAATCAGGCGGTCAGGCGGCCCGAAACGCTCGACGGCTGCGAACAAGACGATAAGAACGCACCCCAAGTCTGGCCCTGAAAGATGTCACTGGCGAGCATCGCACGCGAGAACGCCTCCAGTACCGTAATGACATAGAACGGCCCCTTGATACCTGGAATCTGATGATGCTCGATGTAGCGAATATCCAGGCACCATCTCTCGTGGCGATAGGTTGCGGTGAAGGGATGCGGTTTAGAGACACGCCGCTCTTTGCTCAGAGCCTCAAGAGCATACAGGCGTCTATTCTCTGCCATGATGCGGCCACAGGTCCGAGGCGACACCGAGATGCCGAGCTGCTTCAGCGCCGCGTGCATGCGCCACTCACCTCCTGAGACCTCTCCGGGCTAAAGCCCTGGAGGTTCCTTGCTTTGCTTCCACTTTTCCAACTGCCCCTCACTGGAGGGAGAGCGGCTCTTGTGTGGCTCGGCTTGGACTTTTGGGCAGACGCGCTCTCTCTCCGGGGATGCCGAAGCTGCGGGGCAGGTGCTGCCCCGCACTTGCGCGTTGGATGGCTTGCTCGTATGCTGCCTGTAGGCCGGGCTCCCGACCTTCCCAGTACCTCTGGTACCGGGCACACGAGGGATGCAAATCTGCTGGATCCAGATAGGCAGCCAAAAACGCCGAGTACAGGTCACGCTGGATGGGCCCGATGCCACAGGGACACGCGTGCCAGCGCTGCCACAACGGTTTGGGAATGAACTGGCCGCAACCGTGACAGAACTGCGAGAGTTTGGTGCTGTGCGTGGGGACTTCCACCAGGGTGCCGCCCGTGCGAGGCCCCGGTGCGTCTCAAACTCTCTATGAACATCCCTGGAGCACGCAGTCCCACGCTCTTGCCAAACCGTTGAGGCCTCGCGCGGTAGGACAGCTTTTCGGTGATGATCGTGTTGCCCACCGCGACGATCTCATGGACCAGGCGTCCATGCAGGCTTCTGCAATGGGTCGCCAGCTTGCGCTCGCGGGTGGCTTTGCGCCGCCGGGTGGCCAGGTACCGCTTGCTGTGTTTCCAGGAGAGGCGCCCTGTGCCGCGCTTCTTGACGCGCCCACGCTCGTCGTAGTTGTCCGGGTTGTTAGCCCGACGTTGGCGGTCCATCTGGCGCTGGAGCCGGCGGATGGCCTGGTCGTCGGGGGCGAGCTCGGCGCACAACACCTCCAGGTGTGGCTCGCCCTCGCGAGGAACGATGGCGATCGTGGAGGGGCCTAGATCCAACCCCACGGTGTCGCTGCCCACCACGTGCTTAGGCTTGTGATACGGCACGCCAGCGAGCGCCAGTTGCACGAAGTAGCGCTGGCCCGCTGCGTCAGCTCCCGCGGCACGAGCACTGGAGGCCTGGCGTCGAACGAGCCGGGCGTATTTGATCGGGTGGCGCAAGCCGTGGGTCACCACCGGGTCCTTCCAGTCGATGATGGCAGGCCATCGGTCGTTTTGCCACAGCAGATACCCGGCGCTCCCTGCTTCGGGAGGCTGCTCGAGCACAAAGCGCAGGCCCGTATCGTTGCGCTTGTTCTCGACACTGGAGAGACCCCGCCCCCGACTCTTGAAACGCACCCGTCGCGCCTGGCCCAGACACACCCGATTCAAGGCACGATACGCCCGCGTGGCCAGGGTCTGCGCCAGCACCGCATCCACATGGGTGACGATCCAGGTGCAGTTCAAGCCTTTGGCGGCGGCGTGCAGCGCATAGTCCGAGAAGCCCTCTTGCCGTCGCAGCGCTCCAAAGGCGCGTTTGCGCTCCTGAGGCTTTGTGCGAGGAATGGCACGTGCCGCCTGCCAGGCAGGATCGGCACGCATGCGTCTGAGCCGCCGCTGGCCCTCCGACAGGATCGCGTTATACACCTGACGCGCGGCTTCCAGATGGGCACGCAGCCGCTTCGCCTGCCCCGCTGTCACTTGGAGCGGCAGTTCCAAGAGGAAGGTCGGCGTCCGTTGGTGTGCCTGCGTTGTTTCCGCTGCGCTGGTCTGCTGCCGCTGGGGCATTGGGGTCTCCTGCTGTCCTGATGCTAGAACTTATGTTCAAGTATACATCAGGTCCCTGGCACTGTCAAGCACGAGACGTGCCTCAGGTTTGCTGACCCAACCCATCCTCCCATCCTCTGGAAAGGAACGGCCATTCATCCCTCGGTCTTTAGCCGAGGGATGAATGGCTCGTTTTCTGTAAGGGGTTCTCTTGCTGCTTTTGCCGAATCAGGTTGCGCGTGGGCAGATTGACTTTGGGCGCGCTGGTGCGCGCATGTGATTTGTCTGCCAGGCCCCGCACCCCTTCGTTGACCCAGCGTTGCAAGATCTCGTAGACCGTTTGGCGTGACACGTCCAGGTATCGGGCAATCGTGGCAATTGCCCACCCCTGCGTGTGGAGCCGGATCACCGCCATGCGCCGCTCTTCTGGTTCTTCTATCTCGGCATAGCGCGGGAATTGCCGGGTGGTGCGGGAGGGTTGGGGGCCATCGGCGAGCACGTGCTTCACGCTGTGGTGGCTGGGACGACGCCCATCGAAGTTGATCGCGCAAATGGCGGCGATCTCCCCCAGCGTGAAGTCAGGATACTCGGTCTGCAAATCCACGATGAGCTGGCGCATCATCACCGGCAAGGAGCGGGGATGGTTTTCCCGCTCCTCTTTGGTCGGACGGAAGAGACTGAGCAAACCTTGGCGATCAAAGGCATCTGACAACCGGCGCAGCGCATATTCGGACAGCCCCGTTTCTGGAGCGCGCTCGCTCGTCGTCTGGCCGAAAAGTACAACCGGACGAATTCCCTCATAGAGGCGTTGTTCCGGGGTCAGGCACCATTGCTGGATGAGGTGGTAGTTATCGGTGCGCTCACGTCGTTCTCGTTTTGCTTTGGGCATGGCCTGGCCTCCTGCGCTCGCCTGTCGATTTGCCCGCCATTGTAACACAAGACGAAAGCGCATGCCAGGCGTAGCCTGGCATGCGTGGTTCTGAGTGCCCGGATATGTCAACCATCACAGACGTGGTTTGCTCGGTAAACCCGAAGTCCCCGTTGAGCGCTCCGGGGTGCCTTACTCGCCCGATGACGTCAGCCATGAGTGGTGGGGAGTTCCCTTGCCATTGGCTCCCTGTTTTTTTGATGCACTCGTAGCTCACGGTCTATGAGCGTAAAGATGGGTGATCTTCACAAAACCATCGTCAACCAATCCCAGGAAAGGAGAACTGCATGTTCGGGAGAATCTGGTGGCGGGTGGCCGGGCTGTTGTTCCTGCTTGTGGGGCTGGGGGGCATGCCGGTGCTGGTGAACACGGTCATCATCCCGCTGGTCCATACCGCCCTCATGCCGCATATTGGCCCGCTCATGGCGCCCATCTGCCCTGGCGCCCCTGAATGCGGCTAGGTCATCTCGCTGACCGAGGGGCACTGCTCTCACCGCGCCGCATGCTGGGAGAGGAATGCCCCTCGCGACAAGGCAAACGCCTCGTCCATCATCTCCTGGCGAACTCCGGTGCGCTCGTGGCCCCCTGCGCTAATGCCTGGTAGGCCTCCTGGAAACGCCCTTGCTCGGCCAGGAAGTCCGCATAGCCCTGGCGGGCCTGGCCGAGCATCTCCTCATCAGGAAGCTGCTCCGCCAGCCGAATCGCCTCCTGGTAGGCCCGCTCCGCAGCTGCCCGGTCTTGCCTGGCCGTGTAGGCATCTACCAGCACAAAGAGCGCGTGGCCCTGGGACCGTCCATCTCCACTCTGCCGTGCCAGGGGGAGAGCGGCTTGAGCCGCCTGAATCGCTTGATCTGGGTGCCCTCTGGCGTTATACAGCGACGCATAGTACGCCAGAGCCTCCCCGCGCAGGCCGGTATTCCCCAGGCGCTCGGCGGCATCCAGGCTTTTTTGCAACTGGCGCTCCGCTTCTTCGCAGTCTTCCAGGGTAATCAGGGCCAGTCCATAGAGCGCGCGCATCCGCGCAAGCAACCGTTGGTTCCCATGCTCGGCGAAGGCCTGCAAGGCCTGGCGGTAGCAGGTTTTGGCCCGAAAGAGGTCCCCCTGCTGCTGATACGTGGTTGCCAGCCCCCAGGCGGCCAATCCGTGCTGGCGCTGATTGTTGCAATTCTGTACTTCTGCCAGCGCTTTCTGGAAGTAGCCACCGGCCTGCTGATAGCGGCCAAGCGCAAAGTATTCGTTCCCCAACCCCTTGTACACCCACAGTTTCAGTTCCGCATTGCCAACGCGCCCATGCGCGATGGCTTCCAAACCGCGCTGATAGAACTCAAGCGCCAGGAGGGTGTTGCCTTGCGCGCAGTGGGCCACGCCCAGGAAGCAGTGGAGCCACTCGATCAGCTCATTCCAGTACGGCCGCCGAGCGTGCGGCGCGTGCAGGCGCAAGGTCTCGGCAAGCTGTAAGCCCTGCTCCAGGCACCCTACCGCCTCGACCGGTCGCCCCAATAAAAATAAGTCCCATCCGGCCAGCCAGGCCCAATGGGGACGGAGCTGGAGGGGCCATCCGCCAGGTGGCTCGACGTGCGCGCCGAGGTGTTCCCAGGCCTCTGCCGATCGGTCCTGGCGGATGAAGGTCTCCGCCTGGCCGAGCCGCCGCCGGGCCTCTTCCTCATCGATCTGGCTCGCAGGGGCAGCGACGGAATAGACCATCCTGTCGCTCACCTCCAGAGCGCGCCCATCGATCTCGCTCTCGCCAAGCAGAGCGGAGCGGGGTACTTGTAGCTTTTCTGCCAGATAGGTGAGCGCCGGGAGCGAGGGCACCATGTTCCCCCGCTCGATGGCCGAGATATAGCTCTTCGAGAAGCGCTCCCCGGCCAGCTCTCGCTGAGTCAGATGAGCGGCCAGACGCGCGGCGCGCAGGCGCGCGCCAAGAACTCCTGCTTCTGATCCAGGCTTCTTGACACGCGACAACTCTGGCAGGCGCGGCATTCTGCCTGGTAGGGATGCTGATTTCTCCATATGGTTCACCACGTGCTCTCCCGAGTGAAGCGGGACGCTCCTTTCAGCGGCTTCCCTTGGTTCTAGGGGCCTGTGCGTGAAGCCGGCTCTCTACGCGAGACGCCGTGGCTTCGTTCGCAATCAGCAAGGTCTTTCAAGCCTAGCAGGTGTGTCAAGAGTTCTCCACAGGCGGTGGAGGCGCACCCATGCTGGCGAGGACGCTATTCCTTGTCCCATCCCAGTGCGGAGGCGAGATGAAACGCTGTGGTGATCAGGCGCGAAACCTCAACGATCGCTTTACAGCAGCGATCAAAGAGGTTGAGTCAATAAACGAGTCTCTGAGAAGAAACGCAACAAGCAAAAGGACTGTCTGTACAAGGCATCCCATCTCATCGCGGGCAAACTGGTTGAAAGAACTGTTGTCATCGGTGATCTTTAAGAGCGGCAGATGGTCATGAAAGCGCACGAGGAAAAGCAGCGGTTCAAGCATCGGGCCGTCTTCAACGACTGGGGGCTCTACGGCTTTGTGCAGATGCTCACCTACAAATGTGTCCTGGCTGGGAAAGCATTGGTGCTCTTAGATGAACGCGATACGAGCAAGACCTGTAGCGGCTGTGGCGAGATGTAGCCCATGCCGCTCTACAAGCGTGTGTATCGCTGTGGATACTGCGGGCTGGTCATGGACCGGGATGAGAACTCGGCCATCAACATTCTCCAGCGGTATCTTGCCCGGCTAGGGCCACAGGCTCAGGCATCCAGAGTCCGGTGTACTGTGGGCGACTGGGGAGGCGTAGCGGTCAGAGGGGCCGCCTAAACCAGTCGAGTGCAGCAATCAATACGTTTGGATGCGTTTTGAAAAGCAGAGGAGGTTCTTTTCCCTTCTCGCAGTTCCTGCTGATCATCCTCCTAATGAGCGCCCATTTTCTGTGCCGATATCAGAAGCGGCCAGCACCACCCTGAAACCCTCTTTTTGTCTTCTCTTATTTTTCTGCCAGGCGATACAATATCTGACAATACGCGCCCGGCCCCCGCCGGAAGCTGCTCAGGCGGAAGAACTCGTTGGGAGCGTGGATCTGCTCGTCCATGAGCCCCCAGGCGAAGCCGACTGTGTAGGCTCCCAGGTGGCTGAGGAAGAGTTCGCAGACGGGAATGCTGCCGCCCGCACGGAGGTGGTAGGGCTCTTTGCCATAGATGTTCCGCAGGACGTCGGCTGCTGCCCGGTTCCCCCAATGATCGGCGGGGATCAGATAGGGGTGGGCGGTCCCAGGTAGGGCCCGGACGGTGACTTGAACGCCAGGAGGTGTATGCTTCTTGACATGTTGGGTGAGCAGCCCGACGATGGTGGCGGGCTCCTGGTTGGCGACCAGCCGGCAGGTCAGTTTGGCGTGTGCCTCTGCCGGGAGGACGGTTTTGACACCTTCACCCTGGAATCCACCCCAGATGCCGTTCACCTCCAGCGTGGGCCGGGCCGCCAGGTGCTCCTGGGGGGTGTACCCGGGCTCGGCAAGGAGAGCGGTCACTCCAATCTGCTCCTGATAGTCCTGCGCGTCGAAGGGAATGGCGGCGATGGCGGCGCGGTCCTCGGCAGAGAGTGGGAGGACGCTGTCATAGAAGCCTTCCACCAGAATGGTCCCGTCGGGACTGCGCAGCGAAGCCAGCAGCGCGGTCAGGGCGTGAATGGGGTTGGGGACGGCCCCGCCATACATGCCGGAGTGCAGATCACTTTTCGCGCCCTGTACATCGACCTGGATACCGGCCAGTCCCTTGCAGGCCAGAAACAGCGCGGGCTGATCTTCGCCATACTGGGAGCCATCGGCACTGAGCACCAGATCGCATGCCAGCAGATCACGATGACTGGCGACAAAGGCAGGCAGTTGTGGACTGCCAATCTCCTCCTGTCCCTCCAGGAAGAATTTGACGTTCAGCGGCAGCGCCCCTTCGGTCTTGAGCAGCGCCTCAACGCCCAGGATAGGGGTCACCATATTGCCTTTATCATCCGATGCGCCACGAGCATAGACGCGGTCTTCGAGAATCGTTGGCTCAAAAGGCGGGTGAGCCCAGAGTTCCAGCGGGTCTACTGGCTGGGTGTCGAAATGGCCGTAGATGAGTACCGTTGGCTTGCCGGGTGCATGCAGCCATTCGCCGTAGACCACCGGATGGCCCCCCGTGGGGAAGATCTGCACCTGTTCCAGACCGGCAGTCCTCAGGCGTTCGGCCACCCACTGGGCAGCGCGCTGCACGTCACCGGCGTGGGAGGGCAGCGACGAAATGCTAGGAATGCTGAGGAAGTGCAGCAGCTCCTCCTGGTGGCGGGCTTGCTGCTCTGCAAGATACGTTTCCCATGTCATAGCAGTGGCTTCTCCAATTTCAAAGGGGACAGGCGGGATGCCTGCCGTGAGATATCCTCCACACAGCACGATTCCCCTGGTTGATCACGCTTAGCGTAGCACGTTTGGAAGCTGGTATGCCTCTTTGGCTGAGCTTCAACGCGAGTGCCTTTCTTCAAAGGTGAGGCTCCCCAGATGTCTTCGGATGTGTGCGAGCGCAGCCTGGCGGCTCGCAGAGGGAATAGCCTGCGTGCGCTCCCCACGCACGCGCGTAAACGGGCGGTCACGGGAGCTGACAGGCCATCACCCAACCGGGCGTGAAGTCGCAGGGAATGCGATAAGGATATCACGCCGCGTCGTTTCAGGCAACCATATCTGACAGCGTGTAGAGGCGCGCCAGAGGCCACTGCTCTCCGTACTAGCTCGCTCCAGGGTGAGCGGTGCGCAAACGCTCTGGCGGCGAGCCGCGATGGTATCGGAAATGCTGTCAGGGCATTACTCGCAGAATTGGTACCATGCTGCCGTCTTCATTGCGCTCGTTCGGCGCTGTGCTGCGAGACGCATCGAAAGTGAAGAAAAGTCTCTCGATGCGGACCCATATTTGTTCCTCCTGTGGGCTCGTGCTCGACCGGGATTGGAACACTGCACTCACTATTTTGGCGGCTGCCCTGGTGATCTGCGCAGCCACCAACTGCGCCGCCGGGCAGGCGGAAACGGGCAGCCTTCGGGCTGTGAACGCTTCTGGACAGGGGACCGCTGCGTAGGGGCAAGCGATTGCTCTGGCGTAAGTCGCCTGGATAAAGGAAGAATCCCCCAGCTTTTAAGCGGGGGAGTGTCAATTGAGCCGCCATTTCATGGTCTATCGTTTGCACAGAGCATGGTGTTCTGCAACGCGCACTAGTGAGCGCCACACTCGTAAGAGCAGTGGTCAGGAGTCATCACTCGGCGCGTTGGAACGAGGAGGAAGCAATGGAGCGTCAGAGTTCTTTCGCGACCTCACAGGTTGAGGTGGCCGGAAACACGGTCTTTGTGCGCCGCTATGGAAAGGGACCAGCCGTTCTGCTGGTACACGGCTTCCCGCGCACCAGCTTGATGTGGCGATTCCTCGCGCCGCGGCTTGCAGAGGATCATACCGTAATCTGCGTGGACCTGCGCGCCTACGGCCGCAGCGGGATACCCGCTTCGACGGACAACCACTTTCCGTATTCCAAGCGCGCCATGGCCGAGGAATTGGTTGGTGTGATGGGCACACTCGGCTTTCCGACCTTCACACCGATTGGGCACGATCGCGGCGGGCGCGTCTGCTACCGGATGGCCTTGGACCATCCGCAGCACGTGGAGCGTCTGGCGGTCTTGGATGTGATCCCCATTCTCGAAGGGTGGAGCCGAGCCGATGCGCGCTTCGCGCAGACCTACTGGCCATGGATTTTACTGGCCCAAGAGCCGCCGCTCCCGGAGAGCTATCTGCTCGGTGCGCCCTCGGCCGTCTTCGAGAATCCCTTCGGGCACGGGTCCTTTGGTCCAGAGATGCTCGAAGAATACCTGTCCACCTATCGCGATCCGGCCCGCGTGCACGGCATCTGTGAGGAGTATCGGGCCGCCGCCACGATCGACGTGGAACACGATCGTGCTGACCAGGAATCCTCCAGGCGCATCGAATGCCCGATGCTGCATTTGTGGGCCGAGGGTGGCCCGCTCGACACATTCTATGCACAAGATGGCGGTCCGCTCGGCATTTGGAGGCAGTGGGCTCCGCACGTGCAAGGACAGGCGATGAAGGGGGGCCACTTCTTCCCTGAAGAAAACCCTGAAGGCACGGCGGTGGTTGTCAAGCGCTTCCTTGCGCTGAGTACGTCAGTGCCACTTATGGGGTGAAGGCACTGCTCTCCTGGCTTTGTGTCCATCACGTGTTTGCCAAAGCACCTTCCTTGGAAACTGGTGGGTTGTGCTGCGAGAACGACAAGGCTGCGAATCAGTGGCACTGAAATATGAGAGCGTGTTTGACGGCGCATCCCATCACTCCCCTCACGGCCCCAGACACGCTCAAAGCGCAGCGAACCTACACCTTTAGAGCGCCGATCCGCCACGGTGACAACGCTTCAAGGGGAGTGATGGCTCGCCGCCCTCTGGGGCGTTTTGCGCCACTGGGCGTACGGATTTCGGTTGACACTCTCCCGGTTAACACCGGGAGATTCTTCCTTCATCCAGCCCGTTTGCGACGTGCTCTTGCGAACACAGCGCGTCGTGGCGGTCTGTCCAGAAGCGTTTTGTTCCGGCGAAGCGGAACCCGTTCCCGCCTGCCCGGCGGTACGGCTTGTGGGTGCCACGAGCACCAATGCAGCAGCCAGAATATTCAGGGCCGCGTTCCAATCCTGGTCTAGCACCAACGCACAGGAAGGACAGATATGGGTCCGCATCGAGAGGCTATACGTGATATGGGGGTTCTCGGGTGTGACGACCACATTGGTTGTTGGCTGCGGTCTGGCGGTGAGGAGAAGACCAGCGACGAACGCTCCGGCGAGGAGGACCAGCAGCAGACTGCCAATCAGGAGACCTCGGACGATCCACGTTGAGGGGAGACGTGACATATGACCTCTCGAGTCCTTTCTTGCTCTTGTGAGAGCGTTCTCATCGGTGCCGCGAACAGGAGCCGACCCCAGAAATTGGGGCCAGCTTGTGCATATACAGTAGGTA
>DATGID010000044.1:0-217221 GCA_035307385.1 Ktedonobacterales bacterium | reverse complement strand
ACCGGCTGCCCCAGGAGCCGCAGCAGCGCGCGCTGGACGAGTATGCCGCCACGAGGACCCCCGACGCGGCTGACCCCTCCACGCTCCAGCCCTCCGGCCTGCGTCCGGCCCGCCTGGTGCACGCCCCCAAGGGCGACCAGTGGCCGATAGCAGGCTCCTGCACGGGCCGGTTCTGCGAAGGGGAATGCGTCTGCGGCGAGCACCTCTGCGACGAGTGTGGCTGCGAGGCGGGCGCGCTCATCGATCACCACCCCTGGTACTATGAGCGGCGCGTGGCGCGGCGGGGGGCCATCTGCGAATACTGCTGTGCTCCGGCGACGATGGCCTCGCGTTGGAAGACGCCCATGTGCGAGCGCTGCTGGCTGATTGCCTCGCGGGGAGCGGGCATCAATCCCCGCGCCTATCAGCCGCGCCCCTTCGGCCCGATGGAGACCGACGACGAGGACGACGAGGTTGAGCACATGAACTAGCGCTGCGCCGCAACTCTGGGCGGAGGAATGGGGTTGCCCCAGGCGTGAGCAGCCCCAATCCAGCTTTCGATAGCATCTTGCCCTTGCCTGACTGCTTCCTCATAGGTCGTGCCGTGTGTGACGCACCCAGGCAGTTCAGGCACTCGCACCACATAGATATGATCTTCGGGGTCCCATTCAATGGTCATGGAATAGTGCAAGTAATCCTCTTGCTCGCTCATGGCTGCCCCTTCTTCTGCTGTGCCTTCGCTTGCTTCAACGTCTCAAGCGCCTCGCGCACTTCTTGTCTTGATAGCGTTTTGCGTCGTCGCCATCGTTGCCGGAGATGGTGACCTCGATGGTTGGGATGAGGGGATGCCCCCAGACGGTATGACTGCCCTTTCCTGGTCGCCAGGAGAAGCCAGCTTTACTCAGATCAGCCTTGAGTTGACGCACTTTGCGCGGCATTCCTCCTCCATCCTCATCATAGCACACAAAGCTGCCTATGTCGTTCCACATAGGCACAAGCGCCACTATCCCAAGCGGGAAGCGGCAGGTCGTTGAGACCTCTGGACGCTTACCTTCAAGAAAGTCGAAGGTTTTTGGTTTCCATCCCCAAACGGGAAGTGGCTGGCGACTAAAGATCGCGCCTAAGGGCCTGCGGCCACCAAATCCGCCTACGCGGATTCCCCCAACCCTGGCGCGCGAGGCGGTTGCGTGTAGCGCCAGCCTCCGTGCTGGCGAACCGTTTGGCGTGAGAGGGTTGGGTGGTCAGGCATCGATCTGGGCGCGCTGGAGCTTGCCGCTGTAGTCGATATAGATGCTCTTCCATTCGGTGAAGGTTTCAATCGCGCCGAGGCCCGCCTCGCGGTGGCCGTTGCCGGTGCCTCGCGTGCCGCCGAAGGGCAGTTGAATCTCCGCGCCGATGGTGCCCGCGTTGATATAGAGGATGCCGCTGGTCACGTCGCGCACGGCCCGCTGCACAGCGTTGATATCCTGCGTATAGAGCGAACTGGACAGGCCATAGGCCACGCCATTATTGACCCGGATCGCTTCTTCCAGGCTGGCAACCTCGATGATCGACGCGCAGGGGCCAAAGATTTCTTCCTGGGCCACGCGCATCTCTGGCCGCACGTTGCTATAGAGCGTCGGCTGATAGAAGCTGCCCTTTGCCAGCGCGCCTTCGCGGGCAATCGCGCCGCCAATCAGCACCGCCGCGCCCTCTTCGCGGGCAATCTGCGTGTAGCTGTCGATGCGCTTGATGGCCGCCTCGTTGATGACCGGGCCAACGTCGGTATCCGGCAGCAAGCCATCGCCCAGCCGCAGCGATGAGGCGCGGGCTGCCAGGCGTTCTTCCAGGTCGCGGCGAATGGCCCGGTGCGCGATGACGCGGCTGGCCGCCGTGCAGCGCTGCCCGCTCGTTCCGAAGGCGCTCCACAGAATGCCATCGACGGCCAGGTCAAGATCGGCATCGTCCATCACCATGATGGCGTTCTTGCCGCCAAGCTCCAGCGAGACGCGCTTGATGCGTTTGGCCGCCTCCACGTTCACTTCGCGCCCCGTCTCGTTGGAGCCGGTGAAGGTGACGACGGCCACGTCGGGATGCTGCACGATGGGCATGCCCACGTTCTGGCCGGAGCCATGCACCAGATTGACGACGCCCTCCGGCACGCCTGCTTCGGTCAGCAGTTCGACAAACTTCGTCGCGCAGAGCGGCGTATCCTTGGCGGGCTTGAAGACGATGGTGTTGCCGCAGATCAGCGCCGCCAGAATCTTCCACGACGGAATGGCAATCGGGAAGTTCCAGGGGGTGATGACGCCGACCACGCCGATGGGGTCGCGCACGGCCATGCCCGACTTGTTGGGCAGTTCCACCGGGGTCACAAAGCCAAAGAGCCGCCGCCCTTCGCCGCCCATGTAAAAGGCCATGTCGATGCCCTCTTGCACGTCGCCGCCCGCCTCTTTCAAGACCTTGCCCATCTCCATCGTCATCAGCCGGGCCATCTCGTCTTTATGCTGGGCGAGCAGTTGGCCGAAGCGGAAGAGGATTTCGCCACGCTTGGGCGCGGGATACACGCGCCAGGAGGCAAAGGCGGCGCTGGCTGCCGCCACGGCATCGTTCACATCGTCCGCGCCGCTGTCGGGGAAGAGGCCCAGCAGGTCGCCGTTGGCCGGATTGCGGTTCTCGAAGGTGCGCCCGGAGCGCGCCTCCACCCAGCGGCCTTTGATGTAGTTCTTATACGTGTCAGGCATGGCTTTGTCCCTCACTCGTCATTGTTCGCTAGGCGTCTCTGCCAGATCGTTGGAGATTTCAACCAGGTTGTGATCGGGGTCGCGGATATACACGGAGAGGATTGGTCCCATGGCCCCATCTTTGCGGCCAGGCCCTTCCTCGATGGCAACGCCGCAGGCGCGCAGATGCGCCATCACCTGCTCCAGCGGCGTTGGGGTGATGAAGCACAGATCGCCAGCGCCAGGCGTGGGCCGCGCGGCTTTGGGTTCAAACTCTTTGCCGACTGCGTGCAGGTTGATCTTCTGCGCGCCAAAGCGCAAGGCTTTGCGTCCATCGCCAAAGGTGGCAACCTGCATCCCCAGCACGCGGGCGTAAAACGCGCAGGTCGCGTCGATGTCCTGAACCGTCAGCACCAGATGGTCGAGGTGATCTATCTGCATCGGTAACTTCCCTGGCTACATGCTGAAACACCTGATAGCATCGGTCACGATAGCAGAGGCAACGCGCTCGTGTCAAGTAAAAGCCCCCAGGTTCCAGGAGAAATCCGGGGGTTTTCAAGGGAGCCACCAGAGCGATCTATATACACGACGTACCCTCTCTGCCTCACCAGCAGCGCCGGAAGGAAGGGCGGGACCGACGCCGCTGCGCGGTTGCCGTCAGCCAGCCAGTTTTCGCCGCCAGGCAACCGGGAAGCCAGAGGTATCGTCGTAACAAATCGGCAGATCATCGAAGCGCTGGTTGATGCTGGAGCCATAGACGGAGATGTCTTCGCCATAGACGTGGATGGAAATCGCCACGTCCTGCCCGCCATTCCAGACCTGATGGATGTTTTCTTCTGGCGGCACCAGCGCCGTAACCTGGCAGGGATAGAGGTCGTCTTCGCCCACGGGCGTCAGCCAGCGGCGGCCATCGGCGCGCTCGCGCAGGCGATAGCGCTGCTCGCACTCCAGCCCTTGCAGAACGCCCACCACGCACCAGCAGATGTGGTCGTGAATCGGCGTCATCTGGCCCGGCAGCCAGACCATGGAAAGCACCGAAAACTTCTTGCTGGGGGCCACCGCGAGCAGATGCGCGCGATAGCGGTTCCGGTCGGGTTCGCGATACTGCGGGGCCAGAAAATCGGGGCGCGCCAGCAGGTAAGGGAGCCGCGCCTGCACGCCAGCGGCAACCAGGCGCGGGTCTGGCACCGTGGCGACGAGCGCTTCAATATCGTCGATAAATGTATCAAGTGTGGCTGCTGCAATACGCATACAGCATCATCCTTTCTTGAGCAAGCATATGCGCGCGTTCGGAAGAGAGCGACGCTCCATCCCAGGTTCCTTTCCAGCATGCCAGCTTCGTTGATGGCACCCCGGATTGGGAGGAGCGTCCTTCACCTCTCATTGAGAAGCATAGACCCGCGAGATGTGAATTGCTTTTGGGGAGCATTAAAAAGCTCTCATGAGGAAATTCAAAGGCAACGCGGCACAGATCGTGCAGGGATAGGCGCGGCCCGAAGCGGGGCCAGGTTGCCCTCTCGGTGCTCTGGTGCTATGATGCTCAGCCAGGAGCAACAACTAAGAGGGAGAAGTCTATCGAGGAAGACCCACGAGGAGGATGCCCCATGTCTCAGACAGCACCCCAGGGGCTTGTGCCCCTTCCAGGCAGCGAACGCAAGCCCCTGGCCGACGTGTTCCCCGCAGGCCGCGACACCGGCCCGGCCCCCAAAAACGAAGATGTAGATGTCAGCGTCTATCTGAAGCCGCACGTGGCCCACCCGGCTTCATCCCAGCCGGGCCAGCACATGACCCGCGAGGAGTTCGCCGCGCAGGCGCGTGCCAGCGAGAGCGACCTGCAAGCGATTACACAGTATGCCCAGCAGCACGGGCTGGGCGTGATGGGAGTTGATCCCGTTGGGCGCGTCGTCAAGCTGCACGGCACGGTGGAAGCCATGCAGCGGGCGTTTGGCGTGGAACTGCGCCACTTCGAGCACGGCGACGAAGAGTTTCGCACACGCGAAGGCCCGGTGCATCTGCCTGCCCACCTGATTCCGCTGGTCGCGGGCGTCGTCGGGCTGGATGATCGCCCCCAGGCGCGGCGGCGACGGCACATTCTGGTCGAAGCAGCGCAGGCAGCCTATACCCCGCCGCAAGTTGCCAGCCTGTATCACTTCCCCACGCAGGGCAACGGCCAGGGCCAGGCGGTTGCCATCATCGAACTGGGCGGCGGCTATCGCAAAAGCGACCTGACGACCTACTTCGGGCAGCTTGGCCTGCCGGTGCCCAACGTTACCGCTGTCAAAGTCGATGGCGGCAAGAACGCCCCGACCAATCCGCAAGGCGCGGATGGCGAGGTCGCGCTGGACATTCAGATTGTCGGCGCGGTGGCTCCGGGCGCGCATATCGTCGTCTACTTTGCGCCCAACACCGACCAGGGCTTTCTTGACGCCATCACCCAGGCCGTTCACGACACCACGAACGCGCCGTCGATCATCTCCATCAGTTGGGGTGGGCCAGAATCCAGTTGGACGGCGCAGTCGATGCAGTTGATGGACCAGGCGTTTCAAACGGCGGGCACGCTGGGCATCACCGTGTGCTGCGCGGCAGGCGACAACGGCGCGAACGATGGCGTCACGACGGACAGCCTGGCCCATGTCGATTTTCCGGCCTCCAGCCCGAACGCGCTGGCCTGCGGCGGCACGCATCTGGAGTCTGCCAACAACCTGATTACCGGCGAAAGCGTCTGGAACGACGGCAGCAACGGCGCGACGGGCGGCGGCATCAGCGATGTCTTCGCGCTGCCCACCTGGCAGGCCAACGCGCATGTGCCGCCATCCATCAATCCAGGCAGCCATGTCGGGCGCGGCCTGCCCGACGTGGCCGGAGACGCCGACCCGCAGACTGGCTATCAGGTGCTGGTGGATGGGCAACAGTTGACCGTCGGCGGGACCAGCGCGGTTGCGCCGCTGTGGGCGGGCTTGCTGGCGCTCATCAATCAGCAGCTTGGCAAGCCGGTTGGCTTCATCAACCCGACGCTCTATCAGCAGATCAATCAGGCGCAGGTGTTCAACGATATTGTTGCCGGAAACAACAACGGCTACTCCGCCGGGCCAGGCTGGGATGCCTGCACCGGCTGGGGGTCTATGGACGGCACCAAGCTGCTCGCCGCGCTGGAGCCGCACGTTTAGCACGAAACAGAGGGAGACCCTGCCAATTCCAGGGCCTCCCGTCTGTGCTTATCTGTCAGCTTCATTGACTTACCATGGGACAGCGATCTGGCTCACAACCACCGATGCTCAATCTGGATGTGATGCTCGCGCAGTTGGAGGGCAAACTGCTCCTGGATGGTGGTCAACAGTTCCTCAAGAGAGATCGGTAAGGCCGCCTCAACCACCACAACCAGGGTAGGCGATGGCGAGAGGAACGCCGTCAGTGAAGCGAGCGCCAGGCTGATGCGAACGGAAGGGCTGGCTGAGGATGCCAGCGCCCGCGCGTAGACACCTGTTCCCCTCCAGAGGACCACTCGCAAATACGCTGACCCCATCAGCGGGAGCACCCTATAAGAGAGCGTTCTGATCTCCGACCAGCGGATCAGCAAGGCATTCGGGGAGGTATAGATGCCCTCCTGGGTGGCCCGGAAGGCCGTGTCGGTGTTTCGCATGCGGTCCCTTATAAGGAGGGCAAACAGACCGTAGAGCGCGAGGAGCAGCACCAGACCCACAGCAAATTCCATAATGCCCTGCTGCCTCGTCTCCCGAGCCTGCTCCTGGATAGCTGGCAAGGTATCGGTAGGAACACCCAGATAGAGTATGAAGAACAGCAGCAAACAGAGGCAGAAGACGCTGCCCAGGAGGACAGCGAGGCTGCATAGCAAGAATACTCTCTGGTAGTAGAGCCGGTAGTTCGTAGCGATCACGAGTTCGGGTTCAGGTGCTTGCATGGAATGTCCTTTCCAGGAAGCGAACCTCTCATAGCTCTTCGTCATCTTCTGGCGGCTCCGGCTGGAGGGCCACCGTTGGCGGCACGGGCCGGATGACACGACGCTCTTGCTGCTGGCCGTTGGGAGCGGTGCGGCGCACGGAGATAATACGCACGGGTTCGTCGAAGCCTTTGAGTTCGGCGCTGCCCCACGGATAATACGCCAGGCCGTCGACCTTGCGCGCCAGATGCGTCACGATTTCGCTGACCAGCGTCTCGCCCGCTTTCGCCAGGCTGCACAGCCGCGCGGCCTGATTCAGCGCCGCGCCGCGATAGCCGCTCTCGACAGGCACAGCCTCCCCGGCGTCCAGGCCAATGCCAACGGGCAGTGGATACGTCATATCGGCTTTGGTCGCCTGCATGAAGTGGTCCTGCATCTCCACCGCCGCGTGAAGCGCCTGGCGAACGGAATGAAAGCACGCCAGCGCCTCATCGCCGCGCAGTTCGATTAAGCGCCCGCCGCGCAGCGTTACCACCTCGCGCACCAGCATAGCAAAGCGTTGGGCGAGCTTGGCAGCGGCCTCGTCACCATGTTCCAGCGTGAAGCGCGTATAGCCGCGCACATCGGCAATCAGAAAGACGAGAATGGCAGGCGCTCCCTTTGAGAGGACACCTTTGGGGGGCACTGTCGTGGCTGCGGCAGAGGGAATTAGCGGCGCGGCGGCAAAAAAACTGGCGCGCTCCTGTCCATCCAGCCCCAGGAAATCGGCCAGGCGCTCGATCTCATCCAGGTTCACCTGGATTTTCCCACCGGATTCCAGGCGCGAGAGCGCATCGACGGTGGTTTTGGCCCACTTCGCCAGCTTTTCCGAGGTCAGCCCGCTGGTCTGGCGATACTGGCGGAGCAGTTCGCCAAAGTTCTGTTTGGGTGGTGTACTCATCGCGCCCCTCAATAGCCTGCCATGCAGCACGCGCTCTGGTGGGTATAGACGGTCAGAAACCCCACGACTAAAGTCAGGGGCTTGCATCAGGTCTCCGCCTCAATTCACCAGTACCTAGAAGGTTCTGATGCTTCAGTTTCATCGACCGATACATCATTCTGTATCCATACAACCAGGCTCTCTGACAACGAGCCTGTCCTTCCCCAGCATGCCGAGAAAGGAGCATTCGCAGACTTATGCAGGCAGCGTTTCCGGCTGTTTTCCTGCGCATGGCAGTGCCCGTCACGCAGCCGTTGTATCCTCCAACCGACCCACATCCCCTGCTGGGCGGTTGCCTTGCGCGAACCGTCTCTCTTGCCTACCTGCGCGTCCGTACTCCACCTGCGGCAAGTACCTAAGCGCATCTCTAGTCTACCATCAATGACTCAGTTATTCAAGCATTTTGGGCGGCTATCTCTTCCTAATCTTCAAAACCGGCGCCCTCTAGCTAGTCCTGTTGAAAGGCTCTCACGACGCGCTCGCCTGGGAGGCGACACGCCAGGAGTGGGTATAGACATTAAAACTGCTGCCGCGCAGGAAGCCGACCAGCGTGATGTTGCCTGCCTGGGCGAGATCGACGGCCAGGCTGCTGGGCGCGGACACGGCGGCCACCAGGGGAATGCCAGCCGCCAGGGCTTTCAGCACAATCTCGAACGAGAGCCGCCCGCTGACCAGCAAGACACGCTCGGCCAGCGGCAGCGCGCCATCGAGCAAAGCGCGGCCCACCAGCTTATCTACGGCGTTGTGGCGGCCCACATCTTCGCGCAGCGCCAGCAGATTGCCAGCAGCGTCGAAGAGTCCGGCGGCGTGCAGCCCGCCCGTGTGCGCAAAGACCTGCTGCTCGGCGTGCAGGTGGTCAGGCATGGCACACAGCGCCGAAGGGTCCAGGCGCAGCGGGCCATCGGGCAGCGGCGGCAGCGCGGCGCAGGCAGCGGCCACGCTGTTTTTGCCGCAGACGCCACAGCTTGCATTGACGGCAAACTGCCGCGTGTAGCCTTCGTCTTGCACACGGCGAGGCAGATCGATGCCGGGCGCGGCGCGCACATCCAGCACGTTATCGGAGGGCAAGCCATCGGGGTCGCTGCCGGGTGCAAAGCCAGCCAGTTCGTGGGAGCCGAGAATCAGCCCCTCGCTATAGAGGAATCCGGCGGCCAGTTCTTCATCGTGCCCAGGCGTGCGCATAATGACCGCCAGCGTTGACGCGGGCTGACCTGGCACACCTGTTACGCGAAGTTCCAGCGGCTCTTCGGCGGCCAATTCATCGGGGGCAGGGCTGGAAGACGCGCCGGACCAGCGCACCACCTCAACGCTGACCTGGCGCAGCGGGTCGAGCGGCGAACGAGTGGGCGCTGGCAGCGCCTCATCAGGCATCATTTCGGTCATAGCGCACCTGCGAACTGTGCTGAACGTGAGCTTTTTCCGTAGTATAGCACAAGCGTCTGCCCGCGCTCTCTTCCCGACGCTTTTCCAGTGGCAGCAGAAGCAGCGCGCCACACCCCCCACCGTTCGCCGCCAGGGACGGCGGCGGTACACGCGGCCCCTGCCTGTATCGCCAGCCTCCGTGCTGGCGAGGGCGGGGGGTGGCATTCACGCTGGCTGCTCGGAGGGCTTGTCCAGAGCGTGCCGATACAGATCGAACAAGACCAGCGTGAGAGCCTCAGAAAGCCTGGCCCAGAGAGAGGGGTCGCCAACATCGTTGGTCATATCCGTGACCAGCAGGCTGCTGGCAGCCTCAATTACCTCTCGAATGAAATGCTCCTTCGAGAAGGCATAGACACGGTGACTCTGCTCTTTGCCATACGGCGCATCGACCACCGACCAGACATGATTACCCTCTCTGATGCCCAGATAGCGGATATGGTAATTATGATAATCCTGGCCGCCACTGGCAGGCTGAATATGCAGATTGTAGTGACTGGCGGGCTGACGCTTGTCGTATTCGCGCATCCCCAACCAGCCGTGCTGCTGGACCAGCAGTTCCCGGCTGGTCCAGCGCCATCTTGTCTGCCTGGGGGCGCGCGTGGAATGGATGTTCCGCCGCCGCCTGTGTCTTCGGTGCATGGTGCTCGCTCCATTTCGTGGTACCCGTTTGGGTGAAGGAGCGCGCTCAACAAGGCAAGCGGGCAGAGCAGACCTGAAGAGGGCGTGGGGGAGATGAAAACAGAGCACATGTCTGCGCGTCTGGTGCCTGACCGTGCCATCGGTTGAGAGCGCGTGAAAGCGGATAGGAAGATGCTCAGGCTGTCACAAGACAGTCTGCTTCCTCGCTTCGACAGCAAGCGCTACACTGAAGGACTAAACGGTGGCACCACGGCCATAAGACGCGCCTTTCCTGAACAAGAGGGTCTGAACAATCGACGTAACGCAACCATCCTATCATATTGGAAGAGCGAGCGCAAGGCCCAGGCCGGGTTTACTGGTTGGATACATCAATGGTGCGGGTGATCCGAAGCTGTTTGAGGACGCCAGAATGCTGACCCAGGTGATCGCGCACCATGGCGCGCTCTGAGAAGCAGAACGAGGAGCAGCTATCGGTGCGCGAGACCAGGTGTCTGGCAGGGTCAGCCTGGCAGCGGCCAACCACATAGAGGCCGATGGGCACCTCAAAGAACTGGCAGTATCCACAACGATTTTCTTTCATTCTCTTGCGCCTGCTGACAATATGCTGACCCAGGACGAAGAGCATCTGGGCGCTTCCAAAGAGGAGCAGTGGGCAGGCTAAGAGCATGAGCAGGGCTGTGTCGCCTTGCCCGGCAAAGATGAGTTCCAGCAGGGCACCCAGGGCCAGCACGCCGCCAAGGGTAAACGCGATGAGACCGACGCAGGGTTGAATGGGTTCAGATTCCTCCCGGCGGCTGTTGGTGGACAGGACGCGCGAATAAAAGCCAGCGGAGTGGCGCGCTGGCCGACGCTTGAAAAGATGACGCAGTCCGGTCATGGTATGCCTCCCGTGTTTGCAGGAACGACAGCGGTAAGCAGGGTGCGCGTGTGATCGGCTTTCTTAGTTATACAACAGATTACAAGCGTAATTTGTCCTTAGTTATATAACATGCTTTATTTAAAAAGTCAATATGCTATTTTAAAATATTGATACGATAATGCAAATTTAAGAAATCGCCTTGCAGATTGCTTCGATCAGAGAAGGATTGCCCTTCCATCAGGGTCGGCTGGGCTGGTTTCATTGCATGGGCGCGCCGGGCAGCGGAGAACTGGCCCGGCAATGTGCGCATTGGGGGAGACATGGGGGAACAGAAAAACAAGAAATGCCCGAATTAGCACCGCCAAAACGTTTAAAAAAGAAAAAGAGAAGGAGCACCAAGAATGATGCAACCAGACCAGTCAAGACCACCGCTTCCACCCTGCCCTATTTGTGGGGCTGATGGAGCCTTCCGGGATTGGAGGAATATTCACATCTCTGCGGCTGGGCAGGATTCACCCGTGCTGATTGATTCCCACGCATCAGGGAGACATTTTGCACCAGTAAGAGGAGTTGCCTGCACGCGCTGCGGAAATATTATGCTGTTTGCCGATCCTCAACAGTTATAGCAGACGGCATTATCGCACGGGCGCAGAGTCATGCAGGACCGCATCGAACAGGCCAGGGAAGCGTTCATCCAGGTCTTCACGCCTGAGCGAGATGAACAACCACGTTCCCTGGCTGCGCGCACGCGTCACCCCCGCTTCGCGCAGCACCTTCAGATGATGCGAGAGGGTGGATTTTGGTACCCCTAGATCGACCGCCCCGCAGGGCGTTTCACCTGTCGCCTCCAGAATCCTGATGATCTCCAGACGGAGCGGATCGCTCAAGGCGTAGAGCACCCCAGGCAAGGTGATTTCGTCACGGGCAGGATGATATGGCTCTCTCATATCTTGCATTGTATCACGTTTTCTGGTATATTTCCATTGTTCGAAAATATTCGAAATAGCGAACAACGGAAGGGAACCTCTTGTGCAGTTTCGGATTCTGATTCTGGCTCTGGGAACATTCGTCCTTGGTACTGATGGCTTTGTTATCGCTGGCATTCTCCCCAGCATTGCGCATAGTCTGGGCGTTCCGGTGGCAACAGCAGGGCTGTTAGTCACGGCCTTTGCGCTGGCCTATGCAATTGGCGCGCCTGTGCTGGCAACGGCAACCGGAAACATGCCGCGTCGGCGGCTGCTTGTGAGCAGCCTGGCATGCTTCACGCTAGTCAATATCTTTGCGGCGCTGGCGGCCACCTTCGACGAACTGCTGCTTGTGCGCGTGGTGGCGGCTTTCAGTGTCGCGGTGTATACGCCCACGGCAGCGGCGGCGGCGGCTTCGCTGGCCTCGCCGGAGAAGCGAGGCCGGGCGCTGGCGCTGGTGACTGCCGGGTTCAGCGCGGCAAATGTCCTTGGCGTGCCGTTCGGCACGTGGATTGGCGTGCAATTTGGCTGGCGTCTGACATTCGTTTTGATCGCGGTGCTGGCCGCGCTGGCCGCTGCGGGGGTGCTGATTGCCCTGCCAGCGATTGATCGCCCGCCAGCCAGCAGCCTGCTGGAGCGGCTGACCCTTTTGAGGCAACCTCGGGTCGTCGTGGTGCTCCTCATCTCTCTGGTGGGATTGGTAGGAGCGTTCGCCGTCTACACCTACCTGGCCCCACTGCTGGAGCAGATCACACGCCTGTCAGCAGCAGATGTCAGCCTGATGCTCCTCTTGTCTGGCGTGGCAACGGTGCTGGGCAACATCGCCGGGGGCTACAGCACGGACCGCTGGGGGCCGGTTCCGACGCTGGCGGCTGGCATTACCATCCTGGCGCTTGCTTTCATCGCGCTGCCGATGCTTGCGTCATCCATCCTGGGCGCGGCGGCGTTCGTCGTGTTCTGGGGGCTGGCAGGGGCCGTGTTTGTGCCTGCCCAGCAGCATCGTTTGCTCTCCTTGTCGACGGCGGCTCCGGGTGTTGCCCTTTCTTTGAATAGCTCGGCAACCTATCTGGGCATTGGCGGCGGCGCGGCGCTCGGCGGGCTGGTGCTTGCGCGCATCGGGCTGTCGGCGCTGGGATGGGTCGGGGGTGGCTGCATGGTGATCGCCCTGGCTACCCTTTTCATCAGCACGTGGTCACGCCGGAAACCGGCTGCTGCCGCCGAGCCGATGGTTCCTGCCTGTGAGGCAAGGATGCCTTGCCCGGCAGTAAGCCAGGGCAATGATTGACGCCGCTCACCGCCTGGCGTTAATCGCCGCGCACCGGCGCTTCAGCCACAGCGGCGGCTTCTGCGTCTGGCTCGGCCAAATCCTCGAAGTTGCGGGTATAGAGCCGGGCGTAGAGGCCATCCAGCGCCAGCAGTTCTTGATGGGTGCCGCGCTCCACGATGCGCCCGTCGCTCAGCACCAGAATCAAATCGGCGCGCTCGACGGTGGTCAGGCGATGCGCGACAACAATCGTCGTGCGCCCTTGCATCAGGCGATTTAGCGCGTCCTGCACCAGCGCCTCCGATTCGTTATCCAGCGAGGCGGTGGCTTCGTCCAGCAGCAGGATGCGCGGATTGTGCAGCAGGGCGCGGGCAATGGCGATGCGCTGGCGCTGCCCTGCTGAGAGCTTGACGCCGCGCTCGCCGACCAGGGTGCGCATGCCCTGGGGCAAATCTTCAATGAAGCCCAGCGCGTTGGCTGCCGCAGCGGCGGCGCGCACATCCTCATCGGGCGCGTCGAGCCGTCCATAGCGAATATTTTCGGCGATGCTGTCGCCAAAGAGCACCGGCTCTTGCGGCACAATTGCCATCTGCTCGCGCAATGATTGCACCTGCACCGAGCGAATATCGCGGCCATCGACGCGAATGATGCCCGCGTCGATCTCATAGAGGCGCAGCAGCAGCGCCAGCGTGGTGGTCTTGCCCGCGCCGCTTGGCCCCACCAGCGCCACGACCTGGCCTGGCTCTGCCTCGAATGTCAAGCCATGCAAAACTGCCGGACGCGGTTCATCGCCCGTCTCTTTTTCTGGAGGCAGGGGATAGGCAAAGGAAACCTCTTCAAACGCGATCTGGCCGTCGATGGGCAGCAGCGCGGGCGCGGCGGCATCGGCGGTGGCTGGCTCAATCGGCTCGTCCAGCAGGGCAAAGATGCGTTCCGCTGCGGCCAGCGCTGCCTGAAGCTGGGCATAGAGGTTGCCGAAGGAAACCAGCGGGCCAACAACCATGAAGAGATAGAAGATGAAGGCGATCAAGTCGCCTGCTGTCAGGCGGCCCGCCAGGACTTCTTGTCCACCAAACCAGAGGACGACGACCATCGCGCCAAAGCCAATGAACTGGCTGACCGGCCCCAGCAGCGCCTGTGACATGGCACGCCGCAGCGCCTGTTGCAGCGAGTTGTTCATACGGGCGTTGAAGCGGTTCTCTTCGTAGGCTTCGCGGGCAAAGGCTTTGACGACGCGCTGCGCCGAAAGCGTTTCTTCCAGCACGATGCCCGCTTCGCCCAGCCCCTCTTGCACACCGCGCGTGCTGCGGCGAACGCGCCGACCCAGGCCAGAAAAGCTCAGCACGATCAGTGGGGCAATCACCACGATCACCAGCATCAGCCGCCAGTTGATGAACACCGCAATCACGATGCTGCCCACCAGCATCACCACCTGCGAGAGAATGGGCAGCACATTGCCGGTCAGCGAGGTTTGCAGCACGGTTACATCGTTGGTGACGCGGCTCATCAGTTCGCCCGTGCGGCGGCTATCGAAGAAGCTCATGGGCAGGCGCTGAAGGTGGCGAAAGAGCCGGGTGCGTAGATCAAACGAAAGGCGTTCGCCCAGCGCCGTCACCAGATAGCCCTGTACCGCGCCCAGCAAGCCTTGCAGCAGAAAGACGCCGAGCAGCGCCAACGCGACCTCAGTTAGCAGGCCCGATTGATGCTGCAACAGGATGGTATTTAAGAGCGTGCGAATGACGAGCGGGAAGACCAGGCCCAGGCCATTGGTCAGGATGAGCAAGAGCGAAGCAACAACCAGTTGCCAGCGGTACGGGCGCAGCAGCGCCAGGGTGCGCTGCGTGGCGCGCTTCGCCGCCTCTGAGCGCAGGGGAATGCGCGCTGGCTTCGCTTCGTCTTGCTCTGTGCCCTGTGGTTGATCGCTGCTATCTATTTCTGCCATTGCTGACCCTCTCTGCAACGTATGCGGGCTTGCCGGAATCATGCAGCCACATACCAGATACGCAGCAGCGGCCCAGCGGTTGCAAACCCTTGCCAGGTAATATAGCAGAGAGAATCCGATATGTCAAGATATATCTTTTACGGGGATGCTTATTCCTCGCTGACCACGGCGTCAGCCTCGATCTCGACCAGCATGTCGGGGTCGATCAGGCGGCTGATCTGCACCATCGTGGTGGCCGGGCGGATTTCGCCAAAGAACTCGCCGTGCGCCTTGCCAATCTGCTGCCAATCATCGATGTTGATGACATACATGCGCGTGCGTACCACATCGCTGAGGCTGGCCCCGGCGCGCTTGAGCACCGCTTCAATATTGCGCAGCACCTGCACAGCCTGGGCGTAAGGGTCGCCCTGCCCGACCACTTTGCCGTTGGCGTCGGTGGCCGTCGTGCCGGTGACAAAGATTTGATTGCCGAGGCGCACGGCGCGTGAATAGCCGACAATCGGCTCCCAGGGGGTGTTTGTGGCAAAGTTCTCGCGTTTCATGGCAATGATTGCTTTCTTCTTTCTTCGTTCTTGACATGGCTCAGGCCAACGTGAACGCATCGATGCCGCCTGGAGGCATCTCGCGCACCTCAAGAAGCTGGTTCTGCTCGTTGACCAGCACGATGCGCGGTCGCCAATCGTTCGGGATGGGGTCTTCCATTTGCACATAAGCCATGATGATGACCAGATCGCCCACGCTCACCAGATGGGCTGCCGCGCCGTTCAATTGCACGACGCCGCTTCCGGCCTCGCCAGCGATGGCGTAGGTCTCCAGGCGGCTGCCGTTGGTCACGTCCACCACCTGCACCCGCTCGAACGGGAGGATATTGGCCGCCTCCAGCAGCGTCTCATCAACAGTAATCGAGCCAATATAATTCAAATCGGCGCCGGTGACGGTCGCTCGATGAATCTTGCCGTTCAGCATCGTTCGCAGCATGATTCGCTTCCTTCTTTCAAGCATCCTCAACAAGATCAAGCGCCATGTGGGTCTCTCCGTCTGCGCGAGCATACTCGCGGAAACCGCAGCGCTGGTAAAAGCCAATCGCATCGTCCCAGCCAACCGTCGTTTCGAGCACCAGCCGCGTAAAGCCACGCTCGCGGGCAGCGTCCATCAGGCGAGCCATCAGCGCCTGGGCAATGCCTTTGCGGCGCAGGTCACGGGCAACCGACATGCGCACGATGCGCCCGGTCTGCGCGTCCTCGCGGAGCAGCGCGCCTGTGCCAACCAGCAGGCCATCCATCTTGGCAACAAGAAACGTCTGGCCGGAAGCCAGATAGTGGGCGAATATGTCATCGATGTCTGGATTGCAGGTTTCATCGATGAAGCCGAAATGTTCGCCCAGCCCCAGCAGAATCAGGCGGCGCGCGGCATGCTGGTCTGAGGCGACGAATGGGCGAATCAACAGGTTGGTATTGCGCATAACATCAGTATATCGTGCTCAGGCGCACGATGGAAAGCAAGCATCAGACGATCTCAAGCAGAGAAGGGGCAGGGCCGATATGATACAATGCTGGAAAGCAAGCGCGTGAACAAACACGCGAGGAAGCCAGGTGCCAGCGATGCCACACCTTTCTGCCCACATCAGCGGCTGGGGCTATTATGTGCCCGAACGCATCCTGACCAACGCCGATTTCGAGAAGATGGTTGACACCAGCGACGAGTGGATTGTGACGCGCACTGGCATTCGCGAGCGGCACATCGCCGCGCCTGGCGAAACATCTTCGGTGATGGCAACGCACGCGGCGCGCAAGGCGCTGGCCCAGGCGAACCTGACCGCTGCTGATCTCGATTTGATTCTGGTGGGCACCTGCACCGCCGACTATCGCACGCCTTCTTCGGCCTGCCTGGTGCAGCACGCGCTGGGCGCGCAGTGCGGCGCGCTCGACCTTCAGGCGGGCTGCCCTGGCTTTCTCTACGCGCTGACCATTGGCGATCAATTTATCCGCGCCGGTTCTGCGCGGCATGTGCTGGTCATCGGCGTGGAGCATCTGACGCCGTACGTCGATTATACCGACCGCTCGATGTGCGTTCTGTTCGGCGATGGCGCGGGCGCGGTCATTCTTTCGGCCAGCGATCAGCCCGGCGGGATTCGCGCTTTTACGCTTGGCTCGGACGGCGCGCGCCCCGAAGTCTTGTGGGCGCCCGCTGGCGGCGGCGCGCGGCCCATCGGCCACGCAGAGCTTGACCTGGGCTTGCAATACGTGCGCATGCAGGGGCAGGAGGTCTTCAAGTTCGCCAGTCAGATCAGCGGCCCGGCGATAGAAACGGTGCTGGCCCAGGCCAAACTCTGCCTGGAAGACATTGACCTCTTCATTCTGCATCAGGCTAACCTGCGCATCATCGAAGCCATTGCCAGGCGACTGTCTATCCCCATGGAGAAAATGGTCGTCACGGTGGACCGCTTCGGCAACACCTCGGCCTCTTCCATCCCCATCGCGCTCTGCGAGGCCGTTGCCGAAGGGCGCGTCAAGCGGGGCGCGCGGCTGATGCTGCTCAGCTTTGGCGCGGGCCTCACCTGGAGCGCCGTGCTGGTGGAATGGACGGCGTGAGCGCCACTGGGCAGTGAAACACGACCGCACAAGCAGAAGGGATATTCAATGCTACACCTGCTTTCTCCTGAACACTGGCATCTGGCTCAACCATTATTTGACGAACAGCATCTGGCTGTGACGGCGGCTTTCGCTGGCGAGGCCCCGGCAGAACTCTATGTTGATGATGCGCTCGCCCCGCAAGCGGGCATCCTTCTGCTTTGGAATCATCGTATCTATCTGACAGGCAAGCCAACCGATTCCGCGTTTGCACGTGGGTTCGCCGCGCTCCTTCAGGAGCGCTATACGCCTCGCGCGGCTGAGGCGGAGCCGATGGAGTGCACCATCACTTACACCCCTGGCTCATGGGAAGACCACCTGCCCGCGCAAGTCGCAGGCATTGAAGCCTTTCGCGCGGAGCGCCAACAGTACCGCTTGCAGGTTCACGAGCCTCTTTCCCCTCCGACTCTGCCAGCAGGCTTTCGCTTGCGGCAGGTAGACGCAGCGCTCGTGGCAGAATCCACGCTCGCCAATCATCAGGCCCTGCTGGACGAAATGTGTTCGGAAGCCCCTTCAGTTGGGGATTTTCTCCAGCGTAGATTCGGCTATTGCCTTCAATATGCTCAGGAACTGGTGGGCTGGTGTTTATCTGAGTATAACCACGCGAACCGCTGTGAACTTGGCATCGAGACCTTGCCAGCATTTCAGCGACGGGGCCTGGCGATAGCCACGGCTTCGGCAACCATCGCCCATGCGCACTCGCGGGGAATTACTTCGGTTGGTTGGCATTGCTGGAAGAGGAATATCGCCTCAAGCAGCCTCGCCCAAAAGCTTGGCTTCGAGAAGGTTGAGGACTATCCCGTGTGGTATTGTCGTTTTGGGAAATGGCGCAGTGCCTAGATACCTGCTGCTTTTCGCTGCTTTTCTGGCACACAAGGTGCCGCAGGGTTGGATAGAACCAGGATAGCCTTCTGGAAACGAGAAAACAATGATTCGTGTGACCTCGCGCCTCGTCCTGCGCGAATTTGTAGCGGAGGACTGGCCTACTGTGCTGGCCTATCAGTCCGAGCCAGCCTATTTGCGCTACTATGAATGGACCGAACGCACCGCCGAGGAAGCGCAGGCGTTTGTGCAGCGGCAGATTGACCAGCAGCATGGAGAGCAGCGTTATCGCTATCAGCTTGCCATTGCGCTGCCAGAGACTGGCGAGTTGATCGGCAACTGCGGGCTGCGCCTGGAGCATCCTGGCGCGTTCGAGGGCGATATTGGCTATGAACTGGCTCCCCAGCATTGGGGGAACGGTTACGCCACCGAGGCAGCACGCTCCATGCTGGCGCTGGGCTTTGAAGAACTGCGGCTGCATCGCATCTGGGCCTGGTGCATTGCGGAAAATGTTGGCTCGGCGCACGTGCTGGAAAAAATTGGCATGCGGCGCGAGGGCCAGCACCGAGATAAAGAATGGTTCAAGGGCCGCTGGTGGGATACCTATACCTATGCCATCCTGGCGCACGAGTGGCGGCCATGAATACCTTTCGTCGAAGATACGGATCGGACAGACAGAGTGATGGAACAGATCAAGCTTTCCTTTGAACCAGAGGCGACGCCAGAAGACATTGAGGTCGTCCACAAAGGGCTGGCTGGCTTTAATCGCCAGTTCGACCCTCACCCGGTCTATCAGCCGCTCAGAATTTTTCTGCGCGATGCCAATCAAGCCATCCAGGGCGGGCTGCTCGGCGAAATCTGGAATGGCTGGCTGCTGATCGATATTTTGTGGGTGGCAGAAGATGTGCGGCGGCAAGGTTTGGGCGCTCAGTTGCTGCTTGCAGCCGAGCAGGAGGCAAGCAAACATCAGTGTTATGCAGCCTTGCTCGATACCTTCAGCTTTCAGGCGCGTCCATTCTATGAGCGCATGGGCTTTGAGGTCTTTGCCGAACTGCCGGATTGTCCCCTGCCAGGCATGGCACGCTACTATATGCGCAAGACGCTGCGGGCGCTCACTTGACCGGCGTTGCCTCTTCTGGTTCCTCGTGCGCGGCGGCCAGGGCTTCCTCGGCAGCCTTCCTGGCTTTACGCGCCTTCAGCCTGTGGCGCACGATGTAGAAGATCACCGGGCCAACAACGATGGCAAGCCCGATGAAGCCCAGCGCTTTGCCGATGCTGTCGATCCTGCTGAAATCGCCCAGGAAATGCCCACAATAAAAGCCTAACAGGCCCATCAAGGTGGCCCAACAGATGCCGCCAGCGGCATTGTAGGCCAGGAACTTGGGCCAGGGCATCTTGTTGACGCCCGCCAGGAAAGCAGCCCAGGCACGCAAGACGGCAATGAAGCGCCCGAAAAAGACGGTTTTATCGCCATGCCTGATAAAGAACTGCTCGGCGGCGTCCAGGTGATGCTCGCGCAAAAAGATATATTTGCCAAAGCGCAGCGCGAAGGGCCGCCCACCATAGCGCCCGACCAGATAGCCCAGGTTATCGCCGATGATTGCACCCAGCGCGGCGGCGATAATGACGCCAACGATGGAGAGATGGCTGCCGGGCAGGCCAGCGGTGAAGGAAGCGAAGAGCAGCATCGTTTCGCCAGGGAAGGGGATGCCGGAACTTTCGATCATGATGAACAGGACCACCGCCGGGTATCCCCAATAGGCCAGCGCGTCTTGCAAGGTTTGCAGCGAGACTAAGCCGCCCAATACTGCGGTGTGCCCCATCATCACGGAAAGTTGTACGAGCAATGAAGTGAACATGTATCCCTCTTTGCAAATGTCCCCTGGCTAGCTCATCTGGCAATGCCTACTTTTATTGTACGTATCTCCCCTCCCAAATGGCAAGCACCTGAGTGTGTAGTTCCTCACACAATCTTTACAGTTCTCAGATATTTCATACGTAGCAGAAACCTCCTCGGTTACGTTTGCTGCTGGGCAGAAAAAAGCCGCACCCTCGCCTGGAGGGTGTGGCTTTCGCTTCGCTTTCAGCGCTCGCTAGACGCGCTCGATGATGGTTGCGACACCCTGGCCGCCGCCAATGCAGAGCGTGATGAGCGCGGTGCTGAGGTCGCGCCGCTCAAGCTCGTCAAGCACGGTGCCAAAGAGCGCCGCGCCGGTGGCTCCCAGCGGATGGCCCAGGGCAATCGCGCCGCCGTTGACATTGACTTTTTCGTGGTCGATCTCCAGCTTGCGCATGGTCTGCAAGGGCACGGTGGCAAAGGCTTCGTTGATCTCCCACAGGTCGATGTCGTGCGCGGTCATCTTCGCCAGCGCCAGCGCCTTCTTCGAGGCCGGGGCAGGCGCGGTCAGCATGATGATCGGCTCGCTGCCCGCTGTCGCCATGGAGACAATCCTGCCGCGCGGCTTCAGGCCGTGCGCCTGCACATACTCTTCGGAGGCCAGCAGCACGACGGCGGCGCCATCGACAATGCCGCTGGAGTTGCCCGCCGTGTGGACGTGGTTGATCTTGCCCGCCTGCGGATAGCGCTGCAAGGCTATCTCGTCCATCGTCTCGCCATTGAAGCCATAGGGCGATGCCCCCAGGATAGCAAACGACGGCTCAAGCTGCGCCAGGCCCTCTATAGTCGTGCTGGCGCGGGGATGCTCATCGACAGCCAGGGCAACCGCGCCGGTTTCCGGGTCTTTGACGGGGAAGAGGCTGCGGTTGAAATAGCCTTCCTGCTGGGCGCGAGCGGCGCGGCGCTGCGATTCCAGCGCGAAGCGGTCCACGTCTTCGCGGCTGAAGCCTTCGAGCGTGGCGATCAGATCGGCGCTGATGCCCTGCGGCACCTGGAAGTGCTTCTTGCGCAGATGCAGGTTGTTGCCGTCGATGCCCGCGCCATCGGACCCCATCGGGTTGCGCGACATGCTTTCCACGCCGCCGCCCGCCACCAACTGCTGCATGCCCGCCATGATGCCCATGGCCGCGAAGTTGATCGCCTGCAAGCCGGAGCCGCAGAAGCGATTGAGCGTGACGCCCGTCGTTTCCAGCGGCCAATCGGCGGCCAGCACGGCAGCGCGGGCAATATCGGCCCCCTGCTCGTTGGCCTGGGAGACGCAGCCAATCACCACATCGTCAACGTCGTTGGTGTCAATGCCTGCCAGTTCCGCAACGCGGTTGAGCGTCTGCGCCAGCAGTTCCTGGGGATGAATGCCGCTCAGCGCGCCTTTGCCTGGCTTGCCACGCCCGCGCGGCGTGCGTGCGGCATCAAGAATATACGCGGTTCCCATCGGTGCGCCTCCTTTGAGTGCGACGAGACAAAGCTGGTGGCGGCAGTGCCACCGGGCCACGTTTGAAGCTTCTCCAGACTATTATACCAAATCGGCTGGCAGCGATGCCGTTTACGACGCTTGCAACAGTTCCAGCGCCGAGACCGTGAACGCCTCCATGCCCATTTTGAGCGATGGCTCGCGATCCGGCGCGAAGTAGGGCGAATGGTTAGCGGGCACCTGGCCGTTGGCCGCCTTGAACTGCTCGGCATTGATGACGCCAAAGTCATAGAAGAACGACGGCACGCCTTCCTGCGTGAAATACGGGAAATCTTCGCTGGGCGTCATCGGCGGCACCTGAATCACCTGTTCCGCGCCAAAGTACGCCCGCAGCGCCCGTGTCATGCGCTCGGTCAGGTCCGGGTCGTTGTAGAGAGACGGCGTGGCGTCGACGAGGGCAATCTCCGGCTCTTTTGGCGCGTTGGAGGCCAGCGCTTCTGCCTTCGCCATGCGCTCGATGGCCGCCAGCACGAGCGCGCGCACCTCTTCTTTATAGGTGCGCACGGTCAGTTCCAGCACCGCTTCGTCAGGAATAATATTGTGCTTGGTCCCGCTTTTGATCGACCCCACCGTCACCACAGCCACTTCCTGCGGCGTCACCTCGCGCGAGACAATGGTCTGCAAACGCATCACCAGCGAGGCCGCCATGACCACCGGGTCTATGGTCACCTGGGGCATGGAGCCGTGCCCACCCTGACCAAACAACCGGATGGTGACGTTATCACAGGAAGACGCCGCGTAGCCAGGGCAGAAGGTCAGCATGCCGGTTGGGTGCGGCGTCGTGTGCTGGCCCAGCGCATAATCCGGCTTGGGAAAGCGCGTAAACAGGCCATCCTTTACCATGGCCGCTGCCCCGTTGGCGACTTCTTCGGCTGGCTGGAAGACCAGCATCAGCGTGCCCTGCCAGCTTGCCCGCGCTCCGGCCAGCAGGTCAGCCACGCCAACCAGGCAAGCTGTATGTACATCGTGGCCGCAGGCGTGCATCACCGGCACCAGCGCGCCGTTGCGGTCTTTCGCCGTCACTTTGCTCGCGTAGGGCAGCCCCGTCTTCTCTTCAAGCGGCAGGGCGTCCATATCGGCGCGCAGCATCACCGTCGGGCCGCTGCCGTTGCGCAGCAGGCCGACCACGCCAGTGCCGCCAATGCCGGTGGCAACCTCATAGCCCAGCGCCTCAAGCCGCGCCGCCACCTTCGCCGCCGTCTGTTCTTCCTGCAAAGAAAGTTCGGGGTGCTCGTGCAGATCAAGATACAACGCCTCGATGTCCGGATAGAGCGCGTCCAGCCGGGTCAACGCTGACGCGGCGCGTTCGCTGAGTGCTCGTACCATGCGTCCCTCCTCGGTGAAGATAATTGGCCTGGCCGCATGATACCATACCGTTCTACGAAATCAGCAGGCATCTCCAAAAGTCGCGCCCAGGGACGCCGCGCCTGAAGACGCACCTAGAGGCTACGCCGCCCCTCGTTAGCTGCCGAGGGTCCTTGGGCGCGACTTCTCGTCTTTACAACTCCACCGGCACAGCAGAGATTTCCTGAGCCTGTTCTGGCGCAGCCTCGGCTGTGGCCTGGCGGCGCGGCTGCCTGAGCAACAGCACGCTGAGCAGCCCCGCCAGCAGCAGCGCGACGCCCGCCGTGGCAAACGAGATATGCAGCGCGTCAGTGAATGATTGCCCAATCGTCTGGACGAGCGTTCCAGGGGCGATGGGAAGCGTGCCGGGCAGTTGCACTTTGCCCGCCTGCGCGCCCGCGCTGACCACCGTATCGGCAATCTTCGAGCTCATCTGCGCGGGCAGACCCAGGCCGGTCAGGTTACTCACCAGGTTGCCAGAGAATTGATGCTCCACCAGCGCGCCCAGCAGCGCAATGCCAAAGACGCTGCCAATCTGGCGGCTGGTGTTGACCATCGACGACCCCAGCCCGGCGCGATTGGGCGGCGTGGAGGAAAGCACGGCGGCGGTGAGCGGGCTGATCATCAGGCCGATGCCGATGCCAAACAAGGCGACATTCCACCAGACGTTGGCATAGTCCGTAGTTGGGTCCAGGCGGGTAAATAACAGCAAGCCAATCCCACCAGACAACGCGCCCAGCGCGATGGGTACACGCGGGCCAAAGCGCGCGGCAAGCTGCCCGGCAATCGGCCCCATGACAAAGGTGCCCACCGTGGCAGGCAGCGTGCGCAGGCCGGAACCGAGCGCCGAAGCACCCTGCACGCTCTGGAAATACTGCGAGATGAAGAAGGCGGTGCCCAGCAAGGCAAAGCCCAGCAGCACCGCTGCCGCGTTGGCCGCCGAGAAGGTGACGCTTTTGAAAAGCTGCAAGGGCAGCAGCGGCTCGCGCGCGCGCGCCTCAACCGCCAGGAAGGCGAGCAGGAACACGCCCGCGCCAATGAAGAGCGAGAGAATCAGCGGCGAGGTCCAGCCTTTGGCTTCGCCTTCGATCAGCGCGTAGGTCAGCGCCGCCAGCCCGCCAATCACCAGCACCTGCCCAGGCAGATCAAGGCGTCGGGCCTCGGGATTGCGCGACTCCGCCAGGATGCGCCAGCCAAAGATGAAGGCCAGCACGCCGATGGGCAGATTGACAAAGAAGATGGCAGGCCAGCTTGAGATTTGAATGAGCAGCCCGCCCGCCAGCGGCCCGGCGGCCAGCGCCAGGCCAGAAATGCCTGCCCAGATGCCAATCGCCTGGGTGCGCTCGCGGTTGTCGGGGAAGGCTGCCGCCAGCAGCGAGAGGCTGCCCGGTGAGAGCGCCGCGCCGCCCGCGCCCTGCAAGATGCGCCCGGCAATCAGCCATTGCAGGCTGGGCGCGAACCCACACAAGGCCGAACCAAGCGTGAAGACAACCAGGCCCACCAGAAACATACGCTTGCGCCCGTAGCGGTCACCAAGCGTGCCAGCGGTCAGCAGCAGGGCCGCGAACGGCAGAGTATAGGCATCGACAACCCATTGCAAATCGGCCAGGCTGGTTTTCAGGTCAGACTGGATGGTCGGCAGCGCGACGTTCACAATGGTCATGTCGAGCAGCACCATAAAGAGGCCGATGCAGGTGACAGCCAGGGTGGCAAGTTTTCTTCCCCGGTCTTGAACGAACATCTTTTTGCTCCTTCAGCAAGAGCGTGAAGTCAAATAGTGTAACTGCACGCATTTTGGGACAAAAAAAGAGGCGCGTCAGGCAGGCTGAATCTCAGCCTCCAACGCCCGTAGCTCGTTCAAGAGCGCGGCACTGCGTTCCTGTCCAAAGCGACTCACAAGCGCCGTTTGCGCCTGCCCCCAGAACGGCAGCGCTGCCGCCATGGCCTGACGCCCTTGCTCGGTCAGTCGCACAATATGGGTGCGGCGATCAAGCCCGGCGTCCATTTCCACGAACCCCTGACGCTCCAGCGGCCTCAAGTTGCGGGTCAGCGTCGTGCGGTCCATGCCGATTGCCTGTGACAGCCGCGTGAGGGTGGCAGCGCCCGCGCGCCCGATGGCCCGCAGCAGCACAAACTGTGTGCCAAGCAAACCGCTGGGTTCCATGACTGTGTCATAGAACTGAGTGACCAGCCGCGCTGCTTTGCGCACGTTGTAGCACAAGCAGGTGTTTTGCATCTCCAGCAGTTTGGCCTCAAAGTCCTGGACTTCCTGAGTGTTCATATTACGAGTATATACACGAAACTAAGATTTGTCAAGACCAGGAAGCGCCCCAAACAGTTTCGCTACTGAGCTATACCCTCGGGCGCATCCTGCCTGGACCGCGCAAAGAGCGAGCGACGAAAGAGCAGCACCGGAACCAGCCACAGCGGATAGATGAAATAAGGCAGGTTGGAAGCCCAATAGGACAGACTATTGGTGACGCTGGGCAGCCCGGCAAAGACATCACCCAACACAAAGCCAACGATGGCGTAAAAAATGGTGGCTCCTGTCATCAGCCCAACCGGGACCACCCAGGGCCGCCGCAGCCAGAGACCCACGCCGGTAGCGATATAGAGCGGGCCAAGCATGAACGCATCCTCGACAGCGCCCGACAGATACCCCGGGTCCACTTTGCGATAGACATTATCGCCGTTGAGGATAAACCAGTACCAGACCTGGCCGATTGGGTCGCTGTTGGGCCCGATGTGAACCAGGCCAAGACCAAAGAGCACATAATAGAATTGTGGAATGAAGGTGATGACACCCAGCAGCAGCGAAAAACACGCGAGGATGGAGAGCCAGAGCGGGCGTTTGGTGGCATGGGCCAGGCGCGCGGCCTGATCGACAGGTACAGACATAGAATTATCCCTCCTTGGAGTGAGCAGAAATTAGCGCTGTTCTTGCTGATAGCGCTCGCCAAGCTCATTGACGCGCACGAACGGCGGCTGCACCTCCAGCGAAGTCAACGCGCCGTAGCGGTGCGGGCGGCGGAAGGCGTTGCCCCAGGCTTCGCGCCCGCGATAGTCGCGGATGGCCTCAAGATCGAACGGTGCCACATAAACGCCCTCGGCTTCGCCCGCTTCGATCACCAGATTATCGCGCGAGCCGTTTTTGTCGAAGGCAATCGGGTCGAAGGCAATGGAGTGGCCGTTTTCCTGCGGGGCCGCGTAGTTCGCCAGCGCCACGCCTATCATGTTTTCAGTTGCGCGTGCTTCCAACTGCCCAATGCGGTGCCGCTCCATCTCGCAGGCGTTGGGCACCAGAATGATTTCCGCGCCCTTCAGCATCAGCAGGCGGGCGCTTTCGGGAAACTCGCGGTCATAGCAGATCATCGCGCCTATCTGCACCAACCCATAGGCGGTGTCCAAGCCGACCACAAAGAAATCGTCGCCAGGAGTCAGCGCGGCCTCGTTGACGCCGAAATCGCAGGTATGCACCTTCGCATAGGTCAGGACGATCTCGCCCCACCGATCAATCAATGACATGGTGTTGCGCGGCGCTCCGGGCCACTGCTCCAGATAGGTGACGGCGATTGCCATCTCCAGTTCACGCGCCAGCCCGCGAACGTGGGTAACATAGGCGCTGTCGCGGCTGATGGCTCGCGCCTGCCAGCGTTCGCGCTCGGCGCGCAGAGTCTTGAACGGGTTTTCTTCGCCTTCGGCCCAGCGCCCCGGCTCGCGCCAGATGTCGCTCTCCGGTCCATCGCCTTCCAGCGCGTAGCCGGTATAGCCGATGTTCCACATCTCCGGAAAGAGCGCGATGTCCGCGCCCATCTGGCGCGCCTGGCGGCAGAACGCCTCGCCCTTCGCCAGATTCGCGTCCTGGTCCAGCCCAAAGGACGCCATTTGCAAAAGCGCCACGCGCAGGATGCTCATGCTGCCCTCCTTTTCATGAGTGAGTATATAATAAACAACCTGAGATGATACGCACCAGGAGAACCATACCACTATGACATTGGCAGCATACAAGGCAGCGCTCAGCAAACCGCTCAGGCTCGGAACCGTTACCTTCCTGTTACGAGAGCAGGAAGTCTTGCTGGGCTTGAAAAAGCGCGGCTTTGGCGTGGGCAATTACGTCGGGATTGGTGGCAAGGTGGAAGAGGCCAGAGACAGAACGAGCAGCGAACAGGATATACTCTCTGTGGCAAGAAATGGCGCGGTTCGGGAAATTGAGGAAGAAATTGGCGTGAAGGTTGCCCCCGGGCAGCTTCAGCCCATGGGCGTGCTGCGCTTTTATTTTCCCGAGGTGTCCGACGAGAGTTGGAATCAAGAAGTCTATGTGTTTACCACCACCACCTGGGAAGGTGAACCGTTCCCCCGGGCAGATGCGGCAGGCATCATCGAAATTACTCCCGAATGGTTCAGGATAACAGCCTTGCCGCTGGAGCAAGCGTGGGATGACGAACAATACTGGCTTCCGGCTGTGCTAGCGGGAAAGCACATCGACGCCGACTTTGTCTACGATGCCGCCCTCAAAGTGGCCGAACACACCATCAGCTATCGCTAATGGCGGCCTGGTAGACGCCGCTGCTGGCTCCATCAGCTTATGCGCCGGCCTTTGCCGGGGCTGCGCTCAGGATGTGAATGGCGCGGCCCAGCGCCGCCTCTGCGCCCTCCAGCAGCGTCTCGCTCAGCGTCGGGTGGGCGTAGAGAATCTCGGTCAGATCGGTGAGGGTCGCGCCCATCTCGATTGCCAGTGCCGCCTGGCCGATCAGATCGGCGGCACGCGGCCCCACCAGCGTCACGCCCAGCAGCGCCTCGCTCTCGGCGTCGGCAGTGACCAGCGCCAGGCCCGCGTTCGCGCCCAGCGTGAGTGCCCGGCCATTGGCCGCCACCGGAAAGCGACCCGTCACAGTGCGATAGCCAGCGGCCTGCGCTGCCTGCGGCGACAGGCCGACACTGGCAAGCTCCGGCGCGGTCAGCGCGACCAGCGGCGTCACCAGCGGCGCGTATTGCACCCGCGCGCCGTTCAGCGCCTCGGCGGCCACTTTGGCCTGTTTGATCGCCACCGAAGCGAGCGCCGGGCCGCCCCGGCAATCGCCAGCCGCGTAGACGCGCTCGTTGCTGGTGCGCCCGGAGCCATCGACAATGGGGCTGCGATCCTGCTCGTACCTCACGCCACCTTCGCGCAGATGCAGGCTATCGGCGGGCAGTGGCTGCACGCCCAGCGAAACAACCACCGGCAGCGGCGCGGTCTGCTCCCCGACCTGGTCGCCAACGGCATAGACGCACGCGCCAGCCGACGTTCCACGCGGGCGCGCATCGGCGACGATCTGCACGCCCAGCGCGCGCAGCCCGGCCAGCACCAGCCGCAGCGCCGCCGGGTCCACCTCATCCAGCAAGGCTTCTCCAGGCAGCAGGAGGGTGACATTCGTTCCCAGCCGGGCAAAGAGCGTGGCAAGCTCCAGCGCGATGTAGTCATTGCCAAAGATGCTCAACTGCGCGGGAAACTCGGCCAGCGTCAGCGTTTGCCCCGGCGACAGCAGCCCCAGCGCTTGCTCCGGCGAAAGCACCGCCGCGCCATCCACCGGCAGCGCAGCTAGCGCACGCTGCTGCGCGCCAACGGCCAGCAGGCAGCGTTCGAAGATGAAGCGATGCGCCCCATATTCGCCCTCGATGCGCATCTCTTTGTCGTTGATGAACCAGCCCTTGCCAGAGACTATCTCCACCTTGTGGCTCGCCAGCAGCTTTGCCACGCCCTCGCTCAGCCGATTCACCACGCTCTGCTTCCAGCCGTTCATCTTGAACCAATCGAAGCCGACCGGACCCGCGCTGATGCCCATCTCGTCCAGGCCCACGCGCGCCTGATGATAGCGTTCGGAGGCTGCCAGCAGCGCCTTGAGCGGGATGCAGCCGCGATGCAGGCAGACGCCGCCCGGCGCGCCAGGGTCCACCAGGGTGACGCGCCGCCCCAACTGCGCGGCGCGAATCGCCCCGACATAGCCAGCCGGGCCAGCGCCCAGCACCAACACATCAACCGCTGTGGCAACATCTCCGACAACCATAGGCTTCGCCGCTTTCTGCTTTCAGTTCAACCATGCCTGCCGTCATGATAGCACCTGCCGGAACGTTGCACAATTCGAGATGGTAAGCAACGAAAGGTACTGCCAGGCTTGACAGGTTCTCGGTCTTACCAGATATGGGGCTGGGCTTTATTGTACCATCGAGACCCCCAGCGACCATATCTGCGAACCACGCGGCCCGCACTGGGCGAGGGTTCACCGATGTAGTCGTTCCGTTTTCTCTGCCGTCTTACGGCAAGAAAGGGAAGTCTCACATGGTTTCGTCTTCTACTATCCCCTGGTACAATCGCCCGCCGCGCGAGTTTCCTGTCAAGTGCTGGATGAAGCGGCGCTATGGGTTCTCTGTTCCCACCTCCATCTTCGCGCGTCCCGTCTCGCGTCCGGCAGGCTGGCCTACGCTGCCGCCGCGCGAGTTTCCAGCCAGGCGCTGGCTATTATAGTGCTGCTGGAGCCAGGCTTCCCAGCTTACCCTGCCGGTGGCCTGCTCTGGGCAAATGTTGCCTCCCTGGCGCAAGGCGCGGGCGGTTTTGCCAGGCAGCCAGAGCGGGATGATGGCCCGGCGCATCCCTCGCTGTTTGAGCCAGATGCGCGCCAATTCTCCTGAGGTGTAGACCTCTGGGCCGCCCATATCCGGCAGGCGACCCAATGGGCCAGCCTGGACGATCTCACAGAGACGCTCGGCCACTTCCTCTTCATCGACGGGTTGGAGCGGAAAGTCAGTTGGGACCAGCGCCACCAGGGGAAGCCTGGTCAGGAAGCGCAGCACGAAATCGATGGCGTAATGGAACTGGGTCGCCCGGATGGTAGACCATGGGATGCCACTGCGCGCCAGGAGGTCTTCGCTGGCGAGCTTGGCTTTTCCGCCAGACCACGGGACACGATCAATGCCCACAATCGAAATGAGGACCACATGCGAAACATGGGCCTCGCGGGCCGCATCCAGCACGCGCCGCGTGCCCTCGAAATCAACCATCGAGTTCCCGGCGGCGGCCAGATGGACCACCACGTCCATGCCTGCGACGGCCTCAGCCACGCCCGCGCCGGTCCGCAGATCGGCTTGCTTCCACTCCGCGCCCGCCCAATCAGCACCAGGGCTGGCTCGCCGACTCATCCCCCGCACAGAATATCCTGCCGCACTCAAGTGCTTCACCACCAGGTGGCCCAGATGGCCCGCGCCGCCAGTCACCAAAATCTTTTGCATCTTATTTCTTCTTTCGTTTCTCTGGACTTTGCCCGCCTCTCATCAGAAAGGCTCCGTACAGGAGACAAAAGAGCATGGGCAGAACGTGACACCCTGCCGGTTGTTATTTCCATCTGGCTCGGCCTACAATACGAAAGAAGAAAAAAGGTGAGCGATGGACGAAGCCAGACAAAAGCGGGACCAGACCGAAGCGTTCGAGCACTATCGCGTGCTGCTCTTTTCCATTGCCTATCGGATGACGGGCAGCGCGAGTGACGCGGAGGATTTGGTGCAAGAGACCTATCTGCGCTATCAGGCAAGCGAAAGCGCAGAGATCGTGTCATTGAAGGCGTATCTGACCACGATTATTACCCGTCTGGCGCTGAATTATCTGCAATCGGCGCGTGTCGTCCGCGAACAGTATATAGGCACCTGGCTGCCCGAACCAATCCTCACCTCGGAGGATGGCGGATTCGCGCTCGCCGACCTGGAACACCAGGAAGCGCTTTCGCTGGCCTTTTTACGCCTGCTGGAGGCGCTCAGCCCGCCAGAGCGCGCCGTGTTTCTGCTGCATGAAGTCTTCGATTATTCGTTTAGCGAAATCGGGGCGATGCTGGAGAAGAGTACCGCCAATTGCCGCCAGATATTTCATCGTGCCAGGCAGGCATTGCAAGACAATCGTACGCGCTTCGAGCCGGAGCCAGAGCGCCAGCGCCAGCTTTTGCTCAGTTTTCTTTCCGCCAGTCAGGCGGGGAACATGGCAGCGCTGACCAGCCTTCTGGCCCAGGATGCCATCTCCTGGTCGGATGGCGGTGGCAAAGCGCAGACGAACCTCTTGCCGATTCACGGCCAGCACGCCGTGGCGCGTTTCTGGCTGAGCGTGGCACCCAAAGCGCCACGATCTCTGACCTTTACACAGGCCGAAATCAACGGCAGCCCGGCCCTCTTGTGTTGGGACGAGGGCAACCTGGTCGGAGTCATCAGCCTGACCCTGAGCGCTGGGTGTATTCAGGAAATCTACTCGCTGCTGAACCCGGAGAAACTGACCTATCTGCACAAGCAACTCGCCAGGCGCGGGGCATCTCCTGAAGATTCCACGCTGCTCCGCTTTTCAGCAGAGCAGCGCTGAGAAACCAGGCGCAGACGAGGCAAGCGTCTGCCTACTCTCCTTCGGTGACTTCGCCCAGGCTGAGGCGGGCGGCAAGCTCCTGGCTGCTGATTGCCGCCAGCCGACGCAGCGTGCGGGCGCGGCGTATCGCCAGGGACAGGAAGTACCACGCGGCCAGGACACACGCGAAGCTGAGCAACATGTCCACCAGGTCCACCGTGTTGGGGTGGCCTAACAGCGACGAGGTTCCCTGAACACCGAGCCAGAGGAAGATCAGCCCGATGATGACTTCCACGACGACCCCCGACCAATAGCGCCAGGAAATCTTGCCCTGCGCAAATTGGAAAAGCTGCTGGCGCTCCTCCTGGCGCTGGCGCGTCACCTCGGCATCCTTGATCGGCTGGCGCGAGCGATGCAGCGCGAGGAAGCCGTTGCAGGTCAGCAACACGGCAAGGCCAATGAACAGCACAAAGAAGCCAGTGCCAACTGCTCTATGCGAAGAGGTCGTGCTGGCCCAGAAGATCGTAAAGGCGATCAGCGCGCCCGCCGCGATCAAGACGACATAGCCCTGGCGGCGCATCACGGCGCGATCACGGCGCAGGCGCTGATAGTGAAACAGGAACTCCGGGTTGGCGCTCAGATACTCCTCGCTCACCGCTGCTTCCTTCCGGCTAGTAACTGTTGAGCAGCAGCAGCGATGGATGCTCCACCAACTCCTGTACGCGCGCCAGGAAGGCCGACGAGCCAGCCCCGTCGATCAGGCGATGATCGAACGAGAGAGACAGCGGCAGCGTGGGCCGCGCAATGATCTGCCCTTGCCGGGCGACGGGCCGCTCGCGCAGCGCGCCCACAGCCAGAATCGCCGCCTCTGGCGGGTTGATGATCGGCACGCCGCTGCCGCTGCCGCCAAAGCTGCCCACGTTGTTGAGCGTGAACGTGCTGCCGCTCGATTCCTGAAGCGTCAGCTTGCGCGCGCGCCCGGCCTCCACCAGCCGGTTGACCTCGCGGGCCAGGTCCAGCAGCGTCAGCCGGTCAGCATCGCGCACCACCGAAATGAGCAAGCCATCAGGCGTATCCGTTGCCAGGCCGATATGATAGAAGCGCTTATAGATGATCTCGCGGTGCTCCTCATCCAAACTGGCGTTGAAGATGGGGAACTCTTTCAATGCCTGCACGACGATCTTGACCAGCAGCGGCAGATAGGTCAGATGAATGCCCAGCTTTTCGGCCTGGGGCTTCAGTTCCTCGCGCAGCGCCATCAGCGCCGCGCCGTCGGCCTCGCCAAAGGCAGTGGCGTGGGGAATGGTGCGCCAGGCAAGCTCCATGCGTTCGGCGATGCGGCGGCGCAGCCCCACCAGCGGCTCGCGCTGCTCGCCGCCCGGCTCGGCCAGCGCGGCGGGCAAGGCTGGCGCGGCTGCAACAACCGCTCTGGTTGCGCCGTTCGTGGCGACGACGGCTGGCGCGGGCGTGGCGGCGCGGGCGGCAAAGGTGCGCACATCTTCCATGGTGACGCGCCCGCCCGGCCCGGTGCCCGACACCTGATCGATGTCGATACCCATTTCAAAGGCCATCTTGCGCGCGGCTGGCGCGGCCAGCGCCCGGCGTTTGCCCCCCTCTCCGCTGGCGGTTGCCGTGCCGCCAGAAGACGCCGCGCCCAAGGACGCACCTGGAGGCTGCGCCGCCAAGCCTGCCTGTGCAGGCTCCCCCCCTCTGGCCGAGGCGCTCGCTGCTTTGGGGGCAGTCTGCGTGCCCTGCGGCTCCAGCGTCACCAGCACCTCGCCCACGCGGGCAATGGTGCCGGGCTGCGCCAGAATCTCCAGCACCTTGCCGGAGACCGGCGCGCCGATTTCGGCCACCGATTTATCCGTCTGAATCTCCACCATCGGCTGGTCTAGCTTCACCTGTTCGCCTGGCGCGACCATCCAGCGGAGGATTTCGGCTTCGTGAATGCCTTCTGCCACATCGGGCAGCTTAAACTCCAGCATTGCTTCTGCTCCCTCGACGCTTTCTAGTCGGCCAGCGCTCGCTCCAGCGCGTCGGTCACGCGGGCCACGCTGGGGATGTAGTGGTCTTCGTGCCCAGGCACCGGATAGGGCACATCATAGCCCGTCACCCGCTCCACCGGCTTGAGCAGCGAATACAGGCAGCGCTCGTTGATGATGGCCGTCACTTCCGCGCCGATGCCGCCAGCGCGCGGCGCTTCGTGGACCACGACGGCCCGGCCCGTCTTTTCGACGGAGGCGGTAATCGTCGCCTCGTCCAGCGGCCAGATGGTGCGCAGGTCGATTACTTCGACGCTTTTGCCAAGGCGCTCATCGATCTGTTTTGCCGCCTCCAGCGCGACAGAGACCATCGCGCCATAGGCAATGATCGTTGCGTCTTCCCCCTCGCGTACAACATTTGCCTGGCCCAAAGGAATCGTATAGCGTTCTTCGGGCACGTCCTGACGAAACGAGCGGTAGAGCTTCATATGCTCCAGAAAGAGGACTGGGTCAGGGTCGTCGATGGCCGAGGCCAGCAAGCCCTTGGCATCGTAGGGATTGGAGGGCAGCACCACCTTGACACCCGGCGTCTGCAAGAAGACGCCTTCCACGCTGTCGGGGTGCAGTTCGGGTGTGCGCACGCCGCCGCCAAAAGGCGAGCGAATGACCAGCGGGCAGCTAAACGCGCCCGCGCTACGAAAACGAATGCGCGATGCCTGCGTCACAAGCTGGCTCATGCTCAGGAAGAGGAACCCGGCAAACTGAATCTCGGCCACCGGGCGCAGGCCATAGACCGCCATGCCCACGGAACTGCCGATGATGGCCGATTCCGAAAGGGGGGTATCGAAGACGCGCTTGTCGCCGAAGCGCTTTTGCAATTGATCGGTGACGCGAAAGACGCCGCCGTTGGGGCCGATGTCCTGCCCCAGCAGCACCACCCGCTCGTCGCGCTCCAGTTCGAGCGCCAGCGCCTGATTCAGCGCTTCAACCATGGTTGATTGCATTTGCTGGCCCTCTCTATAAGTAGTGCTTGAGCGTGGCGCGCTCGTCTTCCAGACGCGGGAAAGGATTGGCATAGGCCCAATCGAACATCGCTTCGGGCGACGGCATGGGCATCGCCTCGGCCTCTTCCACGGCGGCGTTAATTTCGGCTTCAACCGCTTCCACCAGCGCGGCTTCTTGCTGGTCGTCCATCAGGCCGCGCCCGGCCAGATAGCGCTTGAAGCGCGCGATGGGGTCTTTGGCCTTCCAGGCTTCGATCTCCGCCGGGTCACGGTAGCGTGTTGGGTCGTCGGCGGTGGTATGCGCGCCGATGCGATAGGTCAGCAGTTCGATCAGCGTCGGGCCGTCGCCCGCGCGGGCGCGGTCCACCGATTCGCTCATCGCGCTGTAGACCGCCAGAATATCGTTGCCATCCACCAGGCGCGAGGGCACGCCAAAGCCAGCGCCCCGCGCCGCAATGGTTGGGGCGGCGGTCTGCTTAGAGCGCGGCACGCTGATGGCCCAGCCGTTATTCTGCACCACCAGCACGACCGGCGCTTTATACACGCCCGCAAAGTTCAGCGCCTCGTTGAAATCGCCCTCGGAGGTCGCGCCATCGCCGCACGCGCCCACGGCCACGATGGGGTCGCCCTTGATCTTGGCGGCCATGCCGATGCCCACGGCGTGCAGCAACTGCGTGCCGATGACGATCTGGATGGGCAGGCAGTGCGTTTCCGCCGGATAGTTGGGCGGGGTGCAGCCTCGGAAGGAAAAAATCTTGGTGGCGAGCGGCACGCCCTTCACCAGATGCGAGGCAATCTCGCGATACGATGTGACCAGCCAGTCTTCCGGGCGCAGCGGCGCGGCCAGCCCGACGGCAGACGCCTCTTGCCCGACGAGCGAGCCAAACGTGGTTGCCCGACCCTGGCGCTGAAGCGCGATAATCTTGTCGGACAGCTTGCGCGCCAGCCACATCCAGCGGAAGAGGGCCAGCAAACGCTCATTGGAAAGATCGGGAACGGGACCGACAATCTTTCCCTGGGGATCAAGCACCTGGAAAGCGGTCTCCTGTGAAGTGGTGGTAACCACAGCAAACCCCCTTGTCAGAAACGCGCGCACCTTTGCAGCGCGATGCGATGGGTGAGCAGAGCAGTGTTCTCTTGCACGCAGTCTAGCCCGAAGAGCGTCGGATGTCAATGTGGCGGACGGGGATAACTGAGCAGTATGCTATACTCTCGGAAGAAACAGACGGCATAGCCCATAGACAAGATGGCGAACGAAACGAAGCATGGAACGGAGCGAGTGAGATGAGGCCACGAAGGCGATTGCCATCCATCTTTATCGGAGGTCTGGTTATCATCGTTCTTGGTTGCTGCGGGCTGGCAGGCTATCGGGCGATTATCTTTGTGAGTGGGTTCCTGAACCCGACACCGCAAGACCCGCTGTCCAATCCGCGTGTCGTGGCGCTCCTCCACTTACCAGAATACCAGCTTGCCTACCCCGGCGCGGTCCTGCTGGGGCATGGAGTGCAGCAACCGAACGATAGCCCTTTTGGCAAAGAACCCGCTCGCGCAGAAAAAGCGTATGGTATCCAGGCTCCCGTGCCAGCAGGGGTAACAAGTCAAGCGATACTGGACTGGTATTCCCGTCAATTGCTGGCACAGGGTTGGAACGCGATGGAAAGTCCAAATGACTCTACTTTCAGCGCGCAAAGCTATTGGCGCAAAAAGGGCTATTCTCTGGAAGTGGGCATATACGACCCTGCTTTCCTCCACCAATACGAGCCGTCAATAGATACAACCCAATATCCCCTTATTTTTCAGCTTTCACTTATGGACTGAACCTGCACAGGCAGCTAAGAGGAAGCCGCCTGATCTGCTGCGACAGGCTGCGGTTCAGGCGCTGCTTGTATGGGCGCGAGGGGCAGCCGAACAACGAACGTCGAGCCTTCGCCTTCGATGCCGCTGCTTTCCACGCGAATGGTCCCCCCCATGCTTTCGGTCATCACCCGGCAGAGATACAACCCCAACCCGCTGCCCACCACCGACGAGGCCAGGTCGCGCGGCAGCCGTACAAACCGATTGAAGAGCAGCGAAACCTGTTCGGGCGGAATCCCCAGACCGTAGTCGCGCACGCGAAGCTCCACCATATATCTCCGGCTGGTTTTTCCCGGCTGCCGTTTCGAGCCATGCGCGGCCAGCGCAATGACGCGCCCCGTCACTTCGATAGGAGCGCCCGGCGGTGAATACTTGAGGGCGTTGGAAAGCAGATTCGTCAAAATCTGCTGGAAGCGGACCGGCTCGCCCCAGATGGCAACGCCGCGCGGCAAGGCCACCCGGATATCCTGGCCGCCGCGTGTGGTTTCGCGCGGGTCGACCAGCGTCAGGGCGGTATCCAGTGTTTCCAGCACCGGAACCGCTGTGGGCACATACGTATCGGTTTTGCCGTCGATGCGGCGCACCTCCAGAATGCTGGAAAGCAGCGCCACCAAAGATGAGCCGGTGCGGCTGGCGCGCTCCAGCGCGGAGGCCAGTTCCTCATCCGTCAACTGCGGCAATGCCTCGCGCAAATATTCCACGTAACCGTGCAGCGCCATAATGGGCGTGCGCAGTTCGTGGTTGATGTGCGTAATAAACTGGTCTTTCAATTCGTCCAGTTGCTCGGCCTGCGCGATGCGATCATAAGCAGCGCCGAGCGTGCGCAGCGTCTGGCGATAGGTCAGCCAGTTGGCAATCAGGAAGGCGGCGATTAACCACTCCAGGGCGATTCCGGCCACCACGATGCTGTCAAATTCTGTTTTGGGAGCAAATGCCAGGTCGGGGCCACGCGGCGCCCAGTAGACGATGAATACAGTCAAAGCGTTTACCAGCAGCGTGGCCCCGATCACCGCCCATAGATTGCCCAGCACCCCGACAAGAACGATGACACAACCCAGGAGCAAGAATTCGCTCAACGTATAGATGTTCAGCCCACCCCCACCCGACGCATTCGGCGGCAGAAAGAACACCTGAAAGGCAATGATAAAGAGCAAACCCAGGCCGCCGGTGAACATCATATCTGTTGTGGCAAGGCCCACTCGCCCCCGGCGTATCGCCAGCCACCCCAGGATAAAGAGCAGCGTCATCAGGAGGAACACGCCATAGAGTATCGAAGTTGACAAGATGAGGGGCGTGAAAAAGAGCCGCGCAGTGAACACCACGCTCGTCAGCAAAAATAAAATGGCCGAAAAAGGCAGCATCACCCCTAAGAGCCGCTGGCGGCGCTGACGCTCGTAGGTCTGATAGATGTCAAACTCGGCGGCGGAAAGGGGGAGAAACTGACGCGAAGCGAGATTCTTCATGTCTCCACGCTCCTTGCAATTAAGATATTTCTGGTTCGGGCGGCTCTTCTTCCAGCAGCGCTTCCAGGCGCTGAAGCCGCTCGGCCTCGCTGACGCGAATGACCTGATGAATGGCCTCAACCAGCGCCTGGGGTGTCACCGGCTTAATCAAATAGAGGTCAGCGCCAGCCGCCAGCCCGGCAAAGTGGTCTCGCTGCTGCGCCAGGGCGGTCAGGATAATCAGGGGAGTGGCGGCGGTTTCCGGGTCGCCGCGCAGGGCGCGCACCAGTTGATAGCCGTCCAGTCCAGGCATCTTGATGTCAATTACCACACACTGCGGGCGCTGTTCATAGAATTGTTCCAGCCCTGCAATGCCATCGGAAACCCCATAGACCTTGAATGGCCCCAGGCGCGGAAGGGAAAGCAGCAGTAAATCGAGCAGATCGGGATTGTCTTCGACAATGAGCACGGTGGGCAATCCTTGCGAAGCGATCATCTCATCACCTCACTGAAACGCTGCGAGCCAGATGCCCGGCGCGACGCAGCAGCAGCATCTGTCCATAGAACAGCGTGGACGAGACGGGTTTCACAAAATAGTCATCTGCCCCCGCCCGAAAGGCGCTCACTTTGTCGAGCACAGACGAGCGCCGGGTGACGCAGGCGATGAGAATCGGTTTCAGCACGCCATCTTGTTGCAAATATTTGATGAAGGCAAAGGCATCGCCATCTGGCTGATCGAGTTCCAGCGTAATTATGCCGGGGCGAAAGCGCAGAATGGCCTGATAGGCTTCGTGCAGGGTATTGGCTGGGACACACTGAAAACTTTCCTGAAGCAAATAAGCGATCTGGCGTTGATAAGCGGGGTCAGGGTCAATCACCACAACGGCGGTGGATGGATACTTTGGCATGCAGGCGGCCTCCTCAAAGGTAAGCTCTCGCTTCCCTCTACTGTAACGCTGGTGTCAAGGGGTCATTATTTCTTGTAGACGGCAGCGCCTGGGCGCTTGACAATCGAACGCCTGTTTGATATGCTCCGCGCGGTCAGGGCGCTTGTGGTCACTGCCAAACTCAGGTATACTGGCGCGCAGTGAGGGGCGTCAGCTCTTCCCTGCGGTCGCATGAACCATCTGGGTGGCCTGCTGATCGGGGCATATGTATCAGAGGTTGCCTTCTCATTAGAAAGTGAGAACCTATGCCTACCTCTCTGCTCCCAGAAACCATTCGATTCCCCAACGGCAATCAGGCGAGCTTAGTCTATGCGCGCAAGGGCGCGGCCATCAAGCCGCTGATCAACGCGCTGAAACTGCCCACGCCGCGCGGCGTGCTGATCGTCAACGGCGGCACGGCCCAACTCGACGCCGACCTGGCGACAAAGCTCGGCCTGCTCTTTGAAAACGGACTGGCCCGCGTGGCTGCCGAAGAGCAGCTTACCATTGTGACCGGCGCGACGGACGCGGGCATCTTCACCCTGCTGGGCAAGGGTCTGGAACGCTGGGAACGCAAGGCTCCATGCGTCGGCGTGGCACCGGCCAGCCTGGTGAGCTTGCCTGAAGCGCCTCCCTCCAGGGAGGAGCGCACAGCGCTGGAGCCGCATCATTCCCACTTTCTGCTGACCGCAGGCGAACATTGGGGCGACGAAACAAGCACGATGTATGCCCTGGTGGCCGCGCTGAGCGCCAACGCGCCTTCTTTGGCAACCATGACAGGCGGCGGCGCAATCGCGCGCAATGAAGCGCTTGCCAACGCGCGCCAGCGGCGACACATCATCGTCTTATCTGGCAGCGGGCGCTTTGCCGATGAACTCAGCGCCGTCGTGCGCGGCGAGGCTCAGCCAGCCAAAGACGACGTGGCCGAAATCGTCCGCGACGCCGATATCAGCCTGTTCGATCTTCACCAGCCACCGGAGCAACTGGCTGCCCTGGTGCGGCAGCGCCTGCATCTTTGATGAGCTATCGAGGAGGAGTTATGGAGCAACCCCAGGTGGCGCAATCCCAAGCAGAACAACTCCAGGCGTCAAAAAAACCTGAGCGTAAGCAACAGAAAGGGCTGGCCCTTTTCCAGCGCTGGCCCAAGCTGCGTTGGCAAGCTCTCGGTAAACCACAGCAAGTTCTCTCGCCAGAGGTTCAGAACCAGTTTTCGACCTTCGCTTCTGATTTTGGCCTGTTGGAAGATCACTTGCTGCCGTCCTATCGTGAACTCAGCAACGAGGCTGCAAAGGGGCAGAACCAGTTTCATCTGGAGCAGGTGATCTTGATCCTGGGCGGCGTGGCGGTCACGACATTGGGGGCCATCCAGGTGACATTGGCAGCAGTGACCCACAACAGCCTGTGGCCTGGGTTGATTGAAGCCGTCGTAGCAGCCATATTGGCGGGCTTCGCGCAAGTGACCCAAACCACGAAATCTCAGGAAAGCTACTTTAGCAACCGATTAAAAACCGAAACACTGCGCGGCGAATATTTTCTCTTTTTAGGGCGTTTGAAACCCTACGATGATGAGCAGAGCCGCAAAGATCGGTTGATTATGCGCGTCAGAGAGGTCACCAGAACCCTCACCGACTCGCAGCAGCTAGCGCTTTTGACCAGATGGAAAGAGGTTATGCGCCAGCGAGCGAGTGGCACGATTCCCACACCTGGTCCGCAGGACTTCTGGCAGTTGTATTATCGCTATCGCTACGAAGACCAGATCAAATTTTATGAGGATCGCACGAAAGAATTTAAAAAGGCCCAGTCCGAGGCAACCATCCTCACCATTATCCTGATGACAGCGGCCAGCGTGGTATCGCTCTTTGGGTCGGCTGATTTGCTTCAATTCTCCACCGGCTGGGCGGTGCTGGCAGTCTTCTTCCCGGTGCTGGCGACGGCCCTCGCAACTTATCAGAGCGTCTACGCTTTCGAGCGGCAGGCCAAACTCTATGAGGATGCTTCCGGGGTGCTCAACAGCGTGCAGATGCCACCAACCCCTGGGGGCAGCCCTGATGTATCGATTCAAGACTATGTTGAGCAAATTGAATATGTCTTCAAGATGGAGCAAGGGCAGTGGGGGCAGCTTGTTGGACAGATCGCTGGAGCCATCCCACCTGGGGGCCTCAAATAAGCAGCGGCTCATAGGTAACTCTGGAGACATGCTCTATGTCCGAAATCATTCAAGATCAATGGGCACAGTGGCTGCTGCAACGGCGGCACGGCGGCGATGCTGAGCAGCAGCGAACGATGTTGCATACGTTGGCTGGCGTGCGGGACCAGGTGCTTCAGCACGCCAGCGTTGCCACGGGCGAAACAGTGCTGGATGTTGGCGCGGGCGATGGGCTGATTGCCTTTGGCGCGCTGCCACTGGTCGGCGAGGGCGGCCAGGTCATCTTCAGCGATATTTCTCAAGATTTGCTCGATCACTGCCAGGCACTGGCCGGACACATGGGCCTGCAAGACCGCTGCCGCTTTGTTCGCGCCTCGGCGGATGATCTCGCGCCGTTTGGCGATGCTTCCGTCGATGTCGTCACCACGCGCTCGGTCTTGATCTATGTTGCGGCCAAGCAGCAAGCCTTCAACGATTTCTTTCGAGTCCTCAAGCCCGGCGGGCGCATCTCGCTCTTCGAGCCAATCAATCGCTTCGCCTTTCCAGAGCCAGCGCACCTCTTCTTTGGCTATAACGTCGCGCCGATAGCAGAAATCGTCGCCAAGGTGCAGGCCGGGTATGGGCGGCTGACGAAAGGCACCGATTCAGCTTATGGCCCTATGATGGACTTCGGAGAGTATGATCTGCTGCGCTTTGCCGAGAAGGCAGGCTTTGATGAGGTCCACCTGGAGACGCAGGTCAAGATCGAGCCGAGGAAGCCTGCATCCTGGGATGGCTTTGTCCAGAGCGCGCCCAATCCACTGGCCCCGACGCTTGCAGAAGCACTGCAAGCAGCGCTCACGCCCGCTGAGGCCGAGCGCTTTACCAGCCATCTGCGCCCACTTGTGGAACAAGGCCGGGGGACAGAACGCGCGGCGCTGGCGTACCTGTGGGCAATCAAGCGCGAGAGCGCGAGCCCAGCAGGCGAGAGAACGTGATATCTTCGTTCAGCAGCCGCTTATACCACCAGATCGCCAGCCTGAGGGCCACCAGCCCATATAGCCAGCCCCAGCGATCATGCAGAATGACGCAGCTAGCCGTCAGCGCCACATAAAACAAGGTTGCAACGCCAAACACCTGGCGCATACGCCAGTTCCCCAGATACCAGTCCAGGCTGGTTACGTCGCTGCTGTGATGGCGCCGCAGGACGCAGAGGCACGCAACGACAGTGACGATGCCTCCCAACCAGGCAGCAGGCTCCAGCAGCAATGCAAGCGCGGCAACATCCATTGGCGGTTGCCTTTCCACACCAATGCACACGCCTTCATGGCTTTTGGTCCGATGATACTCCTGCTGCAAGTGTAACATCCCTAGTCTTGAAAGACAAGCGGCTGGTGGACTGTAAGCACTGAATCACATGCCTGAATTACCCAGGTATTTTCGACAGTGGGGAAAGAGCCGATGCGTGGCTGGGATATGTCCGCTATGATGCTGATAACTGCGAAAACGAAAGAAGAAAGAAGTAAAAGCTCATGTCGCTTCTGAGAACCATCAACCACAACAAGCTCAACCTGTTTCTGGACATGTTTTTGGTCCTGGCGTTTGTCGTCGAGATGGAGGAAGGCTTCACGGGCCAGCGCTACCATGAATACCTCGGCGTTGGCATCACCGTTGTGTTTGCGGTACACATCGCGCTGCACTGGCGCTGGGTGGTGAACGTGAGCAAACACATCATCCGGCGGATGCTCTCCCTTCCAGGGCTAAGCTTCAAATACTGCTTGAATGTGATCGTGCTTCTTGACCTCGCCTTCTCCATCATCACTGGCATCTTGATTTCCAATACCCTGGGATTTTATTTGCCGATAAATGGGCAAGTCTATGAAACGCTGCGCTACCTGCACATCGGTTCGAGTCGACTCAGCCTGCTGCTGATCGGGCTGCATATCGCCGTTGATTGGAAATGGATCGTCGCCAGCAGTAAAAAGAATCTGTTCTCCTTTGGCTTCCCTGGCGCAAAATCACACACTGTTGATCTGGAAGAAACTCTTTAAACGAACGCTGACGAAAAGGGGCCTGTATATGAGACGCCGACGTAGAAGAGTTCGCTTGATCGGAGCGTTGATCTTTGCCGTGCTGGTCTTGCTGACCGGAGTGGGTCTGGCGGCCACAGGCAATGTCGCCGATCCCTTCGACTTTCTTTCAACCTTTTCGCTGATTCAGCGCGCCAATGAGCGTTACGTTGAATTGTCGTCATTCTCGACACGGCATGTGCACGCGGATTCTCCGCGATCAGACCCGCCAGCCGAAGACCAGAACGACATCGATTGGCCGGGACTTATGGCCCTCGTCTTTGACATATGGGTGCTCTGTGCGGTCACGGCCTGCTACATCCTCATCCAGCAGACAGCGGGTCTGCTCATCAGCGGCGTGCGCGCTCGTGCTAAGAAAACGGGCTAAAAGGCCAGCGGCGCAAGCGAGATGCCTGCGCCGCTGGCCTTTTAGCGAGCGTTATTGCTTGTCGCGCCAGTTTTGCGATTCCGCCAGGCGCTGCGCGTTTTCCTGCAATCCTTTCTGAACGGCAGCAGGATTCTTCGCGAAAGCCCTGGCAAGCTTATCGAGTTCTTGCGCGTAGAAGCTGGTGTATCCGCAGTTCGTACAGATCACTGCTAAAAAGCGCTTATCATATACTTCCGTCGGGATGGTATAGGTGACATCACGCGAAGAAGGAAAGACTGCGCGCTGCCCGCCGCATTCAGGGCATGGCCGCTCAACGGGATTTTGCATAGCAATCTGCTCCCTGCTTCTCTACGCGGGCGACCAGATATGCACCGTCTGGTCGAAGCTGGCGCTGGCGATGCGCGAACCATCCGGCGACCAGGCTACCGCATTGACCGCATCAGTATGGGCCGTATAGGCAAAGAGATGCTGGCCGTTCGAGCCATCCCAGACATGTACTGTTCGGTCAAAGCTGGCGCTGGCGACGCGCCTGCCATCGGGCGACCAGGAAACACTCAGCACTTGCGCCGCGTGCCCGGTATAGCTGCCGATAAGCTGGCCGTTCCCGGCGTTCCAAAGCTGCACCGTCTTGTCTCCGCTGGCGGTGGCAATGCGCGAGCCATCCGGTGACCAGGACACCGAAGTCAAATAGCTCGTGTGCCCGCTAAAGCTGGACAATTTCTGGCCCGTCGCGGCATCCCAGACGTGCGCGTCTGGCCCTGCCGAGACCACATATCTGCCATCCGGCGACCACGCGATACCCATTATCCTGGCTGGCCGTGCCGATGCCGCCGCCATCGCCTGGGCGGCCCACTGCGCCGCATAGGCTGGATTCTGCATAGCGGCTATATTCGGCATATTCGCGTAGGGATTCTGGGGCATATTCGGCGCAGTGGGCATCTGGGGCATATAGGGATTCTGCGGCATAGCTGGCTGCTGGGCCATCTGCGGCATATAGGGATTCGGCTGCATTCCCGGCTGCTGCGGCATATAGGGGTTCTGCGGCATATTGGGCATCTGGGGCATGTAGGGATTGGCCGCGCCGGGCATACCTGGCGCGCCAGGAGCCGCGCCAGCCGGGGGCATACCCGGCATGCCAGCGATATTCTTCATCTCTGGCGAGCCAGAGGGATGCCCTTTATACGAGGCGAGTTGCTGCCCGGTGCTGGCGTTCCAGACCTGCGCGGTGCTATCCAGGCTGCCAGAGGCCACTCGCGTGCTATCGGGCGACCAGGCCACGCAGGACACGCTGGCGCTGTGGCCTTGATAGGTCAGGATGGGCTGGCCCGACGCGGCGTCGGCAACGAGCGCGAAGTTGTCATCGACACCGGCGGCAATCCACCTGCCATTGGGCGACCAGGCCACGCCACCAACTTTGCCCGAATGGCCCGCCAGATTCGCCAGGCGCTGGCCGGTGTTGGTGTCCCAAATCTGGGCAGTGCCATCCCGGCTGGCGGAAACCAGCCGCTGCGCATCCGGCGACCAGGCAAGCGAATAGACGTGGCCGCTGTGGCCTGTGTACTTGAAAAGCGTTCCCATCGAGCGTATTACCTCAATTTTCTAAAGTATCTGATACACAACAAAATGCCAGGCAAGCATAGCTTTTTCTACTATACCCGCCTGACATTAAGAAGAGATCAAGCTAACTTTAAAGGTTTATACGCCGCCAGGTTACAAGCGAGGGTCAACCGGCTCACTTTCCAGCGCCAGCACGCCAAAGACCGCCTGATGCACGCGCCAGAGTGGTTCGCCGCGCACAAAGCGCTCCAGGCTCTCCACGCCCAGCGCAAACTCGCGCAGGGCCAGCGTGCGCTTGCCGGTCAGGCCGCGCCTGCGCAGGCGCTCCAGATTCGCTGACTCGGTATAATCCGGGCCATAGATGATGCGCAGATACTCGCGCCCGCGACATTTGACCGCAGGCTGCGCCACGCCGCGCGGCCCGCGCACGATGAAGTCCAGCGGCTTCACCACCATGCCTTCGCCGCCGCGCCCGGTCAGTTCCAGCCACCAGTCCGTTGCCTCAGCGCAGGAAACCTCGTCCAGCACATCCACCACGCGATGCTTCGTTGCCAGAAAGAGCGGGTCAACCTCGGCCAGCCGCGCCAGTTCGCCCATATGCCAGAGGTGGTCGCGGTCCAGGTGCGTGTGGCCCTCCGTGGCCAGCAGATGGAACGGCGCGAGGCGCACGCCCTCCAGCCCGTTGGTCTCCCAGCAGTACGCGCGATAAGCTGCGGCATAGCGCTCAATCGCCTCTTTGCGCTCGCGCAGCCGCGCCAGCAGCGGCTCCAGCGCCAGGCCGCGCTGCGCCGCCGCCTCCAGCGTCGCCAGCGCGCTGGTCAGCGCCACCTCGCCCGCCGCAGCGACAGGCGCGTATTGCCCGCGAATCAACCCCTGCGCTTTGGCGCTCCAGGGCAGCAGTTCGGCATCCAGGCAGACCCAATCCGTCTCGAAGCGCTCCCAGAAACCCGCCTGACCCAGCGCCGCCGATACCCTGGCAATCAACGCCTGGTCAACTGCCGCGTCATCGAAGAAGCACCGCCCCGTGCGTGTATAGCAGACACCTATCGGCCCATCTTCCGGAACGCCAAATCTGCGCTTTGCCGCCGCGCCATCGCGGCACACCACCAGCACGGCGCGGCTGCCCATGTGCTTTTCTTCGCAGACGATGCGTGTCACACCCTGCGCACGATAATACTCGAACGCCTCGGCTGGATGCTCCAGCCAGCCTGGCTGTGTCGAGGTCTCGCTGGGCGACATCGTGGGCGGCAGATAGATCAGCCAGCGCGGGTCGAGCGCAAAGCGGCTGATGACCTCCAGCGCGGCGGCGGCGCGGTCAGCCTCCACAATCACGTTGCCCGTCAGCCGCGTGTTGATGATCTGCTTGCCCAGCGCGTCCTCGATGCGCAGCAAGGTATCCGCGCCGCTTTCGCCAGCGGGCACGCCCGTTTCGGCGGTCAGCGGGCGTACCGGCTCGGCATAGACCTGATGCGCGGGCACACTCACCAGTTGGCGTTCCGGCCAGCGCAGCGCCGTCAACTGGCCGCCAAAGACGCAGCCGGTATCGATGTTGATTGTGTTATTCAGCCAGCCCGGCGTGGGCACGGGTGTGTGCCCATAGACGACGGTGGCGCGGCCCCGATAGTCGGCGGCCCAGTTGGCGCGCACCGGCAGGCCAAACTCGTCGGTTTCGCCGGTCGTTTCGCCAAAGAGCGCAAAGGCGCGCACCCGCCCAGAGGCGCGGCCCTGATACGCTTCCTTCATTCCAGCGTGCGCCACCACAAGCTGCCCCTGGTCTATGACCAGATGCGACACCAGCCCATCCGCAAAGGCCAGGTACTCGGCCACCCAGGCAGCGCGCTCCTCGGCGGGCAGCGCGTCAAGTTGGGCAACGGTTTCGGGCAGGCCGTGCGTCATCTGCACCTTGTGGCCTTTGAGATAGCGCAGCAGCTTCATATCGTGGTTGCCCGGCACGCAAAACGCCTGCCCGGCAGCGACCATGCGCCGCGCCAGCCGCACCGTCTCAACCACCTTCGGGCCACGGTCCACCAGATCGCCCAGGAAGATCACCCTGCGCCCTTCGGGATGGCGCAGCCCGGCCTCATCGTCCGGCTGATAGCCAAGCTGCGTCAGCAATTCCAGCAGTTCATCCTGGCAGCCGTGAATATCGCCGATGATATCGAAAGGGCCAGTTTCGCTGCGCTTATCAGACCACAGCGGCGTTCGCTCAATGCGCACGGCGTCGATGGCCTCCACCGAGTTCAAGATCGACACGTAGCGAAAGCCTTCGCGCTCCAGGCCACGCAGGCCCATATGCAGCGCCTTGATGTGGTTGCGCACGACATGCGGACCATATTGCCGATCAGCCCGCGCCGTGTTATGCTCCAGGCAAAGCCGCTCCGGCAGGTTCAGCACAATCGCCTGCGCCAGCACATCATGCTCGCGGGCAATCTTCAGCAGTTCGGCGCGGTCCTGCGGCTTGACGTTGGTCGCGTCGATGACGGTCAGCTTCCCAAGCCGCAGCCGGATTCCGGCGATCGTATGCAGCGCCTCGAAGGCTTCCTTCGAGATGGTTTGATCGTTCGGGTTGTCGCCCACCACACCGCGATAATGGTCCGAACTCAAGATTTCGGTGGGCTTGAAGTGGCGCGCCGCAAAGGTGCTCTTGCCTGAACCGGTGGCCCCAATCAATACGACCAGGCACAGTTCAGGAATCTCTATCGTGTTTCTATCGCGCACCCCTGCGGGCGCGCCTTGCGCTATTTCTTCGGCGCTGTTGCTCACGCGCTCACCTCCTTTGGCGCTGCATCCAACCGATCAAAAATCACCAACTGCGACGGCGCGCCAATCTCTGGTTCAGCCGGGCCAAGCTCCTGGTGGCTGAAGCGATAGTGATAGCTCGCCGCCACGCGCCCGGCCCAAGCCTGGCATTCGGCGCGTGTCCACTCGAAGCGGTGGTCCTGGTGGCGCAGTCGCTCGTTGCCGACTGGCTCCCAATGCACGTTATATTCGCGGTTGGGCGTCGTGATGACGACGCGGCGCGGGCGCGCGTGCTCGAAGATGATGCGCTCCATCGCGCCCAGGCGCGGCGTGTCCAGATGTTCGATGACCTCAACCAGCGCCGCCACATCGAAGCCTTCCAGGCGGCGATCACGATAGAGCAGCGACCCCTGCTCGATCTGGATGCGTCCGCGCTGCGCGTCTGGCAGCCGCTCCAGGCGCAGCCGACGCCGGGCAAGCGCCAACGCCTGCGATGAGACATCGATGCCCAGGATGCGCGTCAGCGCCGGTTCTTTGAGCGCCAGCGCCAGCAGCCGACCTTCGCCGCAGCCCAGGTCAGCCAGCGAGCGCGCCCCAACCTCGCGAATGGCCGCCATCACCGCTTGCAGCCGCTGCTCGTGCAGGCCAGGCTCCTTCTCCTTTCGCCTTGACACGGGCGCGGGCGCTGCGGCTTCTGGCGTCTCTGGCTTGTCCGAAGCTTCGGCTGGCTCTTCTGCTTCTGCTGGTTCCTCGATTTCGCTGGCAGCCTCATCTTCCACCTCGGCCAGCCGCGTCAGGGCCGAGGTAATCAGCGGGCGCTTATAGCGCAGATAGCGACGGGCAATCAACTCGCGCTCCGGGTGCGCCGCCAGCCACGTGCCGCCGTGGGCAATCAATTTTTCGGTTTCGTCGTTGTCGACATAATAATGCTTGGTGTTATCCAGCACCGGCAGCAACAAATAAAGATGGGTGAACATATCCTGCACCGTCTGCATGCCTTCCAGCCGCACGGTGTAAAGATCGGCCTCGCCCCAGGCAGGGAAATGCGCGTCTAGAGGCAGCCGCGTTGCAGTGACGGTATAGCCCAGCGGCGTAAAGAGGCGACGAATCAAGTTTTCGCCGCCATCGCAGGCCACAGCAGGCAGCGTCACCTCCCAGCGCACCTTCTCGTTCACGCGCTCCGGGTGCGATTGGCTGCGCCCGCTCATCGCGGTGGCAAAAGCGGTTTTGAGGGCCACGCTCGTCAGGCTGGAGGCGACATAGGGCCGATCATTGACGTACTGCTCCAGCAGGGCGTTGGCCGCCGGACCACGCACCAGCCCAACCGGATCGATCTCCGTCAGGCAGGCGATGGTCAGGTGATCGTCGGCCACCTCTGGATAAAAAGCCCAGACCTTCCCGGCGGAGAAGTCGCGCTCGAAGACCGACGCCGGGTGCTTGCCCAGCAGAAAGCCCATCTCAGCGGCATTTGGCGCGTAGCAAGTAAGTGTAATGAGCATGGCATGCCCCCATCATTCATCGTAAAACGGGAAAACACGCCTCTTATTGTTGCACCTTTGCCGCTGAGTTTCAAGGGAAAGGGGTCATCTGGCTCCAGCGTCTGCTGCGCACCCGCTTTACCTCCAGGGCTGCTTAATCTTTCGCGATGGTTTGCAGGTGCCGCTGATAGCGTTCGGCGGCGCGGTGGCCCAGCGCTGTGAGGAAGGATTGCGCGACGCGCGTTTCGCTTTCCCTGCCTAGCCTGCGCTCCTGGCCGATGCCACCAGCCCTGGGGAGCAAGCGATTGACCAGGCTCAGCGTCCGCACTGCCGTGCCGGGGAAGAGGCCAGCCAGCCGCGCCAGCATCTGCGCTTCCAGTCCCAGGATGATCTCGGTATCTCCTCGCTGGGCGGCGCGCACGATCTGGCGGGCGGCCCGGCTCGCGCTCATCGCCGTCACCGGCAGGCTGGCCCCCAGGCTGAACCAGGTATATTCTTCCCGATGCCTGCCTTTGAAGAGGGCGTTGACGTGCGAACCGGTGCGCATCAGGCCAGGGACCACTGTCGTCACGCTGATGCCGTCCTTTGCCAGTTCAGCATGCAGCCCTTCAGAAAACCCGACCGCCGCGAACTTGGCGCTGCAATACGAAAGCAAATGCGGGATGCTGACCTTGCCGCCAATGGAGGTAATGTTGACAATATGGCCGCCCCGGCGCTGGCGCATCTGGGGCAGCACAGCCATGGTCGTATGGACCGTGCCCCAGAACAGAATCGCCATCGTTTCCTCGAAATCTTGCAGCGCTTGCGACAAAAGGGGGCCGGTCAAGATAGTGCCCGCGTTGTTGACCAGCACATCCACGCGCCCAAAGTGCGCCGTAGCCTGCTCGATGAGCCGCCGCGCTTGCTCGCGGTCACGCAGATCGCAGGGAATCGCCAGCACCGGCCCGCCCTGCTCGGCCAGCGCCTGTCGCGCCGTTTCCAGATCGCTCTGGTTGCGTGCGCAGATCACCAGGCTGGCGCCCTGGCGCGCGAACTCCTGGGCCAAGGAAAAGCCCAACCCACGCGAACTGCCGGTGATGACGACCACCTGCCCGCGCAGGTCAATCGCCCTGAGCCGTCGCCAGAGCGCCCGGCCCAGCATACTCAGCCCTATGCCGCCAGCCATCAAGGCAACAGGGCTGCGCGCCACATTCGCAGGCATCGCTTGCCTCCTTCTCAAAGATGCTGCCTGGGTTTCATGTTGATTAGAACCATCAGCGGCGGTGCAAGTTATATGCCCTTTGGGCTTTGGGACCGGTTGCAGCATGTGATATAATCAAGGTATCTTGAGATTCGAGGTGGCGGCAATGTTCTTCTTCTCCTCAACCATACGCATGGTGATGCGGATGCGCGGGCTACCGCGCGATCCGAAGTCCGTGCTGCCTGCTGCCTGACCGAAGCATACGACCTGTCTTTTTCAGGGCTGCCCAGCATGGGCAGCCCTTTCTCTGTGTCCAGCACTTGTTTCTGTTTAAAGGAGACGCACCATGACCACTCCCAAATTAGATGAACGCCATCCGCCCTGGTATGTCACCACTGCCATTCCCTACGTCAACGCCAAGCCACATATTGGTTTCGCGCTGGAGATCATCCTGACCGATGCGCTGGCGCGCTATCATCGGCTGCGAGGCGACGATGTGCGCTTTCTGACCGGCGCAGATGAAAATAGCCTGAAGAACGTGCAGGCCGCCGAAAAAGAAGGTGTGCCGACTCAGGAACTGGTGGACCACAACGCCGCGCAGTTTCAGGCGCTGCGCGAGCCGCTGAACCTGTCATTCGATGATTTCATTCGCACCAGCAACGAACAGCGCCATCTCGACGGCGTGCGCAAGCTGTGGGAAGCGTGCGCAGCCAACGGCGACATCTACAAGCGCGTCTATCAGGGCCTGTACTGTGTCGGCTGCGAGCAGTTCTATACGCCGGATGAACTCATCAACGGTCTGTGTCCCGAACACCTGACACCGCCCGATGTTGTGGAGGAGGAAAATTACTTCTTTCGCCTCTCGCGTTACAGTGATCGACTATACGAACTGATCGAATCCGACCAACTGCACATCGTGCCCCAGACACGCAAGAACGAGGCGCTGGGCTTCATTCGCCAGGGGCTGGAAGATTTCAGCATTTCGCGTTCGCAGGCGCGCGCCAAAGGGTGGGGCATTCCGGTGCCAGGCGACCCGGAGCAGGTGATTTACGTCTGGTTCGACGCGCTTGCCAACTACATCACCGCGCTGGGCTATGGCGACGACGCGCCGCTTTATCAGCATTACTGGGTGCAGAACCCGCAGCGCACGCATGTCATCGGCAAAGGCATCTTGCGCTTCCATACGATTTATTGGCCCGCAATGCTCATTTCTGCCGGGGTTTTGCCCCCCAGCGAAGTCTTTGTGCACGGCTATGTGACCATCGAGGGCGCGAAGATCAGCAAGTCGCTGGGCAACGTCATCGACCCGGTGGAGTTCGCCGGGCGCTATGGCACCGACGCGCTGCGCTATTATCTGCTGCGCGAGATTCGCGCCACCGATGACGGCGACTTCAGCCAGGAGCGCTTCATCCGCACGCACAACGTCGATCTGGCCGATCAGCTTGGCAACCTGCTCAACCGCACGGTCAATATGGTCTCGCGCTATTACGATGGCGTGGTGCCCGCGCCCGGCGCATCCGAGGAGATTGACCAGCGGTTAGTTAGCGTGGCGGAAGCCCTGCCCGAACGGGTCGACGCCGCGCTGGCGCAGTTCGCCCCGCACGAGGCGCTGGCCGCCATCTGGGAACTGGTAGGCGCGGCCAACAAATACGTCGCGGATGTCGAACCGTGGACGCTGGCAAAGCAGCGCAAAGCGGGTGATGCCGCCGCCGAAACGCGGCTGGCAACGGCGCTTTATCATCTGGTCGAAGCGCTGCGGCTGATCGCGCACTACTGCCTGCCGTTCATCCCAACGACTGCCGCAGCCATCGCCAGCCAACTTGGCATCACGCTGGACACTACCAGCCCGTGGGCTGAGGTTTCCCGTTGGGGAGGCTATCCGGCGGGCACAGCCGTTCAGCCAGGCGGTGTCCTCTTCCCCAAGCTGGAGATACCCGTCGAGGCGTAGCGCCAACGCCTGGTTGGCAACATGAGTCATCCCGAATTTTTGAGAGCAGGTCCCGCCAGCCGTCGTGGGGTGGCGCAACGGGGTGGACGGGTAGCGCCGCCTTCCAGGCGGCCAACGGAACGCGGAAGCGAACGTGGCTGCCCTGAGCGGTCCGCGGCGGCAGGCCAGCGTTTTGCCGCCTGGAAGGCGGTGCTCCGAAAGCTGCCGCCGCGCTGGGCTTGGCCCCCCAATATTCGGGATGACTCATGTCTATGCCTCATCAACCATCACACCTATTTGAGGTAGGCGCTGGCCTGGGCACAGCAATCCTCAAATGGAGTGCCGGTATCCAGCACAAGGCGATCTTCGGGCAAATGAGCAAACATCTGGCGCTCCTCTTCATCGCTGAGGCCACCATCCCCTTTCCACTGCGAAGGTCGCGCCTCGCGCGAGGTCAGCCGGTGATTGCGCAGTTCCCGACTGGCAATGCATTGAACGAGTTTCAAACGCGCCCCTACCTCTTCAGTCATCTCTTTCACGCGCTCCAGAACGAAAGGAAAGCGCCCTGGACTATCAAGGATGACAGAAAGATGCTGCCTGACGAGCAAATCATGGCCCAACTCCAGCATCAGCGCGTAAGAAGCAGGCCCGGCAAGTTCTTCGCTGACACCGCCGACCAAGAGAGGAGATTTGAGGCTATCTTTATCGATCACCGGCCAGCCCCAGGCCTGACCAAGCGCGAGCGCCAGGGTGGTTTTGCCCGTTCCAGGCATTCCAGTCATCAGAACCAGGGTCAAATCACGTCCCATATCCGTGTACTCCTTGTCTCTCAAGTAGCTCTTGCATTCTGGCAGGCCAGCGTTTATAGTTCCCAGCAGACATCCTCACAGACATCTGGAGCACAACGCATGACGTCTGCCTCGCATTATTGCCCCAACTGCGGCGCGGTCAACCCGCCGCAAGCTGCCTTTTGCGTTGCCTGTGGGCAGGCGCTCACTGCCCACTCTGGCCCGCAAACCGGCCTCCTGCCCGCCACGCATCTGCTCAAGCAGCGCTATCAGATTCTCGCTCAGGTCGGCAAAGGTGGCTTCGCTGCCGTCTACCAGGCCGAAGATACCCAACTGGGCAATCGGCTGGTCGCCATCAAAGAAATGAGCCAGCACGGGCTGACACCCCAGGAACTGAGCCAGGCAACCGACGCCTTTCAGCGCGAGGCCCTGCTGCTGGCAGGGCTGAAGCATCCCAACCTGCCGTCCATTTACGACCAGTTTCACGAAGCCGGGCGGCACTATCTGGTGATGGAGTTTATTGTCGGCCAGACGCTAGAAGAATACCTGACTGGGCAGGGCGGCACACTGCCCGTCGCAGAAACGCTTCAAATTGGGCAGCAGCTTTGCAACGTGCTGCACTATCTCCACACGCGCCAGCCGCCCATCATCTTCCGCGACCTCAAACCCTCCAACGTGATGCGCACCGACGAAGGGCACCTGTATCTCATCGACTTCGGCATCGCCCGGCACTTCAAGCCCGGCCAGACGAAAGATACCGTTGCCTTTGGCTCGCCAGGCTACGCCGCGCCAGAGCAATATGGCAAAGCGCAAACGGACCCGCGCTCGGACATCTATAGCCTGGGAGCCACGCTGCATCAGATGCTCAGCGGCAACGACCCGTCCGACACACCGTTCCGCTTTGCGCCGCTGCCTGCGGTTCCTGCCGGATTGGAAACGCTGATTCTCCGCATGGTCGAAATCAACGAAGGCAAGCGACCCTCCAGCGCCGAGGCGGTCCGGCAGGAGTTAACATCCATCGCGAGCGCTTCAGGCGGCGTGCAGCGGGCAGTGATGCCCAGAGCCAGGCAGCAATCCCAGGCCGCGCCGCCAGCAGCGGCGTCTCAGCCTCGCGCGGAGGTAGCTGTCGCTCCCAGCCCAATTGGTGGGCCGCTGGTAGTGAACCCTCCTTCAATTATCATCAAGCACTCCATCTATGATCGCCACGGCGGCTGGGTCTGGGATGTCGCATGGTCGCCTGATGGAACCTATATTGCCTCAGCTAGCGAGGATAAGACGGTAGATGTCTGGAAGGCTGAAACCTTTCTGCGTGTCGCATCGTATCGCGGCCACCAGAGTGGCGTTTTTGCTATCGCCTGGTCTCCCGAAGGCCAGCGTCTCGCCTCGGCCAGCGCCGATTGCACCGTCCAGGTATGGCATGCCCTTACGGGGAAACACCTGTCTACCTATCCAGGGCATACCAACGTCGTGCTTGATGTTGCCTGGTCGCCCAACCCGGCCTATATCGTTTCGTGCTCTGGCGACCAGACCGTGCAGGTCTGGAATGCCTCAAGTCAACACCGCCCAACGCCCTCGCGCATCTGCACCGATAAAGCGCCCGTCGAGTTGTATGCCGTGGCCTGGTCGCCTGATGGCACGCGCATCGCCTACAGTGGCGAAGATGGCAAAGTACACATCTGCCAGCAAGACCTCGGCACGATGCGCCATTTCCTCACGTATCAGGGCCATAGCGGTCTGGTAGGGTCGCTCTCCTGGTCACCCGATAGAAAGCAGATTGCCTCGGCAAGTGTCGATGGAACGGTGCAGGTGTGGGACAGCGTGACCGGCTATCGGGCGGCCATCTATCGTGGACACAAGGGCATTGTCTATACGGTGGCCTGGTCGCCCGATGGACAGTATATCGCCTCTGGCGGCCAGGATAAGACCGTTCACGTGTGGGCACCGGCAGACCCAGACCACCCGGTCTGCCTCTATTGTGAGCACACTGGCGCGGTACGCTCGGTGGCCTGGTCACCCGACAGCGCGCGCATTGCCTCTGGCGGCCTGGACAAGACGGTTAATATCTGGTCCCCCGTCAGCAATCAGGAACTTTGACTTACAAAGTCTAAACTGGTATCCTCCACACAAGAGCATCACACCACGAGGGTTTGGCATGCATGTATTACGAATCCTGCTCCTGGGGTCGCTGAGCCTCCTGCTGCTGGCAAGCTGTGGCTCCAATCCACCCGCGCCCACGGCGCGCCTCGCGCAGTTCTCCTTGAAGGTGCGTGGCAGCCATCCACGCGGCATCGCGTTGGGGCCAGATGGCAACCTCTGGTTTACCGAGTGGGTCACCAATCGCATCGCGCGCATCACGCCCACCGGAACAATCACCGAGTTTGCCTTGCCCAAGCAATCCATAGACATCATGGAACAACCCTATGCCATTGTGGCTGGACCGGATGGCAACCTCTGGTTCACTGAGGGCCTGGGCGATGCCATTGGGCGCATCACGCCAGACGGGACCATCACCGAGTTTCATCTTCCGCACATCCTCAGCGCGCCGCGCGGCATCACCGTTGGACCAGATGGCAGCCTCTGGTTCACTGAAGAGACCGGCAACCGCATCGGGCACATCACCACCAGCGGAGTCATCACCGAGTTTCCAGCCCAGGGTAACCCGCTGGAGATTACCACCGGGCCAGACGGCAACCTCTGGTTCACCGAGAATAACGGCAATCACATCGGGCGGATGACGCTGCAGGGCACGCTCACCCAGTTTGCCATCCCCACAGCCAGCAGCGCGGCTATCGCCATTACTGCCGGGCCGGATGGCAATGTCTGGTTTACCGAAAACTACGCGAACAAGATCGGGCGCATCACCCCGCAGGGCGCGTTTACCGAGTTCTCCCTGCCGAGCGCGAACAGTTGGCCGCGAGGCATTACCAAAGGGCCAGGCAATAACCTCTGGTTCACCGAGGAAAGCACCGCGCGCATCGGGCGCATCACTCCGCAGGGCGCAATCACCGAGTTCTCCCTGCCAAAGTTCAACAGCGACCCCTACGCGATTACGGCTGGGCCAGCAGGACTCTGGTTCACGGAACAGGGCGTGGACCAGATCGGACATCTCACACCAACCTAAAACGCGGGGGCAGACAAAGGCGACCAGGCGGCGCAGCAAAACGGCTCCACTATTCCCTGTCACATTTTCCTTGCTCAACTCCTATAGGAAGTGCAAGGCCATTGAGAGGTCTTGCATGTACAACAGGGATGGCATGGAGAAGCTATGCGCACGCACCACCCGCCCATCTCGTCATCATCCTTGACGCTCGCCGACTTTACCGGCGTGGTTGATCGCCACCAGAACGCGCTCTGTGCGTTTCTGCATCATCTGGTTGGTGATATCGAGCAGGCGTATGACTTACTGCAAGATACCTTTCACGACGCCTGGCGCGCAGCGCGTGAAGGTTTGCCACCTTTTGTGGCTGACAGCGACGAAGACCAGATGCGCCGCTGGCTCTTTCGCGTCGCGTATTACAAGGGCATTGCCGCCTTACGCCGTCGCCGCCTGATTCGCTGGGAATCGCTCGACTTCCTCATCAGCTTTGGCGGCGAGCCAGATGCCGCGAGCGCCCCATTTGAAGATCAACTGGCCGAAAGTGAAGCCCTGCGCGCAGCCCTGGCCCGGCTCGCTCCGCAGGATAGAGCCTGCTTCTTGCTTCGCGCCGCGCATGGACTCAGCGCTGCCGAAGTGGGGCAGATCGTTGGCGCTTCACCAGAAGTCGTCAGGAAACGTCTTTCGCGTGCCAGGCAGCGCCTGCGCGCGATCTACCTTGCGCAGAACACGCGCGTTCTGGAGCCAGGCCAATGAACAATCACCACACACCTCTGCCCAACCCGACAGCCCGCTGTAAAACATATGCCGCGCTCTTGCCTATCCTCGACGAGCCAGGCATCGACCCTGACGCGGCAGCCGAAGCCCGCGCGCATCTCGCCACCTGCGCCTATTGCCAGCAGCAGCGCGCCGCCTATCGCCAGTTGGAATTGGCTGCGAGCCGCTATCTCGCTCCACCAGCCAGCCCGTCCTACAGGACGGAAGCCATCATGCTCGACCTGCTGGGCGAACCCGTAGACGGGGCTGGCGAGGGCGAGCCAGCGACAGCAACCGAAACCTACATCAGCCCGCGCAAGCCACGCAGCGCGCGGCGTTTCATCACCAGCCTGGCCCCACTGGCTGCCGTACTGGTGATTGTGCTTATCACCGTGACCCTCTTTGCCAATCACGGGCGGTTCATGGGGAATAGCACGAGTAATCCTCCTACCCCGGCGGTTGGCTCTGACACCGAACTGAGCGATGTCGATATGATCTCTCCCACCGAGGGGTGGGCCGTTGGTTTCACCTTTCCGATACTCCAGGTGGAGACGGTAGATGACATGGGGCCTGGGGTGTCCTGGGGTGGGCAGGTAGACCTCGCGCACGAAACGGTTGTGCTGTTGCACTATTTTCAGGGCAGATGGACCCCCATCCATCTGTCCATCTATGGGCAGCTCACCAGCATTGTAATGCTTTCGGCGACCGATGGCTGGGCAGTTGGCTACACTCCCCGTGGCCTCTTCCCGCCTAATGGGCATTTCAATGGCCTCTTCCTCCACTATGATGGGCATTCCTGGAAGCAAGTTGCTGCTGGCCCCATGAATGGCTTCAACTTCGGCAGGTTACAGATGCTCTCCGACACCGATGGCTGGGCAACGGCTAATTCTTCGATTGTTCATTATGATGGGCATAGCTGGACCACTCAGCCAATTCCTGCCAGCCTGGAACCTGACACCCACTATGTGGCGCTGAACAGCGTCTTCATGACCTCGCCAAGCGCAGGATGGGCGACAGGCTATACGCAGCCAGCGACGAACAATGTGCCAACGGGGTCCCCGAGCGGCATCATTCTGCGCTATCTCAACGGGCAATGGAGCCTCTACCAAACCATCCCGAACGCGCTGATGGGAACCATTTCCATGACCTCGGCAGATGACGGCTGGCTGAGCGGGAGCAGCCTTGCCGGGGCTAATCCCCCACCAATCTTGCTGCACTATACCCACAACACCTGGACGCAGGTTCCCGACCCGCTCGATGCCGCAGAAAGCCCGGACGCAAGCTTCGATGACATCTCTATGCGCTCGCCCACCGATGGCTGGATGCTTGTCACTATGGGTATAAGCTCCCTGCAACTGGGCATCCTGCGCTACGACGGTTCTCAATGGAGGTTAGAGCGTCTTCCAATTGATTGGAAGAACATGGTCCCACAAGTCTTCAGCATCTCCATGGCCTCGGCGAACGACGGCTGGATCGCTGGCTCGCTCGTGCCCAAGAGCATTGACCGCGCCACCAAACCTCCGTCGTTTAACATCACCCCACTGCTGCTGCACCTCTACAACGGCACCTGGAGCATCACCAGCCCCTCGTGAGCCAATATGTGCCAGCCAACACAAGCCAGAGCCGCTCTCAGCAGATTAATGGCTGAGAGTGGCTCTGGCTCTAACCGTTCGGCAACCTTTAGCGTCGTTCCAACGCGATCACCGGGATTTGGCGAGCGACCTTTGCCTGGTGTTCGGCGAAAAAGGGGTACTGTTCCACGATGCCGGCCCAGAGCCGCTGATACTCTGCGCCCTCCACCACAACGGGGGTTGCCTCGAAGGTCTCATCTCTGACCTCGACAGTGACAACGGGATGGGCCACAAGATTATGATACCAGTCAGGATGGCGCGGTGCAGCATTATTGGAAGCGATCACAAGCAAGCGTTTGCCATCGGGCACATACATGATTGGAACGGTGCGGCGCTGCCCGCTCCTGGCCCCGGTCGTGGTCAGCAACAACAGTGGGCGGCTGGCAAATCGTCCATCAGCCTTTTCCCGGCTCGTGCGGAATTCCTCGATAAGTTGACGGTTATGATCATTCAGGTCCATCAAGGTTTCCTCGCGTTGGTACTCATCATCGATATAAACAACAGCAACTCCAGCAAAGAAAGGCCGGGTTGCTGTTGTCTGCGTCGCCGCCAATGGGGTTTCGCTCGCGCAAAAAAGAGAGAGAAATCTAGGTGCTTCGCTCACGTCGAAGCCTGGTCCAGCCAGGCGCGAATCGCTGGCATATGCTCGTCATAATGACCATACGAATTGCCAGCGATCACCTGCCAGGGCATCCACGCGGCAGGCATCTGCGCAAAGCGCCGCGCGTCGTTCAAATCGTCATCGGAGACCTTTTCCAACGCTGCAACCAATTGGGCGTGTACTTCCCGCGCCTCAGCCAGCACTTCTGGCAGCGGACGATCACGGTTCTGAGCATAGACTGCCGCGTTGCGTTCAAATTGCGACACGCCCCACAGGTCAGAACCAACCAGCGCCCGCGCCTGCAAGACGCCAACCATCTCGCGCTCGCCCCAGGTCACATGCGCAATAATATCTTTCAGCGACCATTCGCCTGCCGGTCCAGGCTGCATCATGCGCGCCTCGCCAACCTCTGCCAGCAAGGTTTCCCATTCGGCGCGTTTGCTTCGCAGCGTCTCCAGAAACAGAGCCTTGTTCATTGGAGCATCCATATCGTTCTCGCAATCTGGCTCAGGCGCATTCTTCGCTCAGCAGCGCCCGTTGCAGCTTGCCCAGGAAATGGGTCCAGCCCTCAAGGTGGCCCGCGCGCTCTTCCTGATCGTCTCTGGATTCCGTGTACGGGCCGTGGATAATCGTAATCTGCGTGCCGCCTTCTGCCAGCATCTCGAACGTGACGATGACATGCCTGATCGGCGCCAATTCCGGCTCGTTATCCCACTTCCAGGTGAACGACAGACCCCGGCCCGGCTCGAAAGCGGTATAGTAGCCGCGCAGGCTCCAGCCCAGGCGCGGCCAGGAAAAATGATAGACGCCATCCACACGCGGCTCGTTCTCCGCTTCCTGCGGCCACCAGAGGCACAGCAGCGATGGCGTGGTCCAATACTCGAAAAGCGCCTGCGGGGTGATCGTCGGGAACTCGGCCATCACAACCAGCCAATCGCTCGACGACGGCATCTGCCGTACGGGGGAAGAAGAAAGCATCATTTGATCGCTAATCATAGATCGCTCCAGTAGAACTGTTTCTTTGCTCATAACACGCGCTGGCTTGCGCTGCATGTTATCTTTCTATACGCATGTACCTTGCCAGGATACACATATGCCATGTGACGCAGCGCACACTTCATTATTTTTTTATACGAAAGTCTTTCAGCGCTGCGCACCTGGCATAACAAGTATACTAGAAATTACGTTCTAAGTCAAGGTCGTTTGTGCCGAAGTGATGAACGCCCGCGTTCGCTCCACCACATCGGCCAGCGCGACCATCTGGCTCTCTTGCGCCGTGCGCAGCTTCCATTCAACCGCGCCTGCGGCCAGTGTGCGCTTGCTCACCACCAGCCGCAGCGGCAGCCCGATCAGATCAGCATCATTCAGCTTGATGCCCGCCGACTCGGCTCGATCATCGTACAGCACCTCCACGCCCGTCTCGCTCAGCGCCGCATACAAATCATCAGCGGCTCGTGTCACGTCGGCATCGCCCGTTCCCAGCGCGCAGAGCGCCACCTGATAGGGCGCAATCGTCACCGGCCAGCAGATGCCGCGCGCATCGTGGTGCTGCTCCACCGCCATCGACAGAATGCGCCCCAGGCCAATGCCATAGCTGCCCATCAAGATCAGATGCTCCTGCCTATCCTCGCCCAGAAACATCGCGTTGAAGAGTTCGCTGTACTTAATGCGCATCTTGAAGATGTGCCCAAGCTCCACGCAGCGTTTGGCCTCCAGCGTGCCGCCGCAGCGCGCGCAGGTCGCCCCCACAAAGGCCGAAGCCAGGTCTTCCCAGGCATCCACGCGGAAATCGCGCCCGGCGTTCACATGCAGCAGGTGGTAATCTTCGCGGTTCGCGCCCGCCACGAAGTTCTTGCCGATTTGCAGCGACGTATCAGCCAGAATCAATACCTGTTCATCCTGCCCAATCGGCGACGTGAAGCCAGCAATCACCGTTCCAACTTGCTGTAACTCTTCCGGTGTTGCCAGGTGCAGCGTCGTCGCGTTCAGGCCAGCGCGCCCAACGGCATTGAACAGCTTCACCTCGTTGACTTCCAGGTCGCCACGCACCAGCGCGAAGATCAGCCGCCCATCCGCCACATAGCAGACCGATTTCAGCGTCCTGGCCTCCGGAATATGCAAGAAAGCGGCCAGATCGGCAATCGTCTTCTGCCCCGGCGTATACACTTCCTCCAGCGCTGCCTCGGCCTCATCCGGAACGATTCGGCGCGCAAACTCCGCCTTTTCACGGTTGGCCGCGTAGCCGCACTGCGCGCACAACATGACATCATCGTCGCCCGCCTCGCCTGGCGCGAGAAACTCGTGTGAATCCTTGCCGCCAATCGCGCCGCTGTCGGCCTCGGCCATAATCGTTTCCACGCCACAGCGCCGAAAGATGCGCCGATATGCCTCGGCCATCGCCTGATAGCTGGCCTCCAGCCCGGCTTCATCGGCATCAAAGCTGTAGAGGTCTTTCATCCAGAACTCGCGCATGCGAATCAGGCCGCCGCGCGGGCGCAGTTCATCGCGGAACTTTGTCTGAATCTGATAGAGCCGCTGCGGCAAATCGCGATAGCTGCGCACGAACTCTTTCGCCAGCAGCGTAATCACTTCCTCGTGCGTCGGCCCCAGCGCCAGATCGCGCCCCCGGCGATCTTTCAGCCGCAGCAGCGTCTCGCCCAGCGCTTCAGCGCGCGAAACGCCCCGCGCTGGCTGCGCCTCCCACAATTCCAACGGCTGCAAGACCGGCAGCATCACTTCCTGGCCGCCCGCCGCGTTCATCTCCTCGCGGATGATCGCCGCAATCTTCAGCAAGACGCGCTGCCCCAACGGCAGCACACTGTACACGCCAGCGGTAAGCTGGCGCGCAAACCCGCCACGCGCCAGCAATTGATAGCTCACCGTTTCCGCCTCGCTCGGCGGCTCGCGCAGCGTGCGCAAAAAGAGTTGAGAATAACGCATAGTCTCCTCCTGCAAAAACAATGAGACAAACAAAAATGCCCCGTCCTTGAAGGACGAGGCATTGCTCGCGGTACCACCTTTTCTTGCTGCTGTTTTCAGCAGCCGCTTTGCCGACACGGAACCACAGCGGGTCGATGTCGCTCCTCATGATAACGGGAGGAACCCGGCAAGCTTAGAGGATGCGAGCGCATCCTCGTTCACTCGCGCTCACAGGTGGGTTTCGGAAATGGCCCGGATGCCAGCTTTCACTCTCCTGGCTCGCTGCTGTCCTGGCTCGTTTTCCTACTGGCCTGCTCGGCGTTTTCTGATATTATTCAGCCCCCGGCTGGCATACTCGTTTGGTTGAATACAGCACCCGGATGGGTGGGAAGCTCGAATGCGAAAGGGTCAGATCGCTCGAAGCGCTCTGGTGCAGCGCCGGGTCTGGCAGCATGCGCGCGGCCAGCTTCAAGCGATAGGTTAGACGCATCGCCTCGCAAGCCACGATCAGCGCCCGCAGGCTCACAACCACCAGGGCAACAGCAACCAGCAACAGCAAAATCAGAACCAGCGCTGCCATCCCCGTCACCTCGTTTCCGGTGCCAATCCCTCGGTTACAGCTTGGTGAACATCTACTTGTACATTGTACCGCATCACAGGCGCGATGACTGTGAAACCTGTCACTATTATATACGATGCAGCGTCACGAAAAGTTTACAATGGTTACGCCAACTTCTCCATCTCCCCGATATAGCGGTCAAACAGATCGAGCGCCTGTTGAACAGGCGCGGGCGAGGTCATATCCACGCCTGCATCGCGCAGCAGGTTGATGCTGTAATCCGATGAGCCGCGCGTCAGGAAGCGCCGGTAGCGTTCCACGGCAGGCGCGCCCTCGCGCAGAATCTGCTGCGCCAGTGCGGCGGAAGCGGAAATGCCCGTCGCATACTGATACACATAGAAGTTGTAGTAGAAATGTGGGATGCGCGCCCATTCGATGCTAATCAGATCATCGACGTGGACCTCCGGGCCATAATAGGCATCGTTGAGCGCTTTGTACATCTGCGACAGCGAATCAGCCGTCAGCGCTTCGCCCGCCTCAACAGCGGCGTGAATTTGGCGCTCGAACGCCGCAAACATCGCCTGGCGATACAGCGTCGTGCGGAACCCCTCCAGATAGTGGTTGAGGATATATTTCCGCAGCGCCGGGTCCGTCGTCGTCTCCAGCAGATAATTGGTCAGCAGCGCCTCGTTCAGCGTGGAGGCCACTTCGGCGACAAAGATCGTGTAGCCTGCGTAGGGGTAGGGCTGGGTGCGCCGCGTGTAAAACGAGTGCATCGAATGGCCGAACTCGTGCGCCAGCGTAAACATATTATCCAGGTTATCCTGGTAATTCAGCAGCACAAACGGGTTCGTGCCATAGGTGCCGGAGCTATACGCGCCGCCGCGCTTGCCCTCGTTTTCCACCACATCCACCCAGCGCGAATGGAAGCCCCGCACCATATCTTCCACATAATCGGCCCCCAGCGGAGCCAGCGCCTTCGCCACCGTCTCTTTCGCCTGCTCATACGAAACCTTATAGTCGATTTCGCCCACCATCGGCACATAGAGATCGTACAGATGCAGATCATCCATACCCAACAGCCGCTTGCGCAGGCGCAGATAGCGATGCAGCGCGCCCAGATTGTTATGCACCGTGTCGATCAGGTTATCGTAGACGCTCACCGGAATGTTATTGCTATCCAGCGCCGCCGCCAGCGCGCTGTCGTAACGCCGCGCCCTGGACTCGAAGATTTGCGCCTTCACCTGCCCGTTCAGCGTCGCCGCGTAAGTATTGCGCTGCTTGAGGAACGTGCTATGCATCGCCTCGAAAGCGTCTTTCCTGACGTTGCGGTGGTGATCTTCCAAAAAGAGCACATAGTTGCCCTTGGTCAACTCCACATCCTGGCCGTCGGCATCCTTGACCGTCGGCAGCTTCAGATCGGCGTTATTCGCCATATTGAAGACCTGCGACGGCGCTTCCAGCGCCTCGCCCACCTCGGCCAGCAGCGCCTCGACCTCGGCAGAACGCACATGCGGTTTGCGGCGCAGCAGTTCATCGAGCACATGGCGATAGAGTTCCAGGCGCTCATCTTCGCGCAGAAAGCTGTCGATGCGCTCCTGGGGAATGTCCAGAATCTCTGGCGTCATATAGGCGCTGGCGGCAGCAGCTTTCGCGCCCAGCATCTGGATACGACTCAGACGCGCCAGGTTCGGGCCGTTGGACGTATCCTCATCGGAACGCAGCGAGGCATACACATGCAGCTTGCCCAACACCTGGGAAAGCGCGTTATCAAGCTGGAAGGCGTCATACAACGTCTGGGCACTGTTGCCCAGCGTGCCCTCAAAAGCGGCCAGCTTCGGCAATTCATCGTTCACCCACTGAAACGCCTGCTCCCAGGCTTCCGGCGTCTCATAGATCGTTTCCAGATTCCAGGTCAATTCAACGGGCACGTCGCTCCGTTTGGGAAGGGTCATTGTCGGCAAGAGGGTGCTCCTTATCTTCTCCTGAACAGGATAGGCATTTGATTTCTGGCATCAGTTCTGTTTAGATAGCATATCATTTCGCCAGGCCAGCCGTCATCAAGCTCAGCAGCAGCAGCAGTTGAGGCCCCTGGAAGCTGTTGGTTGCATCGTACCATTCCGTCAGCGCGTGGGTATCGCCGCCATCGCCGCCGCCGCCAATCACCACGCCTGGCACGCCCAGCGAAAGTGGAATATTCACATCGCAGCTTCCCGGGTCGCCCAGATGCGCGCTGCCCGCCACAAACCGCGCCGCCGCCAGCGCCGCCTGCACCAGCGGCGCATCCGAGGGCATGCGGCCAGCAGGGCGCTCGCCCAGCGTGGTAAAGGAAAGCGTCAGCGTCTCGGCGACTTCGCCCGACTTGTCGAACGCGCCGCGCCCGTGCGCAGCACGCACCGCCTGCTCCACAGCCGCGCGATACGCCTGATGCACTTCGGCCAACTTCTGCGCATCGACAGCGCGCAGATCGATCTCGAACCAGGCTTCTTCTGGCAGCGCGTTGATCGACGTGCCGCCGCCGATGCGCGTCACGCTGCACGTCGCCCTGGGCAGACTGACCGCGCCCGTCCCACTGCGCTGCGGTGCCAACTTTTCGGCAATTTTGGCAACTTCAGCCAGCGCCTGGCCCAGCGCGTAAATCGGGTTCACCCGCCCAAAATGCGCGTAGCTGTGTCCACCAGGTCCGCCACATGTCACGCGCTCCCGAATCACGCCCTGCCCGCTCGCCGTCACATAGCCCGCGTGCAGGCCATCCACCACCAGGAACGCGCCGATGCTTTCCGGGGCAAGCTCGGCCTTCAGCAAATGGCGCACGCCGCGCAGATTACCCGCGCCCTCTTCACCCACCGTACCCACCAGCAAAAGCGGGCGCTTTGGCTTCAGCTTAAACTGGCGCAGCGCCCGCGCCAGCATCAGCATGCTCGCCAGGCCGCGCGCATTGTCGCCAATGCCCGGCCCGCGCAAGATGCCGCCCTGGCGCTGCACTTTGGGCTGCACCTCGGCAGGAAACACGCTGTCCAGATGCGCGGCCACCACCACCGACGGCCCCTCTTCCTGCGCGGGCACGCGCGCAATCACGTTGCCCTCGGCGTCGCGGCGCACGTCATTCAGTCCCTCCACGCGCAGGCGGGCCATCAGATACTCGCCGCGCGCTTCTTCGCCAAAGGGCGGCGCGGGCACCTCGCAGAAGGCAATCTGTTCGGCCAGCGCGGCCTCGCTCTGTTCGCGCAACCAGCGCAGCGCCGCTGCCACGCGCGCCTCGCGCGCCAGCCGCTCCGGAGCAGGATAGTCTGTCATAGATGAGGTGGACATGGCTTGAGAAGCTCCTCGCACGCCTGGACAATAAACCAGCGATATTGTTCGCGCATCGTTTGTTCGGCGGCTGCGTTGGCGGCCCAGTCGGGAAAGCACCTGAGTCGCAGCGCGGCGCACAAATCCCAATAGGGCAGGTTGGTACAATCCCAGGATGTCAGCGCTTGATAGCGCTCGGTGAACGCGCGCAGGGCATCGACGCCCAAGGCCCACAGGATTTCCAGCCGACTGTTACCAACATCGGCCAGCGGGTCACCGCTTCCCGCGTCCTCCCAATCGATGATTCCAACCAGCACGCCATCCCTCCAGAGCAGATTGCCCGGCCAATAATCCCCATGCAGCAGCACCGACGGGTTCCGCTGAGCCAAAGGCCAGGCGGCTTCCAACACATCGCGCAGATGCCCTTCGTCCAGCGAGGCATCGACCTGCTCGGGGCGCTCGCGCAAGTCTCTGGTATATCTCGCCTCTCGCGGTGGCAAAAACGATATATCCAGCTTCGTGCCATCGATCTGATGAATGCGGGCCAACTGCGTGGCGAACTGAGCAAGATACTCCTGCATATTCGCCGGGGCAAATTCCGTCTGACCTTCGATATATTCAATGATTATATACGGGGTGGCAATAACTTCGCCCGATTGATCGAGGGAATACGGTTTCGGCACTGGCAACCCAGCCGCGTACAAAAGCTGTAACAGCCTGAACTCGTCCGCCGCGATTTGCGGATTGTGCGCGCGGTCTGTCTCGCCGTGCTGCCGCATCAGCAACTTTTCGATGTGCCCGTCAGGCTGCTCTATCTCCAGCGCCGTCACCTGCGCCGAAACGCCGCCCTGCAACGCCCAGGCGCGCAGCAGCTTGCTCTGGGGAGCAAACCGCTGAACCACCTGCGCAAATAGGTTGTCTTCTCTTGTTTCAGTCATTGGAATATGTTGTCAAGATACCCTCTGCTCAAAGGTCGCGATAAAAGGTCAGCCCGTTGCCATCCAGGTCATAGAAAGCGAACTCGCGCGTTCCCCAGGATGTGTCGCTTAGAGCTGTATGGTCGTGGAACACTTGCTTATCTTTATACTCTTCAAACAGCGCGTCTACGTCGTCAATGACGAAACGCAGCATGAGCGTATCAACCGCCTCGCGAAAATCTGCTGGATCATGCCACTGCAAATGCAGTTCAATCCCGTCGCGCTCGACACCCGCGTATTGCGGGTCCTGGGGATCGTCTTGAAAACTCAGGCGAAATCCGAGTCGCTCAGTATAATAGCCAACAGCCTGGCTGACGCTTCTAACAGGGAGAACGGGATTGACGGCGCGGAATTGGGCGCGGTGCATAGAAGCCAATCTCTGTTCCTTTCTCCTGGTCGGAATAGGGTGCATCGGCTCTTGTGATGATGCATTGTGCTTACCAAAAGCTGACAAAATCATTTCCGAGCCAGCAGAGGCTCGCTACCGCTTGAGGCTTGAGCGAGGTCTCTGCCTCCGCCATATCCTAGTGTGGTAAATCCATCCAATGCCAAAGGCGAAGATCGCTAAGAATCCCAGCAGCAGGGGCAGAAATACTCCTAGCCCTCCACCGAGAATGTTCGTCAGGAGAAAAGCCAGGCCCGCTGCCGGCCAGATACCGATTACAATGCCATTATAGGCAACCGTCAACCAGTAATTCGCTTTATACATGCTTGCTCTCAATGCTCACGGCAGAGTTCTGCGAGCAACTCTTCGCCAAAGGGCCAGGGGCCGAATCCTGCCGCCGTGTTAATATGCCCACTCGCTCCAGCCGAGACGCACAAACTCCCCCACTGCCGGGCAAAATACTCGACGCGCTCCCGCTCGGCATAGGGGTCGTTTGTGCTTGCCACGACAATGCTGCGAAATGGCAAGGGCGTCAGTGGAATGGGTGTAAAACCGCCAGCGTCCACCGCAAAATCGGGGTCTTCGGCATCGGGCACGGCGACCAGCAGCGCGCCGTGAATGGGCCGCTGATGCTGCGCGGCCCAATGCGCCACCACCAGGCAGCCCAGGCTGTGCGCCACCAGCACCACAGGATGGTCCGCTTGAGCCACGACAGCATCCAGCGCGCCCACCCATGCAGCGCGCTCAGGCCGTTCCCAATCGCGCTGCACGACGCGCCGAAAATCGGGGTGCGCCGCTTCCCACAAACTTTGCCAATGCTCCGGGCCAGAGCCGCCATACCCTGGAACCATCAGAACGCTCGTCGTCATGCCTGCTCTGCCTCTGGTTGCACTAACAATAGTAGTACATACACTAATGACATTAGCCTCACGCGCTGCGCAGCGCAACATCAATCGCCGCGATCACACGATTCATCATCACTTCCTGGGCAGACGAACCAAGATGCCCAATACGCACGACCTTGCCGCCCAGCTTGCCCAGGCCGCCGCCGATCACCATGCCATATTCCTGGCGCAGCGTCATCATTAACTGCGCCGGGTCGATGCCTTCTGGCGGGGTGGCAACCGTCACCGTTGGCGAGGCCGCGTCATCATCGGCCAGCAGCCGGAAATCCAACGCGCGCAGCGCCGCGCGCAAATAGGTTGCTACGCGACGATGTCGCTCGTAGCGGGCCTCTAGCCCTTCGGCCAGGACACGCTGCACCGCCTGATCGAGCGCCATGAGATTATTCGTTGCCACTGTCACGGGATAGGGATGATGGTCCGGGCTATCCTCCGCCGACTTGCGCCAGGTGCGCAGATTCAGATAGAACCCAGGCGTGGGGCGCTTCAGGCTGTCGGCCAGCTTCCAGCCAACCTCTGACAACGCGGCTATGCCTAATCCTGGCGGCGCTTCCAGGCATTTCTGCGAAGCCGTGGCGGCGGCGGCGATGCCCCAACCGTCCAGGCAGAGCGGCGCGCCACCCACCGAGCCAACGCCATCAACCATGATCGCCACATCGCGTTGATGGGCCACGTCTGCCAGTTCGCGAATGGGATTCAGCACGCCCGTTGAAGTCTCCGATTGGACGACCGCCAGCACATCCACGCGATGCGCGTCCAAAAATTTGCCTACCTCAGCCGGATCAGCCGCCTTGCCCCACTCAAACTCAATGCTAAGCGCTTCGGGGTCATAGGCGCGCGCAATCGCCAGCAGGCGCTCGCCAAACGAGCCGTTGACCACCACCGCCGCGTGTTTCTCCACGCCCAGCAGTGTGCTCAGCGCCGCTTCCACGCCCGCTGTGCCAGAGCCGCCCATCGGAAAGACGGGGCTGCTCGTTCCAAAAATCTGCTTCAGGCGCTCAACCAGACCCTTGTAAAAAGGCACGAAGGTTGGCCCATAATGGACAGGAACAGGCCGCCCGATAGCCGCCAGCACTTCCGGCGAAACGGGCACCGGCCCTGGAACCAGAACATCAAGCTGATAGTAGTCTTCCACTGAAGTTTCCTGCTTTCGTCGATGTTGCCACCCCATCGCAGCCGCCTCACGGTACGTTGTTGCCAGCATTATATCTGATAAGAAAAAGGCGCACGCGCTGCCTTATTTCTGCTCCTGAGGGAATCTCCACACGCGCCCGTCCCAAGAACCATTGCACAGCACACAGCCCTTCTGGTGTACAGAGACGCCATGTTTCGGGCATTGCATGAAGATGGCATATTGCGCGCTTGCCTCCATTTCTCCTCAGGTACGATACCGCAAACAGCCTTTCGCGCTCAGTCGAAGCCAGGGCTGACGCGCTCACCGCAAGCACGTCGATGAAGACACTCGTCAGCCCGTTATTCATCTTCAGGAATGCGACATCCCCATACTGGCGATTCGCAATCAAGTTACCCACGAATTACTGAAATGGAACCTCTTCCGGATGCAGCGCCTCACGAACCAACAGCTTTTGTCTGGTCATATCATACGACGGCGGCACCAGTTCCAGCGTCTCAAGAATCAGTTGGAGGCAAGCCCGCACCCGCTCGCCCGGGTCAGGCAGCAAGAAGAGGTCATTGACGCGCTCGACCAGGCGATCAGGCTTGTGGGCGAGCCGCTGGCTCTGCGGGGCAAGCCACTTCCAATCTGGCTCCCATTGGCAATTGATCGCAAAGAGCAGACGCAGCATCTGCTTCACCTCCCAGGCTAAATCCTCCGCCAGCGCCAACTGAGCGTTGCGATGCACCAGCGGCCAGATATTGATAACGGATGCAGGCCACCAGTGTGGTCTGCCCCAGCCCCAGGTTGCCTGGGCAATGAGCTTTGCTTGCAACGCATCAGGATAGTGGGCTAATTGCTCCTGCCAATGGCGTAACCGCGCGTTCTCACGCAGCGCCACCGCGTCGGCAACATGCCAGGCTTCGGTCAGACGCCAGTGATCTGTTGTTTCTGCCGCCAGCACCGGCCCTAACTGCCGCTCCAACGCATCCCACGGATGCCAGACCGCTTCAAGAAAGACGCCCTTATACCAGCTTTTCGTCATCAGCGCCTCCCCATAGTGGCATTCTTCCTCAGGCTGCATGGCAACCTGCGCGCCCTGGCCGCGCAGCCAGTCGCGATAGACCTCAAGCCCTTGATGCTTTTCGACCCAGAAATTGAGTTCGATGTCGGAGAACTGATCGGAGACGCCGCGCGCCACCGAGCCGGTGATGGCAATCGCTTGCCCAAGCTCAACGGGACAGCGCTCGGCTAACTCACGCGCCAGCGCGTACCGCGCCTGGCTAAAGGATGTGGCTTCGGCTGGGAGAGTATTCATCTGCTGCTATCCTTTCGCTTTGTCTAGCTTCACGGCCTGTTCACGACAACAGGCAGCACCCAGCGTACCATGTGAATAGATGTGATATGATAAGGGAAGGGGGCAGGTCATCAGGGTCGTCAAAATTTTGTTTTTACTGAAATGAACTTGTTTCTCCCTGGAGGCCATCCCCATGCCCATTGAATACTTCTCCGATGCTGCCGCATGCGCCCAACAGGCGCAGCCATTTTTGCTGGAATGTGAATAGCCAGAAACTTGCCCATCTATGTGAGCGCTTTCAGCTTGGAACGGCGCTTGGGGAAGCACAGCCGGTCACTGGTGGCTTGATACACCACATGTGGCGCGTCGAAACCACGCAGGGTCGCTTCGCCATCAAGCAGCTTCATCCCCAGATCATCGGCCAGCCCGGTCTGCGCGACCGGTATCGCCTGACGGAGCAGATTGCCACCGCTCTGGCGGCTCGGGGCGTGCCCGCTGTTCGCGCGCTCGCCTGCGCCGATGGGCCGGTGCAGGATATAGACGACATCAGCGTGCTCGTCTTTCCCTGGAGAGAGGGAAGTACCCTCTCATCTGGACCAGCCGAACCCACGCAGGCGGGGCAGATTGGCGCTGTCCTGGGCCAGATGCACGCGCTGCGCCTGAGCATTCCAGGGCTGGAGATTCCCACCTGGCGTGTCTTTCGAGACGATGATTGGGTGCTGCTGGCGCGCCGTGGAACGGAGCGAGCGCTGCCCTGGGCGGAGAGCTTGCGCGGCGCGCTGCGTGATATTCGCTGGTGGAACGGACTGGCCCAGGAAGCCGACAAGAGGCTGTGGAATAACCTGGTTGTCAGCCATCGCGACCTGGACCAGAAAAACGTCCTCTGGCGAGATGGCACGACGTTTGCCATCATCGATTGGGAAGCTGCCGGACTCATCAATCCCACTCGTGAGTTGGCCGATGTGGCCCTGGCCTGGAGCGGGCAAACCGTTGGGGAACCCAGCGAGGCTGCCTTTCGCGCCGTCATCGATGGCTATCGCTTGGCTGGCGGTGCGCTGGCGGACAGTGCCTATGACGCGCTGTATAGCTGCCTGGGCAACGCGCTGGAATGGTTGGAGTTCAACCTGCGACGCACGCTGAACGATGCCAGCACGCCAGATGAGCAAGCGATTGCCAACGCGGAAATCCCCAAGACGCTCACCATGCTTCAGACCCTGGCAGAAAACATCGGCCAATATGTCGCCTGGATGGAAACGTGAGAGATGATTGCTTGCAGCGCCGCCAGGGACGGCGGCGCTGCAAGCAAAGGCTGCCCCGCTATCCAGATGTTGGGAGCCACTCTAAACTCTAATATTTGTAGAAATGCTGGCGCGTCTCTTCCCATATGCTTTTTTCGGCAAAGAAGCTGCTTTCCAGCCTCTTCACCGCAATATAGGAGGTTGCAAGCGTTGGCCCCAGCGCATCAGTGAGCACTGTGTCGGCCTGAAGGGCGTCCAGCGCTGCATCCAACGTTTCTGGCAGGCGATGAATGCCGCGCCGCTCGCGCTCTTCATCCGTCAGGTTGCCTGGGTCCACGTCCACCGGTTCGCCGGGGTCCAGGTTGCGGCGAATACCATCCAGTCCGGCAGCAATCAGCCCACCTATCGCCAGGTAGGGGTTGCCGCTGTGGTCTGCCGGTTTCAATTCCAGATTGGTGGATTCGGCTTCGCGCCCCCAGAACGGCGAAGGAATGCGAATCGCGCCCTCGCGGTTATCGAAGCCATAGGCCGTGTAGGCGGAACTCCAGAAATGCGGCAGCAGGCGGCGATAGGAATTGGGGCTGGCGCAGGTCAACGCCAGCAGCCCTGGCAGGTGCGCCAGAACGCCGCCGATGAAGTGATAGCCAAGCTGGCTGATGCCGCCGCGCCCGTTGGGGTCATAGAGCAGATTGTTCCCTTGCGCACCCGCGCCCGCGCCCCACAGGCTGAAATGGATATGCGCGCCGCTTCCGGCCTGGTCAAGAAATGGTTTAGCGGCGAAGCTGGCGATCACGCCATGCTGGCGAGCCACGCCGCGCACTGTTTCGCGCACCAGCAGCACGTTATCGGCGGCGCGCAGCGCGTCGGCGTGATGAATCGAAAGCTCTTGCTGGCCGGGGCCAAGCTCTGGCATAAACTGCTCGACCTGCACGCCTTCTGATTCCAGCGCGGCGATAATCTGATCGATGATCTGCGCCGACGAATCGAAGCCAACGCTGCTGTAGCACAGGCTGTAATCAAAGGGTTCGTAGCCGTCGGGCGTTTCGCGCGCCAGATAAAATTCGTGTTCTACGGTCGCCTGCACAGCAAGGCCCATCTGCCCTGCCGCAGCCAGCGTGCGCTTGAGGAACGTGCGCGGGCAGGCGGCCCAGGGCTGCCTGTCCTGGGAAAGCATGTCGCAGAACATCATCCCGCTGTTGGGCGCGTAAGGCAGCACCACAAAGGTATTGGGGTCGGGCACCAGACGAAACTCGCCAACCGGCCCCATCCCTTCGACCGACGCCAAATGGTCGATGCTTGCAAATGCCTGCATGGCAAGCGTCTGCCCAATGCCTTCAGCCATGCGGCTTGCCAGGCCGTTGATATGCGTCGATTTGCCACGGATGATGCCGCCGTTGTCGCAATAGAGGAAACGCACCAATCGCAGATGCGCCTCCTGGGCACGTTGGAGGACGCTTTGTGAATCCATAGAAGCCCCCTTTGAACAAGACACTGCGTTCACATGAAAAGGGAGAGGCGAAGCGGGCTGGCTTCCGCCTCTCCCCGGCAAAATGCTGGCGCTTCAACTCGAAATCATCAGTCCGAGGCTGCTGGAGCAGCCCCGCTGGTGTCAACTGCCGCCGGTGGTGGTGAACTCCTGGCAACTGTTGCCTGGCCGATAAAGTAGACAATCGCTCCCACAACCAGCGAGGCGAGCGCAATCACCAGCAGAACCTCCCACCAATCGCTCTCGGCAATGGAGGTGGTCCAGGGATTCAGAAATGTCACCACAATGCCAACGGCGCTGGCGACCAGGCCAATCAGGGAGCAGAGATAGAACGCCCAGGAGGGAGCCAGTTGTGTCTGGTTGAACTGTTCCTGATACTTGGAACGGATGATGACCACATCCACAAAGAGGATCACCATCGAGATACACCAGATTACGGTCACGGCTGCTTGCAGCACATCATAGACCCTGGTGGAAAGCGTTGCTGTGTCTGCGCCGCCAGCGAACAGATATGGCAAGAAGTAGGAGATGGCTGCCACCAGCGCGGCAATGATCGACTGCACCAGCACAGCCACCCAGGGCACGCGGTTCTTGTTCACTTTGCTCATTGCTGCTGGCAGGCGCTGATCGAGGCCAGAAACAAAGAGCAAGCGCCCAAAGGAATAGTTGTACACAGCCGTATTGAAGAGGAAAAAGCCAATGAAGACGACGATCACAATATCGCTCAGGACGGTGCCCGCAGCACCGAAGCCAAGCTGCACGGCTGCGCCAATCGCGGCGGGATTAGCCGAAAGCTGAACGGCGCGCGGCACGGTCATCTGCACCCCAAAGGTGCTGAACAGATAGGCCGCCATCACGACGATTGACCCCCAGAAGAGGTATTTCGTAATGGAGCGCGTGTTGCGAATCTCTACGCCCATATTCAGGGGCACTTCGATGCCCAGCAGCGCCAGAATCACCAGCCCATAAAACGTCCACTTGTCGCTGCTGGGTGCCCAACCCGTCGCAGTGAAATCGCCGTTGGGCGCATTGCCGTTGATGAGCCAGAACAACCCGGCCAAGCCAACCAGCAGAATCGCCCCGCCATAGGCCACAAAAATGACGTTGACCAGATTTTGGGCGGCCCGGAAACGCAGCCAGGAAAGCACCATCGAGAATGCGATGACGAGGAGAATGACGACACCCTGCTCCCAGGGTTCGGAAAGCCAGGTCTGGTTATGATTGCTGCCTAGCTGGGTAATCAGCGTCACCACGGCAGCGCCCGTCGCCACCATCACCAGTACGCCAGGCCACCAGGCGCAGAAGCCTGCGAAGAAGCCCCAGAACTTGCCGAAGGCTTTATGTGTCCAGACATAGATGGAGCCTTCGCCGGGGAACATCAGGCCCAACTGGCCGGTAACAATCGCGCCAGGGATGAGGAAGGTTAGGAAGCCGACAATCCAGAAAATGTACGCCGCGCCACCCGCGCCGCTGACCACCGCTGCATTACTGACAAAGAGGACGATGGCAACGAAAATTGCCACCATATCGAAGGAATTGAGCACTTTGGGCAGGATGCCACCCGCCACGCGCTCGGAGATAAGAACGTCTTTTTCGCTTGCTGCTGTTGCCATTGCATGTCTCCTGGTACAAAAATGAGCGACAACTGTACCGTAACAATGTTCACGCATTCGAGTTGAAGCGCCAGGCAGAAGCAAATCGTGGGGAACCGGAAAAAGAAGCCAGCAATACCTCCTCTCTGACCAAAGTTGTCGTTAGCGAGTTGCACAAGCAGCACCATTGATGCCTGCGTGCTCTCTATCGCGCGGCGGCGAGTGCGATAGTTAAGTGGGGTTCACAACTATTATTGACTACGCGCTGCCAGACTGTCAAGCATCTACAGATGTGTAATTGTGCTATTATATCTGCCTGGTGAATAGCGATTGCTCACATGTTGAGAAGGGTGAGGGCATGATTTCATTCAACATCGGCCAGGCGATCTTCAACTTTCGCGTGGCTGGCGTCTGCATCCATGACGGCCACGTGCTGGTCCAAAGATCAGTAGCCGACGATTTCTGGTTCTTGCCCGGTGGCCGCGTCGAGATGATGGAAAGCTCCGAGGCAGCGATTAAACGGGAAATGCGCGAAGAGTTAAAGCTGGAGAGCGATGTTCAGGTGGCGCGCCTGCTGTGGGTGGTCGAGAACCTGTTTCATGATGATACCGATGGCGCTCCCAATCATGAAATCGGCTTCTATTATCAAGTCAATTTCGATGACCATCCGGCGCTCTATGATACCAGTAAAGCCCTGGTAGCCACGGAAGATACCGGCCTCTACGCGGACCAGCCGATGACCTTTGCTTTGCGCTGGCTTCCCCTCGATTCCCTTGACGACACGCTCATCTACCCAACCTTTTTGCAGAAAGGCTTGCAAAACCTGCCCACCAGTGTGCAACATATTGTGGAAACTGATTCAGACCGATGAAACACTCCATCCACGAGAAGAAAGGCGAGCAGAGCATATGGCTACATTCAACGTAGAAGAAGCCGCGCGGCAGGGGCGCAGCGATGCCATTCCGTCCACCTGGACGAAGTTTCCCGCTTCGCGCAGCGCCATCCAGACCAACATCATCATCTATATCGTCGGCGCTGTCTTGCTCTTTGGGCTGGCGCTCTATGTGCTCATCACCGGCTCGCTGCCCGGCGGCACCAGAGGAGACGATGGTTTCGCGCCCTTTGAACTGGTTGCGCTCATTGCGTTTGGCTGTCTCTTCCTCTCGATTGGCCTGCGGCTGATTCCCCCGCTCTTCAAAAGCGGGCAATATTTCTTCTTAATCACCGGCGACGGGTTTGTCTATGCCACCGATAGAAAGCTGATGGGCTTGCCTCTGGCGGAGATCAGCACAGCCTATCGCCAGGCGGGTTTGCTGGGGGGCAAGATGGTCGTGCGCCAGCGCGCTGGCGGCTCGCTGAACATCCCGCTGGGCCACTTTTACACGACAAAGGCTGTGCGCGAGATGGAAGAAACGCTGAACGCGAGTGTGAAAGCGCTTGGCACTGGCAAGAGCAGAAAGCGCGCATAACGGTTCTGGCAACTGCGCTTTACGTTTGCTTATCATCGGCGGGCTGGTCTACCTCGATGCCTGCTGCTGCCAGATCACTCAGCAGCGGCCCTGGGTAAATCGTGCGCACCCGCAGTGTCACGGGCCAGCGGCCTTGCGCGTCCACCGGCTCCGCCAGCAAGCCTGCCAGCCGCCCGGAGTGCAGGGCCACAATCATCAGGGCGCGTGCCAATTCTGCCGGGTCGCCGCCGTGCAGCATCAGGCGCAGGCGCGTGCTCGGTTCCTGCGCGCCGACCAGCCCCACCAGCGCGTGAAAGAGATTGCTTTCGGTGATGATGCCCACCAGGCGGCCCTTCGCCGCGTCATCCACAATCGGCAGGCAGCCAATGGCATTGTCGGCCATCAACTGCGCGGCATACTCTACGGGGGTGTCGGGGCTGGCTGTAATCACCGGGCGGCGCATCACTTCGCGCACCTGCCGCCCTTGCAATGCTTCCAGGGCAGCCGCGCCGATTCTGCTGCCTGGCAAGTCGCGGTCCGAAAGGATGCCCACCACGGCCTCGGGCGGCCTGATCGGCGGATAGGTCAGGCGTTTCGGCGGCGCGTCCTCTGGCTGCGGCAGCGTCTGGGTCACCGGCAAATGGCGAAAACGCCCATGCTCCAGCAGCAGCGCCGCATGCGCCAGCGTATCATCTTCCTTGACCGTCACCACCTCGCGCACCATGATGTCACGGATTAGCATCGCCGCCTCGCTTTCTCGCCCGCCAGCGCAATTATGGCCGGACCAGCGTGTGCTTAATCATTGCCAGTCCACGCCGGATATGCGTCTCGTCACCGTGCTTCAGGCCAAACAATACTTCGTGAACGGGCGCAATCGCCGCATAAAAGCGCATCCGCTGCCAGAACGTCGTATCGTGCTCGCCTTCATAGTGTGCCAGCGTCGCTTCGGCGAACGCAGGACCATAGTCGCCCAGCAGGCCCACAAAATCGAACGCCGGGTCGCCAATGGACGCATCGCCCCAATCGATAATGCCCACAATCACGCCTCTGGCCGCGTCATAGAGAATATGGTCGCTGCTCAAATCCCGATGAATCAGCGCGGGCCGAAACGTAAAGTAGTCATCGTTGCTTAAAAAGCCTTCCCACAGCGCTGCATTTTGTGTGCGCACAGGCTCTTCCAGAAGCGGAAAGATGCGTTCGCTGACCCGTCGATAAAGCCCCTCATATTGCCGACGCCAATCGGCAGCGCTCACCGCTGGCAGCCCGAGTTGCACTGCCCGTTCCACCGGAAACGCATGCAGGCGCGACAGAAACTCGGCAAGCTGATGGGCAATTGGCTCTATCTCTATCATCGTAAGATCGTCGCCGCGCAGTTCCACGCCGTCGATCTTACGATAGCCTACAAAACGCCTGCCAGAGCCGCTGGGGGCATCACCGATATAGGCAAACTGGGGAATTGGCAGCGGCAAGACGTTCGCCAGTTCTGGCAGCAGCGCCCGCTCTTTCTCAAGCTGCTCCTCCACATCGGGCCGGTTGGGCCGGGGAAAGCGAAAGATCAGCGCGTCGTTCACTTCCAGCGCCACGCTGTCCCATCCGCTCAGGTGCAGCTTGCACGTCTCCACGCGCAGCCTCGGAACGCTGACTTCGATCACCTGCCGATACCAACCTTCATCCATCGTTGACGTGCTTCCCTTGCTTCGCCTGTTCCCATTCGCTGCGCAAAACGCCCATATAGACATCATCGTCATACTGCCCATCGCCCCAATGCTGCTGGCGCAGGCGTCCCTCCTCGACGAAGCCGCACGCCCGATAGGCGCGGATGGCGCGCTCGTTCACGCCCATCACACGCAGCCAGACCTTATGAAAATTGCGCAGCCGAAAGGCATAATCCAGCAGCACGCGCACGGCGTCGCGCCCATAGCCGCGCCCCCAATATTCTTTGTCGCCAATGCCAATGCCTAGCTCGCAGGTACGCGCCGTCTGGTCGACATGGAACAACCCACACGAGCCGATGCACTTGCCATCGGCCTCTATGGCAAAGCTCATTCCATCGTACTGGCCCTCGCGGCTCTGCGCCTCAAAGCGCGCTTGCAGCCGCGCCAGCGATTCTGGCTCCCAGGGGTCGCCCCCGCCGACCAGTTCAAATTCCAGATCATTATGAAACGCACACAGGCGCGGCAAATCCTCACGCTCCAGCGCGCGCAAGATCACTTTTTCTCCGCGAAGCATCAGCGCTGATCTCCTTCCTCTCGCTAGAATACCTCCTCATTATAGACGACATCTCGCCGGGCGTCGATATAGCTGGCAAACGCTCTTTAGTTCAGCCGAGAGCAATATGATACAATAGAGCTATAACCAGGCAAGGCGGCGTCACGCTGCCACAGCGCGAAGGAGAAAGAGACTATATGACAACACGTGTGGCAGTCACCGGCATCGGCATGGTCACGCCGCTTGGCAATGATACGGCAACAAGCTGGGAGGCGCTCAAGAAAGGCGTTTCGGGGATTGGCCCCATCACGAAGTTCGACGCCAGCGCCCACGAAAGCCGCATTGCTGGCGAAGTCAAGGGGTTTGACCCACTGCTCTATATGGACCGCAAAGAGGCGCGCCGCAACGACATCTTCGCCCAGTACGCGCTGGCCGCCACCGTCCAGGCCCTCAACGATTCAAAGCTGGATGTCGCGCCGGTTGCCGAAGACACCGGCATCATCATCGGCAGCGGCATCGGCGGCCTGACCACCATGCACGAACAGTTCAAGCTGCTCTTTGATCGCGGGCCGGACCGCATCAGCCCCTTCTTCAGTACGATGACGCCGATTGACCTGGCGGCGGGCTTTATCTCCATCACGCTGGGGCTGGGCGGCCCAAACTTCGCCGTCGTTTCCGCCTGCGCCACGGGCGCGAACGCCATAGGCGAAGCCTACGAAACCATCCGGCGCGGCGACGCCCGCGTCATGGTGGCCGGTGGCGCGGAAGCCGCCGTCCAGCCGGTTGCCATCGCCTCCTTTGGCAATATGCACGCCATGTCGCGCCGCAACGACGACCCGGCGCACGCCAGCCGCCCCTTCGACGCCGAACGTGACGGCTTTGTGATGGGCGAGGGCGCGGGCATCCTGATTCTGGAAGACATGGAACTTGCCCAGGAGCGCGGCGCGCGCATCTACGCGGAGCTTGTGGGCTATGGCGCAACGGCAGACGCCCACCACATCACCGAGCCAGCCCCGGAAGGGCGCGGCCTGGTGCGCGCCATGCGCCGGGCGCTGCAAAAGGGCGGCATTGCCCCCGAAGAGGTCAACTACATCAACGCCCACGGCACCAGCACCCCACCGAACGACCGCAGCGAAACGGGCGGCATCAAAGCACTCTTTGGCGCGCATGCCTATAAGCTGGCGGTCAGTTCCACCAAGTCGATGACCGGCCACATGATGGGCGCGGCAGGCGGCGTCGAGGCGGCCATCAGCGCACTGAGCATCTATGAGAGCATCATGCCACCAACCATCAACTACGTCCATCCAGACCCCGAATGTGATCTGGACTACGTACCCAACCAGGCACGCAAAGCTGATGTGCGCGTGGCGCTTTCCAACTCGATGGGCTTTGGCGGCCACAACGCCACGCTGGTCTTCCGGCGCTACGAAGCCTAGACAGGCACACTCTGGCCCGGGCAATAAAACATGAATCATCCCGAATATTGGGGGACCAAGCCCAGCGCGGCGTCAGCTTTCGTAGCGCCGCCTTCCAGGCGGCCAAACGCTGGCCTGTCGCACCGGAGCACGCTGGAGGGCCGCCCTCGCGGCAGCGCAGCGCTGGCCGCCTGGAAGGCGGCGCTCCCACGGGCTTCTGCACTCTCCAGCAGACTCGCCTGCTGGCAGAAGGTCTGTCTGGCAAAAAATTCGGGATGACTCATGTTTCCAACTCGTATATAGTCCTGCTCGCAAGTCATGACACATTGTGTATCATAAGGGAAGCTGGTATTATAAGTATAGCGAGCAGCCCCGCTGAACGTGCCTCATAGGACCGCCCGAGAGCAGAACGGAGTACCAGCCCCATGCAAGCCGCACAGGATGATTCCTCGACCACCACAACCAGTGCCCAATGCCCCGTTGACCATGCAGCGTGGTCGCACCAGAAAACCGCTACCAAAGTTGAACCGGTTGGCAAGCGCATCGAGCGCGACGAGGCTGGAGCCTGGCAGGTATACGGCTTCGAGGAAGCTAGAGCCGTGCTGCGCAGCAGCGATACCAAACAGGCCGGTTTCGGCGCGGCGCTGTTTGAAAAGTTCGCCACGTCCGAAAACCAGGGCCTTCTCTATATGGAGGGGACGCCCCACAACGAGCAGCGGCGCAAAACCGCGCGCTTCTTCACACCCAAAGCCGTCAGCGCCAACTATCGCCCCTTGATGGAGCGGCTATGCGATCAGCTTGTCGCAGACCTCAAACGAAAAAAGCGCGTCGACCTCAGCCAGATGACCTTTGCGCTGGCAATGCAGGTGGCGGCCCAGGTAGTCGGCCTGACCAACAGCCGCCTGCCAGGCATGGATAAACGCATCGACGCTTTTTTTAACGGGTCCATTAACGCGCAGTCGGGCAGCAATCTCTTCGACACCATCAATTTCATGTGGCGGCAGCGGCGTTTCCTGACCTTCTTCTTTCTGGATGTCAAGCCATCCATCGATGCGCGCAGACGCAAGCCGCAAGACGATGTGATCTCGCATCTGATTTCTCAGAACTACAAGGATCAAGAAATCTTGACAGAGGTCATCCAGTACGCGGCGGCAGGCATGGTCACTACGCGCGAGTTCATCAGCGTGGCCGCCTGGCATTTCCTGGAACACCCCGAACTGCGCGAGCGCTATCTGGCCGCGCCCGAGGAAGAACGCTACGAGATGCTGCACGAGACGCTGCGACTGGAGCCGGTCATCGGCCATCTGATGCGCCGCGCCACCGCCGATGTGACCATCGAAAGCGAAGGCGCAGCCGTCACTATTCCCCAAGGAGACTTAATCGACGTACACATCTATGCGGCCAACGCCAACGAAAGCATTGTCGGCGAACATCCCCTGGAACTGTGCCCAGGGCGCAGCATCAAAGGCGATAACATCCCCTCTATGCTGATGAGCTTTGGCGACGGGCATCACCGCTGCCCAGGCGCGTACCTTGCCATTCAGGAAGCGGATATGCTGTTGCAGCGGCTGCTGGCCGTTCCTGGGCTGCGCATCGAGCGTGCGCCAACTATGGGCTTTATGGAGATTGCCCAGAGCTACGAACTGCGCAATTTCATTCTCGCGGCGAACTGATCCTGCTTCCGTTCTCTTTCTGATCGGTGGGAATACCGCATCAGGCGACATTTCCACCGATCAGGGGGCCAGAGCATACATGCAGACGACGAAAACGCTGCCTTTCAAGATATACAGTGTTGCCTGGTCGCCGGATGGGCGGCATATCGCCGCCGCAGGAACGGGCAAAACGGTGCGCATCTGGGATGTGGAGCAGGAACGAAGTATGCTCGTCTGCCGGGGGCACCAGGACCATGTTCGCGTGGTGGCATACTCCCCGGATGGCTCGCGGCTGGCGTCGATCAGCGAAGACCGCACTGTGCGGATATGGAATCCAACCACTGGCGAAACCATCCTGGACTTTCTGTGCACCCCGCGGCCCAAGAATTATGGTGGCTGGCCGACGGTCACAGCGCTGGCCTGGTCCCCCGATGGACGCCGCCTCGCTACAGGAGCATTCGAACCATTTGTGCGCCTTTGGGATGCAGAAACGGGCGCGGCTCTGCTCAGCTACCAGACGCCGGGGTATGTCATCGAATGTACCGTCTGGTCGCCGGATGGGAGCCAGATGGCAACCGGCATCTATGGCAACCCCATCGAAGTCTGGAATACGACTGATGGCACCTGGCGGCAGACGCTCAAAGTCGGGCATTTCGCCATAGATAACATTGCCTGGCTGGATGACGGCGCAAAGATTACAGCCGCGGCAATTCATCCAGATGTGCCCTCTAGAAACCTCATGCTCTGGGAAGCAGCCACTGGCAGGCTATGTTATAGCACCCCCTGTAACGCGCCCGTTGCCTGGTCAGCGGATAAACAATTTCTGGCGTATCCGGGTGCAAGGCAGATGTTCATTCTCAACGCCGCAGATGGGACCATAGCGCAGCGCATCCCAGGCCCTACTATGAAACTCGCTGCGCTGTGCTGGTCGCCCGATGGGCAGCATCTGGTCTCTGGCTCTGCCGACAAAACGGCGCGTATCTGGTCGCGCGAGCGCTCCTCCTAGCAGTTCGTTTATCGGTCACATTCCTTTGTTGTGTTCCGTCAGGGTTATGACGGATGAAACCCATCCCATAGGACAGCTTCCCGTGGGGCGTACATGGGTGGTCCCGTCAAGATCGAAACTTGATTGGTCAACAGAGAAAGGTGAATCCCCGATGAATGTACGGATGGTCCGTGCCAAGGTGAAAGCCGACCATGTCACAGAAGTCGAAGCGGCAGTAAAAAGCGTCTTCGCTGCGCTCCATGAAGCGCAGCCTCAAGGCATCCGATACACATCATGCCGCCTCCCCGATGGGGTGACCTATGTGGTGTTATTGGAAGTTGATGATGGGGTAGATAACCCGCTCCCCGCGTTGCCGGAGTTTCAAGCGTTCCAGGAGAGCCTCAAGAATGGAGTGGCCGAGCCACCAACCGCCGAACAGGTGACGGTGGTCGGGTCGTATCGCTTCTTCTAAAGAGGCACAGAGCGTTCTTGATTGGCACAACCGCGAGAGCGGCGCTCAGGCTGAGCGCCGCTCTCGCGGTCCTCTTCTCCGATACCTTATTGCACGGGTTCCAACTGCCCCACCAGTTGCAGCCAGTTGCGCGGCACCACACTCAGGCCCAATTCCTCGAATGCCTGCACAGCCGCCGCGCGCAGCGCAGCAGCCCCCAGCGCAATCGGCGCGCCGGGCAGCGCCCCTTCGATAAAGAGCCAATAGCTGCCAATATCCTGCCAGGACTCCAGCGGCATCAGCGCCTCATCAAGCTCGTTCTGCACAATGCGGAAGCCATGCTTGCGCAGCAGCCCGGCATAATCATCCCGCGTAAGCCACTGCATTGCCAGCGCGTGCGAATCGCGCACAATCTTTACCTCGGGATGTTCGCGCCGCAGCCAGCGCATGGCTTGCATCGTCCACAGGCGGTAAAAACGCTCGCTCCCGGCAGCATACGCGCCCGTAAAGAACGAACTGTTGGTTGCAAAAAGACCGCCGGGCGCCAGCGCCGCAGCGATCTTCTCGATCACCTCATTTTTGTCAGGCACCAGATGAATCGCGTTGCAGAAGAACAGGGCGTCGGCGCGAATACCCAGCCGCGCCAGATCGCCAGCGTCCCCCTGCGTGAAGCGCACATCCATGCCCGCGCCCTCCAGGCGGCGTTCCGCTACCCTGATGGCATCGGCAGATGGCTCCACGCCAATCACTCGCGCGTCTCGCCCGCGCTTCTTCAGCGCGTCCACAATCATCTGCGTAATCGCCCCAGTGCCAGAGCCAAGGTCAACTACACTCAGCCTCTCGCCAGCCGGGCGTGTGTCAAGCTGGGCCACGGCCCGCTCAACCAGCGCGTGGTTTACAGCGGCATAGAAAGCGTGCCTGGTAAACGCCTCATAGGAGTAGATGTCGTGGTCGCTGCTTGTCTCAATCATGAGAGCAATTCCCTTCTTCCCCGTTCTTCTCCGGTTGCGGCAATCGCCTGGCTACGGAGGGTTTCTAGTGAGGCAACGTACACCCGCCTCTGTACCTTTCCTGCATTCCGTTAACCAGCAACACAACGCATGAGATAGCAGGAGGCGCATGGTGCATGTTTAGAGAGGATTAGGGCGCACTTTGTTTCATAAGTTTCAAGGTGTCCCATAGAGGGAAGATCAAGGGGGTTGCCCAGGCAACGCGCCTAGCTCGCCAGGCTGTGGGGAGCAAGCGGGACGCTATTGCTGGCGGCATCTTCTTCTGCGCTCGCTTTCAGCGCTATTTCCGCCGCCGCGCGTCCAGAAGCGATCATCACGCCGCTCCGGTTGAAGTCTAGCGCGCGCGATAGCAGGGGCAGCAACGGCTCAATCGAAACGACGTGCGCGCCGCCTGCGCGCAGTTCTTCGACCGCGCGCCGGAATTGATAGCGGCTGACGACATCCCACGAACGTTCCAGCACTTCCAGCAGATTCGCCCCAACGGTGCGCGCCAAATCTGGTTCGCCAGAAGACGCAGCCAGCGCCGCCCTCCCGTTGGACAATTTCCGCCTGGCGGCCTCGGCAGCCCCAGGCGGGCCAGACATTTTCGGCGAAAGTTCGCCGACCGCGCCGCAGCCAATCAGATAAATCTTTTGCGCGCCCAACCGCAACGCCGCCGCGCAGGCATCCCACTCCAGCAAGCCGCCGTCCACGTAGACCTGCCCCTCAATCACCATCGGTGGAAAGACGCCTGGCACCGCCGACGATGCCAGCACCGCAGGCAGCAGCCGCCCCGACGAAAAGAGCATCGGCTGGGCGGTCGTCAGATTGGTTGCCAGGATATGCAGCGGTATCTTCAAGTCTTCGAAGGTATGCTTTTCCATATAGCGATCAGCCACGCCCAGCGGTCCCGCCGCGCTGTAGAGCGAGGCCCGGCCAGAAACCGCGCTGACCGCCGCGCGCCACCATCCGCCGCCCAGCAAATCGCTATTGCGCAGCCCGGCCCAGATGTCGCACAGTGCCCTGGCGCGTTCTGGCGTGGGGTCCACAGCCAGATAAGCGCCATTCCACGCGCCAGCCGAAACGCCAATAATCACATCGGGCCGCACACCATGTTCCATTACTGCCGCAATCGCCCCGGCCTGGGCAGCGCCGCGCGAACCACCGCCGAGCAGCACAAACGCCGTGAGATCGGGGGAAGTCAGCGAGGCAGGAGTGGAATTGGCCGCAGAAGGCGCGTGTGATCTATGCGCCGTCCAGAATTGTCGCAGCCGGGCGAACCAGCCGGAATGAGGCTGACCATTCAATAAAGCAGTATCCGGAGCAGAATCACCTAAAGGGCCAGGTGTTTGATCAACAGCTTCCATAAGAGCGCTCCTCTTTCCAACACCCCCACCCCCAAGCACCGTGTTATTATACTATAGCATAAAACGGTCCAGAGCGCCCCGCCGTCACCCCGCGCCCTTTGAAATCAGCCGAGCGCCGCAGCGCCCACAGAAGCGCGCCTGCCGACGGAGCGGCGCCCCACACTGCGGACACGTCAGCCCCAACAGTCGATCAATATCGCGCTTCATCTCAACTGCTGTGTGATAGCGGCTGTTCGCATCGCGCGCCACGGCTCGTTCCAGCAAACGCTCCACGTCTGGCGAAAGCGCGGTGTTCAGGCTGCGCGCCAGAGGGAAATCAAACGGCCTCTCTTTCTGTGGGTCGCGATTGGTCAACAGATGGTGCAGTGTCGCGCCCAGCGCGTACAAATCCCAGCGCGGGTCGGGCAGGCGGTCACGGCTCGCCTGTTCTGGCGGCGAATAGCCGCGCGTGCCACGCGGCTCAATGCGGGGCTTTTCGCCAGGGACGGGCGGCGCGGCCACCAGCGCGATATCAAAGCCCACCAGATAGGTCCGGCCATCCGTGGCCCGGCGCAGCAGGTTCGATGGCTTCACATTGCGATGCACGACCGGCGGCGTCAACTGCGCCAGCGTCACCAGCGCGTCGAGCGTTTGCGATGCCGCCAGCAGCGCTTCTTCCTCGCGCAGCGGCTTGCCCGCTTGCGCCAGGCGCACGGCCAGCGTCTCACCCTGGATATATTCAATCAGAAAAAACGTCTCGCCCTTTTCTTGAAAGGACTCGTAATAGCGGGGGATTGCCGGGTGCTCGCCCAGCGCCATCAGCGCGTGCGCCACCTGCGTACACTCGTGGACGCGCTGCGCGGCGCGCGGCCCGGACGATTCGGCGGCCAGCCGCAGCAGCGCGCGCTGCCTGGGCGACTGCCCTTGCTCGTTCACCAGATACAGTTCACCGCTCGCCTCTTCCCTCAGAAGCTGCATCACCTCCACACGCCCACCTCGCAAACGCTTGCCCGCAGCCAGCGGTTGGCGAATCTCATCCGTGGAACCGACCGGCAGCGGCGCGGCGGCCTCCACCGGCGCGGCTTTGGGGCGGGGCGTCAGCGCCAGTGCGGCCTCCAGCGCGTCGGCGCAGGCCGTCACCGTGCGAAAGCGCTTCGTCGGGTCTTTCGCCAGCGCGTGCAGCAAAATGCCGTTGACCTCCGCTGGCAGGCGTGGATTTACCGTGTTGGGCGGCGGCGGCGGCTCATACAAATGCTGGCGCGTTTGCTCCATCACCGACGACGCCGTAAAGGGCAGCCGCCCCGTCAGCATCTCATAGAGCACGACCGCTGCCGCGTATTGATCGCTCGCCGGAACCGGATGCCCGCGCATCTGCTCCGGCGCGGCATAGTTTGGCGTGCCCAGCGCCAGCCCGGCAGCCGTCAGACGGCGCTCCGCTTCTAGCGCGCGGGCAATGCTGAAATCGGTCAGCAGCAGCCGACCGTCGCCCGGATGCACCAGCACATTCGAGGGCTTCACATCCCGATGCAGAATCTTGCGAGGGTGGCTGTGCGCGTAATCCAGCGCAGAAGCAAGCTGGCGGAAGTAGGATGCCGCCGTCGCCACCGGCAGCGGTCCTTGATACTGGCGCATCACATCTTCCAGCGTTCCGCCTGCCATCAGCGGCATCACCAGATAGGTAATCGGGCCATCCTGCCCAAAATCCAGCACCGCCAGGATATTGATGTGGTCCAGCGCGGCGGCCAGTTCGGCCTCATTGATGAAGCGTGCGCGCGCCTGCTCGTTGGAAAGCGCCCGCAGCGCCTTCAGCGCCACCGGGCGCTTCAGGCGCAGATCGCGCGCCTGATAGACCACGCTGACATCGCCCCGGCCAATCAGCCGTTCCACCTGATAGCGCCCGGCCACTCTGGCCCCAGGCAGCAGCAGCCCACAGCGGCACACAATCGCATCCGCCGGATTTTCACCATATCGACAGCCTGGGTCCAGGCACCGCATGCAACAACTCTTCTCTTGGGGAGGAACTTCACCACACCGTTGCCATCCCAACTCATTTTCACACACCCCAGGCCAAAGCACAAGCGCAGACCTGAAACGCTTGACAAACAATATGGATTCACGTATATTACTCTCATGAATCTAACACGCCTGATGATTTTGGGATTGCTCGCCAGAAATGGCCCCCGACATGGGCATCAACTCCGCCACGATGCCGACGTAACCGATGTAGGCATCTGGGGTGGGGTCCGCGTCGGGGCGCTCTATCGTGAACTTCCGCAGATGGAAGCCGAGGCCCTCATCGAAACGGTGCGCACCGAGCAAGTTGGACGCAGGCCCACGCGCACGATTTACCGCATCACCCAGGAGGGCCAGCGCGCCCTGCGCCTGCTGCGCAAGCAAGCATTGACGGAACTGTATATCAGCCCGGATGCCGTTGGCGTCGCTTTGCTCTTTGGTGGCATCGACGAGGCCGGCGACGTGCTGGCCTTCCTTCAGGAACGCAAAGAGGCCATTCGTACGGAACTCGCAAACGTCGTTGCCGAACGCGAACGCCTGGAAGCAGCAGCCATACTCGCGCCGCTCGATGTGGCGGTCTTTCGCCGACGCGAGTTCTTACGCGCTGCCGAACTGGCCTGGCTCGATGAGGTAGAGCAGCGCCTGGAACTGCAACAGAAAGAAGACCCTCAACATGATTGACAGCTACACTCCCCCATTCATCTTTGGCATCTATCCTGGCAGCGTCACCAGCGCTGATACTCGTCTGGCAGGGCGACCTGATGAACCGACTCGTATCCAGGCAGCATTGTCCCAACTCCAGACGCCTGACCAACCCTTGCTGGTTCGTGGCTATCTTCACTTTAAAGGTTCATTACCCTCGGAGAAAGCGAGCACCACTGGAACGCCACACGCGGTTGAGCAGTATGCCCAGGAGGGGCGCAAGCTTGATCTCGTCTTGTGCTTTCGCCAGCCAGACCTCAGCGGATGGCTCGACTTTGTTCGGCAAACCATTCACCGCTACGGCGCGCTGCTCGCCACGCTGCAAATCACCGAGGAAGCCAATCTCACCACCTTTCCCGAGGTGGATGGGTGCATTCCCCATGTCCGGGAAGCGCTGGTGAGCGGGGTCATCGCGGCCAAAGAAGAAGCGCGTCGGCGTGGCCTTGACATGCAGGTCGGCTTCAACGCCGCGCTCAACTTCGATCCCACCGATGACTTCTGGCCCGCGATTGCGGCGCTGGGCGGCCAGCCTTTTCTCGACGCGCTGGATTACGTTGGCCTCGATTTCTTTCCCGATGTCTTTCGCCCGCTTGCTCCTGACGGAGAACCAGGCGATGTGCGCCAATCGGTCAGCGCCGTCCTTGCCCACTTTCGCCAGGTCAACCTGGTCGCTGCTGGCATTCCCGCTTCAGTTCCCATTCACATTACCGAAAATGCCTGGCCGACAGGCCCAACTCGCTCCGCCGAGCGCCAGGCAGCCGTGCTGGAAACGGTCATTCGTGCCATTCACCAGCAGCGCGCCCGGTTCAACATCACCCATTATGAACATCACGGCCTGCGCGACGCAGATAGCAGCAATCCAAATCTCTTCTTTCAATTTGGATTGCTGCGCGATGATTACACACCCAAACCTGCATTCGAGCGCTATCGTCAATTGATTGCAGCGCTCGGGGCAGCCTGAATCCACGTTCCACTCACGATGCGGAGCGCTGCACCCCGAAGCTCACTGCCTGCAAACGTTCAACCCACGCGCCTGGCACACAGCGCAGCACAAAATACTCGCCGCTGCGCAGGTTGCGCCCGATGACCAGCGCGGGCCGGGGAAGCACCGTCCCGGTAGTGATCACCTTTGAGGGCGCCTCCAGCGTGAGGTCCCAGACCGCCGCAATGCCCGGCTGATTGTCGCTGTCCATCCAGAGAATCAGGCGCAGGTCATTCGTTTCGCCTGCCCTTCCACAGTTTCCTAAAGGATGGCTGCGCCAGATTTCATCGCGCAGCGCCATATATAAACCGTTTGCTATCATACGCGCGGCCAGCCTGGCATCTACCGGGCTGGCCGGAGAAACAACCGATAAAGCATGGGGAGCAGCATTGATCGACGCGCCAACCACCCCGGGCATGGCCTGGCCAGTGGCAATGGCTAACAGACGTTCTAATGGTAGATAGAGCATACTTGCATCCTCCTCAGCATCCTGCTCATCGCTTTCATTGTTTGTATTGAGTGAAAAATACCAGGTATCGCTCTAGCAAACGGCATACCAACAGCGTGCTCTGTGAGTTGTTCAGACCTGCTCGGCTTGCCAGAAAGCAGCGGGTGAGATATACTCTGCTCCCGGAAGGGCCACCATCCAGCGGCCTGGCCGACGCAGCGTTGTCGAGGAGTTCGCATGAGCTATCAACCCAGGATGCCAGAAGCCCATCATCAGGAAAAAGCACGACTGCCCTTCTGGGCGGCCCTGCTGTTCTGCCTGGCGCTCTCCTGCGTCATCGTCGGCATCTTGAGCGGGCTGCTGCTGAGCCATCTTTCGGCCACGCTGGGCCGTTCCGCACTCACCGAAACGCTGCCGCCCGCGCCCACCACTCCGGCCACCTTCGGGCTGAGCGGTCAGGCATCATGTCGGCGGCTCGCGCCGCCCACCACCTCGCCCTGGCTGAGCGTCGCCCGCGACGATGCGACCAGGTATGGCCTCGATAGCCTGACCTTCGAGTGGCAAATCTGGCAAGAATCCAAGTTCAACCCCAGTGCCGTCAGTTCAGCCGACGCCGTTGGCATCGCCCAGTTTGAACCCGATACTGCCGCCGCGCTGGGCATCGACCCCACCAATCCACAGCAATCCCTCGACGCGGCGGCCCGCCTGGACCGAGAACGCCTGAGCGATTACGCCGAGCGCGGCGTTGACCTGGCCGCGCATTATGGCGGCGCTTCCGCGCACTACGCCTATGGCTTCGTGCTGGCCGCCTATAACGCGGGCACCAACGCGGTCGAAACTGCCTGGTCGCGCGCCTTCACCGACGATAATGGGTCGGTCTGGCCGCCGCACGCCTGGGACTGGCTCACGGAGATGTCCAGCCAGACGCGCTACTACGTGCCCGCCATCCTCGGCTGCCTGTAATATCGCCGGTGCAACTTTCTGGATTCCCTTCTCGTATACGACATATCAAGATATATCGTAATTGGTATATTGGCAAGCACAGCACACGAGAGAAAGGGAGTCTCATACATGACCACCGCACAACAGGCTAATCAACCAGCGCCAGGCGCTTCGCGGCGTCTGGCAGGCAAAATCGCCATCATCACCGGCGCGGGCCGGGGCATCGGCGCGGCCACCGCGCGGCTCTTTGCCAGGGAAGGGGCAGCCGTTGTGCTGGCGTCGCGCAGCGAAGCTGAACTGGCGGCCCTGGCGGAAGAAATCCAGGCCAGCGGCGGCCAGGCATTGGCCGTCACCACCGACGTAGCCGATGCCGCCTCGGTCGAGGCGCTCGTCAAGCAGGCTATCGATACTTACGGCAAGCTGGACATCGCCATCAATAACGCGGGCATCGCTGGCGGCAACAGGCCGCTGGTGGAAACGTCCGAGGACACGTTTGATCGTGTGATCGCCATCAACCTCAAGGGCGTTTTCCTGAGCATGAAGTATGAAATTCCGGCCATGCTGGCAGGCGGCGGCGGTGCCATTGTGAACATGACTTCCACCGTGGGCCTCGTTGGCACTGCGGCGGGCATCGCCCCATATATTGCCAGCAAACACGGCGTGGTTGGCCTCACTAAAGCCGCCGCGCTCGAATACGCCGCGCGGCATATTCGCGTGAACGCCATTGCCCCTGGCACCACGCTTACTTCGGTCAACGAACGTTGGATTACCGACCCGCAGATTAGCCAGCGCATCACCAGCGGCATCCCCATGGGCCGCGTTGCCGACCCGCTGGAGGTGGCCGAAGCCGCGCTCTGGCTCGCGTCGGAGGCGTCGTCCTACGTGACCGGCGTGACCTTGCCGGTCGATGCTGGCTACATCGTCCCCTGAGATGGCGTATCCGCGCTGACAATCTTGTCAGCGTCCTTCCGCTTTCTCCTCCACGGCACAAAGGCCGAGACAAGCTGCTGATAGGCGGCATAGCTCGGCCTGCGCGCCAGCACATGGCGCTCCATCAGGGGGATGCTGGCAAAGAGGAACAGCGCCAGGATGCACACCGGTCCGATCACCATCCACCAGGAGGCCGGATCAGCCGCCAAGGCAAACAGGAACAATCCCCACCAGAACGACACTTCGCCAAAGTAATTGGGGTGGCGCGAATAGCGCCACAGCCCCGGCGGTTCGGTTTCGCCTGACGCTTTGGCTGCCCGAAAGCGGCGCATCTGCACATCTGCCGTCGCCTCGATGACAAGCGCGCCGCCCGTCACCACGCAGGCCAGCACATCTAGCCAGTTGAACGGCTGCGTGCCGCTGAACAAGGCGGGCCACAGCGCCAGACAGCCCAGAAACACCAGAATGGTCGGCACCAGATGAATACCCAGGAAGCTGACCGGCCAGTAGAATCTGCCCGTTTGTTCGTGCAAATCGCGGTAGCGCCAATCTTCGTGGCCCAGGCCGCGCCACTGGCTGGCCCAGTTGTACGTCAGCCGAATCGCCCAGAGGCACAGCAGCGCAAACACCAGCACATGGCGCAGCGCGGCAAAGCCGCTGCCACCCGGTTGCAGCAGCCAGAACAACGCAATGGGAACTGGAGCCACGCTCCAATAGGGGTCATACATGCTGGAATTGTCGGTGGCAAGGCTGAACAGAAAAATAATGACCGTTGCCGCCACATCCGCCAGCGCCAGCAGCAGCACAGGATGCTGCGCGTGCAATCCATAGCCCAGCAGCACAGCCACCGCGCCAGCCACCACATAGGCCACGATCACAAGCGCCGTTGACTTGAGCATCGTACGCCCTCCGTTATGTTGTTTATTCCTCGTAGGCGATGCCGGGAAAGCTCACCAATATCCAATCCAGCAGCGCCGGGGCAACCAGATTCAGCCAGACCAGCAGCTTGCCCGCTAGCGTCATCACCAGTTGCCGCCTGCGCCGCGCCGCCGCGCCCAAAATCAGCGCGGCGCAGCGCTCCGGCGACATGGTGGGCACCTTGTTGACGTTCGCGCCCATCGCCTCCACCAGCCGCTCGGTGCGAATCGCTCCCAGATAGAGCACCGTCACGCTCACGCCGCTGCCGCGCAGTTCAGCCCGCAGCGTATTCAAAAAGCCGCGCATGGCATGCTTGGAACTATTGTAACCAATCGTGCCGGGAATGCCCACCTGCCCGCCAAAGCTGCACACGCCCACCAGCCGCCCTTTGCTCTGCTTCAGATAGGGCAGCGCGTAATACGCGCAGTGCACCACCCCATAATAATTGAGTTCGATTTCGCCCTTCAGGGTACTCAGGTCGCGCAGTGCCTCGAAGCGTTTGGGACGGCCATAGCCCGCGTTCGCCAGCAGCACATCGATGCGCCCATAGGTTTCGATGGTGCGCTCGATCAGCCGTTGGCACTGGGTTTCGTCGGTTACATCGGTCTGCACCACCAGCGCCTTTGCGCCGCGCTGGCGACATTCCGCCGCCACAGTCTCCAGCTTGTCCAGGCTGCGCGCCGCCAGCGCCAGCCACGCGCCCTGCTGCGCAAGCTGATAGGCTAGCTCCTTGCCGATGCCGCTGGACGCGCCGGTGAGAATCACGACCTGCTCTTTGAACGGCGCGTTACGCATCGTGCCACTCATCCCGCAGCAATCCGAAATAATGCTCGTCATCGAAGCCGCCCCGAAAGGCATACCGCCCGCGCAAGTTGCCTTCATAGGTAAAGCCGAGCTTGAGCAGCAGCCCCTTGGAGCGCTCGTTCCGGATGTCGATGATGGCTTCCACGCGATGCAGTCCCAAATCGCGAAACGCATAGGCCAGCACCGCCGAGGCCGCTTCAGCCATCAGGCCCTGGCCCCAGAGCGCGCGGTTGAGTTCATAGCCGATTTCGGCACGATGAAAGCCGGGGTCGAAATGATGCAGGCTGCACGTCCCGATCACCCGATCATCGCCAGGCAGCGTCACCCCCCAGCGAATCGCCTCGCGCCGGTCATAGCGCGCCTGTATCTGGTTGATCAACTCATACGTCTCACTGATGGACCGCTGCGGCTCGTGCCCATAAAACATCGTGACCTGCTCATCGGAAAGTGTCGGGAACAGCGCCTCGGCATCGTCGGGGCGAAGCTGCCGCAGCAGCAAGCGTTTCGTCGTCAGGGAAGGAAAGCGCGTAAACGCGGCGATGATGGACATCTCCAGGCTCCTCACAGGGCAGGCAATCAGCCCAAATGGCCCAAAGGGGGCAGGCAGGCTTGACAAAGCAGCGCAAGCCAGGTATACTCCCTCCATACTCGTTTGCTGCTACACCTGTTTCTGGAGGGTCTGCGTCAAGCATTGTAAAGCAATTTGAAGAACGGCTGGCACAGCCGGTGACAAACACACCGGCCCTGCCATGGCCCCACATCCGGTCGTACCAAATATGGGGCTGGGGGTAATTGTATCATCGAGACTCTCAGCGGCTATATCTGAACGCTTCCGGCCTTGTGGGGCCAGGGCGCGGCGATATGGCCGTTCCGTTTCTGCTGTCGTACAGCAAGAAAGGAAGCCTCTGATGGTCTCTGATAGGTCTGTTCCCTGGCACAATCGCCCGCCGCGCGAGTTTCCGGCCAAGCGCTGGCTGGAAAAGACCTATGGCTTTCGCCCGCTGCCTCTGCGCCTTGCCCCGTGCCTGAGGTTGGGGAAGCGCCCATTTCCGGCGCAAGTCTGGCTGGCCGCCAGAACCTGAAAAGATACCGCGCAACTTATCCGGCGAAACCGGATAAGTTGCGCGGTATCTTGTGTATCAAGGGCGTGTGAACGCCAATTTGCCGGATACGGTTATCCACTGAAAAGTGGAACAGCATGGTCCCAGCCAGGCGCAGGCGTTCCCCCTGCGGCGTTGTCCAGTGGCCGGTGTAGCGAGCGGCCAGCCCATGAGGCCGGGCGTAGACAGAGAGCGCGTTAAAAAAGACCAGCATATAGTGCTTTGCGGCAGCCTGCCCATGCGCTCGCAGCGCATCGCGCCCATAAACCCGAACAGAAGAGGTAACAATGGAGGCGCGCGGCGGATGATAAAGAACATCAGGGGTGCATAACTCGCCAACCACTTCCCAATCCTCCGCCGAAAGCGCGTCCAGGAACCGCTGCACCACCTCGGCCTGGCGCTCTTGCTCTGGAGTGAGTGGCTGATGGAGAACGGCGGCCACCACGGCCAGAAACTCGGATAACTCAAAGGGCATGGAAATCATGCAGGCAAAGCCCGCCGCGTGCGCCGCTTCGGGGGAAAGCGATGGGACTGCCGAAAGCAGCCCCATCGGCGTGGGCCAGGCGCGGCGGCGCAAGAGATGCGCCGGGGTGAAGGCATGTTTGGAGGGGCCAACAAACAGGTCAGCCAGAATCAAGGCAAAGGCGCGCTCATCAATCTGCTGACTGGCTTCTTCCAGCGAGGCCACTGCAACAACGACATAGCCTTCCTCGGTCAAAACTTCCCTCAGGATGGTTTGCAGTTCCTGGTCTGGCGCAACGACCAGGATAGCAGGCGGCTGTTTCTCTGTAGTATTCACGATTGGCCTCCCGCTAGACCTGCAACGCCAGGCGCTGCCTGTTCGCAGCGCAAGGTGTGGAGCTTTCCCATCGTGACAACGTTTCCACTCCTCGGAACCTAACCAAGTATATACCCCCATGCAAGCTGTTCCATCCATAAAACGGCAAAGGGGCACATTGCGTGTCATCTGGACGATGCGGCCCCGTAATGATACAGTGCATCCAGCCGCCAGACCACGTGTCGTCTGCTCTTTCATCAAGGGAGAAACATCCATGCCCATTGACGCCAGCCTCGTGGGCGAAACCTCGCCCGCCGAAACGGTCGAAGTGACAGCCGAAGCCATTCGCCAGTTTGCCGATGCCATCGGCGATGACAACCCGCTGTATCACGATGACGCCGCCGCCCACGCGGCAGGGTATCCCGCGCTGATCGCGCCGCCCACCTTTGTTACCAGGTTTCGGCAGTTCGTCGGCGCGCTGCCCATCGACCCCATCAAAATGCGCCTGCTGCACGGCGAAGAAGAATACAGCTACAGCCGCCCCCTGCACGCTGGCGATACCCTGACCATCCAGACGCGCGTGGCGGAAGTGCGCCAGCGCCCCGGCAAAGGCGACATCATGACCTTTGTCACGCTTGAAACCATCGGGAAAGACGCCAGCGGCGCGCATGTCTATACAGGGCGCACGCTCGCCATTTTGCGCATCCCCGAAGAAGGAGCCTAGCCATGCGTACCAGCGTCAGCGCGCTCGCCGCCGGGCAAACGCTTAGCCCACTCATCAAGCCAGCCATCACCCGCGAGCAGCTTTCTGCCTATGCCGAAGCCTCTGGCGACCATAACCCCATCCACCTCAATGACGACTTCGCCCGCATGGCCGGGCTGGATGGCGTTATTGCGCATGGGATGCTCAGCATGGGTTTCCTGGGGCAGTTCGTCAGTGATTGGATGAGCACACTGGATGCTAAACCCAGCCTTACGCGCCTCAAAGTCCGCTTTTCTGCCATGGTCAAGCCCGGCGATGTCCTCACCTGCAAAGGGACCATCAAAAGCATCGAGCAGCGCGACGGCCACACCCACGTTGCGCTGGATGTCTGGGCCGAAAACCAGCGCGGCGAGCGTGTGACCGGCGGCGATGCCGAAGTCTCCGTCGCGTAGCGCAGCTTGTCATACGCCTTGATATCGCCAGAAGCGATCAGGACAAGAGCAAAATCATGGAACAGCCCCTTCAATCACACGAGGAAGAGCGCAAACTTACACCAGCGCAGATGAAGGCGGAAGCCGCCCACTTTACCGAGGAGTATATCCAGAGGCAGCTTGCTACCGAGCCGGTCGATGAACAGCAGGCCGAAGTGTTCTTGCGCCAGGCGTATGCAGCGGTTGGGCTGGACCCACCGCTGCGCGTCTTCTGGCTGGATGGGCCACACCAACTGATAGCCCTCCTGACGAGCGATGACGACTGGGTCTCTGCGGAAGAGAGATTCATCAATATCCCAGAGGCTATCCGGGACAGCCTCAAGGACAGCGACGAGATCGGCCCCATCAAGGACAAAAGCAGTGTCCTGAACAGTATCGATGAAAAAATCACTAGCGGTATGCAGGAGAGCGTCGAGGCCAGGCTGCCGAAAGACTTCAAGCCCTATTATTATAGTAAAGGCCTTGGGTGGTTCGTCTCGCTCGAAGTCAGATGGAACATCAGAGAAAGCGTCAGAGATCGCATTGGGCGGCGCATCTGGGACAGCTTGGGGGGCGGCGACACCATTAGATACTCAGAGCTAAGCAGCATCAAAGAAGGCATCTACACCGATGCGGCCCTGAATTACAGCCGTTGGTACAGCATGCGGGCCTATGATGAGGCCAGCGACCTGGCTTGCCTCCACTTCTATGATACCTACTTTGCGCCCAACGAGGCACACGGCCTGACCCACTTCAATCAGATGGTCTCTGGCTATTGGCTTGGCAAAGAAGTCGCTCTGGTCGTCCGGCGTCCCAAAGCCCTTGCTCTTGATGAAGCAGGTCGCCTGCACAGCGCCACCGGCAAAGCGATTGCGTATCACGATGGCTGGGGCTTCTACGCCTGGCATGGCGTACAGGTGGACGAAAAGGTCATCCTTGCGCCGGAGACACTGACCCGCGAAGACTTTCTGGGGGGGCGAAATGTAGAGGCGCGCCGCGTCATTCAGGAGCGCATGGGCGAGCGCTTTGTCTGGGAACTGGAAGGCACATATATTGATGGTGGGCCACGCGGCGTGCTCTACGAAGTGACGCTGCCCCGTGACCCGGAACGAGTCGCCCGCTATGTGCAGGTGCAGGATGCCTCCACTGACCACTACTATGTTCTGCGCGTGCCACCCACCATCCAAACGGTAGCCGAAGCCATCGCCTGGACCTTCGGTCTGTCGCTCGAAGAGTACCACCCCGCGCAAGAGACTTGAAGCTCTTGAAGGCAGGCGCTCTAACCCAACAAGGGATTCTCTAGGTAGATGTGGAGAATCCCTTGTTCCCTGCGAGGCTAACAAACGCCCAACATCGCCACCGTCATGGCAGCGTTGCCGGAATGCCGCCGCCCGGATGCACTATGGAGCCAGATTGCCTTCCTCCGCCGCTGTTGAGCGCCCAAAGCTCAATCCCTGGGCTAGAGCCAAGCAGGTTATCTGCCTCGAACTGCGCGCTGCCCGCCAGCCAGACCGGTGGACCCTCGGCATCGGGCTGATAGAAATGCGCCGCGCCGCCGCTCATGCTGCCCGAAAACACTTCTGGCGTCGGCTGCGCGTTGGTCACGGCCACCTGCTTGCCATCAGGTGAAATCGCCAGAAACGCGGGCGTATTCGATGTCGCGCCCGTCAGAATGGCGCTGGCACCGCTGCCATCGGCATTGGCAACAAGGAATTTCGATGCGATCACAATCTGGCCGTTGGTGCCCAGGCTCACACGTGTCTGCTGGTACGCAATGTGTGTCCCATCCGGCGAGACATCCCAGCCCATCAGCGAGACATCGCCTTCCGCGCCACTAAACGTCGAGGTGTCACCCAGCGTCACGGGGCTGCCGATCTCGCTGTGGCTGGTGAGGTCATAGCGATGCAGCCGGGCCGCGCCCTTGAAGCGGCCAACAGTGATCTGTGTCAGCGCCGTGACCTCCAGGTAGAAAAGCGTGGAACAGCGCACCACGCCCTCATAGGCAGTCGTGACACCCGGCAGCGGGGTCAGGCTGGCGGCGCTGATGTCGTAGCTGTAGCTCACCGTTCCCGCCGACCCATTATTGCCACCGCTGAACCCTCCAAAGATCAGCAGGGTATGATTATCCGCCCAGGCAAAGATGCGATTTGCCGCCCCTTTCTCCGCGATGCTCGTATTGCCAGGGAGCTTCACCTGTGTGACGGCATGGGTACTGGTATCAACCACATACGGGAACAATGTCTGACCTGGGCCAACATCCACACCGACAGCCACCGCCAGATGGTGCGCGTCAGGCGCCCAGGCCAGCGCGGCCAGATAGTCATTGCCAAACGCCCCCTCATTGGGCAACCCCAGTGGATAGCCGAAATTGCTCAGCTTTGTTTCTGCCGCGCCGTTGATGCTGCCCATCACCTGGGGTTTCGACGTGCCACTCACCCACGCCTCAGCCGTCGCGCTGGTGTGGGGCACGCAGGCTGTCGGCGCGGGACCGGGTGTTGCCGTTGCCTCGCCAGGTGTGGACACCGACCCTCCAGGCGTGGGCGTTGACCCGCCAGCTACCGGCGAATTGCTCCCGCCAGGAGCGGCGGTGGTGCTGCAACTAGAAAGAACCATTATCAGAAGAACCATCATAAAAAGTCCAGCATACAAAAAACGATTTTTTGATTGCATAGTAAAAACCCCCTCCCTAGACCCAGATGAGATAGAATAACAACTCACCCATGAAGCATACTGCTCAGCTTTCCAAACCCATATGAGCTAGCTCACAGAATAACTGTGGGTAATTTCACATGACGCTTCGGGGCATTGAAAAAGAAGAAAGAAGAAAGAAGGAGGCACATCAATGGATGTCACTGGCTGGGAGCAAATGGCCGAGTGGTGGGATAATAAACTCGGCGACGATGGCGACACCTGGCACCGCACGCTCATCGACCCACCCGTCTTCAAGCTGGTTGGCGATGTCGCCGGGCAGCGCGTGCTCGACCTTGCCTGCGGCAATGGCTACATCAGCCGTCGCTTTGCTCGGGCTGGCGCAACCGTCGTTGGGGTCGATGGCACCGCGCCCATCATCGAGCGCGCCCGTGCCCGCGAAGCCAGAGAGCCGCTGGGCATCGCCTATCACGTCGCTGACGCCGCCCACCTGGAGATGCTGGAAGCCAGCGCGTTTGATCTGGTCGTCTGCAACATGGCCCTGATGGACATTGCCGATGCCGCCGGGGCCATTGGGGAAGTGTCGCGGGTGCTCAAGCCACGGGGGCGCTTCATCGCCAGCATTTCGCACCCCTGCTTCGATAAAATCGACACCTCCGGCTGGGCTATCGAATACATCTATCCCAACACGACCATCTGGCGCAAAATGAGCCGCTATCGCGAGCTTGCGGTTGAGAGCGTTCCCTGGCTGAACGCTGGCGATCAGCCGGTCATCACCCGTTCCTATCATCGCCCGCTCTCCTGGTATTTTCAGGCATTTCGGGTGGCAGGTCTGGTCGTGGCCGCCTTTGAAGAGCCGGAGCCAACCGAAGAATTTCTGGCGAACGAAAAGCAAGGCCCCTGGATTGCTGAAATCCCGCTGCACTGCGTCATCGAAGCCTGGAAACTTTGAACCGCTCCATCAGCAAGTCAGGCAAACCAAGGGCGCGCTTTTAGTACGCTTGATCGGCTTCGCTGTTGGCGCTGAGAACGCTCGTCTCGCGCGCCAGTTCCAGCACCCTCAGATAGCTCATCAGCATAGCTTTATCGGCGGCATCGCCATTCCGCTCGGCCTCTTCAACCGTCGCCCGCAGCAATTCAGTGGCCGATTCCACCAGCAGAATGGGGTTATGGACCACCACCGCGCACGCCTCGCGGGAATCGGGTGCCCGCAGCAGTTGGCGCAGCGCGCGCGCCAACTCCATCCTGACCAGGGCCGCCGCAAGCCCCTCGTCAAACGCGGCCAGCGAAGGCAGCGCCGGGCCGCTCGGGCGATGATCGATGCTGCCCAAACGGGGTCGCCTGACGCCAGCAGGGCAGCCTGTTCCGCTCCGAACCTGTCCTGATCGGCCTGAGTGTCGCATCATCTGTTCCCTTTCCATTTACGGGGAGCACCCCTGGTATTCGCTCCCTTTCCTAAGAACCAGCCTTGACCTACACGCCTGCTTCGTCTACAATAGGCAAGTCGCAATACGAGGAGAATGCTTATCTATGCAAGGCCGCCTGGTTGATCTCCTCGCTTCCCTGGTTCTTGCTTCAGCATACTCTTGTGATGTGTTTAATTCCGTGTTGATTTTGACGGTATGCAAGAAACAACACCAGATTTCGCCTGGGAGGCGCAGCTACACAAGGAAGCCTACAGCGCTGTCGTCAACAGCGCGCTCAGGACCCCAGGCGCTAAACAAGACTTCGCGCTGCTGGTTGGCATCAGCCCGCAGTACCTCAGCTATCTGCTCAACCCGTACGATCCTCACACGCCTGGCCCGGAAGTAGCAGAAAAAATGGCCGCCGCCTTGCCTCTCGACCCGGAACAGCGCGTCAGTGTGTACGAGCATCTTCAGCGTTCCCGCCAGCGCCGCGTCGATCAAGCGCGCTCGCAGCGCCCGGACTCAACCACACCGCCGCTCAGCGTGCAGGTTGCCATCCTGGCCCAGCAACACCACCTCGCCACCATCAGCACCGCAACGGACCAGAGCCAACCGCGCTTCCTGGCAATTCGCGACACCGGCAAAGCCTTGCTCCGACAGATCAACCCGCACCGCGCGCCGCTGCCATTCATCCAGCTTTGCTTCCTGCTGCACGACATCCAGTGCCTTTTGAACCGGCCAGATGAGGCGCTGTATTACGCCAAGTTTGCTTACTGGCTTGTGCAATCTCTGGATGGCAGCCTCTACCGCGCACAGCGCGAATACGTTGACCGCCTGGAGTTGCACGCCATCCGCGCGCAAACCGTCGCCTATCACAACCTGAAGCTGCCCAAAAATGCCTATGATTGCTGCGGCGAAGCCGAAACTGCCAATGCCGTCCGTCAGCGGCCTGAGGAGTACAAGCCACACCTCTTGCGCGACACGCTCAACGCTCTCAGCCGCACGACGCGCTTCAGCGTGCACGAAGCCGAGGCATTGGCACAAGAGGCAACCGACCTGTGCCAGCACCTCGCCAGACCCAGTGACCCGATGTGGAACTTTATGATGCAGCGCTCCCTCGGGCGCGCTTACCACACACATGGCAACCCCAAAAAAGCCCGCCGCGTCTTTGAGGCGCTGCTCGACCAGATGCACACCATCCCCCAGCTTGGGCCTGTTCCCCAGACCCTCTTTCTCAACACCTACGCGGCGCTGCTCAAGGAACAGGGGCACATTGCCGAATGGCAAGCGATTCTTCAGCGCGCTGTGAGCCTGGCCGACGCGACCCAACTCACCCGGGCCTTTGTGGAAATGCGCGAACACTATGGCCCAACGATGGGGCCGCTCCTCACGGAAATGGGCATCATTCCACCCGATGTTAACCCTGCTGGGTAAGGTCTTGCAGAAATATGGTCATTTGCTTTGCCCTTGACAGAGGAGCATGAAAGTCATATAATCACGGTGATATATCCGACGAAATTACTCAGATTTGCCATCCTGCCGCTTGTGCTCACTGGCGGCATCACAGGAAATAAGGAGCGACCTTCCATGTCTGAATTGGTTACGACGGAACTTGAGCGGTACGCTGCTGGCTTTTCCATGCCAGAAAACTATGTCTTCAAGTCCCGCAAAGGGCTAGACCAGCAGGTCGTCGAACAAATCTCCGAGATGAAGGGCGAGCCTGACTGGATGCGCCGGTTCCGCCTCAAGAGCCTGGAACATTTCCTCAAGCGGCCCATGCCCACCTGGGGCGCTGATTTGTCTGGGATTAACTTCGACGACATCTACTACTACATCAAGCCCATCCAGGCGCAGGGCAAGACCTGGGAAGAAGTGCCTTCCGAGATCAAAGAGACCTTTGATCGCCTGGGCATCCCCGAGGCCGAGCGCAAGTTCCTGGCGGGCGTCACCGCGCAGTACGAAAGCGAAGCGGTCTATCACAAGGTGCGCGAAGACCTGGAGAAGCTGGGTGTCATCTTCACCGATATGGATACCGCCCTGCGCGAGCATCCCGATATCGTGAAAGAATACTTCGGCACGATCATTCCCTATACCGATAACAAGTTCGCGGCGCTCAACAGCGCGGTCTGGAGCGGCGGCAGCTTCGTCTATGTGCCCGAAGGTGTCAGGGTGGAAATTCCGCTGCAAGCGTACTTCCGCATCAATGCCCAGAACATGGGCCAGTTCGAGCGCACGCTGATTATCGCCGCGCCTGGCTCCTATGTGCATTATGTTGAGGGCTGCACCGCGCCGACCTATGCGTCCGACAGCCTGCACAGCGCCGTCGTGGAAATCATTGTGCAGAAGGGCGCGCGGGTGCGCTACACGACCATCCAGAACTGGTCGAAGAACGTCTATAACCTGGTCACCAAGCGCGCCGCCGCCTATGCCGACGCGACGATGGAATGGGTAGACGGCAATCTCGGCTCCAAGGTAACGATGAAGTATCCCGCCGTCCTGCTCATGGAGCCGGGCGCGCGCGGCGAGGTGCTTTCTGTCGCCTTCGCGGGCAACGGCATGCACCAGGACGCGGGCGCGAAGGTCACGCATCTGGCCCCGAACACCTCTTCGCAGATTCTTTCCAAGTCGATCTCGAAGGGCACGGGCCGGGCATCCTATCGCGGCCTGGTGCGCGTGAACCCAAACGCGCATCATTCCAAGTCGAACGTGCGCTGCGACGCGCTGCTGCTGGATGAAGAGGCGCGCACCGATACGTACCCGACGATGCGCCTGGAAAACAGCCAGGTCGAAATCGGCCACGAGGCTACCGTCTCCAAGGTCGGTGAGGAGCAGCTATTCTATCTGATGAGCCGGGGCCTCAGCGAGAACGAAGCCTATTCCATGATCGTCAACGGCTTCATCGAGCCGATCACCAAGGAACTCCCGATGGAATATGCCGTCGAACTGAACCGCCTCATCCAGCTTGAGATGGAAGGCTCCGTCGGCTAATTCGCCATCGCCAGTTTAACCGTCAATCTCACAGAAGCCGCCCCGGCCAATTGGCCGGGGCGGCTTGTTTGGCTTGGTAATCTATGCTAGCAGGTAAAATGACTATGCTACAATGTCGCAAAAATTTGGAATAATAAGGAACCAATGGAAGCGATAACATCACCCGATGGCATTGCCATCGCTTATACACGCAGCGGCAAAGGCCCGCCGCTGGTGCTTATTCATGGCACAGCCGAAGATCAGGCCCGCTGGACGCCTATCCTGCGCCCGCTGGCGGAACATTTCACCATCTACGCGATTGATCGACGCGGGCGCAACCAGAGCGGCGACGCCGAAGCCTATTCGCTTCAGGACGAAGCGACTGATCTGGTGGCCGTCGTGGATGCCATCGGCGGGCCGGTCCATCTGCTCAGCCATTCCTATGGCGCGCTGTGCCTGATGGAAGCCGCCCTGCGCAGCGAGCGCCTGGGGAAGCTCATCTTCTATGAACCACCTATGCCCCTGAAAGGGGATTTTTATGCCCCTGGTTCCATCGAAGGGTTGGAAGCTCTGCTCAGGCAGGATGATCGCGTCGGCGTCATCACCACGTTTCTGCGCGATTTCCTGCACCTTTCGCCGCTGGAACTGGAACTGGTTACCTATCTGCCATTCTGGCCTGGGCGCGTGGCCGCAGCCCACACGATTCCCCGCGAACTACGCCAGATTCAAGGCTATCGCTTTCACGCCGAACGCTTTCGAGCGCTCGAAGCGCCCACCCTGCTGATGCTTGGCGGCGACAGCCCGCACTATATGAAAGACGCGGTTGATGCCCTGCACGATACACTGCCCAACAGCACGGTGTCTCTTTTGCCCGGCCAGCAGCACAACGCCATCAGCCTGGCTCCCGACCTCTTTGTCAGTGAAGTTTTGCCTTTCCTCCTCGAAGCTTGAAACTGACGTTATGGTAGGCGATCCCCTCATCTACATGGGTGAGCTGCCCAGTCTCAGCACTGATCCCATCCACTACCGTCTCAAGAAGATGGCCGTAGACTTCGCCTGGAAGCACCGCCTTTGAAGGAATAGGCGAGGCCCAGGCCAAGGAGCAGGAGCAAGGGGACAAGGTAGTTGGTCACATCCTCAATCATACCCTGCGCGTGCACTAGGGGAGGCGAGGTCTCAACGAACGGAGGCGGTGAGTCAGGAGCGCCCAGAGAACAATGAAAGATATAGGTTCGTGGATCAACCCACACCCAGATGGACAGGACCACGGACCAGATGCCCCCCAACGCCAATACACCCGCCAGCAGGCGTTGGGGCCATGCCGGGCGGACGCCGCGTAGCAGAAACAAGAGGGCAAGCGACTCTCCAAACAGCAGGGCAGCCCACACAATCCCTACCATATACCAGCTATCAGTTGGGTAAAGGGGGGAAAGGGGCAAAGATTTGGCTGCGTTACGCTGTACATAGCTACTCCTCCATTTCCTGGTCAACGTTCTGGCTGGCATCATTGCGTATTGCCACCAACCCAAGAAACCCTCGCTCCAGGTGGTCCCTGAAGTCCTGGCTCTCTCGGACCGCTAATATCCCGAACTGACGTTACCCATGCGACCCCCAGCCAGAGGGAAAGAACCATCTTCATCAGCAGCTATGCTGTTTCGCTGTTCTTGCGCTGTGCCGCCTCCGCCGCGCGCTTCAGGCGGTGCAGCGCGTCTTCCACACCGCGATGATATTGCTGTTCGCCCAGGTGCTCCAGCAGCCAGCCCCGCCATCCAGGGGGGAAGGTGAAGTCTCAGCCAAATTGCACGCGGCAGGAAGTCGCATCCACCTTCGCGCAGCTAATTTGATTCTGCACGACAATCCCGAAGGGCAGCGTGGTACGCAGCAATATCTGATGGCGCTCGGCGTTCATGCTTTCAATCGTCAGGCTCACCGGCCACTTCCGGCCCAGCGCCTTGCTCCAGCCGGAAACCGTCTGGCCGAGCGTTGCCGGTCCAGGGGGCGTCACCTGCGCCTCATGTAAATCCTGCCACTGGTCATACGTCTCTGGCTGCATCAGCAGCGCCCAGACCTTTTCAACCGGCGCGGACACCACCGAGGCCGGGCAGACACTCACAGGCATAGAGAGACCTCCTTGCGCAAATAGAATATAGCCTCATTCACCCAACGCCAGCGCTGCTTCCGGCTCCTCTTCGAGCGCCGGATAGTCGTGCAGACGCCGCACAGGCGAAAACAACAGCCACAATCCGGAGAGCAGCCAGCCGCTGGCCGCCACAAAGAGCGTCGGACGCAGACCAATCGTTTGGCCCAACAAGCCGCCCACCAGCAAGCCCAGCAGCATCGCGGCCCACTCGATAAAACGCTTGCTCGCGTTGATGCGCCCCTGCACGCGATCAGGCACCATCGCTTGAATCAAACTCGTCTGATTAATTTCGTAGATCGTTGCGGCTCCATCGCCAAAAAGCTGTGACGCCGCCAGCAGCCCCAACACGACCAGCAGCGGGCCAGCCGCCAGCGGAATCAGCAGTGTGGCAAGCCCACTCAGCAGCAAGCCACTCAACAATGAGCGCCCCACACCCCAGCGCCGCGTCAGCCGCTCCGCCAATAGAGCGCCCAGAAAGGCGCTGATGCCGCCCAGCGCAAAGAGCGGCCCCAGAATCACCGGCGGCAGATTCAACTCGCGCAGGAAGAAGAGCATGATCACCACGCCGACCATATTGCGAAAGAGATTGAACGTCCCGCTCGCGCCAGCGCTGGCACGCAAGATCGGATTGCCCAACAGCAGCTTGACACCCTGCCCAATCTCGCGCCAGGCATTGTGTTGTTCCTCCGATGGAGCAGGCGCTGGCTCGGCGCGGCGAATGATCGCCACCGAACACGCCGACACCACAAATGAAACCGCATCGATCAGAATCGCAACCGGCGCGGTCAGCGCCTGCACCAGGACGCCGCTCAGACCAAACCCGGCAACCTCGGCCACCGACGCGCTCGCCTGGAGCTTACTGTTGCCCTCCAGCAGTTCTTCGCGCCGCACCAGCGTGGGCAGATACGAGAGATAGGCCACATCGAAAAAGACCGCCAGCACGCTCACCAGCAGCGCCACGATATAAAGCTGCTCGATGTGCAGCGCGCCCAGCAGCGCGGCGGCTGGAATCGACCCCAGCAGCGCGGCGCGGCCAAGATCAGCTGCGATCAGAATCGGGCGGCGGCGCAGGCGATCAACCCAGGCCCCAGCGAAGAAGCTCACCAGCAGCCCCGGCGCGTACTCAGCGGCACTTAACAGCATAATTTGCAGCGGCGTCGCCTTGAGCAGCAGAATCGCCGTCACCGGCAGCGCAAAGGTTGTTATGAGCGAGCCAAAGACAGAGATCGTTTGCCCTGCCCACAGCTTCAGAAAATCAGGATGACGCCAGAGACCCTTTAATCCCATGAGCAGGGCAATCCCTTCTCAACTAAATAGCTCGCCCGCCATGCACCTCCAGCACAATGCCAGAAACATAGTTGGAGAGCGGCGACGCAAAGAACAACATCGGCCCAGCCGCCTCTTCCGGCGTGCCTGGCCGACCCAGCGGCACCATTTGTGTCATAATCCCATGCATATATCCCGGCACGCCGATGGCAATTTCTTCGCCGCCGCGTTCGATCTTTTCCGCCGTTTCTTTCGCCTGGGTTAGCCGCGTCTCAATCCAGCCATAGGCCACGCAGTTCACCTGCACGTTGAACTGTCCCCACTCCTTCGCCAGCGTCTTGGTCAGGCCCGTCACTCCGGCTTTGGCCGTCGAATAGTTGGCCTGGCCCGCGTTGCCCTGCGTGCCGGAAACCGAACTGACGTTGATGATCTTGCGCGGATTGGCGCGGCCCTGCTGTTCGGCCTCCTTCTTGGCTGTTTCGCGGATGAATGGCGCGGCGGCGCGAATCAGCCGGAATGGCGCGGTCACATGAATATCCAGCATGGCTTGCCACTGCTTGTCCGTCATCTTGTGAATCGTCGCGTCCCAGGTATAGCCCGCGTTGTTCACAATCACATCCAGCCCGCCAAAGCTCTCGATTGCCTTCGCCACCAACTGTTCGGGAAAGGCCGGGTCAGTCATATCGCCGGGCACAGCAATCGCCTTACCGCCCGCCGCTTCGATCGCCTCAACCGTTTCGTTGGCGGGCGCGGGGTCCAGATCACAGACCACCACCGACGAGCCCTCCGCCGCAAACAGCCTGGCTGCCGCCGCGCCAATGCCACGACCAGACCCCGTGAGAATCGCCACTTTGCCATCCAGCAAGATCATGATCTTTCGCTCCTTTGCTTGCCTGAAGTTCGTACAATCAACTCATCTATTTTCCTGATTCCAAGAGATGACTTCCGCTGCTCCCAGGCTACCATCCTCAGTTTCAGGAAGGTATTCAATGTAACTCTGCGGGCCAAGAAGCCCCTTCAATGCTGCTGCGAGCGCACGACCTTTCGCATTGAAAGCAAGTACATCAAATGCGTCAGCAGACTCGTATAACCGAGAGGTATATTCAGCGATCCACTCGTCAAAACCCTGGGCTAATTCAGGGGGCAAGCCCAGGTCCAGGTGTCTTATCATCGCGTGCCGAAATACCCCTACCTGCCCAATCCCCCAGATGCCGGAACTGCCATACTCTGCCATCACCCTCAGCTTGAGTGGCCCGCGCTTCTTTTTCTTCTTTTTATTATGAGCCACCGCCGTTCGCTCTTATGTTGAAGCGCCCGCGCTGAGAATGCTCGCCAGCCGCGCCGGGTCGATATTTCCGCCGCTAAGCACCGCAACCACCTTCTCGCCTGGCTTCACCGGCACTTTCCCTTCGAGGAGAGCCGCCACCGTCGCCGCGCCCGCTGGCTCAACCACCAGCTTGCAGCGTTCGGCCAGCAGCGCAATCGCGCGGTCAACCGCTTCATCCTCGATCTGCACCACCGCATCGACATAGCGCTGGAACAATGCCAGATTCACCTCGCCGGTATAGCCCGCGCCCAGCCCATCGATGCGTGTTTGCACGCCCTCCAGCGTCACGGGATGCCCAGCAGCCAGTGCCGCCGTCAGGCGCGCCGCTTTCACCGGCTCGACGCCAATTACGCGGATGTTGGGATTGCGCGATTTGATTGCCAGCGCGCTGCCGCCGCAGAGCGCGCCGCCGCCAATCTGCAACAACACTACGTCGACATCCGGCAGATCATCGACGATATCCAGGCCCAGCGTCGCGTGCCCGGCAATCACGCCCTCGTCCACATAGGGATGAATCAGCACCAGCCCGCACTCTTCGGCCAGCGCCCGCGCCTGGCGATGCGCCTCCAGGCTGCTGTGCCCATGCAAGATCACCGTCGCGCCATAGCCCTGCGCCGCCGCGATCTTGCTGCGGCTGGCGTGTTCGGGCATCACAATCGTCGAGGCAATGCCCTGCGACGACGCGCCCCACGCCAGGCTCTGGCCGTGATTGCCCGCCGAGGCCGCAATCAGCCCGCGCCGCTTCTCTTCTGGCGTCAGCAGCGACAGCCGATAGAGCACGCCGCGCGGCTTGAACGAGCCGGTTTTTTGAAACATCTCTGCTTTCAAAAAGAGCGAAACCGGCGTGGGAGCCATCTGGCCCAGCGTCGTGGCCGAAAACAGCGGCGTCTGGCGAATCTGGTCGGCAATGACCTCACGCGCCTTCAAAACATCATCAAAAGAAACCATTGGACCTCTCTCCCACTAGATACTCACCAGCGCGATGCCCACAAAGATCACCACAATGCCCAACCACTGGCTCCAATGCAAGCGCTCGCGTAAGAACATCCAGGCCAGCAGCACCGTCACCGTGCTGAACAGCGAGGCCAGCACGCTCACCACCGCAACCGCGCCTGTCGTAAAACCAATCGTATTTGCCACATAAGCAGCAGTATCCAGTAGCCCAACCGCGAAGATGAGCCACAGCGCGTGCCCACGCGGCACGCTGACGCCCTGGCGAGTTGGCTTTGCCAGCGCGATCAGCACGCAGGGTGTCACAAAGCGAATCAGCCAGACAGGCGCAATGCCACCCAGCGCGGGAACCACCTGAAACCCAAAGAGCCAGAACATCACGCCATAGGCCACCGCTGCCGCCAGCGCCAGCCCCACGCCGCGTGTCAGCCGCGCCTGGCGCTTCGTTTTGCTTTCACCAGCGCCATCCTGCGCAGGAGACGGCAAAGCCGCAGCCGCCAAGATCACGCCGATCAACACCGCCGCAATGCCAATCCCACGCTGCACACCGAGCACTTCCCCGCTGAGCACCGCAAGCAGCGCCGTCAGCGCGGCATAGCTGGCGGCAATCGGCGACACGACCGTCAGCACGCCAACCTCAAACGCGCGATAGAGCGCCAGCGAACCGAAGATATTCAGCAGCGCGGCCACCAGCGCCCAGGTCCATGGCTGCCAGCCGGGATGCGTGAACAGGTGACCAAACGCGCCCGAAATCAGCAGATAAACACCCAGGCCAACAAAGCCCACGGTTTGCATATACAGCAGCGTGCGATAGGTGCCAATCAGCCGAGTCGCGTAGCGCGCCAGGAAATCAGCAGCGCCCCAGCCGAGCGCCGCCGTTAGACCCAGGATAATGCCCATACACGTCCTTCTACCACCAGCAGCGGGGAAAAGCTATCACAGTTATACCTCATCCTTCGTGCCCCTCTCAACCCTGCGCGCCAGAGCGCCTATCCCCAAGCCAAACACATGAAACAATCTCATGTATATGATCGTCTCTTTTCCAAGAGAAAGGCGTTCAATTGGCTGCTTTAGAATCAGGAAAGGGGTCACCCTATGGTCTTTGTGGTCTTTCTTCTTCTCACCTGGTTGATCTTCTGCCTTATCCTGCTGCTGCGGCCTGGTACAATCTCTCGCCTCGACTTTCTGCGCCCCGTTGGTGATACGGAAACCGTTGGTGGCGCAGAAAGTCGAGGCGATATGAGCGGCGTCCGCGAGCCACGCCGCCCCAAACCGTCCTATTGGCCGCCGCAAGCCGCTGCCGCCATTCCTGAAGACGGCACACAGCCTGAAACATCAAGCGCCCCTGGTTACTATATGGTCGACCGTTCTATCTCTTGAATAAACTCTATCACCGCCTGTCTTCCCTCCATGGAGCGATGGACAGGACTATGCCCGCCGCCTGGAATGATCTGCATACGCGCTGTGCCGATCATCTCGGCCAGCGCCTGGCCCCAGGCCAGCGGAACCTCGCGATCATCGCTGCCATGCAGGGCCAGCGTCGGGCACCGCACCTGCCGGGCGTAGGCAGCCAGGTCGTCGCGCATATATGCCTGCATAGCGCGAAGCTCCACCGCAAAGAAATGAGCGCGCTCAGCCTCTGGCATCGCGCGAACCTGGCGCGCCAGGTCTTGTTCCCGTTGAAGATATTCCGCATAGCGCCCGCGCGCCTGCATTTCATCGACCACCCACAGCGGCTCCAGCGACGTTTCGACCCCGGCAGGCCGCTGCGCGAACGCAGCCTCGGCTCCTTCCGTATTCAGTAGCGCAATAAGCTGGCGAATCCGATCGCTCACCGGATCGCCCAGCGGGAACAGATTGTGACTCGTTCCCGCCAGCGTCAGCGAGCACGCACGCTCGGGATAACACGCGGCAAACGTCAGGCTGATCGGCCCGCCAGCGGAACTGCCGATCACATGGGCCGAGGCAATACCCAACGCATCTAGCAGCGCAGCAAGATCAAGCGCCTGATTTTCCAAATCGTAGCCGTCCGCTGGCACAGATGAGCGATAGCAGCCGCGTCGATCATACCAGACAAAGTGAAACACGTCAGCAAAGTCCTGCTCCCAGGTCCAGCGCCACTGTGAGAAATCTTGAAGCGTCGATGCCAGGCTGGGGAAACCACCGTGAACAAAAACCACTGGCGCGCTCTGCCCGCCAGCCTCATAATACAGATCACAGCCGTTTACATGAGCGTAGAGCATGCCTTTTCCTTTCTTAGCATGGAGATTTGCACGTCTCTTTTAGCAGACGTACTCCCCTGAATCGATGCCAACCAACCGCCCATCAAACAACTCCCAGCGTTCGCCTCCAAAGCGCTGCATAAACCAGCGATCATGCGACACCACCAGCACCGGCCCAGGAAACGCCAGCACCGCTGCCTCGAACGCCTCCAGCACATCCAGGCTGATGTAGTTCGTCGGCTCATCCAGCAGCAGCACGTTGGGCTGCTCGGCCATCAGGCGGGCAATTTCCAGCTTGCGCCGCTGCCCCACGCTCAACTGCCCCACCAACTTGGGCATATCCTCCAGCCGGAACAGGCCGCGCTCCAGCAGCCCGGCAATCAGTTGCTCGTCATAGCCCGTGACCACCTGCCGATATGCCTCCAGAATCGTCTGGCTGGGGTTCACCAGCGGCTCTTGCGGCAGATAGCCCAGATGCGCGCTGCTCGTCACGCGCACCATACCCGCGTCGGGCGTGTCCAGTCCCAGCAGCAGGCGCAGCAGCGTCGTCTTGCCGATGCCATTCGGCCCAACCAGCATGATACGCGCATCCGACGCCACCCGAAAACTTAGATCGCGCAGAATGACCCGGCCCGCGTGGCTTTTGGTCACATGCTCCACGCTGATGACGCTGTCCGAACGCAGCGGCTGGGCGTCGAAGCGCGGATAAAAGCGCATCTGGTTCGGCGGTTTCGGAATCGGGTCTGCCTCGATGCGCTTGAGTTGCTCTTCCGCCGCTCGCACATTGCGCGAGATAGCGCGCTGCACATTCGCGCCTTTCGCGTTATAAGCTAACTTATTTCCATCTTTAGGCATCCTGTTATGCGCCACCTGTCGCCCCGTCTCGCGCATGCGCAGCCGCAGGTCTTTGATCTCTTCCTGCTGGCGCTCGTAATCCTCCTCCCATTTGACGCGCTCCGCCGCCTTGGCAGCAGCGTAGGCGTCATAATTGCCCTCGTAGCGCTTGAGGTGACGGCTATGCTCGTCGATCTCGAAAATGCGGGTAGCGACACGGTTCAGAAACTGCCGATCATGCGACACCACCAGCAGCGCGCCCTCATAGCTCGCCAGATAGCCTTCCAACCACTCCAGCGCCGCCACATCCAGATGATTGGTTGGCTCATCCAGCAACAGCACATCCGGCGAACGCAGCAGCAGCGTTGCCAGTCCCACACGCGCCTTTTCGCCGCCCGAAAGCGTCCTCACCTCGCGTGAGCGCGGCAGATGCGCAATCCCTAATCCGGCCAGAATGCCATCGATGCGATACTCCAGATCATAGCCGCCGCGATCTTGAAAGCGCATCGACACCTGCGCGTATTCCTCCAAAAGTGGCGGCATCTCGGCCTCGCTGGCATTTGCCATCTGCGCCTCAAGCGCGCGCATGCGCGCTTCAAGCTGGCGCAAGTTCCCAACCGATTCCAGAATTAAATCATCAATGGTTCGGCCAAAGAAGGCAGGCGTCGACTGCGGCAGATAGGCCATCTCGGCTCCCGCATCCAGCGCAATTGTCCCCGCATCGGGCGACTCCTGCCCGGCCAGGATATTCAGCAGCGTCGATTTGCCCACCCCGTTCATGCCAACCACCCCAACCCGCTCGCCCGCGCCGACGCTAAAGGACACGTCCTCCAGGGCTATATTGATGCCAAACGTTTTGGAAAGATGATGAACGACCAGAGTCATACAACAACCTCCGCTTTCTTTCGCGCGCAAAAACGCGCGCCACCAACACGACGGCCAGCCGTGAGTGCGCGGCGCGCGCTGCTGAGATTGTTGGGACCGGCAAAAGCAAGATGCGAGGGAATTGGTCTTGAAGGGGAAGTACAATCTTCGGCGGATTGCCAGTCGCTGCGCTGCACCCGACGCATCCCGGCTGGGATGGTCAGTATCAACCGGCAGATTCCGAAGCGGGGAAACAGTATCTGCTCAGAAACCTGAGAGGAATGTGTGCTTCATCTACCGATTGTTTAGCGCAGCTTCATGTTATGCACCTCCGCAAGAAATCATACACTGAGATGGTTCAAAGCGCAAGCCATCCGCAATGTGTTATGCTATACGTTCCAACAGCACACAAGCAGCATCAACTCTCGTTCTTATGCAGACTCGTGATGCCGTCAATCGAAGGAGCCATAAGCCATGCCCTTGCCTGGATCAGCGCTGAGCAGCCGAACACGACACGCCCCAACGGAACGCACTGCCGGAACCCTCGGCGACTCGATCAAAGCGGTGCCACCGCCCATCCTGGTGCTGCTGTCCATGACCTCCACGCAGATTGGCGCGGCGCTGGCAAAGAGCCTGTTTCAATCCATCGGGCCGACGGGAGCAGTCTTCTTGCGCGTTGCATTTGCGGCGCTAGTGCTGTTGGCGATCTGGCGGCCCTCCTTACGGGGCTATAGTTGGCGCGACTTTCGCTGGGCGCTGCTCTTTGGCGGAGTGCTGGCCGCGATGAATCTTTCCTTTTATTCATCCCTGGACCGCCTGCCGCTGGGCGTGGCCGTCACCGTCGAATTCATCGGGCCGCTGGGCGTCGCCCTGGCTGGCTCGCGCCGGGTGATCGATCTCTTCTGGGTGGCGCTCGCGGGCGCGGGCATTGTCTTGCTCGCGCCCACTGGCCTGTTCGGCGGCGCTTCACTTGACCCGCTGGGCGTCGCCCTGGCGCTGCTGGCAGGTGTGTTCTGGGGAGCCTATATCCTGCTGAGCGCGCGGGTGGGCCGCGCGTTCCCAGGCGCGACGGGTCTGGCGCTTGCCATGGCGGTGGCAGCACTGCTGCTCGTGCCGGTGGGCGTCCTGGGCGCGGGCAGCCAATTGCTGGATGGGCGTTTTCTGCTGCTGGGCGCGGGGGTCGCGCTGCTTTCCTCGGTGCTGCCCTACTCGCCGGAACTGGAAGCGCTGCGGAGGCTCCCCGCGCATGTATTCGGCGTGCTGATGAGCCTGGAGCCAGGGATTGCCGCGCTGGTCGGCATCGTCTTGCTGCACGAGCAGCTTGAACTGCGTGCCGTCGCAGCGCTGGTGCTGGTGATGGCGGCCTCTGTTGGCGCGGCGCGCTTCAGCAAAAACAACAGCCACAAGGGCTAACTCACCATCCCCTTGACAGGCAGAACGCAGCGCGTTATACTCTCAACCAGACCGTTCGGTCTGAAAGATGCAAGAACTTTTGACTTTTCTTTTTTGGTTAGAAAAAAGGCCAATCGGTCTGGAACAGGAGACGCGGCCATGGCAGCCCTCGCTATAGAGACGATGAATGACCTCCAGGTTCCCTTACCAGCCATTGCTATCTTGTCAGATGGCGCGTCCATCCTGGTGCGGCCTGCTCTCGCCTCAGACAGCGCGCAGCTTCAGCGCCTGTTCCATCGCCTTTCGCCAACCACCATTTACCGCTGGGGCTTCGTGCCCACCTTGAGCGATGAGCGCTGGATGCAGACCATCGCCAATGTCGCCACCATTGACTATGAAAACCAGTACGCGATGATTGCCAGCTATGCCGGGGAAATCATCGGCATTGCGCGCTATGATCGCTATCCCAACAGTCGGGTGGCCGAATATGGCATTGTCATCGAAGATGCCTGGCAGGCGCACGGCCTGGGCAAGCTGCTGATGGGGAATCTGATTCTGGAAGCCAGCCGCCATGGCATCACCGCCTTCTCGGCCACCATCCTTGGCGAAAATCGGCCTGCCTTGCGCCTGGCAGTCTCCCTCTTCAATCATCCAACCATCCTCTGGCAGCATGGTGAATGCCAGGTTTCGGGCAGACTCGATGCCTTCAAACCACCTCACAACAGCGCGTGCGTGATCTCAAAGCAACCGGCCAGGAGTTTTCGATGAGCAACACCGAGCCAACGATTCGTACCCGCACCATCACCTGGGAAGACCCGCTGCCCTCAGCGCACCAGGGCCGCGCCATGAGCGGCATCGACTACTTGCGAGCAATACAATCTGGTGAGATTCCGCCGCCGCCCATCGCTGTGCTGCTGGGCATGGGAATAGCCGAGGTAGAAGAAGGGCGTGCAGTCTTCACGGCGCTGCCTGCCGAATATCACTATAACCCCATCGGCGTGGTGCATGGCGGGCTGGCCGCCACGCTGCTGGATTCTGCGCTGGGCTGCGCCGTCCATTCGACGCTGCCCGCTGGCACCGGCTACACCACGCTGGAGATTAAAGTGAATTATGTACGCGCCATCACCAGTGAAACCGGCGAGGTGCGCTGCGAAGCCAAAGTCATCTATCAAGGCGGGCGCATTGCCACGGCGGAAGGCCGCATCACCGATGCGCAGGGCAAACTCTACGCACATGGCACCACCACCTGCATCATCTTCCGACCCTGAAGCGCGGCTCATCCAATCATCGCGGCAAGCTGCTCAACCACTTCCCTGGCGCAGCCCCACGACAGTGTGACGCCTGCGCCGCCATGTCCGTAGTTATGCAGCAGGATGCGCTCTGGCGTCACACGCTCGCCTTCCAGGCGCACCTGCGAGCGCACCGGACGCCAGCCTGTCACCACCTTGAGCACATCGGCTGAGGTCACCTCGGCCAGACGCGGCGTCAGCCTGGCGACACGCTGCACAATCGCCTCGGCTTCGGGGTCAAGCGTGGTGCTTTCTATATATTCCTCACCGCGATAGTGTTCGCCCGTCACATCCTCCTCGTCCGTCCCGCCCAGCACAATATCGTCGATGCGCGGAATAATATAGGCCATGCTGCTGCGGTCATCGTCATCCAGAATCACCTGATGGAAGTCGCGCTGCCGAATGCGCACTACCTTGCCCCTGGAGGGGTGAATGTCGCGATCACCCACCAGCTCCCGCGCACCCAGGCCTGTGCAGTTCACCACCACCTGGCTTTCCACGAATGCCCCGTCCAGCCGTTCCACCGTGCGCTGCGCAATCTGCCCGCCCTGCGCCAGAAAGCGCCCGCGCAGATACTCCAGATAGCGATTCGTATCGATCACCAGCGCCTCAAAGACGTAGCCATCCACTCGCCCAGGCAACAATTCTGCTGCCGTCGCGTGGCGAAAGTTGCCCACCACGCCGCGCCAGGCCGGGTCTGCGCCGCGCTCCACGCGCATCTCCAGCACGGGCGAGCGAATCACGCCGCTTTCTGGCGTCGCCAGCAGTTTCTCGAACCGCCGAAACGCCTCGGCTCCCCACGGCGCGACCTTTTCTGGTGGATGCACCTTGAACGGATGCCAGACCGCCGCCGCCGCATTCGAGGTTGTATAGGGCGGCAGCGTTTTCGCCCAGATGCGTACCCGATGCCCTGCCTCTTGCAGCAGCAAACCTGTTGTCAGACCCGAAACCCCGCAGCCAATCACCAGAATATCTAGCGGCTCGTTTTGCACGAAGATGCTCCTCCTCATGGATGACATATTGCTCACACTATACCACTCCATGCGCCGCCAAAAGCCAACACATGTACTGCACCACTCTTGCAATAGAGAGAAAAGAAAGCTATGCTCTGAAGATCGATAGGCAAGAGGGCGGAATGAAAGGGAGCATCAAGATGAGAGGTATTGTCGAACAATTCATCGAGGTGATCAATGCTCACAACGTCAGCCGATTACTCGAACTGATGACAGCAGATCATCGGTTCATTGACGCCGTTGGAAACCAGGTAACCGGCCTGACAACGCTGGAAACGGCCTGGCAAGGTTATTTTGCCTGGATGCCTGACTACGCAATTACTGCTGAAACATGGTTCGAGCAAGGCAATCAGGTGGCATTCTTCGGCATAGCACAAGGCACCTATGCGGTTCAAGGTCAGCTTTTGCCAGAAAATCACTGGAAGCTTCCGGCAGCCTGGAAAGCCACTATGCACGACAGTAAGATCGCCGTGTGGCAAGTCTATTGTGATACAAAACCAGTCTTTGACCTTATGGCCCGCAACGCGCCCTGAAGGTGGATTACGAAAGAAGAAAGAAGTATGAACACACTGAGCATTGCCCTGGTACAGATGCGTTGCGAAAAAGGCGCGATTGACGCCAACTTAGCAGCCATACAAGGCTATCTACAAGAAGCTATCAGCAGAAATGTTGAGATCATCTGCTTTCCCGAAATGAGCATCACCGGCTACATCGACCCCACGCGCCAGCCGGAAGCCATCGCGCGCCTGGATGGTCCCGAAGTCGCGCGCTTCGTCGCCATGACCGGCGGCACAGCCATCACCGCGATTGCCGGAATCGTCGAAGCCAACCCGAATGGCAAGCCGTTCATTACGCAGATTGTGGCCCGCAACGGCCAGCTTCTTGATTACTATAGGAAAAAGACGATCATCACCGATGAAGTCGCCTGGTTTGCGCCCGGCGCGGCAACCACCGTCTTTACCCATCCAAAAGCTGCCTGTGGCCTTGCCATCTGCGCCGACATCGAAAACCCGGAGGTGTTCGCCGCCAACGCCGCGCAGGGTGCGCGTATCATCTTTGAGGCCGCCGCGCCCGGCCTGTACGGCGAGCAAGCCACGCGCAACTGGCAAACCGGCTATAACTGGTGGCATGGCGAGTGCCATGTCAAGCTCGGCCAATATGCCCACGACCACCAGGTCTATATCGCTGTTGCCACGCAGGCAGGCCGCACCAGCGACGAAGACTTCCCAGGCGGCGGCTATGTCTTTGGCCCTGACGGCACGTGCCTCCATGAAACGCCCGACTGGTCGGAGAACGTCTTATATGCTCAGCTCCCTCTCTGAACGGAGGTCGGGGAAAGCTTCTCCAGTATGCTCAGGAGACTCCTGGACAGAGCGCGCATTGCTCCGAAAGCCGGTCGGCTCATCAACACCCCAACTGACGACGCGCCTGGGCCTGATGCGGAACATTTCGGGAGCGCAATCGGGATAGATGTCCTGGCCGCCGGTTGCCAGAATCTCTGCTTTGCCGCGTATCTCTATCCCTCGCGGATGGTCGCGCTTATCATGCACCAGAAAGGCGACGCGCGGGTTCTGGCTGACATCACGATACTTCTTCCGCTTGGTAAAATCTCTGCCGCCGATGTCAATCGTGTCCAAATCCGGGTTGTAGCGAAATCCCACCGGGACTACATGGGGCTGGCCGTCCGGCCCAACTGTTGCCAGGCTGCCATGTGGTTCGCTTTGCAGATAAGCAAGTTCAGCAGGCGTAAAAATGCTCATAGTTTCTCCTCGTCTATTTTGCTCTGTTCGACGCACGCCAGATCACTAATGCTGCTGGCCGATGCCCCACAAACTCAGCCCACCCAATAACTCGATGTGAACATGATGATGCCCAGTACGCAGAAGAAGCCCATAGTCAGCAGCGTTGCCTCGCGCAGCGTGGGGCGTTTCGCCGTCCAGCGGCAGGCCACCAGCACAAAGGGGAACAACGTCAGGCTATAACGGTTATAGGCAAAGAGTGTTCCCGACAGCAGCGGCAGCAGCATGCTGCCCACCACAAACACGCGATAGGACCACCGCAGCGCGCGCCACATGACCACCAGCAGCGCGCAGTCAATGCCCAGCGCCAGCAGACAACCGAGATAGGTCAACTCCGTTCGCCCCCAGGGCGACGTGTTGAACAGCGCCTGAAGATAGTTTTGTGGCCCCTGCCAGAGATTCAGTGTAAACTGCCTGCCACCCCAGCCATAGTTATAAGCGTGCTGAAACGCCAGCGCGTCGTGATAGGCCACTTGCAGATATACGGTATAGGCCACCAGCCCCACCAGACCCAGCGCTGCCGCGCCAAGGCCTTGCCAATATTTGCGGCTTGCCAATCCCTCCACCAGCACCGCCCCCGCCAGCACAATACCCGGCAGGCGTGTTGCCGTCGCCACCGCGCAGCACAGACCTGCCAGCAGCCAGCGCTGATGCCGCATTGCCCAAAAGCAGGCCAGGCACGCCAGCACAAACAATGTTTCGGTATAGACGGCCAGGAAAAAGACGGCCACTGGCAGCAATAACAGAAAGAGGGGCGCGCTTTCGGCGGCGCGCTCCCCTGACTCCTCGCGCACAATCTGCGTAAAGATCGCCACCGTTGGAAAGAGCAGCACGCGGTTCATCAACACGCCAGCCAGCAGATAGTTGCCGCCAAGCAGCCCACCGACTATATGAATAAGACCAGGGAAAGCCGGGAAAAAAGCAGGAAGCGCGCCAACCTGCGGCCCATAACCTTGTGTGGCAATCAGCAGATACCAGACGCCATCCCAGCGCGCCCAGATCGTTTCCCACGGGGGATAATAGCCCTGATGAAAGGCAGGATGGTTTTGGAGAAACGCGGGCAGATCAGTTGAGGGCGGAAAAATCACAACGGCCAGCAGACCGACGCACTCTGCAACCACCTCCCAGACCAGCGTCAGCACCAGCGCCCGAACCAATACACGGTGACGATACAAGAACTCGCGCAGCGGGCGCGGCTGCCTTCCCAAACCATCAAGCTTGACCGTCGTTCTCGGCAGGGCACTCGACACCTTCATCTCAGGGGTGCTCGTTGCAAAGCCCAGAACCATCCCGCGCCCAGGAAATTGCTGAAAAAAACCCATGCGTCTCTTTCTAGGAACCACGCAAATCAAGATGAAACCGGACGCCTAAGCGCCTCTATCCTTCCTCCAGGGTCGCATGCTCTATGCCAACGGAACGGGCTAGCCAGAAGGAAGCAGCTATGATATACGCTCAAGACAATGTGAGGAGCGTTACGCGATGTAACGCTCCTCACATTGTCTTGAACCATTCCCTAGCGTAGCCCGGCGAAGAGATCACCCGCCGCTTCGGCGTTCGACGCATCCACCGGCACGCCTGCCACCAGCGCGAAATACTCGGTGCCGCGCCACTGCTTCGTCACCTCTTCCGGCAGTTTGGCAAATGGGCTGTTCGGGTTCATCTGTGTGCGATGCTGCGTCAGTGAGCGGCGCTTCAAGTCGATATAGTCGCTCACATCGACCCGGTTGGTAATCATCTCATCCGGCAGGCCCAGCTTTTCCGGGTCCATGCCAGTAAAATTGCTGCTCATACCCGCCTGCTCGGCAAATTGGGCCAACTGCCGAATGCGGCTGCGGGGCATCGACGCGTAAAAGAGGCGTTTGACTTCCCACGCGGGGCCAGCCTCGGGATATTTTCCCGAGTCATTGGCTACATGAAAAGCCTTCGTTGTCAACTCGCTGATGCGGATATGATCGGGGTGTCCATAACCGCCAGTGGGGTCGAACGTCATCATCACCGTTGGCTTGAACTCCCGAATGATGCGCACGATTTTGCCCAACGCCTCGGCCTCGTCCACATTCATAAACGCCCGCGCATCCTGGTTTCCCTCCGTTCCGCGCATGCCAGAGTCGCGGTAATCCAGAAACCAGAGGTGCTGCACCTTTGCGATTTCTGCCGCGCGCCGCATCTCCTGGTCGCGCACCTGCCCCAACGTTTCGGGCGTCGCCAGCGGAGGGTCTGCCTCCGCAATCTCTCCCAATTCGCCGCGCGTCGCGCAGATCAAGCCCGTACGCATACCTCGTTCCGCGTAGCCAGCCAAGGTACCTGTTACGCCTTGCTCATCGTCGGGGTGGGCATAACAGGCAAGGATTGCCAAATCAGACACTATCAGCCTATCCTTTCTATGTCTTCGTACCTCTAATCTTTCCTGAAGAAAAGCGCCACCTTCCACTATACTGCCACTATGCCTCTCGGCGCAAGCATTCGTATACGATGCCCCCATGCTTGGCCTGCGCTTTTCATCTGAATATCAGTATAGAGATAAAAGAAGGGAGATTCCCTGTACCAAAGGCCAGAATGCGCATCGAGAGTACCACCTTGTTTCTTGAGAAGAGCTAAGAAAGCGCTGGCTGACGAACCAACTCCTCCGAGACGGTCCAGAGACGCTGGCGTACGGTCGCATCGTAGGAACGAGCGGAAGATGGCGTCTCCTTACCGTTTACGAAATACTTCCCACTCACGCCCGTAACCTCGGGCGAGGTTGCCAGATAAATCGTCGTCTGCGCTCCCTTCTCGGCACTGATGCCAGCCAAGAAATAGATCACTCCCCCGATGACACGCGCAATGCCCCTCATGCCATTGTTAAAGTTGGAGGCAACCGCGCCGGGATGGAGCGCATTGACAGTGACACCTGTACCCTGAAGTTGGTCAGCCAGTTCGTAGGTAAAATAAATCTGCGCCAGTTTGGACTGCCCATAAGCTTTCGTAAAGCTGTATCGTTGCGCCCCTTGCAGATCAGCAAAATCGATCTTTCCCCTGGTATGCGCGACAGAACTCACGTTCACGATGCGCGCCGGGGCGCTGGCCTTCAGGGTATCCAGCAGCAATTGTGTCAGCAGGAATGGCGCCAGGTAATTGGTGGCGAAGGTGGTCTCCAGCCCATCAGATGTCACTTTGTGTTCGCCGTTAATCCCCCCGGCGTTGTGGATGAGAACGTGAAGCTGGGCATATCTTTGTTTGAACTCATTGGCCGCACGGCGCACTTCGGCCAACGAAGAAAGGTCGGCGACGATCAAATCAACCTGTGCGTTCCCGCTGGCCGCTTTGATCTCCGCCTGCACTACCTCACCCTTTGCGCGATTCCGGCAAATCATCACCACCGTCGCGCCCATCTTTGCCAACTCTCTGGCCGTCACTGTGCCAATCCCTGAAGTGGTGCCCGTCACCAGACACACCTGTCCCTGCATGTTGCTTGTTTTCACGATAGGTATCTCCTGTCTGATAAATCTTCACAAAAGCTTAAGACTGTACGCGCTTGATCATCTTGCCTGATGGGCATATAGAGCATAAACTATAGAGTATACTCTAAGGTCAAGTCCTTGTTGGGGGGAAAGCATGAAAATTAGTGAGTTGGTGAAAAAGACGGGGTTATCCGCACATGCCATTCGTTTTTATGAGAAGGAAGGGCTACTTGACGCACGTCATGTGCGCCGCGGGGGTAATAATTATCGTGACTATTGCCAGGAGGCAGTTGAGCAGCTTTTGGCGCTCAAAGAGACCCAGGCAGCCGGTTTTACCCTGGCAGAGTTCAAAGAGCTTGACAAACTCTGCACTGCTGGCGAAGCAGTTGCCCAAAAGGCAAGTGTTTTCATTGGGCGAAAGATCGATGCCGTCGGCGCAAAAATAGCAGAACTGGAGCGGGTTCAAACCTATCTCAAGGGTAAATTAGCAGAAGTGCAGCAGGAAGCACAGGCACCGTCACTGGCCCATAACCTGCAAGAGCATCATATAGAAGAGCCGTGAGGCTCCGAAAGGAGGCGCTTGTGACTACCCAACCAACTCACCACCCCAGGCTCGCTCTGGTTGTAGATGACGAAATCGAGTTGCTTGATGTCCTGAAAGCCATCCTGGTAGAAGAGGCCGATTTTCGCGTCATTACCGCAGCCACACCCGATATAGTTATTCCATTGATCGAAACAGCGCCGCCAGAAGTGCTGCTGCTTGATCTGCGGTTGCCAGGTCAAAGCGGTTGGGATGTGCTAGCAACGCTGCGCGCCAATCCACGCTTTCGCACGCTGCCGGTGCTGATCGTCAGCGCCGCGTATGATCTTGCCCAGCGCGCCGAAGCGCTGCACGACCCGTGGGTCGATTACCTGGCGAAGCCGGTTGATCTGGAAATCCTGCTTCAGCGCGTCAACAAGCTTGTCGAGCGGCGAGCCAGGGCGGCTGAAAACGCACCCTCTTAGCCTGCTCTGGCCTTCAGGCCAAGAAACTCATCTCGGCCCACCTGCTGCACAGCGCCTATCGCCGGGAGCGACAAATCAGGCGACGTGTCGCCCGGCGCTGGCGCGGCGTGCGCGTATTTGCCCTGGCGCACCAGCACGGTGGTCAGCTTGTTCGCCATGTGCGCCTTGAGCGCGCTCAGCAGCGATGGCTTGTCTTCGATCATCACATAATGTTCGGCAGGGAAGAGGGTGGTAATCTCGTCAACGTGGTCCTGCTTATGTAGATACAACGCCACGCGCCCATCGACGGCTGCCGAGATGCCGCTGCGCGCAATCTTCAACCCCTGAAACGTGGCATCGCCATCCGAGGTAATTGCTGTTGTGCCCAGCGTGCCCAGATAGGCCAGGGTTTCTAACGCGCCAGGATAGAGATAGTTGTGAAACGGAAAGGTCAGGAAATAGCTGGAAAGCTGAAAAAGCGTTTCGGGCGCGAACTGATCGACAAACGCCTGCTTGAAACGCGCCAGCGTCTGGGGGTAATCAACCACGCCCTCTTTGTGGCGCACTTCTTCATACAACTCCCAAAAACGGGAGGCTGCTGCCTCACCCAGCAGGCCGCGCAGATGCGCTGCTTCGTCTGCTTTCGCTCTATCGTTATCGAGTAGCGTATTATCCACATCGATTAAAAACGCCAGAGATGGGATCGGCATACAGCCCCCTCTTCTTTTGGGCAGAGACGCCGCAAGCGCCTCATCATGGTTGCAGCTAGGGCTTATTCCCTACCTGCTGCACGGCTTGAATCAATGCGGGCACGAGTTGATCTGACATCGGCGTACCCCAACCCGTCACCAGGTCAAAGCCAGTTCCGGCCTGATAGCCAGCGACGTGTTGATAGTTGTTGTCACCTTGCGTAATATCATGGAAATCCTTCCCCTGCAAGCTGTACAACCCTGGTTGAACGTATCCCAGAGGGCCTCCGCCTGCCTGGGTGCTCATCTGGTCGGCAATGGCAAGAATCCCTGCCCAGCACGGCGAACTGGCGCTGGTGCCGCCAATCAGATTCCAATGCGGCCACTTGGAAACGTCAATGGTGCTTGGATCATTGGACTCATACAGCAGGTAATTGACATCTGCTGGAAAAGCCACATCAGGCAGGCCCCGTTTCCCCTGGAGCATCGACTGGTTGGATATATATTTCTGCTGATAGCTTGGTTCCTTATACAGAACGCTGAGTCCTCCCCCCGAAGCGCCACCATTATTCCAGGTGACCTCGCTCCCATAGGTGCCAGTGGGGTCCGAAACGGTGAGTGAGGTTCCACCTACTGCCAGCACATAAGGGTCAGAGGCAGGCCAGGAAACATTCGGAGTTTTCCAATACGAATTGTGATTCGTATTATCATTCGGATTAGTGGCTCCATTGTCTCCAGACGACGCCAGGACCGTGACGCCCATACTGACAGCCTTCTTGAAGATGGAATCGGCAGCGTTGTATTCTTTTTGCTCGTTGGCCTTGTCTACTGATGTATCCGTATCGGCGCCTAGCTCGCTGCCGCCATAGCTGATGGTGACGATATTCCCCAGGTGATTATCCAGCGCGTAGTTCACTGGCTGTTCGAGATCGTAGAGACCGCAAAGCGGCGCATCTTTCGGTATCGGAAAATACGTCTGCTCTTTGTTTGGCCCAACGATCAAGATGATATTCGCGCCTGGAGCCATAGCGTGGCTCCATTCCACGTCCAGAGTGTTTTCAAGCTGCAACCCATCAACCGGTTCACCAACGCTGTCACAGTTATAAGGGGTAGGCGGCCCATAAGGCTGAAGAATCTTAAAGCTCGGCGGATCAGGCAGACCCCACGCCTTATCAAACGCTTTGAGGTCATTTTCGATATTCGGCGTGTTGCCCGCGCCAACAATCACAATGGTCTGGCCTTTGCCATCGTACCCCTGCTGATAGAGCGAAGTCAGACCAAATGCTTTCTGTATTTCTTCCGGACTGTAGCACGGAATATTGATCATTGATGTGCATTGCTGAAGCGTGGGAGCGGTCCCATCGGGCGTGAACGCCCCCGAGGCTGCTGTCGGAGAGGGCGTCGGGCCGTTGGTTGTTACGGTCGATTGAGGGTTATTTTGCGCGGTGGATTGGTTTTGCGACAACGCCCACAAGAGTAGCGGAACCAGAATGACCAGCGCGGCCAGCCCGGCAAGCGACATAATCAAGAATGATGAGTTCTTCTTTTGCGGCGGTTGATTGCCAAAATAGCCCTGGGGCTGCCCAGGCACAGGCGGATAGCCTACCGGTGGAGGCCCGCCAGCCCCTTGCTGCCAGAATCCGGGACCGGGCACGCCCGGGGCAAGCGGTCCCGTGGGAGGCTGCGGCGGATAGCCTGGCGGACCAGCAGGTGGGCGCTGTGGCGGCCAGCCGCTTTGCGTGCCAAACTCGCGAAACTCACCCGAGGATGGGGGAGGCCAGGCGGCATACTGCTGCGGAGCCACGGGTTGTTGCGGCGCTCCTGGCTGCCCTGGAGTCTGTTGATTCCCGCCAGCCCCGATGCCTCCATCTTGCCCGGGAGGGTTTTGTGTATCTGCCATAGGGAGGTTCTTCCTTCTTTTGTGTAATTTGCACCGGAACGCTCGTGCTTCCTATCATACAGCACATGGGCCTATGACGCTAGTGGGGATTTTGTCATTCGCCGGAACCTTGACAGTTGGCGCTCCAGAGCGTACTCTGGCAGGGGAACGTCTTTTGTGTTGAGGAACTTACCACATGGGTTTGAGCCACTACTACACCTCCTTTGGCGTGCGCAGCTATGAAACTGGCCGCCTGGGAATCGTCCCGACGGGAACGTTGCTCCGCTATTTGGAACATGTTGCTACTGAAGCCTCTGCCGCTGCTGGTTTTCCGCGCTCCTGGTATGATGAGCGCGATTCTGCCTGGGTAGTTCGCCAGATGGCACTGGAAGTGGAGCGGCCACTTGTGCTGACTGACGAACTTGCCTTCGAGACCTGGCCCTCGCAGTATGCGCGTATTCAAGCGTATCGTGAGTATCTGGTGACCAGCCAGAGCAGCGGGCAAACGCTGGCCCGAGCGCACGCGCACTGGGTTTATGTGGACCGCCAGCGCGGCCTGCCGATCAGGCTTCCGGTAGATATACCGGAACAGGCTATCCCTGATCCCCAGATGGTCACGTTCCCTCCTTTACCTGTTATTACGCCGCCAAGAAACGACCTGCCCAGCTTTCGTCAGAGCCTGATGGCCCGCAGCTATGAGGCTGACATCGTTGGGCACATTAATAACACGATCTATATCGACTGGCTGGATGAGGCGGTTCATGACGCGCTGGAACAGATACCGGAGGGCGCGGTGGCTCATCAGCCTGATTCGACTCATATGACGCGTGCCTTCTTGCAGCGCGGCACTATTGACTACATGAAGGCCGCGCTGCCAGGCGATACTCTGGAGATCATCAGCACTTGCCTTGGCAGCTATGAGCACGGCGTGGCCTGGTCACAGATGATGCAGCGCAGGGACTCGGAAGAACCAATTGTGCGCGCAGAAAGCTATTGGTCCTGGCTTTCGTAGCGCTTTTCTTCAGAGAAGTGGCAAAAGCTCAGCTTTGCTGCTACAATGACGGTGTTCTTGACACACTGGCGTGGCTTAATACGTCTAGGCAGTTATAAAGAGTAACCAGAGAAAATAATTTCGTTAAAGGAGGTTGGCGCTCTCTTCCCGACTGACCGCCGAGGTTTCAGCGCCGTCTATTCTGATGAGTTTCTTATTCTGGCGCCGTGTCTCCCAACTTTCCCTTTTGTGCCTGGCGCTCGTGCTGGGTTTGAGCGCCTGCCTTGGGCTAGACACCACCCCAAGCGCGCAACCGACGATTGCGATCAACAGCAATCCTGGTAGTCTTTCGCCAACGCCAACCGCGCCGCCTTATCTGGTCGGTGCTTTTGTGAACAATAACACCTTCCCCAGCAGTTCTGGAAACCTCATCGTGTACGTGATCTTTCATCATGGACAACTGCCTCAAGCCGGTGGGCAGGTAAGCCTCTATTTTCATTTCGAAGATGGCGGCGGCATTGATGGGCTGAACAACCAGGCTGGGGGGAAAACGACAGGCTCCGATGGGTTTGCAACGTTCTATATTGGCTTTAGCGGTTTGCCAGCCAACACGCCCATCAGCATTGATGTGACGGTTCAATTCCACGGCATCCCAACCATTACCGAAAAAGATGCCACTTCTTTCAGTGTGGTCAACTCGGTTCCCAGCGTCACCCCCTCTGCCCCAAACCAGGGAGGGTAAACGAACTAGCTGCCGCTGCCAGTGAGGTCACTTCACGCCGAACTTCGCTGGCAGCGGCATATGTTATCGTCGAGAGCCATACCTTCTTTTCTTCTCAGGGCATCTCCATGAGCAGTCATAGCATCCAATACTACGTCCAATGGGGCGATACCGATGCGGCGGGTATCGTGTTTTATCCAAATTATTTTCGCTGGTTCGATCATGCTGCGCTTGAGTTTTTGCGTTCGCTTGGGTGGTCGTTGGAAACGCTGAAAACGCAGTTTCAACTGGTTGTGCCGATCATTGATGCTGGCTGTCGTTTTCAGCAGCCGCTGCGCTACCACGATCTGTTGACCATTGAAACGACTGCTACGGAGGTGCGTACACGCTCATTCCGGCTGGAGCATCGTGTTTCTCGCGGCGACGAGATTACCGGCATGGGTTATGAGGTGCGTGGGCTGGCACGCATTCCCACTGATGGCGAGAACCGTCTTGAACTGGTAGCCATACCCAAACCGATGCGTACTGCCTTGCTTGAGAGATAGCCAGAGGGCTGACAAAATCTCCAAAATATGGTATGCTTCGCTTGTCAATCATCTACAACAGAATCAGGGAGACAAGGGAGTCTCATCCTTCTGAAAATAGGCCCGACCGAAATGCACTGGCGCTCATACGGTTGGGACAGAGAAAGGAAGACCCCATGCAAGAGATTGAACGCATTACCCTCGCCCTCCCTGATCTTCCAGACGTTGACGAGCACCCTTCCGTAAACCGTTTGCCCGATTCCAGGCATAACGTTTTGCTCCATCATCGAGTTGAGGCGTGCACGGGTATCTGGCATGTGATTACGCGGCGGCTGCTGGATATAGAGCTGCCCGAAGCGGATAACGCCTGGAGCTATGAAACGGCGATCTTCCCAGAACATACGCTCAACCAGCCAGATTTGGCATATGGTCGCTACACGCGCTACGGTACCAGGCGAGCGGCAGTATCAGGACATGCTCACACCATCGATCGGCTTCTGCAAGAGCAGGCAATGGCGTAGCAGATCCCCAGCGGTATCTGTAGAGCAAATGAAGGCAGGACATACAGCCTCGGTTGTATGTCCTGCCTTCATTTGCTCTGGCATAGCCGATAGTTTCGGTATATACTTGAATTGTCGTATATGACAATTCTGAGGGGTCATCCTTGAAGCCTGACGGAAAGGCACTGAAGAAGGCAGCGCGGGCGATGAAACCAGAGCAGGAACAACTTACACCCGATGAAGAAAATCGCTCTGGAGAGCCGCTTTCCAGTAAGCTGAAGCCAGGTGGTGAGGGCGATAACCACCCAGGCAAGCAGGAGGTTATCAGCGCGAAGGAGATGCAGCGGTGGGGAGAGGCGATTCGTCAGAGGCGACGAGACCTTGGCTTGACCCTGAAGCAGCTAGCCGAGGTGACGGGCATTTCCTTTGGCTATCTGGCAAAGCTGGAACGCGGCGACCCCGATGCCAAGAATCCGACGCGTCTAGTAATTGATGCTCTGCGGGCCGCGCTCAATGTGCCTCCACCTGGAGGCGAGCACTTATCGAGAACGACGCTGGCTGCCTGGCAGAGCAGCAGTAAGCAGCACATAGCAGCGGACCAGGACGGGCACCAAGCTGCGGCAGCGGTTCCAACTCCTGACGCACAAACGCCCCAACAGCGTTGGCAAGTAGCGGAGGCACTGCTGGCGATCTGCGGGCGGTTGAGCGCGGCGCAGTTAGCTGCCGGTTTGGATTGCGCTTTATTTGAAGTTGAGGAGACTATCCAGACGCTGCGCGAGCAGCTTGCGGGGCATGGAATAGTGGTTCAGGAGATGAATGGGGAATATCAGCTTGCTTCTGACGCCTCTTTTGCCCCTGCGCTTCGTCTGGCCCTGACTGCTATGGGGCTGGCTCCACGCAGGCAAACACAGCTTACTCAGGCTCAGCGGGAGGTACTGGCGTTGGTTATTATGCACCAACCCATTACGCGCGCGGCAATCGAGCGATATCGCGGAGTGGATAGCGAGAGGCCGCTGCATGCACTGATTGAAGCGGAGTTAGTGACCTCCCTCGCCTCGACCAGTCCGCACGGCGCGCGCCAATATATTTCCACGTTGCGAGTATTAGAAGAGTCTGGATACAGTTCCCTGGAAGCGCTTCATCAGGCGATCAGCGAAGATATGCTACCTCTGCTTACTCAGCCCACAGAACAAGACAAAGAACTGCCCCAAGCGGATTGATTTTCTTCCCAACGGCCTCGAGAACGTTCAACTCCTGCACAAATTGCTGCGTTTTCTCTTGTGCTTTCAATCAGCGTGTGCTACCATAATTTTAGGTTGAGGTGGTCTTACATAAGACCACTTAAAGTATCTTGGGGATCAAACTGGTCTTATATAAGACCAGTTTGACGTAGTTTTTCCAGACTTCCTTTCATCAAGGATGCGTTATCCGCCTGGCAGACTGACTGCACATCTTTCAGGCGCTTATCTGAAAATCTGGCGTTTCGCGAAATGCGCGATAGGCTGACGGAGCCATTCTGCCGTAGAGAGGGTTTTGCCTCATGTCTACCATAGAAACAAGCGGTGTTGTTTATGCCATCGCCAACCAGAAGGGTGGTGTTGGCAAAACAACCACCACTTTGAATCTGGGAGCAGCCTTACACGAACGTGGACGGCGTGTCTTGTTGGTTGATTGGGACCCTCAGGCCAGTCTTACCGTGGCTACGGGCATCAATCCCGAGGATTTAGACCAGACTATCTACGATGCACTTATGGCTTCAACCCGCGATGAGCAAATGCCGCGCCTAGAGGATATTATTCTCCAGACGAGCATTGGACCCGATCTGGCGCCTGCAAACATTGGGCTTTGTCAGGCAGAGCTTGACCTGTATCACGCTCAGCTTGGCGAATTGATTTTATCTGACCTCCTGGAGCCAGCGCGACACAGCTATGATTACATCCTGATCGACTGTCTCCCATCGCTTGGTATTTTAACGGTCAATGCGTTGGCAGCCGCTAACACGGTGATGATTCCGATGCAGACCGAATATCTGGCAATGAAAGGTGTGGGGCTGCTGCTTAAAACGATACAAACCGTGAAGCGCATCAACAAAAACCTCCACGTTGGCGGGGTCTTGCTGACCATGGCCGATACTCGCACCCTTCATAGCCGCGATGTTATTTCCTCGACCCGTGAGTCACTGCTGGGGCAGGTACCCATTTATGACAGTGTCATCAAAAGCAATGTGCGCTTGAAAGAAGCGCCTATAGTGGCGCAAAGCGTGCTGGCATACGACACCACAGCAAATGTTTCCGTTGCCTATCGACGACTTGCAGAAGAAGTTGAGCGTGAGTGTGGGCGGCTTTCTGCTGTCCCCGCTGTTAAAACAGTCCGCCACCAGGGAGAGTAACAACCTATGCCACAACAAAGAGCACGTTTGAATACGGATATTGCAAAGCATCAGTTGGGCATGAATGTTGGTTCTCCTATTTTGGCAGAAATCGCCAAAGGAGCAGGGCCAGCCACTGGGGAAAGAACCATTGAAAAGGTTCCGGTTGAGCTAATTCAGCCGAACCCTTTTCAGCCTCGTCGAGATTTTGATGATGTGGGGCTGGAAGAATTAGCCGAAGTCATGAAATCGATGGGCTTCTTTGGATCGCTGCTTGGCCGACGGCATCAACGCCATATTCAGCTTGCTTACGGCGAGCGCAGAATACGCGCAGCGAAGCTGGCTGGGCTGGAAGAGATTCCCATGGAAATTCGGGAACTCTCGGATGAAGATATGTTCAATGTTGCCCTGGTGGAAAATGAACAGCGCCGCGACTTGACCCAGTTGGAGGTAGGTGAAGCCCTTCTAAAAGCCAAGGAACAATTTCATCTCAGCGAGCGCGACCTTGCGGCAAGACTGGGTAAAAGTAAGGGCTATGTGCGTAACCGTATCGAGACAGCCATGCTGCCCGATGATCTGAAAGAGCAATTGCGCACAACAACCGAAGACGTTTTCTCGGCCAGCCATGCCCGCGAACTAGACCGGATCAAAGACCCGCTTATACGCCAACTCACAACAAATAAGGTCATTCATGAAGGCTTGAATTATCAGGAAACCAGGCTCGCTGTTGATCGTTCGTTAGGTTTGATCCAAGAAGCCACCACGGTGGCTGACACAGGCGTTCCGGATGAGTCGAACGCTGATGAAGCTGAGGAAGTCTATGAGACGAACGATAATCCGCTTCGCCAACAACGGGAGCCGCTTCGAGGAATAGACCGGCTTCACCAACAAACCGAACGTATTGAGCATACTATTCAACAGTTGGTAAACGATACTCGCATTGATCGTCAAGAATTACGCAAAGCCTTGGAGGAATTATACTCCACTGTTTTTGCGTATGCCAGCGATCTGAGCTAACTGCTGCATACGTAGATACATTGTAAAGAAGCTTCTTAGTAGGTTTTCGCGGGTAGCGCTAAAAGTGCGTACTCTTGCGGAAACCTTTTTCGCGGGTAGGACTAAAGATTTTCGCGGGTAGCGCTAAAGATTCCAACCTCAAACAAACCTGTATGAGCAATTTTCTGTTACTTTCGCGGGTAGGACTAAAGAAGAGATGTGGTTTCTTTCCTTTTCGCGGGTAGGACTAAAGATTTTCGCGGGTAGCGCTAAAGAATTAGCCCCGCTTTTCGCGGGTAGGACTAAAGATTTTCGCGGGTAGCGCTAAAGAATTAGCCCCGCTTTTCGCGGGTAGGACTAAAGAAACAAGGGAATTTTTCGCGGGTAGGACTAAATTCCTTTCGCGGGTAGGACTAAATTTAGCAATGGGCACGAGCCTTGGCTACAACTCGCCTCATGCCTAGTCGGTGCTTCACTGTATAGTAATATATTTTGTATAGTAATTACTTGTATAATAAATCTCTTGTATATAAAAGGCCAAAAAGAGAAAGAAAAAGAAAAAAAGATCGGATGTCTTTTTCTCAGTTTCTGAGTTTTTCAAACAAAAGTAATAAATTGTTGCTTTCTTCTTCTTTTCATGGTATACTGCTAACCACACCCTCTTTGGAACTGAGGGTTTTTATTGGTAGCAACATTGGGAAGTCCGCTAAGAAAGCGACTCCCGTTAACAATGGGGTAGCTTTTGTTATAGCAAAATTGTTCTAAACCGCTCCCAGCCTTTATCGCTACCCACGAAAAACTTTATGCTATGCAAAGACAAAGCAACATTTTTAACGCCCCGGATGATCAAACTGATCTCCGGGGCGTCTTCTTTAGTCCTACCCGCGAAAATCTTTAGTCCTACCCGCGAAAGGGGGATACTGTGGAACAGCACGCAAGGTCTGATGCTAATGGAACCCAGAAGAACCACGAGCAGGTGGCAGAATCTGAAGCCTGGCAAGTTGCTGCAACTTCTCCTCGTCGGCGCAAACGCGCCAGCGCTCGTGAGATACAGTCACTTTCCCTCTTTCCAGAAGTTCCGACGCGCGAAGATGCCGCTGGCCTTTCTGCTAATAAGGGGAAAAGCCCTGAAAAAGCAAGAAAAAGCCTTGTCGTAGCCCAGACAGCAGAACAAGCGCTCGTTGAAGTTGATCCGCTCATTGAAGATACCGACCCTTTGCTTGATGCCCCATCGCTGTGGGACCTTCCCTTTCCTCCCTGGCCTCCAAGCCCAGATATTTCAGAGTCTTCAAATCAATTGCCGCTTTCTATCCCTGTTCTGGCCTTACCCATCTCCACAATGGAAGCACATGCTGATGGTGCAGGGCGCGATCTGCTTGAGTATTATGGGGTCGTGCCCCGTACCCGTGCCGACGATCCTGAGGAGGAGCGCCGCTTTCGCCAACGGATTTTGATGGAAGCGCGGCGGGGCGTGATTGCGGTTGATGGCCTTTATACACGGAAAGCTGATTTACATGTTGGCTCTATGCCCAAAGGCGAGATTATTGGCCGCCAGCGGTGGGTGGCGCGTAAAGGGGACATGCGGTTGGAGATTGCTCTGGATCGCATTCAGGACGAGATCGAATCAGCCGCTCAGCGGGAAGGCGTAGCAGTTGCCGATCTTTCTACGCAAGCCTTGCTGGTAACTGCCATTGATGTCGCTTTAATGATGGTGGGGGAATGGGCTGCAAAGATCATGCTGGGATTGTATGAGGCAGCGAATGATTGCTGGCGGTCTCCTCTGTTCAATCTGGATGTCAACGCTTTTCTCACCAAGTTGGGGCGCAAGCCAGAGGTCAAGGTAGACGGGGATGGTATCGCCCGAGAGTATCATCGCAGCGAAGCTCGTGTGGATTTCTGGAATACCATGCGCGCGCTTTCAACGGTTTCGTTGGAAATTGTGCGTACCATTCGACACCCTGACGGAACGATTGCTGATGACACGATTGAGCGCCCGCTCGTATTCCTCTTCGGTGGCACATACCCGCACAAAGATAATCCGGAGGGCCGTCGCCGCGCCCCATCGCATGTGAAAGTGGCCTTGGGGTGGTACACCGGTGTTCGCCAACTTGATGGCCGCCCTGGGACAGATTATGTCCCGGCTGAGCGTCTTCAGCCTGGCCGTGGGCATGCGCAGCATCAGGCGACCCGTGAGCGCCTCCGTCGGCGGCTGCTGCTGTATGCACACTATCGCCTGCAAGAAATGCGCGCAAGTAATCAAGTTGTGCCGCCGCCCGAGGGGTATGTGTTGGTACGGCTCCGTCGCAAAACGGCTCTGGAACGTGCTGGCATCACGACCAGCAATGTCACTTTGCAGCGTAACTCGCTGGTGAAAGCGCTGGAAAAACTTCGTACGGCTGGGGTCATCTCTGGGTATGGAGAGATTCCCCGAAAGCCAGATGACAGCTTTGAAATTCAAGTAAACTGCAAACTACTCATGGATGATCGCGGCAATTTGCGCGATTTGATTGATTTTCAGGACGACTTGGGGGCTGAATTGGGTGCGGTTGTGCTCAGCGGCAACGGCAGCCGGGAGGAAGAGTCCTCTTCGTCCTTGGAAAAAGAGGGCGAACTTGACATCGAGGCGGCGTCCGGAGGTGATCTGTTTACGGAACTGATGGATGACCCCGAATGGATTACGCGACTCAGCCGCTTCGTGCCCGATGCAGAAGGTACCCGTGATGGCCGCCAGAGCCGCGATGTGCAAATGCTCTGGGGATTTGTACGTGACGCGCTCCGCCCTGGTCTCAATACGGCACGCCGCCAACATTTGGATTCACTGGTGCCAGCCTGGCACCCTGCCAATCCACGTGAACTCCTGCTGCTGGGAAGCACCAGCTATACGGTTCGCTTTACCAATATGGCTTTGCGACGTGAAATCAACGAGTTGATTGCTAAGCTTTTAAACCGCTTCTTTGATCGCGCTCAGCTTCTCTTTGTCCGGCAAGAAGTGATCGATCAGGTGCAGGCTCAGACAAATGAGGTACATTGAGGCAAGAAGTTTGTGGTTGGCTGGTCTTATATAAGACCAGCCAACCACAAACACGCTGCTCTTCTGCTTGACAAAGCGCCAGGTAGTGTCAGATGCTGTAAGGCGTTACCACCTCCGTCCCTGGATGGATAGGCTTCCAAGTGTATGATTGAGAACTGTATAGAAAATCCTGAGTAATAACAATATGCCTCATGAGAGAGTACTATAGATGCTGGTTCGTCGCAATCTCGCCAGGTATTGGCTCCTGTGGGTGTTGAGCATAACGGGGATATTCGCGCTTGTCCTTGGCAGCGCCCCTGCCCGCGCGGCTGCCTACGATTCTGGCCCGGTGGTAACCCTCCAATTTCAGACTCATTTGCGCTTCCGCCCTTTCTGGCTGAATTATAACCCTCCGAAGTCCCGCTATTATGCTACCCTGGATGCCTGCGTCGACCCACTGTTTGTAACCATCCCTTCCAGGTACCACGATTTTGGAAACTGCTTTATCATGCAGCCTGCCAAGCCTGGGTATGTTCCGATCAGCATGCCAGCAGACAACGCCTATATTCGTCTCCATGATATTACCTATTGGGCAAGACCAGTACAGGTCATCATGCCTGACCAGTTTGCGCATACCCTGGACTTAACAACCGAATATGTGTTTCATGATCGTGGACAGACCGCGCCGAGTGGTGGGCCGCTGATTTTGAGCCATAGCGTGGTGCTGACGAACGAAATCACCATCAGCGCTTCAGATGGGTCGGCTGTCGTTTCAATGGATGGCAGCATTCCCCCGCAGCAAAGCGTGCATTTCGTGTTTCATCCGGTGGGGCATTATGATCCCAATACCACTTTTTGGGGTTGCCTGCGCCGCCCAACACAGGGAGTGCCATCTGCCTATTGCGCTCAGTTAGGCAAACTTTCGAATAAGACCTTCCAGGTTGATGCTGTTCTCCCTGCTGCCCCAAAGACCGCTCCCTCCTTTAGCCCCGATGTAGACCCATTAGTAGAAGGCACAAATATTCAGATGACCATTGTTGCCGCGCCTGCTGGGGCAGAGCTTCCTGACGCCCAGCCAGCGCCGCCACAATTTGCCGGACATCCCGCAAATCAAATTGTCACGCCCCAAATCGTCCCGCCCGCAGGCTCCACATTTGATTGCGCGCTCGCTTCAGCGCTGGTCTATGCCGATCAGACGTTGGAATGCACTGCCTCCATCAACCATGATACCCTGGGCCAGCCATATCTCGCTTCCACACTGGTAAATGCCTATATTGGCTCGCCGCCTTCTTTTGCCCAGCAAATATGTGTGGTCTGCACCAGCACCCAACCCTGGCCGTATGCTGGGCCGCTGCTGTTTGCGTTAGTGCTCTTGGTCCTCGGCGCTGGCGGCATCACCACGCTGATGTATCTAGGCCGCGTTCCCCTCCCAACGGCTTCAAGGCGACCGCTGATCCAACAGCCAATGTTTTTGTCGAGTTCTCTGCTGGCTGTGGTCTCGCTGGTATTCCTGGTGGGCCTGGCTGTTCAGTTCCGCATTGGCTCCCAACCGGCTGTCCCGGGCCAGGTCATTCTCCAGATGACTCCTGGAGCCTCACCCGTAGCCAATGATGTACCGCCAACCCCCACTCCGACGCCTAGTCCAACGCCTACCCCTTCGCCAATTCCCAGCCCTACGGCCCCACCCAGCCCGACATCCCGCCCCACGCCATAGCGTGAAAGCGCGCCGCAATCACCAGAATTGAGGTTTCCACATCAGCCGCCCGATCAAATTGGATGGTAAGAAATCCACCTATTGGATGTTGACAATCCTTATTGGATGGATACAATAAGGGAAGAAGCATTGCTCTTCATCGACAGGGATACAAACTGATGACGCACCCCTTACAAGTTGAACTTGATCGCCGCCCCGAAGCTGCGCCGCTGTATGTCCAGATTCGCGAGCGCCTGGCGCTGCTGATCCGTCGCGGCGATTTGAGCGCTGGTACACGGCTCCCACCAGAACGTGATCTGGCCGAGATGCTGCGTGTCAACCGCACAACGGTAGTGCGCGCCTATGGCGACCTTGCTGCTGCCGGCCTGGTACACGCGCATGTAGGGCGTGGGACTATAGTCCAGGCAGCTAGCCAGCCAATAAGGAGCGTGCCCCCAACAAGCAGCTTAATGGGAAGAAGCGCGGCAAACTTGCCTGAGGCGTTTCCCTGGGCGTCCTATCTGCGCGAGGCAACTCTCAGCGGGACAACAGAAGTTGCCCTCACAGGCGCGCCGCCAACCATCTCTTTGAATAACCGCTCTGAAGCCAGCCAGGGCGATATGCTGCTGGCCGAGGTAGTTGCCCTTGCTGCCCGCGATGATGTGATTTCGCTGGCTGCCGGAACGCCAGACCCGGCGTTCTATCCGGTGGACGAGTTTTGTTCGCTGCTCACCTCACAGCTTCGCGCCGATGGCGGCCATTTGCTTCAGCATTGCCCAATTGAGGGACTCGAATCGCTGCGTTCTTCATTGGCCTCCTGGTTGAATCGCCGCTGGCAGGAATTAAGCCACGCGAGCGGTCTGGCAACAGGACAGGCCGTCCCGCTTGAACTGGAGCACCTGATGGTGCTTTCTGGCTCGCAGCAGGGTCTCTGGCTGGTGGCGCGTGGGCTGCTGGCCCCAGGCGATACCGTGTTGGTGGAGACGCCAACCTATCTGGGCGCGTTGCGCGTTTTCGCTGCGGCAGGTCTGCGCATCGTGGGCGTGGCGTGTGATCGCGAGGGCATGGAGCCAGAAGCCCTGCGCAGCGCCTTGGAGCGTTACCGCCCGCGTCTCGTCTATTGCCTGCCGACGTTCCAGAATCCAAGCGGCGCGACGATGAGCCTTGCCCGTCGTTATGCCCTGCTGGAGTTGGCACAGCGCTATCAGACGCCGATTTTGGAAGATGACCCCTATGGCGAACTGTTCTACGCCGCCGAGCCGCCGCCGCCTCTGGCCGCGCTCGACCAAAGTGGGTTGGTGCTCTATCTGGGCACCTGCTCCAAGATACTGTTTCCGGGCATCCGCCTGGGCTGGATTGCCGCGCCGCGTCCGGTGATTGCGCAGTTGGGCCTCTGGCGGCAATATATCGACCTCCACGCCAATACCCCAGGCCAGGCGGGATTGGATGGCTTCCTGCGCGAAGGCTTGCTGGATGCGCATCTGGCGCGTGTGCGCGAGCGCTATCGCGAGAAGCGCGATCTGCTGTCAGATGCTCTGGAAACCATGGGGCATGGCCTTTTGCACTGGCAGAGGCCAGACGGCGGCTATTATCTCTGGTGCGCGCTGGAGGGCGGCTTGCAAGCGCGCGATGCGCAAGAGGAAGCCGCGCGGCTGGGCGTCGCCTTTGTGCCAGGCGATGCGTTTTATCCCAACGCGGGCGGCGAATCTCATTTGCGCCTGAACTTTACCGGCCCTGATGCGGCCTCGCTGCAAGAGGGCGCGCGGCGCATTGGTCAGGCGCTGGAACGGTTATCGCGTCGGGCGCGGCGGCAGGAACGCCCGCCAGTGCTGGCGGCGCGTCGGCCATTAGTATAACAAGCACAGTGCTTAGTGTAACTTCTTGAGGAGGGATTGCAGTATGGCTCAGAATCATGCTCACCAGAATGGAAAGCAAATCGGCACCGAGACGGTCAAGCGGGCCTTTCCGGAAATGCTCAAAGGCGGCGTGATCATGGATGTCGTCACGCCCGACCAGGCCAAGATTGCCGAAGAAGCGGGCGCGTCCGCTGTGATGGCGTTGGAGCGCGTGCCCGCCGATATTCGCGCGCAGGGCGGCGTCGCCCGCATGAGCGACCCTGAATTAGTCTCGGCCATTAAAGCCGCCGTGACCATTCCCGTCATGGCGAAATGTCGCATTGGGCATTTTGTCGAGGCGGATATCCTTCAGGCGCTCGGCATCGACTGCATCGATGAGTCCGAAGTGCTAACGCCCGCCGATGAGGCATTCCATGTGAACAAGCGCGCCTTTACTATTCCCTTTGTGTGCGGCGCGCGTGATCTCGGCGAGGCGCTGCGGCGCATTGGCGAAGGCGCGGCAATGATTCGCAGCAAGGGCGAGGCTGGCACCGGCAATATCGTCGAGGCCGTGCGCCATTTGCGCGCCATCACCGATGGCATCCGCAAGATTCAGGGCATGCCCGAAGAAGAGTTGATGACCGAGGCCAAGAATCTCGGCGCGCCTTATGAGTTGGTGCGCGAGGTGCGCGAATTGGGGCGGCTGCCGGTGGTGATGTTCTGCGCGGGCGGCGTGGCAACCCCCGCCGATGCGGCGCTGGTCATGCGGCTGGGCGCTGATGGCGTGTTCGTTGGCTCGGGCATCTTCAAGTCGGAAGACCCGCTGCGCCGTGGCAAAGCCATTGTCAAGGCAACGACGCACTTCCAGGATGCAAAGATTCTAGCGGAGGTGTCGCGGGGCCTGGGCGAGCCGATGCGCGGCCTGGACGTGAAGACCCTGCCCCAGACCGAGTTGATGGCTTCGCGCGGCTGGTAGCGCTGACCTGAGGCGCTGAAGATGGTGCAGATTGCTCATGCGCAGTCCGAGCAGGAGATCGCGCGAGTCCGCGAACTATTTATCGAGTACGCGGACTCGCTGGGAGTCGATCTGTGCTTCCAGGACTTCGAGCAGGAACTTGCCCAATTGCCAGGGAGATACGCGCTGCCAGAGGGAAGCCTTCTTATAGCCAAAGAAGACGAAGAGATAGTGGGCTGCGCGGCGCTGCGAAAGCTCGCTGATGGCATCGGCGAGATGAAACGGCTCTATCTGCGGCCATCCTTTCGCGGCAAAGGCGCGGGCCGAGCGCTGGCGCTGGCAATCATCGCCGAAGCGCGCCGAATTGGCTATAGCCGCCTGCGTCTGGATACGCTGCCAACGATGGGCGAGGCGCGGACGCTCTATCGCTCGCTAGGCTTCAGAGAAATCGAGCCGTATATCTATAACCCGATAGAGGGCACGTTGTATCTCGAATTGGACTTAGGGTCGGTTGCATGAAGCAGAAGCCAGCAATAAGCGCAGTGTGGGAACGCTTTGTCGCATTGCTCGAAGCGGATTCACCACAAATGCTTGAACAAATACGCGCACCAACGTCTGCCGAAGCCATTGCGGAAGCCGAACAGTGCTTGCAGATCGTCTTCCCGGAGGAACTCCGTCAGCTTTATTTGCTTGTTGATGGCTTCGCGGAAGGAGCCTATCTGCTGCGTGACGATTTGCGCATCCTCCCACTGAGCGAGATGGTTCAGGCAAGTCTGGCGCTTGTTGGGGTGCCAATCCTGATGGATTCCCTGGCGCTGCAAGTGACAGTGCCAAAGAAGGTAATACATGTGATTTTTGCCCAAGCCGAAGAAGATAACCCGGACATCGAGCAGGTCAGTTTGCGGTTGCGGTCAAAGATCAAGCCACCCTCCGTGGAAATATGGTTCCGCGAAGGGGGCATCCATAAGTGGGAAGACATTGTGGAGACTGGTGACACCCTGACTGAGTGGTTTGAGGAATGTCTTGAGTATTACGGCTAGCGAGGGTACTTGATGGGAATCGTTGCGGCTATTCAAGCGCCGTCTGTCTATTTCGATGCGCTGGCGAGCGCCAGGCGCGCCGCTGAACGCATCGCCGAAGCCGCCGAAGCCGGGGCCTGGCTGGCGGTGTTCGCAGAGTCCTATATTCCTGGCTATCCTGATTGGGTCTGGCGTGTGCCTGCTCGAAGCTCCAGCCCCAGCGTTGAACCGTTCGCTACCTTTCAGCGGCGCTTCCTGGAACAGTCGATTACCATCCCCGGGCCGGAAACCGACATTATTGCCGAAGCCTGCCGCAAGCATCGCATCATGGCTGCCGTTGGCGTCAGCGAACGCCCGGAGCGTTCTGGCACGCTCTACAATACGCTGCTGTATTTTGGCGCAGACGGCGCAATTCTTGGGCGGCATCGCAAGCTGGTTCCCACGTTTGCCGAGCGCATCGCGTGGAGTGTTGGAGATGGCACCACGCTGTGCACGCTTGAAACCGAGCACGGCATTCTGGGTGGCCTCCTCTGCTGGGAAAATTATATGCCATTGGCCCGCACGACCCTCTACGCGCAGGGCGAACAGATTCACGTCGCCCCCAATCAAGACGACGGCGAGCGCTGGCTGGCGTCGATGCGCCACATCGCCACCGAGGGCCGCATGTGGGTCATCAGCGTCGGCATCTTGTTCGGCGAGGCCGATTTGCCGCGCGATCTGGCTGCGTTGGGCGTCTATGAGCCGGGCGCGCTCATCAATCCGGGCGACAGCGTGATTATCGACCCCCTGGGCAAGATCGTTGCCGGTCCGGCGCACGGCACGGAAACCATCTTGCTGGCCGATGCGGACCCCGCCCAGGCGCTGCTGGCGCGGCGCGGCTTCGATGCCGTCGGACATTATGGGCGCGGCGATGTGTTTGATCTGACGGTGGAAGGGGTGCGCGTGCCGCTCCAGATTGGCGATTGCTCGCCGATGGAACACATGCCAGATACCATCTGGCGGGTGGCCGATGCGCGGCAGCCATCCACCAGCCGAGAGGAGGAATAGGCCGGGCAGCGTGCATTGCTTTGATCGCAAGATGCGCCATCAGCGCACATGTTTCTCGATATCATAAGGAGGCTTCTGTAATGGACCCGGTTGCGTTCAGCGTCGAACACAAACACGAACAGGTCGTAAGCTATTTCGATGACGAAACCGGCTTGCGCGCGTTCATTGCCCTCCATAACACCCGGCGCGGGCCAGCAGTTGGCGGCGCGCGTCTCTGGCACTACGATACGCCGCAGGCTGCCTTGCTGGATGTCCTGCGGCTTTCCGAAGGCATGACCTATAAAGCGGCATTGGCTGACCTGCCGCTGGGCGGCGGCAAAACGGTGATTCTGGCCGATGGGAAAGAGCAAGACGCCGCCGTGCGTGCGGCGCGCTTTGAGGTGCTTGGCCGCTATATCGAAGCGTTGGGCGGGCGCTACATCACGGCTGAGGATGTTGGCACCACCACAGAGGATATGACCAGGGTGCGGCGCGCCACGCGCTATGTGCTGGGCATGCCGCTTGAAGCGGGCGGCGGCGGCGACCCTTCGCCTATGACGGCCTTTGGCGTGTTGTGTGGGATAAAAGCCCTGGCCGAAGACGTGCTGGAACGCGAAACGCTCGCGGGCGTGCGCGTTGCCATCCAGGGCCTGGGCAAGGTGGGCATGAGTTTGGCCGAACAGTTGGTGGGTCAGGGTGCGGTGGTGATTGCCTCGGATATTCGCCCGCAGGTGGCCGAAGAAGCCAGGAACCGGCTGAAGATTGAGGTGATGGAGCCAGAAGCGATTTATGACGCCCGCTGTGATATTTTCGCGCCCTGCGCGATGGGCGCAGTCATGAATGATCGCACGATTCCGCGCCTGACGTGCAAAATCGTCGCGGGCAGCGCGAACAATCAGCTTGAGGCTGAGCGCCACGCCGAAGTGCTGCACGAGCGCAACATCATCTATGCTGTGGATTATGTGATTAACTCCGGCGGACTCATCAATGTGGCGAGCGAGCTAGACGGCTATGACGAAGAGCGTGCCCGATTGAAGACAGCACAGATTTATCGCACGATCAAACGCATGCTGGAAATTGCCCGCGCCGAAGGCATTTCGACGCATCGCGCCACCCAGCGTCTGGCGCTGGAAACGTTGGGGAGCGCGACCACACATCACTAAGCGCGGCATTTGAACGCCCTGCTTAATCAACGGCAGCCAGGAGGGAACGATGTACATTCCGCCAGCCTTTCGTGAAGATGACCTTGCGGTGCTGCACGCGCTGATGCGCGACTATAGCTTTGCCATTCTGGTGACACAGCAGGGCGGCGTTCCGGTCGCCACGCACCTGCCGCTGCTGCTGGACGCCCGGCGCGGCCCCTATGGCACGCTGCTGGGCCACGTGTCGCGGGCCAACGCGCAGTGGACCGGCTTCAACGGCACGCAGGAAGCGCTGGTCATCTTTCAAGGGCCGCATGCGTACATCACACCCTCCTGGTATGAGCCGGGGCTGAATGTGCCCACCTGGAATTATGCCGCCGTCCACGCCTATGGCACGCCACGCATCATCGAAGATCAGGTGACGCTGGTCAAGTTGCTGGATGATCTGGTGCAAACCTATGAATCTGGCTTTGAGCAGCCCTGGAAGTTTGACTATCCTGAAGATGCGTTGCAGAGCAAACTCAAGGGCATTGTGGGCTTCGAGATGGAGATTACCCGCCTGGAGGGCAAGCTGAAGATGAGCCAGAACCGCTCCGAGGGGGAGCAAGACCGCGTGGCGGCGGAACTGCAAGCCAGCCAGGATACCCTGGTCGCCGGGGTAGGTGGGATCATGAGCAAGCGCCGGAAGAGCTAACGTGCTCATGCCAAAGAACAGAAATGCTTCTGTGGGGGGATGTGGCTGGAAAAGAAAGGACGTGAACAATGGCAACCATACGGGAACTTGGGCCAGCGGAAACGCACCTGGCCTATCCGGCTGCGCTGGAACTTCGCCCTCACCTCAGTTCGCTGGAAGCCTTCGTGCAGCAGGTGAATGAGGACCAGCGGCCAGAAGGCTATCGACTGCTGGGGTCGTTTGAGGACGGGGTTGAAGACGCGGCGGCGATTGCCGGATTCCGCACCGGACATATGCTCTCCAGGGGCCATTTTCTCTACATCGATGATCTGGGCACACGGGCCGCATTTCGCCGGAGGGGCCACGGGGCTGGCCTGATGGAATGGGTCATTGCGGAGGCGCAGCGGCTCGGGTGCGTCCGGCTCCATCTAGACTCAGGCGTGCATCGGCATGACGCGCACCGTCTGTATCTGAATCAGCGCATGGATATCATGGCTCATCATTTCTACCGAGACCTTTGAAACATTGCTGAGGTATGTTATGTATCACGATCTTCTGCTGGAGGCTGCCGAGCGCTCCATCCGTTACCGCGAAAGTCTGGACGAGCGCCGCGTTGCCCCGACGCCGGAGGCCGTGGCGCGGTTGGCCGAGTTGGGCGGGCCACTGCCCGCTGGCCCAACGGATGCGGCCAGCGTGCTGAGGCTGCTGGACGAGGCTGGCTCAGCGGCGACAGTGACGATGGCGGGCGGGCGCTATTTTGGCTTTGTGAATGGCAGTTCGCTGCCGGTGACGTTGGCGGCCAACTGGCTGGCGGGGGCATGGGATCAGAACGTCGCCTTTGCCGTCATGTCCCCGGTGGCGGCGAAGCTGGAGGAGATCGCGCTGCATTGGCTGATCGACCTGTTGGGTTTGCCTCCAGGGACCGGCGCGGGCTTTGTGACTGGCGCGACGATGGCGAACTTCACCGGGCTGGCGGCGGCGCGTCACGCCCTGCTGGAGCAGGCTGGCTGGGATGTGGAAGAGGATGGCCTCTTCGGCGCGCCGCCGCTGACGGTGGTCGTTGGCGAAGAAGTGCATGCCTCGCTGGTAAAGGCGCTGGGCCTGTTGGGGTTGGGCCGTCGCCGCGTGGTGACGGTTCCGGTCGATGGGCAGGGCCGCATGCGCGCCGATGCGTTCCCGAAGCTCAACGGCCCCGCCATTGTCTGCATCCAGGCGGGTAATGTGAATACCGGCGCGTTCGACCCGGCGCGCGAAATTTGCGCGCTGGCGCACCAGGCGGGCGCGTGGGTGCATGTGGATGGCGCGTTTGGCCTGTGGGCAGCGGCTGCGCCGGAACGGGCGCATCTGGCGGCAGGTGTGGCAGACGCTGACTCCTGGGCAACCGATGGGCACAAGTGGCTGAACGTGCCGTATGACAGCGGACTGGCGTTTGTCCGCAACCCGGAGCACGTGCGCCGCACGATGATACAACGCGCAGCCTATCTCATTCAAGGAGAAACGCGCGAGCCATCGCAGTACACGCCGGAATCTTCGCGGCGGGCGCGCGGCGTGGAAGTCTGGGCGGCGCTGCGCGCGCTTGGTCGGGCGGGCGTGGCCGATCTGGTGGAACAGACCTGTCGGCACGCGGCGCGCTTTGCCGAGGGCTTGCGGGCGGCAGGCTATCGCGTGTTAAATGAGGTCGTCATCAATCAGGTCTTGGTGTCCTTTGGCGATGATGATCTGACGCGCCGTGTGATTGCCCGGCTTCAAGCGGATGGCACCTGCTGGTGTGGCGGCACGGTCTGGCAAGGCCAGACGGCCATGCGCATCAGCGTCTCTTCCTGGGCGACCACCGAGGCCGATGTAGAGCGCTGCCTGGCGGCGATGCTGCGCATGGCGGACGAGGAACGCGGGCAGCAGCTAAAAATGTAAAACGTTCTTCAGGAAAGGATGGACAATGGCTGCTCAGACTGCGTTGGAAACCGCACTCGTTAGCCCGCGCATTGCCTCGCTGGAACAGGCACTCGCATCTGGAGAGAGCGCGGCGCTGGCGGCATTCTGGCAAGAAATCAGCGAACATGGCGCGCCCTTGATTGAGCCAATCGAAGCGGACGACACGCACTCTTTTCTTCCATTCCTCTGGCGCGGTCTGTTGAAGCTGATTGGCAGCGAACAAAAATAGAAGGCTGTACCCTATGGTGTCCTCCGATCAGGCCATGACCTACGCCATCGGCGATCTGCACGGGGAAGTGACGCTGCTCAAGCGGCTGCTGGCGCTTCTGCCATTCCGTGAAGAAGACACACTGGTCTTTCTGGGCGATTATCTTGATCGCGGCGAAGACTCGATAGCAACGATTCTGGCCCTGCGCGAGCTTCAGCGCTCGCACGCGGCCTGCGTCTTTTTGCGCGGCAATCACGATGATGCCTGGCTGGAATGTTGGGATGGTTCCAGGTTCACACACCCGCCCGATATCGACGGGGCGATGGAGGTGTGGGACGGCTGCGATGGGCAGATTCCGTTCGAGGCGGGCTACTGGCTGGAGGAAACGCGCATCGAATATGAAGATACCTATGCCTATTATGTTCACGCGGGCGTGACGCCAGGCCAGCCAGTCTGGCGCACGGCAGGGCTGAACAAGATGTGGGGCGTCAAAGGCTTCTTTGACAGTGACTATGATTGGGGCAAGCCGGTGGTGTTTGGGCACAAGCAGTTGCCAGAGCCGCTGCTGCAACCCAACAAGATTGGTATCGATACGGGAGCGTATCGCACCGGGCGGCTGACGGCAGTACGGCTGCCAGATCGGCAGCTTTTCGAGGCGCGGCGCTAGCTTACTGTGCGCTCGAAAGGGACAAAGCCATGTCTCTGGATTGTGAAGCATGTGGCAAACAGCATATTCCGGCGCGCTACCCTGTCTTGCGGGTTTTGCCCGATGGACAATATGAGGAACTTGGCGTCTGTGCCGAGTGTAAGCCGCAATTTCAGCCGGTGGAAACGCTTTTCGTGCGCGAATCTGCCCCACCCTATACCCAGGACCAGCGCCCGCCGTTCTGGGAGAATGGCGCATCCCTGCGCTGGCACGAAGACCAGGGGTTTGCTACATCTCCGGTAGCGCCGCGCGATTATCCGCTGATCGAAGATTTCGAGGTGCTGCTGGAGGGGGTGATCAGCAAGCACAGGCTGGGCAAAGCGATGCCTTACTATATGGCCTGGCTCTTCAGCCCTTCGCGCGGCTACCTGACCTATATTCTGGGCGCTGACGAGCTTGAGGACTTATGCCGCCCCGATTTCACGCTGCCGCCCGCCGATTTCGCGCATCCTTACCACGACATTGACCAGAACTGGCATGTGTTGCTGGCTGAAGACGACGAATATGTCTATATTCTGGCAGGCGGCAGGGATGGCAAGCCCCTCTTTGATATGTATCATACCTGGTTCAAAGTGGAGAAGAACCGCTACTACCAGCAATGGGAGCAAGCTGTACATCAAGCCCACTCGCTGGCGGCTGGGCTGACGGAAGAGGCATAGAATGCAGCAGCGTGTTCAAGCCTTGGCAACTCGGTTTGCCGAGGTGAACAAAGCCATCGACCTTCTTGCAGAACATTGCACGGCTGTCCAATGGCAAACCTCTTGCGCTACTGAGGGGTGGTCGATTGGGGTGACTGTCCACCATGTCGCTAACGGCTATGATCAAGAGGGCTGGGTTGCGGCGCTCATTGATGCAATCCTTGGCGGGCAAGCGCTTCCTGAGCATCCGTCGGCCCTGTATCCAGAGCGCGATTATAACCAGTGGCATGCTGAGCACTTTGCCAATTGCTCTCAAGAAGAGACATTGGCGCTGCTGCGTCGCAACGGGGCAGCCGTGTTGCGGTTGATTGAGGGCTTGCAAGATGAGGATTTGGAGAGAACTGCCCCTGATTCTGACAACGATATGGTGAGCGTACAAGAGGCCATCGAGCAAATCATCATCGACCATGCCCAGGAGCACCTTAAGAGCTTGCAGGCTACGCTGGAAAATGGGTAAGGAAGCCTCGAAGCGCCGCGATATTCTCGCTGTCGGGGCGCTGCTCCGTGTGGAGCGCGCCGCAGAAGGTGGCAAGCCTCTGCGCCCACCCGCTGCTGCGCCCGGCAGCCAGCGCGGCCAGCACAGCGGCGGTATAGGCGTCTCCGGCTCCGGCAGTGCTGACGGGCTGGCTGGCAGCGGCGGGCAGTTCGCGGCTGGAGCCATCAGCTTGCAAGAGGATGGACCCCTGAGCGCCGCGTTTGAGGTGAACAGTCCCCGCGCCAAGCGCCAGCCCGGCCAGCGCGGCCTCTCTGGCATCTGGCAAATGGAAAAGTCGCTGCCATTCTTCCTCATTGCCCAGCGCGGTGCGCGCCAGCCCAACCAGCCGCTCCACCAGCGCTCTATCCATCTGGTGAATCAATGGCGCGAGATCGAAGACCATCTGCGCGCCCTCGGCAACGAGCGCGGCGCAGGGTTCGACAATCCGTTCCCTGGCGTTGGGCGCGAGCAACGTATACGCGGAAAGGTAGAAGAGAGACGATCTCGCTGGCAGCGGGCGCGCTGGCAGGTCGGGCGGCACAACGCTAATCATCGCCTTTTCGCCGTCTGGCCGGGTCAGCACAAAGACCTCGCTTATTTCGGGAACACGCGGGCAGACAACAGTATCGCAGAAGGCCAGCGCTTCGGCTGCCTGGGCGTCGAGGACAGCCCAGACACGGATGCCGGGCGGCGCGGAAGAGTGCAAACCGGCTCGTGCGAGCAGATGCAGCCAGCGGGCAACGTGCGAGGCTGTGCCGCCGAGCAGGCGACGACGGCTGGTGGCCCGCGCCTCGACGCCAGGCATGGGCAGATGCGGGACAGCCAGATGGGTGTCCCAGACGACATCGCCAATCAGGTCAATCATGCTGTGTTCCTAAAGATCGCTATCAGGAGTGACGAGTTGAGGGGTCAGCGCCCCTCCGCCTGGCAGGGAAATCGTCGGGTGCGCTGGGTCAAGCCGAGGCGCTGTTATAAGCTGTTGGGCATCGTTTTCAATAATGCCAGCCTGGCGGCCATCGGCGAGCAGCACCCAGCCCGCCAGGTAGGCCACTCCGTTCACCTCGTCTTTGGCTCTATAAAGCCCGGCTGGCTTCGTGGCAAGGTCCATCTTGAACGCGAGCGGAGCGCCGCCGGGCAGGGTGAGCATGCCCTCGGCATCGCGGGCCGTGAGCGTTGCTCGGAAGTGTGAGCCATCGGAATTGGTGAGGTCTACTGTTGTGCCGTCGAGCGGCCCTTGAAACCATTCAGCCGCGTGCTGACCATCAGAGGCATAGGCAAGGAAGAGGCCGTACTGGTTGGTGACCATTGCCAGCAAGATCGGCTGGTTTGTCACTTGCCCGGCCAGCGCATAGACCCAGGAAGGAGTTCCTCCCAAGTGCACACGCTGTCCGAAATTTATCCCTTGATTGCCAAACCCACCCAGGAGGAAGGCGGTCACACCGATGGCCGCCAGGAAGAGAAAGCCCACCCAGCAGAGACGCAAGGCTTTATTCATCAGACAACGCCTCCTCTCTGGCTTATTTTCTCTGCGACGTCAAGCGCTTTTGCGTGATTTCTCCTCTTGGCGATTGCCTTCGTCACCTATCCAGGTCTGTGGGCTGGCGTTCTGGCAGGCGCAGCCAGAGCGACACATGCGCGGGCTGCATCGTTTCCTGCACAACGGCCAGCAACTGCGCGCGCACCTCCTCCAGATCGACCTCGCTGCGCAGCGTGGCGCTGAACGCTGCCAGCGCTTTTTCCGCGTCGTACTTCTGGCGATAAAAGCGCCGGTCAATCAGGTTCTGGAGCCGACGGCGCGCGGGCTGAAAGAGCGCGGCAATTGCCAGCGTGGAAATCACCAGCGCCAGAGGCGATTGGTCAAGCCCTGTGAGAATGCTCGCCAGCGCTTGCAGACCGATGATGAGGCCCGCGTACAGCGCGCCGAGCAAGGCTGTCAGCGAACCATAAACCAATGCTTGATTGATGAGGGTATCGATGTCCCACAGCCGCGAGCGCAAAATGGCAAGGCCGATGAAGATGGGAATCGGCAGGAAGGCCAGCAGCCAGGATGTATCAGACGCAAGCTCGAACGGAAGAACGAGAGGGCTGTTCAAGGGAGGAACGGCCAGAGTTGAGAATACGAACACCCCGCTAAGTAGCACGAGGGAGAAGATGATGCCGAAGAGCACCCATTTAGTCTGCTGGCGCTGTGCAGGAGTAGAAAGCCGCCGATAGCGATAGATTTGCGAGAAGATCACAAGGCCGTAGATAACGACGTTTCCCAGCGCGTTCAATATAGGCGGCCAATTGATGCTATTGAATGGTGAATCGGCAGGCGGGAAGGTCGAGAACGCCGAGATGAGCAGAAAGAAGGCAAGGACCCAGCGCATCCAGCGCGGCGCGAAGCGCCCGCTTGGAAAAACACAAAAGAAGAGAATGCCTGCCGCTTCGCTCAGGAAATTGATGATCTCTACCGGAACTGACCAGAAAGAGGATGTATATGCCAGCGCGGAAGTTACGCCTGCCGTTTGCCCAACATAGGCAATCAGCAGCGCCAGCGCAGCCAGCAGCGCGACCCAATCATCAGAGCGCCGCCAGAAGATAAGCAGCCCGACGGTCACCCAGACCAGACCAATGGCAATGGTGAGGGCGATGATATAGGCGGCGTGGGCGCTGGCTGAAAAGCCTGCTGCCTGAAGCGCTCGCAGTCCCGCTGTGTCCAGCCCGCCCGTCAGGTTGCCGCAGGGGAATGTCGTCTTCCCGCAGGGCTTCTGAATGAGCGCGTAGTAAACCGGCAGGCTGCCCGCAAAGAGCGCGAGCGTGGCAGTCACGATCACCAGCCAGCCAGCGCGGGCCAGCACCAGCCATCGCCCACGCAGGCGCGTGTTGTCGGTGGGCTGCTGTGGATGGCGGGCGGCGCTGGCTGGCGTGTGAATCATAGTTTGGCCCCTTCTTGTCTGGATGAGCAATGTGTTCGCTGCCAGTGTACCATGCGCCTGTCTCTCAAACGTTACGAACAACGTTACGGGAAACATTCACGACTGGCCCAGGATGATGCCGCCCGCCGGAACAGTGCCAGGGAGATACCAATCGGTGCTGGTGACACCATCGGGATAGTGGACGGTGGCATAGAGTAAACCATGCGGCAGCGTGAAGTTCTGCACGGGGCGGTTTTGTTCGGCCACCAGCATGGCATCGTGCCAGATGGGCGCAGCGCCATCGACGCCGCTGACGTTATACATCGGCGAGCCGTCGTTGTTGCCTGCCCAGACGCCCATCACAAAATCTGTCGTATAGCCAACGGTCCAGTTGTCCTTGAAGTCTTGCGTGGTGCCCGTCTTGACGGCTGCCGGGCGCACGTTGTCTGTGTCGTCGGCATAGCAGCCCGGGCTGTAGGATGGGCCGTTGTAGAGCAGCAGCGGGCTGCACACGCCAAACTCATACTGGCGCGACTTGTCGTCTGAAAGCACGTTCGTAATGAGTCCGGCCACCTGCGGACTGATGACCTGGGTGCCTGGCGGCGTGACATGGTGATAGAGTACCTTGCCGGATGCGTCGGTGATGACCTGGATGGCGTAAGGTGGCACGCGCACGCCGCCGTTGCCAAAGACGCCATAGGCCGAGGTTTCGTCGATGAGCTTGACATCGAGGCCGCCCAGCACCATCGAATAGCCGGGCGTGCCCTGGTAGCCGCTGATGCCCATGCTTTCGGCAGTATTGAGGGATTGCTGAATGCCCGCGAACATCAGCGTTTTCACGGCAGGGACGTTGAACGAGTTTTGTAACGCCTGACGCACCGTGACGTTGCCGTGAAATTTGCCATCGTAGTTCTGGGGCGAGTAGTTGGGCTGGTTAGGGATGGGGATGCTGATGGGGCTGTCGCTGATGGGCGTGCCAGGCGACCACCCTTCCTCAAAAGCCGTGGCATACACGAAGGGCTTGAAGGATGAGCCGGGCTGCCGCCAACCCTGCGTGGCAACATCGAACTGCCCGTCGATTTGCGCGTCGTTATAGTCGATGCTGCCCAGTTCGGTGAGGATTGCGCCGGTATGATAGTCGATCAGCACGACGGCGGCGTTGGTTACGTTGTTAGCGGCCAGGTCCGCGATATGCTGCCGGGCAATCTGAAGAATCTGGTTCTGAAGCGAGATGTTCAGCGTCGTATAGATGCGCAGGCCCGAGCGGCTGAGGTCGCCGGTCGAAAGGACGTGCTGATCGATGAGCATCTGCACCTGTCGCAGCACATAGTTGGAAAACTGCGGCGCGAGGTTCGCCGGAGCGCTTGGCTTCAGAAAGCCGGGCTGCTTAGCTTCGGCGATGGCCTGCGTTTCTTGGGCGGAGCGAATGTAGCCCTGGATGACCATTTGCTCCAGCACCGCTTTTTGCCGCGCCAATGCGCCCGACAGGTTGTGCAGTGGGTCCAGATCGCTGGGCGAACGCGGCAGCCCTGCCAGCAGCGACGCCTGGGCGAGATCAAGCTGCGCGGCGGCAGGGACGCCCGGCTGGTCGTTCAGGCTAAAATAGGCATGGGCAGCGGCATCGATGCCATAGGACTGCTCGCCATAATAGATGGTATTGAGATACAGTGTGAGGATGTCGCGCTTCGACATCTGGTGCGTCAGCCCCAGCGCCAGAATCATTTCGCGCAGCTTGCGGTCCAGCGTCACCTGCGGGCCAAGCAAGGCATTTTTGATAAGCTGCTGTGTGATCGTGCTGCCGCCAGAGACGATCTGGCCGCTGCGCAGGTCATCGATGGTGGCGCGGATGACGGCCTGGAAGTCCACGCCTTGATTTGTCCAGAAATCTTTGTCTTCAATGGCAATGGTGGCATGTTGCAAAACGTTTGGTATTTGCCGGAGTGGCAGCGTGGTTTGCAGACCATGATCGGCCATATCATAGATCAGATTGCCCTGCGCGTCATAGATTTTCAGGCTATCGCCGGGCAGGTCGCTGCCGATGTGCGCCAGCGCGTCTTGCTCTGATTGATAATACAGCAGAGCCACGCCCGCCAGCATCGTGATGATGGTGATTAGCAACAGCAGCGGCATGAGCGCACCCAGGCTGCACGACCGTATGAGCGCGCGCCCACGCGCTTTTTCTCGGCGCAGGCTGCGGCGCAGGAACCGGCGTTTCCAGCGCCGCCGCCGCCGGGCGCGTTGGCGCGTTGGGCGCGCCCTGCCAGGGTGCTTCAACGGCGGCGTATCGGATATATCTGGCGTGACAACCGGCAGGCGCAGATGGTCTGATTCGGTAAATGGCAACGGCACGTCATTTCGCAGGCCGGACAGGTGCCGCGACAACCAGGCGCGGCGTTGCTCCTGTTCTTCCTGGGATAACCGGCTGGAGGCGGGCTTCTGGCTCATGGGACCGGTAGCTTCTAGTGTTAGGAAAACAGGCACATTGCAGAAGGCGCGTGGAGTTGTTGCACAGGCTGTGCCAGCGACCTCAAACACATCAAGACGTTTTATCTAAAGGAACGGCAGAACGAACAAGAGGGGAACCAGTTGCATGCGTATCCAACGGCTGGCACAAGAAAATCAATCCATGCAGGGACCGAACAAGCGCGCCTGGTATCAGCGCAACAGTCCGGCCCACCTGGAGGCGATTCGGGCGCTGACGCTGGCGGCCCTGGAGACACAGGGTCCGTCACCCATTCCGCGCGTGGCGATTCTGGGCGCGGGAGCCTGCACCGAACTGCCGCTGGAAGAGATTGCCGAGCGCGCCGAGGAAGTGGCGCTGATTGATCTGGATGAGCTTGCCTTGCAGCAGGCGCGCCGCCGCTTGAGCGCCGCGCTTCAGGGGCGTGTGCGGCTGGTGGTGGCCGACGTGACGGGCAAAGTCAGCGCCTCGCTGGAGCGGGCGCTGATGAGCCAGCGCTGGCAGGCGCTCAAGGCGCAGGGAGCCGACGCCGTACTGACGGCAGCAGCAGGCTGCCTGGAGCGCTGCGACGTGCCGCAGCCGCCAGAGTTGGCCGAGGTGCGTCCTGGGCGCTGCGGGGTGGTCATCAGTTCGCTGGTGGTCACGCAGCTTTGGAGCTATCCGCTGCTGGATGTGACTGATCTGCTGAACACGCTGGACCCCGCGCTCGCGGGACAGCAGCACGCGCACCTGGCGCTGGGTCCGGCCATCGAGCGCTTCAAGCTGCGCGTGGCGCGTGGGCATTTGCTCTTGCTGGCGCGGCTGCTGCGCCCGACTGGGGCAGCGGTGCTGATTGCCGAAGATGAAGGGCGACTGACGCCGCAGCAGGGGAACGACCAGCAAGGGCTGGACACGCCCCTGCCGCTGCTCCCGGATGGATTCGATGGGTTGATTGAAGCGTCATTCATCCGAACAGAACCGGCGCGCGGCTGGGAATGGATTTCGGATTGGCCCTCTGCGGTGCGCGCGGGCCGCACCTATCACGTGACCGGATTGGTGCTGAGGCCAAAGCAGGCTGACGGATCAAATTAGCTGTTGGCACCCTGTGTGCAGGCAAAACCCTACGAGGTTTTGCGCCTCAGAAAAGGTGTTGCTGAGACACAGATACTCTGTGTCGTTTTCCTTGAAGGAGGATGCACATGGCTGGCAGCCAGGTTTCCTACGAGAACCCTGAAACGATGTATGCACAGTTGACTCCAGAGCAGCGTGCAGCACTGGCGCAGGAGTTTATGCAGGGGTTCAAAGAATCTGGAGACCCTAAAGCACAGCAGTTTGCCTCAATCGATCCCAACACGGCCACGCCGAAACAACTGGCAGTGATGCACCAGCATGCGCGTGATGAGCACCCAGGGGTACTGGGGCGTGTGATGCGGCACCCTATTGCCACGGCGGTGCTTGGTGGCTTTGCCGCGTACGAGATCGATAAGCACGTCATGAAAAAATAGCGAGTGATGCTGGCTATTCGCTGGCTTCGATGGCTTGCTGGCGCTGCAAGATCGTCTGCGCCATGCGGATGTTGGCGGCATCGATCATCTTGCCGTTGACGCTCAGCGCGCCGCGTCCGGCAGCGCTGGCCTGCCGATACGCTTCGACGACTGCGCGCGCCCAGGCCACTTCCTCGGGCGCGGGCGCGAAGATGCGGTTGGCCGTGGCAAGCTGCGCGGGATGAATGCACTGCTTGCCATCGAAGCCCATTGCCAGAGCAATTTTGCAGGCGCGCTCGAATCCGGCTTCGTCCTTGAAATCGGCATAAGGGCCATCCATGCAGCGCAGATTGTTGGCGCGGGCTGCGGCAACAATGGCGTGCATGATGGCGTGCCAGCGATGCCCCGGATAGAGTGCGTCGTGCTGGTCTGGCTCGCCGATGTTGGCGAGCGGCATGTGCAGGGACGCGGCGTAATCGCCGGGGCCAAAGATGAGCGCTTCCAGGCGCGGCGAGCTTTGCGCGATTTCGCGCAGCCAGAGGAAGCCGCTGGCCGTTTCAATCTGCGCCTCAATGCCGATAGGGCGCATCAACCCCTGGCGCAGTTCTATTTGCGATAACAAGAGATCGAGGAAGCGTACATCGCTGGCGTCGCGGGTTTTGGGCAGCATGATCAGGTCAAGCTGCTCGCCCGCCGCCTCCACAATCTCGATGACATCCCGATAGGCAAAGGGCGTATCGAGCGCGTTGATGCGCAGCAGGCGCGCACGCCTGCCAAAGTCCAGGTGTTGCAGCGCCTGAATAATGTTGGCGCGGCTGGCCTCTTTCTGATCCAGGGCCACAGAATCTTCCAGGTCCAGGCAGATGGCATCAGCGGCGCTCTGCGCGGCCTTCTGCATCATGTCCGGGCGAGCGCCGGGAACAAACAGCATGCTGCGCGTCAGCCGCGCCAGTGAATCAGCCATCGTGCCCTCCTGATCGATATGCCAACTATCATAATGCGCCGGTCACTGAGCGACAAGCTTCTGTAGCTGCGCGGTGTGCTCCTCATAATGCTTGCTGATGGCAGTGAGCCATTCTGCAAAGCGGCCCTCAGCCTCCAAATCTTCCGGCTGGACGGCGGCAATCGCTTCTTCCAGGCCGCGATGCACGCTGCGCCATTCCTTCACGGCCTGCGCATAGGAGAAATGCTGGCGCGCCGCGACAGAGCGCGCGTTGAACTCATCAGTATTATAGGCAGTCTCTTCGGTGGGGCCAGCCAGGAAGCGCCAGAAGCGCTCGGTGGCTTCGTGGTCCCAGCCGGTGAGGTGGGCCACGACATCGCGCAGGGTCCATTGGCCGTCAATGGTGCCTTGTTCGTATAGTCCTGGGTTCAGATGATCGCAGGTGTCCAGAAAGTTGGTGAATGCGGCGGCGAGCCTTGCTTGCAGTGCTGTCCAGTCATCATTCATGCTATGGTCTCCGGTGATATGCATTATTCTTGCTGTGCTAGCGAGTTTGCCCTTGGGGGCCGAGCTTCTTTTTTAAGAAGACGGCGATTTCCTGTCGCTCCATATCGTGATTAGTATAGTAGGAAAGATCGATGCCATCCAGCACAAACCCCAGCGCGCGATAGAAACCGATGGCCGGCACATTCGTTGTTTGGGTTTCGCACACCACGCAGCGCAACCCCACTTCCTGCGCGTGCTGAATCACCCTCTCCATGAGGAGTCGCCCAATCCCTTGCCCTTGATAAGCCTGGGAGATATGGAACTCCTGCACCCAGAGGCTGGCATTCCAGGTATGCGCTTCGCAGAGTGCCAGGCCAACACAGGTATCTTCAACGAATGCGCCGAAGGTATGACCCTGGCGCGCCGTGGCGCGATAGTCTTCGAGCGTTTCATCAGTGAGCGCCGGATAGCCTTTGCTGAGCGGCTGCTCCAACGGGACAAGGCGCAGGTCGAAATTGATGTGCTCTGGTGTTTCTTCTTTGCTCACCGCGTAGATCGCTGGTGTTGTATAGCCAATAATCAAGCTGTCTATAAGGTCTGCTGTAAGGTCTTCTAGCCGTCGTAATTTACAGGTTTCAGTTCTCACAAATGTTTTTATCCCTTTTCTCTGGTCCTACGTAAGACCACACGAGCGCTTGCCGCTTCGAGTGCTTAGTCCAGTTTTCCATCCTTTATATACTCGCGGATAAACGCCGCCTGATCTCGGACGTTTTCGATGTGGTGCTGTTCGGCCAGTGCCAGCAAGTCTTCCACCGCTTCTGGCTCAACACGCCTGGTCCAGAGAAGCTGATCTAAGGTGCCAATCCCCCAGCCCGCAACGTTATCATCCAGCAGAAATTCTCTAATCCATGCTTGAGACTTTGGGTGAGCAATATGTTTGATGAGCCAGACAGCCATCGCTGCTCGATCTCCGGTGGATGTCTTATAGGCATCATACGCCATCTGCGCGGCCTGCCAGGACATGATATGACGCAGCACGTTCATCGCCAACTCGAAGCCAGGGCGCGGCTCAAGCACCAGTTCGACGGCGCTGCGAATGTTCGCTTCCCCCAGAATATGTTCAAGCGCCAGTTCAGCGAACAGCGTGCCGCCGCGCTCAGCGCCTTCATCAAGGCTTCTTACCTCGTGTGCCAGTTCGATCCAATCAATGCTCATATGTTCTGCTTTGTGGCTGAAATATGGCCGAAGTGTCGCATGCGGTAGCCGGTTTGCCAAGAGGGTTACTCCTCTTGATTGGTGATACTCTGCCCTTTCTCGGCTCCAGCGATGACGATAATATATTCGCCTTTGGGTTGCGACTGACCAACATACTCCACCAGGGAAGAGAGAGAACCGCGCTGCACGCGCTCGAAAAGTTTGGTCAGGTCGTTGGCGAGCGCGGCCTGGCGATCACCATAGACGGCCAGCGCGTCTTGCAGAAACGCCGCGAGCCGATACGGGCTTTCATAAAAGATCAACGTGTGCGGCGAATGCTCGTCGACCGCCAGGAAGCGGCGGCGCGGGCCGGGCTTGCGCGGGGGAAAACCGCGAAACGTGAAGCTGTGGACGGGCAGACCCGACAGCACCACGGCCATCACCAGCGCTGCGGGGCCGGGAATCATCGTAACGGGAATATCAGCCTCGATGGCGCGGCGCACCAGCGTAAAGCCGGGGTCAGAGATGCCCGGCGTGCCCGCGTTGGTGACCACCGCAACGGATTTGCCCTGCTGAAGCAGGCCAAGAATCCGCGCTCCCGCCTGCTGTTCGTTGTACTCGTGAAAAGCCATCTGCGGCTTTTTGATGTCGAAATGCTTCAGCAAGATGCCCGTCTTGCGCGTGTCTTCACTGGCGATCAGGTCCACAGCGCGCAGTGTCTCCAGCGCGCGCAGGGTAATATCGCCCAGATTGCCGATAGGTGTTGCAATGAGATAAAGCATAGCACCCTCACCAGTCAAACCACACCACCAGCCTGACTCGCTCTTCGCCAAAACGTTCGGCCAGCGAGTCCATCACCTGAAAAAGGTGTTTCCCCCAGGCAAACACATCTTTCCGCTTCAGCACCTCGGCGCGAATGATTTTGCCTTCCTCATCTTCCCATTCGCGCACATCCTCCGGCGTCGCCGCTGCCGCCAGCGCCTGGGGCGTTGGTTTCATCGAGCCTTTCAGTCCAAAAACGGTCAGGCTCTTCCCTTTAAGAACCAGTTCGCCTTGTTCGTTGCGGACGTAGGTATGCAGGCGCTCGTCAGGCTCTTCGGCGTCTTCCTCCCAATCAATCGCCTTGATCTCCGGCCAGGTAATCCAGGAGGAACTGCGTACCTCTTTGGGAAAGCGCGTCACCGATGCTTTGAACTCCGCAGAGGCATCGGCTGGCACGCCTCGGTCAGCGGCAATGGGCCGAAACCCCGCGTAATTGCGCACGCCAAAGAGGCAGCCGAAAGCGTCGTAGCTTCGATCTACCAGCAAGCCCACGTTGATAGCCGCATTCCACGGTTCGCCGTCTTCTTGCCATTCCCACTTGCATTCGACCCATCCAAAGATGTCTGTGCCCATCGGCTGCTGTTCCCTCCTTCCTGAGAATCTATCCACTTCTGGCGACTTCTTTGCAACCCTTTTGTCCAAAAGGGCACCAGAACGCTTGACAGGTGCGCGCCAGGCAGGCTATACTCTGTCTGTAACTGTTTGGTTGACCTGCGTATGCCTGGAGGGTATCACCAACCACTTATTGTAACTGAAGAACGGCTGGCACAGCCGGTGTAACACCACCGGCCTGCCATGGCCCCACATCCGGCCTCGCCAGGTATGGGGCTGGGGGATATTGTACCATCGAGACCCCCAGCGGCCATATCTGAGCGTTTCCGGCCTTGTGGGGCCAGGGCGCGCCGATATGGCCGTTCCGTTTCTGCCGCCTCGCGGCAAGAAAGGGAAGTCTCACATGGTTTCGTCTCACTCTATCCCCTGGTACAATCGTCCGGCGCGTCCGTTTCCGGCGCTCATCTGGGTGCAGCAGCGTTATGGTTTCCGCCTGCCGCCGCTGTTCTTTGCTCAGCCTGCCCATGCCGTCGTCGACAGCATGACGCGGCGTCCCTTTCCGGCCAGGGTCTGGCTGGAGCAGCGGCAGCGCGGTGAGTGAAGAGATCACCTTGACATCAGGCAGGTGGGTATGGGAGGATGCCAGCAAACAGGAGGGGGATTTGCTTGATGCAAGGTGAGAACAATACTGCGGAAGCGTCGGCGGCCAGCACCGCGCCAATTGCTGAAGCCGGGTATGAATATCTGCTGCGGGAGGGGATAACGTTCCTGAATCATGGAAGCTATGGAGCGTGTCCCCGCCCGGTCTTTGAGGTCTACCAGCGCTGGCAGCGCGAGCTAGCCGCGCAGCCGGTAGAGTTCCTGGGGCGGCGTCTGCATGATCTGCTGGGCAGCGCCCGCGAGGCGTTGGCTGCCTACGTGGGCACGGCTGCGGATAACCTGGTCTTTGTGCCCAACGCCACGCACGGCATGAACATCGTGGCGCGCTCGCTGCGCCTGGAGCCGGGCGATGAAGTGCTGGGCACCACGCACGAATACGGCGCGGTCGAGCGCACCTGGCGCTTCATCTGCGGCCAGGCAGGCGCGGAGTATCGTTCGCAGCCCATCACGCTGCCGGTTGATAATCCCGAAACGCTCATCGAACAACTCTGGCAGGGCGTCACGGAGCGCACGCGCGTACTGGTCGTCAGTCATATCACCTCGCCCACAGCGCTGATCTTTCCCATCGCGGCCATCTGCCGCCGCGCCGCCGCGCAAGGCATCCTGACCGTGATTGACGGCGCGCACGCGCCGGGGCAGATTGATCTTGCGCTTGACACGCTTGGAGCCGATTTCTATACCGGCAACTGCCACAAATGGCTCTGCGCGCCCAATGGCGCGGGCTTCCTCTACGCCCGCCCGGAGCGGCAAGCGCTGCTGCAACCGCTGGTCGTCAGTTGGGGCTGGCAGGCGCGCACGCCTGGCCCGTCGCCCTTTCAAGACTTCTTCGGGTGGACCGGCACGGCTGACCCTTCCGCCTATTTGAGCGTCCCGGCGGCGATTGCCTTTCAGACCCAGCACAACTGGCCGCAGGTCCGCGCCGCCTGCCACGCGCTGGCTGGGCAGGCCCGAGAGCGCATCGCCACACTGACCAGCCTGGAGCAGATATGCCCCGATTCGCCGGACTGGTGGGCGCAGATGTGTACGCTGCCGCTGCCCATCTCCCACAGCGCCGCCGGAGACGCGCTCAAGCAGCGGCTGTGGGATGAGTATCAGATTGAGGTGCCAATTGTGGACTGGCAGGATAAATGGTTTGTGCGCGTCTCCATCCAGGCATATGATGCTCCCAGCGACGTAGATCGGTTGGTTGATGCGCTGTCCCGCCTGCTGTAAGGTTGGGAATAGTCGGCCTATCTTTATCGCTGCTCTCTTAGCAGCCGCCGCCGGAACCAGGTGGGCAGATGAGATTGAACCACAGAGCGGCACTGATCGGAAACGCGAACTGCTTGTTCCTTTCGTGCGATTTCTCAACGGCTTTGCTCCTGCGCCCTTTGCGCTGCCCACCCCTTGCGCCTGAGCTTCTTTCCCTGTATAGTATGTCGACGCGGGCCGATAGATAAAGATGTGCCACTGCTGGCCCTTGCAGGCGCGCGTCACTATTCGATTGTAGGAAAGAGGTTTTTTGTATGGCGGCACAACGCGAACCGTCAATTATTCAGCGCTCGGCGGCTGAGGTGGTGGGCACGTTCTTATTGGTTTTTATTGGCGCGGGCGCGGGCACTTCGCTGGGGGCAGCTTTCAAGGGAGGCAGCAGCCCTGCTGGGCTGCTGCTGGTGGCGCTGGCGCATGGCCTGGCGCTGCTCGTGGCGGTCTATGCGATCGGCAAGATTTCCGGCGCGCATGTCAACCCGGCGGTGAGCATTGCCCTGGCAAGCATCGGCAAATTGGCCTGGGTAGATGCGATCTATTACATCGTTTCGCAGTTGATCGGCGCGACGTTGGGCGCGTTGGGCGTGCTGCTGGTGTTTGGCCGCGATTCGGCGCTGGCGGCAGGCGTGGGCGCGACAACCTTTAATGCCACGCTGACCAATCAGTTTCAGGCGGCGGGCATCGAGGCGCTGGGCGCGTTTATCCTGGTACTGGCAATCGTGAGCACGGCGGCTGATAAGCGCTCGCCCGCTGGCTGGGCTGGCCTGGTGATCGGCTTCGCCCTGGCAGCCGCCATCATGGTGGCGGGAACGGCGACAGGCGCTTCGGTGAATCCGGCGCGCACATTTGGCCCGGACATTGTGCTGACGATCTTTGGTGGGAAGCTGAACCTACTTGGCGGCGGAACGATTTGGGGCGAGTATTGGGTCTATGTCGTCGGGCCAATCGTTGGCGGCCTGGTGGCTGCCTGGCTCTATCGTTTCATTGCCCGGCCCGATGAAGCCGAGCGCGAGGAGCGTCAGACAACCTCGAAGCCTGCGACGACGCCACCCGCGACAGCCAAAACGGCCACCGCGTCCAGGCCAGCGGCGCGGCGGCGCTAGCATATCGGTCAGGATGATTGGCCTCTCGCTTCGGTAAGCAAGGGCAGATATACGCTGTACGCATATCTGCCCTTGCTTCTGCTCTGAGCATACCTATTTGCTTGTATCGTTGCTTCTGGCTTTATAGACTGATGGCTAATCCCTGGATAATCCAGAGGAATGCTACAAGAAGAAGGAGAAGCAGAGATGAGCGAGCAGATCATTGAGAGCCTGCGCCGCGCATATGCGGCATTCAGTCGGGGGGATGTTCAAGGGGCTGTCGATGCTGTTGAATTTGACCCTCATGTTCTTTGGATGGAGCCTGAAGAGTTCTATGCAGGTGGAACCTATCGCGGACGCGAGGGAGTTGCTGAGTATCTGACCCGCTCGCGCGAACCCGTCGAGCAAGCCGAAAGCGTGCCCGAAGAGATCGTGGAAGTAGGCGACAAGGTCGTCGTGTTTGTGCATTTTCACGCCTGGCTCAAGGGCGGGGGCCAGCCACAAGAGGGCCATATTGCCGATGTCTATACGGTGCGAGATGGCAAGATTGTGCAGATGCAAGCCTACAGTGACCCTGAAGCAGCGCGCAAAGCAGTGGGCCTTGTGCCGCACGACTAAGCGCCCTCAGCATACTAAGCTGATAGATAGTCACGCGCTGTGTTTGCTCTCCTCCAGCAGTCGGCGGCCCAGAATGACCGTCGAGCGCGCGACCTGCTGTGAGTTGGCGATGGTGTAGCCGTGCGTGGCGTTGATGCGCTCGCGGATGAGCCGAAAGCCGAGTTCGAAGGTTTCCTGCGAGATCGCGCCGAGATGGCGCAGTTGCTCCAGGCGCGGGCCGAACTGCTGCGGCACCTGGCGCGTGCGTTTATGCAACAGCGCGCCCGCCACGTTTTCCAACGCGGGGAACAGCAGGCTCAGCCCATCTTCGTATTTTTCCAGGCGGAAATGCGCCAGCGCCGTTTGAATCGTCTCGCGCTTTTCGCGGGCGGCTTCGCTTTGCATAGCGAGCCTGGCGAGGTCGCGGTAGTCGTCCTCATCGGTGCGCGCGGCATCGGCGGGCAGATCATGCAAAAACGCGGCAAAGCCTTCCCCGAAGGGCAGATAGCGCTCATCATCGTCGGCCAGGCGCAGCAAAGCATGTTGATGGGCCAGCGTTTTCAGCAAAGCGCTGCGCTCATCATCGGGCAGATTTGGGGCGCTGGCTAGCGCTTTGCCGGGCAGCGTCGTCAGCAGGGTTTGTCGCTCTGGCGTGGTCAGGCCCTCCCAGAGTGTGCTGTAAAGCGTATGCGCGGCAGTGGTATAGCGGTGCGTGGCGTCGGAAAGTGCGGCGCGGGCCGCCATGCGGCGCGCAAAACGCGCTTCATAGAAATGCCAGCCAATCAGTTGCAAGAACGCCGGATGCGGCCCGGCGACGTTGATGAGCGTGACGCGTTCATCGGCGCTGATGGCACGGCCACCGCGCCGGAACGTTTCGTCCAGCAGCGCTTCGGCCTCATCCAGCGCCAGCAAGCCCATTGGGATATGGCGCAGCGTGCCAAAGAACGGCTGCTCGGCCAGCGCGGGGGTATCCCACAGATCGAGCAGCGGGCGCGTGGTGGCAAGCACCCAGGCGACATTATAGAACTGGGCATTCGAGCGAAGCTGCGTGAAAAACTCCTCGTCGAAGGCTTTCGGGTTCTGCGTGACAGCGGCAAAATCATCCAGCAGGAAGTGAAAACGATAGTCCGCCGCGCAGGCAATATCCAGCAGTTCGCCAAAGCGCTCCAGCGGGGTGGCGCGGTCTGCCGCGCCGCTGTGCTTGGGCAGCGCCAGCGCTGGCTGCCCCTGTGCCGCCAGCGTTGTAAGCTGTTTCGTCATCTCGGGCAGCAGGCGTTGATAGAAGCGGTCTGCGTGCGCGCTCACCAGATCGCTCAGCGGCAGCATAATTTCGACCGTGCGCGCCAGGCGCTCGGCTTGCGCGGGCGAAAGCGGCGGCTGCGCAGATGCGGGCACGTGGTGGCGGGCGAGCAGATGCCCAAGCAGTGAGGTCTTGCCGATGTGCGCCGGGCCAACGATCACGCAGCTTTGGGGCTGCTCGCTGTCCAGCAGATAGGAAGAAAGCAAACGTAGCTCGCGCTGGCGGCCCAAGAAGGCCCCAACATCGCTGGCGGGCTTGTTGGGCGTAAACAAGTTGTGGGCTGGCATAGCTACGTTCTCCGATGCTGCTGTCGTTCGCGTTCTTCGCGCACCACGCGGTCAAGGCGTTTCTGGTCGCGCAGCCACTGGCGGAAGAGATCGACCTGGAAGGCGATATATTCGCCCCCTCCGCCATCTTTCATCAGGTCGCGCAGCGTAAGCTGGCGCAGCGCTTGCTCAAACTCTGTCTGCCCGGCCACCAGCTTTTTTTCCGTCAGCAGCGCCAGCAGATCGTTGCGGTGGCACGACCCGCCCAGCACCGTGATAAGCTCTGCCGCGCCCGCCAGGATATAACGCTCTAGCGAGCTGACATCGTTGGCAAACAGAATCGAGGTAAACTGTGTACTGCCCTCTTCCAGCACGGTGGGCAAGACACGCTCGACATCGAAGCGCATCGCGCGCCGTTTCTGGCGATCATTCAGATAGTTGAAGAGCACGCTGCACAACAATTGCACGTAATAGGGATAGCTGGAACTGAGCGCGATAATCAGATTCACCGCGTCGTCATCGTACAGAACATCCTGGTCGCGCACCGGCTCGCGAATGAGCCGCCGGGCGTGCTGGTCGTCGAGCGAGCGTAAGATATGCGTGGGGCCGATGCCAAAGAGCGCCGCGTCGTGCTGGCGCACAATCTCGTCCAGGCGCATGGTGCCCGCCAGCATGAAGTCGATGTGCCGCGCTTCCTGAATATCGGCGCGCAGCACCCAGTACACATCTTTATCGAGCGCGCCAGCGGCGCGGCGCTCCTCAATAATCTGGAACTCATCGAACATCAGCACCAGCCCCGTTCCGCCAATCGCTTCCTGGGCCTCCTCGAGATAGCGGTGCCAGGTCTGGGCAAAGTCGGCCTGGAAATCCGCCATGCGTGGCTGAGCCAGCGGATAATCGAGATGGTGCAGCGCTTTATAGATGCTGTAGCTCATCTTATAGAAGAGTGTGGCGCTGGTGAACGGGATATAGCTGTCGATGGGCAGATAGATGGGGATGCGCGGCGTCAGGATGGAGGGCGCGGTTTTCTTACCCTCCAGGTGGCGCAGCAGCGACGTTTTGCCGGTGCGGCGGTGGCCTTCCAGGATGATGACGCGCCCCTGCTCTTCGTCGCTGTGGTGGCTCAGGTTGGAGCGAATGTATTCCAGATCGCGCTCGCGGCCATAGAACATTTTCAGCGTGGTGATCGGCTGGCCGGGAATATAAGGGTTAGACCAGAACTCCTGGCGCAGTTCGCGCCCACGCGGCGCGCGCACATCGGCCTGGCGCGCGCCCACCAACCGCAGCGCCTCGATGCGCGCCCGCACCACCTCGCCGGAAACATCCAGGCGCTCGGCCAGCGCCTCGTCTGGCTGGGAAAGGTAATGATCGGTCAAATAGGCGTCGGCCTCCGCAGTCCAGCCATCGGAGGTATCCGGCGACTCCAACAGCGAAAGGTAGTGGTTGCCATGATCGCTGGCGTCGGGTGGCGCGGGCTGCGACACTTCGGATGGCTTGACGGGCGGCGCGGAAAGCGCCATCAGTAGCGCGGCAGTGGCCTCGGTGCTGACGGTGGGGTCGTCGCACAATTGCCCCGCAGCCACGCAGTAGCGGTCAAGCGCTTGCATATCGCTGTCGCTGAGCGGGGAAAACGTCGCCAGCCGGTCAGCCATATAGAGCAGCTTGCCAAGATGCTCGCTGATTTTGCTCAGGTCGTATTTGGGCACGATCTCATAATAGCGCTCGCGCGTGGCTCGCACGCGCTTGATGGCCTGGTCGCGGCGTTCTTGCTGAAGCTGCGCCGCATATTGGAGTATCTGTGTAAGCTCGCCGGTAAGCTGCTTGAGCGTGCGCTGAGCGAGATGGAAACGATCTTCCTGCATCTGGGCGCTGGCTTCTTCGCGCAGATGGCCGATACGCTGCTTCTCTTCAGCATTCAGCGGCACCGTGTTAGTATCGAGCGTTTGCTGGCTCTGTTCAAGCTGTTCCTGGCACTGTTTGAGGCACTCCAACCGCTGGCTTTCGATGAAGCGGTCCAGGTCGGGGCTGCCGCAGGCGGTTGCCAACTGCCGCGCCAGGGCAATATCACCCTCTTTGGCAAGCTGGCGTGTCCAGTCGGTGCGGCTGAGGCCCCGCGCCAGATCATCGGTGAGGTATTTCAGATAGTCACCATAGCTCAGGTCGTGAAGCTGGAGTTGCTGGGCGGCGTGCGGCGCGATCAGCAAATCGTCGCTCTCCAGCAGGAGGGTGCGCGGTATCAGATGCGCGGAGGCGCTTCGTTCTGCTGACACATGCTCTCCAATCTATTCCACTTCAAGCGAGATGCCCGGAAGCGCCTGTTGCAGCAGATCGCGGCACTGAGGCGCATCGCTGAGCAGGCGGCGCAGTTCAGCCTGCATGGCATCGTGGTTTTCCCAGGGCTGATACTCGGCAGGATGGTCTTCTGGCTGGTCGGGCGTGGGCGCATCAGAGCCATTACTTGCTTGCGCGCGCCAGGCCGCGAAGCCGAAACCCAGCGCGGCCAGCCTGGCGCGTTTGGCGGCAGCCTCGATAAGCTGCTTCAACACGTTTTCCAGGTCTTTGCGCAGCTTCTTCAGGTCGTTGCCCTCGATGGAGTCGCGCCCCTCCTGGCGTCGGATGCGTTCGACCTCCTGAATGAGCGCGTTGGTCAAGTCGGCTGGGTTGGCCTCCGCCAGATGGTCGCCCAGGTCGCCGCCCGGTTCGTTCCCCTGCTGGAGCGCGGCCAGCACCGGCTGAATCTGCGCGTCGATCTGGTTGCGCATTTGCTTGGTGGGCGCGAAGCGATAATTGGAGACCTTCAGGCGTCGTTCGGCTTCGGCCAGCGCGGCGATGAACTGCTCCTTGACGGCCTGCTGCTTGCCGAGCGTTTCGCTGTCCTTGCCGTCGGCTGGGTCGCCCGACAGTTTGGCGAGCCGGGCGCGCAGGGCATCGCTGACCGCGAGATAGTGATGGTGATCGTGCAGCATATCCAGAAAAAAGCTCGCCCATTCTTCGCCACGCGGCATCCGTGCTCGCGCCAGCACCAGCGCCGCCAGCGCCAGCGCCAGCGCGATGCCTGGCACATAGGAACTGGCTTCCTGAAGGCTGCTGTCGGCGCAGAGCGCGGCCAGCGGCGCGGTGGGCGTGTGCGTATCTAGCGTAAAACGCCAGATAAAGCTAGACAGCGCGTCCAGGCCGGTTGCGTCGGAATAGAGGTTCGGCTGCTCCAGCGCCAGCGCGCGCCAGACACAGTACGCATTGAGGTGCTGGCGTTGATCGATCAGGCAGCGGATAAGCAGCCGCGCTGCCTGGGCGCGCTCCTCTGGCGAGGCCGCCGCGCTCAGCAGCGCCGCGCTCAGTTGCAGGCGCAGCGCTGGCGGAAAATTGATCTGCTCGGCAATCGAAAGCAGTTCCCGCGCCGCGCGCCGCACTCCAGGCGAGGCCATCACGAAGCAATCAGCCGGAAGCATCGGGAACGTATAGGTGGCGCAGTTATAGCTGAGGATGTCGAGCACGCGCTCGTGCTTGAAGATGCTGCTCATATCCGCATCGGTATAGAAGAGATAGTCGTTTTCCGCGAACCCCAGCCCCAGCAGCAAATCGCCGTTGCGCAGCGACGAGGCCAGCGCCGTGGCGACCGTGGCAAAGCCAAAACGCTCGTAAAATTGCTCCGCCGCCTCGTAGTCGAGGGAAGCCAGCAGCGTTGCGCCCACGCGCCAGATCAATCCGGAGTAGCCCGCGTGCAAAGAGGCCGCGCCCACCAGCGCCGCGCCCACCTTTTGAAGCTGCTGGGGCGAGAGGTCGCTCTGGACCTCGAAGCCTTGCAGGAAAGCCAGGGCCGTCTGCGGGTTATGGCTGGCGAGCGCGCGTCGAAGCTGGTCGCTTTGCTGAAGAAGCTGCTGGCGGCAGGTGCTGATATTCCTGGGCGGGAACGGCAGCGGGACCGGAGGGTTGGGGCTGAGCGGCGTGTCAAGGAAGGCGCGAACGTTTTGAAGCGATTTTTGCAGATTGGTGATCTCCGGAAGGTCGGCGGAAAGGTGCAGCGATTGATTGAGGAGGCTTTCGGAATCGCGGCAGGCGCGTAGCAGGTGCGCGTGCCATTCTTCTAGCAGCCCGCCGCGTAGCGCAAGCGCTTGCTCGCGCAGCTTGTCGGCTAGCTGAAGGGCGCGTTCGACCTGTTTGGTGCTGCCATGTTCAGGCAGCGTCGTTTTCAGGCTTGCCAGCCGCTCTCTGAGCGTGCCGCTGTCACCCTCCAGATCGTCGATTTCGCGCAGCAGCGTTTCGATGGCGGCGGGCGCGGCCTTCAGGGCGGCCAGGCGCTGTTCGTTCAGTGTCAACGCCGCAGTCAAACGCTCGCTGACTTGATGAAACGCTTGCAGCCGGGCGCTGGCATCGCTGATGGCCGTGGGCGCGGTCTCAGGTGGCAGGCTGGCGGATAGGCCCTCCACCTGGCCCGCCGCTTCGGCCTCCTGCGTTTCGGCGCGCAGCGCTTTCAGCAGTTCGCCCTCCAGCGCGGCATACCGCGCGAAGCCCTCCAGGCGTTTCTGGTGCGCGGCGTTGAGCTTTTCAATGGTGCGTTGAAGAGTCTGCGGATCGTCGGCGGTTGGGTGCTGTGTCAACTGCGCGCCGCAGGCTTCGATAGTCTGCTGGATGCCCTGGAGCGCTTGCAGGTCCGCTGCCAGCGCGGCAAACAGTTCAATGGTCGTTTTGGGCGCGGCTGGCGGGGCAGCCGGATGCGGCAGGCCACCGGATGGCCGCGCCAGCGTAGCGACGGACACCACGCTGGCTGGCGCGGCGTGCGCTCGTCGCTTGTCGGAACCGGAGGCTGCGGCCTGTGCCTGGCTCGGTGCCACGCCAGACGGAGCGAGCTTGCCAGAGGGGCGCGCTGGCGGCTCTGGTGGGGGTGCGGTTGCTTCCAGGGCAATCTCGCCGCGCTCAATGCCCAGCCGCAGCGCGGCCAGTATCTCGCCAAAGTTTTCGGCGCGCTGGTCGGTATGCAAGGCGGAAAGGATATCTCTGCCGCCGTGTTCTTTCAGCAGTGGACCCAACGCCTCCAGCGTAATGGGCTGTTCCAACTGCTCGATGGCTTCGCAAAGGGGCTGCTTTTCCTGCCGCCAGTATTTGATAAGCTCTTGCAGCGACTGCTGATAGAGCGCTGCCCGCTGCGACAGAAAGTTTGCCAGGCGCTGCGCGTGGTTCGGCGGCAGGCGTTTGCTGAAGCCTGCCAGGGCGCGTTGCTGAAGATAGGGATGGTCGTGGACAAATTGCTCAACGGCTGGCAAGGCCAATGATTGTATCAAGAGCGTAATGTCCGCTGTCGACCACCCAACCACATCCTGGTCCATGCACGTACTTCTATCTGCTGAGATGAGGCAGCGCGAGGCAAGCGCGTCAGCCCATGCGGGAAAAAGCAAGGTGGACAGTATCTAGTGTAATCGGTTGCTCTGGGGATGTCAAGCGGGCTGACGGCTAAGAGGAGTCTATGCAGCAGACTTTGTGTGTGTCACCAGCCTCCGTGCTGGCAACACACGCAGGACGCGCCGCTTATGCGATGAACTCTCTGGCAAAGAAGCGCAGCGGCTCCAGTTCCAGGCAATCGGGGAAGCTGAGCCACATTTCCTGCACGCCAACGGCCTCCAACTCTTCCAGGCGCTGGCGGATGGTATCGGGCGTGCCGATAATCGCGCCCGCCATAAGCGGGCGGCCCACCAGCCCAGGAGGAATCTTCGCCTGTGCTTGCTCTTCGGTTTCCCCAATGCAGCAGATGGCGCCTGCTGTACGACGGATGCTGTTATAGTCGCGCCCGATGGCTTCGCAGTGGTGCTTGAGGATGGCAAACTTGCGCTCAAGCGTCGCCACATCGCCGAAGATGTTGCAGGCATCCCCATATTGCGCGACCAGCTTGAGCGTCACCTGCTCGCCGCCGCCAGCGATGAGCAGCGGGATATGCGGTTTCTGCACGCCTTTGGGCTGGTTGATGGGGCCACGTATCTGGTAGTATTTGCCCTCGAAGACTGGTTCTTCCTCCGTCCACATCGCCAGAATGATTTGCACGGCCTCGCGCAGACGGCTCAGGCGTTCGGACGTGTCGGGATAGTCGTAGCCATAGGCGCGGTATTCGTGTTCGTACCACCCCGCGCCGATGCCGAAATCAAGCCGCCCGTTGCTGAGCACATCGACGGTGCTCGCCATGTGCGCCAGCAGCGCGGGGTTGCGATAGCCGTTGCAGGTGACCTGCGCAATGTGGACGCGCTTGGTGGAGCGCGCCAGCGCTGCCGTTGTGGTCCAGCACTCGAACGCCTTTTCCTGCACCGGCTGCGGCACAGTATGGAAATGATCGGCCAGCCCGACCGAGGAAAACCCCAGTTCGTCGGCGGTCTGGGCGACGCGCGTCATTGCCTCGTAGGCTTCCACCGGGTCTGTGATGCTTGCCAGGTCCATTGTCCAGCCCTGCGGCAGACTCACCCCAAATTGCATAGTCATGCTTGTTCCCTCGATTCTGCGAACTACGGAAAATATTTCGAACGTCCCGCTTATCGCGGCAGAAGATCGTATAAAAGCTGGGCCAGTGGCGCTTCAGACTCTGCCTGTATTGCCGCTTCGTTGAACAGCCCGACATCTTTCAAAGCGATCCAACTCCTGAAAGGCTGGTCAGGGTTGAGCGCGAGCTGCTTGCCGAAGTGTTGATAAATGGAGATGGGAAACAAAGTCTGAGTCAACATCTCGACCAGGTTCACCGGGTCGATGCCGCTCTTTATTGCCAGGCTGAGCACCTCGCGCATGGCCTGCGCTGCGGCAAAACTGATGAAGTTGCCGCCGAGCTTCACGAGGTTGGCAGCCCCAACGTCCTCGCCAAAATCGAAGATGCCCTGCCCCATCGCTTCAAGCAGCGGTCTGACGTGCTCTTTTGCCGCCGCTGGCCCCGAAAGGCAAATCCACAGCTTTTGCGCGGCGGCGACTTGCGGTGCCCCAAAAACCGGGGCATCAACGTAGAGGCTGCCATGCTGGGCATGTACTTCTGCCAGCTTTTGCGACGTGGCTGAAGAAACGGTACTCATTGAAAGATGGATGCCACCCTGCCCTAGCTGCTCTAAGAATCCCGCGCTCATCACGATCTCTTCCAGCGCGGCATCGTCTCGCACCATCGAGATAACAATGCCTCCGGGTATCACAGCCGCGCTCGGCTGCGAAACGGCCTCGGCCCCCTGGGCACCGAGCGGCTCCGTTTTGCTGGCCGTGCGATTGTAGACCTTGAGCGTGTAACCGGCTTTGAGCAGGTTCAGGGCCATCGGCTGGCCCATCCGACCCAGGCCAATAAAGCCAATGGGTTCGTTCATCGGTCTTGTTCCTCCTGATACTGTTTGCTCAGATGCGGCTAAGCACGGTCTCGCCTATTTGCGAGACAAACCCGCTGAGGGCGGCAACGCTCTGGCCGAATTGTCTCGGCGGATGGATAATCAGCCGGTCAACGCCCAGGTCGGCGTACTGCCGCGCAAGCTCCAGCGTGATGTCTGCTGCGCCTGGGGGCGAGATGTTGATCTCCAGCTTTCCCAGTTCTGGCGGACGGTTATAGCGCTTGAGCGCTTCGGCAAGATCGCCCAGCGCCTGCGTGGTCCGGTTAACGTCCAGTCCCCAACCATACCAGCCATGTGCCTGCTCAACAGCGCGGCGCTGGGCGGCGGGGCTGGAGCCGCCAACGACAACGGGGATGGCCTGCTGCGGCTGCGGATGAGCCTGCACCTGCTCGAAAGAGACAAAGCGGCCATGATGCGCGGCTTGGGGCTGTGTCCAGATGGCGCGCATCGCTGCCAGATAGTCATTGGTGCGCGCGCCGCGATCTGCGAACGGCACACCGAGCACCCGAAACTCTGGCTCCCAATATCCGACGCCAATGCCGAAGATGACACGCCCGCCAGAAAGCGCGTCCAGGCTGGCAAGCGCTTTCGCCAGCACGAACGGGTTGTGCTGGGCCAGGATGATAAGACCTGTTCCCAGGTGGACCCGGCGCGTGTGGGCCGCCAGAAACGTCAGGGCGATGAGCGGATCGAGGATGCGCTCATCGGGCGCGATAAACGCAAAAGGCGGCTGAGGCTCGGAGAACACAATATGTTCTCCTGCCCACAACGACTCGAATCCTGCTGCCTCGGCAAGCTGAGCGATGGAGGCCGCGCTTTCGGGATAACTGCATACCTGAAAATTCATATAGGTAAGGCCAACATGCACAGAGTATCTCTCCTTTGCTGTTCGTCCTGCTGGGTTGCCTTGACGCAGACGCCCTTCTTGAGTATGCTCTTTTTGTGATACCAGGACCAGGGCTGCTTTATCATAGGTTTCTGACCACCAGGATAAGGAGCAACGGAGATGGATGATGGCGAACGTCGGCAGGCGCTGGCCGATTTTTTACGCCAGCGACGGGCGCGGCTGACCCCCGCTGATGTGGACTTGCCGCCTGGCTTGCGGCGGCGGACGCCAGGGCTGCGCCGCGAGGAGGTGGCGCAGCTTGCCAATATCGGCACGTCCTGGTACGTCTGGCTGGAGCAAGGGCGCGATGTGCATCCATCATCGCAAGTACTGGAAAGTCTGGCGCGGGCACTCAAACTGACGGTGAACGAACGGCGGCATTTGTTTCTGCTGGCGGGCCAGGCCCCTCCGCCGCATGGCTCCCCTTCGGAGGAAAGCGTCAATCCGGCCCTCCGGCAGCTACTGGATGATCTTGACCCCGCGCCCGCGTATGTGCTGGGCCGCCGCTGGGATTATCTTGCGTGGAATAAAGCGGCAGACGCGCTCTTCGCTATTTCAAAGGCAACAACCCCCTACGCGCGCAATCTGATCTGGCAAATGTTCACCAGCCCCAGGCAGCGGGAACGCGCCCATTGGGAGGGGCTTGCGCGAGCCGTACAGGCGGAGTTTCGCGCTGCCAGCGCGCGCTATCCTGACGACCCCTGGTTTGAGGAGTTGATCGAGGACTTGAAAGCGGCCAGCCCGGAGTTTTGCCAATGGTGGCCGCATCACGACGCCATGCCCACGCTGGATATGCACAAGGTCATGCAACATCCGGTGCTGGGGCTTCTGGAGTTTGAGCATATGGTCTTGCAAGTTGCCAGCGACCCCGATGTCAAGATCACCATCTACTCGCCGAATGCCGCGACCCGCGCCAAATTGCAGCAATTTCTGGAATCGTTGGCTGCTGTCTCCGCGTGAAGCCGCCCCGCCTCACCATCAGCCGCCCGCCTGTGGGCCGTGCTGAGCAAGCAGAAAGGCTTGCCTGACCATCTCGTAACTTTCCGCGTCCTGTCCTTTTTGATGCAGCAGGTCGCTGTAGCGAAAGTATGCCTGGGAAAGATAGTCGCCAGCGTCGTGTTTCTTCAGCAGTGCAATGGCCTCTTGAAAGCACTGCTCGGCCTCGTCGAGGCGATGCAGCGCCTTGTTGATATCCGCCAGCGTGACCAGAACACGGCCATAGAGGGCTTCATCGCCCGCGCCGCCTTCTTCACCGGGCCGACAAAGCTTCTGGGCCTCCAGCGCGAGGCGTTCGGCCTCTGCGATCTCCTGGCGTTCCAGCAGCAGATCGGCCAGCGCAATACGTGTGAGAATGCCCTGGCGCTGCGCGCCCAACTGCTCCGAGACGGTAATCGTCTGCTGGAGCTGCTGCTCGGCAGCCTGGAGATTGCCCAGTTCCTTGAGGGTCAGCCCCAGGTTCGATGCCATCTGGGTAAAGAGATTACGCATCCCGGCAAACTCATATAACACGCGGCTGCGCGCGGCATACCAATCGGCCAATGTTGAATGAACATTCGCCAGATGCTGTCGGCTAAGCTGGGCCGAGGCTTCCGCCATAGCCACAGGATTGAGAACGAAATCGAACAGGTCCAGGGCGCGCTGATACCAGGTCAGTGCGGTCTCGTAGCGCTCAAGACGGCGGTAATGTTCGGCGAGGGCCGAATACACCTGCATGACAAAAAAAGGCTCGTCGGCAATGCCCTTTTCGATAGCTTGAACGCAGTCCTTGAAGGCTTCGTCGGCGAGCAGGAATTGTTCCTGCGCTTCATACGCGCTGGCAAGCAGGAAGCGACAGCGCGCCAGCAGTTCAGCGTGGCCGCTGAAATCCTCCTGTTGCAGCGCTTGTTCGAGCATCGTTTGGGTGTCGATTGGATGACCTTCCATCAGCGCAATATGGCCCAGAAAGTACAGACGGAGCAAGCGTTGCTCAGCGCTCATGCTGCTGGGTGGCAGAGCATCCAACAATTCACTGGCAGGCGGATAGATGTGCTGGGCCAGAAAGATGCTGACCCAACCGAGCGTCAGCGCGGCCAGATACGGGGCGGGTCGCTGGTTCAGCAGTCCTCTCAGCGCCGCCGTGCCATCCCCTTCGCTGTTCGGGAGGTGTGTTCGTTCTGCGAACGAGTCATCCTGGGGTTCGGCCAGCAGTTCGGCGGAAGTCACCCCCAGACGCCGCGCCAGAATATCCAGGGCTTTGAGGGAAGGGCGAATGCGGCCACGCTCGATGGCGCTGATGTAGGAGATGGAAAATTCTGGGGCGGCCAGCTGCTTCTGAGTAATGCCCAGTTTGCGACGAATCTGGAACATATTGGCCCCAACAGGGCCAGTGTCCGAGGCGGATTCCTTGTACTTTGGCATGCAGATAACACTCTCCTTATGATTAGGATCGTCACGATGGGGTCATTCCCGGATCGCTGGTCGACAGGCATCCGTTCAGGCCAGCGAAGCCCTCTGCGATGTCAGGAAAGGCATGTATAGTGGCGGTCATTATACAATGAAGATCGTTGTTGCAGTATTGTAGCACCCTACGAAAAGAAACGCTAGATAACGTTGAGAAATGCTAGACCAAAGTACTAGATTCTTTGTTAAACAAGAAGAAAATGAAGTCGTCTGACATTCTTGTGCAACTCGCGTGACATTCTTGTGCAATGCCAGATCGCCTGCAATGCCATCTGGCGGGAAGTCTTGTATCTGGCGAAAGAAGCCGGTATAATGCTCAAATAAGAGCATATACCCTCAGATCGATGCTAACGGCCAGACATCCACACCTTTGCCTTTCTTTAGAGTACAATGAAGCATGATAGATGGATGATTTGCCTTTCCTCAAAGGAGTATGCAGCGATGACCAGTACTGCACAGCGCCAGGCCCCGCGTGTGCTGCCCGATTTTGTGAATTGCCCGCTCACCGATTTTTCCGTCGAAGCCAATCGCCAGGCCCAGGCTGCCGCCTTGAAGCAGGTGGAAGGCGAGCTTGGCCGCACCTATCCGCTGATCATTGGCAATGAACGTGCGAACGTCGGAGAAACGTTTACATCGGTGAACCCCGCGCGGCCCGAGCAGGTGGTGGGCGTGGTGGCGAAGGCCACCGTCGCCCAGGCACAGCAGGCAGTGGAAACAGCAGCCCGCGCCTTCGAGACGTGGAAGTTCACCCCAGCCGCCGAGCGCGCCGAATATCTCTTCAAGGCGGCGGAACTGATGCGCCAGCGCCGCTTTGTCATCAACGCCTGGATGATCTATGAAACATCGAAGAGTTGGGTCGAGGCCGACGCCGACACCGCCGAGGCCATTGATTTTCTGGAGTTTTACGGGCGCGAAATGCTGCGGCTGGCCGAAAAGCAGCCACTGACGCGCATTCCCACCGAAGACAGCGACCTGACCTATATTCCGCTGGGCGTGGGCGTGGCAATTCCGCCCTGGAACTTCCCCTGCGCCATCATGGTCGGGCTGACCTCTTCGGCCATCGTCGCCGGAAACACCGTCATTCTGAAGCCTGCCAGCACCTCGCCGGTCATCGCGGCACAGTTCGTGAATGTATTGCTGGAAGTCGGCTTGCCAGCGGGCGTGGTCAATTTCCTGCCCGGCCCTGGCGGCGCCATTGGCGACGCTCTGGTCGAGCATCCCAAGGTGCGCTTCATTTCGTTCACCGGCTCGCGCGATGTCGGCCTGCGCATCAATGAACTGGCAGCCAGACACCAGCCGGGCCAGCGTTGGATTAAGCGCACCATTCTGGAGATGGGCGGCAAAGATGCCGTCGTGATCGATGAAACGGCTGATCTGGACGACGCGGCGGCTGGCATTGTCGCCTCGGCCTTTGGGTTCCAGGGGCAGAAATGTTCGGCTGGCTCGCGCGCCATTATTGTCGAACAGGTGTATGATGAGGTCGTGAAGAAGGTCACAGAAAAAGCGCGAGCGCTGACGCTGGGCGACCCCACCGACCCGCAGCACGCGCTGGGCGCGGTAATCGACCAGAACGCTTTCCAGAAAATCCAGGGCTACATAGAAGTAGGAAAACAGGAGGGCCATCTGCTGCTGGGCGGCGGAACAAAGAGCGGCGGCTACTTTATCGAGCCAACCATCATTGCCGACGTGTCGCCAACGGCGCGCATTGCCCAGGAGGAGATTTTCGGGCCGGTCCTGGCGATCATCAAGGCGCACGATTTCGAGGACGCGCTGGCAATTGCCAATGGCACGGAATATGGATTAACCGGCTCATTGTATTCGCGTGACCGGGCACGCATCGAGCGCGCCAAACGCGAGTTCCATGTTGGCAACCTGTATTTCAATCGCAAATGCACCGGCGCGCTGGTGGGGGTGCATCCATTCGGCGGGTTCAACATGTCGGGGACCGATTCAAAGGCCGGAGGCCGCGACTATCTGCTGCTGTTTACACAGGCCAAGGCAACATCAGAGAAGCTGTAGCCGCTAAGCGGCGGTTATCTCGTTTAGTCGCAGGCGGAGATGGGCCAGCATATCTGCCTGTGCGTTGCTCTTCAGTAGGGTACAGAAAGCATGCCAGAGATGCTCAATGGGAACGGCGCGAGCCTCGACACTGTTGTTGAGTGGCGTCTCGCTCGGCCAGAGGACGGCCCTGTTTGGGTGGCGCTGTCGCGCGAGGGCCGCACACCCATGGTGCCCAGCGAGGCGTTGGTTGAACCCGACCTGCGCCTGCTGCGCGACAAGCAAACGCAGCACGACGAACTGGCGCGTTTCCTCGATGACCCACTGGACGAGCGCGGGCGGCGCTTCTTGCTCTGGCGCTCCAATCGGCCCCTGGGGCGGCTCTGTTTCAACGTGCGCGATGCCCAGGCTCAGCTTGAAGGCATTGCCCTGCTGCCTTCCGCTGGAGGCGAAGTCGTCGAACAGGTGGCGCGGGCAGCCGTCGAGCGCGCCCAGGAAGCGGGCGCTCGCCGCATCCGCGCCGCCTACGAGGCGCGCCACGCCTCCGCGTTTGACGCGGCAGGCTTTCGCGAACTGCGGCGCTATACTCCCATGATAGCTGCCACGCGCCAGATCGACGAAGAAGAGGACGGAGTCGGGCCGGGCGTGGTCAGCATGCTCTATCGCGTGCGCCCCATCGGCTATGAAGATACCGACCTGCTGGGCGCGCTCTTTCGCGATACCGCGCTGGACGAGGCCGATGGTCGGGACCGCTCGCCCACCGATTGGCTGACGGAAACCGCCCAATTGCTGGCCGAGTCAGACAACGCCGCCCTGCCGGAATGCTCGTTTGTGGCCGAACTGCGCCAGAAGCACAAGCTGGCCGGAACAGTCCTCGTGAGCCGCTGGCAAGGCGCGGCGCTGATCGATGATATGGCCGTGCTGCCGCGCTATCGGCATCGCGGCATCGGCACAGCGCTGGTGCGCCGGGCCATGCAAAAACTCCATCAGCATGGCTATGTCTCTGTCATGCTGGTTGTCACCGAAGGCGAGCCGATTCAGGAGTTCTATCGGCGGCTGGGCTTCCGCGAGGTCCAGCCCAGCTACGTCGAGGCCGAGTGCGCCCTGATCTAGCAGCGCCGCCGCAGCATTTGGTTTACCTTTCTCAAAGGTATATAAATTGCGTTCCTCATCCATAGCTGTGATTTCGCCTTCCAGGCAGTAATACAACGCAGAAAGGATAGGAACGATGGCAACCTCTCAGATGACCCCGCGTATTTCGGTAATTACCTTGGGGGTCAACGATCTCGAACAAGCGCTGGCCTTTTATCGTGATGGCCTGGGCTGGCCCACCGCTGGGATTATCGGCACGGAGTTCAAAGGGGATGAAACCCATCCGTCAGGGGCAATCGTCAATTTTCACCTCCGCAATGGAGTCATACTCGCCCTCTATCCCCGGACGGAATTAGCCAAAGATGCCACCGAGCCGCTGGGGGCAGCCAGTTCCACCGAGTTCAGCATCGGGTATCTTGCGCGCAGCAAAGAAGAAGTCGATGCCCTGATGAAACAGGCTGAAGCTGCCGGGGCCACGGTGACGAGTCATCCCTACCAGCGTCCCTTCGGGGTCTACTCAGGCTACTTTAAAGATCGAGATGGGCATCTGTGGGAAATCATTTGGAACTCGGAAATGGTGCCAGAGGAAGGGTGAGACGCCCGTCCTCATACGCATCTTCTTTCTTCGTATGAGACCCCCTCAGAGGAGAGGGAGCACAGAATGGCACTCTCGCTGTCGGAGAAAGCGCTGAAGAGTGAGGTGGACGTGCAAGACTCAGCGCGCATAGGAGGAATTCGCCACCCTGGATTTGGAGGAACCGCTCCTCATCTGGTATAGTTGAAGAGAACATGGGAAGTAAAACGGTGCTTCGCAGGTCTGATGATGGTCACAACTCCCTCCAGTCAATGGGGAGACGCCTATCTCACAACGTGGGATGGGGATGGTTTTGACACGTATCTTGTATGGGAGAAGGGGAACATGGTATGTCAAAGGGACTTGAGATTGCCCAGACCTTCTTTCGAGAATGGGGCCTCCCCTATCTCCAGCAGCACTTTCCTCACCTTGAGAACCGTGTCATGGCTGGACTCTTTCACGGTTCACAGATTTATGGTGCGGATGACGACCTCTCACAAGATCATGGATGGGGACCGATGTTTACCCTGTTCCTTGCTGAGCAGGATTACCTGGTTTCTGGGGAAGAACTTGCTCGACGTGTGCGTCTTGATGCGCCTCGTGAGTGGCAGGGATTCCACTTTCGCTACCCGGATGAGAATATCGATGTCACGTCCCTTGAGCGCTTTTTCAAAGAGGAACTGGGATATGATGATCCCGATGCCTGGCAGCAGATGAACGATCGGACGTACAACCGCGATCACGCCCTCTATCGCATTCGTCACGGCCTTGTGCTGTACGATCCTGCTGGAACATTTGCCCGCTGGCGCGCAGCCTTTCATACCTACCCTCGCCACATCTGGTTGGCACGTGTGGAGCAGGAACTCTTTCATGTGTGGCACTACGGACAGTACAATTTCTTGGATCGCTTAACACACCGACGTGATCCGGTCGCCATTCAGATCGCGATGGGACAGTTTACGGAAGCGGTCATGCGGCTCTGCCTGCTGCTCGAACACGACTACGGCCCCTATTGGAAATGGTTGGCGTTTGAGTTTCGCAAACGGGCCACGGCCTCGCGGCTTGATCCCCTGCTGCGAGCGCTGGCAGAGACGCTCGACATCGAAGCAAGGGTCTCACTGGTAGGCACCATTTGTGATGAGGTGCATCAGCTTCTCGATCAGTCTGGCTTATCCCGCGAGCACCTTGGCTGGGACGGATGGCATCCCCATCCCCTGATGGGTGATCTACAAGCCCTGAAGGGCTATATTCAGCGCGAGGAGGGCAATGCCGGTTCGATGTAGATTCCTGATCCAGGGCGGCGAATTCCTCTCCTCTGAGGGGGTCTCTTCGTATCAAAGGCGCGCCGCTCCCGTTTGGGTATATCTCATCATTCGGCACTTGTCCCCTTTAAGGGGATTGTATTCACCGAATCGTTGGCTTGCCTGTGATAGCCTGTTGGGGTAAAATGCGCTCGGTGGCTCCGCTGCCACCGAATAACTGCTGCTCAGCAGACACAAGGGGACCAATGATGCACTGGCCCGAAGATATGACCCCGCAGCGCGCCCCCATTTATGCCCTCAACGAGATCATCATTCCCGCCGAGCCAGCGCGCATCTGGCCCTGGCTCATCCAGGCCAAACGCTGGCCGGAGTGGTACTCCAACTGCGCGTGGATGCGCCTGGACGCCGAAGAGCTAGGGCCAGGCGTTGAGTTCACCTGGAAAACCTTTGGCGTCGTCGTGCGCAGCAAAGTGCTCGTCTTCGAGCCGAACGTCGCCATCGAATGGGACGGCAAAGGCCCTGCTGGCCTGCGCGCCTATCATGGCTGGCACATTGCCTATGACGGCCACGAAAGCCACGTCGTCACCGAAGAAACACAAGCGGGCATCCTGCCTAGCGTAGGTCGCGCCTTCCTGACAGGTAATCTGAAGCGCGGCCATCAAATCTGGGTGGAAAGCCTCAAGCGGCAAGTCATAGGCGAAGCAGCAGGCGCGTAATCTGCCACCGCTTCGTTGGAGGTCAGGGGCCAGGCCGCAAATTGCCATCGAGCAGCCGCTCGATGATCACGGCCACGCCATCTTCCACATTGGTCGGGGCGATTTCGTCAGCCTGCGCCAGTACCGCCGGGTGCGCGTTGGCGACCGCCACGCCCCGACCCGCCCAGGCAAGCATCGGCAGATCGTTGGGCATGTCGCCAAAAGCCAGCACTTCTGCGGCGCGAATGCCCAGGCCGTCACACAGCTTCTCCAGCGCCCAGGCTTTGTGGACCCCTGGCGCGCTGATCTCGATGAACCCCACGCCTGAATATGTGGCGAGCGCCGTTTCCCCTGCAACCAACTGCGCCGTTTCCATCAGCGTCTCAGCTGGGATTTCCGGATGATAGGCAATCAACTTGACGGCTGACTCGTGGGCTAACTCGAAAATATCGCCGATCAACACCTCTTGCTGTGGGATGGGCCTGGGTGGCGTGGGATAGCCTGGCTCCCGGCCAGAGCGCAGGCCATATTCCAGCGCAAACACCGTGCCCTTGACAGCCTCGCGCAGTTGGCGAATAAGCTCGGCAACGATTTCCGGGTCGAGCGGCCAGCGGTCCACAATGGCATCGTCGGCCAGATCATAGATGATGGCCCCGTTGGAGCAGACGGCCAGGCCGCTGACTCCGGCGTTGTGGGCAATGGGGCGCATGCTGCGCGGCGGGCGTCCGGTCACAAGGACAACAATCAACCCCGCATCCTGGGCGCGCTGAAGCGCCTGGCGATTGCGTTCGGAAACGATTTCGCCGGGGCGCAGCAGCGTGCCGTCCAGGTCGGTTGCGATCAGCTTTATGGGTGGCGTGTCAAGAACGATGGGTCTGTAAACCTCCTGCGGGGGCTAGTCTTCGTTGGCAATCCACTCGCCCAATTTCACATAGCCACGCAGCAGGTCGCGGGCAATGATGAAGTGTTGAATCTCGTCGGTGCCCTCGTAAATGCGCGTCACGCGCACATCGCGATACCAGCGCTCGATGGGCATCTCTTTAGTATAGCCCATGCCTCCGTGTATCTGCATCACGCGATCAACCACGCGGTTCACCATATTGGAAGCATACAGCTTGGCGATGCCCGCGTCGTGGCGCGTGTCCAGCCTGCGCTCGGCTTTCCAGGCGGCGTAGAGCGCCAGCCATTTCGACGCCTGAATCTCCACGCGTGAATCGGCAATCATCCACTGGATGGCCTGGCGCTCAGCGATGGGCTGACCGAAGGTCACACGCTGCCTGGAATGGTCGATTGCCATTTGCAGCAGCCGTTCCGCCGTGCCCACAGCACGCGAGGCGATCAGCCAGCGGCCCTGACCAATCCAATTCATACCCAGCTTGAACCCCATGCCCACTTCGCCCAGCACGTTCTCTTCGGGCACGCGCACATCCTGAAACGACAGCGCCGCAGGGGACCAGCCGCCCATCGTGGGAATCGGGCTTGATTTCCAGCCCATTTCGCGGTCAACGATAAAGCAGGTCGCGCCGCCGTTATGCACATCGGCATTCTTATCTGTCACCGCGACAACCATCACAAAATCGGCTTCGTTCCCGCCCGTAATGAAGATTTTTTCGCCATTGATGACCCAATGGTTGCCATCTTTGACGGCAGTGGTGCGAATGGCCGACGGGTCAGAGCCAGCGCCCGGCTCGGTGATGGCGAAGCAGCTTCGCAGCTTGCCCTCAATCGTGGGGATGAGATAGCGGCGCTTCTGATCTTCGTTGCCTTCATAAAGGATGTTATCAGCGCCGCCGCCAAAGGTGAAGGGAATCAGCGTGCGCCCCATTTCCATCGCGATGAGCGCCGTCATTACCGCGCCCAGGTCTGCGCCGCCGTATTCTTTGGGGGTGTTGATGCCCCAGAAGCCCATCGCCTTGGCCTTCTCCTGAAGTTCATGGTATTTGTCGTCGGGGATGGCGTGGGCGTAACGGCCTTCGTTGCGCAGCGCCTCGGCTTCCAGGGGGATAAGTTCACGATCAACAAAGCGGCGCACCGTTTCCTGAACCATCAATTGTTCGCTGCTGAGAGCAAAGTCCATTGCGGAAACCTCCTTTGGCTGGGGCACCATCATTTTACCTGAACATACTGCGCTGTATATCGGATGTGCCCAAAGCATACCATATAGAGGGAACGGTGTAACGTTAGCGAGCTAACACCCCATTGTTGAGCGCATGGAATATGTGCTACTTATTCATCGTAAGCTATCATTGTTAAGAATGGGGAAGCATTATGTTAGATTTTGCCGGAGTGCGCTCAGGAACACAAACGGTGGCCGACCTCACTCGCGATCTTTCTAAGGCTGATTTACATCGACTGAGCGATGAGATGATCGATACCATGCTGGGCATCATCGCGGAGGCCACCGCCGCCGATGTCGTCTTTGTGCCGGAAGACCCAGCCGCCAATGACACCTTCGGCACGTCGGAAGAGGCGAATCTGGCCTGGACGCTGGGCCATGTGATTGTTCACGCCACGGCCTCTTCTGAGGAAGCGGCGGCGCTGGGCACCGTACTGGCGCGCGGCATCGAGATCGAAGGCCGCTCGCGCTATGAAACAGACTGGCGCACCGTGCATTCGGTGATGCAGCTTCGCCAGCGGCTCGAAGAAAGCCGCCGCATGCGCCACGCCTTTCTGGATGCCTGGCCCTCCGAGCCGCATCTGGAGGTCGCCTTTACGTATGGTGGCTCGCTTGCCAGCCTGGGGCCGATGAATGCCTATGGCCGCTTCCTGCTGGGCCTGATGCACGAAGACTCGCACCTGGACCAACTGCGCGAGATCATCCGCCAGGCGCACGAAGGGCCGCTGGCGGCAGCCCCGCGCAAAAGCAGCCGCTTGAGCGGCCTGCTGCCGTTCCTGCGCAAATAGCCTTCGGGCACCAGGGATATGAGGAAGTTTGCCGGGCTACCCCTGGTTAATACGCTTTTCAAAGAAGATCACCTCTACCTCTGCAATCGTTCCCCGGCTAACTTCCTGATAGCCGTTTTTGCGGTAGAGGCCCTGAGCGGCGAGCATCGTCACGCCCGTATCCAGGTGCAGCGTCGCGTAGCCCAGTTCTTTGGCCCGTTGCTCAATCGCCTCCAGCATCGCCTGGCCGAACCCGTGCCGCTGATACTCCGGCGCGACACGCATTCTCTTTACCTCGGCGCGCTCGGCGGTCGTTCGTTTCAATCCGCCCATTGCCACGACCTGCCCGTCATATTCGCCAACCAGATATTCGCCGCCGTTTTGCAGATACACCTCATCGATATGGAGCACATCATCGTACCAGGAATCGTTGCCCAGGTGCGCGCCTGTCGGCACCATGGCGTCGTTGTGCAACTTCCATACAATGTCGCTGTCTGAACTTTGATAACGTCTGATGTTGAGCATACATTCACTCCTTTGGAGGCATCTGCCACCCCATACGAATAAGCCGCGCGGCGCGTTCGGCGGCTGCGGCCAGCAAATCGTCGGCGCGCTGCATCGCTGTGTCCAGGGGCATCGGGGCGTCGGGCAACGGGACAACAGCGCTCACGCCAATCTGATACAACGCCTCGTAGCCATCGCCCAGGCTTCCGGCCAGCGCCACAACAGGCACGCCCTGTGCCTGCGCGCGGGCGGCCACCGCCCCAACCGATTTACCATAGACGGTCTGCCCATCCAGGCGGCCTTCGGCAGTGAAGAGCAGCGCCGCGCCACGCAGATGCTCGTCCAGCCGCAGCGTATCGAGGATGAGCGCCGCGCCAGGCGTCAGCGTCGCGTTGAAGAACGCCAGCACTCCCGCGCCCAGCCCGCCCGCCGCGCCAGCGCCGGGCACGTCGCGCACGTCTTTGCCCAGATCGCGCTTGATAATCTCCGCGTAATGCGCCAGCGCGGCGTCCAGTTCAGCCACCATGGCGGGCGTCGCGCCTTTCTGCGGACCATAAATGGCCGACGCCCCCTCTGGTCCGCACAAGGGATTGGTCACATCGCAGGCCACCAGAACGGTGCATTCTTGCAGCCTGGCGTCAAGCCTGCTGGCATCAATCCGGCTCAGCCGGGCCAGCGCCGCGCCGCCTGCGGGCAGTTCCGCGCCGCCGTCATCCAGCAGCGACGCGCCCAACGCTTGGGCCATGCCCGCGCCGCCGTCGTTGGTGGCGCTGCCGCCAATGCCGATGATGAAGCGTCGGCAGCCTCGGTCCAGTGCCAGGCGAAACAGTTCGCCAACGCCGCGCGTCGTCGTTATACGCGGGTTGCGCTGCTTCTCGGGCACAAGCGGCAGCCCGGCAGCAGCGGCCATTTCAATCACCGCCGTGGCTGGCCCGTCCGTCGCTGGCAGGATGCCGAAAAACCCCTCCACAGGTTCGCCCAGCGGCCCGGTGACATTGGCTATAATCATCTGCCCGCTGTTGGCCTCCACCAGCGCCCGCGTCGTGCCTTCGCCGCCATCGGCCACGGGCAGCAATGTATACTGCACGTCGTGCCAGACACGCCGCGCGCCGCGTGCGATTGCCGCCGCAGCCTGGGTGGCCTCAAGACTACCTTTGAGCGCCTGAGGAGCAATAATGATTTTCATGCTATTATGTTGCCATAGCGCCGTCGCCTTGTAAAGCGAGAGGGCTGGAATACATGACGAACTTCCATGAGAGCGCATCCTCAGCCGATGATTTTGAAGTTGAGGTGAGCGCGCTCGACGAGAGAGACAGCGAGACTGACCCCGCCTTTGCGGCGCGCTCATCATCGGGGCCGTGCCATCCTACCACCACGCGCACCCGGCGTCTGATAATTGGCTGCGGCGCGCTCCTGGCGGCCCTGCTGGTGCTGGCGAGCGTGCCATCGGTGCGCAGCCAGGCGCTCAGCCTCTTTGACGGCGGGCCATCGCCCACGCCTGGCGGCGGCTATTTTAGCTATGCGCCCCTCGCTTCATCGCAGCCTCTGCCAGGACCAGGCTGGACACTGGCCGGGCCGCATTATGCGTCGTGGATAGCGTTTGCACCCAGCGCGCCCGGAACGGGCTATACCTGTGGCCCGCAGATTCGCTCTGAAGGGCAGCCGGTGCCCTTGATTATTGGCGTCACCGCCGACGCTGGTGCAAGCTGGCAAACGCTTGTCGGGCCAACCAGCGCGGTCACCTGCAACCTGTCGATTGACCCCACCAACGCGCGGGATGTGGCGCTGCTGGCAAGCCCCTGCCAGCCGTGTTCGTCGCCCCAGGCCGCGCAGCTCTATCGCAGCTTTGATGGCGGCGCGCACTGGAGCCGCTGGGCGCTGCCACCCCTTGGGACCACTCAGTCGCAAGACCTGTTATACGCGCAATGGGTTTGGGTCGGGTCCACGCTGTTCATCGCCCCGCATCAGTCAGGCGGTGTCGGCTATCAACGGCTGGCGGCCAGCGTGGCGGGGCAGGCGTTTGCCTGGGTCGACACAACGGGCCTTTTTGCCGGAGCGCCCGCCAACGCCAACATCAATGAACTGCTTGCCACCAGCACCACACTCTATATTCAGCTAGACTTCGCGGACTGCGCCACCACCTGCACTTTGTTCATGCAAAGCCACAACGACGGCGCGTCGTGGCAGCCATTCAATCCGAAGTATCAAGGGCAGCCGGTTGACCTCATAGCGACCGGCGGAGATGGCCGCACGCTGCTGGGCCAGGTGGTGCGCGCTGCCCCACCAGGCAGCCGCATCTATCTGCGGTCAACCGATGGCGGCGCAACCTGGCAGAAGCTGGCCTCCAGAAACGATCTATTGATCGCTGATTCAATCTACACAGCCCCCGATGGCTCTCTCTACGCGGTGTTTTTGCAAGACCCATACATTGTACCTGGCGTGCAGGGCAGCCAGGCGGCGCAGGGCGTCTACGCGCTCGCGTCGGGCGGCTCTGCCTGGCGCTACGTGGTGCAAGCGCCGCAAGCAGGCTCGCTCGTGATGGCCTGGGACACGGCTGGGCATCCCGTCGCGCTTTGGGGGCTGATCAATCCGAATGACCCCAGCGCTGGCCTGGAGCGCTACCAGCTTTGACAAATTGCCAAACAGCAGGAAGAGATGAACGCGCTTCGTTGTCGCGCGGCCTGTGCTTTTGCGGCAACGAAGAGAACGCGCGAAGTTTTACTGCGTGTGATACACTTTTTAAGTAGAGCAGAAAGCACTGAACTGTTTTGGCGGGCATGGGGAAGAAATCCGGGAGAACATATGGCAGACGAAGCTGAACGGGAACCCGAAGGCGCGCAAGCCGAGCCAATGCCAGAATCGCTGCGCCTCACCGAGCTTCCTGAATTGCAGAATCCCTTGTTAATTGCCGCTTTTGCCGGCTGGAACGACGCGGCAGGCGCGGCGTCCTGGGCGGTGCATTTCTTGATTGATCGCTGGAATGCCCGCCGCTTTGCGGAAATTGACGCGGAAGAGTTTTTTGCCTTCACCGACACGCGCCCACAAACCAAACTGGCGGGCGGCGTGCTACGCGAGATTAGCTGGCCGACCAACGAGTTCTATTACGCGCGCCGTCCCGAACCACCCGAAGGGGCAACACGCTCGCGCCGCCGCCTGGAGCCGCCGCGCGATGTCATCTTGTTGATGGGCACCGAGCCAAACTTGCGTTGGAAGACTTTTACCAACATCATTACCACGCTCTGCCAGCGGCTGCATGTCTCGGAGGCGGCCCTGCTGGGCGGGCTGCTGGCTGATGTGCCGCACACGCGCCCGGTGCCGATTACGGCGACTTCCACCTCCAACCATGTGGCCGCCGAACTGACGCGCATGGGGCTGAATGGCTCAAAATATCAGGGACCAACCGGCATTCTGGGCGTGCTCCACGACGCCTGCTATCGCCAGCACATCGACACGCTCAGCCTGTGGGGCGCGGCCCCGCACTATCTGACCGTTTCGCCGAACCTGCAAGTATCGGCGGCGCTGCTGGGTCGGCTGAATGAGGTGCTGAGCCTGAAGCTGAATCTGCGCGAGCTTCAGTTGGGTGCCACCCGCTTTCAGGAACGGGTTTCGGCGGTCGTGGCGCAAGACCCCGAGGCCGCCAACTATGTACGCCAGCTTGAGGAACGCCTGACTTCCGGGTTGGATGATGACATCACGCTCTTTGCCGAGCCTGAACACACCGTTGCCGGTGAGGCTCCGCCGCCGCGCACGTCTGGTGATCTGCCCAGCGCCGATGTCTTGATTCAAGACATCGAAGAACTGCTGCGCCAGAACCGCCGCAATGATCTTTCCGATGACGAATCAGATGAGGGCAGCAATTAAAACAACCCGCTAGAGAGACGCTCCGCGAATCACCAGCGCGGCGAACAGCAGCAGGCCCGCGTCGACTGCCAGCGTCCAGAGAATGGGCCGCAGGGCAAAGTTGAATGCTCGCGAGCGCTGCCCTTGCTTGAGATAGAAGCGTAGCGGCTTCCAATAGTCTGGCAGCAGCAGCAGGCCCAGCAGCAGCCCTGCTGCCAGACCGCCTATCTCCGTAGGAAGCCAGAAACTGCTGAAGGCAAAGGTCAGCGCCAGGTTGAGCACGAGCCAGAAGAGCCAGCTTCCCAGCGTAAGGCCAGCCCCCCCGCCCCGATGCCACAGGTGCGCGCCCAGTGCTCCAAAGACGCCCAGCACCGCCGTAGCCGCCCCGACGAACGCGAACTGCTGCGCCACCAGCAGGGTAAGCAAACCGCCGAAGATGCCCGAACCCAGGTAAATCAGCCAGAAGCGCCCAGGGCCATACAACTGCTCGACCCAGCGCCCCATGATATACAGCCAGAGCATGTTGATGAGCAGGTCCAACCACTCAAAATTGAAGAAGATCGCCGTGCCCAGCCGCCAGACCTGCCCTTGCAGGATGAGCAGGCCCAGGCCAATCGTCTGAACGTAGACATCGAAGGAAACCACGCCCAGCACAAACACAATGACGTTGATGGCTATCACGCTCAGCGTTGCCAGGCCCAGACTGCGCGTGGCAAAGCGAAAGCGAATCACCCGCCGACGCAGCGGCGAAGGTGGCTGCCACGCTGGCTGGCCCTCGTTGGCTGGCGCTGGCCGGGCGTTCAGCGTGAGGGAAGCTGGCCTGACCGGTGGGAACAGCAGGCGAAAGTCGGTGTTGCCGCCCATGCGCGCTGCCTTCGCCTCCGCCAGCGCTGCCTCGTAATCGCGCCCAAGCTGGCGCAGGCAATGGCTGCGCAGCGCGTGGGGATACGCCTGGCTGGGGTCAGCGCCAATCGCCTGGTCTGCCGCTTCCAGCGCGCGCTCATATTGCTGGTCCACCACTGCCAGCAGCGCGTTCGCCAGCGCCACCTCTGGCCCGGAAAGCGCCAACTCTTGCACGCGCCGACAGGCCATCTGTACCGTCCCGAAGGAATCGAGCGCCAGTGCAGCCTGCCCCTGCCCAAGATAGCCCGCCACCAGATCGGGGGCAAGCTGCGTAGCCTGCGCAAAGGCAGCGGCGGCCTCTTGCGCCTGCCCCTGCCAAAGCTGCGTCTTTCCCTGCGCCAGATACGCCTGCGCCTCGCTGATCGCGTCCATCGACAACCCTTTCTCACCTGAGCAGTTATATCTGGCACATTATAGCGCTGCTCAGCGCTGTTGTATAGGGGTTACGCTCCAGCCTGGCAGGCGGCCAGCGCCTGGTCAAGATCGGCAATGATGTCGCTGGCGTGCTCGATGCCCACTGAAAGGCGCACCAATCCATCGCTGATGCCTTGTTCGGCGCGCTGGGCGGGCGTCAGCGTGCGATGCGACGACAGCGCCGAATAGGACAGCAAGCTATACACATCGCCCAGGCTCGTCCCACACAGGCACAGGCGCAGCGCATCCATGAAGCGATGCACGACGGCGCGGTCAGCGTCGCGAATCTCGAACGAGACCACGCCGCCATAGCGATGGTCGCGCAGCAGGCAGCCTGCCAGTTCATGCTGCGGATGCGCTGGCAGGCCAGGGTAATGCACGCGGCTGACTCTGGCGTCTTGAGCGAGCCACTCTGCGATGGCGGCGGCGTTCTCGCAGTGCCGCTCCATGCGCAGCGCCAGCGTCTTCAAGCCGCGCGAAATCAATCGGGCCTCGAAGGGGCTGAGCACACCGCCCAGCATGCGCACATAGCCAGACAGCGCGTCGAGATGAAAGCCGCTGTTGGCGACAGCGATGCCGCCCAGCGCGTCACCATGCCCGCCCAGATACTTCGTAGCGCTGTGCACCACAATATCGATCCCATGTTCCAGCGGGCGCAGCACAATGGGCGTCGTAAATGTGCTGTCGACAACGGTCACCGCGCCCACCTTGCGCGCCGCTGCGGCCAGGGCTGGCAGATCACAGATTTGCAACAGCGGATTCGACACTGTTTCCAGCAAGATAACGGTAGGCTGCTCTTGCTCGATGGCCTGGCACGTTGCGGCAGTATCAGTCACATCGCGCAGGACAACGTTCACACCCATCGGCGCGAAAACCTTCAGCAGCAGATTAGTGGTTGCGCCATAGAGGTTATTGGCGGCAATCACCGTTTCGCCCGGAGCCAGCCCGGCTGCCAGCAGCGCCGCGTGCAGTGCCGCCATGCCCGACCCAAAGGCCACCGCGCCCTTGCCACCTTCGGCTGCGGCCACAGCGCGTTCCAGGCCCACCACAGTGGGGTTGCCATGACGCGCATAGCTGTAGACCGGCGGCTCATCTGGCGGGGTCGGCTCGAAGGCAGCGTCCAGCGCGTCGGCGTCGGCATGCAGAAACGTCGCGGTCGCATAAATGGGCAGGGTGGTGGGCATGCCTTGCTGGGCAACGTCTTGCGGAACCTGATGCTCGCCGGTATGCACCAGCAGGGTTTCCAGATTCCAGTTCTCCGGGGATTCGTTCATCGTATGCGACCTCTCGTTTCCGCTATCAAGCTGGCTCGACCTGAACGGCCTTGCCATAAATGCTGTTGGGACCGACCCAGCCATTGATGCCGCCGCGGTTATTGCCAATCAAGAAGCGGCCACGATCAATAGCTTTAATCAGATGCAAATAGACATGCCCCTGCACGCGGACTAACACTATATCACCAACGCGCAGGTCGTCGGGCTGGCACGGCGCGAGCGTCACCCTGTCGCCATCGTTCACCTTGCCGCGCATCGAATGGCCCCTGGGCTTGATCTGCGCCGTCTGGCCTTTGCTCAGCGCCTCGATGGCGAACGTTGCCCAGTTCATCACGCCTCCAGGTTTATTTGCTTAGAGCAGGTATCGCTCCAGAAAGTTTTGCCGCTATCGTTCGCTTTCGCGCTCCAGCAGAATGGCCGATTGCTCGCCGCTGTTGTGAATCGCCAGCACGTCTTGCATTTCCTGTGGCGTGCAGCCCAGCAGCAGCTTGATCTCTGATTCGCGCTTGAGCAGGTCCACCGTGCAGACCAGCGCGGTCAGATGCTTTTCGGGCAGGCTGCCAACCCAGACATCGATGCCCATGCCGTCGCCGGAAGCCGTGTCCTCTAAATAGCCGTAGTCCAGCGGATACAGAAAATCGGGATAGCGCGGGTGCGCCGACCCCTTGGGGCGATCAATGATAATGGTTGAGGTTTGCGCCAGCGTCTCTAGCGCTCGCCAGAAACCGTCGGTGTTCATTACCGTCTCCTCAGTCATAATATACCATGAGGCAATCCGCTCCTGCGGCGGCGCTCGAATGGATAGACGTATGCTACAATGGGGCAGGGAGAGCAGGGATTGAGGCATGGGTATGAGTCTTCTGCTGGCGAAAGGGATAAGATGCCATGATTGCGATTACAGGCGGGCGTATTTTGACGGCAAGCGGGCCGGAGATTGCTGACGGGGTGGTGCTGATCGATGCGGGGAAGGTGGTCGCGCTGGGGCGCGATGTGCGCGCGCCGGAGGGCGCGCGGGTGATCGATGCGGCGGGAAAGGTCATTACGCCTGGCTTAATCGATGCGCATACCCACCTGGGGCTGGACGAACAGGGCGTTGGCGCGGCGGGCGACGATACCAACGAATTGGTCGAGCCGATTGCGCCGCATCTGCGCGCGCTGGATGGCATCAACCTGGAGGATATTGCCTTCGATGATGCGCGCAAAGCAGGAATAACGGCCTCCGAAGTGAAGCCAGGCAGCGGCAACGTCATCGGCGGGCAATGCGTTGTCATCAAGCACGCCGGGCTGATTGTCGATAGGGCGGCGCTGCGCGCGCCCTCAGGCATCAAGGCTGCCATGGGCGAAAACCCCAAGTTCACCTATCGCCCGCAGAAAAAATCGCCTAGCACGCGCATGGCGACGGCTGCCCTCTTCCGCGAGATTTTCAGCAAGGCGCAGACCTACCTGGAAAAGCGCTACGCTGAAGGAGGGCCAGGCCATGCCTTCGAGCGCGATCTGAAGCTGGAGGCGATTGGGCTGGTGCTGGAAAAGAAAATCCCCATGCGCATACACGCCCACCGCGCCGACGACATCATGACCGCCCTGCGCCTGCGCGACGAGTTTGGCTTTGAAATGAGCCTGGAGCACTGCACCGAAGGCCACAAAGTGGCCGAAGAACTGGCGAGCCGGGGCGTGCCCGCCGTGGTGGGTCCGTCCATGTCGGGGCGCTATAAAGTGGAACTGCGCGACAAAACCTTCGAGACGCCTGCCATCCTGGCGGCAGCAGGCGTGAAAGTGGCGATTACCACCGATCATCCCGTGGTGCCCATTCATCAGTTGATGACAGCGGCCATCCTGGCAATCAAAAATGGCCTTTCGACTGATTTGGCGTTAAAGGCGCTGACCCTGCATCCGGCGGAGATTCTGGGCGTTTCCGAACGCATCGGCAGCCTGGAAACCGGGAAAGATGCCGACCTGGTGATCTGGTCGGGCGATCCGTTCGATCTGCTTTCGCGCGTGACGCTGACCATGATTGACGGACAGGTGGTCTATCAAGAAGGCTAGGGATGATTTCCCCCTTGACAGATTTGAGAGGTCCATGGTATCATTTTTTCAATGAATGAAGAGTCATTCATCAGAAAAGCGGGGAGAGGGCGAAATGCCACGGACTGAAGAAGCGAACCAGCGCATTCGTGATGAGCGCAAAGAGCAGGTGCTCCAGGCTGCTGCTGGGGTCTTCGCGCGCAGGGGGCTGGCCGATACCAAGATTGTGGATATTGCGGCGGCAGCGGGCGTCAGTCACGGGCTGGCCTATCGCTACTTTCACACGAAAGAAGAAGTCTTTGCCGAACTGGTCGAGCGCTCATTGAACGGTGTCAGCAGAATATCCGAGGCAGCCCTGGAGCAGCCGGGAACACCCTGGGAGAAACTGCTCTGGATTACCAGGGAGACGCTTTCGGGAATGTATCGCAGGCCCGAATATACGCTGGTGGTGCTGCACGCGCTCACCAATGAAGCGGTGCCATCCGAAGTGCGCCAACTGGCAATGCGCCAGTCCGAGGTGATGACGCGCGCCATCATGCGGCTCATTCGCGAGGGCCAGGCAACCGGTCAGGTAGTCTCCGGCGACCCGGTACAGTTGGCGTGGCTCTATCAGTCGTGCATTCTGGGGCTGGCGGTTGGGGGAAACCTGACGGGACTGGTCCCCGGCGCGGCCAAGCCGCCGCTGCCAGATGCCGAGATGGTGCTGCGCATCCTCAAACACTATTAGAAGTTTGTGCTGCCTGGCGGGTCGGGCTTTTTTTGTACTTTTAAGGATGAATGGCTAGTCATTCAATAGAAAATATGCCTGGAGCGGGGCAATTTTTTTAACGCTTTAGGGATGAATGACTAGCCATTCATTCAATAGAAAATGGAGGAACATATGACAATGGCTTCTTCTCAGCAGGATACGGTTGCTCCGGCTGAAGACAAGCGGCGCTTGCAAGGGTGGGCGTTGACAGCGGTACTTGCCAGTCTGATGCTGGCAAACTTTCTTTCCGGGTTGGACCAGGTGATTGTGGATACGGCGATGCCGCATATCATTGGCGACCTACAAGGCTTTGATCGCTATACCTGGGTGATTACCGCCTATTTGCTATGTTTTACCATGATGGTGCCCATCGCGGGCAAGCTTTCCGATCAATTTGGGCGCAAGTGGCTGCTGATGGGCGCGATTACGCTCTTTCTGGTCAGTTCGGCGCTGGCGGGCGCGTCGCAGACCATGAACCAACTGATCGCCTTTCGCGGGATGCAAGGGCTGAGCGCGGGCGCGATTCAAACACTGGTTTCCACAATTGTAGCGGATATCTTTTCGCCTGCCGAGCGCCCTCGCTGGCAAGGGCTGAATATCGGCGTCTTTACGCTGGCAAGCGTGATTGGCCCAACGACGGGTGGCTGGATTACCGATCATCTTGGCTGGCGCTGGGTCTTCTATATTAACGTGCCGCTGGTCCCTCTGGCGTTGATTGCTTTGTTCCTCTGGATGCCAGCAGCGCTTTCAACGCGCAGCACAGGCTATCGCGGATGGGCGGCGCTGCGCCGGATTGATGCGCTGGGCGCGGTCAGCATGGCGGGCGCGACGGCGTGCCTGCTGCTTGGCTTGACCTGGGGTGGGCAGATGTTTCCCTGGAGTTCGCCACAGGTGGTTGGCATATTGATCGCCTCTGGTGCGCTGTTCGTAGTCTTCTTTATAAACGAGCGGTTTGCTGCCGAGCCGATTTTGCCACTGCGGCTGACGCGCAATCAGGTATTTGTGGCGGGAGCGCTGCTGAGTCTGACGACGAATATGGCGCTGCTTGCTATGGTGGTCTATATTCCGCTTTTTGTCCAGGGCGTGCTGGGGCAGTCCGCGACGAGTTCAGGGGTGGTGGCGACGCCGTTGACGCTGGCGGTCATGCTGACGGCGGTTCCGATAGGCTTCCTGGTTGGCAAAGTCGGGCGCTATCAATGGGCAGTGGTCCTGGGGTGCGTGATACTGCTGGTGGGCGCGCTTTTGATGACGACGATCAATCCCTCCATCAGCCCGGTGATCGTGGTGCGCAATATGGTTGTGATCGGTGTGGGCATTGGGATGGCGCTGCCGGTCCTCTCGATTGCCGTGCAAAACGCTGTCCCACGGAGCCAGCTTGGCGCGGGAACCGGCGCGATGAGCTATCTGCGCTCGTTGGGATCGACGCTGGGGGTTGCGGTGATCGGGACAGTGCTGAACAATACCGTCGCCAGCGAACTTCCGAAACATCTGCCCCCGGCGGCCAGCCAGTTGCCCGCCGCGCTGCTGAACGCGGCCACCAATCAGCAAGTGCTGGTGAATGCAACCTATCGGCAGCAGGTGGGAAGCCATTTGCCACCTGGTCTGCTCGATCAGCTTGTGGAGGCGACGCGCCAAACGCTGGCGCTGGGGATTGAGCAGGCGTTCTGGGTGGCAGTGGGCATCTGCGCGCTGACCGTGCTGGTCGCGTTCTTCCTGAAGGATGTGCCGCTGCGAAAACGAGACCAAGAGGCTGCTGCTTTCGAGTAAGACGCCTTAGCGCCTGGCCTGGGGCGGCAATAAGCTGCTCCAGGTCAGGCGCTAAGGCGTCTTGCTTACTATCGGCTGTGCTCCCAAAGGCTCTGCATTTGCCAATTGAGGGCCTGTGAATCGGCTGTCAGCGTGCTTTACAAATATTTTGCAGATTAGCGAATATGCTCTGACATTCCTCATGTACAGTGCTGATGAATACTGCTATCTCTTCCAATGAAACTCACATAAAAGGGAAATGGTGGAGGTTTCATACAATGCTTGTGAAGCGCTTGCTCCCGCTGGGGGCGGTTGGGCTGCTGGCCGGTCTGGCGCTGGCGGGCTGCGGCGGCAGCGCGGCGGCGAACACAGTTTCGGTGACGCCCACCCCAACCTGCCCGGCTACTCCACAATTCCAGGTAGCGACGGGAACGATCACCGCCGTCAACAGCACGCAGATGACAGTGCAAACGACCAAAGGTGAAGCGTTGGTGACCTTGAGCGCGCGCACCCGCTATTCCAGCCAGCAGAAGACTTCGGCGAGTGACATTCAGGACGGCACACGGGTGCAGGTAATTGTGAAGGCCAACAGTGACGGCACCTACAGCGCGGTGCAGGTGGCGATCAGACAGGCGACTGGCACCGGCACAGGTGGTGGTAACGGTGGTGGGTTCCCCGGCGGAAATCCCACCCCGCGCGGAACGGCGACGCCTGGCCCCCGCAGAACAGCGACCCCTGGCGCTGGGATTCCTGCGCGCTGTCGGCCAACTGGCGCTGGCCGGGGTGGGGCTGGCGGCCTGGGCGGCGGGACCGGCACGGTTGAGGGTGGTCTGCCTGCCGGGGCGAAGGTCTTGAGCGGCACGGTGGCGACCATCAGCGGGCCGAATATGACGATTACCGGCACCGATGGGACCAATTACAACGTGAAGCTGGACAGCGCGACGATTTACTCCAAGATTGGCGCGGCGAAGGTGACCGACCTGAAGATCGGCGCGGCTGTGACGGCGACGGGCGCGAAAGCCTCGAATGGAAGCATTGCGGCGCAGGCGGTGACGATTCTGCTCGCCTTGCCAACTGGACAATAATGACCGGCCTATAAGGGAATCCTAAAAACACTCGCTCTAAAAAGGAGTGCATGTTCTATGTCGCAAAGTAGTATGCCGCAAACAGGGACATCTTTTGCCCGCTGGCTTGAAGAAGATGATCTTGACGAGGAGGAACCTGGGCAGGGATTCTTCAATCGTCGGCGTATCGTGCTGATTGGGCTGATTGCCCTGCTGATTCTGGCGCTGGTTGGTGGAGGGCTGCTGCTGAGTGGTCATGTCTTCAGTTCCCCGCCGATTCAATATCAATATACAAGCACGAGCACAGGCAATCTTACGGTCAGCGTGTCGGCAAGTGGCCCTATCGCCTCGACGGCTGTCTATGATCTGAACTTTCCCAGCGCCGGGACGCTGACGGAACTGGATGTGTCGGTGGGGCAGGTGGTGAAGGCCGGGCAGGTGTTGGCAAAGATTAATCCCACATCGCTGCAAGATGCGGAAAATCAGGCGCAGGCCCAGGTGAATTCGGCCTGGACGAACTATCAGAGCGCCGTGCTCAATTTACAGAACGTCACGGCGCAAAACGACCCCTGCCCCACGACCGCGACCCCACCCGCGACGGCGAAGACGCAGCAGCAGTGTACCCTGGCGATTGACCAGGCGCAAAATCAAGCCAATTCGGCGTGGGACAGCTACCAGAGCGCCCTGGCGAACCTGCAAACGGCAAAAGATAACCTGGGCAATGCCGTGATGACTGCGCCCGCCGCCGGAACCATTGTGAGCATCAACGGCTCTCTGGGTGAGCAGGTGGGCAGCGGCGGCAGCGGCGGCAGTGGTTCGGGAAGCAGTTCCGCGTTTATCGTGCTGGAAAACCTGAGCCAGCTTGCCATTACCGGGCAGGTCAATGAAGCGGATATCGGGACGGTGAAGGTTGGGCAGTCGGCCAGCTTTACGGTCCCGGCCTATCCCAGCAATACCTTTTTTGGCACGGTGACAAGCGTATCTCCGCTGGGGCAAACGTCGTCGGGTGTGGTGACGTATCCGGTGACGGTTTCGGTGGACAGCCACAGCCTGAGCGGGGTCAACCTGCTGCCCGGCATGACGGCCAGCCTGGAGATTACCACCCAGGAGCGCATCGGGGTGACGCTGGTGCCCAACAAAGCGCTGACCTTTGCGCGCACCCTGCTTTCCACAGGCCAGATTAGCCGCAGCCAGGTGCAAGCCTTGCTGGCAGCAGCCATCCAGCAGGCGGGGTCGTCGGCGGGGACGGCCAGCTTCGTGGTGGAGATGCAAAACGGGAAGCTGACGCCCAGGGTGATCTTTACCGGCCTGACGAATGGCACGAATACCGAGGTGCTTTCCGGCCTGCAATCTGGCGAGCAGGTGGCGGATGGCGAGACAGGCGGCACGCTGACGCCGACGACTACGACAGGTGGCGGAGGCGGAGGCGGTGGAGGCGGCATCTTTGGCGGCGGTGGAGGTGGCGGTGGAGGTGGTGGTCGTGGCGGCGCTGGCGGTTAGTCGCGCAGTGGAAAGCAGGCTTGATGCCATGATGAATACGCGAGAAAGCGTTGCTGATCCCACCTTTGGCCCGCTGATTTCAGAAGAAGAACCGCCGGTGATTCTGGTGTCGCGGCTCAGGAAGGAATACCGGATGGGCGAGACCACCGTGCGCGCCTTGCGCGGTGTCTCGCTCCAGATTGGGCGCGGCGAGTTTGTGGCAGTGATGGGGCCGTCTGGTTCAGGCAAATCGACCTTTATGAATCTGCTGGGCTGTCTGGACCGGCCAAGCGGCGGGGCGTATCTGCTGGATGGCATTCCGGTGCGCCATATGAGCGCCGACCAGCTTGCCGCCGTGCGCAATCGAAAGATCGGCTTTGTGTTTCAGAGCTTTAATTTACTTTCGCGCTCCAGCGCGCTGAAAAATGTGATGCTGCCGCTGGTCTACGCGGGCATGTCGGCGAAAGATCGGCGCAAGCGGGCCATGCGGGCGCTGCAAGCGGTGGGGCTGGGCGAGCGGGCGCGGCATCGGCCTGTGGAACTTTCGGGCGGCCAGCAGCAGCGCGTTGCCATTGCGCGGGCGCTGGTGAATCGCCCGGCGATTCTGCTGGCGGATGAACCCACCGGCAACCTGGACAGCCGGACCAGCGTGGAGATTATGGCGATCTTGCAAGAACTGAACGAGCAAGGTCTGACGATTGTGCTGGTGACGCACGAATCCGACATTGCCGCCTATTGCAAGCGCCAGGTGTTGTTCCGCGATGGCATTGTGGTGCATGACAGCCTGAATCCAGCGCCCCGCGTTGCCAGGGAAGAGTTGGCGGCGCTGTCCGCTGCCGGGGAGTTGGAGGCATTCCATGAATAAGTCGGCGCGCACTTCCCCCCTTTCGTCGAAGCCAACGGTTCCGCTGACCAACGGGAACGGCCCGGCGACGATTCCGCCGCTGACCAATGAGTCTGGCCCGGCAACGCCGCCACAGAGGCCGCTTGCCGTTAGCCGAAAACGGAGCAACACAAGAAAGAGACAGCGCGGCGGCGCGTCACTCTTCCAGAGCGCGGGCAGCGCGCTGGAGGCGTTGAACAGCAACAAGCTGCGCTCGCTGCTGACGACGCTGGGCATTATCATCGGCGTGGGCGCGGTGATCGTGATGATTTCAATCAGCCAGGGGGCCAGCGCGTCCACGACGAGCCGCCTGGGGTCGCTGGGGCCGAACGTGCTGACGATTATTCCCGGCAGCACGCGGGTGGGCGGCGTGAACCAGGGCGCGGGGTCGCGCCAAACGCTGACGCAGGCGGATGCCGACGCGATTGCCAGCCAGGTAAATAATGTGTCGGGCGTGAGTCCGGTTATCAATATTCGGGGACAAATTATCTTTCAGGACCAGAACTATCAGACAACCACCCAGGGCGTCTATCCGGCGTATCAGCAGATTGGCGCGTGGACCATGGCTGAGGGAGCCTTCTTCAGCGACGCTGATGAGTCATCGAATACGATGGTCGCGGTGGTGGGGCAAACCGTGATGCAGAATCTGTTCACGCCGCTGGGCGTAGACCCGGTGGGCCAGACGATTCGCATCAGCGGCCAGCCGTTTACGGTGGTGGGCGTGCTGGCGGCCAAGGGGGCCAGCGGCCTGGGCAACGCCGACGATGTGGTCTATATCCCCTTCAGCACGGCGACCCAGCGCCTCAGCAGTCAATCCTTTGTGAGCCAGATTGCCGTGCAGGCCAGCAGCGCCAACGCGGTGAATCAGGTGCAGGCGGATATTCAATCGCTGCTGGAGCAGCGGCATAATATCCCATCGGGCGGCACAGACGATTTCACGATTCGCAACCAGAACCAACTGCTTCAGACGGCGGAGGGCGTGGCGACGACGCTGACGTTCTTGCTGGTGGGCGTGGCGGCGGTTTCGCTGGTTGTCGGCGGCATTGGCATTATGAATATAATGCTGGTATCGGTAACTGAACGGACACGCGAGATCGGCATCCGTATGGCCGTCGGCGCGCGCCGCCGAGATATTCTGTCGCAGTTTTTGATCGAGGCGATTTTCCTGAGCGGCGTCGGCGGGCTGATCGGCATTGGCATTGGCGTGGTGGCGGCTATCGAGGTGAGCAAACTGGGCAACCTGCCGGAGCAGATCGCGCTCTTTTCCGTGTTATTGGCGTTTGGGGTTTCGGCGCTGGTGGGCGTGCTGTTCGGGTTGTACCCGGCTTGGCGCGCCTCGCGGCTGGACCCCATTACTGCGCTGCGAGTGGACTGATGGCTGGCGAACTGATTCTGATTATCGAAGATGAAGAGACGATTGCGCGCTTGCTCCAGTTGTACCTGGGGCAGGCAGGCTATCGCACGCTCGTTGCCAGCGACGGCATTACCGGGTTGGAGATGCACGCCCGCGAGCGCCCCCATGTGGTGCTGCTGGATTTGATGCTGCCGGGGCTGGATGGCCTGGAGGTGTGCAAACGCATTCGCTCGTGGGCCAACACGCCGCTGTTGATGTTGACGGCACGACAATCCGAAGAAGACCGCATTCTGGGGCTGGAATTGGGCGCGGACGATTATATTACCAAGCCCTTCAGCCCACGCGAGGTGGTCAGCCGCGTGCGCGCGGTCCTCAGACGAGCCGGGCAAGGCGATGCGAATGGCGAAACGCCGCCGGGGGGCGCATCGCCTGCCTCTGGCTCAGCGGGCGAGGTGCTGCGCTATCCCGGGCTGGTGGTGACGATTCCGGCGCGGCGCGTGGAGGTGGAAGGGCGCGCGGTGGAACTGACGCCCAAGGAGTTCGATCTGCTGGTGTTGATGGCCCACACGCCCGACCGCGTGTTCACGCGCGAGATGCTGCTGAACCGCGTGTGGGGCTATGACTATCTGGGCGATGGGCGCACGGTGGATGTGCATATCGGCACGCTGCGCAAGAAGATCGAGCATGACCCCGGCAATCCGCGCTTTATCAAGACGATCTGGCGCGTGGGCTATAAGTTTATGGTTCCCTCCTCGGTAGAAGGCTAGAGGCCGCTATGCGCAAAGATGGCTGGCGCTCTCGCCTGGCAATCAAAGGCTTGCGCAGCCTGCGCACGAAGTTTGTGCTGGGCTATACGCTGGTGGCCCTGTTTGCCATTGCGGCGATCTCGCTGGCCGCCTTTTTCGGCGTGGTGGTGAATTTCGACCGCTTTCAGAGCGAGCAGTTAAGCCCGCAGGCCAGCGATCTGGCTGTGCAAATCGGCAGAGCGTATACCACAAATGGCAATGATTTGCGCAGAGCGGTCTCTAGCATGTTTCTTTCCTCAAAAGACCCAAGCAGAGACCGCGCGCCGGGCACGCTCTGGCTGATAGATGCCCAAGAGCATCTCATCCTCAGCCCATTGCCATTTCCTGGCACGAATCACCCTCCCTCATCAGACACCACGGTGCAGGCCGCGCTGACCAGGGCGCTGCAAGGCCAGGAGGTGTCGGGAACGCTGCCAGGCGCGATCAGCAGCTATCTGGGGATTGAACTGGAGACACGCCCCTTCGTGGCCGAGCCGATTCGCGCCAACGGGCAGAACAACGGCGCAATCGTGGGGGCGCTGGCGCTGGAAACAGGCGCATTGCGAGCAGGCGCGCCGCTTTTCACAGATACGGTGCTGCGGGTGCTCCTGCTGACGGTGTTGGGCACGGCCATTGTGGTGGCGCTGCTGGGGCTGCTGCTTTCGCGAACGGTGACGCGCCCGCTGGCGCTGCTGACGGAGGCGGCGTCGAGTATGGCGGCGGGGGAATATAGTTACCGGGTGCCGGTGCGCACGAAGGATGAAGTGGGTAAGCTGGCGACGGCCTTCAACGAGATGGCCGCCGCGCTGGAACAGGATGTGGGCGAACTACGCCGCCAGGAGGCGCTGCGCCGCGAACTGGCCGCCAATGTGTCGCATGATCTGGCGACGCCGCTGACGGCGATTCAAGGCTTTACCGAGGCGCTGCTGGATGGGGTGATCGAGGATGAACGCCAGCGCGAGGAGACGCTGCGGGTGATTGCCAAGGAGGTGGTGCGGCTGCGGCGGCTGGTGGATGACCTGGGGCATTTGTCGCGCATCGAATCGCCCAGCCTGACGCTGGAACTGGCCCCGCTGAACCTCGCGACACTGGTAGATGAGACGCTGGCGGTGCTGCAACCGGAGCTTGAGGCCAAGGGTGTGCGCGCCCGCAATCTGATTGACGCGCAGACGCCATTGGCGCTGGCAGATACGGACAAATTGACACAGGTGCTGTTGAATCTGCTGGATAACGCGCTGCGCTATACGCCCGGCGGCGGCGAGATTACGATCAGCGCGAAGCTGGAGACGGGCCGCGTGCGCGTGGTGGTGCAAGACACAGGCGCGGGCATTGCCCCCGAACATATCAAACGCATCTTCGACCGCTTCTATCGCGCTGATGCGTCGCGCAATCTGGCGACGGGCGGCAGCGGGCTGGGTCTGGCGATTGTGAAGGCCATCATCGAGGCGCACGGCGGCACCGTCGGCATCGACAGCGCGCCGGGCAAGGGGACGAGCGTGTGGTTCACGCTGGCCCTGGCGGAATAGTAGAGCTAAAAGCGGCTTGCTGTGGTCACGAATGCGAACTGAGCGGAGATTTATCCCCAACCAACCAGATATGCCCAAACGGGTCGGTAAACCCTCCCTGCTGGTGGGTTCCCCAGGGCCTCTGGTGATTCTGGATGCCGTTCTGGTCTGATCTACGCTCCTGGACCCACCGCGCATGCCCAGGTATAACATATCCCCTTGCTGCGAGGTGTTCGCTTCGGTGGCATAACTTCTGCATGCTCAAACGAAAATTTCTTTATGCTCTTTTGCTCTTATATCGCTGTTTAGATGTTTTTGGGAAAATGGTTTGCCCGAAATCGCAGGAGGCGATAGCATCTATGAAATACAAAGGCCGCTCACCAGAAGTGCCTGTTGCGCGGAAGCGCCGGAAGATGCTCTTGACGGCGGCTGCCGCGCTCCTCTTGCTGACGCTGCTGTTGGGCGCGGCCTCGGCCATTGCTCGCTATTATGGCGTCTATCAATTCCTACAAGGGAGCACAGGGCAAACGCTCCCGGCGGTGACGGTGCATAACCCAAACGCGCAGCCGACGACGCTGCCGGGCGATCTTGCCAATGTCGATCATTTCAATGTGCTGCTCTTGGGCAGCGATGACGACTCGAAGTTTGGCAGCGGCGCGGTGCTCACCCAGACCGATATTGTGGTGCGCGTCGATCTGGCGCGCCAGCAGATTGCGATGGTATCGCTGCCGCGCGATCTATGGATTCCGAGCGACAGCGGGGCGTGCTGCCTGAAGCTGGATGAAATCTCCGGCGCGGAGACAGACGGCGCGACCACGCCGCTGGAGCGCAAGCTGCACGGCTTCGCGCACACGGTGGCGGCGATTGAGGATGATTTCGGCATTCCGATTGACGCCTACGCCTGGGTGGGGCTGGATGGCTTTGTGAAGGTGATTGATACGCTGGGCGGCGTTGATGTGGATGTCCTGCATCCGGTGCTGGACGACGCCTATCCCAAAGACCTGAACGCCAACGGCGACCCCTACGCCTATCAGCGGCTGGACATTCCGGCAGGGCCGCAGCATCTGACCGGCGAGCAGGCGCTGGATTATGTGCGCTCGCGGCATTCGGATTTGCTGGGCGATTTTGGGCGGTCGGCGCGCCAACAGTCGGTGTTGGTGGCGTTGAAGAAGAAGCTGGACAGCGGGACAATCATCAACAAGCTGGACGCCCTGACGGTTGATCTGCAAGGCAGCGTGCTGACGAGCCTGACGCTGGGCCAGATGGTGTCGCTGGCGAACTTTGCCAGGAACCTGCAACCAATGGACTTTCATCAATATGTGCTGGGCGTGCCGACCTATGGCTCGTATGGCATGGCGCATGGGGAAGCGGTGGTCAAGCCGAACTGGTCGGCCATCGATCAAACGCTGCGCCACATCTTCCCCTGAGCGGCGCGTTGACATGCTGCCCGCTCTCTGCTATACCCTCAGCAGCAAGAGGCGAGCAGTTGCCCCAGGCAAGCCCGGCAACGGGATGGAAACGCAAAGGGAGCCGCAAGCTTCGCAATCTGAGCCAGCGGTTGCAGGCCCATCACGCCCGGAAGTGGGATGGAAACAGAGGCGCACCAGGGCAGGCATGGTCCCCAACCCCAAGTTGCGGGCATGTTGCGCCCGGTAACGGGATGCACGCGAACGCCCGCTTGTAGCGCTGCCGTCCCTGGCGGCCAAACGTTTGGCCGCCAGGGACGGCGGCGCTACAGGCATTACGCTGCGCCCAGACCGTGGCTGAAAGCCCTTAGCGGCGCTTGTCCAGCCTGAAAGTCCTGTCGTGGAGGAAAAAGGCGCAGAAAGGCTTGACAGGTTGGCGAGAGCTTGGTATACTCGCTCTATACCCGCTGATGGGCGCGGGTGCTGTTGTGGAGGGTTTGCCTCGCATTAGTTGAGATAATCGAAGAACGGCTGGCAGGGTCGGTGTTTATACCACCGACTCTACCATGACCTCACATCCGGTCATTCCAGATATGGGGCTGGACCTCATTGTACCATTGAGGCGCTCAGCGACCATATCGGGAACACGCTCCGGCCAGGAAAGGCCAGCGTTGACCGGTGTGGTCGTTCCGTTTCTCTGCCGTCTTTCGGCACGAAAGGGGAGCTACTCATGGTATTCAACGGCATTGTTCCCTGGCATGATCGTCCGGCGCGCGAGTTTCCGGCCCAGCGCTGGGTAAGACAAACGTATGCCTTCAGCCTGCCTCCGTTACGCTTCCAGCAGGGTTGGCCGCTGGAGCGCGAGTTTCCCGCGAAGAAGTGGCTGCGGGAACAGCAGGCTAGAATAGCCGAAATGAGCGCAAGGGCCTAAATGGGGCAAACGGCGTGAGGAAATGACGCGGGAAGGGCTTATCTCTTGAGCAGAGCAAGGGATCAAAGAAAGAACATACCTTTCTTTAATTTTATTCTATCATGATTTCCGCAAAAAGAAATCAAGTGTTTTCCTGAGGTTTCTCCGATCCATTCTTGTTACAATCTCCTAACGCTGAACCGATATACACGGTGTTCTCGGAGAGTGGCAAACTCTACAGAAATGGGAGAAGCAACATGCCTGATGCAGATCGGAGTGTGGCTATGACCGAGCATGCAGTGGTGATTGCCGGAGGAGGTCCGACGGGGCTGATGTTGGCGGGCGAGTTGGCGTTGGCCGGGGTCGATGTTGCCATTGCCGAGCGGCGCACCAGCCAGGAATTGATTGGCACGCGCGCACGCGGTCTGCACGCGCGCACCATCGAAGTGCTCGATCAGCGCGGCATCGCAGATCGCTTTCTTTCGCGGGGGCAGACAGCGCAGGTCGGGGGATTCGCGTGGATTCCTCTGGACATCAGCGACTTTCCCACGCGCCATCCCTACGGCCTCGCGCTGCGGCAGAACCGCTTCGAGGAGATTCTGGCCGACTGGGTCAAAGAGTTGCGGGTGCCGATCTATCGCGGACGCGAGGTGACGGGTTTCTCACAGGATGATAACGGCGTCGACGTTCAACTGTCCGACGGCCAGTCGCTGCGGGCGGAGTATCTCGTCGGGTGCGACGGAGGTCGCAGTCTGATTCGCAAGGCAGCCGACATCGAGTTCGCCGGATGGGAGCCAACCACGAGCTACCTGATCGCTGAAGTTGAACTGGCCGAGGAGCCAGAGTGGGGGATGCACCGCGATGACAAAGGCATCCATGGCCTCTCTCGGATGGCGGAGGGACCGGTGCAGGTGATGGTGACCGAACAACACGGCGGACAATCCGATGAGCCGACGCTCCGTGATCTCAGTCAGGCGCTCATTGCCTACTATGGGTCGGATTACGGGGCACACAGCCCCACCTGGCTTTCCCGATTCACCGATATGGCTCGGCAGGCGACAGCCTATCGGAAGGGACGGGTGCTGCTGGCTGGAGACGCCGCGCATGTGCATTTCCCGGTGGGTGGACAGGGCCTCAACCTTGGCGTACAGGATGCGGTGAACCTGGGGTGGAAGCTGGCTCAGGTGGTCAAGAAGACATCGCCGGAAAGCCTGCTGGATACCTACTATGCTGAGCATCACCCGGTTGCTGCCCGTGTGCTGCGCAACACCATAGCGCAGACCGTGCTCCTTCGCTACGACGAGCGAGTCGAGACTTTGCGCGGCATCATGGCCGATCTGTTGCGTATGGAAGAGCCGCGCAAGCGGTTCGCGGCGATGCAGTCTGGTCTGGACATTCATTACGACCTTGGTGAGGGACACCTGCTGCTCGGGCGGCGCATGCCCGATCTCGACCTGGTCACCGCCAACGGCCCGCTGCGGGTCTTCACGCTGCTGCACGCTGCCCGGCCAGCGCTGCTCAACCTTGGCGACCCTGGCAGTCTGGACATCAGTCCCTGGGCAGATCGGGTGCAGGTGGTCGACGCCACATACGCGGGTACGTGGGAGCTTCCGGCCTTTGGCACGGTCACGGCTCCCACTGCCGTGTTGATTCGGCCCGACGGCTATGTGGCCTGGGTGGGAGACGGAACAGACCTGGGACTTGCTGAGGCCCTCACCACATGGTTCGGGCCGCCGACTGTGGCGTAGCGCGAAGGGTCACGCGGCTGACCTATATGTCCCATATCCCAGGGGTGCTGGAAGGTGTCGAGGCGGCGTGCCTGCTGCATATGGCGCGGCGCAGTGGCGCGTTATGTGCAGGTGCAAAATGCCTCGACGCCGCGTGGAAATTGCCTGGTGGTGCGTGTCGGGGTGTAACACGATAAGGATGTTCAGCGTTATATGGGTATGTTACAATTTGGCGGAACTGATTTTGTAGACGATCTCCTCTTAGTTGGTTGAGGAATTTGGTTGCCCATGCAATTCCCCGCTCACGCTCGCAGAAACGCCGCTTCTTCCCCTTTTTTACCCATCCGCCAGGCGCGGGGGGTTATTTTTGCCCTTTTAGCCGCTTCCTTGTTATCCGGATGTGGCTTTGGGTCGACAGCCACATCCGGCAATGGCTCGTCCAGCGCGGTGCTGACGCCCACGCAACGCCCCGCGTATATCTTTGTAGCGATAGGCGCATCGGAGACGTTCGGCACGGGGGCAGATCGCCCGGCCACGCAGAACTGGCCGACTGACCTGAGCAATCGTCTGCCGCAGGGCGCGCAGGTCATCAACCTGGGCATCCCCGGCATCACAGCCCCGGAAGCGCTCCAGAACGAATTGCCAGAGGCGCTGGACGCGCAGCCAAATCTGGTGACAGTCTGGTTGGGCACGAACGATATTGTCGATCAGGTATCGCTGGCGGATTATCAGCAGAGCCTGGACAGCATTCTGAGCCAGTTGCAGCAGCAGACGCGCGCGCGTGTGGCCGTTGCCAATATCCCCGACCTGACGCTGCTGCCGCGCTTCAACAGCTATGACTCGAAAGCGCTTCAGGGGCTGGTGGGGCAATGGAATCAGGCCGTGAAGCAGGAGATTGCGGCGCACGGCGACATCTTGCTGGATGTCTATAGCCATACGTCGGAGATTCTGGGACATCCTGAGTACCTGAGCGGCGACGGGCTGCATCCATCGACGCAGGGGTATCAACAAATCGCCGCGTTCTTTTATCAGGTGCTTCACAAGGATGGTGTAATCTAACGTGCAAACACTCTTCGGCATTCCCATTGATGTGCTCATGCAGCGTTTGCTCGTTGCGACGATTGCGGCGGCGGTGGTGGTCATGCTGCTGGCGCTGCGGCGGCCTATTCTGTTGAAGATCAGCCTGCGCAATGTGCCCCGGCGACGGCTGCGCATGGTGCTGATTGTCTTCGGGCTGATGCTGGCGACGACGTTTATTTCGGCGGCGCTGGCAGTGGGCGATACGATTGATCAGGCGGTGCGCTCGGTTGCAGTCTATAACTATGGGCGCGTGGATGAGATCGTTGCAGGCGGGCATGGCGCGCTGGGCCTCTTTCCAGAAAGCGCCTTCGATACCGTGCAGCAGGGGTTGTCGGGCGATTCAGACGTGGCCGGGCTGGCTCCGGCGCTGCAAGAAGATAACGTGCTGGTGGTGGATGAAACCTCGCGCCAGACACGCTCGAAGGTGAGCGCGCTGGCGATTCCACCGGACGCCGAAGCTGGCTTTGCGGGGATGCAAGACGCCAGAGGTCAACCACTGCCCAGCGCCCTGCTCGGCACCAACGAAGTCTATCTCAATAACACCTTGGGGACGCTCTTGAACGCGCAGCCGGGCGACACGATCTATATGTATTCGCAGCGACACCTGGGGCAGCGCTATGCCTTCACGGTGCGCGGCGTGATCGCGAAATCGGGGCTGGTCGGCGATACGCCCACGTTTGTGCTGCCGCTCGCCACGCTTCAATCGATAGAAAACAGCCCCTACTACATCAACCGCATCTTCATTGCGAATCGCGGCGATGGGCTGAGCGGCGTGGGCCTGAGCGATGGCATCACCCAGCGCGTCTACAGCGCGTTGGCTAGCGGCACCTCTCTGCGGTGCCAGCTTGGAGCCAGTACGCCCTTGACCAACCCCGCTGGCCTGCCACCATGTCCAAACTTTGTGATTCAGGGGTCGCCCAACAGTCCCCCAGGAACCGTCGTTTTCTATTACGGCCAATCTGCCCGTGATCTGTATAACCTGAGCGTGAACGAGGTGAAGCAGAACGGTGTCGCGCTGTCTGAGGCGGCGGACGACATCTTTACGCGCATCTTCACGTTGTTTGCGCTGTTTTCGCTGGCAATTGGCGTGTTGCTGATCTTCCTGATCTTTGTGTTGCTGGCAGCGGAGCGCCGCGCCGAAATGGGCGTGTCGCGGGCTATTGGGGTGCAGCGCGAGCAGCTTGTGCTGCTTTTCCTCTTTGAAGGCTCGGTGTATGATCTGCTGGCCTCGCTGATTGGCATCGCCGTGGGCGTGGGATTGGGCATTGGCATCGTCGTGCTGTTGAGTCCGGTGCTGGCGCAGGCGGGCTATCCGCTGAACGTCGAACTGAACCCAAGCAGCCTGGTGATTGCCTATTGCCTGGGCGCGTTGTTCACGCTGGGAACGATTATCGCGTCGTCCTGGCTGATTAGCCGCATGACGATTGTGCAGGCCATGAAGAATCTGCCGGAGCCGCCGCGCGGGTCGGTGTCGCCTGCGGATATGCTGCCGCGCATCGGAAACCATCTGCTCGTCGGGCTGGGCCTGGGGTCAGGTGATGAGGCCGAGACGCCCTGGCAGGCCATCAAAGCGCTGCCCGGCGATCTGTTCTGGTTCTGCTGGGGATTGGTGACGCGCGGCATCGCGCCGCTGCTGGTGGGCATTCTCATCTTGCAGCAGGGGATTAACGGGAGCACGCTTCCGCTCTTTTCGATAGGGCTATCGGTGACGATCATTGGCGTGGCGCTGGTGCTGCGCTGGTTCATCGTCTACATCCCGTCGATTGTTGCCGCCGTGGGGCCGCTGGCCGGGCGACAAGAGGCGCAGGAGCGCTGGAACCGGCGCTGCCGCAACGTGGGAGATCGGCTCGCGGCGGCGGTGGCCGGACTGGGGCTGCTGCTCTATTGGGGGCTGCCCTATGACGCGCTGGCTTCGCTGGGATTTCCGCGCTTCAGCGGCGGCATCGAGGTCTTCTTCTTTTCCGGCGTGATGATGGTCTTCGGGACGATCTGGGCGCTGGCCTATAACGCCGATCTGCTGCTGCTGCCGCTGACCTTGCTGCTGCGCGGGCTGCGCAAGATCGGCTTTATCCTGCACACCGCGCTGGTGTATCCGCTGCATTATCGCTTCCGCACCGGCATCAATCTGGTGATGTTCACGCTGGTCATCTTTACCATGACGGTCATGGCAGTCATCAGTACCTCGGTTGCCAATTCGTACGGCAACGTGAGCAACTATACCAACGGCTTCGATATTCAGGCGCTGCCGTTCTTCAAGGCCGTTCCGAATATTCAACAGGCGATTCAGCATGCGCCGGGCGTCAACCCCGGCGACTTTGCCAGCGTCAGCACGCAAACGCAGGCGGCGGTGGGCGTCATCCAGCTTTCCGCGCCGCGCCCGGAGTGGCGCTATTATCCCATCAGCGTGGTCGATGGCGGCTTTCTGGATGGCACCGGCTATAATCTGGTGGCCCGCGCGCCGGGCTTTGCGACTGACGCGGACGTGTGGAAGGCGCTGCGCGATCATCCTGGCTACGCGCTGATTGACAGCCGGGCGCTGCGTGCGCCGCCGGGCAGCCCCTTGAGCGAGAACATCCCCTCGCTGGAGCCGGACCAGTTCCAACTGCTACAAACGATTTATGGCGCGGTGACACAGCGCGTGGGGCCGCTGCCTGGCGATTACGATGATTACCTGTTTCGCTTCAGCGGGGCGCTGCGCGGCGACACAACCATTCCGGCAACGCCGCTCTGGATCAGCGATATTCGCGGCGGCAAAGCGATCAAGGTTACGGTGATCGGCGTGGTGGATAACACCGATGGCGCGCATTATGGGCTGGTGACTTCGCCGCAGACCTTCGCGCCCACCGAGGTTGGCCTGCCGCCGTGGCCGCTGGCTTCGCAGAGCTATTATTTCAAGATGCGCCCCGGCGTGGACCCGCACAAGGAAGCGCTGGCGCTGGGTTCGGCGTTCCTGGATAACGGGCTGGAGACAACGGTGCTGGCAGATGTGGCCGTGAATGTCAACGGCACGCGCATCTTTATCGCGCAGGTGCTGCTGGGGGTGGTGGGGCTGACGCTGCTGCTGGGCGTGGCCGCGCTGGCTGTGACCGGCACGCGGGCGGTCGTGGAGCGTCGCCAGCAGATAGGCATGCTGCGCGCGCTGGGCTATCAGCATTGGGCGGTGCAAACCAGCTTCTTGTTGGAGTTTTTGCTGGTGGGGATAGCTGGCACGATTATTGGGCTAACGCTGGGGCTTGTGTTGTGCAGCAATGTCTTTGCGGCCAATTTCTTCGAGCAGTATCAGACGGGGTTGGTGTTTATCGTGCCGTGGGGAGAACTGGCCGTCATTACAGCCTGCGCTTTCGTGGCGTCGCTGCTGGCGGCTTTTTTGCCCGCCTGGCAGGCGGGGCGCGTGGCTCCGGCTGACGCGCTGCGCTATGAGTAGTCTTTCATAGAGTCACAAACAGGCAGTCTATGGGGCTTCTTCAATGCAAAGGGAAGCCCCACAAGTATGTTTTCTGGTAGCGAGAAAAACCATTGGGAAGACAGATATTCTTAAGCGGAGCAATCCCACCACAGGAAGGCTCCAGCGCGTTATGACACATGACCTTATTATCCAGGCAAGAGATGTGCGCAAGCTGTATGATGCTGGCGCGGGGAATGTGGCAGCGCTGCGCGGCGTGGATTTCGCGGTGGCGCGTGGCGAGATGGTGGCGATTATGGGGCCGAGCGGCTGCGGCAAAACGACGCTGCTCAACTGCCTTTCCGGGCTGGACGAACCCACCAGCGGCGAAATTATCATCGCGGGGACCAGCCTGAAGAAGCTGAGTGATCGCCAGAAAACCGCCTATCGCGCGCGCCAGATGGGCTTTATCTTCCAGAACTTCAATTTGCTGCCGGTGCTGAGCGCGGTGGAAAATGTGGAACTGCCCATGCTCGTTTCCGGCGAGAGCGGGCGCAAGGCTCGCCGCCGCGCGCTGGAGATGCTGGAGGTGGTGGGACTGAGCGAACGGGCGCGCCATCGCCCTGCCGAGCTTTCCGGCGGACAACAGCAGCGCGTGACGATTGCGCGCGCGCTGGTGAATAATCCGGCTATCGTCTGGGCCGACGAACCCACCGGCAATCTGGACGGCGAAGCCGCCGAAAACATCATGGATTTGCTGTGCAAGCTGAATCGCGAACAGGGCCAGACGTTAGTCATCGTGACGCACGCGCCGGAAGTGGGCGCGCGCGCCAGCCGAATCGTCAGGATGCGCGACGGGCAGGTGCTGGGCGAGCAGAGCGCCTAGCCTTCGTCTGGCGGGCCAGCGTGGCCGCCGATGGTCAGGCCGCCGTCCACGACCATCACCGCGCCCGTCGTGAAGTCGGATGCGGGCGAGGCAAGATACAGCGCGATTCCGGCGATTTCATCGGGCGTGCCGATGCGATGCAGCGGGGCCATGGCCTCCACCGATTTGCGGATTTGCGGCGTCTCCACCAGGACGCTGGCGAAGCGTGTCTGGATGACACCCGGCGCGATGGCGTTCACCTGAATGTTGAACGTGCCCAACTCCTGGGCCAGCGAGCGCGTGACGCTGATGACGGCAGCTTTGGTGGCGCTGTAAATGGCCTGCATGGTGCCTGGCAGAATGCCCGCGACCGAGGCGACGTTAATGATCTTGCCCGCGTTGCGTTCGCGCATGCCCGGCACCACCAGCCGCGCCAGCCGCACCGCGCCCATGATGTTGGTCTCGAACATCTTCATCCACATGCCATCATCGGCGTCAAGCATCGGCCCGAAGTGAATGTTGGTTGCGGCGTTGTTCACCAGAATATCGACCGGCCCGAAGGTGGCTTCGGTCTGCTGCACCAGTTGTTGCAGGTCGTCGGGCTTGCCAATGTTGGTGGGCACGCCCAGCACCTGCGCTCCGGCGGCCTTGAGTTGTTCGACGGCAGCGGCCACGCCTTCGGGCTTGCGCCCGACGATGACGACGCGCGCTCCCGCGCTTGCCAGGGCGTCGGCAATTGCCAGGCCGATTCCGCGCGTGCTGCCGGTGACGATGGCGACTTTGCCTGTCAGATCGAAGTTTGGCAATGGCATCAGATAGCCCTCCTGCGTAGCTGTTGAACGATCAATGAGCAGTGTTCTTGTGGTCTGGCGCTTGCTCGCGCCGGGCGCGCGTTGGCATCAGCCCGGCCCGGCGACGATGGCAAGAGAGATACGTAAAGTCGCTGCTGCGCGAGGTGATGGCGCGGCGTGTGCCCTTGGGGACAAAGAACAGACGCCCCGCCTGCAAGCGCTCCTGGTTGCCGTCGAGGTCAAGCGTGCCTGCGCCAGCAATGACCAGCCCGATGACATCAACCTCGTTATTGATGTGCGCAGCTACACCGTCACCATCGCCAAAATGCAGCACATTAAGATTGAGGTCTGCGCTGACGAGCGACCAGACGGCTCCGGCTGTCTGGCTCGCGCTGGCAGCGGCAGCGAAAGCGGCCAGATCGATGACCTGGGCTTGCGGGGTATCCATGCGCTTACTCCCTGGGTTGAACGCTCAAGCCTGCTCCAATGGCCTTCTGCGCTGTAGTGTCGCATATTGCCGCCGCGCTGTCTACTCTTTATGCCGGTCGGGAGTGGCGAAGCGAAGAGCGCAATCCTGAGCTATTCTCGAACACAACGTGTGACTTTTCCAAGAAGGCTCACGCGCAGCCGATACGCTTCGTGCTCATCAAAAGCAGCCCACTCGCTTTCAGGAAGCTCGTATGTATACTGTTTCCCTTTGGCAGTCTGAAAGCGTACCTGATATTCCTCGCGGGTGTCACAAACCCGCTCCTGGGTCTGAGGGTCAAGCGTGTACTGCGGCCAATGAACATCCGTGCGCGTATCCCCTTTTGCAAGCAGTTCCCGACTATCGCGCCATCGCTGGATTTCATACAGATATTTTGTTCGCCAGTGAGGGACCATTTCATAAACTGGTCGTGTCGTTGTTGCAGTTGTTCCATCTGCATTTGTGGTGGTGGTTGTCTCCTGCCTGGTCACCTCATAGGAAGAGTACATCTCGCTTTTGCTGTGCTGATTTCTGCTTTCTTCAGGATAACCACTATAGGAGCTTTCTTCTACCCAGATATACTGTTCCAGCCCCACTTTTCGCTGCCAGAAGAAGCCTGCAACGGTAGCAACCACCGTGCGGCGAACCAGCAACAAAATCAGGGTGAGAAGAAGAACGCCTGCAATGACGATACCGATAACAAGCCCTGCATCCATATGCTTTATCCTTCCTCTCGATTCAGATGGCTAAACTCTTCCGTAACCTCTGCCATATTGTAGCAGACAGAGAGCATTTCTGTACAGGCATCCCCAAACTAGCAGAGCCATGGAAAAAGGGTACGGAAGTTGCGGCGTATGCGCAGCATTTGTGGCTCAAGGTACAGATGGAGGCGCATATGTCAGGGCGGATTGTTCGCAGCAGCGCTGTGGCTCGTTCCCGGCTGTGGTTGGTGCTCTTGCTTTTCCTGGCGCTGTCGGCATGCACAGCCAGAGCGCAGTCGGCGGCAGCGCCGACCCCCACCGCCGAGCCAGCCTACGTGGCCGCGCTGCGCCCGAAGCTGGCGGCGCTGATGCAGAAGGAAAACGTGCCTGGGGCGATTTTCTCCGTCCAGGACCCCGGCAAGGGCAACTGGACGGCGGCGATGGGCACGGCTGATCTTGCGACCAACGCGCCCATCAGCATGAACGAGCATATGCGCGTGGGCAGCATTACCAAAACGTTCACGGCGACGGTGATTTTGCAACTGGCAGAAGAGGGCAAACTGCATCTGGACGACCCGGTGGCGAAATATCAGCCGGACGTGCCCAACGGCGCGCATATCACCATCCGCCAACTGCTCAATATGACCAGCCGCCTCTACAACTATTCGGAAGATGCTGGCTTTGGCGAGACGCTGCTGGCCCAGCCCGCGAAGGTCTGGCAGCCGCATGAACTGCTGGCGATTGCCTTCAAACACCCACCCTATTTTACCCCTGGCGTGGGCTTTCACTACTCGAACACCAATTACATTCTGCTGGGATTGATTGCAGAGCAGCTTGGCGGCGTGCCGCTTGCTGAACAGTTTCAGACGCGCATTTTTACACCGCTGGGCATGCGCAGCACCAGCCTGCCGCCGCTGACCTCCGCTGCGATTCCGAATCCGCACCCGCAGGGGTACGCCTCGAAGGCGAGCGAGGAGTGCCCGGTTGCCAAGGCGCTGGCGCAGGCGAATCTGCTTTGCAACGTGACGACGATGAACCCTTCGTGGGCCTGGGCGGCTGGGTCGGCCATTTCGACGCTGGCCGATCTGCGCACCTGGGCGAAGGCGCTGGCGACCGGCACGCTGCTCAGCGCGGCAATGCAGCAAGAGCGGCTAACCTGGCTGCATCTCGCGCCGGGTTTGCAGTATGGGTTGGGGATTTTTGACATTGACGGGTTCCTGGGACACAATGGCTCGTTGCCAGGATTTCAGAGCTTTATGGGCTATCGGCCAGCGCAGCGGCAAATGGTGATTGTGCTGACGAATCTGGACCAGGGCACGAACTGCGCCGCCAGCGCCAACGGCGGCGGGCCGGTGTGCCCATCGCCCGCCGATGATCTGTCGAAGGTCATCATGCAGAACGTGTTTGGCCGATGACAATAAAACGGCTCCCCTGGCAGCATCATGCCAGGGGAGCGAAGACATTGTTTAATTCGAGATGTTGAAGTTCATTTCGGTCCAGGTCTGCCCGCCGTCCGTCGTCTTGAGGAGAGAGTAGTTGTCGCCGTATACACTTTCCTTGAGCGCCCAGCCGATCTGACTCGACACAAACCTGGTGAAACTGACATCGATGAAGTTGGAACTGGCCGCCACGACGGCCCAATTGAGTCCGCCGTCGCTGGTGGTCAGCAAACCAGCGCCGTTGTTGTTGAGTGCCCAGCCATGCAGAGTATCGATAAAGTCAGGGAACTCCAGGCCATTGAGAAGGACAGGGCCGGCCCAGCTTTTGCCGCCATCGTGGGTGAAATACAAGCCTTCCGGGCCACCGCCGCTCTCAGGCCGGGCATTGGTGTATCCGTGCAATTGGCCGCCGAGGCCGCCATCGAAGCCAACCTGAATCACGCCCTCTTTGTCGTTGAAGAACTGCGGCGGATTGACAGAGACAGGTGCCGCAGCCCCCGCCGCTGGCAGGTCAAGCTGCTGTTCATGCCAGGTTGCCCCGCTGTCATCGGTCTTAAAGACCGTTATGACCCCATTCAATGGGTCATTGAGGAAGACCAACCAGCCGGTGTTCAGATCGAGAAAACGCATGCCCCAGAAGGGATATTGAAGCGGAAACTCATTGGCCCCGCGCTGCATCTGTGTCCAGGTGACGCCGCCATTGGTGGTCCGAAAGGTCGCGAGCGCCTCGCCGACTTGTGCAAGAACCCAACCATGCAGCGCGTCAAGGAAGGTAAACTGATAGACCGCCGCGCCTGGCGCGGTCTCTTGCTGCCAGGTCTGCCCGCCGTCCGTTGTCCTGAACAGGTGGTTGGGAAGCTGCAACACCCAGGCCACCGAGCCGGTCAGAAAATCTTCAGTGCGCGGGCCTGCGCCGTTGCCGTCTGGGCGCAGCGCAGCGTTCCCCGACTGCGCCAGCAGCGCGGACGAACGCGGCGTGACCATTTTCCAATGCTCGCCGCCATCGCTGGTATGCAAAATCTGCGTATTTTCGCCTGAAACGATGGGGTTCTGGTAGGCCGTTGCCCAGCCGCTGGTGGCATCTTTCATTTGCAGGTCAGAGATGCTCAGGTTGGATGGCAATCCCGGCGTTGGCGTCGGAGATGGCGTCGCGGTGGCCGTTGGCGTTGGCCCCGACTGGGTTTTCGTGCCGCCGTGGTGAACCAAAATGATGCCAGCGGTCAGGCCGCCGACCAGCGCGACAAGCAAGACAGCGGCGGCCAGCGCGCCCAGCCGCGTCGACCAGCGCTCGGGTGGATGCAGCCGAGAAAGCGGATTCGGCATAAGACGATGCTCCCTTCGCTGTGGAACAACCGGCAAAGCGCGCGGCGTTGGTTCTTGCCTGCTTTGCCGGGTCGTCGTGCGCTCGTCCAGATGCCGCCTGACCCGTTCTAACCGGCGATCAACCGCCTGAGCTTCTGCTTGATACAAGTGTTGAAGCTCCTGAATAAGCTGGGGGTCCGGCGTTTCGCGCCCGCGCCCATCATCCGGTTGGAGCGGGCGCTCGCGCATGGTCTGTTCGATCCATTCGTCAAGCGGCTCGGGTTCTTCAGGGGTGCGTGGTTCATCATCGTGAGCCATTGCCCTTGCTCCTTCCTACTGTTTTGGATAGCGCGCACGCAAGAGCTTGAGCGCACGGGAAAGTAGGACGCGCACCGCGCCTTCCTGCTTGCCCAACACCACGCCGATTTCCTGGCCGCGCAAGCCATGGACAAAGCGCAGCCGCAGCACTTCCTGATATTGGGCGGGCAGACCCTCCACGGCCAGGCGCAGGTCCGTCAGCGCTTCGCGGCGGAGGGCAATCTGTTCGGGAACCAGTTCTTCGTCTTCCAGCAGCGTGGTTTCCACCTGTTCGATGGGGATGACCGGACGCCGCAATGCGCGCCGGTAGTGATCAGCCACCTTGCGCTGGGCGACCCGCTGCAACCAGAGCAATCGGTTCGCTTCCGGGACGGCGTAAAGCTGGTTGTTTTCCAGCGCCGCCAGGAAGACCTCTAACAGCAGGTCTTCTGCGTCCTCCCAGGAGCGCGTGTGTCGGCGCAGATAGGCAAAGAGGACCGGCGCGTGCTGCTGGTAGAGACTGCCAACAGACGCCGGTTCCAGAGGCACATCAGATGACGCTGCATTCATTGAACAGGCTCCGCATCCTACTCATTTCCACCCCCTTCATCGCTCATACTGATGAAACGTTACAGCAGAAGCCAGAGTTATAATACTAAGAGAGGTCTGCTGCGTTTGGGCGATGGCTCAATTTGTGCGCGTAATTGGTCCGCTGAGTGCGTATCTTGTGATCAACACCTTTCAGAGCGGGCTTCTTGCTGAAGGAGCGGTTCTGTGCAGTCTTCCTAAGGAGTGCAAACATGGCAACTGTCCAAGAGTGGCATGAGCTTGCCCAGCAGCTTCGCGTGGATAGCATTCGCTCCAGCACCAAGGCAGGCTCCGGGCATCCCACGTCATCGATGTCGGCGGCTGATCTGATGGCGGTGCTGTTGAGCAATCATCTGCGCTATGATTTCGATCACCCGCAGAATCTCAACAACGATCATTTGATCTTCTCCAAAGGTCATGCTTCGCCGCTGCTCTATTCGCTCTATAAAGCTGCCGGGGCGATTTCAGACGCGGAACTGCTGACGCTGCGCACCTTCGGCAGCCGGTTGGAGGGCCACCCGACGCCTGTGCTGCCCTGGGTGGATGTGGCGACCGGCTCGCTGGGTCAGGGCTTGCCGATTGGCGTGGGCATCGCGCTTTCTGGCAAGTTTCTGGAGAAGCTGCCATATCGTGTCTGGGTCTTGTTGGGCGACAGCGAGATGGCCGAAGGGTCCGTCTGGGAGGCGTTCGACCACGCCAGCCATTACCAACTGAACAATCTGATTGGCATTCTGGATATGAACCGGCTGGGCCAGCGTGGCGAAACCGAGCTTGGCTGGAACAGCCGCGCCTATGCCGGGCGTGCTCGCGCTTTTGGCTGGCAGACGATTGAGATTGACGGCCATAACCTGGAAGAGATCGATAAAGCCTACAGCGCGGCGGCGACCCAGGGAACGACGCCAACCTTGATTGTGGCGCAGACGATCAAAGGCAAGGGCTTTGCCGAGATCGAAAATAAAAACGGTTGGCATGGCAAGGCGCTGCCGCCGGATATGGCCGAGCGCGCCATCAAGGAGCTTGGCGGCGAGCGCAAGCTGATTGTCAAGCCGCAAGCGCCGGAGCCTGAAAAAACGCCTCCGCATCCGGCATCACCGGTGCCGAAGATGCCCACCTATGAACTCGGTTCGGCGCTTGCCACGCGCAAAGCCTATGGCGAAGCGCTGAAGGCGCTGGGCGCGGCCCGGCCCGATGTGGTGGCGCTGGACGGCGAGGTGAGCAATTCGACCTTTGCCGAGGATTTTGCCCAGGCATATCCAGACCGCTTCTTCGAGATGTACATTGCCGAGCAGCAAATGATTGCGGCGGCAGTTGGCTTGAGCGTGCGCCACTGGACGCCCTTCGCCTCCACCTTTGCGGCGTTCTTTACGCGGGCCTATGACTTTATCCGCATGGCGGCGGTGTCGCAGGCCAATATCCGGCTGTGCGGCTCGCACGCGGGCGTATCGATTGGCGAAGATGGCCCGTCGCAGATGGCGCTGGAAGACCTGGCGATGATGCGCGCGGTGGCCGACAGCACGGTGCTCTATCCGTGCGATGCGAACCAGACGGCGCGGCTGGTGGGCGAGATGGTTGATCGCAAGGGCATCAGCTTTCTGCGCACGACGCGCGAAAAAACGCCGATCATCTATCCGCCCAATGAGTTTTTCCCGATTGGCGGCAGCAAAGTGGTGCGCCGCTCGGAGCGCGACGAGGTGACCGTGGTGGCAGCGGGCATTACGCTGCATGAATCGCTGAAAGCCTATGACCAGTTGCAGAGCCAGGGTCTGGCAATTCGCGTGATTGATGCCTATTCGGTGAAGCCCATCGACAAACAAACGCTGCTGGAGGCAGCCCGCGCAACGGGTGGCAGAATGGTGGTTGTGGAAGATCACTGGATTGAGGGCGGCCTGGGCGGCGCTGTGCTGGAAGCGCTGGCGGATGCTGGTCTGCCCAACTTGCGCCTGAAGCAGCTTGCGGTGACTGAGATGCCTGGCTCTGGCAAGCCGGAAGAACTGATGGCTGCCGCTGGCATCGATGCCGCGCATATCGTGCAGGCGGTGCAATCGCTCAAGGGCGTGCCTGTCGCTGGCGATTAAGCCTATCGCTCGCGGGGCGGCTGGCGAACAGGACGCCCCCCTCCCCGCAGGCGGTTAAAACCGCGCCTAGAGTCTGTTATGAACTTCAGAGACAATGAACGACCAGATGGATGAACCGATGCAGCAGCAAGATAGCAAAGGCCAGGAAATGCAATCCCGCCAGGGTTTGCGGCAAGCGTTCATAGTCGCGTGCCAAGCGTCGAAAG
>DATGID010000043.1:0-66871 GCA_035307385.1 Ktedonobacterales bacterium | reverse complement strand
GTCAGCGGTGGGCTGCCTGGTGGAAGAAGTCAGGTCATAGGCGTAGGGGTCGAAGAGCATCGAACACCTCCAGTGTCGCTTCGGCGCAGACCACCCCACCTCTGCGCCGGACACAAAGCGGCCACCCTGCGAACGTCTGCCAGAGGCGCGCCAGAGGGCGCGCGGCGGGCAGGGTTCAGAAGGTGGCCGCCGGAGGCTTCGATGACATAGAATGCCCCCAGCCCCACGTCCTGGCTATTGCAGGGTTTGGGGTGATGGCATGGTCGGCGAGTCTGTCACCGACCATGCCAGCCATCACAACTTGTCAAGGTGCAACGCGCTTCCCACTGGCAAAAGAGAAAGCGCTTGCCAGGAGTATACCCAGGCGAGCACAAAAAGTCAAGGGGTTGTGCCCAAATGGGCCAGGGTGATGGGAAGCCAGTGGCGGCTTGTGGTTGAAATCTCATGGGCCGGTCACATGCTGCGGCTTCGTTTCGTCAGTGTGGTGAGGTGCGCAACGCACCGTACAAGAATGAACACGTACAAGAAGGGAGATACCCATGCCTCTGGAAGTAACCACCATTATGCTTGGTGTGAAAGACCTGGCCCGCTCGAAGCAGTTCTATGGGGAGGGCCTGGGCGGCGAGATTGACAAGGACTATCCTAATTTCGTGTCGATCAACCTGGGCGCTAAGTCCTCGCTGGCCCTCTATGAGAGGGAGGCGGCGGCCCAAGACGCTGGCGTTTCCTCGGAGGGGTCGGGATTCCGGAGCGTCTCGTTCCATTACATCGTCTCCTCGCGCGAAGCGGTGGACGAGGTACTGGGCAAGGCTGTGGCGGCTGGCGGCAGCGTGGTAAAGGAAGCCACCGCTTACCAGTGGGGGTACTCCGGGTACTTCAGCGACCTGGACGGGTTTCTCTGGAAGGTCGCTACGCCCGCGTAATGAAATCGAGGCCGTTCGGGAGCAAGAGGTTTTCCTGCTCCCGAACTGGTCTTGTGAACTCTTGAACGAAAGAAGAAAGAAGATTGATCGTCATCAAGCGTCTACAACGTCTACAACGTCTACGGTAGTGTCGAATGGTTAGCCGCGAATCAGTTTGAGCACGTTGTCGCGTTGCGCTTCCATCAGCGCTTTGTTGTCGGCCTCCAGGTTCAGGCGCAGCAGCGGCTCGGTGTTGGAGCCGCGCACGTTGAACCACCAGTCCTTGAATTGGACGGTGATGCCGTCCAGGTGGTCGATCTGCGCGCCCTGCGCCTGGTAATGCCCCTCAAGCTGCTTCAGCTTGCCGGGGATGTCTTGCACCTCGCTGTTGATTTCGCCGCTGCGGAAGCGCGTGTCGATGGGCTTGAGCAATTCAGAGACCGGCTGTCCCTCTTCGCAGATGAGTTCCAGCACGATCAGGAAGGCAATCAGGCCGGAGTCGGCGTACCAGTTGTCGCGGAAGTAGAAGTGGCCGGAATGCTCGCCGCCAAAGATGGCGTTTTCTTCGCGCATCTGCCCCTTGATGAAGGAATGGCCCACGCGCGTGCGCACAGCCCTGCCGCCAGAGCGCTCGATGGTTTCGGGCGTGCTGCGCGAGCAGATCAGGTTATAGAGGATGGTTGAGCCTGGGTGCTTCTTGAGCAGGCTCTTGGACACCAGCGCCGTGACCATATCGCCGCCAATCAGGCCGCCGTGTTCATCGACAATGAACATGCGGTCGGCGTCTCCATCGAAGGCGACGCCCAGGTCGGCGTGGTTGTCGCGCACGGCCTTTTGCAGATCGACCATGTTCTGCGGCTCGATGGGGCTGGCCGGATGGTTGGGGAAGTTGCCGTCAAGCTCGAAATAGAGGGGGACAAGCTGGCAGGGCAGGCTCTTGAAGACGCGCGGCAGAATCATGCCCGCCATGCCGTTGCCCGCGTCGGCGGCAATCTTCAGCGGCTTGATCTTGTGGGCATCGATGAAGCTGAGGGCGTGGCTGATATAATCGTCGGTCACATCGCGGCGGATGACACGCCCCGCCGCTTCGGGGTCGGGAAACTCTTTCTTGAGCACCAGATCGCGAATGTCGTTGAGGCCGCTGGCCGAACTGAGCGCGATGGCCTGCTCGCGGCAGGTTTTGAAGCCGTTGTACTGCTTGGGATTGTGCGAGGCGGTAATCATCACGCCAGCAGGATAGTTGAACTTGCCCACGGCAAAATACAATTCATCGGTGGTGGTCAGCCCCAGGTCGATGGCGTCGGCACCTTGATCGGTGATGCCGCGCAGCATCGCTTCGGCCAGCGCGGGCGAAGAAAGACGCATATCGCGCCCGACGGCCACCTGGGCAGGCTTGAGATACACAACCAGCGCGCGGCCAAAACGATAGGCCGCTTCTTCGTTGATCTCGGTGGGGTAAATGCCGCGCACATCATAGGCGGCAAAGATGTGCGGATTGATGGATGTTGGCGTCGCCATATCAGGCTCCTTATTCTCTGTCAAAGCGTGGCATATAAGCCAAGTTCTCCTGCAAAACTGGTTCCTGCAACCAGCGGGCCAACGCCAAAAGCGGCGGCGACCGTCTGGCCGAGGTCGGCAAAAGTGGCGCGCGTTCCCAGGTCCACGCCGCCGCGCAGCGCTGGCCCCCAGGCCAGCAGCGGCACGCATTCGCGGGTATGATCGGTGCCGTGGGCGGTTGGGTCCACGCCGTGATCGCCCGTCAGAAAGAAGGCGTCGCCGGGGCGCATGCGCGCCTGCACATCGGGAATCCAGGCGTCCACGTCGCGCAGCGCCTGCGCGTAGCCCTGTGGATCACGTCTGTGCCCCCATAGCATATCGCATTCCACCAGATTGACGAACAGCAGGCCGGTGAAGTCACGTTCCAGATAGCGCAGGGTGGCGGCCATGCCATTCTGGTTGGTTTCGGTGTGGTTGCGCTCAGTGAGGCCGCGCCCGGCAAAAAGGTCTTCGATCTTGCCCACGCCAATCACGGCATCGCCACGGGCGTCTAGCAGATCGAGCAGAGTCGTGCCCAGCGGCTCCAGCGAGAAATCGCGGCGGTGGGAGGTGCGCACGAACTGGCCGGGCGTGCCCTCGAATGGGCGGGCGATGACGCGCCCGACGGCGTGCTCGCCGGTCAGCATTTTGCGCGCCGTGGCGCAGATGGCGTACAGTTCTTCGAGGGGGATGATCTCCTGGTGCGCGGCGACCTGAAACACGCTGTCGGCGGAGGTGTAGAGGATGGGCCGCCCGGTGCGCAGATGTTCTTCGCCGAGTTCTTTGATGATCTCTGTGCCGGAAGCGGCTTTGTTGCCCAGCACTTTGCGTCCAATCGCTTCCTCGAACTGTGCTACTACATCGGGCGGGAAGCCATCGGGATAGGTGGGCAGCGGGCGGTTGAGAATGACGCCGCTGATTTCCCAGTGACCGGTGGTGCTGTCCTTGCCAGCGGAACGTTCGGCCATCTTACCCCACGCGCCGGTCGCGTCGGCGCGGGCTGGCGTGCCTTCCATCGGCGTGATGTTGCCCAGGCCCATTTTGCCCAAATTGGGCAACTCTAGCCCACCAACGGCGCTGGCGCAGTGGCCCAGCGAGTTGGTTCCCGCGTCGCCATAGGCGGCGGCGTCGGGCGCGTCGCCCGCGCCCACGCCATCCAGCACAACGATAATCGCACGCTTGAGCGTTATTGCTGACATAGCTCACCTCGCTTTATGAATGCCTTCATTATATCCCCTCTTGGGGTTTCCATATCTCTTTTCCCAGCCAGTCAAAGCCCATCGGCGCACTTGGCGCTTGTGCCTGAGATAGCGCTCCCTCACAAGAGGTTGCAAAGTTACCCAAAGCGTGTTAAGATGTTAATATTAAATACTTAATATTAAGGAGTTTATATGTGATGAGCGCATCTCCTAGCTATCTCTTAGGCAGATTCATGTTTGAACTGGACCGTGCCGCCGATCACTTGTTGCAGACGCAGTTGGGCATCTCCTACAAGCGTGCCCTCTTTCTGCTCGTTCTGCAACACTCCGGCACAGTCACCCAACATGAGTTGGCTGTTGCCCTGGGTTACAGCGATCCGGCGGTGAGCATGATGCTGGTGGAGCTTGCCAAGGATGGTTACATCCAGACGACCAGAAGCCCGGAGCATGGGCGCAAGCGGCTTGTGACCATCACGCAGAAAGGCAGCGAGGTGATGGCCCAGGGGCGACAACTGCTGGACGCGCACTTTGACCAGTTGCTGATTCTCGCTGGCGTGGATGGTCAGCACCTGCGCGAAATTACCGAACGGTTATACCAGGCCCTGATGATCAAAATGAAGAAGGAGCAAGTATGATGACGAGTCAGATGAGCGCTGCCATCGACACCACCCGCGCGGTAGTATCCCAGGATGGAGCGAAGATTAGCTATCTCACGCTGGGTAGCGGGCCAGCGGTGATCGTGATTCCTGGCGCGCTTGCTGTGGCTGCCGACTATGCTGCCTTTGGGAGCGCGCTGGCCGAGCAGTTTACCGTCCATATCATCGAACGACGCGGGCGCGGGCTGAGCAGCCCCCAAGGCGCTGATTACAGCATTCGCAAAGAGTGTGAGGATGTCCTGGCTTTGCAAGCAAAGACCGGCGCGTCTGCCCTCGTGGGCCACAGCTATGGGGGCTTGGTGGCCCTGGAAGTGGCGCGCAACAACCCATCGTTCACCAAAATAGCTGTGTACGAACCCGGCGTCTCGATTGAGGGGTCTATCCCAATGGGCTGGATGCCTGGCTACGAAAAGAAGCTCGCCGAACAGAAATATCTCGATGCCTTTGTCGAGTTCTCGCTCAGCGTCGGCCCGGAGCGCGCTCGTAATACCCCGCCCTGGCTCATGAAGCTGCTGCTTCCACTGGTCCTCGACTCCCACAAACGTCAGCAGATGTTGGGACTTCTCCCTGAAAATCTGCGCGAACATCGGGAGGTGGCTCGGCTTGATAGCAGTTATGAGAACTACCGAACAATAGCTGCCAATGTTTTGCTCATGTATGGGGGCAAAAGCGATAGCAAATGGGTCAATCTGACGGTGGAGCGGCTGGCAGCCGTCCTCCCGCGTTTCAGATCGCGGGAGTTTCCCAAACTTGACCACTTTGGCATCGACCAGAAGGCCCCACAAGAAGTCGCCAGGGCAGTCAGTGACTATTTCCTGAAGTAGCAGCCCTGCTCTTTAGTCCTCAAGTTCGCTGCGCGTTTCGCTGGTTGTTGCGGTGATGACCTTTGCGCCAGTCACTTGCAACAAATCGGCCACGCGCAGCCGCACGTTGACCCCGCGCTGCCCACCATTGATGTACAACTCCTCCAGCGCTGCGCCGCTGGCGTCCAGATAGACCTCGAAGGGTTTGTCGGTGAGGGCCAGCGGCGAGATGCCGCCGACTTTCAGGTCGGTCAGCCGTTCGGCCTCGCGCTGGGGGGCCATCTGCGCCGATTTGGCGTTGACGCCTTTCGCCACCAGGCGCATATCAAGCTCGCGGTCACCAGGCGTGACGACGAGCAGATGGCGCTTGCCATCGGCAAAGACGACCAGTGTCTTGAAGACCTGGCTGGCCGGAACGCCCAGCAGCACAGCGACTTCTTCTGCCGAGTGGATGGTGTCGGGATAGAAGAATGCCTCGTAGGGGATGCGGTGCTTGTCGAGCAGGCGCATGGCGTTGGTTTTGATTTTGTTCTGCTTTGTCATTCGACGAGTGCCTTATTTTTGAGCATGGCGCCAGCGGCAGGAATAGCGCCGATGATCCAGAGGGCACAGACCAGATATTTGAGCACGTCCTGGAAGACGACATTATGCACGACAATGATCGGGATGGTGAGCGGACTGGTGAGAGCAAAGGCCCAGGCCGCCCAGACGGGAACGACGCGCAGCCGCCCCAGCATAATGCCGATCAGCACTGCACTGAGCAGGTGGCCGATGATGTAAATGAGTAGATAGATCGTCATGACGACATCGCCATTGAAGTGCGTCCAGAGGGCGGCAAACTGTGGAGTGCTGCCGCCCTGGTCAATGTCGTAAGCCAGGTCATCGAGGCCCATCAGTGCGGCCCAAGGAATCCAGCCGACCAGAGAGAGCGCCGCCGAGAGTGTAGCAAGCCAGGGCGCGCGCCGCAGGCCCAGCAGCGACATGCCCAGGTAGCCCAGGGGCAGGAAGAAGGAGGCGGCGAGAGCGCCAATGAAGTGCAGTGTATTGCCGGTTGGACCGGCCATCGCGGTGGCGACGAGCGGCTGGCGGAGATTGCCCGGCCAGGAGACGAGGTAGAGAGTGATCGAGAAGGGCGCGAGGAGGATGCAGGCTGCCAGACTTATACGCTGGAATGCGAAAGCGCTGGACACCGAAGCCTGTTCAGTATGGGGTTGGAGTTTCATCACTTTGTTCCTTCCTCCTGCTTGCTGTTTGTAGATAGCACTTTCTTTGCCTCCTTGAATCTCTTGTTGGACAAGAAAGCCCTTATCAGGCCCGTATTCTATTCAGCCGGACGTGCTTAGGCAGGGCTTCGCCAATCAGCGGCAGGGCATAGTCATAAAATGCCCGGGTGACGCCTGTGCCAGCGGCGTCGAGGAAGTGATCGGGCAGGAGCTTCTGCGCATTGGCGATGGCCTCCAGGTCGGCCAGGCCCGTTTCGCAGGCGTAGTCGGGGCCGGGCTGGCGCTCCAGCGTGACCATCTTGTTGCTGACGCCTTGCAGCGCGTAGCGCACGGCCATGCGCCCGACCAGCGCGGCTTCGTCGCGGTCCATGCCGGAAACGGCCACCGAAGACATGCGCTGCAAATCGCCAGGCTTGTCGAAGCGCGCCCGCAGCCCAAGCTCGGTCTTGACCAGTTCCACCAGATGTTGGGCCGTGCCGCTCACCAGCGGATGCGCGAAGGCGTCTGTGCCCTGGGCGAACGCGGCCCCCAGCGATTGCCCTTGCTCGTCGCGGATGGTTTCGGTGGCAACGATGATGACATAACCCACGGCTTGCTGCACCTCGCGCACCGCTGCCAGAAAGCGTTCTCGGCTGAAGGGGCGTTCGGGCGTGTAGATCAGGTGCGGCGCGTCCTCTGGCCGCTCTTTGCCGAGCGCCGAGGCGGCGGCGAGCCAGCCCGCATCGCGCCCCATAACTTCGATGACCTTGACTGGATAATGATGGGGGATGGCTTCGGTGCAGAGCGCGGAATCCATGGTTGCCAGGGCGATGAAGCGCGCCGCGCTGCCATAGCCAGGGCAGTGGTCGGTGATGGGCAGGTCGTTGTCAATCGTTTTGGGGATGGCGATGACGCGCAGATCGTAATCGGCTTCGCGGGCGGCCAGCGCCAGGCGATGGGCCGTGTCTGCCGAGTCGTTGCCGCCGATGTAGAGAAAGTAGCGCACGTTCAAGGCGCGCAAGACTTCCAGCGCGCGGGCCGGGTCTTCCGGCTGGAGCTTATAACGGCAGGAGCCGAGCGCGGCAGATGGTGTTGCCAGCACGCGGCTCCAGGTTTCGTCGCTTTCCTGGCGTAGATCGATGATCTGGCGCTTGAGGACGCCTTCGATGCCATGCAGCGCGCCATAGATGCCATCTATCTGATCACTGCGCAGCGCTTCTTGCACTGCGCCAGCCAGGCTGGCGTTGATAACGGCGGTGGCCCCGCCGGATTGTCCAATCAAGAGGTTGCCCATTCCTGTCTGTTACTCCTTCAGTTGGCCCTTTATGGCTGCTGTTGAGCTATCCCGATGTTTGGCCGCCCCTCGTTAGCTGCCGAAGGCATGGCAGGGATGGCTGCGCTACAAGCAGGTTCGCCTGTAGCGCAGCCGTCCCTGGCGGCGAATCGTTTGGCTATCGGGACGGCTGCGCCGAGTTTATGCCTTTATCGCTTTCAGCGAAAACATCATGGGAAGCTGCACGTAGCTCTCTGGCAAGCGCCAGAGGCCGTCATCTCCCCGCTGCATGAACGAGAAAAACTGCCAGTCGCAGTGCGCGAACTCATTCAGAGACTCGATGCGCAGCCCGGCGTGCGTCAGCGAATTGACGATGGTGCTCAGGCTGTGAATCCACTCATAGGATGTGTGCGTTCCCTTGAAATCGGGTTCGGCGTAGTCTCCATCAGGCTCAAACCGCAGCGGCTCCGGCCCCTGGAAATAGGGATAGGCGACGCGGTAGGTTTGCGTATCGCGCTCGTTCTCGAACATGGCGGTAAAGGGATGCCCTTCATAAATATAGAACATGCCGCCCGGCTTGAGAAAGTGCGCGATGATTTCGGCCCAGCGCGAAAGGTCTTGCAGCCAGCAAATCGCGCCGATGCCAGTATACACGATATCGAACTGGCCGGAGAGATTTGCTGGCAGGTCGTAGACGTTGGAGCACACGAAGCGGGCATCCAGCCCTAGCTCCTGGCCGAGGGACTGCGCCAGATTGATGGCGACATCGGAAAAGTCTATGCCGGTCACGCTGGCACCCAGCCGCGCCCAGGAAAGCGTATCCATGCCGAAGTGGCATTGCAGGTGCAGCAGCGATTTGCCCGCCACATCCCCCACCTCTTCAAGTTCGTGCGGGCGCAAGGTCGATTTGCCACGCTTGAAGCCTTCCAGGTCATAAAAATCTGAGCGGGCGTGTACCGGGGTGACCTCGTTCCAGAGGGCGAGGTTGGCATTCTTATAGTCTTGCATGATTTGCTCCTTATGGCAGTATATGGCCCTTGTCAAAGCACAATTTCAACGATATCGCCGTCCTGCACGGGGTGGTCGCGCCCGACCTGCTGGCCGTCGAAGCGCGCCGATGGCCCCCACAGGCGAGCAGAACGAAAGGCCGAGCCGAGGCTGTGATGAATCTCGTCGGCCACATCAGCCACCGTCGCGCCCGGCTCCAGCGCCAGCGGCTCTTCGTCCACGGTGCCGTTGTGGCGCAGATAGACGCGCATCAGGCCGGTGAGTTTCCAGATCGCCTCTTTGAGCGCGTCCAGGCTGATGTCGTCGATGATCGAGACGCCTACCACCGGCAGGTCAGGTATGGCAGCTTGCAATGCCTCGACTGCGCCTGCGCGGGCTTCGTCGATCTTGGTCGCCGCCAGCAGCGCGGGCTGGTCGATGCCTGCTGCGGTGACCTCGGCGCGCACGGTCAGCAGGTCATCCAGCGGCCCGCTGCTGTCCTGGCAATAGACGATGGCGTCTGCTCCGCGCAGCACGCCCAGCAGGGCGCGGCCACCGCCGCGATCTTCCGCCGCGCCTTCGATGAGGCCGGGGATTTCGACGAGTTGGACGAGCACGCCGCCGATGCGTGTCAGCGCCGGAACCGGGCGCAGGGTGGTAAAGGCGTAATTGCCGATCTTGATCTGCACGTGCGACAGGGCATGCAGCAGCGAGGACTTCCCAGCGTTGGGCGCACCGACGAGGGCCACCTGCGCCGCCCCTTCGCGGCGCACGGCAATGCTGTCGCGCTGCATGGCGTGCGAACGGGTGTGGGTTTCGTCGATCTGCTCCATGACCCATTTGCGAATGTCGGCATAGGGGCCGTTGCGATAGTTGGGCAGGTCGTTCAGGATGTCGCGCAGTTCGCGCGCGCGCTCGGAACCCTCTTTGCCGACGAGGCGGCGCTTAATGACTTGCATCTGAGTGCGATGTGGCATGGGCATAGCATGACCCTCCAGGGATGTGCTTGGGAACGAGTGCGGGAGGACATGCCAGCTATCCGGCTGTGGGCGGCACTGATGCCGAGCCGGAGGAGTGGGGCGTCTGTCCCGCTGCTTACACTGACGCGATGATTGTAAGCAGCGGTCTAGCCGTTTTTATTTGACTGCCTTGTGAGCCAGATGTGAAAGCGTGAAACGCTCATAAAAAGAGCCTTCCTTGTGGGTGAGGCAATTGCTAGCTGTACAACGAGATTATAGCATAGGGCAAGCGCAGAACGCAAGCTCATTTCTGCTACTTCTGTGATAGCTCCTGCGGCTACTTAGATATGATGAGCCTGTGTCGTCTCGATGTTGGGGCGCACCAACCAGTAGCGCCCGCCTTCGCGCAGCAGTATCTGCTCGTCGATCAGGGCGCGGCGCAGGCTGGCGGCGTCATCATACGATTGCTTGAGGATGCTGTTGACTTCCAACTCCTCGTACAAACGGCCCCATTCGAAGGCGCGCGCCAGTTCTTCCAAGACGAAACGCCGCTGCCTGCGGTCTTTCGGGATGCTTGCCAGCCGCCCATCCTGCAAGAAGATGCGCAAGACACGCTCGCGCCCTTCCTGCCTGGTTGGAAATGAAAAATGGTTATCGGCAAAGAGCGTGTCGCGCAGGTGTTGGATGCGCTCGGTGTCGAGCGAATAGTAGCGATAGGCGTTTTCGCGCGCTTCGCGAATCAGCCCACCATTTTTCAAGATATGCAAATGGTGAGAGATGGTTTGCGGCGTGACGTTCAGGCGCTCGGCCAATTCCTGCCCATACATTGGGCGCTCTTCCTCGATGAGCAGCGCCAGGATGCTGACGCGCATGGAGTCGCTAACCGCGCGGCCAAAGAGCATCAGACGGCTGGCCTGCTCGGTATACTCAGCCGGGCCTGCCTTCCCCATGGCCTGCTTGTCGGCAGGCTGCCAATTGTTGGTTCGTGTATCTTTCGTGTAGCGCTCGCGCTTGTCGGGGTCGTCGGGCAGCGTTCCCTCTCTAATGTTGAGCGGCGGTTGAGGTTCTTTTGGCATGCTCTTTGCCTTTCTCGTTGTCTATCATACGATCAAACAATTAATTGGTTGTATGATAGTGGATTGGCTGCTCTGTTGTCAAGGGCTGCCAATAAAACGATACGCTTGCGTCCTTAATATCTGGAGCGGCTTCAAAAACGATACGCTTGCGTTCTTATTCCCAAGCAGACTTCTCGAAGCAGATGCCGCCGGTTTCACCGTAGAGCTTTGTTATTTGTATAGGCTTGACTCCTCCCGCCAGGCATGGTACACTCTTGCTAACGTCCGATAGATTTAAAGGAGGCGCATACATGGCAGCATTCATGGTTACTGCTCCCCGCACCAGCGGTGTGACCAACACAGGAGAGAGTGCGCCTTGTAACCACGCATAACGCTTCCAGACCCCCGAGAAGTTTCTTCAAGCAGCGTTCGCGCCTTTCGGCAGATGCCGGGCGCGGTGATGCTGATTCCTCTTCGCTTTATGCAGATGTGGCGGCCACAGGCGCGCTCAGGCGCTCGTAGCCGTCTTTTTTGTGCCCACGCTTGCCAGCCACGAACGCCCCACGCTTCTTAGCTGTTGCTGTGTTTCCATCCTTACGCTTCGCGTAGAAACGCCGCTGGTTCCAGGGGGAAAGCTTTGCCCTGATGGTAGTGGTTTTTCTCGCGATGATAAAGGATGGTTATGGACCAGAATCCCAACCAGAATCCCAACCAAAAGACCAGCTATGAGAGCAGCGTTGATGTCCAGCGCTGGCTGCAAGAGCAATCGCTGGAGGGCGGCAGGAAGCCGGAGTTTACCCCGACGTTTCTGGCCGGGCAGCGTGACCGGCTCTGGGTGCTTTCATCGCTGGCGCAGTTCTACGAACAAGACCTGATTACCGACGTGCTGCGCGTGGTCAAGAGCGGCAAAGAGGCGACGGTCTATTGCTGCGCCGCCGACCCAGCGACAAGCCGAACGCTGCTGGCGGCGAAGGTGTATCGCCCGCGCATGTTCCGCAGCCTGAAAAACGATGTGGTCTATCGCCAGAACCGCGCGGTGCGCGACGAGCGCGGGCGCGTGGTGCGGGGTGATCGCGGCTGGCGCGGCGCGTCGAAGAACACGGAGCGCGGGCGCGCGGCGAAGATTACGAACTGGATTGAGCACGAGTTCAAGACACAGCGCCTGCTCTATGAGGCGGGGGCCGACGTGCCCTGCCCGCTGGCGCAGATTGGCAACGCGATGCTGATGGATTACGTGGGCGATGCGGAGGAGGCCGCGCCGCTGCTGCGCGAGGTGGACCTGCCGCGCGAGGAGGCGCAGCCGCTCTTCGACGCGATGCTGCGCAACATCGAGCTATTCCTGGCATGTGACCGCGTGCATGGCGACCTGTCGGAGTACAACATCCTCTACTGGCAGGGCGCGGGGACAATTATTGATTTTGCCCAGGCGGTAGACCCGCGCTACAACCAGGATGATGTGTTTGATTTGCTGGCCCGCGACATCGCGCGGGTCTGCCGCTACTTTGCGCGCTATGGCGTCGAGGCCGATGCCGAGGCGCTGGCAATTGACCTGTGGACGCGCTACCTGACCGGAGCGCTGGCATAAAAGGAGAAGACTGTTTTGCTTGCTCGACCAAAGAGGCTGGGCGCGTATCCGACCTATTTGATTTTAGGTGGCGCTTCGGCCTTCTTCTCGACGCTCATTTTTACGATTGATCTGGTATATCAGGCGCAGGTGGCGCATCTGAACCCGCTGCAACTGGTGCTGGTGGGCACGGTGCTGGAGACGACCTGCTTTTTTACCCAGGTGCCCACCGGCGCGCTGGCCGATGTCTATAGCCGCCGCCTGGCGGTGATTCTGGGCGTCTTGTTGACCGGGGCGGGCTTTCTGCTGGAGGGCGCAGTTCCGCGCTTCGAGACGATTCTGCTGGCTCAGGTGCTCTGGGGTGTCGGCGCGACGTTTACCGATGGCGCGGACAGTGCCTGGATTACCGACGAGATTGGCGAGGAGCGGGTGGGCCAGGCCTTTCTGCGCGCTTCACAGATCGGCCAGCTTGCTGGATTGATTGCTATTCCCATCAGCGTGGCGCTGGCGAGCGTGCGACTCAATCTGCCGGTGTTGCTCGGCGGTGGGCTGTTTGTGGCGCTGGGAATGTTCCTGATAGTGTTCATGCCAGAACAAGGCTTTCAGCCAACACCTCGTGAAGACCGCAATTCCTGGCAGGCAATGGCAGCGACAACGCGCGATGGCGTGCGCCTGATTCGCCGCCGTCCGATCTTGCTGACGTTCCTGGTTATTACGCTGCTGTATGGCGCGTTCAGCGAGGGCTTTGATCGCCTGTGGCGTGACCATCTGCTGCTCGATTTCAGCCTTCCGGCGCTCGGCAGCCTTCAGCCTGTCGTCTGGTTTGGCCTCATCAGCGGCGGGTCTACCGTGCTGAGCATCGGCGCGATGGAGCTTGTCCGGCGACGGCTGGATATGAACCGTCATCGGCGCGTGGCCTGGGTGCTGTTTGCTTTTACGGCTCTGCTCAGCGCCAGCCTCATGCTCTTTGCGCTGGCCGGGAACTTCTTCCTGGCCCTGGCGGCTTTCTGGTGCGCGAGCCTCTTCCGCACCATACGGGTGCCTGTCTTCCATACCTGGGAGGTACAGAGCATCGACCCTGGGGTGCGAGCAACGGTGCTGTCTATCAGCGGTCAGGCCGACGCGCTGGGCCAGATTGCTGGTGGCCCGGCGCTGGGAGCGATTGCGAACTATGGGTCGCTGCGCGCTGCCCTGACGGTGGCGGGGGTCATCCTTGCGCCCGCGCTGCCGCTCTTTGTGCGCGCTGGCCGCCAGGGCCGCGCCGTCGTGCCCGCCGCTGAGGAGCCAGCGGCGGCTGTCGAACGCTAGCGCTGGCGAGAGGATGAGGCTTGTTCTGTCCTCTCGCCAATCCTTGATACAGGAGATAAGAGACGTATGCTTGAACAACCGAACATTCCAGAGGAACATCTGCGCGCGTGTCTGCGGGAGCAGTATGCTCTTGCCGTCGCCACGCTTGAGTTTCTGCCCCTGGGCGCTGACAACCGGTCCGGGGTGTATCGCATGGAGAGCGAGCAGGGGACATCCTATTTGCTCAAGGCGCGGTCGGGTTCATTCTACGAGCCTAGTTGTCTGGTTCCCCATTACCTCAGCGAGCAGGGGATAGCAGCCGTCGTTGCGCCCCTGCCGACGAAGAGCGGCGGTTTGTGGACCCGGCTGGGTGAATGGACGCTGATCGTGTACCCCTTTATCGAAGGGCATACCCGGTGGAATCCTGGCCTGACGGACGCGCAGTGGCAGGCCGTGGGAACAGCTTTGCGCCAGATTCATCAGGCCAGGCTGCCCGCTGAAGGCTTTCCTGCACTGCGGACAGAAGCCTTCGATCCGGCGGAGTATCGTCGCATGGTCCATGCCCTGGAAACAGAGCATATCAGCGCTGAAGGCGGCAGCCAGATGGAGCAGACGCTGCGCGCGGCCTGGCGAACGTACCAGCAGACGATTCACACGGGCCTGGCGTCGCTGGAACGGTTGGCGGCTGTGCTTCAGCGGCAGGCGGGGCCATTCGTGATCTGTCACGCTGATTTGCATCCCGGCAATATCATCCGGCCCCAGGCCAGCAACGAGGTCTTTGTGATCGACTGGGATGATGTGATGCTGGCTCCCAGGGAGCGCGATTTTCTCTTCGTGGGCGAAACCAGGGGCGATGGCTCGGTGCAACAGGATACTACTGCTTTTTTTCAAGGCTATGGGCAGGCGGAGATTGACTGGATTGCGCTTACGTACTACCTCTGGGAACGGGCGATTCAAGACCTGTTATACGACGCCGAGGCCGTGTTTTTGCGGGATGATGTGGGTGAGGCCAACAAGGCCGCTGCCCTCAAGACGTTTCATGCCGTCTTCGTGGGGGCAAGCAACGAGGTCGACAAGGCTCTGGCCGCCGCTGCCCACCTGCCCGCAGATTTGCGCATCCCAACGAGGAGGCATCTCTATGAGTATTGAGACAGTCTTTACCAGCTTTCCACGTCTGGAGACGGAGCGGCTGATCCTGCGGCAGATTCAACTCAGCGATGCCGAAGCGGTCTTCGCCACCTTTTCCGATGAGGCGGTGATGGAGTTTTACGGTGATATGCCGCATCGTTCGGTGGAGGAGTCGCGCGAGTTGATTCGCCGCCAGCACGCATGGTACGCGCGGCGCGAGGGCATTCGCTGGGGCATGACACGCCGGGGTGAGGATGTGGTGATTGGCTCTTGCGGCTTTTTCCACTTTGATGAGGAGTTTCAGCGCGCCGAAACCGGCTATGAACTGAACCGGGCACATTGGCGGCAGGGCATTATGAGCGAGGCGCTGCGGGCGATCATCACGTTTGGGTTTCGCGAGATAGGGCTGGGTCGCATCGAGGCGGTGGTTGATGACACGAACGAGCCATCGAAGGCGCTGCTGCGCTCGCTGGGGTTTAGCCACGAGGGCACGCTGCGCAAGCGCTTCTTCTTTCGGGGCCGCTTCTGGGATGAGCATTATTTCGGCTTGCTTAAAGAGGAGTGGCAGCCGCCTCAGGCGTGAGATGGCTATTCAAAGAGCGATGCCGCGTCGATCTGCTCGGGCTGCTTTTCGGCGCTGGCGTCGCTGCCCTGTGTCCGATAGAGGATGAGCCAGATGGTCAGGGTCCAGCTATTACGCATGCCAACAACGAGGCAAGCCAGATCGGCAATGGCTAATCCGGCGGGGGCGAGAGAGTTGCCATTGAGGATACCAAGCGCCGTGCCTACTAATAAGATGCCTGCCAGGAAGGGAAGCAGGGCGTGCCAGACCCAGTGGCCCCGGTCTCTTTCGTCGCGGTGCAGCACCAGCATGCGCCAGGCAACCCAGAGGGCAAGCACGCTGTTGGCGCTGCCCAGCGCCAGCACGATGCCCCCAAGCACGAGCGCGCCCTGAAAGGGGATGATGCCCAGGCACGAGAGGAAGAAGACCTGCCCATAGGAGAGCAGGATGGGCGTCACAAAGGTATCGATGGCGTTGGTGATGCGCCGCATGGCGAGGTTGACGCCCACGGAGATGGAAAGGGCCACAAAGAGCAGCCCGATCAAGGTTGCCGCAGCGGTTCCGGTCAGCAGATAGAAGTTTTGCCAGTCGCGCAAAGCAGGCATGATAGCGTTCCCAACCTCTCTCTTTGGCGTCAGCTTAGTCTATCATGTTTTGATGTTCGGCTGAAGGTAATACGTCCACCTGTAACGCCAGACATGAGTCATCCCGAATTTTTGGGGACCAAGCCCAGCGCGGCGTCAGCTTTCGGAGCGCCGCCTTCCAGGCGGCGCTCCCACGGGCTTCCGCACTCTCCAGCAGACTCGCCTGCTGGCAGAAGGTCTGTCTGGCAAAAAATTCGGGATGACTCATGTCTCTGTGAGGGGCATTGGTTCAGGCAGTGGGCGCGGGCTGCTGTTGTGGTCGGCGAGCTGCGACGGCAGCGAAGATGATGCCAATCACACCCAATAGCAACCCTATGAGCGGGAGCCAGAAGCCGGTCCCATAGGTGACGCCACCATGGGGGCAGACATCGAAGCAGGCGAAACTGGCGGCAAGCAGCGAAATCAGCCAGTGCGCGACCAGCGCCAGGGCAATGACGATGGAGCCGATTACCACCAACCAGAGCGGGGGCTTGCTCACCCAGAACCAGGCGCTGATGCCAAGGATGACCAGCGCGGGGGCAATCAGCAGCCCGAACACCAGCAAGGGCGCGTTCTGGAGGGCCGCGCCTTCGTAGTCAGCGGTGCCGTAGGTGGGCAGGAAGACGCCGCAGAGAATGAGCAGCGCGCCCAGGCCGCCGATGCCCGCGCCAACGCGCTGCCAACGCGACGGCTGCGCCGGGGCAGGTGGGTTCGCGGGCGTGCCCAGCGGCGAGGCGTCGTCTGGCGGAGGGTCGTTCCCAGGCGCGGGAGGGTCAGGAGGATTTTCCATCAGCAGGCCATCCTTTCGTCTCTCTCCGGGTGTGTCGAGGCTCGTATCTTCCCATAGGCTACAGTGTAGCAGACGCGCGCACAGGAAAACATCGTGCGAACTACGTACTAAGGCTACGTAGTTCGCGGCGGGTGTTGGCGTTATCGGCCTGCTGCCGGGAAGAGCAGCGCGTTGATGATGGGCGAATCGCGATAGCGCAGCAGGCGCAGTTCCCAGCGCAGGATGTGGAGGGCAAAGCCGGACCCGGCGCGGCGCTTGAGTTCGGCGTAAAGCTGGCCCACGCGGGCGCATTGTTCGGCCAGCAGGTCTTGATAGGTGCGGTCTTCGGGCAGGCAGTGCAGCGCTTCCAGCGCGAGCACGGCCAGGCGTAATTCGATGGCGACCAGCCGATGCCAGCCTTGCAGCGTTTGCTGGCGCAGGTCGTCGGGGTTGAAGCGCGGCTTGCCCGCGTGCTGCACGGTGAAGACGGGCGGCGGGCTGCGGTGGCCGGTGGGCGTGCGGTCTTCCAGGTCGAGCGCGCCCTCGATGGCCTGCATCAAGGCGCGGCAGATGCAGCGCTGCGCTTCTGCGGGGACAGCGAGCAGTTCATCATCCAGGTCGATGGCGGCGTTGGGCGGGGACGGCTTGGCGGCGTGGGACAGATCGAAGGCGTAGGGGTCGAAGGACATCGGCGGACCTCCCGGGTGTTGTGCGCGCCGACTACCCTGCGCCTGCGCCAACACACAAAACGGCCACCCTGCGCATGCCGCCGGAGATGCCGGAGCCAGGGAACGGCAGCCTGTGAAGCGCGAGCTTCAACAGGGCTGCTGCCGCTCCCCGCGCCAGCGGACGCCGGGCGGGCATCCAGAAGGTGGCCGCTGAGGTCGTACCACGATGATACAATAGCCCTCAGCCCCACATCCTGTGTTGTGCAGGGGTCAGGGTATGGTATGGCCGGTGAATAGAACACCGGCCATGCCAGCCGTTTCCACAATGGAAAGGTGCAACGGCGCTGCAACATGCAGCGTCTGCTCGTAGTATAACGACGATTGCCTGATGTGTCAAGGCTTCTAGTCTGAATGGCTTGGGCGAGGGAATCAAGCAAGAAGGGTGTTCTGTCTATGCGTATTCTGGTGATTGGTGGCACGCGCAATGTAGGCTATCAACTCGTCTGGCGGCTGCTGGCGGCGGGCCATGAGGTGACGCTGCTCAACCGTGGCACGCAGCCGCCGCCCTTTCAGCAGCAGGTGGAAAGCTTGCTGGCCGACCGCACCACACCTGATTTTGCGCGGCAGTTGGCGGGCCGCTCGTTTGACGCTGCCGTCGATTTTGCCGCCTATACTGCTGACGATGCCCGGCAGGCGCTGGCGGTGCTGGGAGATGGGCGCGTTGGGCAGTATGTGTTTATCAGCACCGGGCAGGTCTATCTGGTGCGCGAGGGCTGCCCCAGACCGTCGCGGGAAGCGGATTATGCAGGCTCGCTGCTGCCCGAGCCAACCGACGATGCGTATGAATTGGATGAATGGCGCTATGGCGTCTATAAGCGCGAGGCCGAAGATGTGCTGGCCGCTGCCTGGGAGGCGCAGCGTTTCCCGGTGACACGGCTGCGCCTGCCGATGGTCAACGGGGAGCGCGACCATTTTCGCCGCATCGAAAGCTATCTCTGGCGCATCATGGACGGCGGGCCGGTGCTCGCCCCCGATGGCGGCGCGAACACGGTTCGCCATGTCTACAGCGGCAGCGTGGTGAAGGCGATTGTCGGGCTGCTGGGCCAGCCCGCGACGTTTGGGCAGGTCTACAATCTGGCCCAGGACGAGACGCCAACGCTGGCCGCGCTGGTGAAGCTGCTGGCGGAGATGCTGGGCGCGCCAGCGCGGCTGGTGGCGGCATCGGCGGCACAGTTGCAGGCCGTTGGCCTCAAGCCCATGGATGTTTCGCCCTTCAGCGATCACTGGATGTCTTATCTTGACCCGACCAGAGCCAGGACAGAGCTAGGCTTTCAGCATGAGCCGCTTGCTAGCTATCTGGAGAAGATTGTCGCTTGCTTTGTGAACTATCCACACGCCGCGCCGCCCGATGATTACCGGCATCGTGCCGCCGAACTGGCGCTGGCCGCGAGCCTACCTAAACCATAAGCTCAAGTTGATACGCCTGGCTGAGACGCGGGGCTAGGCGCGCTTCTGCCTGGTCAGGCGGTCTGAGGACCACGGGGCTTCGGGGGCCATGGTGAGCTTCGCCAGGGCGATCAAGACTGTGTCGTAGTTGACGCGCCAGCCCGCGAAGTCGCGCCAGCATTGGTCGCGGTCTGGCTTGAGCGGGATGCCATGGCTGGCAAGCTGCTCGCAGGCATTGTCGAACTCTTCCCGGCTGATGCTGATGGGGTCGGTTGGGGCAGGGTGGGGGTTGTAGGAAATCTTGAAGAAGCTGGCGATGTGGCGCAGGGCCAGAAAGCCCGCGCGAATGCATAGATCGGCCTGGGTATCTCTGGGGATGTCGAGCGTGGAGGCGGCCAGCGCGGCGGCGTCCAGCACCGCGCCTGCTGCGGTGATCCAGGAGCGTTCTGGTTGGGGCGAGCGAAAGAACGCCAGTGCCGCCAGGGAGGTGTGGCTTTCGTCCAGTTCGGCAAACCAGATTTCCCACTGTACCCAGACTTCGCCCAGTTCCTCCAGGCGGCGCAGGCGATGAAAGCGGGCAAACATTTCGATGGCCGAAGGCGGCGAACCCGCGCGTACCTCCAGCAGTGTGACAGCCGCCTCGCGTTTGGAAAAGGCGGCGTACATCGTCGGCAGATAGGAGATCAGCAGCGCCAGCAAGGCCAGGCCGATGGCGGCCTCAGAGAAGATCAAGAGCGTTCTGATGAAATCGTTCGGTGTGGCAAAGCCCAGCGTGAACAAGGAGGAGCCGCTGAGCTTGAAGGTATCCGGCCAGGAGGCCGGGTCAATTGCCCAGAACATGCCCATATAGCCGGTGAGCACCAGCGCCAGCCAGACGGCGGGCAAGAGCAGCAGGCCAACCGGGGCGTAATAGGCCATGATGCTGTCGCGCAAGGCATAGGTATGCGCCCAGCGCATGATGAAGTTGAAGACCTTGCGCGTGGTGAGGAAGACAAATCGTGAGAGGCGATCATTCGCGCTGCGGGGCAGCACGAAGGTGCGAATGGCAGAGAAGAGCGTAGCCAGCACCAGGCTCATCCCCAGCAGGAAGACGAGGACACGCGCAGCCACCATCAACATCACGACTTCCTCCTACGTTGTGCGCGCCTCTTGTTCCCGGGGAGTTTCAGGCGCGTCTGGCGCGGCGTTTTCCTGGGCGATGGGCAAGGTGAAGCTGAAGACGCTGCCTCGGCCCGGTTTGCTTTCCGCCCAGATGCGCCCTTCGTGCTGCTCCACCACGTGCCGCGCGATTGCCAGCCCCAGGCCGGTGCCGCCCGGCTCGCCACCGTTTTTGGCGTCGGACATGCCGCGAGTGCGGGCGCGGTCCACTTTATAGAAGCGCTCGAAGATGCGCGCCAGGTCGTCTTCGCTGATGCCCACGCCGGTATCGCGTACCCAGACGGTGAGCGACTGGGGGTCATCGGGGGTGCGCCTGACGCCGACGGTGATCGTCCCGTCTTTGGGCGTGAACTTGATGGCGTTATGAATGAGGTTGAGCAATACCTGCCCGATGCGCGGTCCATCGGCCAGCGCCAGCGGCAGCGGCTCGCAGTCATCGAGGTTGGCTTTGTTTTCCCAGGCCAGGCCCAGATGGACGCCCTGAAGTTCGGCCAGATTTTCGACGCGCACGACGGTTTCGGCGAGGACTTCGCGCAGGTCGGTGGGGGCCAGCCGCAGCGGCGCGCGCCCCGATTCGATGCGCGAGAGTTCCAGCAGTTCGGCCACCAACTGCGAAAGGCTGTCTACCTCGGCTTCGATGCGCTGGGCAAAGGTGCGCGCGGCTTCGGGGTCGTGGTCCAGCGCGGTTTGCACGGTTTCGGCCAGCAGCTTGACGGAGGCCAGCGGTGTGCGCAGTTCGTGGGAGACGTTGGCGACAAAATCGCGCCGCACTGTCTCCAGATGATGCAGGCGGGTGAGGTCTTCTATCGTCAGCACCAGATGGGTGGGCAGCATCTCGGGCGATGTGCCGCGCGTGGCCTTCATGTTGGGGTTGGTGGTGCCGTCCAGGGCAAAGACACCGCCCACGGACCCCAGCCGCAGCGGCGTGACGACGACTTTCCAGGTTTCGCCGGTGGCGGCGCGCTGGATGGTCTTTTCCTGGCTCTGGCCGCTTTTGGCGCTTTCCATCAGCATGACGGTGGTGTCGTAGTCCTGAATGACGGTTGCCACGATGCGCCCGACGACCTGATGCCGGGGCAGATGGGCCAGTTCGACGGCGGCGCGGTTCACCTGGAGGATGACGCGGTCGCGGTTGGTGACGAAGACAGGGCGTGGCACGGCGTCGAGCATCCCGGCAAAGAGATGTTCCAGCGCCAGCATCTCCTCTTCGATCTGCGACTGGCGGCGACGGGCGCGCTCCTGGCCCTCCACAGCTTCCTCGCGCTCGCTCGTTGACCAGCGCAGCAGCACCCACCAGCCCACCGAGGCGACGATGCCGCCCGCCAGCGCGCCCAGCAAGACCTCTATTGGCATGCGTCTCCTTCCTGCTCCACGGCTTTCCCCGCCCGTGGCAGCCTTCACGGAGCCAGTATATCATGCCAATGTTAAGAGAATGTGCAGTGGCTTATTAAGAGCGATCAGCCGGTGTAGCCCAGTTCGTGCGCCTTCTTGCGGGCTTGCTCAGCCTCTTGTGCCCTGCCCAAAGCGTCGAGCGCATTAGCTTTGTTACTGTAGAACAAACCATCATAAGGGTCAAGCTTGATGGCCTGGTCATAGGCGGCCAGAGCTTCATCGTAGCGCTTCAAGCCTAAGAGGGCATTCCCTCTGCCATTGTAAGCTCGTACAAATTGCGGGTTGAGCGCGATTGTCCGGTCGCTAGCCTCCAGCGCCTCTTCATGACGTTTTAAGTTGTAGAGCACAGTTCCTTTTCCTGCGTAAGCATAGAAATTTTGTGGGTCGAGTTTGATAGCTTGATTGTATGCTGCCAGGGCCTCCTCGTAACGAATCAAGCACCAAAGCGCCTCCCCCCTGCCATAGTAAGCATTGGTCTTCTGTGGGTCGAGCTTGATAACCTGGTCGAAGTCTGCCAGGGCGTCGGTGTAGCGCTTCAGGTCCCTAAGCGCCCACCCTCTGTCATAATAAGCCAGGACATACTGCGGGTCGAGCTTGATGGCCTGATCGAAGGCTGCCAGGGCCTCGGCGTACCGTTTGGCATCATAGTGGGCATTTCCTTCGTCTCGCCATTGCTTCTTGGTCTTCGGGGGTATAACTGGCGCTGGTGGTGGCTGCTGGGGCTGCTCTGTTGGCGGCTGGGCAGCAGGCGGCTTGATGTGGCTGAGCGATTGCACCAGATGGCGCAGCCCCTCGTCGTAGCTTGTTTGGAAGTCGACCCATTGCAGGATGCGCAGGTCCATCGGGGTGGTTGGGGTGGGCAAATAGCGCAGCGGGATCACCAGTTTGCCGATCTCGTCGGCGTAGCGGTATTCGATGCGCACGAACCTGGATTGCACCGCTGCCGGAGAAAGGACGACCGCCAGGGCGTGGCACTCATCGATGGCCTGCTGGATGATCTCCATCCACTCCTGGCCGCCTTCCAACCCATGCCGGTCAACCCAGGGAACGAAGTGCTGTGCCTTCAGGTCGCGCTCCAGGCGATCAACGAAGGCGGTACTATCGGCGCGGGCATAGCTGATGAAGACCCGCAGCGGCGCGTCGGACATCTTCTTGGCTCCTTCACCCCAAATCTGGCTTATTGACGGTTGAGCGCGTGTGAAGGCGAATGGAAGTAGGGCGCTGAACAGGCACAGTATAGCGCCTGTTCGCCTCCGCAGTCAAGAGGCAGTGGCGCTGGCAGGAAGCGCGCCCTGCCTGATTTCAGGCAGGGCGCGCTTGATACACTGGCAAGGGCTTTTCAGATGATGCTAGCGCCCGGCTGGGGTGATTTTTTCGACCTCGGGGACGATTTCCGCCAGCAGATCAAAAAACTCCAACTCGTGGGCTTGAGAGGTATTGAACAGCGCTTGATCGAAGCCCAGTTCGGCCAGCCCGCCGAAGAAATCAATTGCGGCGGCTGGGGTCAGCGAGCCGTCGCTGCCATCGCGCGAGAGCTTGATGGTGTCGAGCGAGGTCTTTTCGATCTGCTCGTAAGGGCGGCCCAACCGCTGGCAATGCGCTTGCAGCACTTCCAGCTTATGCTTGATCGCGTCGGTGCCCAGGCGCCCAAAAAGGTTGCAGGCATCGGCATACTGCGCAACCATGCGCAGCGTCTTTTCTTCGCCGCCGCCGCCGATCAGGATGGGCGGGTGAGGCCGCTGTACGGACTGCGGCACGTTCAGAGGGCGCTCAAGCTGATAGTGTTTGCCTTCGTAGGGCTTTTCATCTCCGGCCCACATCTGCAAGGCAATCTGAAGCGTTTCTTCCAGGCGCTCGAAGCGCTCTTTCAGCGGCGGGAAGGGCACACCCAGGCCCTTGTGCTCTTCTTCGTTCCAGGCCGCGCCGATGCCAAAATACGCGCGCCCGTGCGAGAGGACATCCAGGGTGGTGGCCGTCTTCACCAGGATGCCAGGATGGCGATAGGTGATGCCGGTGACCATCGTCCCAAGCTTGATGCGATTGGTGCGTCCGGCGGCGAAGGCCAGCGCGCTCCAGCCTTCGAGCATCTCGTTTTCGGCGGGGCCGACGCCGCGAATCTGGAAGAAATGGTCCATTACCCACAGGCTGTACAAGCCCGCGCGTTCGGCACGTTCGGCAATGACGCCAAAGGTATCACCCAGGTGGCTTTGTCCATTGGGGAAGGTAAAATTCGGAACCTGTAAACCAAGACGCATGTGAGCAAAACTCCTTGCTACTGCTCGGTGAAGCATGTGAGGGTGACATACTCACCCCACTATAAAAAAGATAGCAACAGGATGCAAGAGCGCTAAGCGGGCACAAGCTGTGTCAGTTGCTCGCTGACCTGCCAGAGCCGCTGGGCGTTGGTGGTGTCAGCGGCGGCTGGCTGGGGCTGAGCCACGCGCTTGTTGCTGAAGTATTTGCCGCTGATGCCTTCCACTTCCGGCGAGGAAGCCAGATAGATCGAGGTTTCGGCTCCCTTTTCCGGACTGGTGAACAGAACCCTGCTGATGGACAGGACCCTGATGAATGCCTGGAAGACCGGACTCATATCGCGGGCCAGATTGGTGGCGACGACGCCCGGATGCAGGCAGTTAGCGGTGACACCTGTTCCTTCCAGCCGCCTGGCAAGCTCATAGGTGAAGAGGATATTGGCTAATTTGCTCTGGCCGTATACCTCCCAGGCGTTGTAGCGCTGTTCGCTTTGCAGGTCGTCGAAGCGGATGGCGTTCTGAGCCATGGAGGCCACGGTGACAATGCGCGCCGGGGCGCTGGCCTTCAGATGGTCTAGCAGCAGGTTGGTGAGCAAAAACGGCGCGAGATGGTTGACCGCAAAAGTGGTTTCGAGGCCATCGACGGTGACGGTGCGCTTACCAGCCGAGACTCCGGCGTTGTTCAGCAGCACATGCACCTGCGGATAGCGTGTTTTCACCTCTTGCGCCAGGTGGCGGATGGATTGCTGAGACGAGAGATCGGCGATGAGCAGGTCCACCGAGGAGTTGCCGCTTTTGGCTTTGATTTCGTCCTGCGCGGCCTGGCCTTTGCTCTGGTCGCGGCAGATCATGACAACGGTAGCGCCCAGTTTTGCCAGTCCCAGGGCGGTGGCTTTGCCAATGCCGGAGTTGCTGCCCGTCACCAGGCAAACTTTTCCCTGCATGGATGATGATGTCTGTTTCAATGTGCCCTCCTTGAGCCAGAGATAGCCTGAGCTACAGGTGTATTGTAGCTGGCGTGGCGTGGGGAATGCCCTGCCCATCTGGGTAGTTTGCCGCGCGGCTTGCGCGGGTTTATGGGTTTCGCTCTTGCCCTGTTTCATATAATAGGTGTGTTCGTCTTACTTATGAGCTATACCGCAAACCATAGATACCCAGCGGCGCGTCAGATGCCACCCTGGAGAGGATAGCCGCGCCCGTTGCTCTTTAACGGATAAGAAATGCTCAGGAGGAATGAATGATCTCGTTTTCCCCGTTGTCGCGGCATACCACGCTGCGTGGAATGATGCTGGCGACCAGTCTTGTGCTGCTGACGCTGCTGCTTGGCGCGTGTGGCGGCTCAACTCCACCTGTCAACGCCGGACCCGTGCCCAACACCGTCAACCCGGACGCGAAGACGTGCTCGGTCAGCACGGCTGATCTTGGTTCCGGCGGCGGCGCGAAGGCGACGGCTCCCAATGATAAGGCCACCGGTACGATTACCATTGATGACTCTCCGGAGCTTCAGCCGCTGCTGACGCAGGCCCAGACAGAGTATCTGGCGGCCAACACCAAGGCAAAAATCACGGTCAATGCGGAAACCAGCACCCAGAGCCTGACCGATGTGGAGGGGGGCAAAGTCCAGATTGGCAATACGGATGTCTTTGCCAAGACGATCAACAGCACCAGTTATACGAACCTGACCGATAACCAGGTGGCTGTGGTTGTCTTTGCTCTGGTGGTCAATCCCGATGTGGCGGCGTACATTACCAATCTGACGACGCAGCAGATTCAGCAGATTTTCGATGGTCAGATTGACAATTGGGACCAGCTTGGTGGGGCGAACGAGGGTATTACCGTTATTGGGCGACCAAGCGTTTCTGATACCGATGGCACGTTTATCAAGTATGTGATGCAGAACGCGGCTGCCAGCGCCACGCAGTCGGTGCAGGATACTGATGCCTCGGTTGGCGATGCGGTCTCCAGCACGCCGGGCGCGATTAGCTACATTGCTACGGGCTTCATCGGCACAGGCGGCAAGTACAACGGCAAGGTGGTTCCGATCTGCATCGATGGGCAGAAGCCCAGCCCCGGCGCGGTTGCCAGCAATGCCTATCAGTTCTGGACGATTGAGCATATGTACACGAAGGGCACGGCAACCGGCCTGGCTGCCTCCTTCATCAAGTACATCATGAGCACTGCGTTCCAGACGAACGATGTGCCTGGCCTGTACTTCTTGCCGGTCAGCAAACTCAGCGCTGCGGCAATGCAGGCGCATCAACCATAGAGCGCCGCCTGCTTTGGCCCTGCGCTTATCTGGAAAGCGCTGATGCCGCGCGCCCAATTGGGCGCGCGGCATCTTTTTATGCTCGCTTCTCTTAATACAACTTTAACATCGAGTTAAACAGCCGTTAAATAGCGAACGATACAGTTACCAGCGGAGCATCCAAGTACCCCCAACAGAGAGGGCATCTGCGCCCTTTGCTCCTTAACGAGTGAGTGGTTCTCAGGAGGAATGAATGATTTCGTTGTCCAAATTGTTGCGGCGCTCGACGCTGAGTGGGATGACGCTGGCAAGTGGCCTTTTGCTGCTGACCATGCTGCTGAGCGCCTGCGGCGCGAACAACACCAGCAGCGGCGGCTCGACACCAACGGCGACCACCAACACTGCAACCGCTTGTTCCGTCAGCACGTCTGACCTTGGCCCCGGTGGCAGCACCAAGGGCACGGCCCCCAATGACAACGCCAAGGGCACGATTACTATCGATGGCTCTAGCGCGCTTCAGCCGTTGATCAAGCAGGCTGCAACGGAATATCAGGCAACCAACAGCGGCGCGAACATCACCGTGAACGCTGGCGGCAGCAGCAAGGGCGTCGCTGATGTGGAGTCGGGCGCGGTGCAGATTGGCGATTCCGATCTGTTCGCGCAGACGGTCAACGCGACGAAATATGCTGATCTGGTCGATCACCAGGTTGCCGTCGTGATCTTTGCCGTCGTTGTCAACCCCGATGTGGCGGCCAAAATCACCAACCTGACGACGCAGCAGATTCAGCAGATTTTCAGCGGCCAGATTACCAACTGGAGCACGCTTGGCGGCCCGAACGAGACCATCACCACCGTTGAGCGCCCCGCTGGCTCTGGCACACGCGGCACGTTCTCCAAGTATGTTATGCAGGGCGTGACCTCGAACCCCAGCCAGACTCTCCAGAAAGATGACAGCGGCGCGCTCGGCCAGGCCGTTTCCACGACCCCCGGCGCGATTGGCTACATCGCCACCAGCTTCATCGGCAACGGTGGCTCGCTCAATGGCAAGATCACCCCGGTGTGCATCGATGGGCAGAAGCCCAGCCCCAGCGCGGTTGCCAGCAACGACTACAAGTTCTGGAACTTCGAGCATATGTACACCAAGGGCCAGCCGAGCGGCGTGGCAGCGAGCTTCCTGAACTATGTCACGAGCAGCGCCTTCCAGCAGAGCGATCTGGCCGACCTGTACTTCATCTCGGCGAGCACGCTCAGCTCTTCGGCGACGGCGTCACATCAGCCGTAAGGTCTATGGCGTAAGGATGGGCAGAAGGGATAGATCATGGCGATAGCAACACCTCCAACGCCCATTCAGAACCCGACGGAAACACCGCTTCTCCGCCGGGTTCGTCCCCTGCTTGTGAGTTTTGCTGCCGCCCTCATTGGCTTACTGCTGGTGCTGGCGGCGGTGCTCACGCTGGCTGGGGGAGTGGGGCAATTAGCTCTGTTCTATGGCGTCCTGGGCGGTTATTTTCTCTTTACCGCTGCCGTGCGTATCGTGGGCGGCAAAACGATTCTGCTGGCGCGGGCGGTCTATATGGTCGTGGCTGGGGCAGTTGGGGTGGTGATGTGGATACTCAATACGCTGGTCATTCAGGCAGCGGACAGCAGCCAGAATGCCATCCTCTGGATTTTCTTTGCCCTGGCAGCCCTCTATGTGGGGGTCTTTTATCTTATATCTGTGCTGAAAAGCGACCCGCTGGCAAATATCTTCTATTTCGTGAACGCAGCGGTGATCGTGCTTGGCATCGTTGCTCTGTTCTATTTTATCGGCGCTAAAATGTTCTTGCCCTTCTTCGGGGCGCAGAACGTCTCGACCGGTGGCACCGTGCCAGCGGTCAATATCATTGACTTTCTGACCAGAAGCAATTGGGACCCGGCTCCCGACCCGGGAACCGGCATCCAGCCATCGGCGGGAGCCTGGCCGCTCATTTACGGCTCGGTGACTGTCATGCTGCTGGCGGTTGTGATCGCCACTCCGCTGAGCATCGCGGCGGCGCTCTTCTTGACGGAAGTTGCGCCGAACTGGGCGCGACAATTGGTACAGCCCGCGCTGGAACTCTTCACCGGCGTTCCTTCGGTGCTGTATGGCTTTGTCGGTTTGACGGTGCTGGTTCCCTGGGTCGGCAGCCTCTTGCGCGGCGCGCAGCAGCATGTCTTGCCCACCCCTGATTGGCTGCTGGGTACCGGCGAAGGCATTCTGGTGTCGGGCTTTGTCCTGTCGATCATGATTCTGCCGACGATTACCAGCCTGACGGTTGACGCCCTCAAAGGCATTCCAAACGCGATGCGCGAAGCCAGCGCCGCGCTGGGCGCGACTCGCTGGCAAACGATGTCGCGGGTACTGCTGCCTGCCGCTAGCTCGGGCATCTTGACCGGCGTGATTCTGGGTATGGGCCGCGCCATTGGCGAAACGCTGGCGGTGCAGATGGTGATTGGCGATGTGCCCGCGATTCCCAGGTCGATTTTTGGCAGCGCCTCGACGATTACCGCCCAACTGCTCGAAGGCTTCGGCGAGACGGTGAACGATACCTATGCCCGCAACGTGCTCTGGGCGTTGACCGGCCTCTTGCTGCTGATCTCGCTGGCCTTTGTGATTATCAGCCGCTACTACAAGCCCATCCTTGGGCTGCTGGGCAAGGTGCCGAGGCGTGTCTGGTGGGGGCTGTTCGTCGTCAGTTTGATTGTGAACATCCTGATTGGCGGCGACCCGATCAGCTTCTTCCTGATTGTCCTCAGCAATATCTTGCTGTTGATTCTTGGCACCGGCAACAGCATCAGCCCCTTCTTGAATGGCAACCTGCTTGATGTGGTTGTTGGCAAGGGCACGACGGTGCAGTTTCTCTTCACGGGAAGCCAGCAGCTTGGCCTGTTCTTGAGCGCCATCAACCTGGTCGTCACGCTGTACTTGATTATCAGGGGCATTGGCGCGTTGAATCGCTGGCTGCGGCGTAATCGCGCGATTTCGCTGGAGCGCGTTCGCCAGCGCGCTCGCGCGGTCAGTCAGGTCGCGCTGGCGCTGATCTGGGGCTTGTCCGGCGCGCTGGTGATCTTGCTGGTGGCGCTGCTGCTGTATCTGCTGCTCTCTGGCGTGCAGATTCTCTCTCAGGGTGGGCAGGGTGTCTTGGGGAACCTCTGGCATTTCCTGACCGCCACGCCTGATGATAATGGTATTGGGCCGGAGATTTTTAGCTCCTTCTATATGCTCGTTGGGACCATGCTTATTGCCGTTCCTGTGGCGATGGGCGCGGCCATCTATCTGGTCGAGTTTGCCAGGCAGAGCGGGCCGCAAGGCGTGCTGACGGCGGTGATTCGCTTCTGCGCTGAGACGCTGGCGGGCGTGCCTTCGATGATTCTGGGTCTGTTCGGCTTCCTGACTTTTGTAACGCTCAACGGCGAAGGCACTCGCTTTGGCTTTTCGCGGCTGGCGGCTATCCTGACGTTGGTCTTGCTGAACCTGCCGCTGTTGATGCGCATCAGCGAGGATGCTATTCGGGCGGTGCCTGGCGAACTGCGCGAAGCCAGCCTGGCGCTGGGCGCTACCAAGTTCCAGACAATCACCAAGGTGATTTTACCGGCGGCACTGCCCGCACTGCTGACCGGCGTCATTCTGACGGCTGGTAAGGTGATCGGCGAAACCGCCGCGATAGTCTTTACCGCTGGTGAGGATACACCGCGCAATTTCTTGAGCCTGAACCCGCTCCTACCCAGCGATACGCTGACGATTCACGTCTGGGTGCTCAAGACCGAGGCGTCTACGGCCTCGGCGCAGGTCGTGGCAGCAGGCACAGCGGCGGTGCTGGTGATTTTCTTGTTGATCTTTAACCTTTCAACCCGCTTTATCGGCGCTGCCCTGTATCGTCGGTTGACAGCAGGCAAATAATGAGATAAGTAAGGAAGGTGCCATGAGCGAAGTGTCTACATCGGATTCCCTGGAGGATGCAATTCGTGAAGCCAGTCAGAAAGACGCGGTAGCCATTCCTCGCTTACCGACCCAGACCGGGCAAGCGCCGAGCGACGCGCCGATGTCAGAGCGCCCAGTTGAGGAAGGGCGCATCAAGATGCGCTCGGAGCATCTGGAAGTGTTCTATGGGACGAACCGCGCCATCAAGGGTGTTGACATGGTGGTCCTTGCCAATGAGGTGACGGCTCTGATTGGGCCTTCTGGCTGCGGCAAATCGACCTTCCTGCGGGCGCTCAACCGCATGCACGATCTGACGCCAACGGCGCGCGTGCAGGGCGCGATCAAGTTGGACGACCAGAATATTTACGGCTCGGGGGTTGATCTGGTGCAGCTTCGCCAGCGCGTGGGCATGGTCTTTCAGCGGCCAAACCCGTTCCCGAAAACCATTTTTGAGAACGTGGCCTATGGTTTGCGGGTGCAGGGCAATAATAACGCACGCGAACTGGCGGAGATTGTGGAGCGCAGCCTGCGCGGGGCGGCAATTTGGGATGAGGTGAAAGACCGCTTGCATACCAGCGCGCTCGGCCTTTCGGGTGGTCAGCAGCAGCGGCTCTGCATTGCCCGCGTGCTGGCGGTGGCCCCGGAAGTGATCTTGATGGACGAGCCGTGTTCCGCGCTGGACCCCATTGCCACGCTGAAGATCGAACAGTTGATGGAAGAGTTGAAACGCGAGTATACGATTGTCATCGTCACGCATAACATGCAGCAAGCGGCCCGTGTCTCGCAGCGAACGGGCTTCTTCCTGACAGGCGATCTTGTCGAGATTGGCCCGACGGCCACCATCTTCTCGAAGCCCACGGATAAGCGGACTGAAGATTACATTACCGGGCGGTTTGGTTAGGAGCGCACTGATGACACGAGACGCTTTTCATCACGAACTGGATGAACTGGAAGAGGCCGTCGTGCAGATGGCAACGCTGGTGGAGTCTGCCATTGCCAATGCCATGCAGGCGTTGATTCAGCGCGATGTGACGCTGGCACAGCAGGTGATCGACGGCGATGATACGGTCAACGAGCAGCAGCGCAGCATCCGCAACAAGACCTTTGGGGTGATTGCGCGCCAGGCGCCCGTAGCCCGCGATCTGCGCGAGTTGGTCACGATTCAACTGGTGATTAACGAACTGGAGCGCATGGGCGATCACGCGGTTGGGGTTGCCAAGAACGCCATCCGGCTGGCTTCGCAGCCGCCCGTCAAGGCGGTGGTGGACCTGCCGGAAATGGCAAAGCTGGTGCGCCAGCAGGTGCGCGACGCCATTCAGGCGTTTGTGGATGTGAATATTGTGGGTGCGCGGGAAATCTGCATTCGCGATGACGAGGTTGATCTGCTGTATCGCCAGATTTTCGATGAATTGCTCGGTTCGATGCGCGATTCAGATAACGTGCCGCAGGCCACCAGCCTGCTGTTTGTGGCGCATGATCTGGAACGTGTCGCTGACCGCGTGACCAATATCTGCGAAGATGTCATTTATATGGTGACGGGCGAGATCGAGGAATTGAATTAGCAACAAGCCCTGAGGGAGTCACTTTGTGATGCAACGGACGATTCTGGTCGTGGAAGATGAAGCCATCTTGCGCGATACTATTGTCTATAACCTGCGAGCGGAAGGCTATGAGGTGCTGACAGCAGGCGATGGCGCCTCTGCGCTCGATACAGCCCAGCGCAGTCGTCTTGATCTGGTGCTGCTGGACCTGATGCTGCCGGTGATGGATGGGCTGGAGGTGTGTCGGCAACTGCGCAGGCGCAACGAGACTTCCTCGGTGCCGATTCTGATGCTGACGGCGCGGGCCGAAGAAACCGACAAGGTGGTGGGCCTGGAACTGGGCGCGGATGACTACGTTACCAAGCCCTTTAGCTGGCGCGAACTGCGCGCGCGTGTGCGCGCTTTGCTGCGCCGAACCGAACCGCGCACGGATGGTGTGCCCGGCACGAGCCAGCTTGATGACACGCGCGTCTTGCTGGCCGGTGATTTGCGCGTGGACCTGGACCGCCGCGAGGTGTCCATCGGCGAGCGCCAGGTCGAGATGCCCGCCCGGCTCTTTGACCTGCTGGTCTATCTGGTGCGCCATCGCGGCACGGTGCTGACCCGTGACCGCCTGCTCGAACACGTCTGGGGCTACGATTTTGCGGGCGACACGCGCACGGTCGATGTGCATATCCGCTGGCTGCGCGAAAAAATCGAGGCGGACCCGGCGAATCCGGTCCTGGTACAAACGGTGCGCGGCGTTGGCTATCGCTTCAAAGGCTGAGCCGCGTCCGCACCTCTTCCTCAACACCTCTTCATGTTTTCGCCCCTTCCCAAATGCTTGCTGAACAGATAGAATAGCTTCAGCGGAGCAGCACTGCGGCTGCCAGCAGATGGATGCCGGTACGATGCGACGAAGGAGCGAACACATGCCAAAGGCGTCAGTCAACGGATGTCTCTATAACTATGAGGATCGAGGCACGGGCGATCAGGTGATCTTCTTTGGGCACGGTCTGATGTATGCCTGGCAGAGCTTTGAGCATCAGATCGATCATTTTGCGCGGAAGGGCTATCGCGTGATTGCCATCGACTGGCGCGGCCAGGGCGAGACGGAAGGCGCGGGCAGCCCGGAAGCCTATGATCTGTATCATCTGGGCGACGATGCTTACGCGCTGCTTCAAAGCCTGGGCATCAACCGCGTGCATTGGGTGGGCCTTTCGATGGGCGGTATGGTTGCCATGCGGCTCTATCCGCGTCATCCCGAATTATTCCAGTCGCTGAGCCTGATTGATACCTCTGCCGCCGATGACCCGGAGCACCTGCCAATGTATCGGGCGATGGACGAGACGTATCTGACGCATGGCGCGGTGCCGCCGATTCTGGCCGGTCTGGATGGCACGTTCTACACGGCTGCCTTCCCCGAAACGAACCCGGCAGCGGTGGAGCGCTGGCATGCTTACTGGACATCCGAGCGAGACCGCCAGGCCATGTACAACGCGGTGCTGCCAGTGATTGACCGAGATGATGTCAGCGAGACGGTCCATGCTATCAGTGTGCCTACGCTCATCCTGTGCGGTGATCAGGATGTGTCGACACCGCCTGACAAGAGCGAAGACCTGCACCGACGCATCCAGGGTTCGCGCTATATCGTCATTCCGCAATCGGGGCATATGTCCTGCGTGGAGCAGCCGGAGGCCGTGACCAAAGCGCTGGATGAGTTCCTGAGCAGCCTCAGCGCTTCCTGATACCTTCTGCTTGCCGTTTTGCCCATCTCTAGAACGAGGCCGCCTTCTGTAATCACGGAAGGCGGCGTCAAGGAGCAGTATGCCTCTCACTGAAAACCTGGCGGAGTATCTGCGCGTTGCGCCCAAAGCCGAACTGCATGTGCATCTGGAAGGCTCGATTCAGCCAGCCACGCTTTTGAAGCTGGCAGAGCGCAACGGCAAAGCCTTGCCCGCGCAGACGGTGGAGGAGCTTGGGCAGTGGTTTCGCTTCCGCGATTTCAACCACTTCATTGAGGTGTATTTCGAGATCACCGGCTGCCTGAGGACGGCAGAAGATTATGAACTGATTGCCTACGAGTTTGGCGCGGAGATGGACCGGCAGCGTACGCGCTATGCCGAGGTGACGTTTTCGCCCAGCACACATTATTTTTCGCTGGGCATCCCCTTCGAGACGTTCTTTAGCGGCCTGACACGCGGGCGCGAACGGGCGCGGCGCGATTTTGGCGTGCAGATGAGCTGGGTCTTTGATATTGTGCGCAATATCGAGGACGAGGCGCGCAACCGGCAACTGGCCGATTACGTGACCGCTGTCGCCATCGAGGGCAAGGCCAATGGCGTGGTGGCGCTTGGCCTGGGCGGCGCGGAGGTTGGCTATCCGCCTGAGCGCTTCGCCGCCTATTTCGAGCGCGCGCTGGCAGCGGGCCTGCACAGCGCGCCGCACGCGGGCGAGACGGTTGGCCCGCCAAGCGTCTGGGGCGCGCTGCGCGCGCTTGGCGCGGAACGTGTGGGGCATGGCGTGCGCTCGGTTGAGGACGCGGCACTGGTGGAGCATCTGGCCGAGCGCCACATCCCCATCGAGGCGTGCCCCACCAGCAATCTGCGCCTGGGCGTCTATCCCAGCCTGGCGGAACATCCCCTGCCGCGCCTGTACGCGGCTGGCGTGCCCCTGACGATCAATTCTGACGATCCGCCGCTTTTCAATACGACGCTCAACCAGGAGGTGGCCTTGCTGGCTGACCCCTTCGGCTTTGAGCTTGCCACCATCAATGATATCCTGCTGAACGGGGTGCGCCAGAGCTTTCTGCCGCCGCAGGAGAAGGCCGAGATGCTCGACAGCTTCCAGGCCGAGATGGCAGCGCTTCAGCGCGTGCAGGGACTCTAGCGCCCGGTGACCTGCTTGATCGCCTGGAAGATCGGTTCAAGCTGAGCGAAGCTGCCTTGCATGCGATACTTCTCGTACTGCCCCAGCCAGCGTTGCAGGTCTGCGAGCGCATTCTGATAGAGCGGGTCGACATAGCCCTGCGGCACCGCCGATGGGGGCGGCTGGTTTGGCAGCATAGTAGTGGGCGGAGCCTTCATCGGGTCGCCATACGATGAGCCAGCGGGCTGCCCGCCCTGCTGCACCACGGTTCCGTCAGGATGGTGGGTCACGGTGAAGCTATGCTGCGTGGCCCCTGTCTGCTGCATCTGCTGGAACGCTGCCTGCACCATTTGCATTTGCTCAGGGGAGAGCGCGCCCTGCTGGGCGGCGCGCTGAAGCGCCTCCTGGTATCTTCTCCAGCGCTCCGGGTCGTTGTTCATAGGGGCTACCTTTCTGGCGCTGCGAGCGCCGCCTGATGGCTCCGACTGGTTGGGACTTTCTTTAGAAACGATCAAAACCCGTGATTCTCCACTCGCCCCCTTGCTGCCGCAAGAAGAGATTGGTTTTATATACACTGTTCCCGCGAGTCACCTTGATGGTGAAACGCCGCCTCCCCGGATTCGCTCTCACGGCTGCGAGGCCATAGTTGGTCACCCTCCCCTGCTCCATGTCATATGCCTGCGCTCGCTGGACGAACCAGGCGGATGTGATCGGCTGGCCCTGAGGGGTCTTCATATCTGGATTCAAGTAGCTGTAGGCTGTCATGTAGTCCTGGTTTTCAAAGGCCGCGAGGTAGCCGCTGACGACGCTGGCTGTCGGAGATTCACCAGGAAGCCGCCACAGCAGCAGTCCCACTAGCACCAGCGGCGTCCCTATGCCGCAAAAGACGAGCGAAAGGATTCCTGTTACCAGCAAGAGTGCCCTTTCCTGGGGCGAGGCTGTCCCAGACAGGGAGAACAGGAAATAAGCAGCAAGCAGCAATCCAAGAACGATAAAGACCACTCCATTGATGGTTAATATCTTCCCCGTCAATGCCCTTGGACTCACTTTTAGCTGCCCAGAAGCCTGGATCATGGGCACGCTCCTTCCATGTCTCTTGTTCGCTCAACCTGGCGCTATCCTAGCGTGCTGGTGCTGCGGCTGTCAAGCGTGGGTTGAAGCCAGCGCTGGCTTCAACCCACGCTCCAGGAAGTTTTACGATGCTTCCACTTCGAGCAGGTCGGCGCGCACGCGCTGTACGCCCTGGCCGATGGATTCGACCTTGGTGATCTTGAAGCGCCCCATGCCGCTGGTATGGGCAACATGCGGGCCGCCGCAGACTTCCATCGAGTAATCGCCGATCTTATAGACTTTGACGGTATCGGCATAGCGCTCGCCAAAGAAGGCCAGCGCGCCTTGATCGAGCGCCTGCTGCAAGGGCATCATCTGCATTTCGGTCTGAAGGTCGCGCCCAATCTGGCGGTTGACGATCTCCTCCACACGCCCGACCTCTTCGGGCGTCAGCTTCTTGGGGTGCGCGAAGTCGAAGCGCAGCCGCTCGGCGGTGATGTTGCTGCCCATCTGGCGCACGTGCGTGCCCAGCACGTCGCGCAGCGCCTGTTGCAGCAGGTGGGTTGCCGTGTGCAACTGCGTGGTGCGCTCGCTGTGGTCGGCCAGCCCGCCCGCAAAGCGGCCCTCGTTGGCCTGCCGCGAGCGTTCCTGATGCTGTTTGAAGAGCAGTTCGAAGCCCTCCAGGTCCACAGCGAGGCCGCGCTCCCGCGCCAGTTCCGCCGTCAGGGTTGGCGGGAATCCAAAGGTATCGAAGAGGCGGAAGACGGCCTCGCCCGCCAGCGTATGCTGGTCGCGCTGGCGCAGCCCTTCCTCCAGCTTCTGGAACTCGCGCAGCCCACGCGCCAATGTCTGGCTGAAGCGCTCTTCCTCGCGGCGCGCTTCGTCCAGAATCCGTTGTTGCTGCTGGATGAGTTCAGGGTAATCGTTCCCGTAGTGGCTGATGACGACCTGCGCGATCTCGGCAGTGAATGCTCCAGGAATCCCCAGTTCGTGGCCGCAGCGCACCGCGCGGCGCATCAGGCGGCGGCAGATGTAGCCCTGCTCGACGTTGCTGGGCGTGACGCCATCGGCAATCATAAAGGTGGCCGCGCGCAGGTGATCGGCGATGATGCGCGTAAGGCGCTGCTCTTGCTCTGGCGCGAGCGTCGTCTTGCCGCCCTGGCGCAAGCTGCGAATGCGCTCGACGATGGGCGCGAAAAGGTCGGTGGTATAGACATCTTCGGTGCCGCTGAGCATGCACAGGATGCGCTCCAGCCCAAGGCCCACGTCGACACAACGCTGCGCCAGCGGCTCGAAAGTTCCCTCTGCCGTTTTGTTGTATTGCAGGAAGACGTTGTTGCCGATCTCGATGTATTTGCCGCAGTCGCAGCCCGGCTGGCAGTCGGGGCCATGTTTGGGGCGGCCTGTGTCATAGAATAGCTCGGAATCGGGGCCGCAGGGGCCGGTCTTGCCTGCTGGACCCCACCAGTTGTCTTTCTTGGGTAGGTAATAGATGCGCTCCTGCGGGATGCCCAGGCTGAGCCAGACCTGCGCGGCCTCGTCGTCGCGGGGCGCGTCGTCATCGCCCGCAAAGACAGTGACGGAGATACGCTCTTGCTCCAGTCCCAGCACGCGGGTAAACCATTCCAGCGTCCAGCGCAGCGATTCGCCCTTCCAGTAGTCACCGAGCGACCAGAAACCCAGCATCTCAAAGAAGGTGTTGTGGCTGATGTCGCCCACTTCCTCGATGTCGTCGGTGCGCAGGCACTTTTGCACATCGACCAGCCGCCTGCCTTTGGGGTGGGTTTCGCCCAGCAGATAGGGTACAAGCGGGTGCATCCCGGCGGTGGTAAACAAGACCGTCGGGTCGTTTTCGGGCACGAGCGGCGCTGATGGGATGATGGCGTGGCCGCGCTCCGCAAAGAAGGTGAGGAATGACTGCCGTAGTTCTTCCCCGGTCATGGATTCGTCCTTTCTCTCTGATTGATAGGTGCTCAAAGGTAAGATGCCAAAACAAAAAGCCCGCCCTCAGATCATCTCTGAGGGCGGGCTGAATATGCCCGTGGTACCACCTCGCTTGGAGCCAGACGGCTCCCGCTCTCCTCTGGCTCCGCATCATCTGCGACACCAGACGCCCTGATACTGGTGGGCTGCCAGAAAGCCTCCGATTTCAATACCCTCAACGGGTCGAATAGGTGGCCTCCGGGCCTCCGGGGTGGCTTGCGCATCTTTCGCCGTGCTAAGCTTGCACTGTCCTTAGCTCGCTGTGTTGCGCTCGCCGCGCTTTGTCCCCTTCACTGGCCTCATCTTCAATTGTGACTCTATCAGTATATCATTATGGCTGGCGGCTGTCAAATGAGGGTATCGGGCAGCGATGCCTCCGCGATCACCTGGAGGGTCTGCTCGATCACGGCGCGGTCATCGGGCAGCAGCACATCGTGGAGGAGCCGGGCGGTTTCTTCGTATAGCCGCAAGGCAGCGACGCCCCTGACTTCGGCAAGTGAGAGATGGGCCGGGAACGGCTCCAGGCACAGCGCCAGGCGGTGAAAATGCGTCCAGGCGGAATCTTTTCCGGCAGCTTCCTGCACCTGCACGTAGTACTGATTGCTGCCTTCTATCAAGACGCCGCGCTGCACGGCTACCACTTCGGGGAGGGTCCAGAGCAGGTCATGTGTTGCGTAAGCCATCGTGGTTTCATCGTGAGTCAGCAGCGCGCCCAGCATTTTGTGCGCGAACTCGCCAAAGAGCATCAACATGTCGCTGGCCCAGGCGTTGGCCTGCTCCTGCAAGGGTTCCCAGCGGAAATCTCGCAGTTTTTGCTGAAATGCGGCGAAGAGGCCCTCTTTATCCAGCAGGATGCGCGCTTCGCGCAGAGCGGGCACGCGCCAGATGGCATGCTCTGGTTTGGTGATGGATTCTTGCATGAAATCGAGCGTCCAGGTGACGACGCTGATCAGGCGGCCACCGCGATAGAAGTAACGCTTTTTCTTGCCCTGCGGTTGTGTGCGCACAAAGCGAGCGAAATCGACATCGCTGTAGCGCGTGGCCGTCCCGCGCACGTGGCTGCCCGCCAGGATCACAGCCGTCACCTCGTCGCTGTCGATCTCGGCGACGATGGTTTGCAGGAAGGCGTCAGATAAGGGAGCGCTCATTGGTGAGAATCCTTTCCTGGAACAAACAACAGGCTCATTTGCGCGCCAGCGGTTTCATGCCATAGGCGCAGGTATATGCCCAGGTGACACCCATTTTCGTCAGTTCGTCGCGGTCCTGGGCGAGTGCGGCGCTGTACTTGTCCTCCTCAACAAGCCCGGCTCTGATGGCGACGGGCTGAAAGTTTTCAGCGCCCGCCACCAGGTCGGTAATCATCAGCCGCTGTTGACGGCTGGCAAAGCGTCCAGTCCCCAGGACAACGCGGCGCTGCTGCACGCGCTCCAGACCGGCCTGTCGGAGATGTTCGATGAGATGTGGCCCGGCTCCTTCATAGAGGCCATACTTGCGCAGCATCTGAAGCGAGACCCCCACCAGGAAGTTAAATGCTGGGCTGGGGCTGATCGGCAGTTCGTTTTCGACAAGTTCGATATAGCCGCCGGGGCGCGTGACACGCGCCATTTCTGCCAGCACGGCGGGCCATTGTTTGATCGGCAGGAAGCCTGCCAGAAGCCGGGCGTGTGTGAAATCGAAGGAGGCATCCTCAAAAGGAAAGGGTTTGAGAGCGTTGGCCTCCAGGAAGTGAAAGTTGGCCGGGAACTGGCCGCTGGGGCCAAGGCGTTTGCGCGACGAGTCCATGGGGGTGGAATCGATGTCGAAGCCGGTGACCTGGGCGTTTGGAAACTCCTGGGCCAATTCGCGACACCAGATGCCCGTGCCGCAGGCGACATCGAGGATGGCACGCGGCTGACGAACGGGCGCGCGGTAATTGCCACCGAGCGAGAGTTTCAGCAGATGATGCTGAAGATCGAGCCGATCTCCCTCGGCGGCGTCTTTGGGAAAGATATAGCTGCCAAAGCGTAAGATGCGCCGCCCACCGAACCAACTCCAGCGCATGGAATTATCACCCGATTCACGTTGGTCCTGAGACGAGCGGCGAAACCAATTAAAAAGACCCATGCTTTCTTCCTTTCGGCCTCCCTGGAGTATGCTGATGATCTGCCAGCCGGTAACTTCCGGCCATGCAAGGTTTTCCCACATTCACGGCGAGATGGAGAGCGACCACAGGCGCACCAGGCTGTCGCGGCTGGCCGTGGCAAGCCAGGAGGATGCGTGCTGTTTCGACTGCGGCGACAATGCCACCGCTGTGACGGCCTGGCGGTGATCTCCGACGACCTCCAGCAGTCGTCCGGTGGCGACTTCCCACAGCCGCGCGGTGCCATCGGCGCTTCCGGTGGCAAGCGCCAGGCTATCGGCGCTGAAGGCCACGCTCAGCACGCTGCCCTGATGCCCGATCAGGGTCTTATGGAGTTGCCCCGTGGATGCTTCCAGCACAATCGCTTGTTCTGTTTCCAGGCCACAGGCCAGCCAGTGGCCGTCGGGACTCCAGGCGACGCTGTTGACCCAGCCCTCGGCACGGTGCAGGACGGCAAGCATTTGCCCGCTGGAACCATCCCATACACGGGCCTGCCCATCTTGCGCGCCGCTCAGCAGGTAGCGGCCATCGGGCGACCACGCGAGCGCGCAGACGGTATCCGGATGGGAAAGCTGGGTCAGGCGCGTGCCTGTGAGGCTTTCGCGAACCTGCACTGTGCCATCTGCCGAGCCAGAGGCAAGCTGGCTCCCATCGCTGGTGAAGCCCAGCGCCAGCGCTTCAGCCTGGTGCCCTCCCCAGATGCCTGTCGAGTGGCCGGTGTTGGAATCCCACAACCAGATTTGTCCATCGCCCGCCGCGCAGGCCAGCAGCTCGATCTTTGGGTGGAAGCTGAGCGCAAAAAGCCAGGAAGCCTGATGATACTGGGCTATCGTAAGCGCGGGCTGATTGTCCCCAGGTGTCCAGAGCTGCACGGTGCCATCGACGCCACAACTTGCCAAACGTTCAAACCGGGGATGAAAACTGAGGGCCAGGACGGCTCCTTTGTGACCGGCAAAGGAGTGTAGTGGCCCAACTTGCGCCTGCATTCCAGCCTTCTTCTACAACCGCCTGATTCATATACTGTTTCTGACAGTTGCCCGTCTTTCTTCGTCTTTATGATAAAGTGTGTGTAGGATTCTCTACTGTGATGAGCGTGAACCCTCGCTCGCTCTTTGATCTGCTTGCTCCATTGGCCTACAATGTAATACGACGGGTGAAACGATGAAACGACCTCTCGCCAGGGTCTTTGGTACTAGGCTGTGTTGCTCCGGATGGGGCGGCTGCTCACGCCAGCAGCCCATAGCCCGCCGTGTGGCTGGTTGGAGCGTATTGGCAATCAAAGGAGTATGGATCGGCTATGACCTCAGCCTCTCTCTATTGCCCTAAATGTGGAGGCAAGAATGAACCGGACGCGGAAACCTGTTTCGCGTGCGGCGAGTCTATGCTGGCCGCAGCGGCGGTTTCGGCATCGGCGGCGCTGGCCCCTGGCGTAACGAGAGAATTACCACTGACCAATAACCTCATCAAAGGGCGCTATCGGATTGTGAAGCGCCTTGGCTCTGGTGGTTTTGGCGCGGTCTATCAAGCCGAGGATGTAGACCTGGGCAACCGGCTGGTGGCCGTCAAGGAAGTGCGCTCGGGCGGCGCGCTGGCAACGCAGGAACTCCAGGAGGCGACAGAAGCGTTTCACCGCGAGGCGCTGCTGCTGGCGGGCCTGACGCATCCCAGCCTGCCGCGCATTCACGATCACTTTAGCGAGGGCGATCACTGGTATCTGGTGATGGAGTTCATCAATGGCGAGACGCTGGAGCGCCGTCTGGAGCGGTCACCTAATAGACATCTGTCGGTGAAAGAAGCGCTGCACCTTGCTATCAAGCTGTGCGAGGTGCTGGAATATCTGCATACGCGCACGCCGCCGATTATCTTTCGCGATCTGAAGCCGGGCAATGTGATGCTGACGCCCGATGATAACGTCTATCTGATCGATTTTGGCATCGCGCGCCTCTTCAAGCCAGGGCAGCAGAAAGACACGATGGCCTTTGGCTCGCCGGGCTATGCCGCGCCCGAGCAATATGGCAAGGCGCAGACGACGCCGCGCTCGGATGTCTTCAGCCTGGGCGCGCTGCTGCACCACCTGTTGACCGGCGTTGACCCGTCCGATACGCCCTTTCGCTTTGCGCCGCTGACGATGCCTCGGCCAACGGGCCTGGGAACGTTTATCGGCCAGATGGTCAGCCTGGACGAGTACAAGCGCCCGCCCACGATGGGCATGGTGAAATATGAACTGGAGCGCCTGGCCGCCGCCTGGGCCGAGCGCCAGCGTGCGCAAACGACCACAACGGCGTTTCCCACTTATCAGGCGGCCACCGGCTACCTGCCCGCCGTGCCACGCTATCCGCCGGGCGCGGCTCCCACGCAAGCGGGACCGCACTGGATGCCGCCGCACGCGACTGGCATGATGTACCCAGCGCCGCCAGCGCAAGCACAACCTTCTGTGTGGGGGCAATCAACTGGCATGATGCGCACTATCGGGCCGCCGCAGCCGTATCCTGGGCCTGCGATGGTGCCGATGACGCGGCCAACCCGCGCCAGGAGTCGCTTGTCCCAGGGGCAGAAAGTGGCGATAGGTATATTTATCAGTCTTCTTATGATTTTCATTTTCTTCGTTATCTTATTTCTTGCCTCGTATCATTCTACGCCGCCACCTGCCACACCACCATACCCCTAGTTTTATCGACAGCCTCACATCTCCTTCCTTGGTTCGCCTGAGATATACTTGAGGGTGTGAGTCTCGGATACCAGCAAAGGACGCGCGTGGATGAGTCTTTTGAAGCAGCGCTATCGTCTGCTGAGCCAGGTGGGCCAGGGTGGCTTTGGCGCGGTCTATCGGGCCGAAGATACCCAGCTAGGCAATCGGCTGGTGGCCGTCAAAGAGATGCAGCCCCATGGCCTGCGGCCCCAGGAACTTGCCGAGGCAACCGAATCCTTTCGCCGCGAGGGGTTGCTGCTGGCGGGCCTGACACACGCGAACCTGCCGCGCATTTATGACTATTTCAGCGAAGATGGCCGCTGGTATCTGGTGATGGAGTTTATTCAGGGCGAGACGCTGGAGGCGGCGCTGGACCGGGAGCCGGATGGGCGCTTGCCGCTGGAGCGCGTGCTGAAGATTGGCACGCAGCTTTGCCAGGTGTTGGACTATTTGCACACGCGCCAGCCGCCGATCATCTTCCGCGACCTCAAGCCCTCCAATGTGATGCTGACGGCAGATGAGACGCTCTTTCTGGTGGATTTTGGCATCGCGCGCCTCTTCAAGCCCGGCCAGACGAAAGACACAGTTGCTTTTGGCACGCTGGGCTATGCCGCGCCGGAACAGTTCGGCAAAGCGCAGACGACGCCGCGCTCGGACATCTACGGGTTGGGCGCGCTGCTGCATCAGATGCTGACCGGCAATGACCCATCCGACACGCCCTTTCGCTTTGTGCCACTGAACGAGCCTGATCTGGCGGAGATTGGCAGCTTGATCGCGCGGATGGTGCAGGTGGACGAGGGCAATCGCCCGGCCAGTATGGCGGAAGTGAAACAGCAGTTGGAAGCGCTGACGGCTGGGGCAGCCGTCAATGCGTGGGCGAGCGGCCAGCTTGTTGTCCTGGGCCAGCGGCAGGTTTCCGCGCCTGCTGCTCCGCTGGCTGACTTGCCACACCCGAGCCAGCACGGGCCAGGCTTAAGCCCGGCCTATGCTAGAAGCGTGCTGCCAACCTATAAAGGACACACGGGCCGGGTGAACGCGGTGGCCTGGTCGCCGGATGGGCAGCGCATCGTTTCGGGCAGCGCCGATCAAACGGCGAAGGTCTGGGATGTTGCGTCTGGCAAGACGATCTGGACCTATGCCACGCGCTCGAAATGGGTGCTTACGGTGGCGTGGTCGCCGGATGGGCAGCGCATTGTCGTGGGGGGAGCCAGCCCGCTGTCCTGGTGGCATAATCCGGTGCTGGTGCTGGATGCCCAGACCGGCAGAAAGCTGCTCAAATATCGTGGGCATTTCAAATGGGTGCTGGCGGCGGCCTGGTCGCCGGATGGGCAGCGCGTGGCTTCGGCGGGCGGCGGCATGTTTTCGCGCTGGGATGACGCGGTGTATGTGTGGGACGCGACGACAGGCAAGACGGTGAGCACCTATGATAAACATACCAACAAGATCGACGCGGTGGCGTGGTCGCCCGATGGAACGAAAATCGCTTCGGCCAGCGCCGATGAGACGGTGCGGGTCTGGGTGGCCGCCAGCGCGCAGCCTTTGCTGACGTATCGCGGGCATCGCTGGATTGTGCGTGCGGTGGCGTGGTCGCCCGATGGAACGCGCCTCGCCTCTGCTGGTGATCGCACGGTGCAGGTCTGGCAGGCGGATAACCCCCTGGTGGTCTATAACGGCCATGTGGGCCGGGTTTATGCCGTGGCGTGGTCGCCGGATGGCCTGCACATTGCCTCGGGCAGCCATAACGGAGCCGTGCATGTGTGGGACGCGCGCACTGGTGGATTCCTCTACAGCTATGACGGCCACAACGGGCCGGTGAGCGCGGTAGCGTGGTCGCCGGATGGGCGCTGGATTGCTTCGGCTGGAGCTGACGCGACGGTGCAGGTCTGGGATGGGCGCTAGAGAGTAACTCGACCTTCCACGCTATCGGCCTGGCAGGGGCGCGTCTGCCCCTTGCAATTTCGCGTTGATGCTGGTATACTTTTCGCGATTGAGAGTGGGACAAGTCGTTTTGAAGAGGGGCAATGTTATGATGACGCGCTCGCCTTCTCCCCCGCGCTTGCTGGTTGTGGAACATGATGTTGGCATCCAAGACCTGCTGACGGCTTTCCTGACGTCGGAAGGCTATGCCGTCTCTCTGGCGGCATCTCCCGCAGAAGCGCAAACGCTGTTGGACAAACAGTGCTTTCAACTGGTCCTCACCGATCTTTTCAGCACCGGCATCCGGGACCGCTTTCATTCGGTCGAACTGCTGCGTGCCTCCGCGCAGGCGGTGCCCATCGGGGTGATTACCGGCTGGAATGTGGAAGAGGAAGAGATTAGCCAGCACGAAGTGGCCTTTTTACTCCGCAAGCCATTTGATGTTGATGATCTTTCTGCCTCGATTACAGCCTGCGTGAAACCATGCTGCGCTGACTGACCTTGCCCCCATACGTTTGGCGAGCAATACTTGACATACCGAGTATCGTTGCCCGGTATCAGTTGTTGCTGGCCGAAGCATGCGCCCGCATGGGGCAAATTGATGCTGAACTCACACGCCGCGCCGGGCAAGCTTTTGCGCTGCTCATCTCGCAGCGGGAGCCGTGCCTGCTGCGCTATCGTGCCTCAGTGGTGGTCGCGCCGCTGCTCTATTCCTGGGGTTGTGGGATGGTGGCCTCGGTGGTGTGACATTTTTGGCTGAGTTTACGATATACAGGGTGAGATAGCTATCTCTCGAAAAAGTGTGTGGAAGAGGCACGATGCAACGAAAACCGGGCATTGCGGGCGTCGATGAACCGCCTCCTGCCGCGCTGTATCAGGCGTATGCGCCGATGATTTTTGGATATCTGCGGCAGCACGCGCCTTCCCGCGAAGATGCCGAAGATTTGCTGCTTGAAGTGTTTATGGCTGCCTTCGAGCGCGGCGATCTCTGGGCGCTGCCCGAGGGAGAGCGTATTGCCTGGCTGCGGCAGGTTACGCGCTATAAGCTTGCCGATCACTATCGGCGCGCGAATCGACGCCCGACGGTGACCCTGGATGGGGCGGCTGAAGTGATTTCGGACGATGAAACGCTGATTCCTGAGCAGGTGGCTCTGCGACACGAAGAGGAAGACTATTTGCGCGCTGCCGTCAAGCGGCTGGCCGAGCATCAACAACTGATCTTGCGCTTGCGCTTTGCTGAAGGGATGCGCAGCGCGCAAATTGCCCAGGCGCTCAACAAAAGTGAAGGGGCTGTGCGTATGGCCCTGTCGCGGGCGCTCAACCTCTTGCGTACTCTCTATGAAGAGCGCTAGGGAGAGGAAGACGTGCTATGGCACGAGATGATGAGCTATTCACACCGGAAGCGGTAGATGAGCAAATAGAGCAGCTTTCGCGGGTGCCTCGCGCCTTCCCACCAGGAAGGGCAGAGCAGTCGGGGCGCTTGCTCGTCGAGAACCTGCACCGTTTGTACGAGACCGACAAAGCAGATGGGCGTTCGCTGGATGATGTCTGGGAGCGCCTGGAGCAGCAGAACCCTTCCACTCGTTCGCGCCGCCAGAGCCTTCCCGGCCCACCACCGGGCCGGACCTTGCCACAGGCAGGCCAGCGCTATCCACAGGAGTACGCGCCTGCTGCTCGCGCTCGTCGAGGGTGGTCTTCTCGTCTGGTTGCTCTTGGGGCGGCAGTCGCGCTGGTGGTGGTTGTGAGCGGGCTGGTTGCCGGGCTGGTACTGGTACGGCATCCTGGAGCTGGTGTCTCTACTCACCCTACTGCGACTCCGCAGGCAAGCAGCACTTCCGTCCTCACAGCGACGCCCACTGCAACTGCTACCCCAACAGCCACACCTCAGCCACCGGCTATAACTATTACCGAGTTTTCCATACCAACCGCCGGAAGTGGTCCTGTCGGGATTACAACAGGGCCAGATGGGAACCTCTGGTTTACTGAGTTTGACGGACGCCAGATCGGGCGGATTACGCCTGCCGGGAAGATCACCGAATTCAAGCAGATAAGAAGCAACGGCAACGCCGTCGGGATTGCTGCCGGGCCAGACGGGCAACTCTGGTTTACCGAGCGGTTCGCTGGTCTAATCGGGCGCATCACGACGACTGGGACCATTTCTGAGCGAGTTGTGTATGACGATCCTTTTCACATTACGCTTGGGCCAGATGGCAACATGTGGTTTACCGAATACAACGCCAATGTGATTGTGCGCATCACGCCTGCTGGGAACTTCACACGATTCTCCCTGCCGACGGCTAACAGCCGGCCCGATGGAATTGTCGCTGGACCAGATGGGAACCTCTGGTTTACCGAGATCGAGGTAAACAAGATCGGACGCATTACGCCTGCTGGAAAGATCACTGAATTTCCCATCCCGACCGCCAACTACACGGCTCCAGATGCCATTACCGTTGGGCCAGATGGGAATCTCTGGTTTACGGAAGCCTCTGCTCACCAGATTGGACGCATTACGCCTGCTGGGAAGATCACCGAATTTCCCGTGCCGCTCAGCTATGGTCTCGGTGATGGTGGAATCACCGCCGGGCCGGATGGCAATCTCTGGTTCACTGCGCCAGACGGCGACAACTTGATTGGGCGTGTCACGCCTACCGGACAGGTCACCGAGTTTCCCGTGCCGACCGCCGATGCCGTCCCTGAAGGGATTATCGCTACATCCGATGGCACGCTTTGGTTTACCGAGAAAGCTTCAAATAAGATTGGGCATATCACCCTCAATACGTGATTTTGGAGCGCTCTGGCTTGATGAGCCTGGAGTGGACGAGTTGGACAATTCGTCATACAGGATTATTTTCCCATATCTCCTCTTTCCCTGTCATGTTTTGGCAGGCAAAAGCGATATAGAGAGTGTAGCGGCAATGTGAGCAGCTAGGCTGGTTGCCAATGGAGCCTCCGTGCGCTACCTTTAGGGATAGAATGTGAGCATCCTGTAATCTGTGCCGTAATATTTCAGGGAGGACGAGCGATGCAAACCAGGGCTGCCATTGTCTATGCCTACGGAGACCCCTATCGGGTGGAGCGCGTGGAGCTTGATGAACCCCACGAGCGCGAGGTGCTGGTGCGCGTGGCGGCGGCGGGCATCTGCCACAGCGATGAGCACGTGCGCGTCGGCGAAATGCGCGCCCAGCTTCCGCTGGCGCTGGGCCACGAGGGCGCGGGCGTGGTGGAGCGCGTGGGGCCAGGCGTGACGCGCTGCAAGCCCGGCGATCATATCGTCTTTAGCTTTATTCCCGCGTGCGGCCATTGTCGCTATTGCATGATGGGCCTCTCCAACCTTTGCGTGTTGCAGAGCAAGACCATGGGTGGCCCCAGGCTGGATGGCACCTATCGCATGCGCAACGCCGCCGGAAGCGAGGTCGGGCAGTTCTGCCTGATCTCCACGTTCAGCGAGTGGACGGTTGCGCCGGAAGAGTCGATTGTCGTGATCGATTCCGATGTGCCGCTGGACAAAGCGGCGCTGGTGGGCTGCGGCGTTTCCACGGCGTTTGGGGCGGTGACGCATCGCGCCCATGTCGAGCCGGGCAGCAGCGCCGTGGTGGTGGGCTGCGGGGGCATTGGCATCAACGTGGTGCAGTCGCTGGCGATTGCGGGCGCGGGGCAGATTGTTGCCGTTGACATTCTGGACAACAAGCTGGAGACGGCGCGCGCTTTTGGGGCCACCGAAACGCTGAACGCCACGCGCGACGATGTACCCAAGCGCGTGCGCGCGCTGACGGCAGGGCAGGGCGCGGATTATGCGTTCGAAGTGACGGGAGTTGCCAGCGCCATCACCCAGGCGTTTACGGCGACACGCAAAGGGGGCACGGTGGTCTTGATCGGCATTTCGCCCGCCGATCAGCGCAGCATTCCGGTGCCGCCACAGGAGTTGGTGCTGCTGCAAAAGACGGTGATGGGCACGCTGTATGGCTCGGCCCAGGCAGCCAACGACATCCCGAAACTGCTGGCGTTGTATAAGAGCGGCAAGCTGAAGCTGGATGAACTGGTGACGCGCACCTATACGCTTGATGAGATCAACGCGGGCTACGCCGACTTGACTGCGGGACGGAACCTTCGCGGCGTTATCACGTTTTAAATAGTAGAGCAGTTTTAGGCGTTATTGAAGCATCATATATTTGATAGAACATTTCCCTGGGTCCATTCGTCTTCCTGGTTGGGAGGACTGAAGGAGGAACAGGGCTGGCTGGCGTCTTGCGCGGCTCGCGCGTGGGGCGTCTGCGAGGCGCGAGCGCATGCAAAAACCGATGGAAAGGGCGCTCCACCGCTCCGATTCTGACGATGACGACCGAACAGAGGATGTGTCAGAAGGGCAAGCGGTATGCGAAAAGGAATTACTGGGGGAAGCTGACGTTGCAAGGAGCAGCGCCGCTTCACCTGGGGTGACTGCGCCCACTGAGGGAACAGGAGCTTCGCCAGCATCGTTCGAGGCGCTTTTTGAAGCCTATTATCGCCCTCTTGCCAGTTTCCTCTTCCGCATGCTGAACGATGCCCAGCTTGCGCAGGATTTGACCCAGGATTGTTTTGTGAAACTGCATCTGGCAATGAAAAGTGGGCAGTCACTAGAAAACGTGCGCGCCTGGCTCTATCGCGTGGCAACCAATGCCGCGCTGGACGAGCGACGGCGGCGCAGACGGATCACCTGGTTGCCATTGCTCGCCAGCAGTGATCGGCAGGAGGCAGAATATCTTGATCCTGAAGATCAGGTGGTGCTGCGCGATCATCTGCAACGGGCGTTGGAGGGCATTTCGCCCAATCTGACCGCCTGCCTCTTGCTGCATCTGCATCATGGCTTTTCCCATGATGAGATTGCATCAATCCTGGGGATTTCATCTGGCGCGGCGCGCACTCGCCTGCAACGAGGGCGCGAAGCGTTCAAAGCGCGATGGCTGGGGCTGGAGGGGCACGGCGCGTCAGGTCGCAGCGACGCCGCCGCCCAGGTCAATCATGCGGAAGAACCAACCTACGGCGCGGGCGCGCCCGCTGCCGAAGGCGCGAGGCAACGGGGCCACCGCGCCACGCATGCTGACCAGCAACACGGGGGCAGAATACATGAGAAATGCGATACCTGATCGACCACCTCTCTCAGATGGGGCTGATGCGACCAAGCGCCAGCTTCCCGGAGCAGCGCTGAGGCGTTCCAGGCTCTCGCACCAGCAGGCGCGGGGAAGTCTTTTGCTGCTGCTGGATGCCACGACGGAGCCAGCGCTGGCCGAACGGCTGCGCCAGCATGTCGATGGGTGCGCGCGCTGCCAGGTTGATCTGGAGCAGCTACGCCAGGCCGAGCGCTGGCTGCTGGCGCAGCCGGTGGAAGTGCCAGAGATGGCTGCCAGGGAAGACGCTGCCTGGGCAGCCATTCAGGCGCGCATCGCGGCTGAGGATGGGTCTCTGCCGGTGGTGGAAAAGGCGCACTCTAATGGGCATTCCAACGGCCTGAATCATTACAGCAGCACCGAAGCGGCCATGCTGGTTCCGTTCGTGGCTGCCAGCGCTGACACCGATAGCGCTGATGCCCCCAAAGTCGTTTCTATTGCTCGCCCCGTGCCCCTGCCGCTGCCCTCAAGTTCCGAAATCATGACTCACAGCGTGTTTGGCAAGCCGGGCATGCTGAACCCGCGCCGGGTGGTCTTTGTGGCGCTGGCGGCAGCGTTGATCGTTGGCAGCTTTGCCGCGCTCTTCCTGGCAAAGTTCTATGCCACGAGCGACTCGACGGCTGGCGAGACGACGCCGCTCTTCAGCATGGGCGTGCTGGACCCCGGCAGCGAAACAACCACTTTCAGCTTCGATCCGGTTTCGAATCGCGTCCTGACGCTTAGTGGCGAAATGAGTTATGGTTGCCCGCCTGGAGCGTCCTGTCCATACATTGGCCCGGACTGCCTGGGATTTTCGATGCTGGATGCGTTCAGCGGCAAAGTAGTGAACACGGTGCGCCCCTCCTGTACGCCAGGCAAGTATGCCCTCAACAGCACGACCTTTACCAATATGCTGGACGACAGCGCCAAAGGTGAGGCGCTGCTGGTTGGCAGCGATCAGAAAGTGCGAGCTATTGATACGCAGAGCGGCACAACCGTCGAAAACTATACGCTGGACTGCTGCTCCAATGGATATAGCCAGCCTTACTGGACGGCGCTGGATGAACGTGACCAGCTTTTGCTGACAACCGCACAGAGCGATCAACTTGGTGTTCCTGGCACGCTGGTCGCCCAGGATGCGACCACCGGCAAACTGAAATACCAGACGCCCCTGGATACGAGCGAGCTTCAGGCAACTCTGGTAAGCAACGTGACCGGCTGGCTCTATTTCTGGAATCGCTGCTCAATGACCAGCAACATGAGCTGCGTCGAGGTGTATGCGGCAAACAGCGGGAAGAAGGTCACTGCATGGCAAGCCAACTCCCAGCAAACGCCCCTGGCGGCGGACCCAACAGAGAACATTCTGTATGTGCGTGCCGATTACTCCAACGCGCCCAGCCAGACGCTGGTGATCGATGGGCGTTCGGGCAAGACGGTTGACCACCTGCCAGCGGCGCAGGCGATGGCGTTCAACACGCCGCTGCATCATGCGTATCTGCTGGATAGCGACGGCGTGACGGTGTTGGATACCAGCACCCGGCGCAAGCTGAGCACGCTGCCGGTGCTGGCGCACGATGAAAACTGGCTGGCTCCTGCGGTCGATGTGGCAACCAGCCAGCTTTATGTGCCCATTCAGCGCGGTAAGCTGCTCATGGTGCAGGACAATGCTGCCGGGCAGTTGAGTCTCCGCTCGGCCTCGCTGGGGGCTGTACTGGAAGCCGAGCGCGCGATGACGGTAGATGAGGCCAATGGCGCGATGGGACTAAGTCCCTGGGAACTGCCGGTTGGCCCGAACTCAGCCGCCGTCTATATCGGCATGTCGCGGGAGACGCCGAGCAGTTGCGGAGTCGGCTGGACTGCGGCGCGCAGCGCGGCAACCGTCAGTTCGCAAGGAGATGGAGCGTACCAGGTGCAAATCTCGCTGGCCTGGGATGACCAGTTTGCCAATACGCTCACGCCGCCCGCGTCGCAGCCCTCCTATCCTGATGAGCATACCTGGCTCTACACGGTCCCCGCCAGCGGCAATGCCTGGCTCAGCAGCCAGCACGGCGCGGCATTCTCCCATTGTTAGGTGGCGGAATCTGCCGTCGTCAACCTGGCTGCCAGCGGAACAGTTCGGAAACCGACGCGCCATCGTGAATGTGCTGAATGGCTTCGGCGAAGAGTCCGGCAACGGAGAGCACGGTGATCTGCGGCAGCCGTTTTTCCTCTGGGATGGGGATGGTATCGGTCAGGACCAACTCTTTAAAGTCGGCTTCGCGCAGGCGTTGGGTGGCCGGTCCTGAAAGAATGCCATGTACTGCCGAGGCGTAGATATCGCCCGCGCCCTCTTTTTTGACAAGCTGCATGGCGCGAATAATCGACCCGGCGGTGTCGATCTCGTCGTCAACGATCAGCACATTGCGCCCCTGCACCTGGCCGATGACGCCCATCGCCTCGGCGCGTCCATCGTTGCCCTTGCGCCGCTTTTCGACGATTGCCAGAGGCGCGTTGAGCAGTTCGGCGAAGTTGCGCGCCTTCTTGGCAAAGCCCGCGTCGGTTGCCACCACGGTCAGGTTGGGGATACGCTTCTCCAGCCAGTAGCGCGCCAGGATGTTGGAGGCGCTCAGTTCATCCACCGGAATATTGAAGAAGCCTTGAATTTGCCCGGCGTGCAGGTCCATCGTCAGCACGCGGTGCGCGCCTGCCACGCTGATGCAGTCGGCAATGAGACGGGCGGTGATGGGCACACGCGGTTGATCTTTCTTGTCGCTGCGGCCATAGGCATAGTAGGGGATGACGGCAGTGATGCGCCGGGCGGAGGCGCGCTTGCAGGCATCGATCATGATGAGCAGTTCGAGGATGGAGGTGTTGACAGGGGCGCTGAACGGTTGCACGATGAAGACATCGTGGCCGCGGATGTTTTCATCGATCTTGACGAAGATGTTTTCGTTGCTGAACTGAAAGACATCCGCCTTGCCATCATGGAGGCCCAGGTGCTGGCAGATCGACGAAGCAAGCGTGCGGTTGGCGTTGCCCGAAAATAAGCTTAGCTCATCCATTGCATCCCTCCTTCTCTGGGGCTATTGGCATCTGATCTCTTTGCGCTGCACACTGCGTGCCTGACACGGCCTGTACCTTTCAGGACGCACGGCGAGATTCCTCGCGCAGTTCACCACTGCGGAACAACCATCACGAGCATGGGGGCTGAGGGGCGGCCACAGGCGCTGATCTGGCACACGCGGCTGTAGCCCTGGCATACAACATATGTGGCGCTCCATCTGAGCGCCACCCTGTTCACCAAAAGTATAGCACATGGCGGCTGAGCGTGGCAACCGACATGGAGGCGGTGCTCCGCCCGGTTGGTGTTACCGGATGCAGCGCCGCGCGTCTCATTCTTTGAGCGCGAGCACAACGCCAGCCATCTCGATACGCTGCGCTGGCTTATCGCGTGCTTCAGAGGCGCTTCTGATACTGGCTCTATCCTGACCCGAAGGTTGGACGCAATGATGGTGCCGCTCGCTGATTTGATCTCAAGTGGTGGCTTACTCTTTGCCTGGACGCTTGCCACAATCATCCTCTGCCTGCTTGGCTGGCTGGCCTTCACCCTCCGCCAGCGCCAGTTTCGCAACGACCCCGACGAATAGCGTATACTGACACCGTTCTGCTACGCATCTTCTGAAGTTGTGTCTCAGAGAGGAGACTGGTGTGAGCCAGTGTGAACGGTGTTTGCAGTTGCAAGCTGCAAGCTATGTCCCCCTTGCCAACGGACAAGATGACCCCTATGACTTTGCGCTGCCCGGTGATCGCTATCACTACGCGCCTGATCGCCCGGCGGATGTGGCGCATGTGGCCCTCAATTTGACGCTTGATCTGGACGCGGAGCGCGTAAGCGGTGTGGTGACCACGACGTTTCGCGCGCTCTTCGATGATTTGCGTTCGGTGCAGCTCAGCGCCTCTGAACTGGAGATCGAGCGTGTGGCGCTGGTGGGCGGCCCGGCCTTGCGCACGTCGCAGGATGGGCGCAAGCTGGTGATTACGCTTGATCGCCCCTACCAGCATGGCGAGACGTTTGCTATCGAGATTGCCTACGCGGCGCGCCCGCGCATCGGCCTGGAGTTTGTGAAGCCGGGGCCAGATGACCCTACCAGGCCGGTGCAGGCATGGACACAGGGCCAGCCGGAAACGAACCATTTCTGGTTCCCATGCCACGATTCCCCCAATGATCGGGCGACGACGGCGCTGTCCGTGACAGTGCCAGCACGATATTTCGCGCTTTCCAATGGTCGGCTCGATCATGTCGACGAGGACCAGGCCAGCGGCACCAAAACCTATCACTGGCGGCATGATGTGCCGCACCCGGCGTATCTGGTGACGCTGGTGGTGGGCGAGTTTGCCGCCGTGCTGGAAAGCTGGGATGGCATTCCCGTCACCTATTATGTGCGCCCAGGCCGCGAGGCGGACGCGCGGGCGATGATGGGCAAAACGCCGGATATGCTGAGCTTCTTTTCGGAGCGCTTTGGCATCCGCTATCCCTACGAGAAGTACGCGCAGATCGTCTGCGAACTCTTTACCGGCGCGATGGAAAACACCTCGGCGACAACGCACAGCTTTTCGCTTTTGCCCGATGCGCGCGCCGCGCTGGATGCCGATTTCCCCAAGGTGGTGGTGGCGCACGAACTGGTGCATCAGTGGTTTGGCGATTTGCTGACCTGCCGCGACTGGAGCCACATCTGGCTGAACGAAAGCTTCGCCACTTATTTCGAGGCGACCTATGTCCAGCATGACGATGGCGAAGATACGTTCCGTTACGAACTGCGCGGCAACTTGCAAGCCTATCTGAACGAATCCTATAAGCGGCCCATCGTCTACAACGTCTACAACAGCGACGGCTGGGAGATGTTTGATCGCCACGCCTACCAGAAGGGGTCGCTGGTGCTGCATATGCTGCGTTTTGTGCTGGGCGAGCAGGCGTTCTGGCGTTCGATTCAGCATTACGCGCAGACCAATCGCGGGCGCGAGGTGATTACGCCTGATCTGGAGCGGGCGATTGAAGAGACCAGCGGGCGCAGCATGGCGCGCTTCTTCGAGCAGTGGGTCTATCGCGCCGGGCACCCGGAGTTCGAGATTTCCTATAGCTGGGATGGCGATCACAGCCTGGCTTCGCTGACCGTGAAGCAGACGCAGAAGATCGATGAGCACCACCCCAGCTTTGTGACGCCGGTGGATATTGCCTTTACCCTTCCGGCCTCTGATGACAGAGAAGATGGTGAGACGACCACCAGCACGTTCCGCGTCCAGATCGAAGAGAGTCAGCAGCGCTTCGTCTTCCCGCTGCCGCGCGAGCCATTGGCGGTGCGGTTTGACCAGGGCGGCTGGATATTGAAGACGCTCGCGTTCGAGCGCCCGGCAGAGATGCTGCGTTATCAACTGACGCACGATGCCGACGTGCTGGGACGCATCGAGGCCGCCGAGGCGCTGGGCAAGCTGGGCGACCCCAAGAGCGTTGATGCGCTGGCGGCGGCGCTGCTCAGCGACCCGTTCTGGGGCGTGCGTGCAGAGATTGCCGAGGCGCTGGGCAAGCTGCGCAGTGCCCGCGCGCTGGATGCCTTGCTGGACGGACTGGAACGGGCCGAAAATCCCCGGGCGCGGCAGGCGATTGCTGCGGCGCTTGGCTCGTTCCGCGCACCGGAGCAGCCCGAACTGGCCGAGCGCGCGGCGGCAGCGCTGACCACGAAGTTGAAAGAGGGCGACCCCAGTTATTTTGTGGAGGCAGCGGCGGCTGGCGCGCTTGGCCGCACCAGAACCGATGGCGCGTTCGATGCGCTGGTGGCGGCGCTTGATCGTTCCTCCTGGAACGAGGTCATTCGCGGCAGCATCTTCCAGGGGTTGGCGGCGCTGGGCGACCCGAAAGCCGCGCCTGTGCTGGTTGAGTGGCTGGGCCGCGCCAAGCCGATTCAGGCGCGTGCCGCTGCGGCCAGAGCGATTGGCGCGTTGGCAAGCGATCATCGCCTGGACAGCGGCGAGGCGCGCCAGCAGATGGCACAGGGATTGGTCGGCGCGCTGGATGACCCCTGGCCGCCCGTGCGCGGCTCGGCGGCGGGTGCGCTGGGCGCGATGGGTGAAAGCAGCGCGCTGGGTGTGCTCGACCAGATGGCGAGCAGCGAACTGAACGGAGTCCTTGTCCGTATTGTCCGGCAGGCGACCAGGTCCATTCGCGAGGGCAAGAAGCCTGCCGATGAGGTGCGCCAGCTTCGCAACGATTTCGACAGCATCAAGGAAGAGAACCGCAAGCTGCGCGAGCGGTTGGAAACGTTGGAGGCACGCCTCGACCAGAACGACTTCTGAAATAGCTCGCGCTGACGCCAGAAGCGCATCAGGCAGCAGGAGGGCCGGGGCTTATTCGGCAAGCCCCGGCCCTCCTGCTGCCTCTGTTTGTAGTGCTCTTGACAGTATAGTTGCCTGGTGCTATATCTGTCCTGAAGACGGCTGAGGTGAGTGGAAAACAGGGGCATCCGAGTCAGCCGAGGAGGGCGTATGGCCCGTATCCCTTTGCGAGTCCGCCTGTATGCGGCGATAGGCGTTATGCTTGTGGCTGCTTTGTTGATCATTGCTTGCGGTGGTTCGAGCGCAGCCAACAGCGGGGCAGTGGTGACCGGGACCGTCCCTTTGCCATCGGTGACGCCCCTGCCACACTTCAAGGTGGGCGAGCAGGTCAAGGTTGGCGACACCTGGATTGTGACGGTCACTGGTGTGACCACTACTGATGGCGACTTCCTCTCCCGGCCTGCCGATGGGACGACCTATCTGGTGATTGCTGTCTCCCTCACAAATATCTCCTCCCAGGAACAAACGGTTTCGAGCTTTTTGCAGTTTTCCTTGAAAGATCAGACCGGCCAGCAATACGGGGAGGCCATCGTGGATTTTGCCAAAGCGCCCGATGGCAAGGTCGAGGCTGCCGATCTCATCCGTGGCAACATCGTCTATCAAGTGCCTACGGCCCTGCATCAATTTACCTTTGCCTTTCAGGCTGACATTACCCGGCCCGGCCAGACGCTCTGGGATATATCAGACTAAGAGAGCCACGCAGCCGCCTGGGCCAACGTGTCGAACGGATGCCAGAAGGTGAGAAAGGCACGGCTGATGCCTGAGTCTTCCCAGGCCGCCAGCTTTTCAGCGATGTTCGTCGGCCAGTCCCACACGTAGACCGAGAGCGCGACAGCGCGCTGCGAGGCGTCGATCTGCTGGCGCGCAAAACGGATGAGGTCATCGTCGGCATAGACGTTGAGTTCGTCGGCGTAGTGCACAGCACTACGAATGAGCCTCTGCGAACTGCCCGCGCCAACCATCACACACGGCTGCGCTGGGGGCGCTGGCGTGGCGGCTGCATCTTTCAGATGCAGCTGTTCACCTTCAAAGGTGACATTGCTGCCGCTCCAGATGTGGCGGAGCGCCGTGACCGTCTCTTGCAATCCGGCGATGCGCGCGGCAGCGTCGGGAACGGCCAGCCCCCAGGCCCTGGCTTCCTGAAAATAGTCGCCCGCGCCGATGCCCAACTCGAAGCGACCGCCGCTGATGATTGCCAGCGTGGCCGTCTCTTTTGCCAGCACGCCGGGCAGATAATTCAGGCGGTCGATGACCAGGGGCACGAGATGGATACGCGAGGTCGCCAGCGCCAGTGCGCCATAGGCGGACCAGCCGGAAATGTAGGGCCATTCAAGCTTATCGGTGTGATAGTGGTCCAAAAAGCCAACCGCATCGAAACCAAGTTGCTCGGCTGCCTGGGCCGCCGCGAGCATGGCGGGCCAGTCGCCTGTAGGCCCCAGATTCACCCCTAAACGCATCAATTGTTCCCCTTTCTCTCAGCAGGACAGAGGCATCTTTTCTCGCTGTTTCGCACTCGAAAGAAAATGCACTCTGAACAGTGTAGCAGCCTTTTTCTGCCATCTTCCGTCAGGAAAAAGAACGCGTTTTTTTTTGTCGGCGAGAGAAAGTACTTCCAGGCTTGCCACGCTCAGCTTGATATGATACAAGAAGTGTAGGAGAATCGTTGAGATAGCCAGGCGTGCATCTATCAGGCGTGAGCCAGATTCTGGCAAGGGAATATTCCATGGAGCGGTGCGCTTTTTGTCAGGCGGCGCTGGATGCAGAAACGCGTTTCTGCTGGCAGTGTGGGCGCGCCCGCACCTCGATGCTCCTGGTCGAGGAGACCTCGCCGTCGCTGCTGATCGTCCCATCTGCCCGGCGCTGCGTCGTCTGCGGCGTGGTGCTGCCAGAGGAGGCGAGCATCTGCGGCAACTGCCTGAGCCAGCAGCCATCCGACGCAGACCCCGCAGCGGGACAAGTGACGTTGCCGGAAATGCCCATGAAGCGCTGCGCGGCCTGTGGCGAGGAATCGCCCCTCTGGGCGCGCTTTTGTGGAGGGTGCCGCCAGCCCTTTGCCCCGTCCTCCGATAACCTGGCCGACCTTACCTTGGCAGGTTCCTCCCCAGAAACCTCCAGCGGGCCTGGCCTGCTGGCTGAGACATCCAGCGGCTTTGCGAGCGGCGCAGACGCGCCCACGCTGGCGCATACGTCGACGGCACTTGACCTGGAGACATCCCCCTGGCATCCGGGCATAACAACCCCTCCGCCTGAACCACCGGAGCAGCCTGCTTCGCGCCCCAGGCTGAGCGGGCTGCGGGTCAAAGTTATCGCCGCTTTGCTGGCTACCGCGCTGGTGGTCACCACCGCTGGCGCGACGCTGGCCTATTTTCTCACCCGTCCTGAGCCAGAGATACAGGTGGTCAGTGCTTCGATGGTGGGCAAAACGCCTGCTGGCTCGCCGACCAGCACCTTGCTGGTCATCGGCCAGAACTTCACGCATCATTCCAGCGTCACCATCCTGCTGGATGGCAAGGCCACGCCGGGCGCTCGCAGCGTGCCCACCGATGGCGTGGGCAGTTTTCGCGCCCATCTGACGGTGACAGAAGCCTGGCGCTATGGTCTGCACACGCTGACAGCCACCGACGCCCGAGGCTATAGCACCCGCAGCGGTGTGCGCGTGGATATTATCCCGCATCCGGTGATTATGGTGCAAAGCCAGTATCAGCAGAACGGCGTGCCGGTGGGGGCAACCAGCACCACGTTGCATGTCAGCGGCAAGTGGTTTTCTTATCGCTCGCCCATTACCTTTCTGGTGGATGGGCAGCCCGCGCCGGGCAATCAGAGTGTGCAGAGCGACGCGCAGGGCAACGTGGAAGCTGATCTGACGGTGACCGGCGATTGGAGCCAGGGCAACCATACCCTGACGGCGAAAGACGCCCAGGGCTATCTGACCCAGAGCGCCCAGCCGTTCGCTATTGTCTCGCAGGGCGAGGCCAACATTCCTGGGCCGGATGGCGCGCCGCTCGATGACGCCAGCTTTACGCTGGGCATTACCATTCAGACACCAGACCCCACGACAGGCCAGCCCACGCAAAAGCAAGAAACACTGGTCATCACCGGGCAGCCTGACCCTGCGGGCGGGACCGTCTGCCAGGCGCAGGATAACGGCCAGCCCTATACGCTGACGGGCATGATTCTGAATGCGCCTGGCCTGCCTCCCATCGTCACCTATCAAGAGACGCTGACCACCACGTGCAGCGGCAGCTATAAGAGCGGCCAACTGAGCTATACGGAGACCGTGACCAGCGACCAGTATGTGCTCTCAGCGGGCAATCTTACCTGCCAGGCCAGCACTCCCTATACCCTCCAGAATCTGAGTGGCGCTTTCAACAGCGCCACCGCCAGCAACGGCGATTGGAGCGCCACCCAGGTGACCATCACCTGCGCGGGGGGGCAGACCTTTACCGCCCATCCTGCTCAGCAAGGCTCCTGGACCGGCGCGCTCCAATAGAGTATGTTTGCTCAGCAGGCGCAGCCTGCAAGCCGCTGAGCCGACGGCAGTTGGCCTGGTTTATCTCTGGAAAAACGCTCTCCAAATGGTGCTATCTTGGAAGCTCTCAGAGCAGATGACATCTGGCCTGAGAGCCTTTTCTTTTCCTTATAAATGTGATACAATAATAGGGAGCGACTGGACGCCCCGGTGGCGACAGCCGTTTTTCATGCGCGCAAAAAGAAAGCATGAATACCTGGCCTATCCACCTGCACTTATCACGTTATCGCCCGCCAGCATTGTGGAGGAGAAAGAAGCATCGTTTATGGCTGCTATGAAACGGATTCCCGAAACACCTGAAGAAACCTTTTCTGATGAGCTTGAGCAAGCACCTGGCCGTCTGAACGGCAATGGGCGCGCGAAAAATAATAATGGCGCGGCGGCAAGTGACTATAGCGGCGAGCAGATCGAGATTCTGGAGGGGTTAGAGCCGGTTCGCATCCGCCCGGGCATGTATATCGGCAGCACCGACAGCCGGGGTCTCCATCAACTGGTCTATGAAGTAGTCGATAACAGCGTCGACGAAGCCATGGCAGGTGTCTGCGACCATATTATCATCACGATTCACGCCGATGGCTCGCTGACAGGCGAGGATAATGGCCGGGGCATTCCCGTTGACCCGCACCCCAAGCGCCCCAAGCAGTCGACCCTGGAAGTGGTGATGACCACCCTGCACGCGGGCGGCAAGTTTGGCGGCGATGCGTATAAGCAGGGGTCTGGCGGTCTGCATGGCGTGGGCGTTTCGGCGACCAACGCGCTGAGCGAGTGGTGCCGGGTGGAGGTGAAGCGCAACGGCCAGACCTATATGCAAGAATATCGCCAGGGCAAGCCGGTGAAGCCGGTGCGCGTGATTGGCCCGGCGGAAGGCACGGGGACCAAGACCACCTTCCTGCCTGACCTGACGGTGATGGAAACCCGCGATTTTAATTTCGATTTGCTCGCTCAGCGGTTGCGCGAGATATCCTATATCAACCGTGGGCTGACGATCACTATCCGCGACGAGCGCCCCGGCCAGGAACGCGAACAGACCTATTATTTCGAGGGCGGCCTGATGTCCTTTGTGCGCCATCTGAACAAGGCGCGGCAGTGTGTGATGGCGAAGCCGCTGCACGTGGAAAAGCGGATGGACCGCACGCTGGTGGAAATCGCCCTGCAATATAACGATGGCTACAGCGAAACGCTGTTTTCCTTTGCCAACGGCATCAACACCGTCGATGGTGGCACGCATCTGACCGGCTTCCGCGCCGCGCTGACACGCACCCTGAATGACTATGGCCGCAAGATGAATTGGCTCAAAGAGAACGAGAGCAACCTGACCGGCGATGATGTACGCGAGGGTCTGACGGCGGTCATCAGCGTGAAGCTGCCCAACCCCCAGTTTGAAAGCCAGACCAAAAACAAGCTGAATAACGCCGAGGTGCGTAACCAGGTGGAAAGCCTGTTGGCCGAGTCGCTTCAGAAGTATCTGGAGGAGACGCCCAGCGAGGCGCGCAAGATCATCGACAAATGCCTGACGGCCTCGCGCGCGCGCGAAGCGGCCCGCAAGGCCAAAGAATTGATTCGCCAACCCAAGGGCATTCTGGATACGACGTTGCCCGGTAAGCTTGCCGACTGCTCAGAGCGGCGTTCCGAACGCTGCGAACTCTTCCTGGTGGAAGGCGATTCGGCTGGTGGCTCAGCCAAGCAAGCGCGTGACCGGCACTTCCAGGCGATTTTGCCGCTGCGTGGCAAAATCCTGAATGTGGAACGGGCGCGGCTGGATAAGATGCTGGGCAATGAAGAGATCAAGAATATGGTGACGGCGCTGGGCACCGGCATTGGCGATTTATTCACGATGGAGCGCATTCGCTATGGGCGTGTCCTGCTGATGACCGACGCTGATGTCGATGGCAGCCATATTCGGACGCTGCTGTTGACGTTGTTCTATCGCTACCTGCCGCAGCTTATCAGTGACGGTCGGCTCTATATCGCGCAGCCACCGCTTTATCGCATTCAGAACGGTAAGAACCGCCAGTATGTCTATAGTGACGAAGAGCGCGATGCTTATCTCGCCAGCTTGAATGGCAAGAGCGTCGCCGTCAACCGCTATAAAGGTCTGGGCGAGATGGACCCCGAAGAACTCTGGGAGACGACGATGAACCCGGCTACCCGAACCATCCTTCAGGTGACGGTTGAAGATGCGGCGCGGGCTGACGAAATCTTCAACACGCTGATGGGCGACGAGGTGATGCCGCGCCGCCGCTTTATCGAGGCGCATGCCCGGCAGGTAAAGAACCTGGATATATAAGAGAGCGGTTTTTGTTGTAAATTTTAGACCTTTTCGAGGGTCATGTTGGTGCTGGGCAACAGCAGCCCCACCTGGATGGGTGGCGCGTGACAGCAGGTATGGTGGCGCCTTCCGAATTGGAAGTTGATCAGTGACAGATGGGAGGCAGGCTTTTGCCAAGAAAGAGGAAGCGCGGGACGCCCTCATAACCATCGCGTCTTCTCTGCTGGAACCGCGCGCCCCTGCGACTATGGGGCTGCGATGAGAGGTTCGAAGCTGTCGTGCATCGCCTGCCTCTCTCGTGCTCGGAACGCGGGATTGCGCTCGGCAGGTGGCAGGAGATACCGCTCGAGGATGCCCCGACTGTGCTGCTGCACCCAGGTGACTCGTGGTTTGCGTCTGGTTTCATAGCTGTCCAGGGCCTGCTCTACCGTCTCGGCACTCCGCAGCTCCTCGGCCAGCACCCAGGCATCCTCCAGTGCCAGACACCCGCCCTGGGCCATCGTGGGAGCACAGGCGTGGGCGGCATCCCCGATCAGCACGACGCGGCCCCGGTGCCAGTGGTCGACTTCCACCCACTCGGCGGGGCCACAGTAGATCTGTTCGTCGCGCGAGAGCGCAGCAAGACATACCTGAACTGGCCCACCGAAGTCGGCAAATCGCTTCCGCAAGCGGGCCAGGCGACCCTGCACCGGGTCATGGACACGTGGCATCCCGACGGCCCCAAACACATTGGTCGGTCCCGCTAAGAGGGGTGTGATCCCAAAGAAGCACTCTTCGCCAAACAGGATGCTGAAGTTCGTCGGGTCTGGCGGTTGGATCGGGACCAGACTGCGCCAGAGCATCAATCCGGTGTAGCCAGCCTGGACGGGCCCCAGCACCAGCGTGCGCACGGTCGAGGATATCCCGTCGGCCCCCACCACGAGATCGTAGTCACCGGTTGATCCATCACTGAAGCCCACCTGGACCCGCTGCTCCTCCTCAAGCAAGAACACGACTGAGGTGCCGAGTCGGCAGGGGGCCGCGGCGGCACCCGCAACCAAGATTTGCTGGAGCCGAGGTCGATCAATGGCAATGCAAGGGTCGCCCCCACCCCACAGGTCCTCCAGATCGAGCGCGCACAGCACCGCTCCAGCCTGATCACCATAGACCCAGTGGCGGACGATTGCTCCTGCTTGCGCGACCGCGTCGCCCAATCCTAGCGCGTGCAACACGCGCATGCCGTTAGCATGGAGCTGAATGGCTGCCCCGGTGGCTTGCCAGACAGGGCTGTGCTCGACCACCTCCGCTGTGAATCCCTGCTGATGCAGGACCCTCGCCAGGGTGAGTCCGGCGATGCCTCCCCCCACGATCAATATCCGTTGCAAATCAGCCATCGTTCCCTCTTCCTCCTCTCGCATGATCGAGAGTGTCTCCCTACTCCGCAACTGGAGCCGGGCGTGCGGGCCGACGCCCCCAGGCGGTGAACAGGAGGTGCGAGCTGATGACAAAGTCAGCACCAGCATAGGTTGCAAACACATTGAAGGTGGCACCGCGCGGGATGGGCGTGCCATCCTGATGGAAATGTATCAGGAGAGGGCGCTGTAAAAGACTCCAAGCGGGTGATTATCGAAGAAGGGTGCCATGCAGGCCGAGGCACTCACGTCACACCCATGCCCCTTTCGCTCATCACTGTACCTGAAGCGCGTGCTACCCACATGCGCAAGACTACCCATTTCTGGCAGGCTGGCGCGGGCGGCAATCACCTCACCAGCGTCGTCCGTGCATAAGTAGAATGCTGTAGCTTGAGAGCGGTCGCTTGCCATGGTGGCGTGCAGCCCATAGGACACACCCGCCAGGAAATACAGCATCTTGCCGATGAGCGACAGCGACTTGATGGCTATACTGGCACCAGCACAGATGGCCCTGGACAGTTGGAACAGCTCGACCTGGAGGGCTGGAGTTCGCTGGGAGGGAGCTTTGCTGAGCCTATTTTGCTGGCGGCTGGGTGCCGGTGAGCATCGCCAGCGATGTAGGTACGCTGGATGTCTTTGCTGGCACCGATCACGGTTCCTGGCATCGGGAGGGGAGCTTTGATCGCGCCTCTAGCTGTCTGGGCTGAGGCCCCTGGGAATCGTTGGGGATGCCGCGAGCATGTACCAGCCGAGATACGTATGTTGCCACGCTGCCAAGGAGACGAGCAAAAGGTCGTGAGGGCGGGGCACTCCTGCCCTCACGGTGGCAATATAAAGGAGAAACCCATGTATGCAACCCTGCGAGGTCCCTTCGGCCTCATTCACCTCGACCAGGCGGTTCTGACCATTGGGCGCAGCCGCCAGAACCGGCTGGCCTTCACGCATCGGCAGATTTCCGCCAGGCACGCGGAAATCCATCCACTGGGCAATGGTCGTTTTCAGATGATCGATGTAGGCAGCACAAATGGCACCTCGGTCAATGGGTTGCGCTTGACCGCCGGGACGCCTTATCCCCTGGGGGATGGGGACACGCTGCTCCTGGGTGGACCTGGGGGCATCGCACTGGTCTTTGCCTACAGCGCTGCTCCAGCCCAGGCGGCTCCGCCGCAGCCCGACCCACTCACGACAGATCATGAGTCGCGGGAACCGACCCACCCCAGTGGGAGGCATGCCCCGCCGCCTATCGCTGTGCCTGCCGCGGTCCTGCCGGGGCCACCTCCACCGGCCCCGGCACCCTGGCCCGTGCTGGGCCAGGGTGGCCCACCCGTGCCGCCGCTTCCTGCCCAGGTGCCAGGTGGTCCCATCTCTTCTGCTGGGCAGGACTGGCCGCCCGTGGCATTTCCTCCAGCGCCCTTGCCCGCCGCGATCAGCACCACCGCCCGCTACAAGCATCCGCCACTGATTGCGCTGCTCGGTGGAGGTTTACTGGTGCTGGTTTTAGTGGTCGCGGGCATCGGACTGGGCGGTAAACTGCTCGGACGCTCCACCCCTCGGCCAACGGCTCCGGTGGTGGTCAACACGCGCCCACCAACCCCCACGCCTGCATCTGCTGTCATTCAGACGGCCAGCGTGACGGTACAGGGGCAGGCGACGACGGTCTTGACGACCACACAGGGGCAGACGCTCTACTACTTCACGCCCGATACCGCCACCACCACCGCCTGTACGGGGACCTGTATCGCCAAGTGGCCCCCGCTGCTCTTCCAGGGTGCAGGCACACCCACCGCGGCCACGGCGCTGCCGGGCACGCTGAGCGTTCAGCAGACCGCGAATGGGGCGCAGGTAGAGTATAATGGGCATTTCCTCTACACCTTCAGCGGCGACACCGCGCCAGGCCAGGTGAACGGCCAGGGCAAGGGTGGAAAGTGGTTTGTTGCGACGCCGCAGCTTTCGGACCAGAACTGAGCAAGCGCATAGAGAGGAAGGGCAATCTGTGCTGGCTCCTCCGTCGACCTACCTCCTCGTGGTCGAGGACGATGACGCCATCAGCCTGGTGCTGCGGGACCTTCTGCATGCCGTCGGCTACCAGGTCATCACGGTCCCCGATGGCCTCCTGGAGCAGGTGCGTGCCAGCCCATATCGCCAGGAGGTGCTGCGTAGAGCAGGCGCAGATACGCGCCTGAGGAGTCTACGGCAAAACAGCCAGGATGTCTTCCCTCGAAAGAGTTATTGGGAGGGGATCGTGTCCTCTTCACGAGCGAGGAGATGGAGGACACGTGCACGGGCCACGGCCTGAGTGCGATTCTCTGCGTTGAGTTTCGCCAGGAGGTGCTTGATGTGCAGTTTGACGGTGTGCAGGCTGAGGATCAGACGCTCGGCAATCTGCTGGTTGGAGAGCCCTTCGGCCACCAGTTGGAGCACGTCATGCTCGCGTGCACTCAGCGGTTCATAGGGTGTCGGGCGGGGTGCGGCTTGCGTCGAAGGATCGGGCTGAGCATGCCGCATGGGGGCAATCGCTGCCTGAATCCGCTGGAGGTAGTCAGGCGAGGCGCTGGTAAACGGGGCCATCAGGGCGAGCAGGTGCGCCATCGTCTCGCCTTCGTCGGCAAAGAGGCGCAGATAGCCCTCTGGTTCGGCCTGAGCGAGGATAGGCCCCAGCGTGGAAAGGGCCTGCTTTGTCTTGCCCTGGGCATATAGCGCCAGCGCGAGCAGCATCTGCACCTCGATGCGGCGTCCCTGAGCGCCTGCCTCAACGACAATCTCCAGCAAACGCTCCAACAGCATTCGCGCTTGAGCGAGCGACGAGGCATGCCGGTGGCCGCGCCCACGCGCGAGCAACACCCGCGCCAACGCGACATAGCGCACATAATCTTTCTTCGAAAGCCTGGTCGGAAGGGGGTCGTCGTAGCGCAATCCGCAAGTTGCGGCCCAGTGCAAGGCTGGCTCGAGCTGACCGCAGGCGAGGGCAAGGCGAACCGGAACCAGCATCAGCACGTCTTTCGCCGCCTGGGGGATGGGAAACCGCGCCACATCAAACTCCTCGCGTTTCAACAGGTGTCCGGCCCACTCCCCGTTGCCTTGCGCCAGCGCCACGTGCGCCTGTATTCTGAGTCCGAACAGAGCGAACTCAGGGGTGGGGCGAGCAAGATTTGGAAGTGGACCAAACGTGAGGAGTTGCTGCGCAGCGGACTCCGCTTCTTGCAGCCGATTCCACTCGCAGAGCAGCACTCCAGAGCGCCAATGCGCCCATAAAAGCAGCGTGAGTGGTGGATCGCGCTGCTCATGGCAGGAGCGGAACACATCCTCATAGAGCCGTCCCATCTCGCGTAAGCGGCCCTGCTCTTCGTACAGATCGTCGAGACTTGAGATGATCAGGTGATTGGGGAGCGTTCCGCCAGCAGGATAGGCGTTCCGCCATATCTGCTCCGAGGTCTGCATATCCCCGCGCGCGCGATAGGCCGCCCCAAGCAGCACCTGCTGACGCCACAGGGTGAAACGACTCCAGGCCGTCTCCGGTCCCTGGAGCAAATGCGTCACCTCCGCAGTGTACGCAAGCACCCGTGGGATATTGCCCTGTTTCAGCGCAAGCGCTGCCTGGTATAGTGCCAGTTCCCGTTGCAGTGCTGTCTGTGACCCGGGGTTGTCCTGCGCATGCGCCTCCACTAGCGCGGTGAGGTGTTTGATGACCTGCTCGGGGTCAAGCGGCTCCGACGTGCGCAGGGGCTGTGTCCAGAGCAAGGCGAGCGAGAGGGACACCGAGGCCGCGATGAACTTCTGCGGGAACTGGTCCAGCCAACGGCTCAGAAGTACGAGCTTCCCTTGCTCTACTAACGATGGCACCAACCCTTCTATGAGGCGTGCCGCGTGAGGCAGGTCACCAGAGAGCAAGGCATATTCACAGGCGTCCTCTCCGCATCCGTGCTGTTCATACCAGCGACCGGCCCGACGATACAACTCCGGCACAAGGGCCGGTTCCTGCTGCTGGAGGAGGGTGCGCAGCGTTTCGGCGAAGAGCGGATGATAGCGATACCAGGTCTCGGTGTCATCCAGCGCACTGACAAAGAGATGTTCCTGGAGCAGAGCAGCGAGCTTCCGTTGTCCACCAGACTCGCCAGTAACGATCTCGCAGAGCGGCCCGGTGAGCCGCTCCAGGATGCTTGTCTGGAGCAAAAAGCGCTGCATTTCCGGTGGTTGCCGCATCAGGATTTCTTCCCGCACGTAGTCCAGGAGAAAGCGATGGGTCACCCCCGTCGTCCGAAGCAGGAGCGCGGCATCGGTCTGCCCGCGCAGAGCCAGTGTCACCAATTGGATGCCAGCAATCCAGCCCTGGGTGCGCTCTTCCAGCAGACGGATCGCCTGGGAGCCGAGCGGAAGGGCCATCGCCTGCACAAACGCCTCGATCTCGGCTGACCCAAACCGCAGCTCCTGGCTGGGCACT
>DATGID010000042.1:0-15509 GCA_035307385.1 Ktedonobacterales bacterium | reverse complement strand
CTGAAGCGGATTCCAGATGCCGAAACGGCCCCTGCCTGGGCGACAGCCAGGACAAAGCCCGCCGGAGCAGCGACGAGAACAGCCGGTTCTCGTCGCTGCCGAGCCGACAGGTGGCATCCCAGTCTGACCAGGAAGGGGCCGCAGAGCAATTACCAACTAGACAGAGTTTCCAGTGATAGAATGCCCCAGCCCCATTCCTGGTAACCCCAGGTCTGGGGGGAATGGCGCGGCGGTGCGAGTAACACCGCCGCGCCATGCCGTTCCAGCACACCTCGGCACACCCAAGTGTGTGTCGAGTACAGCAAGTATAGCAGGCTGGCTTGTCCCTGTCAAGCGGTGTAGGAAAGATGGCGTGAGGGTGAGGCATGCGGAACAAATACGGCTCAGCGTGGCAGGTGAGGAGAGGCGTCTCGACAGACGCAGCAGGACGCCCCCAACCAGCCCGCAGGCGGAGGGCAAGGGTAGCGCAGGCGCAGCAGGACGCCCCCAACCAGCCCGCAGGCGAGGGAAACAATATGGTAGGCGGAACTGGTACGCCCAACCCTTCCCCGCAGGCGGTTAAAACCCTCGTTAGCTGCCGAGGGCACAGCCGCGCCTGGGGGCCTGCGGCCACCCTCGTTAGCTGCCGAGGGCACGGCCAAACCCGCCTGCGCGGGTTCCCCCAACCCTGGTATGCCACCGGTTGCCCCTTATTGCAACGTTTCGCCCACGCGGGAGGGGAGTCCCTGAAGAGGGACTTGCTGTGCCCTCGGCAGCTAACGAGGGTTTTAACCGCCTGCGGGGTGCGGGGCGTCCTGTTCCGGGTGTGCCAACCATGCCTCCTACCTGCCAGGCTGGGGGCGTCCTGTTCCGGGTGTGCCAACTCTGCCTTTTGCCTATGGGGCTGGAATGGTTCAATCGTCGGATTGGTTCTGAAGTCTTGGCAGCGGTTCTAGCTCAGCAAGCAGGGACCTGGCGGCGTGGTGAGCGCGCTGGTGGGTGATGTAGTGGGCGACTTTGCTCAAAGCGCTGGGGCTGACCGTGCAGGCCCCATAAGCGCCCTGCCATTTGAAGAAACCGTCTTTTTGCGCTCTTTGCTGGCTGGCGAGGAGATGCGATGACGCGCCCTTGATATGCTTGACGAGATCAGCAATGTTCAACGTTGCTGGCATGCTTACCAGCAGGTGCACATGGTCTGCTATCCCACCCAGCGCGATCACTTCAACATCAAGGGATGGCACTTTGCGCCAATGGCGCGGTAGACCTGGCGCTCGACATCTCCTTGCAGCAAGGGCAGGCGGTCCCAGGTGGCCCACACCAGATGCACATAGAGCGCGATACCTGCCCGCCGCATATGTTCTCTCCAGATATATGTGATGGCCTGCCCTCAGGCCAGGGTTGAGCTTGCCTCGTCGGCTTTGCCGCGTGGGATGAGGATGCAGGCAACGGCGAGGATAATCGGCCAGACGCGCACCACCAGCGAAGGGCCGTTGAGGCTGGGCGCGCTCAGCAGGATATAGGTAGCCAGGACCACCAGCCCCAGCGCGCCGATGGCGAAGCGCGCGCCGCCGCTGCGCCAGAGGGCGCGGAACCGGCTGGGTCTGGCCGATGGGCCAGAGATGGTCATGCCTGCAAGCTGCGCGGAATAGCGGCGTTCCATCAGTTCGCGGGCGATGGAGGTCAACGGGACGACCGCGCCCAGCGCGACGACGGCAGGCGCGATGGCCGAGCGATAGGTGCCATCGAAGGTGGCCGTAAAGAGCATGAAGAGGGTGAGCCATTCGGTGATGACGATGGCGAGCGCGCCCCAGGCCATCCAGCCGGGGCGCGATGGACGCAGCGCGAAGGGCCGCGCCGCCAGCCCGATGGCAAAGCCAAGCGCCAGCGCGGTGACGGAAATAACCGAGAAGAGGTCGGAAGCGGGCCGGGCAGAAAGCAGGTCCGAGGCGATCTTGTAGTGGAAGCAGAAGGCCAGGCCAACGCCCAGGAATGGGGCGGCGCGCGCAAAGGAGCGCAGGCGCGGCCAGCGCGTGGGCAAGGTCTTCCCTGGCACGGCGGGCAGATAATCGGTGGGGTCGTAGGGATTGGCGAGCGGCGCGTAGCGCGGCGGCTTGCTCGGCTTGCCGACGCGGCGGGCGCGCTCCAGGCTGTTCCTATAGACGAACAGCCCTCCTAACAGGCCAAGCGCGATGATGCCGCCTACGGCCAGCCAGGTGTGCAAGGTGTCGGTGGCGATCACGATTACGGCGATCATCGCCGCCAGCGTCAGCAGAAAGGTGCCGGGCGGCCAGGGAAGCCGCCGCACAGAGGGAAGTGTATCCATATTTTGATAACCTTTTAACGCTGATCGTTCGCAGAAACTTTGCTCATAACAACTCAAGTATAGGACAGAGCAGCCAGAGGCGCAAGAGGCCGAACAGGGTCAAGCATCTCTTCCACTCTATAGTACGAGGCTGGGGGCAGAAGGTTGCTGCTAGTTATCTGCCCGGCGTCCCGGCGCGCGCACGCGGCGCGGGCGCAGCAGATAGCGCGCGTTGAGCACGATTTCGGCAAGCAGCCAGCAGCCAGCTACGGCCCAGAAGGCGATGGTGAGCGGGCCAGCAGCGGCGGGCGCTTCCAACTGCGCCAGCGCGATGCCAAAGAGCGCCAGACCCGCCCAGAAGGTGAGGCCAAAGGTGGTGGTGAAGAGGAGATGGGGGAAGGAAACCGGCGCGCGGGCGCGGTCTCGCCGACGAAGCTGGCGCTCGGTCAGTGTCAGCAGCAGCCCCATCAAGGTGAACAGCGCCGCAAAGAGCACTTGAAAGGCGTGGTCGGTTTGCGTCTGGTGGGGTGATCTGATGGCGAAAATGGGGATGAGCGCCAGCGCGACACAGGTGCAGAGCACCAGCCCGACGATGAGCGTGCTGACGAAGCGGCGCAGCACGCGTCGGGCGGGCAGCGCGGGGGGATCAGGTGGCTCTTGCATGGCAGCCCTCGCTCCTTCAGTTAGCCCACCGTTCATAGATGGGAGAGCATGGCCCTATGGAGTCGACAGTGATAAAACGTGGCATTATTCAAGCCTTTAATCAGACCAATTGGACGGCGACGGTGCAAGTGTTGCCCAGCCAGGGCAATTACCTGACCGGCGTGCAGGTGGCGAAGCACCTGCTGGCGGCAGAGATTGCTGTGGGCGACGAGTGCGCCATCCTGTTCTTCAATGAACTGAACCCCGCCGACGCGGTGGTCATTGCCGTCTACAGCGTGCCGTCGGCAGCGCCCGTGCTGCCCGTGACTTCGCTCTCCGGTGGCGTGGGCGGCGCGGCGCTCGTCGGCGCGGTGCAGTTGGTTCCCGGCACATCCGGCAGGGTCAGCATCAGCGAAAGCGGCCAGCAGATCATCATCGACGCCAGCGGCGGTGGAGGCAGCACCGTCGTCCAGAACGCTGGCACATTTACGATCACCGACAGCGCGCTGCACACTATTGCCTCTGTGAGTGTAACACTTGCAGCAACTTCGGACATCTGGCTGAGCGTGCTGGCAACCGTGAACAGCAGCGGGACCAACGGGCTGAAGTTTCACGTCAAAAAGGATGGAACAGCCATTTCGGAACTTGATAACCTGATGTTGAAGTTTCCAAGCTCAGCATCGGATCAGTATGTGCTGCACGTCAGAGAGCGGTTGCTCGGGGTCGCTTCGGGCAGCCACACCTTCACCGTTGGCGCTGAGCAGGCGTTTGCCATCAACACGATCAACGGCTTTGTTCAGGCCAGCGTTGAATACTAGGAGGACGATGAGGAGGGCAATATGAATCTGACCGATTTGGAAAACGCGGTGCGGCAGGACCTCTTTGACCCTGCCGGGGCGAATCAACGCTGGCAAACCAGCGATATTGACCGCGCGTTGGATAAGGCGGTGGACCGCTACAGCGCGTATTCGCCCAATATTGTGCAGGTGGATATGGCAAGCGTGCCCGGCCAGCGCACCTATCCCTTTCCATCGGAGATGAGTCCGGCAAGCGGCGCGTGGTGGGTGGAGCGCGTGGAATATCCGCTGCTGGCCCCTGGCTCGGCGCTGGCTGCGCCGGGGAGCGCTCCGGCGCTGGCGGTGGGCGCGGGGGCCGGGCTGGGCGTGGGCGCGTATCAATACGCGGTGACCTTTGTGACGGCCAGCGGCGAAACAACGCCTGGCCCGCTGGCAGGCGTGACGACGACGAGCGGCAACCAGCAGGTGAATCTGACGAGCATTCCGCTCGGACCAGCCCCAGTGCCCAGCCCCAGCGTGACGGTGCTGGCGCGAAATCTGTATCGCACGAACGCGGGCGGGAGCGCGCTGCTGCTGTTGGCAACGCTGGCCGATAACATGACGACCAGCTATCACGACAGCGCGGGCGATGGCGCGCTGGGCGCGGCTGCGCCGACGGTCAACACGGCTGGGCTGCTGGTCTATCCGCCGATTGCGCGGGCGTTTACCGAACACACCGCCCTGGGGACGTTTACGCTGAAGCTGACCGATGCCGAACTGCCGGTAGATAACAGCCTGGTGCTGCGCGTCTCGTTCGGGACGAAGCATCAGCTTGACGGCAACGGCAGCACCATCCCTGAAATCCACCGCGATGTGATTGTGCTGGGCGGCTGCGCCTACGCGCTGCTGGCGTATCAGGTGCCGACGAACGATAACTTTCAGTTTCAGGATGGCGAGATACATGATCGCCTGGACGATTCGATGATTCCCAAAAACTGGCGACAGGCGGGCGTGGATATGCTGGGCCGCTTTCTGGCGATGCTGGAAGAGGTGAAGCTGCGGCGCGATTTTGCCGACGCTGCTGTTGTGCAGTGGGGTGATGTTCCGGCGCGCTGGCAGCGGCTCTGATCGGGCGATAGTTCTTTAATCTTGTAGCCATTGGTCCAGGTTGGCGCGAAAGAGATCGAAGGCGTCATCCTGGGGCGCGTAGCCCAGCAGGTCGCGCGTCGAGGTGAGGTCCAGTCGCTTGAAGCGATTGTCGGAGATGCCATGTACGATGGCGAACGGGATATCTGGCGTTTCGATGCAGCGCACCAGCAGTTGGTTCAGGTCGCGCTCGCTGACGTAGGCGCTCAGATTGTCGATGCTGGGGTGCTGGCGGAGCCAGTTGGTGCGAGGCTCGCTCACGTCGTAGGCTCCGATGCGAACGGCAATGCTTGAAAGCCCCTCGGCGAAGGCAAAATAGGCGGCCACGGCTTCGCCAAAGCATTTGCTGACGCCGTACATGTTCATGGGCCGCACAGGAGATTCGGGGTGCGCCTGGACATCACGCGGATAGCCGAGGACCACCTGGGCACTGCTGGCGAACACGACGCGGCGGCAGCCCTGATCTTTGGCCGCCCGGAAGATGTTGTAGATGCCCTGGATGTTGTTGTGGAGGAGCGAGCCATAAAAATCGGCGTTGGGGTTGGCGTCTGCGGCCAGATGCATCACTGTATCGATGCCCTGGCACGCCTGCTGGCACATCTCCAGATCGGCAATATCCAGGGTGTATAGCTCGTGGCCCTGGCTGGCGGCTTCGCTGAGGGCGCTTGTTACGCGATCAGCCAGCCGAAACGAGTAGCGTTCGGCGGCGTGGCGAAAGAAGGCCGAGCCGATGCCGCCAGCCGCGCCGGTCAATAAGATGGTGCGCCGCGTGGAACTATCCTGCATGATGCTGCTCTCCCGTGAGGATGAAGATGGTCATGGGAACGTCCAGCGCGTGGCTGTGCCACGAAACAGCGAGCCGCCGTCCAGCCCGTCATCATCGGAGACCCAGCCGAAGCCGACCTGGGGCCGAAATGCATAAGGTAGGTCGCCGGGTTCCAGCTTCCAGTGGTATTTCGCTTCATAGATCGTTGCCACCTGCGCCACCAGCGCGGGGTCGTTGATCTCTTCGGTGACGCCTTCCAAAATCACGACTCTGGCCCCGCTTTCCAGATGCACGGTGGTGGCCGGATTCTGTGTCATGTTTTTGACGGCCAGCGAGCCGGTGCTGAAGTAGAGCACGCCACTGAGCCAGATGCCCCAGACCGGGCGGCTGTGGGGCTGGCCGTTGGGGCGCGTGGTGGCAATCCAATAGTTACGGGCGGCGAGAAGCTGCGCCTCTGCCCATTTCCAGGCGAGCGGCGCGGCTTCGGGATGGCCGCCAAACATGCGCGGGCGGCTGGATGTTGGCTCGCTGCTGCGAGCGGCGGGCGTGTCCATCGAAATTGGTCTCCTTTCTGATGAAGCGTATGGCCTGGTGTGCGTTCCTGTCAAGCATAGCCGCTGATTCTGGACATCTTGTGTCAGGTGTGCGCCTCTTGCTTTACTCTCTACCTTGAAAGAGGGATGTGTATGCTGAATATTACCGAGCCAACCACAGTGCGCCCGGTGACGATTGCGCGGCTGCTGGAGCGGCAAAGCAGCCCGCTCGCGCCGCTGGCCGAAGAAATCTATGATCTGGCGATTGCCTATCGCATCGACGCGGCGTTCGCGCTGGCGCAGTGGATGGTGGAAAGCCAGCTTGGCTGCCTGCCGCTGGCGCAGGTCAATCGCAACGCGGCGCTGCTGCGCGTGGCGCTGGCACACCTGGCCGTGCCTGCGGCGGGCGAGGAGGCGCGGCCCATCTTTCCGCCGCGCTATGGTGCCGCCACTGGCAGTGGCTATGTCGCGTATCCAAGCTGGCTGGCCGGGCTGGAAGACTATTTCCGGCTGCTGCGCTCGGTCTTTGTGGACGCCAGGCACGAAGAGCAGGTAGGGCAGATTGCCCAGGCGTATCTAGCGACGAAGCCGGATAGAAGAGCCGCGCCCCCTCCTGCAAAGCGGCATGCTCGCAAGGGCGCGCGGCGCAGCGCTGGCGTGCAGGGCAAAGCGGTGGCACCTCCGCCTGTTTCGCAGCAGGAGCTTGCCGCCTATGTCCGGCGCATCGAGCAGTATCGCGCCGCGTTTCAGCAGCCCTAGCGCTTCTCGCTTATGCTGATGCTTCCGCTGATGGCTCCGCACGGCCAGGCGGCATCTCACCTGAGCCAGCCATCAGGGAAGGCGGTATTGGGGAAGATGGCTCGCGCTTCTGCTAAGAGGTCGCCCCATTCGGCTTTCGTATAGCGGTCGGAAAGATGAAAGAGGATGAGCCGCTGGGCGTTGGCGCGGCGGGCCATTTCGGCCACCTGCGCGGCGGTCATGTGATAGTTGCGCGCAGCCAGGTCGCTATCCGCCTGGCGATATTGGCTTTCGCAGATGATGGTCGCGCAGCCCTGCAAAGCGCTGCTCAAGCGTTCCTGGGCCTGCTCGTTCATGATGAAATCGGTGAGATAGGCCAGCGATTGGCCCGGCGTTTCGGTCAGCAGGTCGGCGCGCAAGTCGGCCAGTGGATAGGCTTTGCCTTCGATCTCGATGGTGGGCGCTTCGCCTGGCTGCGGCGTTTTGAGAGCCTGGAGCCAGCCACCAGGGCGCAGGCCAAGCCCTGCCAGCTTTGACGTGTCGATGTTGAGGCGCGGCTTTTCGCGCACGAGATAGGCCATCGAAGGGGCCAGGTGCTCCATCTGAAACGCCTGCACGCTGTATTCGGGGGTGTCGATGATGATGGCGCTTCGTCGGGGCTGCGCGCGCAAGAGGTGCGCTTCGGCAAAAGCCTGGTTGGCGTAATAGCGCGACGCCTCGACATGAGCGGGGTAGATGTCGTGGACATCCCAGAAACTGGCGGCATCGTGATGCAGGTTCCAGAGGAAACCCTGAAAGCGGTGCTGGATGATCTGGCGCGTGCCCGGCGGTCCCCAGATGTGATTCGGCCTGGCGGTGCGGTCATAGGTGACGCGAAAGAGCGAGTCGAAGCCGCTGACGTGGTCCATGTGCAAATGGGAGAAGAAGACGTGATCGATGGCCTGCACTTCGGCAACGGAGAGCGAGGCCAGGCAGCCTTCGCCGCAGTCGAACAACAGGCGGTCTACCCGTTGGCCGCTGTCGACGCGCACAAAAACGGCGTTATCGCGCCCAGGGTCGCCCAGGACCGTGAAATGGAGCGCCATGCCGCCGTTCCTCCGGGTAAGCTCATTTGTATTGGGTACGCTCAGGCGTCGCTGGCGTCGTCGGGCGTGGAAGGCTGTTGGCGGGGCCGATTGCCCGGCCACATGGGCCTCCATTCCGGCTGAGCCAGGGGGCCGGTGGCTGGGCGAGGCAGCGCGCGCTTGCGCTTGTTGGGCGCGGGCGCGTAGGCCCAGGCCGGGGCGGGTTGTTCGGGATGAGGCCAGAGCATCTCGCGCAGACGTTGCAGCGCGCCCATCAGCAGATGGCGAAGGCTGGCGTCGTGGGAGTTGAAGGATGCCATAAGATGCTCTCCTTTCGGGGAAACGGTTCCTGTACTTACTACACTAAGTATAGCACAAAAATAGGAGAACCAGGTGAGAAAGAGAGGACAGTACTATGCCTTTGGATAGTCGCAAGGCCACGCATATTGCCAGCGTCGTCCCGAAGACGTGGGCCGGGCGGCAAAAGACGGTGACGCTGGTCACGGAGTCGGGCGGCACGCAGAGCTACAGCGCGGTTGCGGTGATCTTCCGGCCAATGGCCGGTCCAGACCCCACGGTGGCCGACGCCACCGGCCAGCCACCAAAGCGCGTGGCTGATACGCTGATGCTGGCCCCCACGGCGCTGAGCCTGGCCGGAGTGATCTTTGTCGCCGATACGCCGACGGCGACGAGCGGCGCGGTGGCTGCCGCGCCCAAGTATGAAATCATCGACATCTTGCCTGCCGGGATGCTGCCCGGCGGGACACATCAGCGCGTGCTGCTGCGGCGGCTGCGTTAAGCTGAACAAGAAGGAGCGAACAATGAGTAATCCAATCCCTGTTGCCAGCCAGGCCGACCCGGCGACCAGCGCCCAGCCGTCAGGTGGCGATGGCTGGGCGTTTCTGCCCTCGCTCAGCGTGAGGGATGCCCTCTGGCTGATCGTGGTCTGCGTCTTTGCGCTGGTTTTGCTGGTGTCGGTGGCAGTGGAGTGCGTCTTTCTCTTCGTCTTTCCCAACGCGCAAAGCCCACAGGTGTTGTTGATTCTGTTTACGGCGGCGTCGGGCTTTCTGGGCGGGCTGTTTGCCCCCAGCCCGTTTGGGACGATGCACACGCACGACACGCCATCTGACACCAGCGCGAATATGCCAGGATGAAGCTTCTTCAGCGGCGCAGGGCGGCCAGGGCACGCTCGGCCTCCTGGGGCAGCGGCTCGGCTTTCGGGCAGCGGCCCAATGCCTCGGCAAGCTGCCCCAGCCGGGCGGCGCGCAAGGCCAGCGCGTGATTGCGCGCCGGGCGACTCAGCCAGGCCAGCGGCGTCTGGATGGTCGTTAAGCCGATCTCGCATTCGGAAACGAGCATGGCGCGCAGCCAGTTCGCGCCGCTGCCGAGGAGCGTGGGTGTGGGAAAACGGCGCTGGGCCAGCAGCGGCGAACCAGTCTTGCAGCGGTCCTGGCCCCAGGGAGCGCGGCGCTTGGCCTCCCAGCGCAGGGTCGAGAAGAAGGAGGCTTGCAATGCGCGTGGCAGCAGCGAGACGAGCAAGAGCAGTTCGACCTCGCGGCGCTGCTCGGCATCGAGCGGCTGCGGGCGCGGCGTGGAGGGCGGCACGGAGCCACGGAAGGCGAAGCGCTGGCGCTGCCAGCGGTGGACGGGAAAGAGACGCGGCGGGGACCAGGGATCGAAGCGGAGGGATGCGGCCATCAGAGACCTTGCCTTTCAGGGAGTTGTGCTCCCAGGAAATAGACCGGCCACACCGGCAAACCAGGCTGTGGAAGGCATACAGGTTTGCTGCTGTGGCCGAAAGGGTCTCGATGGTACAATGGCCCTAGCCTCAGACCTGGTTGTGCCTGGTGTGGGGTCAGTGGCGCGCCTGGTGTGTTACTCACCTCTCGCGCCAGACATACACATGGTTTGTACGATTCTTAGGTGGTTGAGCTACTCCAATCGAAGGGTGATGGTGCAAGTATAGCGTGCCAGCGGCTAAAAGTCAATAGCTGGCGCGTCCGTTCGCAGCAAGCAGGACTTTTGGTAGGCAGGAGAAGCCAATGCCCAGGAGCGCGTTGGAACGTGCCATCGAGCGCTTGCAGTCGCCGGAGGCTGCCAAACGGCGGGCGGCGGCAAAGCTGCTGGGCAGCCTGGGCGATAGCCAGGCGGTTGAGCCGCTGATGCAGATGCTCCGCCAGGATGCCGATGGATTGGCGCGCGCAGCGGCGGCGCTTTCGCTGGGGGAACTGGGCGATGAGCGCGCCGCCGAACCGCTGCTGGCGCGGCTGCACGATGAGCAGCAGAAGGTTCGTGACGCGGCGGCGCTGGCGCTGGGGCAGCTTGGCGACCCACAGGTGATTGAGCCGCTGATTGCGCTGCTGGGCGACCCGCAGAGCAGCGTGCGCCAGTTGGCGGCCCAGACGCTGGGGATGCTGCGAGATGCGCGAGCGGTTGAGCCGCTGATTGGTCGCCTGAGCGATCACGACTGGATGGTGCGCTATTATAGCATCGATTTGCTGGGGCAGCTTGGCGGCGCGCGGGTCGTGCCGCTGCTGGTTGTTGCCCTGCGTGACGAGATGGTTCATGTGCGCGTTGGGGCGGCGCGTGCCCTGGGCAAGCTGGGCGATCAGCAGGCGCTTGCGCCTTTGCGGGCTGCCCTTCAGGACGAGGATAAGACGGTGCGTGTAGCGGTGGCGGGGGCGCTGACGCGGCTGGGCGAACCACAGATGATCGAGCGTTTGCTGGCTTTTCTTCAGAATGCCGATGGAGGGGTGCGTCACGCGGCGGCCCATGAATTGGGAGACGTGGGCGATGCGCGGGCGGTTGAGCCGTTGATCGCATACCTGCGCTATGACGATGATATGATTTCGTTCGAAGCTGCCGGGGCGCTGGGCAAGCTGGGCGATGCGCGAGCGGTTGAGCCGCTGCTCGCGCTGCTGACAAGCTATCATTTTGGGCTGCGCGGCACTGCCGCCGAGGCGCTGGGCGACATTGGGGATAAGCGCGCCGTCGAGCCGCTGATTGGCTGTCTGAAGGATAGCGACTGGTGGGTGCGCGCCAAAGCGCTTGAGGCGCTGGGCAAGCTGGGCGATGCGCGGGCCACCGAGCCGGTGACGACGTGCCTGAAGGACGCGCATGGTAATGTGCGCCGCGCCGCTGCGGCGGCCCTGCCGCGCTTGCAAGGGGATGCTGGATGAGCTACGGATACCGCGAGGAAAGAGAGTATGTGCAGCGGGAGCGGCCCAATGAGCCACCACCGGACTTTGGGATGACCTTGCTCGCGGTTCCGACAGCCATATCCTGTACCGAACTGCTGGAGCGCATTCGCCAGGTCTGGTCAGTGGTGGCGACCTGGGGGCGCTGGTGCGATGAGGAACTGGGCGACTGGCCTGAGTCACAGGCAGCGTTGGAGGCATGCCCGGTCTGGCTGCGCTCCGCGTGGCTGGGGGAGCCAGCGTTCGAGTGGGAGCAGTGGCTCGATGATCTGCATGACCGAGCGTGGACGTGGTGGAGCGGCGCGGTGGTTGACGACCAGGTGAAAATTGATGTGAACGCCGAGAGCCTTCCGCTCTCGTTGTGGCCGCTGAGAACGGTGGTGGAAAAGGCGGGTGGCGTGGTCATCTTCGAAGACCTGTGGAGGGCAGCAGGCAATCAGCCTCCTTCGCTGGAGATGGTCTGAAGCCAGGACTTGACCTCTTCGGTCTGGCGGTTGCCCATCGACTCGAAGAGGTCAAGGCTGGCTTTGCCTTGCTCCCGCGCGGTGGTGGTGTCGCCGCGTTCGGCGGCCACGCGCGCCAGGCCATAGCGTGCCAGGGCGACCATTTCCTGGCTGCCTTTGGCGGCGATGCCGAGCGCTTCATCGAAGGCAGCGGCGGCATCATCGAGGCGGTGTTCTTCCAGGGCCAGTTCGCCCCATTCGACGAGCACCGCGCCCAGCAGCCAGATATCGCCCACCTGGCGGGCGATTTGAAGCGCCTCCTTTATATGGTGTGTCGCTTGTTCATAGCGCTTCTGGCGGAAGGCCAGCGTGCCCAGGTTGCCGAGGTTGACGCTCATCAGTTTGAGGTCGTCGATCTGGCGGGCCGCGTCCAGCGCTTCGGTGAGATAACTTTCGGCTTTCGTGTAGTCTTGCTGGTCCACTGCCGCGCTGCCCATGTTGGTGAGGACGGCGCTGATGGAATCGAGGAAGCCGATGTCGCGGGCCACCGCCAGCGCTTCCTGGCCGTAGGCTTCGCCGCTCGCGAGATCGCCGCGCAGGTAGGCGATGGAACTGAGGTTGGCGTTGAGCTTGGTCATGGCCTGGCGGTCATCGATGCTGCGCGAAAGGGCCAGCGCCTGCTCTTGATAGCCGATGGCCTCGTCATAGCGGCCCCGGTCGCTGGCGACGCTGCCCAGATTGGAGAGCGCGTTGCTCATCAGTTTGGGGTCGTTGATCTGGCGGGCCAGGTCCAGGCTTTGCTGAAAGAACTGCTCTGCCGCCTCGCTGGAGACGCGGAAGCGCGCCAGGTTGCCCAGCATCAGCAAGATTTCGCCGAGCAGCCAGGAGTCACCAACGCGGCTGGCGCGCTCGTGCGCCTCATCGAGCGTCTGCTGTGCCAGCGCGTATTTGCCCTGCTTGAAGGTAGACTGCCCGTGATGCAGCAAGGCGATGGAAAGCTGCCGGTCATCGTTCAACTGCCGCGCGGTTTCGATGGCTTGCTCGATATAGCGCCCCGCTTCCTGGGCATACAGGCCCCGGGTGAAGAAGAAATGGAAGCAGGCGTTGACGCAGCGCACAAAACTTTCGCGCTGGCCGGACGTGGTGGCGCCATCCAGCGCGGCGAAGATATTATTGAGTTCCTGGTTGAGCGCGTCAAAGTCGTTCTCGCGCTCCTCCGCGAAGGCGGCGAAATAGGTAGCCAGGCGGCCAGGAACGAGTGGATCGCTCAGGTGCGCTTTGGCAAAGTCGGCAATGGTCTGGTGGAGGGTATAGCGGCCTGGCCCCTGGCTTTCCAGCAGGCCGGTGTCGCTGAGGATGTCGAGCGTTTCGGCGGGCGATTGGCAGACGGCCAGCGCGGCCTCTTCGGAAAAGCTGTTGGGCTTGGCCGGAAAGATCGACAGGGCGCGCAGCGCGGCGCGTGCACGCGCCGGTAGCTGCTGCTCGCTTACGTCGATCACGGCTTCCAGCGAGATCAGCAAGCCTTCCGGCAGGCCGGGCGAGCGCTCCAGCAGGGCTTGTGGGCCGGTCAGGCGCAGGCGTTCTTCGCCGCTGCGCAGCCGTTCGATGGCGGCGCGCAGGCGGCGCGGCTGGCCGCTGTGCGCTTGCAGACGCAGATAGTTGCCCATCAGCGTCAGGGCCAGCGGCAAGCCGCCCACGGACTGCGCCAGGCTCTGGGCGGTCTTGGGTTCGTCGGTAACGACCTGCGGGGCCAGCCTGGCGAGCAACCGCACGCTTTCATGCTCGTTCAGTTCCTTGACCTGTGTCGCGCCGTTTCCGGCAAGCTGGATTGCCAGGCTGGGAAAGCGCGTCGTGACCACATACGCGCAGCGCGGGCCGCCCACCTTGAAGGCCAGCGCCTGTTCGACCTTGTAGGCGTCGTCGATCATCAGCAACATCTGGCGCGAGCCGATGGCGGCGCGAATGCGGCGTATCCACGCCTCGGCGGTGCGCAGCTTCTGGCTCTCGCTTTCCGCAACGCCCAGCAGCGTGCCCCAACGGTTCAGCAGGGCAAGGGTGTCGGGGTGCGGACCCAGCCCCGCCCACAGAATGCCATCGGAAAAGTGGTCCTGAATGGCGTGATCGTGCGCCAGGGCAACGGCCAGCGTCGTTTTGCCCACGCCCGGCAGGCCATAGAGCGCGATGAGGCCAGGGGTGGTGTCTGCGCAGAGATAGGCGCGTAATTGCGGCAATAACTGATCGCGGCCAATCAGGTCTTCGGCTGGCCCCAGCGGCGGCGGAATGGTCGGGTCGTGCAGCGCGGCTGAGGCAGGCGCAACTTCGGCGGATGTGGGCGCGGCGGGGGTGTCTTCGGGCTTGCCGGGGGCATCAGCGACCAGCCCCAGCGCTCTGGCGTCCACCCCAAACAGCGCGCAAAGTTTGCTGCGATAGTAGGGGCTGGGCGAGGCGGTGCCGCGCTCCCACCGGCTGAGATAGTAATGGTCCGCGCCGAGTTGTTCGGCGACGTACTTCTGCGACCAGCCGCGCAGTTCGCGGGCTTCTTTGAGGAGCTGGTTGGGAACCGCTTGTTTTGCTTTCTTCATGGCTGCCTGCCTCACCTGTCACCCTACTACTATACATTTCCTGGCGCCTGTCGGATCACCCGCAGATACTACCACAACATTCATTTTTCGGAAACTATCAATTTGCCTAGAAGATGATAAGTGGATGCTATTCGTAAAACAGGATTTCTCCTGCATACTTATTCACAGCAGCAAGGCTGAGGCTGCGCCCGGCCTCGCTGCTCCTGGTCGAATGAGCATGGCGCTCTCACAAGAGGGCGCAGAAAGGAGAAGATGATGGAAGATACCAAGACGTTTGTTCGCAGCACGACCGAAGAAATCTGGCGCACGGGCAATGCCAACTTGATTGACGAGCATATGGCCCCCAACTATGTGCTGCACAAGCCGCCCACCGGCTTTTCGCCTGACCGCGAAGGGCTAAAGGCGATCTTGCATGCCATGCGCAGCGCCTTCCCGGACCTGCGCATGACGGTGGAGGATGTGATTGCTGAGGGCGAAAAAGTTGTGCAGCGCCGTTCCTATCAGGGGACGCACCAGGGCGAACTGTTTGGCATTCCCGCCAGCGGCAAGGCGATCAGCGTTTCGCAGATTACGGTAAGCCGCGTGGCTGATGGCAAGTTTGTGGAAGAGTGGGCGGAAACCGATTTCCTGGGTATGTTGCAGCAGCTTGGCGTCGTCCCAACCATGGGCTAGTGGCCGTACAGGCTTTTTTGATTGACAGAAAGGAAAGCAAACTCATGAGTAATCTCGATCTGGCGCGCAAGGCGTTACACGCATCCGAGACGGGCGATCTTGCCACGCTGAATACTCTGGCGGCGGATGATTTCCAGTTCCTGGGCGTGACCCCGCAGGCGCTGGGCAAGCAGGAGTTCCTGGGCTTCATCGAGTCGATCCATACCGCCTTCCCCGATTTCAAGTTCAACGAGACGAGCGCTTCGGAAAGCGGCAACACCGCGACGATCAAGCACAAGATTACCGGCACACATAAGGGCACCTTGAACATTCCGGGCATGCCGCCCATTCCGGCGACCGGCAAGTCGTTTGTTCTGCCCGAGGAAACGTCGGTCTTTACCTTCGCGGGCGACAAAGCTAGCAAATATCTGGCGGAGCCAGCGCCCAATGGCGGCCTGATGGGCATTCTGGCGCAGCTTGGCGTGTCGATGCCGCACTAGGTTGTAAGATAACATGAGTCATCCCGAATTGTGAGGTCAGGCCCATCAAGGGTCAGGGGGACGGGTGCAGGGAGGAGATTGGTAGCGCCGCCTTCCAGGCGGCCAAGCGCTGCGCTTGCGCGAACGCTGCTCCTCCTTGCCTGCCGTCTCGATGGGCCACCGTTGGGCCGCCTGGAAGGCGGCGCTACGA
>DATGID010000041.1:0-4086 GCA_035307385.1 Ktedonobacterales bacterium | reverse complement strand
AAGCGCGGCTTTGTCCTCCTGCCACGTCGGTGGGTCGTCGAGCGCAGTTTCGCTTGGACCGCTCGCTTTCGACGCTTGGCACGCGACTATGAACGCTTGCCGCAAACGCTGGCTGGGCTGCACTTCCTGGCCTTTGCTATCTTGCTGCTGCATCGGTTCATCCATCTGGTCGTTCATTGTCTCTGAAGTTCATAACAGACTCTAGCACGGTGCGCAGGCCCACGACGCTCAGGAAAAGGAGGCCACCCTTTCCCTCCTTCTGCCAGGGGCAGGCTTCGATCAACGGTATGCTTCGCGCCGGGCGATGGTCCCGACCGGGACGACGTAGGGGCGATGCGCCCCTACGCGCCAGGCCGATAGGCGACCATCGCCGGGTGCTGCGTCGCCGTCAGTGGGATGCCTGCCCCGGCGAGCACCATATTCCCAACGATAGCCAGCGTCGCATTCGAGCCGGCTGGAAGCTGCGTCGTCCAGACGACCGACCCATCCTGGCGCGAGAGCGCGATGAGTTCGCCGGTAAAGGTGGTCGTGAACACAAGGTCATTGGAGACCGTCGCCCCTCCCAACGGCAATTGTGGCAGTGGGGTGGCCCACAGTGGCTTCCCTGTGGCGAGGTCGATGGCAACCATCTCGCCTTTGCCCTGGAAGAAGTTTGACGTGCCAACAAGGTCGGTGGCAGTTGCGAACGTTTCTGGCAGGTCATCAACTGGCACATACACGACACCATCCGCAGCCGCCATGTTTGTCTCTACCCCACCGACTTCTCCTGGTTCCAGCGTGTAGGGAGGCTGTAATTGGAGCGTGCCGTCGAGGGCCGACTGGTCATCATTGTCGTGTCCGTTATGAATGCCGACGGCGGTCTTCCACAGTAACTGGCCGCTCGCAGCGGAGAAGGCAAACACCACCCCCCCTTTGCCAGCGGCAAGCACCTCCGGGCGCCCGGCAACGGTGGTATAGATGGGCGAAATCTGGAGGTCCCAATCATGAAAATCGTCAGGGAATGCCTGGTAATACCACTCCACCTTCCCCGTCGTTTGATTGAGTTTGACGATACTATCCGTGTACAATTCCCGACTGGGGGTCGCCTGCGCCTCCTGGAGCGAGAGATACGGATTGCCGATGCCCGCGTAGACGGAGTTATCCGGGCCGATGAGCAAGGCATCCCAGGCACCCCCTGCGGTCGTCTTGAGCTGCTGGCCTACCTTGTCTATCACCGTCTGGAAGCTCCAGAGCGTGGCGCCGGTGTTGGCGTCGAGGGCATAGATGATGCCGCCGCCAACGGTGACCGCCGAGGAGACGAAGACTTTGCCGTTGGCTACCTGTGGGGTGATGTCGAAGTTGACCCTGCCTGCCGCGAGCTGCCCATCATACCACACTTGCTGCCCTGTTTGCGCATCCAGGGCGAAGACCCCGGTGGGGGTGACACCGTAGATTCTGCCATTGGCGATGGTCACGCCGTTTGGCCCAGAAATCTCAGGAGAGTTGTAGTCGTGTGTCCAAAGGACCCGGCCAGTCGCGTACCGCACCGCGATGACATTGGAAGCCCCATCTTGAAGATAGGCGATGCCGTTGGCAAGCACCGGATTGGCGACGTCTGCACCATCAGCACCCTTGCCTTGCAGGGGGAGCGTCCAAGCAACTTCCAGCTTCGACACGTTCGTCGAAGCAATGGTCGAGTGCGCGACCCGCGTGTTATACAGGTCCCCATTCGGGGCGGGCCACTCCGTCGCGTAGCAGCTATCCTCCATGGGCGCGCCGGGTGGCACAAACGCAGCAGCGGTTGGGGTCGGTGTGTTGCAGACCATCGGCGTAGGGGTACCTTGTACTGACGGCGCGCCGCCGCACGCTGCGAGCAAGGCAATGAGTGCCAGGGCGGCCACAAAGCCTCCCCGTGTGCCGGGTCGCTTCAGAATAAGCATCTCCAACTCCTTCTCAATCTCAGGGACAGCCGGGGCACATCGGCCAAGCCACAGGCTGCTACTTCCAGCGGGTGAGAATGGTTTCGCGTTGAAACAGTTGGGCCGCCCCCCAGGTGAACAGGATTGCGATCGGGATCAGAAGCAGGCAGGCAATGACTGCCACGAGCACGGTGAGTTCAAACTGGCCGGAGAGTTCGCCCAGGACGATCCCCGCGATGGGCACCACGGCCCAGATCGAGAGCTGCTGCGCCGTGCGGGTATCGGTGACCCGCGAGGAAATGGCCGTCATGACAGCCACCGCAATCAGCCCTAAGAGCGGCGTGCCAGCGAGAAAGAGGATGAGCCAGCCCCCGGTGACCACATCGGAGACGACATGAGCATCAGTCACAATCGCCAGTTCCGCAATGAACAGGCCGCCACTCCCCCAGGTGACCAGCACCGCCGGGAGCAATGCGGCCAGCATTTTGCCCGCCAACAGTTGCCACCGCCGCACGGGCGCTGCCAACAGCGGTTCAAGCGTGCGGCTGGTCTTCTCGCCAATGATGCTGTAGGCCGCAATCGTGCTGGGCACGATCATCGACAGCAGCATATAGATGTTCGAGAAGGCGGTGCCGAACACGGCCTGCGTGTACTCGTGGAGGGTCAACCCCTGGAGGGAGGGCAGATGCAGCGCATTGACCGTTGACCCATTGCCGCCGCGTTCCAGGAAAATGAGGGGAAGCACCGCAAACAGCAGCGGCGGCAGAAGAATACTGTACAGGAGAATCCGCTGCTGGAGGATTTCGCGGAACTCTTTCCGCAGGATCACAAACACTTTGCGCATACGAGGTTCTGTCCTTTCTTTCTGCTTAGTGGCGGACAACCGCAGCGTCAGGCTTATGCTCCACCAGTTCCAGGTACACCTCTTCGAGGGAATGGGAGGTCGGTTCCACCGCGCGGATGGCTGCGCCTGCCTCCACGAGCGAGCGCACCAGGTCAGGATTCTGGTCATCAGGATGCGCGAGGCTGACGGAGAGGATGCTCTCGGAAGCCGTCGCCTCCTGGACAAAGGGCAGAGCGCGGACGGTTTCGAGCCAGCGCGTGGCGTCCCCGACGACGCGCACCTGGGTGCCCGTTCCAAACAAGCCGGCGCGTAACTGCGTTGGGGTGCCCAGGTGCAGGAGCCGCGAGCGAAACACCCCGATAGAATCGCAGAGTTCATCGGCCTCGGGCAGATTATGCGTGGTGAGAAAGATGGTGCGCCCCTCAGCCCGCAGCGCTTTGATGAAGTCGAGCACCACCCGCGCGGCTTCCGGGTCGAGGCCGGAGGTTGGCTCATCGAGGAAGATCACCTGGGGTTCGTGCAGCAAGGCGCGGGCAATCGCCAGTTTCTGCCGCATGCCTTTCGAGAAGCCGCCCACCTTGTCGTCGCGCCTGTCCCACAGGTCGAGCAGACGCAGATAACGTTCGACCTGGGCGGAGGCGCGCTGGGCTGGAAGGTCATACAACTCCGCAAAAAACAGCAGGTTGTCCCAGGCGCTGAGGCGGTCATACAGGCCCGGCGTCTCGGTGAGGATGCCCACAGCTTGCCGAATCGCGTCGTTGTGCTCGCCCAGGCGATAGCCCGCTATCACAGCGCTCCCACGCGTGGGGGCAATCAAGGCCGAGAGCAGGCGCACGGTGGTTGTTTTACCCGCGCCATTGGGTCCCAGGAACCCAAAGACGGTTCCTTCTGGAATGGCAAGCGTCAAGTCATCCACCGCTACCAGGCTGCCAAAGGTACGGGTCAAGTGGGTCGTTTCAATCGCGTTCATCGGTTCTCTCTACACTCCTTCAAAACGTGTTGCACCATCCTGGCATAAGTCGGAATGGGTATCTCCTCTCTGGCAGGTGATATCCATAGATATAACATATTGTTATTTCCCCTGCTGCTGAGGAGTCTACGGCAAAACAGCCAGGATGTCTTCCCTCGAAAGAGTTATTTGGTAGGGGTCACCCCGTCGCCCGAAGCAGGAGCGCGGCATCGGCCTGCCCGCGCAGGGCCAGCGTCACCAATTGGATGCCAGCAATCCAGCCCTGGGTGCGCTCTTCCAGCAGACGGATCGCCTGGGAGCCGAGCGGAAGGGCCATCGCCTGCACAAACGCCTCGATCTCGGCTGACCCAAACCGCAGCTCCTGGCTGGGCACT
>DATGID010000040.1:0-16147 GCA_035307385.1 Ktedonobacterales bacterium | reverse complement strand
CAGTTGGTTCAGGAACGGGTGGGATTGGTTCAGGTTTGAGAGACATCCTGGGCTCCTTGGCTCTGCTGAGGCAAATTCGGTGGCGTTTGTAGGTCTCTCCAGTGTCTCACCTCATTTCTGATTTCGCCAACGGGATCTTGAAAAGAGTGCCCAAGCTCGTTGCAGTAGATTCCATGATACCGGGAATAAAAGCATCCAGCGGCAGTCCAGCATAGAAACTAGCTGCCGATGAGAAAACCTCGATTCAAGCGCAGACGGCTCACGCCCCGCCGGAGCCAGCCAGCCCTGGGCACCCCTGCGCCAATCGCCGCGCTACAGGCGCCAAGGGGCGCTGCACTTGTTTGTCGGCTTGAGTGTCGCTGATGGGCTGGTCTATGGGCGCTGTGCAGCGCACAAGCGCTTTGTCGACTTTCAAGCCTTTGTGCGGGACGTGCTAGTGCCCGCCGCTCGCCAGCGGAAGGTGCAGACCATCCGGTTGATTCTGGACAATGGCACCACCCACACCCCCAAACGGTTGCAAGCGTGGCTGGCTGCGACCGCACAAGCGGAGGACTGGCGGGTGACCTTCGAGGTGTACTGGTTGCCGCCGAATGCCTCCTGGCTCGATCAGATGGAAATCTAGTTGAGTATGTTGCAGCGCAAACTCTTGCAGCCCAATCATTTTCCTGATACCTCCCGTCTGAAGGAGACTTTACTCAGCTTTATTGCCGCTTCCAACCAGCGAGCGAAACCCATCAAATGGTCCTATACCGTTGAGCAGTTGGAACGCACACTCGGCGTGAATTTACGCTGACCTCTTCTCAGCCTGGGACAACCGATGGCTCAACTACTGCTGTCTTGAAGCTGCTGCTGCTATCGCTTATACTGGTCTCTAAGAGCTAAGCAAGCGTCTAAAAAGCGACGCTCTTTCTCTCACGATATGAGGGCCCTCAATGGGTCGCGTGGAGGAGGTCATACGTATGGCTGGGGACATTCCTTTTCAATCGACAGCCCTCCTCCAAGCCGGACAGGAAGCACTGGACCGGGGAGCCTGGGAGCAGGCTTCTGCGTGCTTTCAGAAAGCGCTTCAGCAAGAGGAAACACCAGAGGCGTTAGAAGGGCTTGGCCTGGCGGGGGAGTGGCTTGATGATGCTGCAACCATCTTTGATGCCCGTGAGCGCGCCTACCGGCTCTATCGCCAGCAAGGACAGCGTGTCGCTGCTGCGCGTGTAGCCACCTGGTTAGTCTGGGATTATATGGCCTTTCGTGGCGAGCCAGCCGTTTCTAATGGCTGGCTTCAGCGCGCGCATCGCTTATTGGAAGGGCTGTCTCCAACCGCTGAGTATGGCTGGCTTTTAGCCCGTGAAGCGCAGTTTACCTTGAATACGAGCCGCGATTTGGTGCGCGTGGGCGTCCTGGGGGCACAAGCGGCGGAGCTTGGTCACACTCTCGGGTCGATAGACGTGGAAATGCTTGGGCTGGCGTTGGAGGGCCTTGCCCTGGTGTACGCGGGCAAGGTTGCCGAAGGGATGCGTCGGCTCGACGAATCGACAGTGGCGGCCTTGGCAGGCGAGATGACAGATCGTAGTGCTATTGAACTTGCGTGCTGTTATCTCATGCTGGCTTGTCAGCAGGTGCATGACTATGTTCGCGCGGTGCAATGGTGCGAAAGAGTGCAGGAGTTTTGCAAGCGCTCAGGGAATCGTGGACTCTTTGCGTACTGCCGCGTTGAGTACGCCCACGTTCTGACGCGGCGTGGCGCCTGGGCAGAGGCAGAAGCAGAGCTTCTGGAGGCGCGGAATATACTAGCGAAGCGGCGCCCACCCCTCGCTGGAAGTGCTATTGCCCACCTGGGGGAATTGTGGCGACTCCAGGGGCGGCTCGAAGAGGCGGCTGTCTTACTTGAACAGGTGAGTGCCCATTTGGGGCTGGCCGAGCTTGCGTTGGATCAAGAGAATGGGGTCGCTGCTGTCGATTTTGTAGACCGCTACCTGCGGAAGATGCCCCCAGAGCATCTCATGGGGCGCGCGCCTGGACTGGAGGTCGCTGTGAGGGCCTATCTGGGTGTGGGTGAGCCAGAGAAAGCTGCAGCGGCGCTGCAAGAACTTCAAGCCTGCGCCGCCGCCGTTGGAACTGGTTCGCTTCAGGCATCCGCCTGGTTTGCGGAGGGATTGCTGGTGGCCTTCAAAGGCGATTATGCGACGGCCAAAAGCTGCTTTGAGGATGCCATTGACTGCTGGGAACAAAGCGGCATCCCCTTTGAGGCGGCTGTTGCTCGACTCGAACTTGCTCGCTCCTTGTGCGCTCTTGCTCGGATGGAAGCGGCTATTTCACAAGCGCAGCGCGCGTATGATGCCCTTGACCTGTTGGGAGCAGCACGAGAAGCGGAGCGAGCGATGGCGCTGCTGAAGGAACTGAAGGGCGCGAGGGGCACTCAGGAGGGTGATACCGTCCTTGCCAGCCTTCACGCTGCGAACGTCCCATCTGCACATAGCTTGCCGGTCCAGCCTGCCGCGCAGGGGCAACAGCCTCTCACACAACGAGAGCTTGAAGTGCTGCGGCTCATCGCGCAAGGGCTGAGCAATCAGGAAATTGCGAGCCAACTGGTGCTGAGCCACCATACCATTCACCGCCATGTTGCGAATATCCTCACCAAGTTAGATTTGCCCTCACGCGCCGCTGCCGCTGTCTATGCAGCTAAGCATAGCCTGCTCTGATAGGCTCTGAGAGAGATGGCGATTCCCTTGATCCACGCTGGCCCATTTGGGCCATATGGCTCTCCCAACCAGAATGGCCCGAAGAAGGGAAGAGGGTATCGGCTGTTCTCAGTTACACTCTCTCCAGGAAAGAAGTAATCCGGCGGGCTGTCGTCGGACCTGAAAAAGGAGAGCAAACGATACGAGATCAGTAGAGCGCTTTCTCGATTGGTTGACCAGTTATCGCGCCTCATAGGCTATTAGCTGCGGGAATAGGAGGGAGTAACTGATGGGATTCTTTGCTATTCTTGTTGGGTCGTAGGAGCACACAATGTCGAAAGCAATTGCCGTCTTGGGCTCTGCTCTGTTCTTCGTCATTGCGCCGTTGGTGCTGGCAGGCTATGTCCCCTGGTGGGTCACGCAGTGGGAATTTCAGCCAGCTTTTTTCGGCGTCGATCTCACCCGCATCCTCGGCGGTATATTGATCATCGTCGGAGCGCCCGGAATTATGGATTCATTTGCCCGTTTTGCGCTGGAGGGGCTGGGGACGCCCGCCCCGATCGCGCCGCCACAAAAACTCGTAGTGACTGGCCTTTATTGCTACGTGCGAAATCCGATCTACATCGCGTTGGTCGCAGTCATTTTGGGTCAGGCCCTTTTGTTTGGTGACTTGCGTCTCCTCTGGTACGGGGCGCTGCTCTGGATTTTTTTTCATGTCGTTGTGGTGATATACGAAGAACCGACGCTCAAGGAAACATTCGGCACGGAGTTCGAGAGCTTTCGTACCCATGTGCCGCGCTGGATTCCGCGGTTGACGCCATGGCGAGTAGAATGAACGAGTCCTCCTGCATGCTCATTTCGGCTTCGGTTAAACGCATGGGCGTCTGCGGCTTGGGTCCAGGGATGCGGAGTACCTCCGCTGGACAGTATCGCTTCAGCCGCTCCTCTGATCAAACTCGGAACACATGTATGCAAGGCAGTACTAAGCATCTTCTGACCTGTCGATCCCGTTCGTGACGCTGCCATTCCCCAGTTCCTCAGCAATGGCGGCAAATTGCTCTAAAGCCGCCTGCAAGTCCTCCACGATACTGGCGGACAACACCTCAGGAGCAGGCAAGGCATCGGCCCCTTCCAGGCTCTGATCACGCAACCAGAACAGATCGAGGCTCACCTTGTCGCGCTTGAGCAGGTCTTCATAGGGGAAAACATGGAAGCGCTCGGTTTCCTGGCGCTGGTGGCGATTCTCCGCATGATAGCAGGCCACGAAGTCATCTAGTGCTGCACGGGTGAGGGGATTGGTCTTGAGGGTGAAGTTCTGATTGGTGCGCAGATCGTAGACCCACAGCCGCTCGGTCCAGGGCGTAGCACTGGCAGGCTTCTTGTCGAAGAAGAGCACGTTGGCTTTGACCCCCTGCGCGTAGAAGATGCCGGTCGGCAGGCGCAGCAGCGTATGCACGTCGCACTCTTGGAGCAGCTTGCGACGCACCGTCTCGCCTGCGCCGCCCTCGAACAGCACGTTATCCGGCACGACCACGGCGGCGCGTCCGTGGATGGCAAGGAGCGTCTTCACATGCTGGAGGAAGTTGAGCTGCTTGTTGCTGGTGCTGGCCCAGAAGTCATCGCGCACGATCTCGTTGGCCTCGCGTTCCTCCCGGCCCTCTTCATTCACGTAGGTGACGCTGCTCTTGCGTCCGAAGGGCGGATTGGTCAGCACCATTTGGAAGCGCTCGCCTGGGTCACCCCGCAGGCTATCCGCGACCCGCACGGGGCTGGCCTCTCCCTCCTCGTCGCCGCCGATGCCATGCAGGAAGAGGTTCATCAGGCAAAGCCGGGCCGTATTATCGACAATCTCCCAGCCATGCACCGCCTGGTAGCGCAGAAACTGCTTCTGATCGCGGTCCAGGTCGTACTGGCGGGTGATGTAGTCGTGCGCGGCCAGGAGAAAGCCCCCTGTCCCGCAGGCGGGGTCGCAGAGGCGCTGGTCCGGCTGGGGGTGCATGACCTCGACGATGGCCTGAATCAGCGGGCGTGGGGTGAAGTACTGGCCTGCGCCGCTCTTGGTGTCTTCGGCGTTCTTCTGGAGCAATCCCTCGTAGGCATCGCCCTTCACGTCGGTATCGAGCGTCGTCCAGGTCTCGCGGTCGATCAGGTCGACGATGAGGCGGCGCAGCTTGGCCGGGTCTTGAATCTTGTTCTGGGCCTTGCGGAAGATGAGGCCGAGCATGCCCGGCTGTTTGCCCAGTTCTTCCAGCAGGTGACGGTAGTGCGTCTCCAGGTCATCGCCATCGCGCACCAGGAGGCTGGGCCAGTCGTAGCCTGCGGGAATGCGGGAGGGATGGCTGTAGGGCGGCTGCGTGCGCTCATAGGCCATCTTGAGGAAGAGCAGGTAGGTGAGCTGCTCGACGTAATCGCCGTAGGACATGCCATCGTCCCTCAGCAGGTTGCAGTAGTTCCAGAGGCGCTGCACAATGGCTTGAGAAGCAGAACTCATCGCGTGTAGCATCCTTTCTCTTTATCGACACAACCCACAGGGATTCCAGCCCCCAAGTCCCCACTGCTGGGTAAAATCGCGGGTGGTCTGAGCAAAGAACTTGGGGTAGTCTTGTCGGGAGTACCCTAACTGGGCTTTACAGGCCCCATGCAGGTGTTGGAGGTCATGCACGACGAATGTTGCGCCGCTCTCTTTCTTATTCGCCAGGTAGCCCTCTCCTGACGCTAAGATTGTCTGAAGGTCCTTTTGACTGGTGACCGCTCGCATAGCTTGACTCCTAATCGTCCCACAAACTGCCCTGCTCCGCCTCCACAGTCTCAACCCGATCTGGGATCAGCACTGGCACCCGTTCCTTTTCCTGCTTCGTCGCTCGGCCATTGCCCACTCGTTCTTGGCGTATCCGTTCCAGCAAGGCGCTCGCAGGCTCATCATTCGGGTCTTGAGGCACCAGCCGCCCAGCAAAGGCTTCGCGTAAAATGCTCTGTCGTAGTCGTTCTGCCCGTTTCAGGTTTGTTTCGACGATTGCCTCTAGTTCAGTAACCACCGAGAGCCGCCTCTCAACCTCGTCCACAATCTGCTCTTGCTCAGCAAGTGGCGGCAGCGGGAGTGGCATAGCAGCCATAGACTGTGTATTGAAATGAATAAGGGCAATCCCCACCTGTTGTGTCCTGACGCGATTTTGGGCAGTAGAGTTCATGTAGTAGGCAGCGTATTGAGGGTTCACATGAATGGGCCGTTTGACAATCACCAGATCAGAGCAATTGGCTTCAGGATATGTATCAGGCATAACGCAGGCAGTCCCAACAGACCCAGATCGCACAACCAGCAAATCACCAGGCTCCAGAGCGGATTTTGAAAGCTGTTGATGGAACGCGCGGGAAACAAACTTCAATCCCTCTGGATCAAAGCGATTGGGGCGCACATTCTGACCCCGAAGAAACGGTATCCCATCTTCGATATACTCATCCTTCATCGAACCCACATGCCCAACCGTCACCCGCTCACTCACCTGCTCAAAGCGCGCCCAGCCCCAGCCCTCGGGCAACGCTGGTAGGTCTGTCGTATCCGGCCCAGCAGGCTCCTCGTAGCGTACCTTCGCCGGGTCTTTGCCCTTCGCGCGCAAATCAGCTTCCCACCGGGCATGGCGCTCGGCTAGGATGCGTTGCAACAGGTTGGAAGCAGGTTCGGTATCAGGATGCTCGGCCCGCCAGGCTTCGGTCAGCTTCCCCTCCACGGCTGCTTTGAGGACTGCCGCCCGATAACGTTTAAGCCTGGTCTGGGCTGATTTGAGCGCCGCTACGCCTGCATCCAGCCGGGTGAACTGCTGTTCAATGGCTGCCACGATGCGCTGCTGCTCGGCAAAGGGGGGAACCTTGATTAACACAGCATTGTAGTCATCGCGGCTCAGACCAGGCACTGCCGTGGATTTATCAAGTTGCCCTAACCGGAGAAATGTAAGCAGGTGGAGAAAAAACTTCAGATTGGTATTGGGTGTCTCTTCAACAAAGTAGACAGTATCAATCGGCCAGCAAGGCACTGGCGAGTAATAAACGCTGCCAATGGACCCCTTCCGACCAATGACGAGTGCAGCTTTTGAGGTCAGAGCCTGGTTATGAACCCCAACAATTCCACTTGAACCGTAAACAGGCACTTCTCCCGTCTTATCTCTACTCGCCTCAACGAGTCCTTTTCCATACTGGATAGGAAGTACAAATTCAAGAGGTGTCCCTGCCCACCCAGTCGGTAATACTTGCTCCTCACTCATGCCACAAGCCTCTCATTGATTTCCTTCAGCATGGCTGGAAACTCCTGTCCAAACACCTGATATGCTTTGCCCAGACCGCCGCGCTGGCTGAAGGGCACGTTATCGAAATCGGCTGGCTCGATGGTCAGTGAGGTCGCCACATGCTCTCGCATCAACTCCAGCCACTGCCGCTGCTCCGGGGTGAACGGCTGCCCGCGCTGCTGCTCCTGCTCCTCCAGCCAGATGGCGAAGCGGCGACGGATGCCTTCAGCATAGGGCTCCAGTCTGACCGCCTCGTCCTGCTCCCGCGCCAGGGTATAACGCACGAGCGCCACCAGATCAGTGAGGAGTCGGCGCGTGCTGGCTCCCTGCACCCGTGCCCCATCGAGCCGCTCATAGGCGTGCCAGAGCTTGTCCGTCGTCAGGCCCAGCGGTGGGGCCAGGATGGTCTGCGCGAGTTGCTTGAGGTCTTTCAGGCGAAGCACGGCATGGCGTGGGCTGCTGTATAGCACCTGGAGAGCAGTGATTTCATCGCGGTGGTCCTCGATGAACTGGCGGAAGTTGGTGATGGTCTGGCGGGCCTGTTCTTCGGCGTGGGCATCCCACCCGGCGCTCACCACCTGGTCCTGGCTCACGGTGTCGATGAGCTGCTCGTCGCGCCGCTGGATGTCCACCAGGAGTGTGCGCAGGTCCGGGTTATCAAAGGGCGCGGCCACCTCGGTCATGAGGAGCCGCGCCGCCTTCTGAATCGCCTGCTCGTCGGGGTCTTTCTGGCCCGTCGCCTGGCGGGCAATCTCCAGGTGTTGGTCGGGGTCGCACGCGGCGATGAGCGCTTCGGCCAGGTCACGGATACCCAGCCCATCGGCCTGCTGCATCACCGCTTTTTCATCAGCCAGGCTCATCTTGCGGCCCAAGCGGCCCAGTCGCCCGGCCAGGGAGAGCAAGGTATCCTCATCATGATTGCCCAGCGCCACAGCGGTTAGCAACTTGTCGAAGGGCACGGAGCGCTTGCGTTCCAAGGAAGGTTCATCGGTCTTGAGGCGCTCACAGACGCCGATGGCATCGACGAGCACGAAATGATCTTTGCTGCGAGCATCGGGCGTGACGGCCTGGAAGTCGTCATCGGAGATGGTGCGCGTGCCTCGCCCTTTCATCTGCTCGAAGAAGCCTCGGCTGCGCACCGAGCGCATGAAGAGCAGCACCTCCAGTGGCTTCACATCGGTGCCGGTAGCAATCATATCCACCGTCACGGCGATGCGCGGGTAGTAGCTGTTGCGGAAGCTGGCAATGAGGTCTTCAGGCTTCACGCCCGTCGTGCGGTAGGTGATCTTCTGGGCAAAGTCATTGCCTCGGCCAAACTCCTCCCGCACGATCTGCACGATGTCATCGGCGTGGCTGTCGTCCTTGGCGAAGATCAGCGTCTTGGGCACCTCCGTCCGGTTTGGGAAGAGGTCGGTGATGAGGGCCTCCTTATAGGCACGGATGAGGGTACGAATCTGGTCCGGCGTCACCACGTCGCGGTCTAGTTGGGCGGCGGTGTAGCTGATCTCCTCGTCCACCTGCTCCCAGCGTTTGGCCCGCGTCAGCCGGTCCCGCTTATCGACGTAGTAGCCCCGCTCGATGGTGCTACCCCGTTCGGTGATGGCGGTGCGGATGCGGTAGACCTGGTAATCGACGTTGACGCCATCAGCGACGGCGCGCTCGTGGCCGTACTCCATGACCAGATTGCCATGGAAGAAGCCGAAGGTTTGCTTGTTGGGCGTGGCGGTCAGGCCCACGGTGAAGGCATCGAAATACTCCAGCACGCCGCGCCAGAGATGATAAATACTCCGGTGGCACTCGTCGGTGATAATGACATCGAAGGTCTCGATGGGCACCTGCGGATTGTAGAGGACCTGCTTGGGTGGCTGTGCGGCCAGGGCGCTATCCAAGTCGAAGAGCGAGCCTTCCTCCAGCGTGGGGTCCAGGTCCGGCTCGCCCGACAGGATGGAGTAGAGCCGCTGGATGGTGCTGATGCAGACGCGAGCCACCGGGTCGATGTGGTTGCTCTGGAGGTGCTGGACGTTGTACAGCTCAGTGAACTTGCGCCCGTCGTCGGGGGTGACATACTGCTCAAACTCTTTGAGCGTCTGGCGGCCCAGGTTGGAGCGATCCACCAGGAACAGCACGCGGCGCGCACCGCCAAACTTGATGAGGCGGTAGACGCTGCTCACCGCCATGTAGGTCTTGCCGCTGCCCGTCGCCATCTGCACCAGGGCGCGGGGCCGGTTCTGCTGGAACGACTCTTCCAGATGGGTGATGGCTTCAAACTGGCAGTCGCGCAATCCGGTGGTCGGAAGCGCGGGCAGGCGGAGGAGGAGTGAGCGCATGAGGTGGTTGTCGCCCTCCGCAGGGGCTTGAGCCAGCCACTCTGCCAACGTCTCAGGCTGGTGGAACGCAAAGACCGGGCGGCTGCGTGGCTCCGGGTCCAGGTCGTTGGTAAAGCGCGTTTCCACCCCAGTGCTTTCATACGCGAAGGGCAAGGGCACGCGCGCCATAGTGAGTGCTCCAGCGCGTCCCTCACGGTACTTGGCACTCTGGACTTCGACGCCCGTCAGCGTCTCGCCCACCTTCTTCGCCTCGACCACGCCTACTGCCTGGCGGTCCACGACGAGCAGATAATCGGTCGGGCCTGTCGAAAGGGGGAACTCCGCAATGGCGACTCCTCGTGCGGCTCCCAGGTTGAAGCGGTCCACCTCCTGCACCACCCATCCGGCCTGGGTGAGCAGCGCATCAATCTGTTGACGCGCCTGGGCTTCTGGCTTCATGCAAGGGCCTCCTTCCCACTCCACACATGCACAACGGGCTGCTCCTGGCACGAGAGCAGCGATTCAAGCAGCTATAGTATACCAGAACCCAGCCGGAAAGGAAATGGGCAGGTGAGCCACTGAGCCACAGGCGTTTCACCTTCCTATACAACTCCCCTGTTGTCTGCTATACTGACCCTACCTCGCCAGCAATGGAAGCTGGTACTTCGATTAGGAAGGCAACCACCCTTGATGGAGTTTTATGAGTTTCCACCCCAGCAGCAGAATTACACTGCCCGCCCGGCATTGCCGGTCCCCACTACCCCGCCAGACCGCATCTGGAGTCTGGGATTTATCCTGATCCTCGCCTTCATTGCCCTGTTCGGGAGCCTCCTGGCCTTCTTTGGCGTCGCGGGTATGACTCAGTTTCCTGGTACTATCGTCAACTTCTATACAGGAAACCTCATCGATCTGCTTATCTCCATAGGTCTGCTCTCGGCATGCCTGGCCGCGCTGGGACACGTTCCCAACTGGCTGCTCCGTGCAGGCTTACTCTTACAAGCCGGAGCAGCCATAACGGCCATACTGCAGCACCTTATCGATCTGCAAGTAATCCTGATGCCTCCCTCAACCACCCTCTACTTCTCACTTGGACTCCTCATAAGCGCCTTGAACCTGCTTGGCCTCATCTGCCTCTCCTACGGTCTGGTTCGCTGGCGGCCCTCGGATGTTGCCTTTCTTCCGCTCCAAATCCTGCTTGCCCTTGGGCTGAGCATCCTCATGCTCATCAAGCTCAATCCGCCTGATTCCATCCACCTCCAGCTCGCGGGCGGCCTCTTTTGCGACCTCGCGGCACTGCTCGTCCTCGTCGCCCGCCCGGCCTGCTGGAAAATCTCGCCGCTCATCGTCTTCTGCTTAACCAGCGGCAGGCTGCTCAGGCTGCTCTATTACGTCTTTGCCATCGGTCCCCTTCCCACCATCACCAGCGCTCAGCCCTTCCAAACCTTTTATGCGCTGGGCATGGGCTCCGAACTCCTTTTCCTCATGGGCATCCTCATCCTCGCCCAGACCCAGCACGTCAAAACCCAGTCTTCCAAACCGGTCCCATCTGCTTTTCCCCTACCCATACCAAACAGCCCCACATCGAATCCATCTCCACAACCGCAATAACGCAGGCGGAACAGGAGAAGAAACGAGCGTTTTCCCTGTTCCGCCACCAAACCCGATCTGCCCGCGGGTGCGCGTAAAATTTAGCACGATGATGCGGTGTTGTTTTCTCCTTTCGAATCCAGGCCAGTCCTGCACAGCGGCGATCGCTCCTCACCGGCCAAGTCCCCTTCCAAAGAGAGGCAACGGCATTGGGGGAGGTTTTCCCCAGCCAGTGTTGCCCGTAGAAGACCAGCCGTGTGTATGAACGCTGGCATAGCCTCTCTCAAAGCTCGCTCGGTGCAAAGGCATGACGCACACCCGTGAGACACACGCCAGAGCTGCGGAACGTTCCCCCAAGCAGACAGATCCTGCTCACCCATCGACCCATCTGGCTCCGGATGTGTCCGCTGCACTTCATTGGTGCCTGTGCTATGCTTCAGGAGGATGCTCGTGATCAGTGCTCAAGCAGAAGGGACCGCCGTCATGAATGAGGTCAGCATTGGCGATATCGTCCTCTATCACGATCCTGCCATCGGAGAGCAAGTGCCCGCCCTGATCGTCAAGTTGGACTCCCAAGAGCGTGCCTGGTTGAATGTGTTCACCATCCAGGGGAGCGTCGCTTTAGACACGCCCAAAATGCGCGGCGCTCAACCGGGACAGTGGGAGCCGCGTCCCCGTGGGTAGAGAACAGCGCCTCCGAGCCGCGAGCCGGTCTCTGGATACGCATCCGCGAGGAGGGCATGCTGATGCAGAGCCACATGGTGACGCTGTACGTGGGCGCCGAGTGCCGGACCCTCGCGTGGACACCTGAACTGGATGCCCAGTGGGCCACCGTGGCGCGCTTGGCGCTCCCGGTCGTCGAGGTGACGCCCACTCCAGTCCCGATGATCTGGGTCGATGGGGCGCGGCAGTCCGGTCTGGAGGACCTCATCCGGCTGGCCCTCCACACCTCTACCTGGGAGGCCACCAGTCTCTGGCTCACCCTGCTCACCGCTGATGGGCAATTGGCCGAGACGGTTCTCCGGCTTTCCGTGAGCCGTCCGATGGTCTATCCGTTGGTGCTCCATTTCCAGCTCAAGCACCACCGCAGCCTCCTGACCCACCTTGCCAGCGGTGGCCTCTTTCACCTGGCGCTGGAATCGACTGGGCTGGTGATCCCCTCTATCTCTGTAGGAACCGCTGGTCTCACGGAGCAATTGGCTGCCACAGCAGCGTTGAGCCAGGACACGCGAGAGACCCCCAAGCTTTAGCTGCTTGGATACGACGTGTGTCGGTCATGCAGGCGTTCGATGGTCTGACGGTACAGACCCACCAGACCCAGGTCCCCTCTGACTATGCCGCCTCCTCAAGCTGCGTGGTGGCCTGCGCTTCGGTGATCGTCTGCTGCTCGACGGCGCGTAGCACCCGAATGATCGTCTCATGCGCAACGATATAGCGCTGGTGACGTTGAATAGCGGTTTCGTGCTCTTGAAGCTCACGCGCACTCCACTGCTGGCTCATCTCTCTATCTTCTCGATGCACCCATTGGGCAGGCGTGGTGGCAAGAGAGCAGTCACCAATGCTCCTAACGTCTATCCCGTTGATTTATGCGATGCACAACGAGTCGGTTGAAGAGCTCATCGCCAGGTGCAAAGGCGAAAGCCCTCGAGACCCACTACCTCTCAAACAAGGCAGACCCTCTGCCCAAAGTGGTCGATCACCTCTCAAGGTCGGCAGATGGGGAACGAGCTGCCGGACCATAAGCGGGCCAGTTCACCAGCTACTCCCCGCGCAGCTTGCTATACAGAACGAGATCGTGCCACTCGCCATTGCGCCACTGCGCAAGGCGCAGCACGCCCTCGCGGGTAAACCCAGCCTTCTCCAGCGCCCGCTGCTCGGCACGATTGGTGCTATCCGTCGTGGCTTCCACGCGCATAATGGGGTACACCGAGAACAGATAGTCGGCCAGCAGCTCTTGGGCCTCGACTCCATAGCCCTTCCCGCGCTGCTCCGGCACCAGGACAATGCCCACATTGTAAGCAATGCTCGCCTCGCCAGGACCATACCGCACTTGCCGATAGCTGATCTCACCCAAGACCTGGTCACGTTCGCACGTCACCACCACCAGGGTCCCATGCGTTTGACTCAGCAGGCCGTCCTCCTGGAACTGCTGCTCTACCCGCTGGGGCGGCTGCAAACTGAAGAAGTTAAACTCGGTCAGAAACGCCAGATCGTTGGCGCGAGCTGCCAACAGGGGGAGATCCTCCTGGCGAACGGGGCGCAGGGAGATGTTTGCTCCTTGCAACATGAGCAGATTCGTCCTTCCTATGAAAGAGTGCTTCACGCCTAGCTCTCACAGTATAGTGCAATCACAGCAGGGATAGCACGCCCAGCGTGGCCTCTCATGACCGTCCCTCGCCTCCTTCCCCTGTGGTGCGCAACGAGATTACAGCAAGAAGGCGATGGGCGGTGCATGGGCTGCACCAACCATTTCGCTAAGCGCGTTCTCTGGGCTTTCGTTTGTGTGGAAACCCGCTTGATCGCAACAAACGCGGAGGCAGCATAATCTGGTCGAGAGCCGCTGCATTCGAGAGGTGCACCTCGTTGTGCATCGTGCGGATAGTATTCTCTGCAACGCTCCAGTGCAAAATCAAGTGCACAAAGTACCCATGTGATGCGCATCGCGGAGGGAGCACTCCACTGGTTGGGCGGCCTATACTCTCCAGGAGAGGCAACACGTCGATGAGACCTCTCGCAAGGAAGGAGCGACTGATGCGTGCTCCGTACCGGATGGAACGGCTCAGTGGCCTGGCGGCAGGCGTTCTCGGCCTGCTCGTACTAGGGTTTGTCTTGTTTGGTCCCCTGTACCTGACCTCGGGCCAGGAATGCACCGGCGGCCCCACTGGGACCGCCCACTGCACCACCCTCAATGGCGCTGCCACGTTCTTCGAGGTGAACACCTCGTTACAACCCGTTACCATCTTCTATCTCAGCTTTCTCGCCGTCTTGTTCGTGGGCATTGCCTTCCTGGCTGTCTGGCATAGTCGCTCTCGGAGCAGCGTCCTGCGGGCCTGCCTCTGGGGGCTGACGGGCTTGCTGGCCCTCTCCACCGGTATTGGCATGGCGAGTGTTGGCCTCTTCTTCGTGCCCAGCCTGGTCTTGGCCGTGATTGCTTCTGCTGCTGCCGCCAACTCGGAGCGCTTGGGCGCGTCGTGAAGAGACGGCCTTCATGGTGCTCTGGCATCCAGGGAATCAAAAGGCACTGGGGGTGGCAGGGCAGGTGTAGCTGCTGGCAAGCACTTGCTCCGCACGTGTGCCGCGCTCCTCGTCGCTGGCGAGCGCAGGCGCACCTCAGCAGGTGTAGTGTCAGGGGGAGCTATTCCTCATGCTCCATCTGAAGGAGGGCAACCGCCGCCTGCCGGTAGAGGGCCTGATGCGCCGGGGGATCGTCGAGCCGCAGCGCCTGCACGCTCAGCAGCTTCAGCGCCTGCCGCAGTGTGATCTCGCTGCGTTCCAGCCCGCGCAGGATGCTCAAGATGGCCTCGTGGGGCGTGCGGTCCTCTGGATGGGCACACAGCGCCTCTTGGTGAACCTGCATCAGCGCAGCCAGTCGTTCCCGGTTCATCACTCGCCATCTTCTACCACATGTACCACACAAGACTCCCTCCCCTCGCCAGGCGCACGATGCTCCAGTTCCAGGTGCCCCATCGGCGCGTGCAGTACGATCTGGACGAGTGGCCCCTCACCAGGCGTACTCACCAGACCGCCCAGCAGGATCACCTCTGCGCCGCCGAGATTGACTACCACTTGTTCACCTGGTTGGAGGGACAGATGGGCCAGGCCATCCCGATCCAAGTCTAGGTGCATACGTTCCTCCCATTCCAGATCAGCGCACAGAAGCGCCATGCTCGCCGCACTCCACCCATCGCAATCCCATTGCCAAGCCCGTTCGATCAGCGCCATCGTTCAGCAGCGGGCCACCCCCTGGCCGCACCCCAACCCAGTGCACTCTCCACGCAGCGTCCACATCAGCGCTGGGTGAATGGGCACCGATGCAGCCCACGTCAACGCCCCCTCCATCTGGCCGGAAACCAAACGCCCAAACGTCCACATCTACACGAGCCGTACAGAATAGTATACAGGAGACCAGTGTGGCTGGAGCAGCGCTGGGCACTGGGCTGAGGGAAAGAAGGCACTGGGTTGGGGATGCCGGGGAGGTGCGCGCCACCAGCCGCCGGTCTCACACAGAACGCTCAGCAGGGCTTTGACGGGCAACTGCTGAGCGTCGGTCAGACAGGTCACGGTCGTGAAGCTGCCTTGCGCTGGAGTATATCCGGCAGGAGTCTGTTTGGTCAACAAGGGAGCGACACGGCCATGAGCAGAACGTCAGGAGTTGCACATGGCATCGAAAGCTACCAACCCACACGAACAAGAACGGGCTACCACTGATCACCCGTCCTCGGCTGAGGAGACAGCCTCCTCATCGTCACCGCGCTATCAGCATCCGTTTCCTTTTACCATCGTCCCGAATTGTTTCCTCGATGAGTATCTTCCCCGCTTGTCGCCCACCGCCCAGTCGGTGATGCTGGTCTTCTATCGGCTCACTTTGGGCTGGCATCGCAGCAACACGTTCATCTCGCTCTCCGAACTGCGTCAGCGCACTGGCATTGCCAGCGATGCCACCCTCACAAGAGCGCTCAAGGAATTGTTGGCAGTTGGGTTGATCAGCGTGAGCGAACAGCGCGGCGTGCGCGGACTCAAGGGCTACGGCTTAACCCCTGCTGCGCTCAGTTCTACAAATTCTGTAGAACTGAGTAGCGCACAACATACGGCTTCAGACGACCAGTTGCCCAGTACTACAGAATCTGTAGAGCTGCACCAGGGGCAAACACCGCACAATGTGCAAAAATTGCACATTGCTAGTGAGCATCCCACGCCGAGCACTACAGAATCTGTAGAGGAACCTCTACAAAAACTGAAGGCGTACCCCTACAGAAATTGTAGAAGTACCTCTACAGATTCTGTAGGGGTCAATGCGTCTCAGCCCGCTCAGGGAGGCGCGCAGCAGGAACCGAAAGAAAGAGTAAAGAAATCGAAAGAAATAGCTAAAGAAATCGTTCGATACGATCGATCTCTTGAATTGCAAAATGAGATGCAGAAAGAATCCAAGAATACGAACACCTGTCCAGTACCTGATAGAATAGATAGGGAGATAAGGGAAGCAAAGACGCAGAAAGGTGCTGGACATGATGGACGCCAAACGCAAACAGTATTCCGCCGAGTACAAGCTGAAAGTCGTGCTGGAGAGCCTGCAACGGGACAC
>DATGID010000039.1:0-14033 GCA_035307385.1 Ktedonobacterales bacterium | reverse complement strand
GCGGACAGAACGGGCGGCCTCGCTGGCACACTGCTTACCCTTTCACCGCCAGGGAGCGGCTCTGGTCTTCACCCTTCGCTTCTAAAAATAACTGTCGGGGAGAGAGCTTCTGGGGGAGGGGTGCAACGCTCACTCTGCCCGCTTTCGTGCGAAGTTGCTCTTGCCCAGGTGCGCCTGGCGCATGCGTTCAATGCTCTCCGGGCTGGGCTGGGAGCCAATCGGGGGACCGCCACGCCCGGTAAGTTTCTTGGGCTGGTGACGCCGGAACGGATGGGTACAGGTGCCTTCCAGGCAAGAGTGGCTCTGAGGCCGCTCCTTGCCCAGGTACAGGGTGCGTGTCTTGCCGGTTTCCCGGTCCAGCCAGGTGGCGTACCAATAGGACTGGCGGCCAGGCGCAGCTTGGTGCTGCTTGAAGCTGACGTGGGTGGTTGGCGGCAAGGCCGCGAGCTGGGCCAGGCGTTCTGTTGCCCGTTGGCGTTGTGCCTCCTCCTGTTCAGTCTGAGAGGGGGGCTGTCGCTTGGTCTTGCCTGCTTGGGCAGGAGGCACCAGCCCAAGAGCGCTCTCTGGGGCCTCCCCTTCCAGCGGTGTGCCATTGCGCCGCCGGGCGCGCTTGGGTGCGGACCCGCCAAGCTTGCTGATGCGGGAGTAATACTCCGGCCCCCGCGCGGCGACCGTCGCGCCGCCCTTCTTGCCAATCGCGGAGAAGAACGCTGATCCCCGCTGTTCTTTGACCGTTCGCCCGCCGAGCATCCCCAACTCTGCGTAATACTGGTCGTCTGTATGTTGGTCCTTCAGCGCGGCTCCACCTTGCTTGCCCAGGTCTACAAAGTAGGCGTGCCCGTACTTTTCCTTGACCTTCCCGCCCCCGCGCTTCCCGGCCTCCATGAGGGTGGTGGGCGCCTGCGCGCGCTGCCCCAGCTCGGCCAGATCGGGGTCCGCGTCCAGACCTGCCGCGCTCAACTGGGCGCTGAAGTGTCGCAGGGCTGCGCCCAGCGTCTCCGCCGCCTGGAGGAGACTAAGGCGGGCGTCAAGAAGCGTGGTCAGGTGAACACGCCACGCGGCTTTCTGCTGGTCATCGTCGAGGGCGGCAGCGGGGTCGAGCTTGTGGAGCGCCGCCCTGGCGGCGTAGGCGGCTTGCACCTGAGCCATCCAGTCGGCTTCCACCTGCGGGAGTTCGTCGAACTGCTGCATGGCGTTTCCTGGTGTACTCCTGTTCTGTCTGCTTTCCCCGTGCTCAGTCAGGCACCTCCAGTATACAGGAGGGGGCAAGCCTGCTCTGGTTGCAGCAAAGTTGTGAGCATACTATAGTAGTTGCACCCAACCAGAGAAAGAGGTGGCTTGATGAGCGATGATGAAGCTCCAGACGCGCGTGAGCCAGGAGCAGGCCCGCAGCCGCTGCCGCAGTGGGATGTCTTTACCCAGGGCTTGCCTAGTGACGGCCTGTCAGTGTGATCCTGACGAAAAGATACGACGTACCATATAACTGCACAAGATGGTTTGCTTTCTCATAGCCGTTTGATTGCTAGAGGGCAGTCATGCGGCTGCATCTCCCTGGTTGTGTCTCACAGCGGGCGAAGTCACCTCCTGATGTCCCACGTGCCTGCACGTTATGGCTCACCATCCTCGCCTGCTAGCAGCGAAAGTTGGACGGGGAGTAGAGTCTCCTCTTCCTCTTGCAGGGAAGCGGCCAGTGCCTCTCCCTGCTCAACGCCAGGGGGCAGGCGTGTGTGTGGGCCGTGATACTCCCGCAAGGGACGGAACTCTCCTGGGAGGGTGATATCGGTGAAGTGATAGGACCCATTGAGATGAATGTGTGCCCACTGTAAAGTGGAAAGATGTTGCCAGATCTGCTCTGGCACCGGAACTCCTTGTCGCGCCAGAGCGACTGACGCCCGCTCAAAGTAGCGCGTATTCCAGACGGCAATGGCATTGATCACAAGCGACAGCGCTGAGGCCCGATTGAGTTGCGCCTCATAGCCGCGGTCGTGAAAGCGACCCTGCCTGCCAAAAGCGATGTCACGGGCTAAAGAGTGCAGGTTTTCTCCTTTATTCAGCCCGATCAACACCCGTCGGCGCAGCGCGGGATCATCGACGTATTCCAAAATGTGCAGGGTCTTGGACATCCGCCCGAGCTCCTGAAGGGCCTGTTGGAGGGGATTCTGCCGTTGCATTGCCTGGAGCTTGGAAACCAGGATGGAGGGACGAATGAGGCCATCTTTGAGCGAGGCGGCAATGCGGTTGAGGTCATCCCAGTGTTCGAGGATGAGGTCAACCCGAAGGTCTTTTTTGAGCGTGGGCGCCAGCACGCCATAGTCTGCGCCGCGTCTCCCGCGGTACAGTGTCTGGTCCGGCAGATCGCGGAAGCGGGGGGCGAAGCGAAACCCCAGCAGTGTGAATAACCCAAAGATGAGGTCGGTATAGCCTGCCGTATCGGTGTAGTGCTCTCTGATCTCCGGCGCATCTTGATAGAGCAAGCCATCCAGGACATAGGTCGCTTCCCGCATTGTACAGTTGACGACATCGATCCAGTACTGTTCACCACGGTTGTTGACATGATTGTACAAGGTCAGGCCACGACGTCGTCCAAAATAGCGGGCGTTGTGACGGGCCATCAGATCCGAGGCGGCCATACCAAAGCGAATGCCATCGGAGGATGAGGTCTTCCCATCCCCAAACAACGAAATCAGTGGGAGAGTTCCGTGATACGTGATGAGGTGATGGATGGCCGCACGCAGCGTCTCTTCCCGGAAATACCAATCATATACGGCCTCCAGCTCGTGGAGCGCAATGCCAGACGAATTGGCCATCGTTGCCAACCCCAGGTTCGTTGCCTCGGCGACCAGGACGGCCAGCACGACGGGAAGCGTCGCCACTTCTCGTTCAGCCGAGGGCTGGCGACGGCTGGTAAGGTGCGTCAATTCCTGCGTAAAAGGGGTCCAGTGATTGACCTCCAGCAACAGTTCTGGCAAGCCCGTCAAGGGGAAGAGGCTGACTAAATCGGCTCTGGCCGCCAGCGCTTCCTGGGGCAGTTCGATTTTTTCCAAGGCGGTGAGCTTGAGTTTGTCCTCTTCGACCCGCGCATCGGGGTGCTTGTGGGTGGCGATATGTTTCGCCACCCGCTGTGTTTGACGATGCAAGTGCTCAAGCGCGTCGGCCAGAAAGTCCTCGCCATCGCGGGGCAACCCTTGCTCACTGTACCAGGCATCCCGACGCGTGGCCCATACGTCGCTGCGATAGAGGTCGCTGTCCCAGGCTGCATAGCGCTGACTGCCTTCCACGGTCAAATCCCCGGCGCGCAGTGCGGCTCTGGCTTCATGCAGCAACGCGTATTCCCAGGCATGTTTATTGACTTTCCCTTCCTCCAGCACCACGCCCGTCCATTTCTTGGGCACGAACTCCAGGGGAGCCTTCTCGGGAACGACCTTACGCCCAGCGGCATTCATCTCGGATAGTTGCCCAAGCCCCTCCAGGACCGGATTGTTTGTTCTGGGGGAATCAAAGTGGAGCGTGCGCAACACGGCGGGAGCAAACTCGCGCATATAGGTATAGCGCCGGTCCAGCGCCTCAAACAAGGTGGTGGTTTCCCCTTTCTCGAGGTCCTCCGCTAAGGTGACCAGCTCACGCACTTGTTCGCGCGAGACACGCTTGAAGACCTGGGCACGAACCTGTTCTTCGGGAACGCCTTCGTCAAGTAACACTTCCGCCACTTTGCGAAAGAGCCGCGCGCTTTGTTGATGGGCCTGACTTTTCTGCAGCTTGGCTTGGGCTAAGTCCTCGTCGCTCTTAGAGAAGAGCTTGCCCACCAGAATATCGAACATCTCCACAATGATGGTCGTCAATTCCTCCGCGCGGATCCGCAGAAAGGCACACAACAGGGTATAGCGTTTTGCTTCCGAGTACTCCCGCAGATTGCGTGCGCGATGTCTGCGCACGACGGCTGCCCATTGACGGAGCCGATTAGTGGTCAGCGGCCCCCAGTGGAGCGTCGTAGGGAGCGCTTGGCGCACTGCGACCAAACGAGCACACTCCTCCTTGATTACGACGGCTGAGGCTGCGCGAGGTGGGGCGGCCAGCCAGGCAATCTGGCTCGCTCCGGTCTGGGTATCGAGCAGTGCATCTAAGGTGGCACACTCTTCCGCAGTCAATTGCACGGTGATCTGCTCAAAGAGTGTTTCTTCTGCTTGGTGGCGTGCCTGGTAAATCAAGCGCTCCAACGTGGTTTCCCCCTGTGGGCGCAGAATGCCTTCCGCAACCAGCCAATCCATGGCGGCCTCATAGAGCGCCTCATAATGGCCGGTTTGCGCCACTTTCTCCTGCAAGGCAGCCAGCAGGCGATCTTCATCTGCGGCTTGGTACGCTCGGACCCCCAGGTAGATTCGAACGGCCTCAAAGGTGGCGGCCCGCATGGAAGGTGGGTTGCGCAAGTCCTCCAGCACTGCCGGCGAGAGGCCCAACTGTTTACTGACGTGCTTGGTGACTGGCGCGGGAATGCTCTTGGTCTCCGAGAGCAGAACGCGCTCCACACGGGCCCACAGCAGCACGAGGGCGCGATAGAGCCGTTGGGAGTCAGCACGAATGGAACGCAGGAAATACAGGTCATCCGGGGTGAGCAAAAAGAGACGGCGCACCTCCTCGTCGTTGGTCTCCCAGGCAGCAGCTTTCCGTTCCTTCGCCATCCTTACCGCTGCCTTCCCTTCCGCCGTCGCTAGCTCAGCAAATCCTGTTTAATAGTCGCTTGATCAACTTCAGCGTAGAGCAGCGTGCTTTGAATGTTGCGATGCCCGAGCTGTTTGCGCACGGTAGTGACCGGAACTCCAGCCTGGAGAAGCTGGCTGGCTCGACTATGGCGTAATTGGTGGATGGTCGCCTCCACCTTAGCCGCCTGGCAATACTTTTGCCAGGCGTAATGCGCCACGCTGTACTCCAAGGGGAGCGGGCTGCCCCCATAGCGCGGATCGCCACGAAAGACGGAGCCAAAGGTAATGCGGCTCTGCTTGAGATGACGCCGCAGCAACCGAATACTTTCTGGAGCCGCCGTCAGCATGACGGTGCGCTCCCGTTGTCCTTTGCCAAAGACCCGAATTTTCTCATCATCCTGGGTGAGGTCCACATCGGTCGCCAGGAGGCTAAGCGCCTCCCCAACCCGAATCCCCGTTTCATAGAGCAGCGTAAACAGTGTCCGGTCACGCAAGTTGGCGGCAGGAATGGCCTGGAGGATCTTCGTGACGAGGTCAGGGTGGAGTGGTCGCGGCTCACGCTCCACTGGTTCGATGGGATCGAGGCGCTCCATGGGGTTCACCTGCACGATCTCATGACGGATGAGCCAGTGATAGAAGGCGCAGAGCGTGCTGTAGCGTCGTCGGCGCGTCGCCAAACTCAGATGCCCATCGTCGGTTAAGTAGGCCTGAATCGTTTCTGCGGTGATGGTGGACAGATCGTCAGGCACCGCCCGCACGAACAAGCGCAGATCGTGCGCGTACGATTTGATGGTGTTCAGTGGAGCCGATCGCTGACGCAGGCTGGCGACAAACGCCTCCACCGCATCAGCCGTTGGGATCTCTGACTGGTCGGACATGGCTGGTTCCCGTGCTGCTGTACAAGTACCATATAACTACTAAAACTGCCCACCGCGTGCCGAGTAACAGAGAAACCCTCATCGGCTTGAGCAACCACGTGATGGCGAGCAGGCTTCTCTAATTTTTCCTATCTGTACCATATATCGATAGTTATATGGTACGCTTTCTCCTTTCGTCACTTACACACTGGCAGGCAGCTACTACTAGAGCTTTCCAATTGCGTGGGTCAACTGCGTGGGTCAACTGCGTGGAGGTGCCTGGACCGGCTGCCCCTGGCAGAGGATACATGATCACATGTGCTGGCTTCCGCTGGACTGGCAGCTGCGAAAGAAGCAGGTTTCTGCGCCAGCTACCCACGCCCACGAGGTCCAGGTGACCGGCGATTCCCTGAAAGGAGCCTTTGATGCGTCGGCTGAGCTTTGTAACCCTGGCGCTGGTTGGACTGCTCGTGCTTGCGAGTTGTGGAAACCAGAACGCACCGGTTTTTATCAAGCAAGGACCCTTTACCTTGTTTTTCTCCCCTCGGTCCCAGCGGGATGTGCCAATTGTTTCGCGGAGGGGATTACGAGTGGGCCAGATCACACGCTATGGTTTACCGAGGGGTTTGGGGCCAAGATTGGCCGTATTACCGTGGATGGCCGCATTACGGAGTTTTCCGACGTCCAAAACGGTCTCCCTATCGGCAACTCGTATCCCTACCGCATTGTCAGCGGCCCCGATGGCACCCTCTGGTTTACCGGAGAGTTTGGCGACATTGGACAGATCACGCCGAATGGCACCATCACCGAGTTCACCCCGCCGACCTATCAGCGATTGCAAGGGATCACCCTCGGACCAGACAGCGCCCTCTGGTTTACCGAAGCGAATCCGCCGGACAAGATTGGCCGGATCATGTCGAATGGTGCCATCACCGAGTTTCCCTTGCCAGCCGATACCAGACCTGATTTCGACGAACTCGAAGCGATTGTCACCGGCCCCGATGGCGCGCTCTGGTTTACCGAGGGGCGTGTAAACAAGATTGGCCGCATCACACTGGATGGGCATATCACCGAGTTTCCCCTGCCCCACGCTGAAAGTGAACCGGGTGATATAACGGTTGGGCCGGATGGCGCCCTCTGGTTTACCGAAGCTGGGCGAGGCGCCATTGGGCGCCTCACGCCTACCGGCAGCCTGACCGAGTTTCCAGCAAACGCTCCTGTAGGGGCGATAACGGCTGGGCCAGATGGCAATCTCTGGTTTACTGCTCCTGACCGCGCTGGTGGGACGAATCATCTTGGGCGCCTCACGCCGAGTGGGGTGGTCACCCTGTTCGACGTGCCGGAATGCCCTGGCGCGGATTTTTTTGTGAACCAGCTTACCACCGGGCCAGATGGCAATCTCTGGTTTACTGCCAATCGCTGTATCGGGCGCTTTGCGCCGAAAGGATGACGGGGCCGCACTTGTCCCCTTGTCTTGCTGGACGGCCACTAGATGGCTGAGACGGCTCTGGGTCTGGAGGTGGCCTATGCTCCACTGCCCCTACTGTTTGTTTGAGGTTTCGGCAGACCAGACGATCTGTTCCCACTGCGCTCAGGCGTTGCCTGAAGCAACGCCTGGCTCTCTGGGTCCGACAGCCAGCGCCGCGCAAGCTGGGGTATCGGCTCCTGCGTTGGCTCCGGCCCGAGAAGGCAGACATCATTGGATATGGTTGGGCAATCTCATCACGCTAGGAGTCGGTGGTTGGATACTCGCGATCCGGTGGCAGGGCGGCACGGGCCAGGTGATCGGGGTCGCGTTGATGGCCCTGGCGCTCCTGAGCCTGGCGCTCTCCCGATTCGGCACCTATTGGCAGCGCGCTTCGTGCCTGGTCAAAGCGCTGATCTTGCCTGGGGTGCTGGCGGGCATGCTGGTTTTGCTGATCGCTGCCATTGAGAGCCTGACCGACACCAACAGCGATCATGATGGACAAAGAGGCGATTCGGCTGGTGGAGATGGAGGCGGCAGGGAGGAGTCAGGTCGACCACGGAGGGCAAGCCCTGCAGCATGGAAGGTCTGTCCATCCTGCGGCCAGGCTGTGCCAGCCGCAGCGCGCTTCTGCCTGCGCTGCGGCCATCCCTTGTAATTGAAAACAATCAAAGCGTGCGCGGTGCAGATTCCTCTCGCGTTGCTTGAGTTCAGAAATCCTACCCGTGCCCCGTGATCGCATCTGGAAGGACAAACGTCTGGAAAGGAGAACGTGCGATGCCACGCCATATACCTATCAGCTCCTCCTTGCTCTTGATGGACCCAGCGACACAGGCGGTCAACGCCCGTGGTCAGCTCAGCCCTCTCCAGCAAGCAGCACTCAGCAAGGCTCTTTGGACCAGGGGGTTGGTGAGCGTCGCCGGGCTGGGTCTGCTCCTGCTGCTGGGACTCCTGTGTGCAAGCTCCCTGCTCATCGCCACGGCTCCCACTCCCCCCGCGCCATATTCGCTGGCGTCACAATTTCTCGCCCTCTTTCCCCCAGCCCTGGCAGGGTTCTGGCTGCTGGTGCTGCTCCCTTTGCTGCTGTGGGACCTGCTCAGCCTGTTCCACCTCCTTCGCTTCTGGCTCACCCCGCGCCGGAGCCAGGTGCAGGTCGGTGAGGGAACCCTGCTATGGGATCGTCATTATCTGGCGCGCATCCCCGGCCAGCGTGACCTACGGCATATCTCCGGTGGGTCGCGAATCGAGAATCTCCTCCCCGGCGTCTATCGGTTCTATTATTTGCCCAGCCTGGGCTGGGTGCTATCGGCCATTTGGCTGGGCACACCAGTTAGGATCGCTGCGGGAAGCGCCTCTGCTGCCCCCTCGCTACCAGAGGTGTTGGCGCAGACGAACGGCTTTGTGCTGGCAGCCCTGCCGCTCAACCGGGCAGGCCAACTCTCCCCGGAGCAGGCCAGGATGGTGCAGAGGGTGGCAAGACGGCTTAGCTTCATGTGGCTTTTCCTGGGGCTGGGAGTGTGGGGGGCAGGACTTGCCCTCTTGATCAACGGGTGGGCACGAGGGCAGTTCTCCACTGGACTCCTGTTGGGAGTGATGGCCTGGGGAGGCCTCTTCCTGGTGTTAGTGCTCAGGCCAGGTCCGATCCGGCGCGATATACAGGCAGGTCGGGTGCTCAGTATCCAGGGCGTTGGCGAGAAATATACGCGCACCAGGAGGACGGGCCAGGGGACCAGCCAGCAGACACGCACATACTATTATTACCAGATTGCCGACCAATCGTTCGAGGTTACGTCTGGAGGCTATGAGGCGCTGGTGGTGGGGCTACCCTATCGTGCCTACTACTTACCACGTAGCAAACGCCTAGTGAATATTGAACTCCTGGCTCGCCCCTAAGGGGTTTGAGGGATGTTGAATGTCAAGGAGAACGAAGAGCATCGACAAAAAGAAAGGCTTGGGAGTCCAGCGATGATGAACCCACCTCCAGACATCCTCCCTCCCTTTGTTCCGCCTCCGGCGCCCTGCCCGGTTTGTGGCGCCGAGCCAGACAAGCGAAGATGGTACGAATACATGGGCAGGGACTTCCCGTCGCCGACGTCTATGCGGATTCGTTCACCCAAGCATGAGCTCTGTGGCTCGGCGGCTTTTCCCTTAGAGCGTGTTTTGCAGTGCAGAGAGGTGCGGCATGAACTATCCTGTATCACATGAGAACCACTTATCCAAACAGTCTTACGGATGCTGAGTGGGACTGCCTCCAACGATTCCTGCCGCCCAGGTCTCCACACGGGAAGCTCCGCCGCCACTGCCTGCGCACCATTTTCGACGCGATCTTTTATCTGCTGCGCACGGGTTGTCCGTGGCGCTACCTACCGAGCAATTTTCCGCCATGGCAAACGGTCTATTACCATTTCAGACAATTTTGCCGCACGGGCCTGTGGGTACACCTCTGGAGGGAACTGCGAGAAGCCGAACGTCGACGCGTGGGCAAGGATCCCCACCCGAGCGCCGCCATGATGGACTCACAGTCCGTCAAGACGGTCGAGGAGTCAGCCCGTATTCGCGGCTATGACGCCCACAAGTGTATCAAGGGCCGAAAACGGCATCTGCTCGTCGATACCCTGGATCTGCCGCTCATGGTCTCTGTGACGCCTGCCGATATGCACGACACCCAGGGTGCACGCCGTCTCCTAGCGGGATTGAAATACTTTGTTCCCCGGCTGAAGAAAATCTGGGCCGATGCGGCGTACCGTGGCAAGGAGTTAGCCGACTGGTGCCAGGCAGAAGGTGGCTGGGAGCTGGAAGTGGTGGAGCGCACTCCTGGCGTACGTGGCTTTGCCGTGCTTCCTAAAAGATGGGTCGTGGATATCACCCAAGCACACTACCCCTGAGACACTTTCGTTGACAGAATCCCCGCTTCGCCCTAAGATGGGCATCTCCGGGTTACTGAACTTGCTCGCCTGGGTCGAGCAGAAGCGAGTGGCCCATGCCGCGCAGCAGAAGGAAGGCGGTGTCCCGTGTCCAGCACCTCACCCATCCCAGTTCCCCCCCGCCCACATCCAGGCCAAAGAACACGCTGTGGGAGCAGGTGCCCCAGCCCAATCGCCAGCGCCTGCTCGGGCTGTTAAGCAGCTTACTCGAACGCCAGCTGGAGCCGCGCAGTGTAACAAACGAGGAGGGCAGCCATGACCTCGACCGTCGTGTTGAGTAAGCCCTCCCGGGCTCCAGGGGATGACCTGCGCCTGGAGAAGCTCCACCCCTGGCATCGTGAACGGCTCGCCGTTGTGTATGTGCGCCAATCCACCGTCCAACAAGTCCTGGATCATCAGGAGTCTACCCGACTCCAGTATGGGCTGGCCACTCGAGCTCAGGCGCTAGGCTGGGCGGCTGATCGGGTGCTGGTGATCGATGAGGATCTGGGCAAGTCGGGTGCCAGTGCCGAAGGGCGCGCCGGGTTCCAACGGCTGGTGTCGGAAGTCAGCCTGGATCATGTGGGGATGATCTTCGGGGTTGAGATGTCGCGCCTGGCCCGCTCCAACAAAGACTGGCATCAACTCTTGGAACTGTGCGCGCTCTTCCACACCTTGATCGCCGACCTGGATGGCATCTATGATCCCGCTCAGTACAACGATCGTCTATTGCTGGGACTGAAAGGCACCATGAGCGAAGCCGAACTGCATATCTTGAAGCAACGGATGCATCAGGGTCGGTTGAATAAAGCGCGTCGGGGCGCCTTGTATTTTGCGCTGCCGGTTGGCTATGTCTGGAGCGCTGAGGGGGAGATCCAGTTTGATCCGGACGAGCAGGTCCAGCAGGTGGTGCGGCACCTCTTCCGCACCTTTGAGGAAGGGGGTTCGCTGGGTGGGGTGCTCCGTGTCCTCACCGAGCAGCAGATCCAACTGGGGGTACGGGTGCGAGAAGGGCCGGGCAAAGGGGAGTTGGTCTGGCGGCGACCCAATCGCATGACGCTCCAGAACATGCTCAAACATCCGCTCTACGCTGGGACGTATGTCTACGGGCGTCGGCAGGGCGATCCCCGCCGCAAACAGCCCGAGCGGCCCAGCAGTGGTCGCGTGGTCATGACGCCCGAAGACTGGCTGGCGCGGCTCGCCAACCACTGCCCAGCCTACATTTCCCTCGAGCAGTACGAACGCAACCAGACCTGCCTGCAGGACAACCGTGCCCGAGCTGAGGCGCGAGGGGTGGCGCGCGGGGGGCCTGCGCTGCTGGCGGGTTTGGTCGTCTGTGCCCGCTGTGGCACCCGCCTGGGGGTGAACTATGATGATGGCAAAGCACGCCTGCACACGTATGAGTGCGTGCAGCGGCATAACAACTATGGCGCACCTCGCTGTCAGCACGTGGCCGGTCCGTGCCTGGATGCCTTTGTCAGCCAGCAGGTCCTCGCCGCACTGGAGCCCGCCGCCTTGGAGTTGGCACTGACCGCCACCGAGCGGTTGGAGCAAGAACGCGCCGAGGTGGACCAGCTCTGGCAGCAGCGCCGAGAACGTGCCGCCTATGAAGCCGAGCGAGCCGCTCGCCAATACCATGCCGTCGAACCAGAGCATCGCCTGGTGGCCCGGACGCTGGAGCAGGCCTGGGAAGAGAAATTGGCCGCTCAGCAACAGCTGGAGGAGGACTACCATCGCTTCCTCCAGCAGCAACCACGCCTCCTTTCCGAGGCGGAGCGCGCGGCCATTCGTCGTCTGGCGACAGACATTCCCGCCCTGTGGGCTGCCCCAACTACCACCGCTGGAGATCGCAAGGAACTCATCCGCCAGGTGGTTGAGCGGGTCGTGGTGGACGTGCAGGGCAGGAGCGAGCAGGTCCAGGTGCGTATCGAGTGGGTGGGTGGCGGTACCACGGAAGGGGCTGTGATCCGCCCCGTGTCCCAACTGAGCGATCTCAGTACCTATCCGCAGGTCTGCCAGATGGTGCAGACGTTGACTGAGGCGGGCTGGGCTGCCACAGCGATTGCCCAGGCGGTGAACGAGGCAGGTTATCATGCTCGGCGGGTCAACGAGTGCTTTGTGGCCCAAACCATCAGCCTCCTCCAACGACGGCTGGGCGTGAGCCCACCCCGCCCCCGCCTGCGGCCACGCGAGGGACTCTTGCCCGATGAGTGGTGGCCGGCGGAACTGGTACGCCTGCTGGAGATCCCGCGCGCGAGCCTACAGCACTGGATCCGACGTGGGTGGGTACGCGCCCGCAAGCTGGAGGAGCCTTTGCAGCGTTGGGTGGTCTGGGCAGACGAGGCCGAACGGGAACGCCTGCGCGCGTACCACCAGCGGACGCTTGGAGAGGACTTCCGCCAGCGTTGGGCAACGACACCCCTTGCCGAGCCAACCGTCGAGGAGTATCCTTCTCATTAAGCAAGAAAGGAAAGCGCAATGGCAGCCATGCAGAGACAGAAAATCACGGTGAGGGGTAGTGTGGCTGGGTCATCGAGCGTACCTTCGGATGGATTTCGCGGAATCGCCGGATGAGCAAGGATTATGAGCGCAAGGTCCAAACCAGCGAAACACTGATCGAGGTGGCGATGATCCGGCTCGTGCTCGCTCGTCAGGGGCGCAAGGCTGGATGAGGGCGCTCACTTCTCGGTGATCACCCTGCACGCGTGCGTCTCTTGTCAGCAGCCGCTCTCTCAGGTATACTTCATCCGTGGATGCAGTGTTTCACCACGGAAAGGAGGGGTGCCCTATGACGAACAGGCTCATGCCGTTGCTCGAGGTCCCACCCCTGGCGAGCGAGAAGCGGTGGCTGATGGGCGCAGGCATCCCTCTTCATCGGGTGTGAGGAAGGGAGCTCGTGCTCCCCTGCTTTCCCCACCCTCTGCTGTTGTTCTTCTCTCCCAGGTGCGGTGCCTCGGCTGGTCCCATTGCGCTCTGCGCTCGTGCAGGGCAGCATCTGTGCCGTCTTTGAGACGGTGGTACCACCAAGAAGTGAGGAAGAACGTTTTATGACCCACCATCCCTTGAAGCCGCTGCTCCTTGATCTCTTGCGCCAGGCCCAGAGCAGCCAGAATGCCTTTTTCCAGCAGGTGCCTGAGGCTGAACAGGTGCAGAGTGGCACGCCAGGCTGCTGGTCGGCGAAAGACCATGTGGCTCACCTGACGTTCTGGCGGCAGCGCCTCGCGCTCCGCCTGCAGGCGATCCTGCAAAACGCCCCCCAACCAGAAGCCTTCAACTTCGAGCAACTGAACCCCCTGATTTTTGAAGAGCACCGCGCTCGCCCCTGGTCAGCGATCCTGCCTGAATCGGATCAGGCATACGCTGACCTGATCGCGCTGACTGCGCACCTGACCGAAGAAGATCTGACCACCTGGGGTCGCTTCGACTGGATGGAGGAGGGTCTGCCGCTCTACATTGCCTTTATGGGCAATTGCTACGAACATACGCAGGTCCATCTAGCGCAGTACCTCCTCGACCGCCACGAGCCTGCGCGTGCCCTGGAGGTCTATGAAGTGTGGGTCAGGAGAGTCGTTGAGGCCAGCGTTCCTGATCTGCTCAAAGGGTATGTCTTCTACAACCTGGCCTGCTTTTATGCCACGCACAGCGAACTAGAGAAAGCAGGGCCAGCCTTACAGCAAGCCTTCACGTTGTATCCTGCGAGCAGGGAATTTGCGCTGACCGATCCTGATCTGGTGGCGTTGCGACCCGATTCCTCTCAATAACCTGCGCGAGAGGGGCGACCGAGATACTCGTGTTCGGGATCGGCCCCCTCCTGGGTGTCAACCGGGACCTTCAGGCCCATAGGTATGTGCTTCGAAGGTCCCAGGCTGTCCTGGTGGGCTGGAAAGCGTGAGAGGAGAGAAACAACCAAAGGCTTGAGCAACAGATTCTAAACCTATCCAGTTCCACCATCTCACTCACTGCAAAACAGGCTCTGAGTACTACAGCCCCACTTAGGCCGTTAGGGAGCGGGAAGAGCAAGGGGAGGCACATGCGAGGCGCTTTGCGGGAGCAGAATCTGGAGGATGCGCTCCCAAAGCCCTGCTTTACACCAGCGGCGGTAATGGTACAC
>DATGID010000038.1:0-40949 GCA_035307385.1 Ktedonobacterales bacterium | reverse complement strand
GATGGGCTTGGAGAGTTTCCGCGCCAGAGCCGCCCAGCTACGTGAACAGCCAGAACCTGTGGGAGGAGGTGGTCCTGCGGAGTGATCCGTAACGGCAGCAGTAATGACCATCGCTAGAAATTTGTTATTGACATTCAACACACGCCACTTCTCGAGAGCGAATGACCACCAGTCAGCAGTGACAGACATAGCGTCCTTGGCTGCTTTATAGGACTGAAATTCTTGGAGATGCGCCCAACCAGGAGGCTGTGGTGCCTTTGAGGAGGATATCTTCCCAGCCTCTTGTACAAGAGGGAATGTGGTCGGATGCCATAGGTCTTCGTTCTCCAGGGGTACAAATGGCTCCAGGCGAGCTGTCTGAGGGGAAGATTGTGTCCTCGGTGGAGGCGACTGCTCAGTGAGGTCGAAGAGCAAACCAGTGGGCGTGCACAGAAACAGGACGGGGGTGCCCCACTCCAACGAGTTATTCCCTTCGAAATTGATCGCCTGACGCGCATCAGCCACCGCAGCATCAACTGGTAATCCATCTGCCAGCGCTTCATAAAAACTGCGCGTCAGTTCAAGAGCAGAACGGTCGGTAATCTCCTCTTGCATGGCCAATACTGCTGGGATGCCCCGTCTCGCCAGGGTAGCAGCAGTACTTGAGAAGAGGTCGCTCGTATCACTTGTGGCTCCTTGGCAGGCATTAAGGACCACGAGCCGCAAGGGCGAGTGATCAGCTAATAAGTTGCCCACCTGTGTAGCACTCAACAGGCGAGTTGTTCCCTCCTCGGTAGCGAAGGCGATCACGCCCTCCTGTTTGCGCTCGTCAAAGCCACCGTGTCCAATAAAATGAAAGACATGCTATGGCCCACCTCGCCGTAGCGCGCGCTGCAAATCACGCCAGGTCTGTCCTGAGAGCCAGGTCAGTTCAACGAGATGCTTCTCTATCAGGTCTTTGAGCGCTTCACTTACACGCCTTTGTTCAGGCTGTTGATCCAGTGTATCCAGGTCGCTAGGGCTGGCAACCATTCCCAGAATACGCAGCGGGGGTGTCACTGCAAGCGCCTGGGTGCTTTGCGGAAGATTGAGATAGCGCACCAGAGGAGTCTGCTTTGACAGGCACAGATAGCTCTCTTGGCGCACATCGTAGAGATATTCCCAGGGCACCACAGCGAGTTCGGGTGCCTGAATGCACATGCGCAATCGCAACCCAACCCCTTGGCAAGCAGCTTCCCTCCGGCCAGCATCGTAGAGACTGCGCACGTTCCCCGCAATGAGTGCATCAAAAAGGCTTCCTCCGAACTCTTGCACCACTCGCTCCTCGCGCGAGAGCAATTTGCGCCGCCGCTCACCTGAGCGAAGGAGGGCAATCCGGAGATCTTTCAGGTGGTCTTTCAGCGCCAGGCCGTTGAAGGGAATGCGCATGGTTATAGCCGCCGTCCCTATCGGTTCGCACTTAGCTAGGACATGATACGTGCTCCCGAAGCCCGCACCAACCTCCAGATCAAAGTCCAGGTACTGCATCACCCACTTGCTCCTTACCTGAATGCCCAGCTCCCTGCCTCGCATCTTGGGCCATCTAATCTTTCAATTGGTCTCGATTCCTGCACACGCCTTCTTTGGAGCATTTCAGCAGCTGTGGCAACGAAGTCGAACGTCCCTGAGTGGCTACGAGGAGTCTCTGTCCGACCTCTCCAGTTAGCACAGCCGCCACTCCAGTGTTTTCCCAACAGCCTCGGCAAATCGCTCTAGGGTGGTGTACCGTGGGTCAATATCTCCCCGCTCCAACCGTGCCAGTGCAGCCTGGGACGTTTTCATGCGAGCTGCTATTTCAGTCTGAGAAAGCCCTAGCCGCTCCCGTTCTTCCGCAAGTTGGCGCAGCAACTGCCGCTTGCGGGTCTGGGCCTCCCCCAACTCTGGAAAGCGAAGATGCTCAACCATACCCTCATTCTGATCAGGAAGGTGCTTTATCATGGTGTCCTCTCCCCTGCAATTTAGGTATGACTCTCGTACCCCGAACATCAAAAATGGTATATCAAAAACGATATAAGGTCAAGGAGTATTCTACAACTGGTCTGCGGTCACGATTGGGTGATCCTGTTCCCCCTGGATCGCCTCGGCCAGCTGCTCGGCCAGCGCCGCGCCACCAAGCGCCTCGACCTGCTCCAGGCAGCTCCGGATCGTGGGCTGAAACACCTGCCAGCCCGCCAGGCGCTGCTGCTGGATCACATTGTCGCGCCAACGTGGCCCATTGCTTCGGAAACAGGGGCTGACCTTGCTGATCCATGTACAGAAAAAAGCCCACCAGGTGCCGCGATACCTGGGAGTGAGCCAGAGGGGGCGGGCCTGGTGTGCGTGGGTAGTATCGCATCATCAGGGCAAGTAGGCCGGAGCGCGGGACTGCCTCTTGCTCTCTCTCGGAGTTCACTCTTGGTGCTGCGCCAGAAAGGCGTGCACTTCTGCGAGCCAGGCGCGGAACTCGCTCAGGTGGTACTGAGGAACGGCTCGCTTGAGCAGGGCCTGCGCCAGGGCGCCAGTCAGGCGAATAACATCAACCTTGCGCGGGTGGTCGCTTTGCTGTAGAGTTGAGATCAAGGAAAGGCGCAAAACCGCAGCGGCGACAGGAAGAAAGGAGCGGCGAAGTTTGGACGAATATGAACTTCCCTTGAGTGGCCCGCTGACCGCAGGCTTCTTTTTCGCGCTCTCCCGCCTGGAACCACCGACAAATCCCGCTGTCGAGAGCTTCTATGCGATACTAAACACCTTTTTTGGGCTGGTGATACTGGCGTCCGAACACGCAGTGCCAGGAAGGGCATCCCTCGATCCACCTGGGCACGGCCTGGGCTTGCTCTTCAGCCGAGCAGGAAGAACCTTCTGGACAGGTTCAGCACTCTGCGCCATTGCTGCGGCCCAGATCATGCTGCCTGCCTATGCCCACTGGCTTAATATCCTCTTCTGGGTGGTGGCTGGCTGTGCAGTGTTGTGGCCTTACCTCTTCAGATTCATCCAGCGCCGCCTCCGCCAGCCTGCTCAGCCGCGTGTGTAATGCAGACAGTGGCTGGCGGCTAAAGGTCCCGCCTGGAGAGCCATCGTCCGCTAAGCCTCCCAGCCCCAAAGCTGCAGCGCCTTCATCCTCGCCCGCGCAGGTCGGATGTGCGGAGGCTCGGACCAGTTCAGGTCGGACCTGCTCAGGTCTGAGTGCGCCTCCTGATGTTCTCGCCTCCACCGGTTCCACACTTCCACACCCCGCATGAGCCTCGCCAGATGCTCATCGTTTGCCATGCTGCCTCCTCTCGCCTGCCGTTTCCTTCAGCGTACAGACAGTGTCAAGCGCAGCCAACGAGTGAAAGCAGGCATCCGAGAAGTGCGTCTCTTTCCTACCTGTTTCCACGTGTACACATGTGGGGCGTGAGACGAGAGAACCTCCGGGATCTACTGAAGCCCATCCAACGCCCCGCTCTTTCTGTCCCCTGCTGGGATTCCTACCACTCGACCACCAGCAGGAGGGGTTCCAGCAGTCCCTCCTGTGACTGGTAAGGATTGAATTGCTACTCCTGCCTGCACCGTCAGAAGACACTGGTGCGGTGTCACTCCCTCGCTTCCTGCTGCTGGTTCAGCCAGCCGCACAATGCCTCCACCGGCGCCTCCTGCGCCTGCTCCTGTCGCACGGGCGCGCCATCCTTCCACACCAGGCTCCAGCCCCGCTTGCTGGTGAGGGTCGCCAGGAGTTCGGGAACCGGGTCCAGGGTCTCCCACCGCAGCGGTAGGCTGGTTGGGTGCCACATTGCTGCACCAGGAGCAGAGCGGCTTCCTCCGGTGGCAGAGTCGAGCGGGCTGCTCCTCCGTCCTGGTCTCCATCCAGCCCTGCTTCTTGCCAGAAGAGCTGGCACGGTGTAGGATGCCACCTGGATACCCATTCTGGCGAATGGACGTATCTCACCGGTTTCGTCTTTGATAGCCGCCATGAGCAACCGACTTTCGTGGACGTGCTATTCCCGTTACACACCGCTAGAGAGGAAGTTGACCATGCCAAACCCAAGCGAACTCACACCTCCAACCAGGGAGGCACATGAGAAGGCCCTGGAGGTGGCCCGCACCTCACCCGCGCTCCATGTCCCCCGCCATGTCAGGAAAGAGCAGATCCATGCCCAGGTGCACGGCTCCGGCCCGATCGGCCGCGCGAACGCCTGGGTAGCGGTGCGGATCACCAAGATCGTGGGCACCATGTACTGTGCCTACATTTTTACCATCATTGCCGTTGTCGCGCTGCCATCAGCTATCCAGCAGGGATCCCCGACCGTTCTGGTCAACTGGGTCTCGTCGAATTTCTTGCAGTTGGTGCTGCTGCCGATCATCATTGTGGGGCAGAACGTCATCTCTGCGGCGCAGGATGCGCGAGCGGAAGCTGACCACGAGACCCTGACGGCGCTGAACCAGATGAATATCCAGCAGCTGGAGATCCTCAAAACCCAGCAAGAGATTCTTGAACTCCTCAAGGGGAAGGCAAGCTGAACCAGTTAGAGCAATCCTGACAGCGGACACCCATCAGCTACGAGGCTGATCGGAAGGGACCATCCCTGGCGTTCGCTTTTCGGATGCGCTCGGGCTCGCACAAGCTCTTTTCACATCCCTCAAGGCCTGCGGGAAGGCAAAGCCCAGGACGAGACGGGAAGACCGCTCCTTTCGTGGAAAGAGGTGCATGTCACGCGCGAGGCCTCGGCCCCGAAAGCCACGCCGCGAGACGGCAATCCCATCAGTGGGACGAGGAATCGGGAGGAGGTCAAGCTGAGATGAAGCTGCACGCAGGCTGGCCGCGTGCTGACAGCAAGAAGGACAACCACTCGTATCAGGGTGGTTGTCCTTCATTTGAAACACGTTAGCAGCCTGAAGCTTCCCTAATGGTGCTGGTGATGGTCCGGATGCTCATGATGGACGGGATGCTCGGGTCCGTGGGTGTGGTGCTGATCGCCACCGTCATGATCGTGGGTGTGGTGGTGATGGCCGTGGTCATCATGCTCATGCTTGTGACTGTGCTCGTTCCCCCCATGATGGGTGTAGTCCGGGTCCGACGCAGAGGCAGGGGTGGCGGCAGAGGACATCGTTGGCTTCCTTTCTCGCTTTTCTCGAAACAAGACTGCCACAACACAGCGCTGTGGCTGCACGCAGCATACGCCGCCTGTCAAGTGCCAACTCGCCACATCCACCCGCTTCTCTCGCCCTGCCGTGGGGAGGATCGTCATGGCAGCCGCTCATAGTTACCATACAGGAGCGCTTCGTCGAGCCGGGTCTCCACACGTGGGTCCCGATAAGCCTGCTCCAGGGCTCGTTGCATCCGCGAGCGGTCGCGTTGCCACTGCTCTCGCGCCAGAACGGCCACCGTTTTGCCGTCGATGAGCAGCGTACCGGCATAGCCCATAAAAATCTCGATGACGTTGCTCACCTGCACCCAGGCCACCCGCTGATGGTCCCAGGAGAGCTGGAGGGCATATTCGGGGGTCCCAAAATGCCGATAGACCGGTTCCGCTCGTGCAAAGGACCAGCCTTCTCGGGCCTGGAGCTCCTCGAGGAAGCGCTCTATCTGGCTCTCCTGATAGAAGGCAGCAGCCTGTTGTGCTAAGGCTTCCCACTGCGTTCGGATCCAGAGGGCACGGGCATCGGCACGGGTCGCACCAGCAGTTCTGATTCCCTGTAATGGGCGCATCTGATCGCCCCTTTCTGATCTGAGCGCATCTCTTGTCTGCAATTGTCTTGCTTGCGTAAGACTCAATACGTGTTGCCCAGCTGCAGCAGCACCATTGCGTGTGCTGGCCCAGGTATGGCTGATCCACGAGTGTCATAGGTTCTCTGCCCGGATGCTCTTGTGCGAATCGTCACCTTGCATTCCCGCCATTTCCTAAAGCGCGCTTCTAGGTTCTCTCCGAAGGATACGTGCAGCACGTTGCAAACTGCCTCATCTTCGGTTGCCTACAGGTTGCAAAAGGCGCCGTGAGACATCCCAAATACTCATTATCGCTCCTCCAGTGAGGCAGTGCTGATTCATCCTATGTGCTGATCACCTCCGCCATCAGGCGCTTTCGAGGGACTCCAAGGCGGTATCTGAGGACCAGACTACGATCCTCCAAACAGGCTGGGAAAGACCGTACTCAGGATGATGAGCAGGGTCAACACGGTCATCACCACGGTCGTGACCCAGGCGACCCCGTTGAAGAGCCGCCCGTTGACGTAGCGACCCATCAGCCGCCGATCATTGCAGAGCAGGATCATCAGGACCAAAATGAGAGGCAACAGCATCCCCCCGACCACATTGGGCAGGTTGAGTACAAAGACCAGCCGATCTGCCGGAACAAAGAGCGTGATGCCGGCTCCCAGGACGATGATGGCGGTGTAGAGGGTGAGAAACTGCGGCGCCTCGGCAAAGCGTCGCCCGACGCCTCGCTCCCAACCAAAGGCTTCCGCAATCGAATAGGCGGTGGACAGGGGTAAGACGCTAGCCGCCATCAGGGAGGCATTCAGGAGTCCCAGGCCAAAGAGCAGCTCAGCCAACTTGCCGTTTCCCCCAACCAACGGGACCAGAGCCAGCGCCGCATCCTTCGCTTGCGTGATGGCGATGTGATGCACGAACAGGGTCGCGCCCGTGCAGACCACGATAAAGAACGCCACGAAATCGGTCAGGAAGGCGCCCACGTAGGTATCCACGCGCTCGTAGGCGAGGTGTTCGATCGGAATCTGCTTGTCGGCAATCGCCGATTGCTGATAGAACTGCATCCAGGGGGCAATGGTGGTGCCGATCACCGCCACCAGGGTCAGGAGATAGCCCTGATTGAGCTGGAGGGGGGGCTTGATCGTTTGCTGGAAGACCTGGCCCCAATCGGGGTGCACCAGAAAGCCACTGGCGACATAGGTGAAGTAGATCAGGCAGAGCGCGAGCAGGATGCGCTCGACATACTTGTAGCGCCCCCGGATCACCAGAAACCAGACGATGATGGCAGCGACAGGCACCGCGATGAACGGGCTGATCCCGAAAATATCCATCGCCCCGGCGACCCCGGCAAACTCAGCCACGGTCGTGGCGATGTTGGCAATGAGCAGCAAGAGCATGCTCCAGAAGGTGATGCGCACCCCGAAGCGTTCCCGAATGAGGTCGCCCAGCCCTTTGCCGGTCACGACCCCCATACGGGCCACCATTTCCTGGACCACGGCCAAGCTGATGGTCACCAGCACAATGGCCCAGAGCAAGCCATAGCCATACTGAGCTCCCGCGAGCGAATACCCCGTGATGCCGGTGGCATCGTTATCCACATTGGCGGTGATCAACCCTGGGCCGATGACTGAGAGTAAGAGCAGGAGTTGGCGCAGCCATGCCTGGCGGACCTGCGGCTTGCGCGGCATTCTCTCCGGCTGGCCGCTCTCCGGCTGGCGCGGCATGGTCTCCTGTTTCATACGTTTCCCTCCTACAAGATCGTTCTGGTTCCTGGAGAGAAGTGATGGAGGCGTCGCTGAGGCGGGCTCAGGAGGCGACCAAGGATATCGGCCATCCGAATCACCCCCAGGAGCCGATCATCGGTATCGAGAACTGGGAGCACCTGCAAGCGAGCGCGGTACATGCGTTCGGCAATCGTGCGCAGATCGGTCTCTGGTCCGACGCCGACGAGAGGTGTCTGAACGAGATCCTGCACCAGTCCTGCTTGATCAGCTGCGAGCAGTGCCCCAAGCGGGACTGCGCCTACTACCGCTGGAGGGTCCTCCACCCCAGCAGTGTCGGCTACATAGGCCATCTCAATGCTGTGGTGTCCCTCAAGGAGCAAGTGCCTCATCTGTCCCACCGCCGCGGCGACGGTATCCTCCGGGGCAAGCACCAGGGCGTAGGTGGTCATCAGCCGACCGGCTGATGCGTGCGGATAGGCGAGGAAACGCTGGACTTCGACGGCGCGCGCCACAGATAGCTGCTCCAGCCAGTGCTGGGCCTGGTGGGTAGGGAGCGCCTCCAGCAAATCAGCCGCCATGCCTGGCTCCATGGTCTCAAGCCAGGTGAGCGCTGCGCAGCGCTCGGTCTGCTTGAGCAAAAGCATCCGGTCTGCGAGGACAAACTCCCCCAGCGTGGCTACTGCTGTCGTCGCATCGAGCGTTGCCAGGATGCGGCTGCCTTCCTTGGGGGTCAGCTGCTGGAGCAGGTTGGCCAGCTCGGGAGGGGACCAGTGCCCGAGCAGCCCTGGTGTGACTGACAAGCACCCCTCAGGCTCGCCTTCGCCTGCTGTCGTGTCTCCAGGCAGCAGCACCACATGTCCCCAGGGGAGCAAGGTCCTCATCGACTGGTGCCTCACGTGTTCCCAGATCCTCCGTGGCAGCAACCAGCGCAAGAGGCCGAAGGGGCTCCCATCGAGTCCCAGCAGGTGCCACTCCTCATCAAAGGCCAGATCGTTGACCAGCACCATCCGCTTCTTGACCAGATCGATAACGTCTCGGTTGAGCACCTCTGTTGCCAATGGCACGATGGTGGGCTGTGGCATATACACAGCGAGTGCCTCATGTAGACACCGCAGGTATATCTGTTTGCCATCTCTTGATGCAATCTGTGTTGGCTGGATACTGAGCAGTTGCCCATCAGCCGCTGCGACCAGCAGGCATAGGAGCAGCGGGGTTGGAGGCGAGAGATACGGGTGGATTGGAAGCCCACCTACCCGCTGCTGCCCTCTGGAGGGTGCAGCGGCCAGGAGATCAACCAGCCTGCCGACAGATTCGCCAGCCGAGTCCACGACGGAGCACTTGCGCAGCTGGCTGAAATACTGTATGGATGTCCTTGTGTCCTCCAACTGAGGAGCCAACCGATGAAGCATATCCTGCCTCCCGAGTCGCTCGGCTTGCCAAGCATCTGCTCCTGTTCAATTTGCCGGTTTTCCATCCATTTCAAGATAGGTGAGCCGGGTTGCACAGCGTGTCAACCTCGGTTACTGGAGCGGAGCCTCCATACCCATGCGAAAAGCGCCTCATCGTAGTCGCTGCTGGCTCCATGGCATGGACCACAGCTCCGTAACTTGCTCTCCACCAGGGATGCGAAGCCTGTTCCCAGCGCATGCCCGCCTATTCGCCTCTTCTTTGCCTCTCTTTCCACCATGAAGCGGGATTGACGAGCGCCAACACGTGCTCGGTGGCGAGTACATATCTCTCCAGAGAGACCTCACCGCTGGGCTTGGCCCTGCGATCGATGCGCACGCGAGAGCTTGGAAAAGAAACCCCAGCCCGCTCACACGTTTTAGGCTTTCGGCCCCGTGCTCGTCTCCTTTTCGAGGTAGAACTCCCCCGCGGCATCATCGTAGGCAAACAGCTCTGCATAGCGACCCCAATCGACGACGGTATCCAATTGCTGGCGCGCCTCGCCAGGGCTGAAGGTCTGCTCCAACTCCTCCAACAAGGCATCTTCGCGCAGCACGTGGTCCGAGGCCGCCTGGAGCTCCCGCACAATCCGACCCAGCAAATCGACCCCCACCAGCGCTTGTTTGCGGAAGATCTCCTTTTCCTCCAGCACGCCCGCCTCGGCAAAGCGCTGCCCTTCGGGCGTCAAAAACACATCCCCCTCGGCCAAATCGGCAAAGCCTAGCTCGTCCGCCGCCTCGGCCAACGGCAGCAGCTCGTCTGCCGCTCGATGCAGGGTGTGCGCCAGGGCGTACAGATCTTCACGGCCTCCCAGGTGATGCAGCCGCTCGATAAATCCCGTCAGTTCGCCAATACTCACATGCGGCAGCATCTGGTAAGCGGCTTTCGCTGCCACCTGCACTGGGCGCGCACCTGGCAGCAGCTTCGTCACGTCCTCCTGTGGGTTGGTCATGATGCGATAGATCATATCCACCAACTGCGCGTGCGGTCCATCTTTCGCGTGGCGTTCCGCGAGCGGCAGCCCTGGCAGCTCCACCCGGATGTGCCCTGGATTGGCCCCAAAGACCAGCAGCCGATCCGCCATCTTCACCGCCTCGTCGATGTTGTGCGTCACCATCAGGATCGCCCGTGTCGGAATCTTCTGCTCGTGCCACAGATCCAGCAGTTCGTGGCGCAGATTCTCCGCCACCAGCACGTCGAGGGCGGAAAATGGCTCATCCAAAAACAGCACCTCCGGCTCCACCACCAGCGCTCGCGCGAAGCCCACCCGCTGCTTCATCCCTCCCGAAAGCTCGCGTGGATACGCTGTCTCAAAGCCATCCAACCCGATCAGGTCAATCGCCGCCAGCGCCCGCTCCCGTCGCTCTTTGGCTTCCATGTCCTTGGCAAGCAACCCAAGTTCCACATTCTCCTGCACTGTCAGCCAGGGATAGAGGGCGAAGCTCTGAAAGACAATCGCCACCTGCGGATTGGCCCCCAGCAACGGCTGCCCATGCACCAGCACCTCCCCCCGTGACGGTGTGGCAAGCCCTGCCAGCGTGCGCAAGAGCGTGGACTTGCCGGAGCCAGAAGGCCCCAGCAGCGCGATGAATTCGCCTGCCCGCAGCTCCAGATCGATAGAGTCCAGCACCAGCACGCGCTCGTGCTCGTTGCCGTAGAACTTGCTCACCTGGCGGCACGCCAGCACGCATTCCTGCTCGGTAGTCAGGGTGGAAGCGTTCGTTATGGTTGCCACGGTTCTCCTCCTTTTTTGTCCGCCAACGAGATGCTAATCCAGATGAAAGCGCTGTTCTGCCAGCCGATACAGCCGCCGCCAGAACAGCCGGTTGACACTCACCACCACCGCCGCCATTGCCAGGGTCGCTGCCAGCAGCAGAGCATACTGCTGGTTGCTGGCGCTGCTGGCGATCAGTGCGCCCAGCCCCACCGTGCTATAGATATGATTGTTGAAGGTCACGTACTCCGAAACAATGCTGGCATTCCACGCGCCGCCTGTTGCCGTAATGAGTCCCGTCACGAGATAGGGAAAGATCGCGGGCAAGATCAACTTGCGCCAGCGCCTCCAACCGCTCAGCTTGTAAATGGCTGCGGCCTCCTTCAGGTCGCTCGGAATCGCCATCGCCCCTGCAATCACATTGAAAAGGATGTACCACTGCGTCCCCAACAACTTGAGGCCCACTGCCGCCAGATCCAAACCGCCCGGCAGTCCGATCAGCAGCAGTAAGAGCGCCGGAAAGAGTGCCAGCGCTGGAATCGAGGCCAGCATCTGGACGATTGGCTGGAAGCGCTGGGCCAGGTGCGGGTTGAGACCAATCGCCACGCCCACAGGCACAGTCCAGGCGGCCCCAAGCGCCAGCGCAGCCGTCGTGCGCAGCAGCGTAGCGCCCGCGCTGGCGGCAATCGTGCCCCAATCGCTGGGCGACAGATGGACAAAGAGCCCAACCGCTTGCACGACGGCCCACACGCACCCGGCCAGGACTACACCGAGCACCAGCCAGCCAACGAGGCGGCGCAGCGACCATCTGCCCACGCTCCGACGCGTCGTGGCCGCTTTCGTCTGCCCTGCGAGCGCGCCCTTCGCCAGCGGTCCTGGCTGCGGCGGGACAAGGGAAGGTTTGACTGCCCTGCTCCCAGAGAACGCCAGGAGCTTGCTCATGCTCCGATCACACGCGGCCCCCGCTAGACGCAGGGCGTGCTCCTGAGTCCACTCCACCAGCGCCGAGCGGCGCAGGAGCTGCAGGACCGCCGAGGTGGGCGCCTGGCCGCTCGCCGTCTGCTCCACCTTGAAGCGGTCCGCCCAGGCGATCAGCGGACGCCAGAGCAGTTGATCGAGCAGCACGATCACGATAATGAGGGTTAACAGCCCCAGCAGCAGCGCGCCCACATTGCCTGCATTGGCAGCCGTTTGCAAATACGAGCCAAGCCCCGGTAACTGGAAACTGCGGGGACCCAGGGTGAACTGCTCGGCGGCCATCAAGAAGAACCAGCCCCCGGCCCAGCTCATCATCGAATTCCAGATGAGGCCAATCAGCCCAAAGGGCACTTCCAGACGGGTGAACCGCTGCCAGAAATTGAGGCGGTAGATGGTGGCCGCTTCGCGCAAATCTGCGGGGATCGTCATCAGCGACTGGTGGAAGCCAAACGCCATATTCCACGCCTGGCTGGTGAATATGAGCAGAATCGCGGAGAGCTCCAGGCCCACCTGGCTGTGGGGAAAGAGCGCCACCAGCGCCAGCACCACCCCCGGCAGAAACGACAGAATCGGGATGCTCTGCAAGATGTCCAGCACGGGGATCATCACTCGCTCGGCAGCCCGATTAGCCACCGCTACGCGGGCATAGACCAGGCTGAAGAGGAGCGAGAGGAGGTACGCCGCCGCCATGCGGAAGGTAGAGAGCCCGGCATAGAGCGGCAGCGCGAGAGGAGACAGGGTGATCTGGGTGGACGGGGTCAGCGGCGTGGCCCAGCGGGACGCGGCTACGACGATGCCGTAGGCTGCGGCGACGACCACCAGGATGATGACGCCATCGACCCACCAGGCAAAGCGAGGCGCAGGGGCTTTGCGCCCCGGCGCGGTGAGCGGGATGTGAATCTGGCTCATGGGACACCTCATATGCTGTATGAATACCCGGCACCTGTTGCCGGAGCACGATCACGCGGCACGCCAAGGAAAGGCACGGCTGCGCGACAACACCACTCCCCACGACGTGCGCTGCCATCCAAAGCAGGCATAAATGGAGCGGAGGATGCGAGCGACGCCTCTGGGGGAGCGGACTCCCCCAGGATCACCCCGTTCGCACTCCACCACGCCTTGCCGCGCAGGGCTCACAGGACGGTTTCCGTACGCGTGCCTCCTCCATCCAAACGACGTTGACGAGCGAGAGGGCACACACTTGAGGGGCATGGCACATCCTGTCGTGCCTGACCAACCTCCGGCTAATGGCCGGTGGCAAGCTGGACAAACTTGATCGCCACCAGCACCACCGCAATCAGCAGATAGCCTCGCAGCACCAGCAGCCCGATCGTTCGTCCCACCGTCGCCATTGGTTTGGGCAACTGATCCAGCGGCGGCATCCGCCAGGTCACGCGGGGCAGAGACGGCTCGGTATGCGCTGCCCGGCGGACGTGGCGCAGCAACAGGACGCCCGTCACCAGCAAGCCGAACACGAGTGCCACGCTGAGCCAGACCGTCAGTGCCACCGCGTCGATGCTGGGGAAGAGCGTCGTGGCGGCCAGAATGAGCGAGAGTTCAACCAATACCCCCACGATCAGGCTCGCAAGGATGTTGAGCCAGGTCGGGTTGACCCAGGGTCCCAGCACCGCCTTGTCGTTGCACAACAGCAGCAGGAAGACGGTGGCGCTGGGAAGCAGGATGCCCGCGAGCACCTGCACCATCAGGGTCAACAGCCCCAGCGGCGCGTTGGGCAGCAGCACGATGCCCGCCGCCGCCAGCACCAGCACGCTGTAAATGGCGTAGAAGTGCCAGCCATCGCGCAGGCTGCGATGCAGCGAGTGCTTGATGTTAAACAGATCGCCAAAGGCATACGAGGTCGAGAGGGTCACTGCTGCGGCGCCAATGAGGGCCGCATCGATCAGGAAGAGGGCGAAGAGCGCTCCGGCCACCGGGCCTAGCGTCTGCGTCAAACCTGCCTCCACGCCCCCCGCGTCGGTGAACTGCCCGAAGAGCGTGGTGTGGGTGAAGGCGCGAAGGCGCAGACGATCATCAGACCCGCCGCGCCGATCTGGGTAAAGACCGAGCCAATGATGGTATCGGCAACCTCATAGCGATACCAGCGGGGCAACAGTCGCTTGTCGATCACATTGGACTGCTGGAAGAAGAGCTGCCAGGGGGCCACCGTCGTGCCGACGATGCCGATGATCAAGAGCAGGATCGTCGAGTTCAGTCCGCCCGGGAAGCCGGGTACGAACCAGTCGTGGGCGACCCGCCCCCAGTTCGGATGACCCAGGATCGCCAGCGGAATGACGAGCAGGTTGACGACGATGAGCACATACATGAAGCGCTCCCAGCGGCGGAAGCTGCCCGTCACCGTCATGAGGATGAGCACCAAAGCAGCGAGCGGGACAGAAAGGTACGGGCTGATGCCGAAATAGCCCAGGCCCAGGCTGAGGCCGATGAACTCGGTCATGATGGTCAGGAAGTTTAAGATAAACAGGTCGCCCACGGAGAACAGGCCCCAGAACTTGCCGAAGCGTTCCATGATTAAGCGGGCGTGTCCGACGCCTGAGACCAGGCCCAGACGCACGACCATCTCCTGGCTGACGAGCAGGACGGGGATCAGCAGGAACAGGGTCCACAGCAGGCCGGTGCCGTAGTTCTGGCCCGCCTGGGCATAGGTGGCGACGCCGCCCGCGTCGTTGTCGCCGATCATGACCACCAGCCCTGGACCCATGATGACTGCCAGGGTCAGCAGCCGCTTCCAGGTCGTCGTGCGGGGGGCCAGGTCGTTCTGTTTGATGGTGCCCAGCGCGCCCAGGATATCGCCCAGATGGGCGTCATCTAGCACCGCTGGGCGGTCACGAGGTGCAGTCAATTCGATGTCATCGATCATGGTATGAGGCTCCTCTCTTCACTGTGTAGCGGTCTTCGCGCCGCACAAGCGACTGCGAGACAGCCGCGGTAGGCGCTGTCATGTGCTGCGGGGCCAGCAGATGAGCGTGCGAAGGCAGCGGTGGGACCATGCCACGCTGCATGGCACACAGATGTCTGGCCCTATGGAGCTCCAAAGGGAGAAGTGAGAGGGGAGTGATCCAGGTCAGAGGATTTCTGACCGTGGCAGTCATCACCTCGCGCTGCTCGCCTTCAGCCGGAGTTGTTCCGGCGAAGCGGCGAGCGGGAGGCGGGCAGAGGTGCTAGGAGCGCACGCTGAGCGGTGTATCCGGTTCGCTGCTGCGACGGAACGAGTGATGTTCGCCTCTCCCCAGGAGAGGCTGCCGACTACTAGCCGGGTCCATTCGGTTCCTCGCTTTCCTATCCGTCGTTAGGTAGAGATCGTTCGTCAGGGCTAGATAAAGCGATCCAGGGCTTGCTTCAGGTCTTTGATAGCCCGCTCGGGATCGCCATGTTCCACGGCTTCGATGACGGCGTGTTCGATCTGATGCTCCAAAATGGCTCGTCCGGCCTGATCGAGGGCGGCACGGACCGCTGCAATCTGGGTCAGCATCTCGTCACCGTCGCGTCCTTCCTCCCAGAGCCGTTTGAGGCTTGCGGCATGCCCAGCAATGCGGGCGAGGCGCTGGGCAATGTCGTCATAGGTTGGACCAGTGCGATGGGTCATCGAGAATCTCCTGTTGCTGCGCTCCTACCTCCCCCCTGGGGGGAGAAGAAGGCACCTTGGAGAGTATAGGGCCTGAATGAGGCGAAAGTCAAGACCCCTTCTGCGGAGCTGCGGGCTCCATTGAACGCTCTCGCTCGCGGCGGATCGCCTCGGCCAGGTGCTCGGCCAGCGCCACTCCGCCCACCGCTGCAACACGCTCCAGGCAGCTCCGGGTCGTCGGCTGAAACACCTGCCAGCGTGCCAGGGGCTGCTGCCGCGCCGCCTCCTCCTGGCGCCGCTCCTCATCACGCAGGTGGGTGCGGCTGGCCGCCTTGCGGCACGCATCGCTACACGTCAAGGGGGGCCGGTGTCCCGGCTTCGCTGGCGGCACGGGGTTGGTACAGCCCCGATTCTTGCACATCCGTGTGGCTGTTTCGGTCGTCATACTCTCCTCCTAAACTGGGCCTGACCGCAAGGCGCAGCGCAGGCCCGCAGTTCAACGCCCGTCACCGGCACGCACCAGGCGTTGGGAGTATACTCTCCTTTGCGAGAGGGGGTCTTCTGTTCCACGGTCGTCTCCTTTCGTTCTGGGCGAGCTGGCGTCTTGGTCATCTCATCAGCTCGTCCACGTTTCACCACAGCGTCAGATGCTCAACCTCAAGCCCGCCCAGCGCGGCCAGGCGGGTCGCCAGCAGCCCAAGATGGCCGAGGGCTGCATTGTGCTCCAGGCTCAACAGGCAGATAGGGTGGTCCCGCGCCCATCCGGCGATGCGGCGCAGCAGGTCCTCCTGGGAAGCCAACGCAGCGAGATAGGCCGCCGCAAAGGCATCCCCGTCCCCGTCCTCCCGCAGCTGGCGGAGGACGGGCGCGCAGCTCAGTTCTGACCGCTGGCGGTAGGCGATCCCTCGGCTTTCCACCGCCTGGCGCAACGTCTCCGCGCACAAGGGGGAACGCTGCCGCTCGTCGGTCCAGCGGATGTCCAGGAGGACCTGGACCCGCCGCGCCACCAGCGCCTCCAGCACCTGCTCCACCCGCGTGCCCACAGAGCCAACTGTGTATAAGGTGGGCTGGAGCGGCACCGGAAAAAGTGTAGACACCGGATAGAGCGCTGGCGCCTCGCGCTGCGCGCCACAGAACCTGCAGACCTGGAAGCGTTGCACCAGGGCGCTGGGGCGGAAGGGATCGGGCATCCGCGTGCAGCGTCCGGCACAGAGGTGTGAGGCTCCTCGGGTGATCATCGTTTCGTTCCTCCTGTCTTGCCCGCTCCTGTCCGGCGACGGCGCGCGGGCTGCGCCTGTTCGATCTCCTTCAGCGCGTGCTGGTAGCCCAGTGTCCATCCTACGGCCAGGCCAACGAGGGCGGCCAGCACCACGAACACCAGGCCGACCACCGACCACCAGGCCAGGGCGGTCAGCACCGCTACTACGGCGGCCACCACCAGGACCAGCTTGACGGACTGTCGGGTCTCACGGGACATCGCTCGCTCCTCTCGTGTGCGCGTCGGTCGCCGATCGGGCATGTCCGGCCAGCGAGCCACCTCGCTCACAGCGCGCAGCCCAGAATGGCTGGAACATAGCGCTGGGTTTCTCCGGCCAACCGCCACAGCCAGGCCCAGGGACCACTGTCTGGCCAACGGGTGCCAGCGGCATATGCCTGTCCCCAGGCCCAGCTTGTGGCTCCTGGACCCGCGTTATAGGCAGAGAGCGCCAGGCCGTAGTCGTAGCGCGCCTCCTCGCCGCCGTAGTGCGTGACGAGCTGTTGCGCGTCGGTGGCATACTGTTTCAGATGCTCGGCATCCAGCCGGGCGGAGGCATCGAGCGCCTGGCGCGGGTTGCGAGGGTCAATGCCCATCCCGGCTGCCGTCGTTGGCTCAAACTGGGCAATGCCCTCGGCCCCTGCTGGGCTATTCTGGATGTTGGGATCGAAGCCGGATTCCTGCCAGATCTGCCACTCGAAAGTAAGGACATCGACGCCGTATTTCTGCGCGTCGGCGCGGGCCACCGCCAGCCAGGGCGAGGTCGTCGGCGGCACGCCCCGATGGCAGTTAACAGGTGGCGTTGCGTTCGCGTTCGCACGCGGGCTCGCGGGCCTCGGCGGAGCGGCGGCGGCTTTCGGTGAGCGGTGCCAGGCCGCCGTGGCCGCTAGGCCACCGACCAACACCAACCAGATGAGGGCCACCAACAGCAGCGCGCGCCCGAAAGAAAACTGCGCCATATCAGCCCTCCCTCGGCAGGGTAAGCGTGCCCCGCCAGACGACGACCCCAATGCCCGTTGCCAGCAGACGAAACAGGGCCGGGCTGAGGGAGTGAATATGGTAGCCACTGGAATCAGCCACCTGGACAGCCGTGGCAGAGACGCCCGTCACCACCAGCCAGTGCCCGACCACAAAGCCCGGATAGGGCGTCTGCTGCTTGGCGTCAACGACATTCACCAGCACGGGCACGCCCTGGCGTGTCACCTGCGCAACGTCGGCGAGCGTCCACGTCCAGAACGTCTCCGTGTGTAGCCCATAGCCCTTTGCCACCGTTGCCAGGGCCTCCGCGTGCAGCAAGCCCTGCTGAGGCGTGATCGCGTGCTGGGCGATCAGTCGATCCAGCACCTGACCGATGCGCACCGGCACGCCCCACGCGCGCAAGTCCATGGAGAGCGCTGCGGGAGAACAGGCGCTCGGCCACCAGGTCTCATACTGGGCGCGACTGTCCCAGCCGATGCCGGGATCGCCCTGATAGAACGCCTGCACCTGGCTGGCGGCATGAGAAGGCACTGGTGGGGGGCTGGCCGGGCCGGGTCGCCGCAGGCCCGGCGTTTCTGCCAGCGCCAGGTGGGCCAGCACGGTCAGCAGCGCCAGAGCCGGGAAGAGCAGCATTCCGCCCTGCACCAGGCGCGGGTGCTCCACGTTCCGCCAGAAGATGCGCCAGGCGCGGCGCGCTCCCGGCACGATGAGGTCAGTTCCCTTAGACCGGCGTGGGTGGGGCTGCCAACGGCGCGAACGGGTCGTACGTCGGCGCGTGATGGTAGAATCGTGCCTGGAATCTCCTCCGGGGATTTCACCTGGCGGGCAGGGGTATCAGCGTTACCCCTGCTCGCACCGTATGTGAACGCTTCCAGAATATCGTTAGTCTGAGCTGCCTCCTTCCTGCTGGTTCAGCCAGCAGCACAACGACTCCACCTGCTCCTCCTGCACCCGCCTCCGCTGCGCTACGGGCGCGCCGTCCCTCCACACCACACGCCAGCCTCGCTTGCCCGTGAGCGTCTCCAGGAATCGGGGAGTCGGGTCCAGTGCCTCCCATCGCAGCGGCAAGGCGGGTTGGATGCCCCATTGCTGCAGAAGCAATAGGGCGGCTTGCTGTACTGGCAGCACCGAGAGGGTGCGGGTTTCTCGGTCGAGTACCAACCAGTGTTGTGCCTCCTCCTCGCTGCTGCCCAGATCGAACGGACGCACGTGTGGCTCCACGGTGGGGTGCTTGATGAACGCCAAATAAGCCGTCCAATCGCCCACACCAGTACACCTCCCATCGTCATGCATGGCCTCATCCCCTCTTGGCGACCAGAAGAACGCGACCAGCCTCGCCTGGCCGGGGTAGCCCAGTGCTTGCTCCAGCATGGGCGGCACGGGTACTGGCAAGGGCACCAACGTCTCCGGATGCATCGTGCTTCCTCTTTTCTCCTGCACGTGGCAGGAACAGCGGCAGCGCTCAGGCTGCCGTAGTGTGTTGTCCAAGGCTATTTCCATCGGGCGCCTGGGCGTAGGCGCCCAATGCCGCTCACAGTTGTCTTACTGCCTGCTGATTCAGCCAGGCAAGCATGGCCACCCGCCTGGCTTCCTGTTCCTGCCTCCGGCGCTCGACAGCAGCTAAATCAACCGGTACGTCCTGCCAGCCCACCTCCTCGATGAAGGCTTTGAGGACCGCCGCCATATCGTCCGGTGACTCGGGTTCCAATGGAACATCGGGCCGGGTTGCCCACTGCTGGTACAGCAGCCTTGCCGCCTCCCGCGCGGGCAGCGCATACAGGACGCGCGCTTCCCGATCCAGCAGCAGCCACTGTCGAGCCTCCTGCTCGCTGCTGCCCAGGTCGTAAGCGCACAAATGCGCCGCCACCAAGGGATGTTCAAGCAAACTCTGGTAGGTAGGCTGCTCGGCGTCGGCAGAGACCACGCCATCATCGAACATCGCCTGGTCGCATCTGGCAGACCAATAGAAAGCCACCAGGCGCGCCTGGCCGTTGTAACCGAGCGCCTGCTCCAGCATGGGCGGCACCAGAATGGGAAGTGTTCTCAAGGAATCGAGAGACATGCGAAACTCCTTTCTGCATCCCTCCAGAAGGCGCTGCAGCCGTGCTGGCTCGCAGCGCCTTCCTTTCTATCTATCGCGTTAGTGCGCCGCCTCAGCGTGCTTCGTCGTCAGCCGCGTGCGCTCTCTGCGCAACTGTTCGTCGGTAGCCTGCTCCATGCCTGCCGGGTCGGGCGCAGCTTCGCCCACCGCAGCGCGTAGCGAGGTGATTTGGGCCACCAACGCCGCCCGTTCTGCTTCCGCCGGGGGCACGCCTTGCAACCAGGCTCGCAGCGTTTCCGCCAGGTCTGCCCCTGGACGAGCAATCACGGCGTTGGCGAGAGCCGGACAGCGACTCTTCTGGACAATCAGGGTATGATCGATGTCCATGTCCGCCGCGATATCCATCTCGTACTCCACGTGAGCGCGCTGAATCGGCGCCAGCCCCACCTTGCGCGGCGTCGTCCTGCCGGTGCGCTCGTCTTTGTCCAGCACATACTCCTGCTTGCTGCGGATGGTCACGATCACATGCAGCCGGGCTCGGGTGATGGCATCGATAAACCGGTTATGGCGCGGGGTCACTTCGCCCCACGCGGCAAAGGAATTGCCGCCCTTATTGCGCCGGGCCACCCCATCCACTATCTCCAGAATGCCGCCAGGGCCTGCCCACTCGTGGCTGATCGAGTCAATGACCAGCACGCCGTAACCGCCCTCCTCCGCCGCATGAATGGCTTCGATATAGCTTTCCGGGCTGAAGGTATCGAGATTGAGCACATCGAAAGGCGGGAAGATATCTGCATATTTGGAGGCGCTTCCTCGTTCAGTATCAATGACGGCAACCTCTTTGCCATCTGCCAAAGCAGTTGCCAGTGCCAATGCTGTCCAGGTCTTTCCACTTCCAGACGGCCCGATAAGCGCCATTCTGAGCCGGGACGCTGTTTTGATCGCGCGCACAAATCCCATGATCATCTCCCTTCCGCTTGATGCCGACCTCTTCGCAGCGAGGCGCTGCCCCGCTCGGTATCAATGACCATCACTCCCTGCTCACCCGCCAGAGCACTCGCCAAAAGCAGGGAGGTCAGCGTCTTGCCGCTGCCGGCTGGGCCGATCAGAGCCAGGCGCAGCTTGGATTCCTGCTTCACGGCCTTGCGTATCTGCACCGCCATCCTCAGGCTCCCTTCTCGTGTGGGCGATGGTCAATGATCTTGGTGCCCTTGTGGTTGTTGCAATCGATGCACAGGGGCTGGATATTGGCAATCGCATTGCTGCCGCCTTTTGACACCGGAACGACATGGTCGGTGGTCAGCTTGATGTCTGGCGCCTTCTTGCCGCAACAGAGGCAGGTGTACTCGTACCACGCACACAGCGCTTGCCACTCTGCACGGGTAAACTGCTCGCCTGCTGCCCGCTTCCGCGCGCGATAGAGCCGGACAGCCTCCCGCTTGACCGCTGCGATGGCCTCCCTATGGGCTTCGACATAGCGCTGGCGTGTGGCCTTGGCGGCTGGGGTCGCCTGATAGCGCATCTGGCGGCGCTTTTGGTTGATTTCCTCTCGATGGGCCGCCAGATAGGCGTGCTGGTAGGCTCGATAATGGGGAAGGTTCTTGCGATAGGATCGCTCCTGGCAGGCACGACTCTTTTCATAGTTGGCCGCGCGATACGCCTGGCGGCTTATCCGCTGACAAGCGCGGCACCAGGGGTCTAAGCCGTCCTTTCGGCTGCGCGCTTTGGTAAAGTTCCCAACACAGTGAACCGCGTGGCACTTGCTGCACCGCTTTCCTGGGCAGCCACACCCGGAGACAACGTGCTCCATCGCTCCACTGGCTCCTTTCTGTCTCTGCAGCCTGGCACTGAGAGCGCCAGGCGCAGCTTCGCATCGGTCTTGACAGTGCGGGTACACACGATCAGGTTCCTTCGTAAGAGAGCGTAGGGCCGGCAGCAGCCAGCCCCGCGCTGCACACCTGTCAGGTCTACCAGCTCAAGGAACCAGTAAGACGAGCGGTTTGGTACTTATCCCACTGCTCTTCTTTGGCTTGGTGCCATTGCCGCGCATGGGCTGACCCCATAATGACGGCGTACGCCGCAATCGCCACGGGCAGACACACCAGTGCCTTCAAGCGCTCTTCCTGGCTGAAGATCTGCCCAGCCAAGGTACGCTCGCTCTGCTCGGCCAGGATTAGTGCCTTGCCTGCTTCAGCGGCCAGTTGCTCGCTTTCCGCCTGCCGCTCGTTCAGGCGCTGCTGACATACCGCCAGATGCTTGCAGTAGTGGCGGGATGGGCAGGTGCAGTGCAAACCGTTTCCGGTCGTCTGTACGGTGTAGCGCGTCACGCCATCCGAGCCGCGTACTTGCCAGAGGTCGCCAAAGTCCTTGACCACACGCACGCCGTCTTTCTCGGCGCGGCTAAGGGCACGTTCAAAAGGGGTCTGTTTGGTTTTGGTTGCCATAAGGATTGTCCTCCTCTCAGGTATTTCCATCTCTGAGAAGAGTATAGTATATTATCGCGTAGTTATCAATAGTAATGCATACTAATTCTATCCATATTGACAGCATTGCATAGTATCGACTACAATTCCGTAGAGTGCTGACAAACCTTTGAGGGAGGTAAACCAATGGAGCAGCAAGAACGTTATGTCTCCGTCACCGAAGCGCGTGAGATGATGGGTGTCACCGTCAGCAAAATGACACGCCTGCTCAAGCGGGGCGAATTGCCAACAAAGCCATCCAGGGTTGATGCGCGCAAAAAGCTCATCAAACTGTCCGATGTGCAAAAGTGGATTGAGGACGCGAAGCAGGAGGAAGCGCCAAAAGAATTGCCGCCCGCTGCTGCCTAGGGTGACAAACCAGATAGGCAGCAACGGGCGCAGGACCTGGACAAAGGACAACCCTAGAGATGGAAATGCCTGGTCCAGGCACCTGATAGTATCGCACAGCGGGGCAAGCTCTATGAGAAGAAACGTTCCTGGCTATCAATCATACGAGAGGAAAAAACGTGCGTCCTGTATCTCGTAGCTGCAGGAATCGTTCGCGGGACCCGATGAAACGCTCCCGCTCGCCCTCGTAGGAGAAGTATCTCGATACAAAAGCTGAAGCGCTCAACAGCTACCCTGGAAAGTCTCTGCTGAGCGCCCTGTGCCAGTGCCGAAGCACCTGCCTTGATTATACTGGGAGTGCTCCCAGGTAATCAAGAAGGGGCCTCCTGCCTGGCTCCGAAGCATGGAGCCGTTGTATGTCCACCGAGGAGAAGAAACCAGCACGCGAAACGCCAGCGCCTTTGCCCTCGGGCGAGGTCGGCAAGTTTACGATGTTTCCCCATCCTATCCTGCGGCACTGGCTAGCAATTCTGTCAGGAGATGCCTTTAAAGCCTTTTGCTATATCATAGACCGTACCTGGGGCTGGAATAAGCAGGAAGAATACATCTCCCTTGCAGACTTCAAGCACGCCCTTGGCATCCCCTCCAAACACGATGAGAAGGTCTACCGCGCCCTGCGTGAACTCTTCGTCTTTGGGGTGATTGGCGAAGGCAGCAGAGGAAAACGTCAAGATCGAAGCTACTTCGTTACCCTGGCGGCGCTCGACACTACTAACATGGTGTTAGAAGTCAAAGACGGCAGACCACACATCACTACTAACAGGGGGTTAGTAGATTTACTAACACTACGTGAGGAGATTCACTCACACCATGTTAGTAGTGGTCCTAACACAGCGTTAGTAGACCTCAATCGCCTGTTTGCTCGTCAGGCCGCTCAACAAGAGGCGCGAGCAAAAGCCAAGCAGCGAGCTAAAGACACGTCTTTAAAGACATCTTTTAAACACAAATATAAAGACGAGGCGGCTTCGCCGCCCGCTATTGATGTAAAAAATGAAAAGGGAAAAGAAGAGAAGAAGACGAAAAAGACGGACTACCCACCCTCTCAGCCATCTGAGAATCCAATGAGGAGCAAGAGCACCGAGCCAACGACTGAAGAACTGGCCGCCCGCCGCCTGGCTGACAAACTAGCAAGAGAGCAGCAAGAAGTGCGAGACAAAGCCAACGTTGAGCAGGAAGCCGAGGACAGGACGGTCTCACGGTTGCAACATGAGTATGATGAGACGGTACGCGCCAAAAATCAGGCAGCGCAGGGCAGCTCAGAATGGGAAGCGGCGCGGCAACGATTGAACGAGATCAAGCGCCAGCTTGCAGAGCATGGCTGGTATCTTTAGAAAGAGAGGGCTACCATAGGATTCAAGAAGACCTCCCGGCTGGTGCTGGAGTTCAGTGCCGAAGCACCTGATGAGATACAGGTAGATGAGCGCTGGCACGGGCGTGATCCACAGGAAAAGGCGCTCCACGATCAAACAGTACGCGCGCTATGCGGCGCTCTTGGGGGCACTCTGCCAGAGCCTGCGTAACTTCATACTGATGGACATCATCGGACAAGCGACAGGCGATCTGACCTGGGATGCCATCGCCCAACACTTCCCAGAGATTGCTGAACACGACCCAGATGACGCGGCGATAGCACCCGCCATTGCTGCTCTCTCAGCAGAACACCAGCAATTTCTAGCTGCTATGAAAGCAGAGGGCGTGTTTGGCGAATCCATCGAGGACATCTACGATGCAGTTCAGGTGGAATTGCAGCAGGTGACGCTGGAGGAAGTGGAGCATTGAGCGGAATGCTGCCGCGATGACAGCAGCCTTGAAGACACTGGAGCGCTACAGCAGCTTGCAGAAAGCCAAACCCGCTTCAGCGGAGAGAGCGGTTCCTGCAACTTTGCCCAGGGATCGCTCGTAGTATGAGCACAATCTCCTCCAGAGACTGTGCGATGCGTCAGTCCGCACCACACAGGAGAGCATGTGAGCCATCCCGTCTGGTTGAACAGAAAGGAAAAGACCGATGACATCTCCTGCGAATCAAGACCCTGTTGGCCCACCAACTCCGACCTTCCCGACCAATCATGTGGTGGGGGTCGTGAAAGACCTCCAGGAAGGCGAGCAGGCACTCGACGCCCTACGGAAGGCTGGTCACGCAGAAGACCACATACATCTGATCCAAAGCCAGGAGGTCGTCGAAGGGATACAGGGAAGGCTTCAGGACCGGAACCTTGCGAGAAAATGGCTGCATCAGTTGGGAACCTCTTCGGATGAAGGGTATGCTGGTCGGCTCTATCTAGAGCAGGCACGCCGTGGTGGGCATTTGCTTGCGGTGTACGCCTCGACTGCCGAGCAAGCTGACCAGATCGCGCACCTCCTCAGTACCTATCAAGTGTCCCTCCTGAAGTATTTTGGCCGCTTGTCGATTACTGATTTTCCCTTGTAGGCAGAGCGGTACGAACGTGTTCTCCAGCGGTGCCCCCAAACATGGAGCCATATCGACCAATGTGGGTAAAGAGAGGCTCCGCGAGCGCCAGAGCGAGTGTGGCGAGAGGCTCAATCTTTCCGAACCTCGCTAAAGGATTGGCACGTCCCATTGGCCTGGTGTCGCAGGAGACCTGATCTCCTGGAAGGGCGGGCTGAAAGTCCTCCGCCAGGCCCAGCTCCCCAAGTGGCGAGGGTATTTCCAGTGGCAGATCGAGGCCAAGATCGAGGCATTACAGACAGCGTACGCCACGTTGTGCGCAGAGGTCGCCAAGCCGGATGGATAAACAGACTGGTTGTTGAATAAAGTGCTTCGCCGCATGCTGACTCACTCTTCACGCGTCCGGTCAGGAGTGTGCTCCAACCGTTCCAAGGGAAGCGCCAGAGCGCTGGGAGCGCGTTCCGGTTGGCGTAGCCAGAGCGAGACATGGGCAGGCTGCATCGTTTCCTGCACCGCAGCGAGCAACTGCTTGCGCAAGGTATCTACGTCTACTTCGGTGCGCAGCGCGGCGCCAAAGGCGGCCAGCACTTTCTCGGCATCATACTTGCGCCGATAGAAGCGGCGGTCGATGATATTCTGGAGGCGGTGCCGCAGCGGCTGGAAGAGGGCAGCAATCACCAGCGTGGAACCGACGATGACCAGCGGCTGCTGGTCCAACGTGCCGCTCGTGGCATGCAGCAGAGCTTGCGCTGCTAGGATGAGGCCGACATCGAAGGCCACCAGCAGAGCGGTCAGGCTGCCATAGACCAGCGTCTTGTTGATGAGGGCATCGATGTCCCACAAGCGATAGCGCAGAATGGCTATGGTAATGCTCAGGAGCAGCAGCGTCCAGAGCCAGAGCCAGGTGAACGGATTGAGGAGTTGATACCACGAGTCCGGGTCGCTCCAGCCCGGCACCACCGCAAGGAGCAGATAATAGATGGCTACGCCCAGGGCGCCAACCCCGAAGCCGAAGACAAACCACTTGGTCTGCTGTCGCTGGACTGCGTCATAGACGCGCACGTAGCGGTAGAGCTGGACCACAACGACGAGCGGGAACAGCAGCACACCAATAATCGAAGGCATAAAGGGCAGATTGCCCAGCACACAGAGCGCAAACAGGGCCAGCGTCCAGCGTGGGGTAAAGCGTCCGGTGGGAAAGAGAAAGAAAAAGGCAATGCCGCCTAGCGACGCCACCCAGGTGATGCTGATGGTCAGGAATTGGACCAGTTGAGGCGCCTGCGCCGCTGGGAAGCCGAAAATGTTGATGGCGCCTAGCGTGATGAGCAGCAGCGAAGTGTACAGGCCCATCCATTCCTGGGATTTGCGCCAGAAGAGCAAGAGGCCCACCACCCAGTACGCCAGGGAGACCGCGATGGTGAGCGAGGCGAAGAGGACGGCCACGACCGCGAGTGAGAGATGGAGTTGGGCCAGGAGATGGGCATAGACAGGGGTGAGCTGTCCGGTGAGACACCCGGTTTCGAACTGGGTACAAAGTATCTGCGAGGACTGATAATAACTGGGAAGGTTTGCCACGAAGATGCCCAGCAGGGCGAGGGCCAGGACGGCCCAGACGCTCTGCGCAAAGCGCTGCAAGCTCACCGTTCTCCTCCTCTGCTCACACTCAAACCCTGAGTGAAGGTGTAGAACGCCCGCAGTCGCTGCTGGCGTTCGGCCTGTCTCGCTGGAAGTATAGCACGTGGACGTTTGCCGAACGTTACGGAAAGCGTTACGAGGACTTCACCGGTTCTACCGTTCTACCCCAAAAGGACCAAGCTGCAACCGCTGCATAAATTGCACAGGTTCCTCTCGATGAGCCCAGGCAGGAAGAAGGCCCACGCGAAGGCGATAACCAGAGGATAGCCACATTTATAACCAAGAAGAAAATTGATATGCCGCCTTCGGCGGGCGCTGACGCGCCAGGAGTTGGTCAAAAAGAAGAAGCACAAGAAGAGCACCAAGATCTGATGGCCCTGCACGTTGCGTACACCACGCTCTCCCACCAGTTGGCCCTTCTCGATGTCAATATACAAGCCGGACAATGGGCACGCCTGTATAAGCAGGTACGAGCCGCTGAGGAACGCTTACGTCAAGCGGAGCAGACTTCGCCATCGCCAACACAGTCACCAGAGTGCGCCAACAGGGCAGAGGACGCCAGGACTCCAGCGTCTGCCAGGCAGAAAGAGGAGCAAGAAGTGCCTCGGCCAGCGGCTGAGGGCGCAGAAGCAGACGAGCGGCAAGCGCAACTGCGCGCCATTGTCAGCGACCTGCTCTACTGGAAGGGTGGGCTGAAAGTCCTGCGCCAGGCCCAGCTGCCCAAATGGCGCGGCTCCTTCAAGTGGCAGATCGAAGCGAAGATTGAGGCGTTGTAGCCAGCGTACGGCAGGCTGCGGGCAGAGACCGCCAAGCCGGACGGATGAGAGGCGTGCAGGCAGCGTACGCCAGGCTGCGCGCTCACGTCTCCTGTGACGGGTGGTAGTCCTCCACGCCCACCTGGAACGTCCAGGCCACCGCTTCGGCAGCGGTCTGGATGGTCGGGGGCACCCGCAGGAAATACTGCCGTGCAGTGGAGGCATCCAGCACCTGGACATAGCGCGCCACCCGCTCCGGATCACCGTCTGGCAAGCGCACTTCATAGAGCGTACCACGCGGGCTGTGGTCAATCACCACGCCGCCCAGTTCTGGTACAAACCGCTCGCCCATCTGCTCCTGCATCACGCGGCGCACCTCAACATTTGACTCGTTCAGAAAGTCGTCCCGGGTCAGGGTCTCTGGCGCCAGGATGACTCGTTCTGGCACCACCACCCCATGCCAGGCGTAGAACCCCCAGCCATCCGGATATTCGATACAGGGACCAGTGGCGCTGTGCAGGCGACCCTCGGCATCACGGGAGAGGATTTTGGGACGTCGGACAATGATCGCTTCCTCTTGACCCAGCCAGTAGCCGCTCACTAGCTCATTGAAGAGGGCCAGGGCGTGCAGGTCATTGGGAGCCAGATAGACATCGAAGAGGCGAGAGAAGGCAAGATAGTACGACTCTGTATAGGCTCTGACGCTGGCCTCAATGCTGCCCCAGACGTGGTCCCGGATGCTGTCCAAGAGGTCGACCCAGGAGACGCTGGCGTAGGCGCCATTCCGGACGGGAAATCCGACGCTGGACGCGACGCGGTCCCGGACGCGGTCCGAGACGCTGGACATCACGCCGTTCCACAGCCATGTATCCACACTGGTATGTACGCTGGCCTCGACAATGTCCCCGAGACCGTTCCTAAACATGCAAGCCCTGACGCTCTCCCCCCAGCTACTGGCCGTGATGCTCTCCCCGACGCTGCGAGGAGCCAGCGCCGCGACGAGTTGGAGCGGCCCATCCACCCACTGGATGCGCTGCGGTGCAGCCAGTCCGGCTACCTCATATGCCTGGCGCAAGAGGGCTTCGGCCTCCTGCTCATCCACCGGCTCCGTGGAAAGCTGCGCCTGGATCCGCTCCTCGGCAAAGCGCCGGGCTTCCGCTTCCTGTGCCGAGGTCAGTTCTTGTTGGTCTGGGTGTAATCGGAGAGCTGGGTCCATAACCCGTTCGCTGTCCTTCTTGTTCAATGGGTTCATGTTTCGCGCTCCGGGTGATAGCCCTCGCCCGACAGCCCAAAGCTCCAGGCCACCGCCTCGGCGGCGGTCTGGATAGTCGGCGGCACGCGCAGAAAATACTGCCGCTCTTTGGAGGTGTCCTGCACCTGAACATAGCGCGCGACCCCCTCCGGATCGTCTGCTGGCAAACGCACTTCGTAAAGTGTCCCGCGTGGGCCGCTGTCCAGCACGATGCCGCCCAGTTCCGGTACGAAGCGGCTTCCCATGCGCTCCTGGATGACGCGTCGCGTCTCCAGATTCCGCTGATTCAGGAAATCCTCGCGGGTCAAGGTCTCCGGTGCCAGGATGACCTGTTCAGGGACCAGCACCCCATGCCAGGCGTACAAGCCCCAGCCATCGTGATACCCGATACACTTGCCGCTGGCGTTATGCAAGTGGCCCTCCTGGTCGCGGGCCAGCACGCGCGGGCGTCGAACGATCACGGCCAGCGCCTCTCCCAGCCAATAGGCGGAGACCCGCTCGTTGAAGCAGGCCAGCGCGCGCAGGGCATTGGGCGCTAGATAGACATCGAAAAAGTGATAGAAGGCGAGCCCAGGGGCATTATCATAAGCCCAGATGCTGCGCCAGACGCGGTCCCTGACGCTGTCCCTGACGCGGTCCCCGACGCTGGCGCTGACGCTGTCCCTGACACTGATCCAGACGCTCTCCTCGACGCTGCTCCAGACACGCTCCTCGACGCTCTCCCCGACGCTCTCCTCGACGCGGCCCCTGACGCTGGCGCTGATGCTGTTCACGACGCTCTCCCCGACGCTGAGGAGGGCGCCTGCATCGACGCTGGCACTGACACTGTCCCTGACGCTGGGAGGAGCCAGCACCGCGACGAGTTGCAGCGGCCCATCCACCCACTGGATGCGCTGCGGTGCAGCCAGTCCGGCTACCTCATATGCCTGGCGCAAGAGGGCTCCGGCCTCCTGCTCATCCACCGGCTCCGTGGAAAGCTGCGCCTGGATGCGCTCCTCGGCAAAGCGTCGGGCTTCGGCCTCCTGTTCCGGGGTCAGTGCCTGCTGACCAGGCTGTATCCGTAGATGGTCAGGAATCATGCCATCCTCCTCCGCTTGGCTTCTGGCATCGGCATGCCTGCGATGGTCCCTGGCTTGGGTATCACCAGCCGCTCCAGCACTGGCACGCCTTGCCTACCGGGGTCTATCAGGGAATACGGAGCGCGTTGCACGGGAGAGACGCGGAGGTACATCCGGTAGCGGGGAACCAACCCGCCCAGGCTCACTTTCACCATCAAGCATGCTCCCAGGGGAGGCGTGTGGTGATCGTCACGATGTGGGGTACCTCGGCGGCTCACGATGTCAGAATACCATACAGAGTCCGCCAACAGGCAACAGAGTCCGCCAAGCAGCAATCAGAGACCGCCAAGCAGCGAGTGGCATCGGCCAGCGGGGGAGAAGCGGCCCTGCCAGCGGCTGAGATAGCAGCAACAGACTGGCGCCGCGCACAGTTACGTGCGATTGCGAGCGACCTGCTCTCCTGGAAGGGCGGGCTGAAAGTGCTGCGTCAGGCCCAGCTTCCCAAGTGGCGGGGCTGCTTCCAGTGGCAGATCGAGACCAAGATCGAGGCGTTGCAGGCAGCGTACGCCAGGTTTCGGGCCAATGTAGCCGAGAAGAAAAGGTGACATCCTCTCAATCTTCTCAAGGGGATGCGCTTCTCAGTGGCATCCGTAACGCTGTTCGTAACGCTTGCGAGACAGGTAGCGTGATACACTTGGGAAGAACACCAGCACCCTGTTTGGGGACAATGGAGTCAGACCATGTATCACGCTCCAGCCACCACCACTCGCAGTCCACAGCAGATCACCGACGACACGCGCCTGCATGGACGCTGGCTGCTGCTGGCCCGCGTGGCCTGGCTGGTGCTCGTGACGGCTACGCTCGCTTTCTTTGTAGGCAGCCTTCCAGTGTACTATACCCTGATTCAGAAGCCCTGCGGCAAGAACACCTTTCCCTGCGGCAACCTGACCGGTGGGTTGGACACTGGAGGACTTCAGGCGCTTCAGGCGCTGGGCTTCTCGGCCAGTGAGCATGCCGCCTATATTATCGCTGTCACCATTGCCGTCGGCCTGGTCTGGGTGACGGTCGGGCTGCTCATCTTCTGGCGGCGTTCCGACGATGGAGTTGCGCTGCTGGGCGCGCTGGCCCTGCTGGTCACCTATGTCGGCCAAACAGCAGGGGTGACCTCCGCGCTGGTCTACACCTCCTCCTTCTGGGCGTTCCCCGTACAAGTGATCAATTTCCTGAGTGATGGAGTGGGTATTAGCTTCATAAGCCTCTTTCCCAGTGGGCGCTTCGCACCGCGCTGGATGCGCTGGGCACTGGCCATCTATCTTGGCTTCGCGCTCATCAATATCTTCGCACCTCCCACTTCCCCGCTCAACCTCAACAATGTGACGCCCGTCGTCCCATCATTGATCTATATTTGCTTTTACGGTTTGCTCATCTTCTCGCAGATCTATCGCTAGCGGCGCATTTCAACGCCGCTGCAGCGCCAGCAAATCAAGTGGGCCGTCTTCGGTATCATCCTCTTCCTGGTGCTCATCATTGGAAACTTCGCGCTCGTATCTATTCCTCTTTCTGACGACGCAAGTTCACCAGGTCTCCTGCTCGAGGTCACATCCGATACATTCTGGCTGCTAGCCTTCCTGCCCATCCCGATCTTCTTCGGTATTGCCATTTTGCGCTCGCGGCTGTGGGACATCGACACGCTGATCAACAAAGCCCTGGTGTATGGCTCGCTGACGGCCCTGCTCGGCGCGCTCTACGCGGGCCTGATCATCGGCCTGCAAGCGCTGGCGAGCCTTTTCACCAGGCTCGACCAACAGCCCATTGTGCTAGTGATCTCCACGCTGGCGATTGCCGCCCTCTTCCAGCCGGTGCGTAAGCGCCTGCAAAGTGCCATTGATCAGCGCTTCTATCGCCAGAAATACGATGCGGAAAAGGCGCTGGCCGCCTTCAGCGCAACCCTGCGGAACGAAGTCGATCTGGAGCAGGTGCGCGCGCAGTTGCTGGCCGTGGTCCACGAGACCATGCACCCCTCGCATGCGTCGCTCTGGCTCCGCCAGCCAGAACGCCGTCCCGGAGAACTGACCCACCAGGTAGAACGGCCAGAGGAGCCGCTCATCAAAGGTAGCGAGGACTGATTCAGGGCGTGTTGAGGATCAGGATGCCCACTTTTCAACACCCTGCAAGGGCTTATGAGCCTTCTGGTTGAGCCAACTCCAGGTGAGAGCGATCTGGAGCAGTGTTGCAGGGTTCAAAGCCAAGGGAAGGAGCGAGTCCGCTCCAGCTCGGCCAGCAGAGGGCACTTGATGGGGAGCCCGCCTGGATAAACAGACACAAGCTGCTGAAGCGCGCTGACGCCACGCCGAGCAAGACACACCTGCCATCCCAAGTTTCGCCACCAGAGACCGCCAAGCAGCGAATGGCACCGGCCAACGAGGGAGAAGCGGCACTGTCAGCGGCTGAGACGGCAGCAGACGAGCGACAAGCGCAGTTGCGCGCCATTGCGAGCGAGCTGCTCTATTGGAAGGGCGGGCTGAAAGTGCTCAAGCAGGCCCAACTTCCCAAGTGGCGCGGCTGCTTTCAGGTGGCAGATCGAGGCCCAGATCGAGGCATTGCAGGCTGAGTACGCCAGGCGGCGAGCAGAGGCTGCCGATGAAGGAGGAGAGGGCAGCAAGCGCTATCAGGCCGTCTGATGGGCAGCGTCCACCACATCAGGGATCAACGCCTCCTTCTGACGGAAAAAAGGCTTAAGACCGCTTCTCCTATTCCACCATCCCGGCGCGCTTCGGGCAGTCTAGCACAGGGATGAGGCCGTCTCCATGACAACATCCTATCATAGCCAGACCATCTGTGCAGCTTCTCAGGAGGCCTTACAGTAACAGCCAGCAAAGTCAGGAGGCAGCGGTTCATGGAGGGACGAGGTTCGCTGTTGGTGCGTGCAGGTGAGACGATTCTTTTCGTTTCCCGACCTGGTTATGACCTCCCAGCAGGATGGCCCCTGCTGCCACTACCGAGAGAACAGCCAGCCCCCAGAAGATAGGGGAATAGATACCCAGGAGATCATAGAGGATCCCAACCCCGACGGGAGCCAGGGCACGTGCTCCAGTGATCCCCACCCCCAACACACTGTTGATCCTGGCATAGTGTGTCGTTCCATAGCGGTCTGCGACCAAGGCCGCGCGGGCAGGGGTGATGGCCCCAAAGCCGACCCCAAACACGGCGACAAAGCCAAACACGCCCAGGCTGCCAGGCACCACCAGCAACATGGGCATAGCCAAAGCTTGGAGCACAAAGAGGAGGGCAGTCACGAGACGGCGGGAGAAGCGTTCTCCCAGGATGGTGAAGACCAACCGGCCTGGAAGGGCCATCACTCCGATGAAACCCACCATACTAGCAGCAAAGCTGACAGTATAGCCACGGTCCAGCAAGTAGGGCAACAGATGCACGCTGAGCGCCCCAGCCACCAGCGTAGCCAGGGCGAAGGCGAGCGCCGTCCACCAGAAGGTGGCGTCCTGGAGTGCCACCCAGGTGGAAACGCCTGGCTCGTGCGTCGTCTGAGCAAGCGATGAAGCAGGGGATGCAAGTATGCCATCAGGCACGAGGCCCAGGTCTTCTGGTCGGCGGCGCAAGACCAGCGCGTGAGGGGGAATGGTAAGGATCGCCAACAGGACCGCCAGGCTCACCAGCGCCATCCGCCAGCCCTGCGCTTGCACTAGCCACGCAGCCAGCGGCACAAAGATCACACTTGCAAAGCCCGCGATGAAGGTCAAAATGGTCAGGGCACGGGCCCGACGCTTGCGAAACCAGATCGCCACCAAGGCGAAGGCAGGATCGTAGAGAACGGTCGCCATCGTGATACCCAGGCCGACCCAGATCAGATAGAACAGCAGGAGGTTTTCGACTGTCGCCCAAGCGAGGAGCAGAAGGGCCGCAGCACACGACCCACCAGTCATGAGCCAGCGCGTTCCATAGCGGTCGATGATGCCCCCAATCAGCAGAGATGCTGCTCCGCTACAGAGCAACGCCAGCGAGAACGCACCGGTCAGTTCCGCCGTCGACCAGCGAAGCTGGGCGTGCATCGGTTGCACAAAGACCGTGAAGGTATAATACACCACGCCCCAGGAGGTCATTTCGGTGAACGAAACTGTGAGGAGCATCACCCATCCATAGTACCAGCGGGTCACTTCAGCAGTTTCTCCATGACGATGACATCCACCCACCGGCCATCAAGCAAGCCTTGCTCATGGTACATGCCTACCATTTGGAAGTCATGGCGCTCATACAAGCGCATGCCGGGCGCGTTCGTTGGAAAAGCCGCCAGGACCATTTTATGGTAGCCCAACGAACGCGCCCGCTGCTCCAACGCGCCAAGCAGTGCGTCGCCGATGCCCTGCCCGCGCTGCTCACGTGCGACGTAGACGGAGAAATCAGCCACGTGGTCGTAGGCCGGACGCGGGTTGAAGGGATTGAGTGATCCCCAGCCGAGTACGGTCCCCGCACGATCTACCGCAACCAGAACAGGATATCGAGGCCCACGGGCAGCCAGCCACTCGCTCCGCTCCTCTGGCGAGCGCAGCAGCGTTTCGAGGGTCGCTGCCCGGTCTTCAATCCCCTGGTTGTAGACATGCGCGATGGCAGCGGCATCCTCGCGTGTGGCTTCTCGAATCTCCACATTGCGCTCCTTCTGTGCCGCGCTCACCAGTCCTGTCCAGGAGCGCGCCTGTTGTCCCAGTCCGCTCAAATAGGCAGCGAGGAAGTCGGTTGTTGACGGATCAAGACAGTAAGAGCGATTCGGCCCATCACTGCTCACTTGAATGATGCCTGCCTCGCGCAGGAGCGCGAGGTGGTCGAAGAGGCTGGACTGGGCCAACGGTAGTGCCTCGGCAAGCTGCACGGCCGTGCAGTCCTTGCGCTCGGCCAGTAGCGCGACGATATGAAAGCGCGCCGGATTCGCCAGCGCCCGCAGCAGTCGAAGCACACGGGCTTCAAGCGCTGTCGGAGCAAGCTCGCCGGTTTTCATGAGGGCGTCCTCCTTTGTTCCGGTTCCAGGTTTTTCCGAATACTTTTTCTGTATATTCGGATTTTCCCGATTACCCAGAGTATACGTACTGCGAACTTCTCTGTCAAGGGTCAGTGAGCGCGCGAACGAAGAGGAAACGGATTGGTTGGCAGACGCCTGCTATCCAGACAGCGCAGCATCTTCAGAAACTGAAGAATCAAACGCGCCACCGATGACCCGCCAGAACACTCCTGGAGCAGTCTGACAAGACAGGAAGCGTGGAGCTAAAGAAAAGGAAAAGAAAGAGGAAAAAGAAAGAGGAAAGAAAGGGTTCCGCCTTCGGCGGGCGCTGGAGCGACAGTATGGAATCAAGAAGAAGAAATTGATGATGAAGAACCAGAAGAGCAGCCGGATCTCGTCACTCTGCGCGTTGAATACGCCACCCTCTCCCAGCAACTGGAGCAACTCGATGTGCACAAGCAGGCTGGGCAATGGGCACGCTTGTATAAGCAAGTCAAAGCCGCTGAAGCGCGCCTGCGCCAGGCTGAACAAGACATGCTGCCATCTCAGTCTTCGCCACCAGAGTTCGCCAAGCAGCGAACGTTACAAGCCAGTGATAAGAGAGTGACTCCGCCAGCAGCCGAGACCACAGAAGCAGGCGGGCGGCAATCACAGCTACGTGCCATCGCGAGCGACCTGCTCTACTGGAAGGGCGGCCTCAATGTCCTCCGCCAGGCCCAGCTCCCCAAATGGCGGGGCTATTTCCAGTGGCAGATCGAGGCAAAGATCGAGGCGTTGCAGGCAGAGGTCGCCAGATTGCGTCCAGAGGCCGGCAAGCAGGATGGATAACCCCTGCCGTCATAACTCATGCCACCAGGCCTAGAGTACTTCAGAGGCAGACTATCAGCCCGACAAAAAGTACTTCCGCGATGTCCCTGCGCTGAATGCTACAAGACCCCGTTTCGCTCACCCCAGGGGCAGCTCTGGGCACTGGATGATAAGCAGTGGAAGCTCGCAACCAAACTGCGGGACTACGTACCACGCGAACGGCGACCTGGGCCGCATGGCGCAGTGCAAGACCCTCTCTTCCCGCCAGATGAGGCTGCACCAAGCTAAGCCCATCCGCACTTGCTTGTCATGATTGCTGATATCAGCAGTCATGACAATGTTCATTTACCTCAGCTTCCACCGCAGAGGCAGCGTATACGGGCAAGGCGGGTTCTCTTCTGGATGAATGGCTCTACACCGGGAAAAAGTGGGTCAGGAAGGAAACGCTTCTTCGAGCGCTGTGGCTTGCCCATCGGCGAGCGCTTGCGCAAAGCGCGCTTCTCCCAGCGTAGCTCGGATCGCTGCAACGGCCTGCTCCAACGGAGGCGCCTCAACCGGAGGCAGCGGCATCTGCATGTGCGCCCGCCAGGTTGCCGTCAGGCCATAGAGGCGCGCGCCCCACGCTGGGTCAGCGGTGGCAGAGAGGGCAATCAGCCCCTCCAGACACTCCACCATGCCCAGTTGGCTGCGTTCGCGCAGAGCGACCTGCCAACTCTGCTGATAGGCGCGTTCTGCCTCCTCTGCCTCGCCGCGTGCCCATGCCAAGCGTCCTCTCGTGTGGAGCGCAACGGCCATCATCCAGTGATCGCCCATCCGCTCAGAACGCTTCAGGCTGTTCTGGACACAGGCACTCGCCTGCTCATAGTCGCCTTGCAGGAGAGCTGCTTCGCCTAGATTATTGAGCGCGAGCGCGATGCCCTTCTCATCGCCCAGGTGCTCAAACAGCGCCAGACTCTCCTCGGCGCAGGCACGCGCCTGGGCCAGCTGGCCTTCGTCACGCGCCATATCTCCCAGGTTCAGCAAAGCGACGGCTATCCCCCGCTGATCGTCCTGGCTCCGCTTGAGGGCCAGGCTTTCCTCTTGAAGCGCGCGAGCCTGCGCGTAATCGCCGCGTTCTTGCGCCAGCGTGGCGAGATTGTTGAGCATGATCGCTACGCTGGCCTGCTCTTGCAGTGCCCGGAAGAGGACCAGGCTCGCTTCAAAGCACTGCGCCGCCAGCGCAAATTCCCCTTGATATTTGGCGACATTGCCGCGCAGGTTCAGCGCGCGGGCCTGAAGCTGTTGTTCGCCAAGTTGCTCAGCCAGGCGCGCACACTGCTCGGCCCGCGCGAGGGCGTGCGCATAGTCGCCCTGTTCCGCCGCTAGCACCCCAGTCCCATAGCATGCCCGCGCTTGCGTCAGCGGCAGCACACCACCGCGCTGCTCTCCACGCGCCAGCAGCGTTTCCAGCCAGTCGCGTCCCTCGCTCAAAGCGCCCTGGCGGAGCCAGAAGCGCCACAACGCGCCCGCAAGCTGCAAGCCCTGTTCAAGCTCGTCATCATCTTGAAGCCAGCGCAGCGCGGCGCGCAGATTATCCGTCTCCTGGTTCAGGTGCGCGAGCACCCTCATCTGTCCTGGTCCCATCAAGCCCTGTGTTTCACGTTCAGCCAGCGCCAACATATAGCTGGCGTAGCGTGCGCGCAGCGTCGATTCCTCCCCCGCAGCCGCCAACTGCTCCAACCCATACGCTCGAATGGTCTCCAAGAAGCCAAAGCGCGCCTCCTCCTGAGCCATCCGGCGCATCAGGCTCTGTGCCAGCAGCGATTCCAACCGCTCCAGCAGCTGGCTTTCTTCCTCGCCAGCATCCGCGCACACGGCCACCACCGCTTCCAGGCTGGCCCCGCCCACAAACATACAGAGGCGGCGAAACAGCCGCTGCTCCGCCTCACTGAGCAGCGCATAGCTCCAGCCAATGGCCGCGCGCAGCGACTGATGGCGTTCGGGTACATCCACCAGGCGACCCGTCATCACCTGGAGCGACGTAGGACTGGCGGCGCTGCCCAGACGCTCCAGCAACTGGCTGGGCGGCAAGAGTGGAAAGCGCGCCGCCGCCAGTTCAATCGCCAGGGGCAGGCCATCGAGTCGCACGCACAGTTCCGCGATCACGGGCGCTTGCGCAGTGGTGAGCTGAAAATCTGGCTGGAGGGCGCGCACGCGCTGAAGGAACAGGGCTACCGCACCATAGTGCTCCAGTTCTCTAGGGCCTAACGTAACAGCCAGGTTCGGCACCGGCAACGGGGCCAGCGGAAATATCTGCTCCCCACGCACGCCCCAGCGTGCCCGGCTCGTCGCCAACACCTTCAGGTGGGGGCAGTGGGCAAGCAGTTCCAGCACCTGAGTCGCTGCCTCAAGCACCTGCTCGCAGTTATCCAGCACCAGCAGCAGCTCCTGGTCACGTAGCGCGGCGGTCAGCATCTGCAACGCTTGCTGCTGGCCGCTCTCCTGCAAGCCCAGTGTTTGCGCGATGGACAGCGCCACCAGACGCGGCTCTCGAATGGTCGCGAGCGAGTCAAAAACGACGCCATCAGCGAAGGACCCCTCTGCGGTTTGGGCCACCTGAAGCGCCAGCCGCGTTTTGCCCACCCCAGCCGGACCAGTCAGCGTCAGCAGTCGAACGGAGTCGCGCTGCAGCAGATGGACCAGCGCGGCTTCTTCTCGCTCGCGCGCAATCAACGGAGAAAGCACCACAGGCAACGGTGGCCTTGTCAGGGAAACCGCAGCCGAGGGCGGTTGGGGATGGGCGGCGGCGAGAAACGCCGCCCGCTCTGGCCCGCTGAGGCCCAGCGCCTGCGCCAAAAAGGCAATCGTATCAGGATGCGGGGCGCGACTGAAGCCGCGCTCCAAATCGCTGATCGAGCGGACGCTGATTCCAGCACGTTCCGCCAGCGCTTCCTGGGTCAGATTGGCGGCGCGGCGATAGTGCTTGAGCAGCACGCCAAAACGAGCGGTCGATACCTCTGGCATGCGTCCTCCTTATGGCTATTATCTCCCATCCTTCCTACTTTCGCCAGAACTGCAGGTATTCTGCAAGGATTCTGTGACTTTTTCCTGGTGGGCAGGTCCGATGAGGGGGATACTGAAAGAAAAGTGCTTCGCAGTAGAGGAGGTATCCTTCCATGCCATCAACGGTTTGTCTCCATTGTAACCAGCCTCTGCCCGCTGGCGCAGTCTTTTGCGCGAACTGCGGCGCATCCGTGCCGCCAGCACGCGTGCACCTGTCTTCCAGCCCGACCCCACCGCCTGCGCCAGGCGCGGAAACGGTCAGGGCCAGCGCCCCGCCGTCGGGAGCCGAGTACGCGCCGACGCAACTCCAGCCGCCACCTGCGCCCGAAGCACCCGTGCAAGGCAGCCTGGCAGGGCAAGATGCGTATGGCTCACAATATGCTCCTGCACCGCCTGCCCCGCCACCACCTTATTTCTCCCAATCAGGACCGCCTGCTCCTGGCGGCATGTACCTCCCGGCTTCTGGCCCGCAAGGACAGATGATGCCGCCTGCGCCCGTTTACGCGCCGGGGCCGCCTCCGGTTGCCGTGCCTGGCGGTGGGGTACAGCCCTGGGCGCAACCACCCAAGAAACGCAGCGGCGCAAAGGTCGTGCTTGGCTGTCTGATCGCGGTAGTGCTGCTCGTGGCCGTCTTGGGTGGAGGTGGTTTTCTGCTGGTAAAAGTGCTCTCATCCAAGGGTGGGACCGCGAATCACCAGGGCAATGGAACAGGAAGTACGCCGGGGAGCAGTTCGACCCCTGGCAGCAATCCGGAACAGGCGCAAACGTTGGACAACATCAATCGCCAGGCGATCTACGCAGGGGTAACGATCACCGTTCTGAGCGCCAAAGAGGCGGCTGCGTTGCCGGGCCGCCAGGAAACGGACCCCTCACTCAACGCGCTAGAGGTGCAGGTGAAAGCGAGTAACCAGACACCCCGCAATGTCGGCCCCAAGGTCACCGTGCTTGATCCACAGGGCAATACCTACCCGCTCTACACCTCAACGCCCGCGAGCCTCGGTCTCTTTTGGAATGCAGATTCGGTGGCAAGCGGCGCGTTGTTGTTCGACGTGCCCAGAGGGAGCAAACTTGGCGATTTCACGATCCAAATTGGCAGCGCTGAGGAGGCACAAGTGACCGTTCCCTTGTCGGGAAACTACGACCCGACGCAGTGGCAGCCGGTGACGCACCAGATCGACCAGACCATCAACTATGAGAATGGAAAGATCAAGTACACCCTGACGCAGGTCGTGGTTGGCCTCTGGACGCCTGGCTTTCAGGCACCCAAGGGCATGCGCCTGCTGTTGATGTATCTGCATGTGGTCAACAACACGGCGCTGCCCGTTGGTGTCGGGGATGGCGTGCCGCAGCAGTATCTGCTCGTCTTCCCCAATGGCGACCGCAGCGCGCCAACCGTCATCTATGGGGCACAGATCGATGCCGCGGTCAATCCTGGCGAGAGCGAAGATGTTGGCTACGATACCTTTCTGATTCCGACGGCTCCGGCTTCCTATACGATGGTCTTCCTGTATGCGGATGGCTCGATAGCCGGGCAGGTGAATCTGGGAACGATCTAATCCTCACTATCCGGTGAAAGCCGAGGGACAGAAAAAAATTGCCATGACTGCTGATGTCAAGCAGCCATGGCAATCAAGCGCGGATGAGCTTAGCGTGACGCGGCCTCATCTGGTGGGAAGAGGGGTCTTGCATCGCCCCTGACGGCGGTGGTCGCCGCTTGCGGGGCGCGTAGTCGGGCAGTTTGGTGGCAAGCTTCCACAGCGTTTCACCCAGCTTCCACAATTGTCCCTGGGGCGAACGATACGGGGTCTGGTAGCGATCCGCCGCAGGCACTCTCGAAAGTGCTTTTGTCGGGCTGGTATTCTCTCTGCTATTTTGCCAGGGGCATCTCGGCATGTTCGAGGGTAAAAGCCTCGCCATACAGCCAGATCTCGTCACCCTGCGCAACGACTACGCCACCCTCTCCCAGCAACTGGAGCAACTCGATGTGCACAAGCAGGCAGGACAATGGGCTCGCCTGTATAAGCAAGTGAGGGCCACTGCAGCGCGCTTGCACCAGGCCGAGCAAGAGACTTCGCCAGCCCAGACTTCGCCACCAGAGTTCGCCAAGCAACCACCAGAGTTCGCCAAACATCAAGGTGGGCAAGCCAGCGATGAGGGATATGCCCTTCCGACGGCTGAGAGCACAGAGGCAGACGAACGACAGGCGCAGCTACGCGCGATTGCCAACGACTTGCTCTATTGGAAAGGCGGGATGAAAGTCCTGCGCATGGCCCAACTGCCCAAGTGGCGGGGGTATTTCAAGTGGCGGATTGAGGAGAAGATCGACGCCTTACAGACAGCGTACGCCACACTGCGCGCAGAGGCCGCCAATGGAGAGGGGTAAAGAAAATCGTCAGTGGTTTCTGACGATGGGCCCTCACCCACGTTCGGGGCAACCGGGATGCTTGATGGAAGAGTAAAAAAACCGTTCATCTGGAAGCATCAGGCTGGCGCGGTGTCAATGCTGCTGCGGCACAAAAGCTGCACGTCGACTCTCCCGGCAGGAGCGGTGTGCCGCAGACGGGGCAGCGTCTGTTGAATGTCAATAACAAATTTCTAGCGATGGTCATTACTGCTGCCGTTACGGATCACTCCGCAGGACCACCTCCTCCCACAGGTTCTGGCTGTTCACGTAGCTGGGCGGCTCTGGCGCGGAAACTCTCCAAGCCCATCA
>DATGID010000037.1:0-133978 GCA_035307385.1 Ktedonobacterales bacterium | reverse complement strand
ACCAGCCCCAGCATGCCTGGCTCGCAGCGCAGCGACAGCCCGCGCAGCGCCCAGATGCCGCCATAGCGCTTACTCACCTCTTCAATCGTCAAGTCCATGGGTGTCCTCGCTTTCTGTCCAGTCGTATCTATGCTCCGAAGGCGTTGCGGAAGCGTTGGAAGGTGAACGCCGCCAGCACCACCAGCAGGAGGCTCAAGCATGCGAGAATCAGGTGCGGCGCGAGCCAGGACCCAAGGTCGGGCAGGGAGTTCTCGACGGTGAGGAGGATGTGCTGCGCCTGCGCCTGGCTGGTGACCGCGCGAAGCTGGCTCAGCAAGTCAGGCTGATACGGGACGAGCAGCCCGCTCACGGTGGCCGCGCTGGTTGGGTCCCACGCGCTGTACCCAGCAGCGGGAGCGTTGGAACGGTCTAGCACGCTGGCGAGAAAGACCACCCCGATGACCCAGGTCAGCAGGATGACGATCTTGACCAACGTCGACAGGCGCGGAAGCAGAGTGCCCAGGACGAAGCTGACGCTGCTGAGGAGGATGGTCGCTGGCACGATCATGCCGACCCAGAGGAGCAGCACGGCACCAACCTGGGGCGGAGGGTCCGTGGGAACGGTCAGGTGCAGCAACAAGTACATCACAAGAATGGCAAAGAGCAGCAGCACGGCCAGCCCCAGGCTCACGAGCAGGCCCACCAGGTAGCGGCCCCAGACGTAGGCGCGGCTGGGCAGCGCGGTCGTCATCAAGAGTTCGTGAGTGCGGCGTTGCAGGTCGCGCGTCACGCCGTCCGCGTTGACAAAGGGCAGCAGCAGACCAGGTAGCAGCAGCAGACCTGCTTGCAGGGACAGCAGCAATCCCCAGACGCTGGTTCCGGCAACGGAGATGTCGAACACGGACCCCCTAGAGGCGTTAGCAGGAATATGGCCTGGGCCTTGCGTGGCCCCGATAAAGAAGAGCGCGAGGCAGAAGCAGCCGAGCGCCTGAATCCAGAAGAGGCGGCTGGCGAGCAAGCGCCGCAGTTCCCAGGCCAGGACGGCCAGAAGCGGATGCGTGCGCCCGATAGCCTGGGTCGGCTTTCGGGAGGCGATCAGGGCAGTTGTCATGAAACGCTCCTTGGGTTGGGTGAAATCAATGGGTACACCGTTTGGCGCACGTGTCCTATTACGAGCCAGACCCCACAAAGGTTCGCGCCTGGTCGCTTATGCACGTGGGAGCAGGCGATGCATATCGATGCGGAGGCGCAGCAGGGCAATTGCCAGCAGAGCCAGACCGAGGCCGCCCAGCAGCACTTCTGCCAACGGGGTGAGCGGGAGCGCCGGAAGCGGAGAGAGGGTGTCAATGGCGAGGATGGCTAGCCAGCCCCCATAGGCCAGCGCAGCGGCGGTCTTGACGGAGAGGCGCAGCGAGAGCAGCAGCGCCAGCCCGGCCACCAGCAGCAGCGGCATGAACCAGGAGAGCGTCAGCGCCAGCACTTGCCCGGCACCGCCCGCCCAGAGCGCGAGACCGAGGGCAAGGCCCAGGCCGAGGTCATAACCCAGCACAATCACCAGCCGGGCTACGGCCAATTGCAGCAGGGAGGGCAGACAGGTAAGTTCCAATTCCAGCACGCGCGCCCCGATCCCACGGAACGCAGCGATCGTGCCCAGGTAGGCGAGGAATGGCCCAATGGCACGCATCAGGTATTCCTGCGTGGGCAGATCAGCGCTCAACAAGACCGCCGTGCCCAACAGCGTGGCGAACGCGCTTGCCAGCCAGAAGTCCAGGCCAAAGAGGCTGACCTGCGTGCGCGCCGTTTTCAGCAGCCGGGAGATGCTGGCGCCCTGGCGCTGCTGCTCCGCGCGGATGGCCTGGCGCACCGCCGAGAACTCAGGCATCTGGGGTATCAGCCGGGCAATCAAACGCTGGGTATCCGCTGGGGAAGGCTGCGGCGCCTGCCACTCGGAGAGCCGACACAAGGCAGGGAGCAGTTCGGCAATTTCTTCTGGCGCGGCGTCTTGCTCGCGCAGGGCGTCAGTCAGATAGTCGGGATGATCGAGCGGCCAGGGGAATGAGGATGGCTGCATCTAGTCCACTCCTTCCTGTACTGGGGACAGCACCGCACGCAAGCGGTGAACGCCCACCGAGAGCCGCGACTTGACCGTGCCCAGCGGAATCTGCAACGTCTCGGCGATTTCCGGTAAGCTGAAGCCTTGATAAAACCGGAGCACGACCACGATGCGATACTCCTCACCCAAGCGAGCCAGCGCCGCTCGCACCTCGCTGCCCTGCTCTGCCGCCAGAGCGTGTTCTTCCGGGCCAGGCGTGTTGTCAGAGAGGTGGAGCAGCGCTTCCTCGGCATCACCCCCACGCCAGCGTTGGCGCACGGCGGCTGATTTGAAATGGTCGCGGGCCAGATTGGTAGCAATCGTATAGAGCCAGGACTTGAAGGGACGATCAACTGGGCACGTGTGCTGCCGCAGCACCTGTAGCAGGGTTTCCTGCATCAGGTCTTCCGCAAGCTGCCGATCTCCGCCGACAAGCCGATAGAGATAGCCGAGCAGGGGAGCATGATGGCGCGTCACCAGGGCGGCGAATGCCACCTGATCACCTGCCATCACGGCTGCCATTACCTGTTTGTCGCTGTGCTCGTGCATGGGACGTGCTGCTTGACCCCTTCAGTCTCGTGCTGGTCCCTATTACGAGCGAGAACGACAAAAGGTTCGCAAGCGGGCGGTTCGTTTACATGCAGGGGGAGCACGCGGGCGTCAGCGTATCAGGTGGTCAACAGGAAACTATTGGCTTGCTCGTCATCAAAGATTGGCAACAACAGCAGAGGTGAGACCAAAAGAAATCACCAGAATGTTTGATACATTCTGGCGTCCAGGGCGTGCCCGACTGGTTTCGTGAACTCTGTCGCCACTTTGAATACCTCAATCAATACTGGCAAAAAGCGCAGTGGGAGCAGTGGAGAGTGAGCACTTGGCGCTCAGGGTGAGCAGCACCATCACCAAGAGCGAGCGCGGATGCCCCTGCGCATCTGCAGGGGCAGGAAGCGCCGCCCGCTTTGCATACAGCCCCTTGCGGGGTGCCGTTTTTGGTGGGAACGGCCAAACCCCACCGGTTGCCCGGGTGATGTGTGCCGAGCACGAGCATATGCGGCGGTACGCATCCCCTTGTACGACACTGCATAGACCCCGTTTTGCTGTTTAACTGTCAGGTACAAGACGCTTGGGGCTGGCACGACGAACCCGGAGGGTAGGTACGTGAACAAAACTTCCGCATAACGTCTCCCAGGCCGAAGGCGGGGGAACTGCTCAGGTTCAGGCTTGTAAAGAAAGCAGCCTCTACAAGCCCCGCGCTTTAGCGCTGGGGTATCTGACTCTCTTGTGAGAACGATCATGCCAGAGAGATAGAGAACCACTGTGTCCGAGCTCAAGGCGCTCTCTTCATGTTCAGGCTTGTACGAACAGTCTGCAATTGCTCTTCAGTCACTTTTGCAGTACGAACATCAGCCCCATCGCAGATGGCTTCAGAGAGAACAGCTTGAGTGAGATCAGCTCCCTGCAAATTAGCTCCACTGAGGTTGGCCCGACAGAAATTCGCCTTCGTGAGATCAGCTCCCTGCAAATTAGCTCCACTGAGATCAGCCTCCATGAGATTGGCTCCTCGCAAATAGGCATGAGCAAGAAGGGCATTCGTCAGATTTGCTCGGTACAACGATGCGTCTTGCAGGTGAGCTTCGCTCAGGTTCGCTCTGCTGAGATTCGTTCGATTCAGATACGCCTGCTCCAGATGGATTTGAGGAAGCGCCATCTGATGGAGATCGGCCCCGTCAAGAGCGGTACTTGCTTGCAGGGCATTGCCTATAAACGTCGCAGGCAGGCCGTTGTGACTGAAAAACTTCACCATGCTTACCTGCTGCTCGACACTTAAGGTGGTCAATATCTGGTTCAGTCGTTGTTGTGCCATCCGTGAGATCTCTGGCTTGTCGGCGAGAACCGTGAGGAAGTAGGTTTGGAAGACCATCTCCTGAAGCATTGTCATCATGTGCTGCCCACTCTTCTCTTGCCCAACCACTTGCCAAGCCGTGAGAGCAAGACTGAGCAAAATGGCGAAGCTGAGCGCGATCCAAATCGTTTGAGTTGACCTTCCTCCACTCACCACGTTGATGAGGAAGCCTATGACCGCCGCAATCCCTCCAGAGAGCACCGCCAGGGTCGCGGGATGAAACACAACCTGGCTAAGGCGGAAAGACTGTTTCATGAGAGCATCTTACTCGTTTGAGGTGATCCTGACAAGGTTTTGGTCCAACGGAGAGCAAAGGGATTTGTTCAGTCACTCTTGGCGATGTTTGCGGCTATCAAACCGCGTTCGACCTGGCTTCCAGTGTGAGGTTTGGCTCCGGGACTAGAAGAGAGTCAGGAAGGTGCTGAAATGCTCGTCATCAAAGACTGGCAACAACAGCAGCGTTCAGGCTAAAAAAACTACGTCGGCAAACTTTGGTGGGTAGGAAGAGGATAGTCTTGCTGGGGCAGGGGTGTACCTGCTTTCATCCAGTCTTTGGGTTGTCGCGTCTGCCTCCTGCTTTAGGAGCATGCCGCTTAATTTTACTGATTCCCCCTTGACACATGCCCCTCCTTTCAGCTATTATTCACTTGTGATTACTAATCACAAGTGAATATCTTGGATGAATAGAGAAGGGGAAAGTCAGACATGAAAACGGAGCTGTCCGAGTTAGGGCGCTTTGCGGATGTGTCCTTTCTCGTGCTGGCGAGTTTAGCAACCGGCCCCAAACACGGGTATGCCATGCTGGAAGACATCCAGCGCTTCAGCGGCACCCAGTTGGAGCCAGGGCCGCTCTACAGCGCCTTGACGCGGCTGGAACGACGGGGATGGATTGAACCGTTGCCTGCGGAAGACCGCCGTCGTCCCTATCGCCTGACCGGCACAGGCGGGGCGGTTTTACGCGAACAAGTAGCGAGCCTGGAACGGGTCGCCACCGCAGGCCGGGTACGACTGGCGCTCTTCGAGCAGGGAGGATGAGCGATGGCACGCATCCCTGCTCATTGGGTTGCTCTGCTGCTCCGGCTCTATCCCGCTGCTTGGCGCCAGCGCTATGCTGAGGAGATGGAAGCCCTGCTGGAACAGCACCCGGCCACCTCCAAAACCGCGCTCTCCCTCGTGCTGGGTGCCTGGGAGGCGCATCTGGATCCGTATTTCTTGCGGGAAGGGATAGCAGCAATGGTCACAACCCTGCGGACGACGGTTCTGCGCGTCTTCTGGGCCTACAGCGCCTTTGTGGTGGCAGGCATCGGCTTGGCCCTCGTGGTCACCAGCGCGCCGGATATTCCAGCCACCCATGCCACCCTGGTCACCACCTCGCAAATCCTGATCGTGATGGCCTACTTCACCCTTCTGGCTCTCCTGATTGGGGGCTTGCCCCTCGTGGTGCATCAGATACGACGCGCCCTCGCTTTGAAGCACGTAGGCTCTTTGCTGGCCTGGGTGGTTCCCGTGCTGGCCGTGGCGGTGGTAGTGGGCTTTACCATCCTCCTCGAACATCTCGTCTCGCCGCATCGAACGACCTGGATAGACTTCCTCCCCGACTCGCAGACGGACGTAGGTGGGAATCCGGGGCTCTTTGCCTGGATCGGGGTGCTGCTGCTGGCCGTCGTGGTGAGCGTGGCGGCGATCTCGCGAGTGATGGAACAGGTTCCCTTGCCTGAGCGGCTGCTGCGCTTTACGCTGGCGCTTGCCGCGCTGACCACCCTGGGGATGGGCGTGGCAGTGGGCGCTGCCCTGGTGCTGGGGATCACCCTCCAGGTACAGGCGGCTCAGCCAGACCGTCTCGCGTTTCACACGGCAGCGTGGTGGATCAGCATCGTCGTGGTGATGGCTTGCTCTACTGTGGTTGCCGGGGCAGCTGTCATCTCCGGCGCACGAACCGCGCGCCGCACAGCCCGGCCAGAGGGAGCCTAGCGCCAGCCGGAGCCACCGGCACAGAGGAGACATGGATGACGCATTCATCCTCCCATTTCCTGGATCACTTCCTGGCTCCGGGCCAGCCGCTGGTCCAGGTGGAGCAGGTCAGTCGGTTGATCGGACCGCGCACGCAGCCGGTCACCGTGCTGGACGCACTCACGTTCGACATTCCTACCGGGAGCCTCTTTGCGATTACCGGCCCGTCGGGCAGTGGCAAATCGACCCTTCTGCATCTGCTGACGGGCCTCGACCGACCGAGCGCTGGGCATATCCGCATTGCGGGCCAGGACCTCGGCCAGATGCGTGAGGACACCGCCGCGCGGTGGCGCGGGCGACACGTTGGGGTCGTCTTCCAGTTCTTTCAGTTGTTGCCGACCCTCACCGCCCAGGAGAATGTGCTGCTGGCCTTAGAGTTGGGCAAGGTGGTGCCGCGCCGACAGTGGCGGAGCCGTGCCCAGCAGTGTCTGGAGCGCGTTGGCCTGGCTCCCTATGCCAGGCGGCTGCCCAGCGAACTCTCCGGCGGGCAACAGCAGCGTGTCGCCATCGCTCGCGCGCTGGCCAACGAACCTGCCCTCCTGGTGGCCGATGAACCCACCGGCAACCTGGACTCGCGGACTGCCGCGCAGGTCTTTGACGTACTGGCGCACCTGACGCGAGCTGGCACCACGGTCCTGTATGTCACACATGACCAAGCGCTGGCAGCCCGTGCCACTGCCCGCATTGCCTTGTTCGATGGGCGCATCGTAGGCGCGGCGGGCACACAGGCGCTCATTGCTTCGCCGACGAATACACCTGAGCAGGGAGAGCGGTCAGCTACCGCGGAAGCCGAGGTGACACCATGACCAGCACCAGGTCACGGCGCTGGCGGCTGCCTCCCTCGGCCCTGCGGTGCAAAGGCGTGAGCGACCTCTGGCACCGCAAAGGGCGAACAGCGCTCGTCACCATCGGCATTCTGATCGGCGTCCTGGGGCTGACGGCGACCAATACCGCAGCAGGGTGGCTGGCCGCCGCCTTCGCCAACGCGAGCCACGAGACGGGCATCTTTACGATCATGCGCACGCTCTCGCTGCTGGCGTTGGCGCTGACCGGCTTTCTGATCTTCAACACCGTCACCACCCAGGTGGCCGAGCAGACCAGAACGATGGGCATCATGAAGACCCTGGGGGCGACGCGCCGCGTCATCATCCAGCATGAACTCACCTTCGTGGCTGGCTACGCCGCGTGCGGCACGGCGCTGGGGCTGCTGCTAGGTCTGCTGGTGGGCGCGCAGCTCACCTTGCTCCTCATCCGGGTTCTCAGCCTTGGCGTCGATCTCGGCCCCTTCCTGGTGGACGCGGGGGTAGTCCTGGTCAGTATCCTGGCCGGAGTGGGCATCCCGCTGCTCGCGGCCCTCCTGCCCCTCTGGAGTGGGACGCGCATCACCGTGCGTGAGGCGCTCTCAGGCTATGGAGTGTCTAGCGTGAGCGCCAGCAGTGCTGAGCGGGCCAGGCGTGGCCGCCGATCACCGGGGATCAGACTGGCTGGGCGCTGGCGCTGGCTGCCTCCAGCTCCGCCGACCCTCTGGCTGGGGGCGCGCGGCCTCTTCCGCAAGCGGGGGCGAGCGGTCCTGACACTGGCGGCGCTCACGCTCTCAGGCGCTGTCTTTCTGGCAATCCAGACAACGGCCTACGCGGCGGACCAGTATCGTCTCCAGCTCTTCGCGCTGTACAGCGAAGATGCCTCCGTCACGGTTAGCAGCCCACAGCCCTTCGAGGCGCTGCGGACGCAGCTGCGCGCGCTCCCTAATGTCGCCCAGGTCGAGCGTCTGGAGGCGGAGCCGGTGACCACCCGGTGGGGCACGCTGGTCCTCACCGGGATCGAGCCGAATACCCAGTTGTATCACTACCAGGAGCAGCTCGTGGCAGGCCGCTGGTTTCACGGAGAGGAGGCCGGCGTTCTGGTCATCAGTGACATTCTGGCACAGCGCACTGGCCTCGCGGTTGGCGCGACGGTGAGCTGCTCCACCCCCACCGCCAGCGCGTCCTATCGCGTCATCGGCGTGGTCCACGATCTCAGCGGGAGTTTTGGGGCCCTCGGGCTGGGGTTCACGCCCATTGAGCCGTTCCACCGCTTTGAGGGACTGCCCGCCGGCGTCGGCTCCAGCTTCCTCATCGGGGCCAAAGACCACACGCCTGCGGCGGTGGACCAGATGGCGACTCGGCTCGACATGGTGCTGAGCCAGGCGGGACTTGCCCCGACGGTCGAAACGCGGCAGCAACAGTTCACCAGCAATGCGCGCCAATTTGAGCTGTTGTACCTGCTGCTCTTGAGCGGGGCGGCGCTGGTCGGACTGGTCGGCCTGCTGGGACTCTTTAACACGCTGACGACCTCGGTCCTCGAACGGCGGCGCGAGATCGGCATCCTGCGCGCACTCGGCGCCTCCCGGTGGCGCCTTGCCAGCGTCTTCTGGACGGAGGGCCTCTCGCTCGCGGGAATCGCCTGGCTGATAGCAGTGTTGATCGGCATCCCAGGAGCCTACGCCTTCCTGGCCCTGCTGAGTGCCGTCCTCGTGCCGATCCCCTTTGCCTTCCAGCCGCTGGATCTGCTGCTGATGCTCGTGGTGATGCTCGTGATAGCGACGCTGGCGAGCGTTGGCCCAGCCCTGCGCGCCGCGCGGATGCGCCTCATGGACGCGCTGCAGTATGAGTAGGGGTGTCGGCGCACTGGAACGAGGTATCACGCGTGCGCACGCTTCGCGCTGCTTCCACAGGGGGTACGCCAACAGACAGGGTACGCAGAGACGGAGGGACGCAGGGACAGGGGAACAGGGACGCGCGCGTGTTCAGCCTGGCTGAGCAGGCGAACGGGGGCATGAGGGTGCTGGGCACGTTGCTCACCAGCGGGCGCACGGCCAGCCGTTTGCTGACCACCCAGCAGGAGGTGGCGTTCCAGAGCGGGCAACCTTTTGGGGCACCTGCGGGGTGGAGCAGTGGTGGCACCCGCTCCAGTCGAGCGGCAGCCATACAGACAGACAAGCGGCCACCGGACTCCGTCCGCGGCGCCTGTCTCTCCGCCAAAGAAAGGAAGTACCAATGGCACGGCGAACACCCCTCCCACCAGCGACAGGCGCCTGTCGGCTGATGGTGCGCTGCACGAGGTGTGCGGCCTGTGGCACGGCCCTCCACGTCGCGCACCCCACGCAGCGTACGATTCGCCGCTTGGATGGCGTCTGGTGCCTGACCATGTCGCTCATGCGCTGTCAGAGTAAGCACTGTGCCCGCTTCCGCAAACTCTGTCGACCCGAAGAGGAAGGGGCGTGGGCCCTGCCCCATGGCGAGTTTGGCTTTGATGTGATCGCGCTGGTTGGGCAGTTGCGCCATGGGCAGCATCGGAGTATCCCCGAAATCCACCAGGAGCTATGCGCCCGTGGGGTGGTGATCGCCGAACGCACGGTGACCAATCTCCTGGCGCGCTACGAGGAGCTCATCACGTTGCGGCTCACCGATAGAGAAGCCCTTCGTACCCGCTTGTTGCCCCAAGGGCAGGTGATCTTGGGCCTGGATGGGTTAAAGCCCGATGTGGGTCATGAGGTGCTCTGGGTGCTGCGCGATTGCCTCTCCGGGGAGGTCCTCCTGGCGCGTAGCTTGTTGAGCGAAGCCGAAGAGGAACTGGTCGCGTTGTTACAGGAGGTGCAAGCCTTGCTCCCAGTCCCATCACCGGGGTCATCTCTGATGGACAAATCGGCATTCGGCATGCGGTCGCCAAAGCGCTTCCCACGATTCCCCATCAACTCTGTCAATATCATTATCTGCGCGAAGCGGCCAAGCCGATCTATGAAGCGGATCGCCACGCCAAGAAAGACCTCAAAGCCCTCGTGCGCGACATTCGGCCCGTCGAACGTCTGATGGAAGGGGTGCTGGCTCACCAGCCGGAGATCACCCCAGCCTACCTGCGAAGGCTGAGCGAAGAAGAAGCTTGCATTGTGCAAGACTACTGCCTGGCAGTGCGCAGTGCGCTCACCGACGATGGACAACCACCGCTGTGTGCCGCTGGCTTGCGCCTCCAGGAACGGTTGACGAAGATAGCCGCATCCTTAGGAGCCTCCATACAAAAAAGGGGGATCAGTGGCGCCTGGTCTACGCCCTCGAACGGCTCCAACGTTCCCTCCAGCGCGGCTTGACTCACACGGCAGCCCGCTGGCCTCCGATTCAGACAGCCTATGCCCTGGTCTTTCGGGCCGTGCAGTTCCTCAACAATGATGAGCAGGTCTCGGCAGCGGAGGTCCGTCACCGCTATGCCCAGGTGCTTGATGAGATGCAGGCGGCCAGTGCTAATCCTGGCACTGACCCGCTCGTGAAAGCCTGGTACACCACCTTCCTCAAGGTCACGGCGAGCTATGGCGAGGCGCTCTTCCAGTGCTACGATCACCCGGACTTGCCGCATACCAACAATGATGTGGAGCACCTTTTTGGCTCTTTGCGCTATCACGAACGACGGGCCAGTGGGCGCAAGCAGGTGGCCCCGATGCTCTTATTACGAGGACAGGCCCGTGTCCTTGCCAGTGTGAGCACCCGCCTGCGCACGTATCAGGTAACTGATCTCCCTCCAGGAAATCTTGCTCGCTGGCGTTCGCTGCGGAAAACGCTCGATGCTCGGCAGGAAACCCGCCGCCAGCAGCGTCGCTTTCGCCAGAACCCACAAGGTTATCTGCTCGCTCTGGAAGAGCGCTGTGAGCAGATGAAACAACATCCGGCGGCAGAAGGGCCCTCTTCATGATCAGGGGACAACGAAACAAACAGCATGGTGTTGCAGCTCAAGCTGCTCGCTGCTGTACGCTTCACCAAAGTTTGCCGACGTAGAAAAAAAGACACCAGGATGTTTGTTACATCCTGGTGTCCAGAGCGTGCACGGCTGGTTTCATGAACTCTGTCGCCATCACTTTGAATACCTCGATCAATACGTACTGACAACCCCGTAGAATACATCTACTCAATACGTAACCTGATGGGTCTCTGCTCATCAGCCAAGAGCAGACCATCTCAATGTTAAACCCCTGCACGAGATGCCATGCAGGGGTTTTTCTTTGGGCAAGGCCATTCTACATACCTCTGCCCCCAAGACTCTGCCCATGTGCAGCATCGAACATAGGTCCTCCACTGAAAGGAAATGAAGCGAACCATGATCCAATGGCAATCGAGACGAGTAGTCATCACTACGCCCAAGGGCGCAGTCGTCGTAGTGCGACACCTGTATGAACGTCTGCATGTCAAGATGCAACCTGACGATCTGGGCCTGCTGCGCGACTACGACTGGTGGCAGCAGCTCGGCGAACTCATCAACGGTATCCAGGTCACAGCCACAGTGCAGAAAAGGCGGGCAGCAAGATGAAAACAGCGCGTGATGTCCTGGCCGTCCTGGGACTGTTGCTCGTGTGCTGGGTGATCCTGGCAATCTATGAAGCAGTGACCCATACTACTCCTTTGATCGGAAAGTAAACAACAGGAGGTAGGCTTATATGCCAGCCCACCTCAAATGAAAGGAACCAACCATGCGACATGCAATTCAAAAGGCCGGGCATGAGTGTTTGCCCTTGCTCTTTATGCTGGTGGCCTGCGGGACCGGCATGCTGTTCTATCTGGGCAATTTCTGGCCTGGCTCCCCACCTGGCTGGGTGGTTGTGCCCGTCCTGGTGACGCTGGCGATCTGCACCGAATGGCGCACCTTTACCTTCAACCAGGGTATGCAGGATGCCTTCACCGCTCGGCGAGGACGCGGCTTCCCCGTCTTGCGAGCACTCCTGGCCTCGGCTGTCTCGACCTTCATCTTTGCCACCGCCTCCAGTGGCCTCTGGGCACCGCTTGGAGCGGACGACAAAGCGCTGTGGGCCTGGATTCTCGCTGTGGGGGTGTTTGGGAGCCAACTGTTTACTCAAACTGGTGCCAGAGAAAGCCAAAGCGCCACACTCCCTCCAGAATATCGCGGCGGCCATCGAGGAATGGATGCCTGGGGCCACCGTCGAGGAGCAGGCTCGTGTCGCGGGCCGGGTCTATAACGCGGTTTCAGGAGGCGAGGTCAAGGCACTGCCAGAGCCAGGGGCGCAGCTAGCACCTCTTGATACCAAACCTGTAGAAAGTGAGGACGCCAAGAACGGCATGGCCCGGTTTCCCAGCTGACCGAACACACAAAGTACGCGAACTCGCTCGCGCTCGCGCCTTCATCAAACACGCCCTGGCACAGGGACCACGCGGGGCCAGTGAGGTCAAGCAGGAGAGGCGCGCCGCCGGGATCAAGGACTAGGCCCTCACCGATGTCCGTCAGGAATTGGCCTTCAGCGAACGGTCTGGATTTGGACGCGGCGGCGGCTGGCAGTGGACGCTCAAGGCCACCCGAAGAATCCCACGACCATAGGTGCTACCTAGTTGGCACCTATGGGAACACCCAACACACCTGACTGATCATACCCGTCCACATCGAAACCCTTTCACGCTCCCTTGTTCCTCTTTCCCCACTTCTTTCAGAAAAGCATGAGAGCGCCCCTGGCTACCAACCACTGGACGCTCTCCCTACACCCGCGCACCTGGATTGCTTGGCGGCACCCTTCCGTGCGCAAGGAGGTTTCTATTGTATGGCTAGTATATCCTATTCCGTCGCGTCTCGCCACCTCCCACCAGACGTGTTTCCCCAGGCTCCTGTCACTGAACCTGATTCCGCGTTGGTTGAGCAGTTCTATGCAGAGGCCACGCGGCTGATTGTGAAAGGCGACTATTTGCGCCGCAAGTGGCTGCCATTCTATGGTCCACGCTTCTACTCGCTGATCAAAGCACTGCGGGCCCACTGCTCGTATGACATCAAAACTGGCGAGGCCATGTGCTATCCCAGCGAAACTACCCTGGCGAGCGCATGTGGTGTCTCGCGTCGCACCATCTTGTATTGGCTCGTCCGCGTAAAGGAAGGCGAGGAGCAGGAAGGCCAGAAGGCTGGCGACTTTTCCCACGCGATGCGCAACGAGCTACGCCCCCTCAGCGAGCAGAGATAAATAAATATGTGCCTTCTTGAGAAGAAAGAAGCAAACACATTCTCGGAGGCGAGGCACATATGACCAGTATCGCCGATGGATCGGTGCGTATCCAGACCTCTTCCGAGTCCATTCCCGCAACGCCTTCGTGGTTCGGAGAGGCCGTGCTGATGACGGCACATCTTCGCAAACACAACGTTCTGACCAACATCGCTGAGCGTGTGCGTTTTGCGCGGCGGCGCTTTGGGCACTACGAAGTGCTCGATTTTCTCGCCGTGCTCTTCGGGTACGCCATTAGCGGTGAACGCACGTTGGAGGCGTTCTACGAGCGGCTCCAGCCTTTTGCCGTTCCCTTCATGGCGCAAGTTTCTGCGAGACTGGCTCCCAGCTCGCTCAACCCTTTCGCGCTTTTTGGCAGCACTGACCGAGGAACCCATCGAAGCCCTCCGCACGCTCTTTCTGGAGGACCTCCTCAGTCGCCCACTTGCCAACGAGCACCAGATCGGGGACCTGATGGATCGAACGAGCGGCCAGTGGGTGATCTTCGATCTTGATGGCACACGGGAAGCGGCCCGTCAACGCGCGTTGCCACAGACCGATGACTTGCCCGAGCCCTTCCGCCGGTTGGATGATGTCTGTGCTGCTGGCTACACCGGGCGCAAGCGGGGAGAAGTCGTCCGTACGCGCACAGTCGTTTCTCAGATCCATAGTTTCCATTGGCTCGGCAGTTTTGGCAACCGCGGCAACGGACGCTATCGGACGGAATTACGCCAGGGCCTGGCGGCGATCAGGCGCTACCTCACCGCGCACCAGCTCCCGCAGGAACGTGCCCTGCTCCGGCTCGATGGGCAATATGGCACCGGGCCGTGCTCTCCGATCTAGCTGGAGTCTCGTTTGTGATGCGTGGCAAAGAGTACAGCGTGCTTGATCACCCACTTGTCCAAACACGTCTGCACCTCCCTCCCGATCAGCTCCAACAGCGTCCGGAAAGTCAGATCGTGCACAGTCTCTACGACTGTCCTGGAGTGCCGGTGGGAGTTGAGGGTGTGTCTTGCCGCGTGGTCGTGGCTACTCATCAAGCTGGCAAGAAGAAGAGTCCGGTGGGCGTGACACGTGCGGGGGTGGTCTACGAACTGTTCTTCACCAACCTCCCGCGAGCCGCCATTCACCGCCTGCGATGTGGTCGAACTGTACCTGCACCGTGGCGCCTTCGAGCCGCAGCTGGCTGATGAGGATCACGAGCAGGATCCGGATCGGTGGTGTTCTCACTCGGCCTGGGGACAGGAGGCATGGGGGATCGTCTCGCAATGGGTGTGGAACCTGCGCCTGGAGTTGGGACACCAGGTGCATCCTGATCCGCTACGCACCACCGAATTTGCTCCGGCGCTCCCCTCTCCTTCTCCACACACGGCTCCCCCCTCAGGCTATGCTCCTCGCGCCGCTGGGATTGTCCTGGAAAGCTGGTCGCTTCTCAGGACACGCCTTTGCCCTCCAGCCCGATGGGACGCTGCGGTGCCCTGCTGAACAGAAGCTGATCCCGCATGAACAGCCGAGACGAAGCCGATGGAAGCTTGCGCATCGTGTATGGTGCCAGCATCCGCAGTTGTCGTCCCTGTCCGCTGCGCGACCAATGTCAATGGCAAGGTGGTGCCACCAAAAAGCCGCGTCAGGTCAGCGTGAGGCTCGCATCCCCTCAGCGTCGGGAGGGAGCCGCTCCTCTGGCGAGACTGGAGCCGTCGGACGCATCGGCGGGCCTGCATGCAGTTCCTGCGCAGCCAACGGGTAGACGTGCAGATGGGGCCAACTGGGCAAGCCGAACCTACGCCCTCACCGCAGTTCCTTTCTCGCGCTGAGCGTGCACACTCCCGCCTTTCCTGGCCTGAACGCTTGGCGCGTAATGCCCGCGCATGCGCGGCCCCTGGCATAACCATCACACTCTTCGGCATCCCACCCACTTTCTCCGTTTTCCTCGGCTTTGCAACCGGCTGAGTGAAGAAAAAAACGCTGCCACTTTGCACGGAGAAGTCCGTACGATGCATTGACATCCCATACCATTTCTGGTATGCTTCCCCTACCTGCTTCGTGGTAGACGCCCTAAAAGCGCTCGCTAGGAGGATGTTTGTGCCGGTAGCTTGTCATCTGCGTATCTTGCTCGCCAGGCTCAATGTGGAACGTGCGAAGCAAGGACAACCGACCATCAGCTTGCGCCGTCTGGCTGAGGAGACGGGGATTGCCTTGAGCGTCTTAGTCGCCCTCCATACGGGGCACAGCCAGCGAGCTGACTATGCTACGCTTGATCGCCTCCTCACCTACTTTAGCCGCTCCCTTCAGGTCAGCATGAACGACTTACTGGTCTGGGAACCGGCCCCCGAAGATGAGGCATCTCTGGTTCTTGGTTCATAGCATGATACCAAAGGGGAGAGGACCATGGCATTACGACCCATTCTTGTGCTCGGCAACCCCATCCTGCGGCAAAAGGCGAAGAAGATTCATCGTTTTGACCCGTCGTTACCACAACTGGTGGACGACATGGTTGAGACCATGCGGGCGGCTTCGGGGATTGGGTTGGCTGCGCCGCAAATTGGCCGATTGATTCGCCTTTTTGTCATCGAATGCACCGACGAGGAGACGGGCCAACAGCACAAGATTGCGATGGCCAACCCGGAGGTGATGAAAGTGGAAGGGGAACAGCGCGGCGTCGATGGCTGTTTGAGCATTCCAGGTTATTATGGCATCAATGTCCGGCGCGCGGCCCGTGTCGTGGTGAAAGGCCAGGATGTCCACGGCAAACCCATGCGGGTCAGGGCGCAGGGTCTCTTTGCCTGGGCGCTCCAACATGAAATCGACCACCTTGATGGCATTCTCTACCTCGATCGCCTGGATCGCCCCGAAGACCTCCGCAAAGTTCGCCCCGAAGACCTTGCGGAAGACGCTGCCCAGGAGGGCGCAGTCTCCCGCTGAGGAGCCGAGGGGTAGCGGAGCAGCGCAGAACCACCCACACCAGAAGCCCGCACGATCAATGGCACCAGAAGGCGGAGACGAGAGCTGGCTCCTCGTGGGGAGGCTTCTCTGAAGGGAGCGTTCGTTTCGAGTGAACGCGGCTCCGCCTCAATACGGCTTGGTCTCCGGTGAGAACAATTGCTCTCATCGGCTCGGTCATTATGGCTTCTTTTCTGCCTCGGACGGCCTCTTCTTTTTGCGCGCTCTCGTTTTTCTCCTTTTGCTCATCCCCTTTCTCTCTCTCTCTCTTGCTTTCTTCGCTCGCTTTCCTCCATACGCGCCCTTCAGAGCGATTGACCGGACCAGTTCTTACGGCCCCTCAACCTCGTTGCGCATCCCGTGGGCAGAGCATGCGCGACGTAGGGGGCCAGGTCTTCCGGCGTCCAGTGTTGATGATCGGCTTCAGTCACCAGCCCGCTGACCTTACACCAGACATTGGGCAAGGACGCGAGCTGATCCACCTGTTCGCGCCAAGGGTCCAGCACCTGCGCTTGGATGGCGGGTTTCCCCAGATGATCGAGAATAAACAGTATATCAGGGCACCGCCGCACCAGTACAGTCACCGCTGGAAGTTGCCAGTGCCGAATGCACAGATCAAACGAGAAGCCATATGTTGAGAGGATCTGCACGCCTTGCACAAAATCATCTTGCAGGCAAAAGGCCGCATCTTGCCATTCTGTAGGTTGCGGAGCACCCCCTTGATAAGTGGGCCGGTCGCCTGCAAGGCAGCAAGGTATGCGCGTGTCCGTTCCCATACTCTACCGGCGCTGCCGCCACCCCTGCAAGCGGGTATCATGCACCGCTTGATCGGCTGCCCACCGCGCTTCCAGCAGGGCATAATGGGGCGCAACGTCCACCTCGACATAGACAAGAGCCTCAATGATGGGGCCTGCACTCTGGCGCGGATAGTCGGCAAGCCCAAACGGTTTGTTGAGGGCCGGCGCGTCATCTAACCAGGGCATGCTGAAGTGTTGGGGGTTCCAGAGATGGAAATGGGCATCTACGAACTTTCGCTCTCCCATGATCTGTTTCCTCCTGAATACGTATGCGGTCAAAAGGTGTGCTCTTCCAGATAGTGTGCATGCTGGTCACCAGTACCCCTAACCAGTGGGTGAAGTTAATGATATCTGGCCCAGCGATGCCAGGAAAGAGATATTTTGCTCCCCCGGAGAATCCAGCGACCTCATGTGGGAAGACCGGGCCACAGACCAGCACAAGATCATAGTCAAAGATCAGCCGATTCAGTGTCACTGGAATGTCAGCGGCGAGCAGTCCTCCAGTCAGTTCGGCTGTCTGGAGCATCTGCGGGTCGTCCCAGGCATGGTTAAAAATGTGCACATTGGGCAGATTGCCGCTCGCTCGGCATCTGTCGCACCGGCCAGGTGGTCAATAGCGGCTGGCGACAGGGGCTGTTGTGTGCCCAGGGCAATCAGGTAATCCAGCTGGGCTGCTCGGTACCCAAATTGCTCATAAAGCAGGCGAAAGAAGAGAGGGATTGGCGCGGTGCCTGTCCAATCGGGGATGATCACTAACACTCGCTTGTGAACCGGGGCCAGTCCCGCTCCCATGAGCAAGGCTGCATCTACGGAGGCGAACAGTTCTTGTATCTCCTCAGTGGCCATTGCTGCGGTCGTTGACCCTTTGCCAATCACCATGCTGTGCCTCTCCCTTCTAGACGCCGCTAAAGGAGGCGAATCCGCCATCCACCGGGATCACGGCACCTGTGACAAAGGTCGAGGCTGGGCTGGCGAGCCAGATCAAGATGCCGATGAGATCTTCCGGTTCCCCCAGACGCCCCATCGGGGTATGCTTCACAATGGCTGAGCCTCGGTCGGTCCAAGCGCCACTTTGGCTATCAAGCAGCAGAAAGCGATTCTGTTCAGTAAGAAAGAAGCCAGGTGCGATGGCATTCACCCGGATAGCGGGACTATATTCCTGGGCCATATGCACGGCGAGCCATTGCGTAAAATTGGTCAAGGCTGCCTTGGCCGTACTATAGATGACGACGTGTGTCAACGGGCGGATACCCGCCATCGAAGCGATGTTGATAATGCACCCCTGGCGTCGCTTGGCCATGACACGGCCAAACACCTGGCTGCACACGATCGCTCCGGTGACATTTGCATCGAAGACCTGTCGGATTGCCATCAGCTCGAGCTGATGGAACGGGCGATCTGGTCCGGTGGTCGCTTGAGGCTGATTGCCACCAGCCCCGTTGATGAGGATATCGACCGGTCCCAAGGCAGCTGTGATGGTTTCGTTGGCTTTTTCCAGCGCAGAGCGGTCGAGGACGTCGGCAGCGACACCCATCGCTTCTCCTCCTGCTGCTCGAATCGTGGCTGCGACAGCCAGGACAGGTTCTTCTCGTCGTCCCAGGATGGCGACACGGGCACCTGCCTGAGCCAGCCCACGCGCCATGACGCTGCCCAACACGCCGCTGCCACCCGTAACAAGGGCGGTCCTCCCATGCAGGTCGAACAGTTCGCTGACATACATGCGTGACACTCCAATCAGTCCGTCGATGCTAGCGCTCACGAGAAGCAGGGAAAGACATCTTCGACGCCTCCCCTTTTAACGTCTACTCCGTTGCTTCTTTGCTGTAGGCTGCGAACGGGCGCAGGTGGCGGAGGAAATGTGCTGTGAGATTGACCGCATAGGCTCCAGGATGGGCATTCAAGACCTCCATCATCCGGCCATAGAAATACCTGCTCCCAGTGGCATCTTGCGCCGTCAAGACCGAGCCAAAGGTGACATGCAGGACCTGGCGTGCATCGAACTGGTCCAGCAGCGCGGGAACGGCGTTATCTGCCAGGCCTGTAGCAACGGGCGCACGCTTCAGCTCGGCAGAGACATGATAGCTAGCGCGATCGGTTTCATAGCGCTCCAATGCGAAGGCATAGATGTCGCGCAGGAGATCGGGCTGCACCTGCGCGACTGTCCGTAACGCTTCCAGGTAGCTGGTGCCCGCCGTCTTCAGATGCACCAGGCCCTGGGTTTCTCGCGCCGCGATCTCGTAGATGCTGAATTTATCCGAACCCGAGTGCAAGCTCAGCTTATACGGACCCAGGGTGCGCGCAATGGCAGCGTGGAGGGCGAAGTCCGCGGTGAATCCGTCCAGATCACCAATGTAGTCCACCCCCTTCTCGAAGCGGCCAACGTAACGCGGCGCGAGACTTACCCACTGCACCCCGAGTCGGCGCAGCTCGGTGACGAAATACACGTGTTCGGCGTGGGTCGTGGGCGTCTCCGTCTCATCTACGGAGATTTCCACCTCCCAGGCATGCCCCGTGGCAACGCTCGCAAGATGGCGATAGAGCCGGGCCACATGCGCAAGAGCGCGCCCATACTTGACGCTGGCCCGCATGAGGGTTTCTCCATCGAACTGGAGCACGTGTCCCTCAAAATCCTGAGCAACATGATACCGCGCCAACAGCTCCGAAGAGGAATCTTCCAGGGCGGTCCAGGGGAGCGCTTCGAACTTATCTTGCAGCACAGCGCGCGGCGCTGTATCTGCGGTGTGATCGACATGCTCCCCAGGGTCAAAGGTATAGAAGGTGTAGCCAGCCGCCATACAGCGGTCAATATCTTCAGTGGACTTGAGGTGATCAGCATCCGCGGCAAAGCCAGCACGCCAGCCCTCGGTAAAGACGCCCCACATGGCGTCGTCGAAGACCTGTTGTGGGCTTCGCCCAGTCCGGATCATCTCGCGGATGGATTGCTGGGCAGGAATCGGCGCGATATGCCCGCCTGCCTCTCGGACCGCACGCAGATGCCCTGGCGTGGCGATCCCAAGGCGATCCCCCAAACCGGCGCTCGTTCGCAGTCCCAGCGTAACCGGATTCAACCAGGAAAGCTGGCTGCGCAGCGCTGTGGCATTGTGATGTTCGAGCGGGCCAATCAGCAACGTTTCGTCACCGACAACGCTTGCCTCCCCTGTAAACTGCTCTAACGCCGTGGATGCAGAGGGCGCAAGAATGACCAGCCGTCTCGTTCCCAGCTTCGGCTCCCCGAGCGCATAGGTCAACTCCCTATGCTGGGTGACTGATGAAGGGTAGATGTGCAACTCTGTAAACATCTGGTGCATGCTGTCGCTCAACTGCGTTTCCATGGTATGTCTCCTTTCCCTCATCGCGGGGAATGCCTGAACTGCATAAAGTGACTATTCGATGCTGATCAGGCCTTTAATCACGAGGCTATTCGCCGCGCTCCATTGTGCAAACGCATCCGCAGCTGTTTCGAGGGTGGCGTGATGGGTCATCCAGGGGGCAAGGCTGAACATGTCCGATTCAAGGGCAGCGATGATAGAGTTGAAATCGGCGGCCAGGGCATTCCGGCTAGCGAGTAGAGTTACTTCGCGGCTGTGAAAAAGCGGGTCAGAGAAGGTAATATCGCTTTGGGATAATCCAACAAAGACCACGCGTCCTCCAAACCCTACATAGGTGAAGCTCGCTTGCATCGATTTGGCGTTTCCCGTCGCATCAAAGACGACCGTAGGAAGATCATCTCCAACGAATTTCTCCAGGGTCTGGATGAGAGGCTCACGTCCATCAATACAGCCGACAGAAGGCCAAAGGTCCTGGCAGAAGGCGAGTCGCTGCTGGTTGATGTCTGTCACTAGCACCTGTGCTCCGGCCAACAGTGCGAATTGTGTGACAGCCAGGCCAATCGGGCCTACTCCGACGACAAGGACGCGCTCATCTTCCGCAATCGCTGCCCTTGCAACTGCATGGGCACCGATAGCCAGGGGTTCGACCAGGGCAAGCTGCTCAAAGGTAAGCGTCCTGGCAGGGTGCAAATAGGCAGCGGGCAGCACCGCAAACTCACGCAAGCCGCCGTCAACATGCACGCCAAACACTTGCAGAGAGAGGCAGCAATTCGGCTTACCCCGCATACAGGCTGGACAAAAACCGCAAGCGAGATAGGGACGAACGGCGCACTGATCGCCCTTCACAAGATGCTGGACCTCGCTCCCAACCTCCACAACTTCTACGCTGAGTTCGTGCCCCAGAACACGGGGATAAGTAAAAAAAGGCTGATTGCCATGAAATGCGTGGTAGTCAGTTCCGCAGATGCCAACCTGCCTGACGCGGATGAGTACCTCTGCTGGTCCAGGCTCCGAGGGATCAGCAAGAGCAACCATTCGTAGCTTCCCAGGAGCATCAAGGCTGAGCGCACGCATCTCGTGGTCCTTTCTTTGTACACGCAGGATTACTTACAAGAAATTCGCTGCCCACTTGTCATAATCCGGCCTGCTCTTGTGATGGAGAGCATCCCAATGGTAAAGTCATCATTGTCAGGGAAGCGCTGCAATGTCCCCCCATATCTCCTCCGGGATGGGCAGCTGTGCCAGCCCCACAGTTTCCTGGATGCGCTCCGGCCTGGTGATCCCAACGATAGTGGAAGCAATCCGCGGGTCACGCAAGGAGAACTGCAAGGCTACGGCTGCCAATGGCACCTGATAGCGCTGACAGAGCGCTTCGAGGGCAAAGGCTCGCTGGAGATAAGCATCAGATGCCTGACCATACATATATCTCGGATAGGCGCTGGCTCCCTTGGCGAGGATTCCAGAACCATAGGGGGCGCCGTTGATTGCCGCTACCTCATGCTGCTGACACACCTCCCAAAACGGGTCAGCTTCCTGGTTCAGCAGCGTATAGCGGTTATGGGAAATCGCCACCGTAAACTGATCGGTTTCGACAAATCGAGTCATCAGATCGATAGGGCCACCGGCAACCCCAAGATGCTGAATGACTCCCGTCTCATGGAAGCGCTGGAGCACCTCTACCGGGCCACCCGGCGCCATAGCCGCCGCGAAACCTACATGTTCTGGGTCATGGAGGTAACAGATTTGCAGGCGATCAACCCCGAGCAACTTCAGGCTGCGCTCGACACTCCGGCTCATCTGGTCGCCGCTGAAATCGCCTGTTTGCAGATTACGATCAGCTTTGGTCGACAGGACAAATCCAGGGGGAAGCCCGCCGCGCTCCCGCAGCACCACACCGATGCGTCGCTCGCTTTCTCCGTCACCATAGGAGGCTGCCGTGTCGGCAAAGGGAATCGGACCCACAAAGATAGCACGGATGGTTGTGAGGGCCTGCACTTCCTCAACCGAGTATGCAAATGTTCCTGGCATGTCGCCAAGCGCGGCGCAGCCAACACACAGGGAAGGTATCTGTAATTTGGTGGCTCCTAGTGGATGAAGCGATAGTGGATCGGGCATGAGATACACACTCCTTTTGGACACAAAAAGTCCCCACTCCACGGATGCTATCCAGGAGCTTGAGAGGGTGAGTACGAAGGAGTACCTTATGTTATAAGCAAGCGTGGTTCAAGACAGAATATCCTCATCGCCCATCAGCCGACGCCTGACCTCTCGTTGATAAGAGGTAAAGACAAATTCGACATGGGCGCGAGCTGCCTCGGCAGCTTGCTCTGGTTTTCCATCCCGTATCGCTTCGAACAGCCTCGTGTGCTGCTCCACCGCTAATAAGGATGACCCTGGCGCGCCTCCCGTTAAGATATTGATAGCCCATCTTTGGAGTTGAAGAATGGAAGTCACTGATTCCACAAAAAAGACATTGTGTGAGGCAATGGCAATACTGCGATGAAATTCATCGTCGCTTCTGAGGAATGTTTCTCGGTCTTCTGATTTCGCCGCTTCTTGATTCATCGATAAAAAATGTTCGATGGTGCGTAATTCCGCAACCGTGACATGTCGTGCCGCAAGGCGGGCCGTATGCATCTCCTGGATGGAGCGAAACTCAAATAAATCGCCAATGCGCTCTGGCGCTGTGGGGGAAGCCAGATGCAAGCGAGAAATTTGTGGTGGCTGCTGCTCTTCTTCACCAACAAAAATGCCACTTCCTCTGCGGGGACGTACTAACCCGGAGGGTGTCAACATTTTGATCGCATCGCGTACGATGGTGCGACTGACCCCAAACTGTTCGGCAAATTCCTGCTCTGTCGGCAAGCGATCACCGGGGCTGAGGTGTTGCTCGGCAATATACTCCGCAATCAACTCAGCGATGCGCTCATATTGTGGACGATAGCCCGGCGATTTTTCTTTTTCCATGAAGATATCCCCCTAGCCGATGTGTGTACTACCTTGCTCCGCTTGTATTTCCTAGAAGTATTATTCATCTCGAGTCATTGCATACTCATTTATCAGAAGAGCGAAGGATGTTATCGCTTACTTTAGCATACTTATCAGAATTTTTCAACCCCTCTCTTCTGAAGTATCTGACGTCAAGAGCATATGTATTCTCGTTTGGAGAGACGGTGGGTTTTCAGGGACAGAATTTTACGGAGAGAAAAGACCGTGTCGCCACACATTTCTGAAATGGATATTTTTTTAAAAATCATACTCATTTCTATTGACAGAGTGATACTTATTATGTTATATATCTCCCAACTCCTGGGGAGGAAGTCTTCAGGACACGATACCTTCATTCTGCATGCAACGTATCTCCTTTCTCGCTTCTGCCCGAGGGAACGAAGTAGCCAACCGAGGCTTCGAGCGGGAACGTCATAGCAGACAACAGGAGAGCAGATATGGCATTATCACAGCAATCGCCCCTCATCCAACTGGTCAACATTTCAAAAAAGTTCCCAGGTGTGCTGGCGGTCAATACTGTCTCGCTTGATATCTTTCCTGGCGAGGTGCATGTCGTCGCTGGGGAGAACGGCGCTGGCAAATCGACGCTGATGAAGTTGCTTTCCCAGGTCGAGCGGCCCACCTCTGGGACGGTAGTGCTGAACGGGCAGGAAGTACACTTTGTCAATCCGCAACATGCCCAACGGCTGGGCATTTCGATGGTGTATCAAGAATTTGCCCTGGCGCCGCATCTCACCATAGCGCAGAACATTGTTCTTGGCCGCGAAAGTACCCGGTTCGGGGCCATCAATCACCGCGCTGAGGTCGAGCAAGCGCGCCAACTCCTCCAACGGGTGGGATTGCACATCGACCCAAAGCGCCTCGTCTCAACTCTGTCGGTTGCGGAACAGCAGATGGTCGAAATTGCCAAGGCGCTGGATGTTGAGGCGAAATTAGTCATCATGGATGAACCAACAGCGACCTTGACAGAGAGGGAAATCGCCCACCTCTTTGCTGTCATTCGTGGGTTGACGGATCAAGGTATCGCCGTTCTCTACATCTCCCACCGCCTGGATGAGATTTTCCAGATTGCTGACCGCGTGACCGTGATGCGCGATGGGAAAGTCGTTGCCACACTCCCGCGCAGTGAGGTTGATCAGCAGAAGCTCATCCGTTTGATGGTGGGGCGCGACATCCACAATCTCTATCCCAAACCTGAACCCAAGATTGGCCCGGTGATGCTGCGCGTTGAGGGAATCACCCGACGTGGGGTGCTTCACCAGTGTTCCTTTGAAGTCCGCGCCGGAGAAATTCTTGGTTTTGCTGGGCTGGTCGGGTCGGGGCGAACGGAGCTGGCGCGCGCTGTCTTTGGGGCGGACCCTATCGACGCGGGAAGTATCTGGCTGGAAGGAAAGCGCCTCTCTATCCAGTCCCCTGCCAGTGCCATAGCCGCTGGCATTGGCTACCTGACCGAGGACCGAAAAAGAGATGGTTTGGCGATGACCTTAGATATTGCGCAGAATATCACCTTGACCAATTTACCAACCGTTGCCTCATGGATTGATCTGGGCAAGGAAGAGCGCATTGCGGTGCGCGCCCGTGACCGCCTCAAAATACGCACCCCATCGCTTCATCGAAAAGTGACGGTCTTATCTGGCGGCAACCAACAAAAAGTCATCGTCGCGCGGTGGCTGGAAACCCAGGCACGTGTGCTCTTTTTCGATGAACCCTCGCGTGGCATCGATGTGAATGCCAAGGCAGAGATATTTGAACTCATCGGCTCCCTGGCGAGTGAGGGGCGCGCAATCGTGATGATTTCCTCGTACTTGCCAGAACTGTTGAATATGTGCGACCGCCTGGTCGTCATGCGCGAAGGACGCATCGCCGGCGAACTTCAGCGCAGCGAGTTCACCGAGGAGCGCGTTATGGCGCTGGCTACGGGAGCCAGTGAAGGAGAGACGCTATGAAAGATGCCATCCAGTCGACAAACGAGGTGATCGGAGCCGAAGCGGCACCTCACGGAGAGCCGAAAGCCTGGCAGCGGATGGTGGTGCAGCGGGCGAGAGAACGGCTGGGAGACTTTATTGGGCAGGCGACAGCCGCCGCCGCATTGATTGTGGTGTTTATCTTTCTCTCCTTTGCCTCGCCGGTCTTTCTGACCACGGATAACTTAATCAATATCATCGAACAAAATGCGGTCACGGCTACCATCGCGCTTGGCATGACCTTTGTCATCATCACCGCAGGCATCGATTTGTCGGTCGGCTCGACTGCTGCGATGACCGGCGTGGTGGGAGTTGAACTGGTTGCGCATGGATGGCACTGGCCGCAGGCTATGCTCATTGCCGTACTCGCGGGTGGAGTTGTTGGTTTGGTAAATGGCGTGCTCATCAGCGTTACCAACTTGAATCCTTTTATTACCACGCTTGGCATGATGACCGTCGTGCGCGGCCTCACCGATGTCTACACCAATGCGGTCGTCGTGGTCGGGCCAGAGAGCGAATTAGGGCCACAGAACTTTGGGGTGATCGGCTTAGGAAAACTGTCTGGTATCCCCGTCGCGCTGATCATCCTGGTGGTGCTGTCAGCTCTGGCCTATTTTCTCTTGAGCCACACCCGCCTGGGCCGCTATACCTACGCGATTGGCTCCAATCAGGAAGCAGCGCGCCTCTCGGGTATTCCCGTCAAAAGATATTTGTTGCTGGTCTATGTCATCCTGGGCCTGCTGACTGGTTTGGCGGGCGTGATCGCCGTTTCACGCCTGAGCATCGCCGAACCCAACTTTGGGATCGGCTTGGAACTGGATGTCATTGCCGCGACGGTGGTTGGCGGGGCCAGCCTCTTCGGTGGACAGGGAACCATTGTTGGCACCCTCATCGGGGTGTTTCTCATCGGGGTGATCCGCGACGGCTCGGTGCTCCTCGACATTAACTCCTTCTGGCAAAACGTCATTATCGGCGTCGTCATTTGGCTGGCTGTCCTTTGGGATCAATTCCGGCGGCGGCGAATTTCCTCGCTCTCTTCCTAACGCAAGCTGCGTCGATCACATCAATCTCACCCGTTGGCATGGCCTAAATGGTTTGCCTGGGCAAGGGGTGCTCTCAACAGAAGATTTGAGACTTTCTTCCTTTGCCCATAGGGAACACATGCGCTCTTTCTCAAAAGGAGGTGATGCATCAGCACCTATTCTCATTGCTATCGTGAGTGGGAGAACCACTCCTGGTACGCGCTGGTGGCCGCAAGATTGTTGGTAACATCTTTTGAAAAGGTGAGGGCAACATGTTCAAACACACAAGGTCTTATCGCGCATTCGCTACAATCCTGGCCGTTTTCCTGATGTTGGGAGTTGCGGCTTGTGGTGGCGGCTCTACCCCATCGAGTGGGCCAAAAGCGTTGAAAATCATTGGTATTCCCAAATCGCTCGCCAGCAGCTATTGGACCATTGTGGAAAATGGCCTCAAGTGCTACGCATCCAAGGTGCCGAATGTCAATGTGGTCTGGGATGGCGTGCAAACCGATACCCAGGTTTCGGACCAGATTTCGCTCATCCAGAACTATATCAGCCAGAAGCCTGACGGCATTCTCTACGCCGCCACCGACGCCAAAGCGCTTGCTTCGGTCAATCAGCAGGCGGCGAGCGCGAACATTCCGATCTTCAATTTTGATTCGGGAACGGACCCACAAACGATCCCGCTCTTTGCCACCAGTAACACAGCTGCGGCAGCCAAAGCGGCTGATCAGCTGGGGACAGAGCTGAATGGAACCGGCAAGATCGCGATCCTGGAATTCGTTCCTGGTTCTGCCACCAACGACCAGCGGGTGAACGGCTTCAAGCAAGAATTGCAAGCCAAGTATCCCAACATTCAGATCGTTGCCGACCAAGCGGATGGCAGTGATTCCGCCAAGGCGTTAAGCATCACCCAAAATATCCTGAGCGCGCATCCTGATCTCAACGGCATCTACGCTGCCAACCAACAAGGTGGTGAAGGCGCCGAGCAGGCCCTCAAGGCTGCCTCGCTGGGAGGGAAGGTCCGCTTGATTTCGTTCGATGCGTCAGACCCCTTGACCGCAGGCCTGCAGGATGGAACGGTTGACGCTCTGGTGGTTCAGAACCCCTTTAAGATGGGCTATGACAGCCTCAAAGCGATGGTGGACCAACTCCGCAACGGGGTGAAGGCTCAGAACGAGGACACCGGTGTTACGCTCGTCACGAAGGCAAACTTCAATGATCCAGCGACACAGGCGTTGCTCAACCCGACCTGTGCGAATTTTACCGACTAAATCAGGCTCCTTATAACAGGCAATCCCTCCTGGTCTCGTGCTCCCCTCCTCGCGGTGAGGCCTGGTACTGAAATGGTCGCCTTCAGTACCAGGCCTCACCGTTTTGAGCGCTCTCGCTGCGCCGTCAGCCCAATATGGCCTCTTTGGCCCGTCCGTATCGTTGATACCGTTACGTGCCCTGACGAAGTTGCGAACATGGGCCAACCTTGCTTTGGTTAGAAGAAGAAAGAAATGATGACATGGGCGAGATCGTTTTGGCTGGTCTTGAAATCTTCCGCTTTGTTCCAGCGTGCTTCTTGCTTGGCGTGGTCCATCACGAGGATGGCCTAAAGAAGCTCTCACTGTTTTGCCCTTGCCTCTAACCTGGGAGGATGCAGGCAGAGAGAACGGCCAAATCGGATGAGGTGACGCGCTTGGAGGAAATCAAGGTTCACCCAGCCAGTCTCACCGGAATCAACTTGATAGGTGCTGGTATGGAGCCCAGCACTTGAAGATTGTCATCTTACCAAAAACCCTTTGAGGACACACAGAACTATAGCGGTGACCCCTAACATTGAGCAATTTAGAAAATTTTCTCGGTAGCGAGGCCGCTCCGGAGCGATAGTCCGAGTGCGACTAGAGACTCAATCCTTTTGCTCCCCGCTATAAGGCTGCACCGTGTGGTGCAGCCCTGAAGCGGTACTTGCGTGCCGGTTAATCCTTGATACTGCCGGTGAGGACACCACTGGTCACAAAGCGCTGTGAAAACATGAAGATGATCGCCACGGGCAAGACGATAATGACCCCAGCCAGTGAGAGTTCAGCCTTGTAAATGGGGAGATCTGCTCCTGCGCATGCCGGGGTCAACGCGGGGGTGCAAGAAATCAGTGCCTGCAAGCCTACAGGGAGGTTGTACACGTTGGTGTCTTGCAGCATGACAAAGGGTAAAAAGTAGTTGTTCCAGGTGGCGGTGAAGTTGAGAAAGACAAGCAACCCCAACAGCGGACGGGCAAGCGGAATGCCTATATGCCAGAAAAGCTGCCACTCGCTCGCGCCATCGATGCGCGCTGCCGCCAGCAGATCTTTGGGGAGGCTCACCGCGAAATAGACAAAGGCGAGATAGACCCCAAAGGGGAAAAAGGCGGTGGGGAGGATGACGGCCCAGGGAGTATCGACGAGATGGACGACATTCATCTCCAGGAAGAGCGGCAGAACGAGCGCCGAAATGGGCAAGAGCATAGCAACCAGCGTCAGCCAGAGAAGTAGTGATCGCGCCTTGGGTTTGGCGGTTGCCAGCGCGTACCCGGCTGGCAGCGAAATTGCCAGGGCCAGGACCAGTGTAGCGAGCGCGTAGAGTACCGAGTTGAGGTACCATTGGGTAATGACCCCATCATCGAAGATGAGCAGATGCTGCCAATCCGTGCCAATTTTGCTCAACGACCCGATGGAAAGTGGAAAATCTTGCGAGAGTTGGGTATCTGTTTTGGTGGTGGCGAGGATCAGCCACACCAGCGGAAGACCAAAGAAGATTCCGAACAGGAGTAAGACGACCAGGCGAATGAGTGTGCCCACCGGGCCGATGGTTCCCTGGTTGAGAGGCGTACCTGTACGACGCCAGCGAGTGAACCATGAGGACCATGCCACTGTTGACGACATGGAACGAGCCATCACTACTACCCCTTTCTCAAGCCGCCGAAGCATCGGTGCGGAAGAATCCGGTGAACCGAATGATCGCGAACGCGCCGACCAGGCCGATTGCCACCATCAGCAGCGAAATCGCCGCCGCCGCGCCAAAGTTGCCATAGTTAAAGGCAAAATAGTAGCTGAGCTGGTTGGGCGACCAGGTTGGGCTGACGGTCGCGATGCCAGCAAAGGAAAAGCTCTGGCTGATGATTTGCGGCTCCGTAAAGAGCTGGATATTGCCGGCAAATGTGAGCATGAAGAGGTAAATCACATATCGCCAGATCATCGGAAGCTTGATGTAAAGCGTTGTTTGCCAGACATTGGCGCCATCGATGGCAGCCGCTTCGAGGAGATCGGTTGAGACGCCCTTTAGCCCACCATAGAGAATGGCAATCCACCCACCAGCCCCGACAAAGAACCCCAGCAAGGTAAAGATCAAGGGGAGGTGGCTGGGTTGAATCACGTCGACGAGGTCTTGCATGTGGAGCAGTTGGAATATTCCCCGAAACGGGCTGGTCTGCGGTTCGAGCATGAACAGGGCGATCAAGACGGAGGTCGGGCCAGCCACCGCGCCAGGGATGAAGTAGATGGTGCGCATCAGGTTCGAGAACCACCCGTTGCGCGCATGCAAGAGTAAAGCGAGGCCGGTGACACCGATGACCCCAAATGGGACCGAAATGATCAGGAACTGAAAGATATTGACAAAGGCTGGGCCAAAGCGGAAATCATGAAGGGCGGTCACATAATTCTGCAAGCCAGCTTTGAAGTATTCGGGCGTGCCGAGGGGGAACGAGGCAAAGCTCAACACCAGGGCATAGATGCCTGGTAGAATCCCAAAGACTAGCAAAAAGAGCACATAGGGCAGGACGAGCAGGTCCGCTGTGGTGGGCAACCAGCGGCGTACACCTGTTTTCCTGAGCGTTTTCGTAGTCGGCAGCGCACTCGGCTTGAGTACCGTCTGAGTTGCCATAGGGAACCTCCTCGTTCACCGCATGAATGCCATCACTGGAGTAGTCGTGCCAGGTAGTGTATCGCCACACATACATGATGTGCGTCCGCTGCTCTGGCGAGCAGCGGACGCCATCACCATGGCATATAAGCTAAGGGGCGGTGTTTGTGATCTGGTACCCTTGCGCCTGGGCCAGCGCTATCAACTGCTGTTGGTAGTCCCCAATCTTCGAGGCCACCGTTGCCCCAGTGGTGACCACTGGCGTGGTCACGGATGTCCCGAAGATTGTTCGATCATCGAACCGGACATAGCTGTAGGTGGTATCAAGATCGGCTGCCGCCTGTTGGAACACAGCGAAGGGATCACTGGCGTAAATCGGATCACTGGCAAGGGTCTGACCCCAGATTTGAGCTGTGGGCTTATAAGCCGGGTAATTGGCCTCGTGACCGAGGTAGGTGGGGTCCGTGGTCACCCACAGCACGAACTTTGCTGCGAGGTCTGGATTCTTCGTGTGGTTGGAGACCGTCCAGGCGGCTCCGCCCAGCGCGCCGGTATATGGCTGACTGTCAGCCGCCCACTTGAGGGGTGGGGCTACGCCGAGCTGATGATCGTTGGTTTTGTAGAGGCCACCCTTGAACAGGAAATCGCCCATCCAGGAAGCGCCAGGCAGCATCAAAATCTTATTATTGTTGCCCAGCGTGGTCATCCCTGGGTCGAAATAGCCAGCTTTGGTGGAGAGGACACCGGTTGGGATCAGAGTATCCAGCAGGCTGGTCATGCGCGCGCACTTGGGGTCGGAAAGATTCGAGTAGAGCGTATCACCGACCACCTGGTGGATGGGGCACTGCCCAGCCCAGTAGTATTCATCGAGTGGGAAGGCATCGGCGAACTCACCAATGATATAGCCGGGGTGTTCCTTGGCAACCTTCAGCCCAAGCGCCTCATATTCCTCCCAGGTCGTCGGCACCGTATAGCCGAACTGCTGCATCAAGGGCGCATTGTAATAGAGGACATACTGCGCCAGGTCGTTGCGCAGGCACACCAGTTTCCCACCTATCTTGCACGAATCCAGGCCGTCAAAGTTGTTCTGGATCTGAGATGAGACGTAGGGGGTCAGATCAAGGGGGAAGTGATGCGCGGCATCGGAAACCTGCGCGACGAGATCAGGCTCGGCAAAGACCACATCGGGCCAGCCACTGTTGATGTTGTTTTCGAGCAGCACCTTGGAGGGAAACGTGGTCCGATCAACCACGACTGCATGGATGAGCGAGGCATCGGCTGGGAACGCTTGTTTAAATTCATCAACCGCCTTCATCCGGTCGGCGTCCACCCAGACGGTGATAGGAGCATTGCTGTTTGTTGTTGGACTACTGCTGCCACATCCGGCGAGTGCCCAGGTACAAAGGACAACCAGGGAGAGGATAGCGGAGATACTAACCTTCGAGAGATCGGCTTGCCTGGAGGAAAAGCGTTGCATTACAAGAACTCCTTCCTCAGCCCACTGGAAGTGGGGACGTTCAATTTGGAGCGCGCGACAATGCGTGATGCGTGAGATGTGGCTGACCGAAATGGGGCAAACGTTCCTCCTTTCCCAAATGGATGGACCTCTGGAAGTGACGCAGCAGTGAGTTATCTGCTAACTTTCAAACTTATGAGCGCAATATTACCAGGGAAATTTTTGCTTGTCAAGTGGGATGAGTTATATTGTGTTCACGGATGAATCTTATGATAATTCGCACAATTCCTGAATTTTAGCATTATCCCATTCTTCCTTGCTCTCTGTTCGAGCGGACGAAGAAGCGAAAACGCCCTTATTTTTGCATAATTGTCCGTTCAATTTAAGGGTTCTTATGACCAAATTCCCCGATCACTCTTGACAAAGGGATGAGAATATGGCATGATTGTTTCCAACAAACGCCATGTGCTCGGGGGAGCAATAGCGGCAATTGGGTATGCGTCTTCCCTGAAAGATCAGGCACGAATGCGGGAACGAGGTTTTCTTATGGCAACCGAGACGCGTTTGGAACGGCAGAACTATCAGACCATTGCCTCGCGCATTGTGCAGTTGATCGCAGAGACGGGCCTCCAGCCAGGTGACCGCTTGCCAACTGAGCGTGAACTGGTGAACACACTTGGTGCGAGTCGTCACACAATCAGCCAGGCCGTGAAGGCGTTAGAAGTTTCAGGGGTGCTTCAGCCACGCCAGGGAAGTGGCATTTATGTGACGCGCACCTCCCCACCCACCGCCACGGGAATCATCGACGTTACTGTGCGAGGGGACCCACGTCAGGTGGAGCAACTCTGCGAATTTCGCATGACCCTTGAAATGCAAACTGCCCGTTTGGCAGCAGAGCGTGTCACCCCTCGCCAGCTTCGGGCGATTGAGGAAGCCGCCCTTGGTACCCAGACCAATGCTGAAAACCACGAAGCCCGCGCCAGAGCCGATGCCGCCTTTCATATGGGCATCGCTGAAGCAACGGGCAATGAATACTTGCTCTCGGCTGTCTCTACCGTGGTGCGCGTGAACTTCTGGGCGGGAGACAGCGTCATGGGGAGCGATGGGGGCGCACCAGGCAGTCCCTATATCGCAGCGGACCAACATCTGAAGATCTTTCAGGCGATCCGCGATGGTAACCCTGATGCGGCTGCCCTCGGCATGCAAGAACATATTCAGACCACGTTGAAGAATTATTTGCTGGAAGTACGCCGTCGCATGAATAGCGATTTGTTTACCCCGTAATCTTCCCTTGCTGCTCAGCGACTCACTTCCCTTCCCGCGCCTGTGCGGGAAGGTGGAATCGTGTTCCCTTTTTCATCTGAAAGGAGCCTTCATGCGTATTCGTCAGGTCCAGGTCGATCTCGTGCCAATCGCTGCGGTTTCCCCGCCATTTCGCTGGCGTGATGGTCTGCCGGGTTCAGACGGCCCCGGTATCAGTGGCATCTTGCGCATTCAGACCGACGAGGGCATTGAAGGTGTTGTCCCTGCCGTTCGCGGGCCGATTGTAGCCGACCTCGTCGAACGGCGCCTGCGTGCTGAATTGGTCGGTCAGGACCCGCTGCGGCGCGAATGGATCTGGCACCGCCTCTGGGAGATCGATCGGGTCGAAGAGTTTCCCATTTATATTCAGGGGTTGGTTGATGCTGCACTGTGGGATATCGCCGGCAAACAGGTTGGGCAGCCCCTCCATCGACTGCTTGGAACCTATCGCACCAGTATTCCCGCCTATGCGAGCACGGTGACCTTTGACTCAGTTGCCGAATACCTGGATGTCGTCGATCAGTGTCTGTCGCTTGGGTATCCCGCGATCAAACTGCATGCGTGGGGGGATGCGCGACGGGACGCGCGCTTGTGTGAGGCGGTGCGCGAACACGTTGGTACTGAGGTTCCCTTGATGTATGATGGCTCGGCTGCCTTCGATCTCCCCGATGCCATCTATCTGGGACATGCGCTCGCCGCCGCTGACTATCTCTGGTATGAAGAACCCATGCGTGAATTTAGTATCAGCGCCTATAAGCAGTTAGCCCAGGCGGTCACTGTCCCGTTGAATGTGGCCGAAACCTCCGATGGGTCCCATATGAACACGGCGGATTACATCGTTTCCGGATGCGCGACCTTTGTCCGCACGAGTTGGAACTTCAAGGGAGGCATCACGGGAGCACTGCGTGTCGCCCATCTCGCCGATGCCTTCCGGCTGCGCGCCGAGGTCCATGGACCGGGGCTAATTCACCAACACCTCTGTATGGCTATTAACAATAACACCTATTACGAATCGCTCGTGATGAGTAATCCGGTGGTTCGTGAGAGTTGTGTCGACGAGCATGGGCTGGTCCATGCCCCCACCGAACCAGGCTTGGGGTTCGAAGCCCAGTGGGCCGCAGGCGAGGGCGGTTCCATCGGTGAACGAGTCAGTGTAGCCAGCCAGGCACGGCACCAGAGCCATCCGTGACGAGCATATCGAGCGTGCTCTGTGCAGGGGCAAGAGCACGCTCGATATGCTCGTCGCAGACGAGGATGCCACGCTCCGTAATGGTACCCTCACGGCACAGGACCTCATCAGTCAAGGGAGGAACGCGATGGCTTCAGTCAGTTTCGAGCACGTCTCCAAACGGTTCAACAAGGTGGAGGTGGTGCACGACATCACCATCCAGATTTGCGATCAAGAGTTCCTGGTGCTGGTGGGACCCTCCGGTTGCGGCAAATCGACCTGCCTGCGCATGATTGCCGGGCTGGAAGAAGCTACCGAAGGGAAGATCAAGATCGGCGAGCGAATGGTGAACAACCTGCCCCCCAAGGACCGCGATATTGCGATGGTCTTCCAGAACTATGCCCTCTACCCGCACATGAACGTCTACGACAACATGGCCTTTGGCTTGAAGTTGCGCGGCACCCCCAAGCGAGAGATCAGTCAGCGCGTGCAGAACGCTGCCGAGATTCTGGGGCTGGGCCTCTTGCTGAAGCGCAAGCCCAAAGAGCTTTCCGGCGGGCAGCGCCAGCGCGTAGCCCTGGGCCGGGCCATTGTGCGCGATCCCCAGGTCTTCTTGATGGATGAACCGTTGTCTAATCTGGATGCCAAACTGCGCGTGCAGATGCGGGCGGAGATTGCGCGCTTGCATCAGCGGGTGCAGACGACCTTTGTGTATGTGACCCATGACCAGACCGAAGCGATGACGATGGGGGACCATATCGCGGTCCTCAACGCAGGGATTATTCAACAATTGGGCACGCCTGGCGAACTCTATGAGCATCCAGCTAACAAGTTTGTTGCCGGGTTCATTGGTAGTCCCGCGATGAACTTCTTTGAGAACGGGCGCCTGGAGCAGCAGGAAGGCAGAGTCTGGCTGCGTCTTGCCGAGGGGGTGGCGCTCATGCTGCCAGAGGAGGTAGCGGCACGGGCAGAGCGGTATATCGGGCGACAGGTGACAGCAGGCATCCGACCAGAGCATCTGGAAGAGGGGCAGGCGGCCAGGCGGCGACAGGGAGTCGAAGTCGCAACCGTGCTGACTGGACAGGCGCTGCCAGTGCAGGTGGAAGTCGTGGAGCATCTGGGCAATGAGCAAATGGTGTACGGTCTGCTAGCAGACAAGCAGGTGTTAGCGCGGGTAGATGCGCGAACAGTACTGCGCCCAGGAGACGAGATCGAGTTGTTCTTCGATGTGCGCCACTTGCACCTCTTTGACCCGGCTGATGATCGCTCCATCACCTCCCAACCCTCTCCATCAACGCTGGAGTCCAGGAGCAGCAAAGGGGCAGCATAGTTTATCGATAGGGTCTCCCAGGAGAAGCATACCTCCTCTTGCCCTCCCTTCCTGAGGCTGAGGTCGGACTCTGAGGAGCTATCCTTACTGTCCGGCCTCAGCCTCAGGATGAGACAGCGCAACCTGGTACGAGTGAGCTTTACTACTGCGCTGGTCCCATTAACAAACGGTAAGGAGGACCTCAAACTGATGATGCGTCTGGATGGAAAAGTGGCTCTGGTCACTGGAGGCGGCTCAGGCATCGGCGAAGCTATCGCACGGCTGTACGCCAGCCAGGGCGCGCAGGTGCTGGTAGGTGATGTGCGCGGCGAGGCAGCTGAATCGGTTAGCGCGGCCATTCATGAAGCAGACGGTATGGCCCACGCCTGGCAACTGGACGTCACCGACGAAACTCAGGTGAGCGCTACGATGCAGCAGATCAGGATGACCTATGGTCGGTTGGATATTGTGGTGAATAACGCTGGCATCAGCCACGTTGGCAACCTGCTGGAAACCAGCACGGCAGACTGGGAGCGGGTGATGCGCGTCAATGCGTTTGGCGTGTTCCTGTGCGCGCGTGAGGCCGTGCGGCAGATGCTAGCCCAGGAGCCGCAGGGTGGGGTGATCGTCAACATGGCCTCAACGGCTGGCCTGATTGGCGTCGAACGTCGCCTGCCGTATAGCACGAGCAAAGGCGCGGTCATCAGTCTGACGCGGGCCATTGCCATCGATTATGTCACGCAGGGCATCCGCTGCAATGCCATCTGTCCCGGGACCGTTGATACGCCCTTCGTCGCCGGCTATCTGGCACGCAATTTCCCTGGCCGTGAAGAAGAAGTACGCCAGCAGTTACACGCCCGCCAGCCTATTGGTCGCATGGGCCGTCCTGAGGAAATTGCTGCTGCCGCGCTCTATCTGGCCTCAGATGAGGCTTCCTTTGTCACCGGCTCGCTGCTGGTGATTGATGGCGGCTGGACGGCCAAATAAGTCCTGCTCACGCGCTGCTGTAAAAGCACCATAGGACAAAAAAAGAAGGAAGGCGTCATGGAGGTTGCATTGCCGTATGGCACCCAAACACGTATCGTGACGGTTCCCGATGACACCGTCGTGGTGCGTTCACAGCCATTAGCCGCGCTCGCTGATCCACATGCGTCCTTTGATACTGCTATCGAGCACCCCATCGGCACGCCAGCGCTGGTGGACTTGGTTGGTCCGAAGGATCAGGTCGTCATTGTTATCTCTGATGGCACCCGCCCTACTCCTAACCATCTGCTCGTGCCCTGGCTGCTCAAGGCGCTGGCGAATATCCCACGTGAACAGATCGTGATTCTCGTGGGAACCGGCTCCCATCGAGCGATGACCCGCGAAGAGTTGCAGGCGCTGCTTGGGGACGAGGTGGTCGAAACGATAGCGATCAGCAATCACGATGCAGCGGATGCGTCGAGCCTGGCCCTCGTAGGCACCACGGCTGCGGGAGTGCCTGTCTGGGTCAATCGCCGGTATCTTCTGGCGCAGGTGCGCATTGTGATCGGGTTTATTGAACCACATTTCTTTGCTGGCTATTCTGGCGGCCCCAAAGGCGTCATCCCAGGGCTAGCAGGACTATCAACCATTCAGGCCCTCCATAGCGCGCCCCTCATCGATCATCCCGGTTCGACGTGGATGGCTCTCGATGAGAATCCCATCCATCAAGGCATTTGCACCGCAGTGGCGCTCTGTCCGCCAGAATTTTTGATCAACGTGACCCTCAACCCAGAGCACCAGATTACTGGTATCTTCGCGGGCCACTACCTCCAGGCCCATCGCGCTGGATGTGACGTACTCGCATCAACGGCCTCAGGCGTTAATGCAGGTGGGTTTGATGTGGTCGTGACCAGTAATGCTGGCTATCCGCTGGATCAGAATCTCTATCAAAGCGTCAAGGGCATGACGGCTGCGGCGCGGTTGGTCCGTCCGGGGGGCGCGATTGTGCTAGTGGCCGAATGCCGCGATGGGTTGCCAGCACACAGTCATTACGAACACCTGTTACGAGCCGCCACCAGTCCCCAACTTCTGATGGAACACCTGCATTCTTCTAAGGTCACACTTCCCGATCAGTGGCAAGTCCAAAAGCAAGCCCTGGTGCAACAACGGGCGCAGGTGTTTCTCCATTCGAGCCTCCCAGACCCGCTCGTCGAGGCAGCACTGCTCACCCCCGCTCCCGATTTACAAGCAACAGTGCATCGATTAGTCACTCATATGCCGGGATCAAGCCGCCTCGCCGTGTTACCAGAGGGACCAATGACGGCCATCCAGATCACTGGGGTCAGCTGAACAGGAGGCGAGCAAATAGGTCAGTTCAAACCAAGCGGATCGCTCTTCTGACCTTGGAAAGCTATGAAGGGGTCGCTCTCTGTCATCCCACGCAGCCACCTGTGTGTGGGCACCGGCGCGATCAGGTATGTGCAAGCGACAGGCCAGGTGCCAGGCGTGACGATGGTGGACTGGTCAACAATTCGCTGGCCGCCAAGCCCCCCAAGCGCATGCCGGTGCTGGCAAAGCGTGCCTCACAAAATCCTGGCGCGCATGGTACTACGAATGGCCGGCACTCGGCGTACGCCGGTCTTGTGAAGCGTTCTAAGAGCGCGAACAGGCCAGGTGACGGCTGCTCTCGGTGAACCCTGCCTGGATGCAGTCGTGTTTGGTGGAAAGGAAATGCACTGCTCTCTTGAGGAGGTCAAAATGGCCCAGGTATCCCGTACGCCCGCCCGTTCCCGCACCCAATCAGCGTTTGCTTCTATGATGATCCTCGCCCGCTGGCGCATCCGGCGCACCTGGGGTCTGCTGGTCCTGACCGGGATTGGCATGCTCGCCGCCGTGACGGTGGTCTGCACGGTGCCGCTCTATTCCGAGATCGCTCTGACCGCCGGGCTGCGTGGGACGCTCAACGCCACGCCGCAGAGCGCGGAACTCACCATCCAGGGGTATGGGCATGTCGTCTATCCTGACACAGTGGATCGGGACTATCAAGAGTTGAATGCCGTCATGCAGCAGCAGCTCGGCGCGTATCTTCAGCCCAGGAGCGACCTCTTTATCCACCTGTCGCAGCTCAATATTGCGGCCCCAAGCGTAGATAGAAGCGCTGAACTCTCAGTCTATGGAGCGCCAATACAGGAGGCGACACAGCACCTCCAACTGGTGCGCGGGCGGCTGCCCCAGGCGCAGAGTCCCATCTTACAGATTGCCATCACCCAGCAGACGGCTACCTATCTCCACGTCGATGTGGGGGCGCAGGTCACGGTGGACCTCTTTTTTGTCAACCCCGTCACCCCAGAAGGCGAGCAATTGCGCGTAGAGATGCCGTTGCAAATAGCGGGTATCATCGTCCCCAACCAGAGCGATGCGTTTTGGGACGGTCAACAACTTGATCCAACAGGAGCGCAAGGAAAGGCGCCTTCTGCTTTTTCAGCGCTTATGGCTACGGATGGATTTCTGTATCAGATGCAGCAGCTGAGCGCCACTGGTGTCGTGCGAGCTGGGACTCCTTTCATCGACTATGCAGGACCCCTGCTGTACTGGCACTATCATCTGAATGTCTCAGCGATTGGGACTCCTCAGTTGGATGATCTCATTGGGCGCATCCAGGCGACGCAGGCCCAACTTGACGCCAGCCCAACCGACGGCGACGTGGCTAACATCCAGTTTTCTGGCGCTGTCCTGGGGAACTGGCCAGGGACGGGCTTATTGGACCAGTTTCAGTCCCGTCTCTCGGTGGTCACCATTCCAGTGACACTGCTGCTGCTGCAAGTAGGGGGGCTGATCCTCTTCTTCGTGAGCATGATGGCGAGCCTGCTGGTGGAGCGCCAGGCTGAGGTCATTGCGCTGCTGCGCAGTCGCGGAGCCAGCCATCGCCACATCTTTGGGGTGTTTGCCGCGCAAGGTGTCGCCCTCGCGGGGCTGTCCGTCCTGGTGGGACCGTGGTTGGCGCTGCTGACGGCCAGCTTGCTGGTCAAAGGGACCCTCAGCCCCGCCGATCAGCAGGCGCAGAATGTCCTCGCGCAGCATCCGCTGATGAGCGCACTTCCAGTGGGAGCCTACACACTGGTGGCGGCAGTGTGCGTGGTGGGTGCGATGTTGCTCTCCATCTGGAGATCGACCAGCCGCAATGTGCTGGAGATGCGGCGGGAAGCGACACGCTCAACCCGTCAACCGTTCTGGCAGCGCCTATACCTCGATGTGATTGCGGTGATCATCGCGCTCACCGGGTTTCTCTTCTCGCTCTACGTGAACACTGCTGAGTCGGATACCCAGACGGCGGTAGTGGTTGCCAATCCGCTGGCGCTGGTGGCACCCACCTTTCTGGTAATTGCCGGGCTGCTGCTCTTTCTGCGCTTCTTCCCACGCCTCTTGGAGAGCATTGTCCGAATCACGAGCCGACGTCCTGCGGCAGCCCCCATGCTGGCGGTGGCACAGATCGCCCGCGCGCCACGCCTGGCGGTGCAGATGATCTTGCTGCTAGCGCTCTCCAGCGGCTTTGCCAGCTTTGCCCTCATCTTCATGACCTCAGAGACCCAGCACCTGCAAGCGGTTGCCGCCTATGAGGTGGGCGCGGACTTCAGCGGCATACCTGTGCAAGCAGGTGATGCGTTCTCGCTGGCAAAACAGACGGCTGCCTATCGGGCCATTCCAGGCGTCACCTCGGCGACGCTGGGCTATGTGACCAATGGCTCAGATACCTCCGGGCAGTATACAGTGTCGATTCAGGCCGTCGACGCTGCCACCTACGCGCAGACCGCCATCTGGACCGATCAGGACTCCAGCCAGCCGGTGTCAGCGCTGCTGCAGCCCTTGATCGCCGGGCGCTCGTCCGCCATCGGAAGTGGGACCATTCCGGCAGTGGTGGATCAACTGACGTGGCAACGGTTTCATCTCCATATGGGGATGGACTTTCTGCTCGGAGTCAATGGCAGCGAGGTTTCGTTCCGCGCAGTGGCAGAGGCCACCCACTTGCCTGGCGTGGCAGATAGCCTGGATACCGGGAGTAGCAGCGACACGACGGTGCCTGGAGGCGTGCTGATCGATTATCCAAGCCTGGCGTCTGTCTTCCCGCTCAACCTGGGGACAGCGAGGCTCCCGGTGAATACTGTCTGGCTGCGGACCAGCGATGACCCGGCAGTGCTGACGAAGATACGTGCCGCATTGACCAGTGGCCCGCTGGCGCTCAATCCCCTCCTTGATCGGCGGGCCAACCTGCACACCCTGGAGCAAGACCCGCTCTATCTGGCGCTGCTGGATGTTTTGATTCTGGGAACAGCCGCGACGCTGCTGCTGGCGCTCGTAGGCGACTTGCTCGCGTCCTGGCTCAGTGCGCGCACCCGCCTGACGAATTTTGCGGTCCTCCGCGCGTTAGGCACTACGCCAGGCCAGCTCGCCAGTATGTTGACGTGGGAGCAAGGTGTTGTGTACGCAACGGCTATCGTTCTGGGGGCAGCGTTTGGCGCGGTCCTCGCCGGGACGATGGTACCAGCGCTCGTCTTTACCGGGGCGCCGAATGAGGCGAGTACCACCACCAGCGGCTCGTTCTACAACCTTCAGCAGCTGTTGCCGACCCAGATCGTGGTTCCCAGTCTGCTCCTGGTAGTCTTTGCGGCGCTGGTGGTCATCTGCGCGTTGGCCATTGGGCTGATGGCACGGGTCGTCTCGCGACCCTCGCTTGGGCAGACGCTGCGGCTCAATGCCGATTAGGGAAAGCGGCTCGGCGGATGCCCAAGCGTCATACGCAAGACTTTTCGACAGGTGCGCTTTAGGCGCGCCTCTAGAGAGCCTCCAGCCCACAATCCCATCCGGGGCCAGAAAGAACGCCGCGCCCGCCTGGGTAGGGAGCCTCTGCGAGGCTTGGCGTCAGCAGCTTGCAGCCTTGAGGTGCACGCTTTAGATCGTCTCGCAAAACTGACTTCAGTGTCTCGAACACATAGCCGCATTGGAGCTGGTTACGTGCTGACCAATACTCAGGGCATCGAATGGATGACAACAGAGCTTTTAGCGGCGCTTGCTCGCGATCATCCTGGCCACCTGGATCTGCCCGTCTATCTTCGTTTGCCAGATGCTCGAACCTGATGGCGCGATCGTCCAAGTAATCCAGAGCGGTGGTTTCATTTGCCGGTATCATATTCGCCATTCCTCTGCTTGAGCGTCTGTGGGCACTCCGGTCTATTGCTTGGTAGCAGGTGAACAAACAAGCCAAGCAGCTTGGTCCTGTGTTACAATCCAAAACAACCATATGGACACCAACACCAGTTGACAGGAGGGTTTCGTCAGCGAATGGCAGCGATAGGCATCCTGGTGGTCCAGGATGATCAAGATATCATGGAAGCGACCGCTGAATACTTGCGGCCAGCATCCTCAACTAGCTATGGTAGTTGCTGGCTACGTACGCCGCTCAAGCCACATGCAGAAAGACAACTTCAGCATCGATGCACAAAAGCGCGCAATTCGGGAAGAATGCCAGCGGCGAGGTCTATCGGAACCGATCTTCTTTGAAGATGATGAGCTTTCAGCTCGTGGAGAACAGATTGCCAAACGTCCTGCCTTCCGGCGCCTCTTAGAGGAAGTGGAAGTGGGACGGGTGCAGATGATCATTGTCCATACCCTGGATCGCTGGTCGCGCAACGTGATGGTCACTCTTCAGACCTTCCGCATCCTGGTTGAAAAGCACTGCGCGTTTGTTTCCCTCACCGAACATATTGATTACTCGACACCAGAGGGCAAGCTGCAACTGACCATCCTGGCCGCTTTTGCCGCCTATTTCTCTGATATGATCGCCAAACATATCAGCAAGGGCAAATCCGAACGAGCAGCCCAGGGACTGTACAACGGTGACATTCCCTTTGGCTATCGGGCGACCGGTCCGAAATTATCTCCGGAGCACGATCCAGACACATTTCCAGGATTGCGGCTGATGGGCGAGCTACGGATGCAGGGGCTAGGAGCTGAGCGGATCGCTGAGCAGATCAATGCGGCTGGCTATCGAACCGGAGGGAAACAGAATAAAGCACGACTCTTTACCAAGGACACGATCAATCTCATCTTGCGCAATGAGTTCTACGCCGCTTTTGCTCCTGATGATGACCGGGGAACGGTCCTCTATCACGGTCAGCGGCATCGGGGACCGCACTCAGCGGCTTTCACGATGGACGAATGGCAGAAGATACGTGAGCTTACTCGGTTAAATTATTCTGCACCGCATCGGGCCGAACAAGCCAGACATTTCTATGAATTCGCTGGCTATATTGTTGACATCCACTGTGGGCTGACCTTACGTGGTGTAGGGAAGATTGGGCAGTATTGGTACTACAAGGATGTTGCCAAACTGCGCAAGCTTCCTTGTCCAGCAGGCGGATACCTGACGGTACGTGTGGATTTAGTACAGCGCCAGTTTGGAGAATGGCTTGCCGCCCTCAATCTAGCTGATTCTTGGAGGGAAGAGGTACGCCGTCGGGTAGTGACCGTGATGGAACTGGCTGGAGTCGAGCGTGTTGATATTGCACGTGAGCGAGAACGGCTACGACTCAAACGCACACGTATATTGAAGCAACATCGCGAAGGGTTTATAGATGATGAAGAAATGCGGGCAGAGGTTGCCGCCGTAGAGCTGGCGTTAGGGCGGCTTAGTCTCTCCACCCAAGACGGGCTGAGTTTGGAGGCTATCTTGGAGGCTGGTGAACGCTTGCCAGGGATAGCAGCCTTGTGGGAGTTCGCCACGCCAGAAGAACGGCGTGAGATGGTGACCTTGCTCCTGGAAGCTGGGGGCCTATATTATGATTTGGAACACAAGATGATAGCGGCGATCAAGCCACGCTTAGTCTGGTTACCAGTTTTACGCCTAGCGAGGGGAGTGGTAGGGCGTCAAGAAACTCCTGGAATGCTGTTTACTACACAATGGCAGCGACACAACCAAAGTTAAGAAACAAAAAAGCCTACAGAATGGAATTACCCATTTTGTAGGCGACGGCGTGCCCGACTGGATTCGAACCAGCGGCCTTTGGCTCCGCAGGCCAACGCTCTATCCACTGAGCTACGGGCACAGGCAGCGAGAGCACCCATATTTCTCGCCTAATAAGCATACCGCACTGGCGCGGGAATGTCAAGCGTTTCACCGACGGCTTTTTTGCAAGCCCTCAACTTTTGTGGAGCAAGAGAAGCGACAACATCTTACCCCTGATCGCGCACATCCAGCGCGTCACGCAGGCCATCGCCAATCCAGTTGATCGCCAGCACCGTCAGCAGCAGCAACAGACCAGGAAACGTGGCCCACCACCAATGGCCGATGAGCAATTCATCCTGGGCGTTGGTCAGCATATTGCCCCAGGTTGGCGTGGGCGGGAACGCGATCCCCAGCCCCAGGAAATCCAGCGTCGCCTCCAGCGTCATAAAGGACGCGGCATACAACGTGAACAGCACCATGATTGGGCTGAGCGCGTTCGGGAGAATGTGGCGGAATATGATGTGCAGATCACTTGTTCCCAACGCTCTGGCAGCCTCAACAAATTGCTGCTCGCGCAGGGTCAAGTAATAGGTGCGCACTATGCGCGTGACACCCGGCCAACCAAGCCCAGTAAATGCCAGAATGACAAACGTCACGATGAAGCCGACATTTTGATGCAGCGCCGGATTATGGAGCACAATCGCCGAAAGCGCAATCATCAGGGGCAAGAACGGAATCGACAACACCATATCCGTCAGGCGCTGAAGCAGCAAATCCACGGCGCCACCAAAATAGCCGCTGATCGCGCCTAGCATCGTGCCAATCACCACCGTCAGCAGCGAGGCGACAACCCCAATCAGCAGCGAGACACGCGCCCCATAAATGACTCCAGACCAGACGCTGTGCCCAATCGTATCGACCCCCATGATGCGATCAGGAAAGTTCGCCAGCGTTGGGCCAGTGGCGCCGGTCTGGAAATCAACCCACTCCAGGTGCGCCGTATCCGGCGCGGTATGCGTCAGAAAAGGCGCAAACACCGCCAGAAAAACGATCACACTCAGGATAACCGTGCCGACGAGCGCGAGGCGGTGGCGGCGAAACCGGCTCCAGACCAGCTTCATCTGCGACAGGTGCTGGACGGCTGCACCTTCATCCTGGTACTCGAGGCGCAGTCCTGGCTCGACGATTCCAGACGCCAGATCACGCTCAGTGGCGCTGGCGCCAAGCGGGCCACCAACGCCGCCCGCACCCGTGCCAGGGACACCAGGGATAATAGGAGCATCTGTTTCTGGAGCGGGACTCTGGGTATCGGGCATTGCTTCCTCCCGAGTGGCAACCGGGCACGTCAGCTATAACGGATGCGTGGGTCCACAAACGCATACGACAGGTCGGTCAGCAGGTTGGCAAGGATGGTCGCCGCCGCGAGCAGGCTGGTATAGGCCACGACCACCGGATAATCGCCAGCGCTGGCCGCCTGCACGTAGAACGACCCCATGCCCGGCCAGGAGAAAATCTGCTCGGTCACAATCGCCCCACCCAGCAAGATCGGCAGTTGCAGGCCAATATTGGTGATGACCGGCAAAATGGCATTACACATGGCATGCTTCCAGATGACTACCCGTTCCGGCAAGCCCTTGGCGCGCGCCGTGCGGATATAGTCCATGTTGATGACATCCAGCATGCTGGCGCGCATAAAGCGGCTATCAGCGGCGACACCTACTGTCGCCAGCACCAGCACCGGCAGCGCCAGATGCGCAGCCAGATCGCCCAGTGCCGTGAAGGGATGCGCCGCAAAGTACGCTCCATAATCAGCAGTGCCAAACGGCGGTGATTCGCGTAAGTTCACCATGCCGGAGAACGGCAGCAAACCTCTGGTGTAGCCTGGGTTGTCCGGATCGGGCACCCTGATGACCACACCAAAAAGAATAATCAGCATCAAGCCATACCAGAAGGTTGGCAAGGAGTAGAGCATATAGTTGAGAACCGTAAACACCTGGTCAAAGAGGGAATAACGGCGCAAGGCCGAGAAGACACCTAGCGGAATGGCGATCAACTCTTGCACCAGAAACGCAGTCCCAATCAGCAAGATCGTCGCCGGAAGCCGGTTTTCGATCTCCTGGAGGACTGGCGCACCCGTCTGCGTGGAATAGCCCAGATCGCCGCGCACCAGCGCGCCAAGCCACTTCACATAGCGCACCGGGATGGGCTGGTCAAGCCCAAACTTCGCGCGCAGCACCGCCAACTGCTGCGCGGAAATATGTTTGCCGGGGCCAAGATAGGCCGCCAGCGGACCGCCAGCGGGGGTGATGCTCACCAGAACATACAGCAGCACCGTAATCCCCAGAAACACGGGAATAGCGATGAGCAGCCGCCGGACGATATAGGTCAGCATAGCGCCCTCCTCGCTGCTCGCTCTGTACGCTGCCTCATGCTTGCGCTCTGTATCCCTTTCCGTTATGCTTAATTCAGAGATCGCTATATCAGCTTGCGTGCCACCGCTCAGCGCAAATCACACCAGGCATCAAGGCCCGGTCGCCCAAACGGCACGCTTCGTGAAGAGAAGGAGCATCGCCCGCCATGAGCATCGCGCAGAATCAGGAACTGCTGGTCCAGACGACACAGGGAGTTCGCACGATCACCCTCAACCGGCCTGATCGGCTGAACGCCTTGAATACCGCGCTGGCTGAATCCATTCAGGCCGCCGTTGCCGAAGCCTCCTCCGATGACGATGTGCGGGTCATTGTGCTGACCGGAGCCGGGCGCGGCTTCTGCGCCGGGCTGGACCTGACCGATGGCGGCGGCTCAGCACCGCTGGATGGGCAAGATCGTCACACGAAACTGGATGCGCTCGGCTGGATTGGTCGCCAGGCGCTTACACTGACCACCTGCGATAAACTCATCATCGCGGCGATCAACGGCGCGGCAGCGGGCGCGGGTCTTTCGCTGGCGCTGGCCGCCGATATTCGCCTGATGGCGGCGGGGACACGCATCACCACCGGCTATTTGCGACGTGGATTGGTCCCCGATGGAGGTATGGCCTATTTCCTGCCGCGCCTGGTAGGCGCATCGCGCGCCGCCGAGTTGATTCTGACCGCCCGCGACATCGATGCGAATGAAGCGGAGCGCATTGGCCTGGTCAGCCGCGTTCTTCCCTCAGAGAGCTTTCAAGAAGCCGTCGCCAGCTACGCCGCCGAGCTTGCCAGTGGTCCACCTATTGCCCAGACGCTTGCCAAGCGCCTGCTGGCGCAAAGTCCAGACCTCGACCTGCGCACCATGCTGCAACTGGAACTGACCAGCATCAAGATGTGCTTCACCACCGAAGATGTACGCGAGGGTATGATGGCTTTCCTGCAAAAGCGCAAACCGCAGTTCCAGGGAAATTAGCTCGGCTGTTTCTTGACAGCCGCCGCCCGCACATGCTAGCATGAGAGTCGTCTCAAACACAAAGGAGTGATGCAATGCCAACGAAGGTAACCATGCCGAAGCTTGGTGAGTCGGTGGCCGAAGGAACCGTCGGGCGCTGGCTCAAGCAAGAGGGCGACGATATTGAACTTGACGAGCCATTGGTGGAGATCGTCACCGATAAAATCACCCAGGAGATGCCCTCACCTGTTGCTGGCCGCCTGCTCAAAATCTCCGTCCAGCCAGACCAGACCGTCAAAGTCGGCGCTGAAATCGCGCAGATCGAGGAAGCGGCAGCCGTTCAGCCAGCCGCGCCCGCCAGAACCAGCGAGCCAGCCGCCGCGCCGGTCGCCACTGCCGCGGCCAGCGTCTCCCAACCCACAGCCCCCTTTTCGGCCCCCACGCCGCGACAGGCAGCGGTCAACGGCCAGCGTCATCGCATCTCGCCGCTGGCGCGGCGCATGGCGGCAGAGCATCAGCTCGACCTGGAAGCCATCAGCGGAACTGGCGAAGGTGGCCGGGTACGCAAAGATGATATTGTAGCGTTCCTGGCGAGCCGCGAGCAAGCGCCAGCAGCCATAACCGCAGCGCCCAGCCAACCATCCTTCACCGCGCCCGCCGCGCCCTATACGCCAGGCGTGGATGAAGAGATCGTCTCGGTCTCGCCCATTCGCCGGGCGATTGCCGAGCATATGGTGCGCAGCAAGCACACCTCGCCGCACGCCACCACCATGGTCGAAGTCGATGTTACCAACATCGCCCGCTGGATTGAACGCACCAAAGACCAGTTCAAGCGACGCGAAGGATACAGCATCACCTTCGTGCCTTTTGTCATGAAAGCCGCCGTTGAGGCGCTCAAAGAAGTGCCCACCATGAACGCCTCCTGGGTCAACGATCAAATCATCCTGAAAAGACGCATCCATATGGGTGTGGCCGTCTCCACTGATGCCGGGCTGATGGTGCCTGTCGTCCATGACGCCGACACCAGGAATCTGGCTGGACTGGCGCGTGCCGTCAGCGACCTGGCCGCGCGGGCGCGCGCAAACAAGTTGACCCTGCAAGATATGCAAGGGTCAACCTTTACCGTCAACAACCCGGGCGTCTTTGGCACCATCATCTCCGTGCCCATCATCAACCAGCCGCACGCGGGCATTCTCAGCATGGATGCAGCCGTCAAGCGTCCCGTCGTCATCGAGGGTGACGCCATTGCCATCCGCTCGATGATGTTCATCAGCCTTTCATTTGACCACCGCATCAACGATGGTCTAGGCGCGGCGCGTTTCCTGAGCATCGTCAAGCAGCGCCTGGAAAGCTACGGCGCAGACATCAGCGTCTACTGAGATAGAAAGCGAACACAACAGCGGGCAGGCTGAAAACCTGCCCGCTGTTGTGTTCGCTTCGGCAAAATCTCTCAGCCCCCGCGTGGCCTGCCGCGCAGTTCCCGGCTCAGCGTCAGCGCCAGGCCGCCGACAATCAGCGCGACAAAGATGATGCCCACCACCAGGTTAGGCGCCTGCGCCACCTTGCCAAGTAGTGCAGCCAGCCCAAACGCCAGCAGCACCGCTATCAACAGAATCGCATCGCCAGCAAAGAAAAGATAAATGGCCTTTAAGACCTTCACCACGCGCGTCATCCCACTACCTCCTCGGAGGGCAATTCCACCGGCCCAGCCAGATTCGCTTTGCGCGGGGGCGCGTATTGCCGCAGCCAGAGAATAAGCGCGCCAGCCACCGCCAAATAGAAGGCAATCATCACCAGCAGTAAGAAATCATCATGCCAGATACCCAGACCCTCGCCACCCCAGAACGTGCCGAAGCTGGCAAGCATAATTCCAACCGTGAACTTGAGCGTATTTTCGGGCACACGCTGCAACGGAGCGCGCACCAGCGCCCCCAGTCCAACAATCACCAGCAACGCTCCCGCCGCGCCCAGCGCTGCAATCAAGATGCCGTTGGCCGTTGACTCGCTGTTGGCCTGTACGCCGAAGGTAATCACGATGAACGCGACCTCCAGCCCTTCCAACAACACGCTCTTAAAGGACGTTACCAGGCCAAAGGGGTCGATGCGGCTGGCCGCGGCCACGCCTTTCGCGCGCAATTCCGCCTGCTGCTCCTCATAGATCGCTTCTTCGTCGTGCAGCGCCTTCAGCCGCGCATAGCGCAAGATCGCCTTCTTCAGCCACTTCAGGCCGAACAAGACCAGGAACAAGCCCACCACCAGCCGCAGCGCTTCAATGGGCACAAACTGCACCAGCGCCGTGCCAAAAATGCCGACCAGCAGCGCCAGCGCCACAACCGCCAGGGCCGTGCCCGCCAGCGAGCTTCGCCAGTTGATCGTAACCCCCACCACCAGCACGATGGTAAACGCCTCGACAAATTCCACTGCCGAAGCCAGAAAGGCCGCCGCAAACACGGCCCAGAGTTGCGCAGTCATGTCGTTCCCTGCTCCTGCTTTTCCTTCAGATTCAGCTTAGAGAATATCGCGGATGATTTCGCCCATCAAGCCGCGGTGATGGCGGCGGAAGGGGTTGCCATACTCGTCATAACCATCGCCACCCTCAAAATCACGAATCAACTCTTCGCCAATAAATCCCGCTGCCAGGCCACCGGCCACGCCCAGGCCAATCTTTCCGGCGTTGCTGCTCATCAGATTCTGGAAGAAGCCACCCGGCTGCCCCTGAACACCTGCCGGTGTTGGCACGCCAGCCAGGCTCGTGCCGCACTGCGTGCAGAAGCTCGTACCCGCTGGCACCGCGCCCATGCACGTGGGACAGCGCATCACCTGCTGAGGCATACCCATCATGGGCTGCTGCATGCCCGGCTGGACTGGCGGACCATAATGCGCGCCACAGTGAGTACAAAACGCTGCGCCTGCCTGCATCGGATAGCCGCACTGTGTACAATTGGAAGGCCGTTGCCCGGTTTGCGCCATCGTCGGGTTGCCCGCCCCCTGGAGGCGCGCGCCACAGTGCATGCAGAACGGCGCGTTGCCATTCGTCGCCTGGCCGCAGCTTGGGCAGGCCGCGACCGCCGGGGCTGCCGCAGCCTGGCCGGTGATATGCGCACCGCACATCTCGCAGAACGGCGCATTGGGCTTCACTGCCGAGCCACAACTTGGGCAGCTTGATGGCGCACTGCTGGGGGCAGCCTGCGCGGTGGCCGCCGCCAGCGGGGTGCCACAGTGCATGCAAAACGGCGCATTGCCATTCACATCGCCGCCACAATGTGAGCAGCGCGAAATGCCAGGCGCGGTTGAACTCCCCGCAGGGGCTGAAGCATACTGCGTGTAGGTCGTAGGGCTGTTGGCGTCTGGAGCCGCCTGATATTGTGGATACACCGTCGGCGACTGGGCAGATGCCACCTGTGCCCCACAATTGGGGCAAAACTTTTGGTGAGGTTGCAACGCAAAACCACAGGAACAAGTTGTCATGCTTCCGTCTCCCTGTTCGATGTCATTGCGCACGAGCGCGCTATGGATAGAACCATCTCGCCCGTCTTCTCTCCATTACGCATGATAATATCTATATACACAGTATCTATGCACTATACGCATGGCCTGCCGCCAAAGTAGTAGCATTTGAGTAGCTTTTGCTCAGTGTAGCATAGGTTTCCCGTAGATACAATCTCTCACAACAGCATCTGAAAGAAGGCAAAGAGCACCGATGGCAAGTCCACTCACGCTGGATAGAGCGCATACCGCGCTCCTGATTATGGATTATCAGAATGTGGCGGTTACCCGCTTTGGTGGCGCGCATCCTGGGCTGCTCGACAGGGCAGCCTCGGTCCTGGCAGCAGCGCGCAGCGCAGGGGTGCCGATTATCTATATCGTCGTGCGGTTCCGTGAAGGCTATCCCGAAATCAGCCCACGCAACCGCGTTTTTGCCCAGATTGGGAAGATTGGCTCGATGCAGGAAGGCGATCCTGCCACAGAAATTCATCCCCAGGTTGCGCCCAGGCCAGGCGATGTCGTCGTCTCCAAGCGGCGCACAGGCGCATTCAGCACCACTGATCTTGAAACGATTCTCCGCGCTCAGGAGCGAACGACCCTCATCTTGTTGGGCATTGCCACCAGCGGAGTGGTCCTATCCACCGTCCGATGGGCGGCTGATATGGACTATGACCTGATAGTCGTCGAGGACTGCTGCGCCGATGGTGACGAGGAGGTGCATCGAGTCCTCACCCAAAAGGTCTTTCCGCGCCAGGCGCTGGTGGTGACTTCGGACGCGCTGCTGGAGGCGTTTGGACCAGCCTCGTCTGAATAAATAAGTCCGAACAGAGAGCGAGCGTCTGTCTTGCTCCTGGCAGATATCTCTCAACCAGCGAGAACCCAGACGCTCACGTATCTCTTCTGAAAGCGCAAACTATAGACGGCTCACACGCACTCGCGCAGCTTATAGGCGCTGCTGGCGTGGCGCAGTTTCATCAACGCGACCATCTCTAACTGGCGCACACGCTCGCGCGAGATATTCAACTCGCGCCCTACCTCCAGCAGTGTGCGGCTGCGGCCATCACCGATGCCGTAGCGCAGCGTCACCACCGCGCGCTCGCGCGAGGTCAGCGTGGACAGCGCGCGATGTAATTCCTCGCCCACCAGATGCCGCGACGCGATATCCGCCGGAGCCTGCGAGGACCGATCTTCCAATGTATCAGCTAAAGAATAGCGATTCTCTGTATCAGCGGGGGCATCCAATGAAACCGGCTGCTCGGTCACATGCAGCAGATCATCCACCTCTTCCAGAGGCATGCCTGCCGCCTCGGCAATCTGCTCCGGCAGCGGATCGTTGCCGCTCTCCTGGGAAATCTGCGCCGCAACGCGCCGCACCTTGCGCAGCCGCGTCGCCACATGCTCAGGCAGGTGAATCAGGCGCGATTGCTCGCCAGCGGCCCGGCTGACGGCCTGGCGAATCCACCAGGTCGCGTAGGTGCCAAAATGCGTGCCGCGCTTATAATCGAACTTCTCGGCGGCGCGCATCAACCCCATATTGCCTTCTTGAATCAGATCGATGAGGGGCACACCGCTGTTGACATAGCGGCGCGCGATGGCAATCACCAGCCGTAAGTTCGCTTCCACCAGCCGACGCCGCGCCCGCGTATCCCCCGCGGCGGCGCGCCGGGCCAACATTAATTCTTCTTCGTGCGAAATCAGCGACAGGCCACGAATGTCATGTAGATAGCTCTGGAACGCATCTTCGGACCCATCCGCCCCCTGGAACGTACGGCGGGTGCGCCCTTCATACAGCGCCTCAAGCGCCAGATCATCCATATCCAGGTCTGGCAACTCTTCAGCGGTATCGCTGGCTTCATCTGGACCTGGCTCGGCTATCTCCGTGACGGCAAACGCTTCCTGCAACGCGGCTAAATCCATCCCTGGGGGAAGAGCGATATTGAGGGCCTCAAGTGTCGACAGATCAACCATCTCCACAGCCATCCGATCAGCCGCATCTGTTTCCTCAACCTCGTCAGACTCTGGGGTGCCCGGCAGGGGAGCAAGGTCATCAGTCGTGCCTTCCTCCCAGATCAGTTCTTCGCGGGTCTTTTGCACCGGTGTGTGCATGGTGGCCCCTCCTATGTCCTAGACTTCGATCAATCAGCAGATCAAAGGCGCATTGAGTCGAAACGGTGCGTTTGGTTCGTCACGCCCAATGCCTGGACAGTCATGTGCACGGCCTTTGTAAACTATCCGTATCATCTGTGTCCAGTATACCCAACCAGGCATGTGTGCGGCATCCGGTAATCACCTGAGACAATCTAAGGTATTTAATCGATCTTTGGTTCACGCTCGAATAAGCCGCACGAAGAGGACCATCTGCGCTCTGAACCATCCCTGGTGGGTTCCACTCAATAACGCGGTCAATCATATCCTTCTTCCATAGGTAATACGTACAGTTCCCAGGAAAGTTACTTCAAGAATTGAAGCAAATAGTAACATATCTCACGCATAGACCATGCCAGGGCCAGAACTACCTTCTCTTGCAGTGTATTTTCTGGCCCCACATACGGGCAGATGGAGAAAGCATCATCTTCCCTAAAAGTAATACGTCGGGGAGTTCACAGGGGCGGCATCCTCTGAGGCAGATGCCCACGCCCAAGCAGCGCCCGATAGAGGCGTGGCAACTGTTGGCGATCAACCAGCGCCGCAGTTGGCGTGAGACGGCGGAGAATCAGCGTGGCAAGCGCAGCGTCAGCCAGCAAGGAATCGAGCAGCGCCGCATCCTGTACTTCAAGCAGCGCCACCCCACGATAGAGGCGAATACGCTGCGCCTGGCGTTCCCACTCCAGCAGTGAATAGCGCATATTCTGGGGCAGCGGCGCGGCTGCCATCTGTTCCAGACGCTCGATCAAATTGGCCGCGCTCGTTCCGGCACGAAGTGCGCGCAGCCAGCGTTCGCGCGTCAGATGATAGAGTGCCACCTGATCGAGCGACTGGCGCTCAGCGCACTGATCGAGGAAACAGAGCAGTGATTCGCGCAGCGGCGGCAGCGCCAAGGCCTCAAAGTTGGGCTGAATCACCAATCGCCCGCTTTCCGTCTCGGTCAGGGCAGGCGGCCAGTCGCCTTTGCCCAGCAGTGCGCGCCCAACCGCAGAAACACAGTAGGCGGCTGTCTCCCCGTCGGGTGTATCATCCACATCCAGCGCGCCCAGCCAGGCAAGTGGTCCATCAAGCACCGCTGCCAGAAAAGCGCCCTCCACGCGCAGCCAGTTTTCATGCGGCGAAATCCAGCCGCCTCGCGGGCGGAAATCCAGCCCAAACACGTTCCCTCCAGCCAAATAGCGATCAACCTGCCCCTTGGCCCGAGCCGGAAAGAGCAAGTGCGGCTGGCGCAGCCGAGCCAGCGCCAGCAAAGCGCTGCGACTTATCCATCCGGCAGCCGCCTCATCACCCAGCAGGGCAAGCGCCGCCCGCCGCGCCCGCAGCACCTCCGGGTGCGCGCTCTCCGGCGGAGTTGGGCGCAGCGTCACGCCAGGCAGGTGCAGCAGTTCGTTCCAGAACACGCCAGCAAGCCAGGCGGTAAAAGAGCGACGGGTGCGTTCGGCCAGCGATTGCACAAAAAAGGCGGAAGCGTCTACCGCATACAGCGTCTCGCTGCGCATCTCCAGCAAGCCCAGCGCCTGCGCGAGCAGCCGCAGAAAATACAGCCGTCCCGCTTCCTGTTCCGTTCTGATGCCGTCAAGCTCGGTCTTCACGCCGAGCGCCGCGTTCAAGGGGCGCAGCACCGCTTTGGAAAGCTGCCCAGTTGCCAGCAGCGGCAGCCCGGCAGATTGTTCACGTACCACATTCCAATACAGATAGAGGTCGCGTTGAAAACGTTCTGCCGAGCCAAAGCGCGGCGCGCGCGGCTGCCAGAGCGGAGCAGCTTCAGCTTCCTGGCTCGTCTGGTCCGTTGTCGCCAGCAAAGGCAGGACCGCAGGCGGCACGGCCAGCACGCCTTCGTGCGCGCCGCTGGCATATTCGCGCGAGCCAAGAGCATCCAGCCGCCCCCAGAACACCAGACCCAGCCCAAGCAGCCGATTGAGCGCCAGTTCATAGAGGTTGATTTGCGCATCTGGAGCGCGGCCACTGCCTGGAATCCATCCCGCCGCGATAAGATAGGCGCGCAGGTCAAAATTGGGAGCCTGCCCGCCGCAGCGCGCCAATTCGCGCAAGATCGCCCATTGGGGCTGGCTTAGCCCGCGCAGCGCCTCGCGCAGCGAAGGCTCGTGAAAGAAGCGCCTCGCTATCTCCTCCAGGTCCAGGCTGCCAGCGCTCGCTGGACCCGGCAGCGTGAGGCGTCGCATTTCGGCAATATCGCGCAGGTGGCCGGAAGGCACACCACGCAAGAGTTCAAGGTCCGTCAGTGGTTTCATCTTCAAGAATCCAGGGAGCATAGCCACGCCGCCGCATCTCCTCCACCAGCGTCTCGACAGCATCCGCGCGCAGCACCGCCAGGCCCGACGCCAGCGCATGATCGACATAGCGCTCCGAAAGGTCAAGCGTCATCTCCAACTCGCGCAGCAGCGCCGGGTCGCCAACTTCCAACACCGTCGCGGATGCGGTCAGGCGCACCTGCCCATATTGTCCGGCCCAGCGCCGCGCCTGGGCAATGAGATCGGCAAGCGCCGCGCTCGGGGGCAGCCGCTCCAGCCAGCCAAGCCAGGCGACAAGCTCTTGCCCGGCATCCAGCGCGGCGGCCATTCGCTCGGCGCTGGGCCGGAAGCGCAGCGCCTCCGCCGTCGCGCCCGAGGGTTCGCACCACCACAACAGCATATCCAGCCGCTCATCTTGCAAAGCAGCAAGCGGCGCAAGCAGCGCCCCATCCTCCTGTAGCTGAAGCAGTGCAGGCGGCAAGGCCGTAGGCTCAGGCGCAGCATCCGGCGCCTGAGCACCCAGCAGAAACGCCCCAAGTCGAGTCACCCGAAAGCCCTTCAGCCGCCCCTGCGCGTCAAGCGCCAGGTCCACCGCCCCCAGCCAGTGAAGCGCGCGACGCATCAGCAGCGCGATATAGCGCCCTTCAGCCTGCCGCCACTCAGCGCGCACATCCAGCGAAAGCGGCTCTCCGTCTGGCAAGCGCTCCAGCCACCACTGCGGGCGCAAAAACGTCTGCTGGCGACCCCGCAAGAAGGCGGGCTGGAAGCGCCAGACAAACTCCACCAGCGAGCTAAAGCTCCACCAAGGCCCCACAGGCACAGAGCGTAACACATCGATAATGAACTGGCGCGCCGCCTGATTCTCAGCAGCGATATCGGCCTGCTCGCGCTGTCTCAGCCAGGCAACGCGCACCCCAGCATCGCGCAGTTCCAGCAGTTCGCTCGCCGAATGCGCGTGCAGCCAATGCGTGAAGAGATCACGCGCCACCTCAGCTTCAGGTCGGGCAAATAGCAAACGATAGGTGGACAACAGCGCTTCCCTGGCGCGTTCAGGTGCGACCATCGCGCGAGCGCGCGCAGCAGTTGTCACAACCTGGCCCGTGAAGTCTTTTGCGGGGGCTGATGACGTGGCAGCGCGAAACGGCGCGGGCGGTGGGAGCAGCCCCACCAGGCGCAGCAGCGCCAGGCAAAAACGTATCTGCTCCGGAGCAGCCTGAAGCTGTTTCGCCCACTGCTGAGCCAGCGCGGCATCAAGATCGAGCGTAGAACGCGAGGCCGGTTTCTGTGATGTGGCCGCGATCAGAGGAGGCATGCTGATGTCAATCGCCTGCGCCGCCACCAGCAACAGCAGCATCGGCAACGTTCCCTCGGCCCGTGCTTCGTGCAGACCCGCTTCTGCTGGCAGCGCTTCCGGCTGCCGCGCACGGGATACCGGCGCGGTCTCGGTTTTTTCCCCAAGCTCTTGCTTCTGCTCCGTTGCTTCGGAAGCAGTTACGAGGGGCGTAAGTGGCACCACACGCGGAAGGCGCTCCAGCAGCGCAGCAGGAATAGACCACCCGGCAGGGCTATCCGCCGCCACGCCCCTGGCTGCACTGCCAGCCGTAAACACAGGCCGCGCCAGGCCATGCTGCTGCAAGCGTTCCAGAGCAGCCAGTGCGGCCTCTGGCTCGCCCAGATCAAAGCGCAGAAAAAGCTGCTGCGCCTCGTGTTCGGTGACACTTCCACCTGCCAGCGCCAGCAAGTTCAGAAAATGGCGTATCTCCCGGTCGAGGTGTTCCAGGCTCGCCAGCGCCTCGGCTGGCGTCATGGCAGGCGCAGGGGAAGCAGCAGCGGCTGAGGCTTCTGGCGCTGCTGGCATTGGCATGTCAAGGAAGGCAGGGACATCATCAAGAGCAGCGGGGGACACATCAGCCGAAGAAGATTGAGAAGCCATCGAGGCAGCGCGGAACTGCTCCGGCTCGCGCACCCAGAGCGTCAGGAGCGCGGCCACATGCTCGCAAAGGGGATGGACGCCAGAAACCTGAGGCTCCTGGTCCGGCTGAGCCGGGCTGCATGTACACGCCGAAGACTCCAGCCCGCTGTCGGAAAAGCGCGCTGTGACCGATCTACTGGTTTCGCCATCCAACACTGTGGCGCGCAGCGTGCCCGCCGTGCGTTCTGCCTGGTGAACGCGGCCAAGTCGCCCATATTCCTGCCCGCGTGCCGCTCGCGCCAGGCCGCACAGACGCACAATCTCGGCTTCGCGCAAATGGACCAGAGCAACGGGCAGGAAATCATCCACGTCCGTCAGGGCCTGGCGAGCGCCAACTCGGCCTCAGGAAACTCCAGCGTGCGCCGCAGCCCGACGCGCGCCTCCAGCAGCATCCGCTCCAGATTCAAACGCCAGGAGGCTTCCGGCAAGACCAGCGCGGCCAGATTGAGCAGCGGGTGGGTCAAGCGCAGCCGCGTGTTATTCTTGAGCACCACGCCTGCGCCGTGTGGCACAATCACCCATTCAGCAATGCCGCTGACATCGCCCGTCAGGCGAGCGCGAATGCGCTGGTTGCGCTCGATCTGCGGAAAATGAAGCGTCATATGCAGCGCTGGCAAGAAAGGAAGGAACGAGACCGGCACACGCGCCGCACAGCGGGCAACGGTGCGGGCGGTGATGAACGGGCCAGCGGTATTGGCATGCCCGGCTATCTCAGGCCACCACTCGGCATAATTGCGCGTATCCAGCAGCATCTCAAAGACCTGTTCCGCTGGCGCGTCAATTTCCCACTCGCTGGAGATTTCTATCTCCTTCACAGCGCGCGCCCCTCCAATCACCAGACCGGTTGCCAGGCCAGCCGCGCCAAGTGCCAGCGGAATCCATCTGTGTTTTTTCGCGCCACCTTCGTTTGCCATCGTAACGCTCCACAAGCTGAAGCGCCAGGTGCATACACGCGACGACCTCTCTCGTTTGTATGCACCTGGCGCTTCCCGTTATTTCTGCGCCTGGGCCAGCGCCGCGGGCTGCGCGGCTGGCTGGGCTGGTTGTGCCTTTGCCTGTGCCAGTACTCGCCGTTTCATCCAGCGCGGCGTCTTGCCAGTCACAGAGACGCCCGTTAGCCGACCCAGCAGGAAGACATAGACGAAGAACATCACCCAGTTCACCGCGCCGAGAATCCAGACTTGCACCGGCACCTGAAGCACCGTCACCGTGCCCATCAATTCAGGCACAATCAGCAGGATGAACCCGCTAATCAGAATATTCGCCAGCGTGATCGGCATCAGCACCAGCCAGGCAAAACGCATCAACTGGTCGGCGCGCAGGCGTGGCAGCGTTGCGCGAATCCAGACAAAGAGGAAGATCACGGCCCACAGCTTGACCATGAACCAGAAGACCGCAATGATGTTAAAGACGATGCCGCCGCCTATTCCGCCGAGCAGGCCCACCCAGAAGCCCTCATTGGCTCCAGGGCCAGACCAGCCGCCCAGGAACAGAGCCGTTGTAATCACCGAGACGATCACCATATTGGCATACTCGCCCAGGAAGAACATCGCCCAGCGCAGGCCGCTGTACTCGGTCAGATAGCCCGCGACCAGTTCTGATTCCGCTTCGGGTAAGTCAAACGGGGCGCGGTTGGTCTCGGCCAGCCCACAGGTATAGTAAATCAGCAGGCCCAGCGGCTGAATCAGCACAAACCAGAGCCACCAGGGATTCATCTGCGCCCTGATGATATCGCTCAGCGAGATAGAGCCAATGCCGCCCTTGCCCAACGCGCTGGTGAGCATGATCACGGGAATCAGCGAGAGCACCAGCGGCAGTTCATAGGAGATCATCTGTGCCGCCGAGCGCAAGCCGCCCATCAGCGCATATTTGTTATTGGAACCCCAGCCTGCCATAAAGACGCCGATTACGTCCAGCGAACTGAGCGCCACATATAAGATGATGCCCGTCGGCAGCGCGCTGACCGTCATATAGGGCGAGAACGGCAAGATCACAAACGCAGTGATGACCGGAGCCAGAAAAACCACCGGAGCCAGCGTAAAGACGATATTATCCGTCGCGCTGGCTTTGATGTCCTCTTTGGAAAGCAGCTTCACCATATCCACGACGCTTTGCAGCGAGCCAAACGGCCCAACATAGGTTGGCCCAAGGCGGTCCTGCATCAAGCCGAGAATCTTACGGTCCAGATAAGTGCCCACCAGCGGAATCACCGGCACAAAGAGCAGCGTAAAGATCAGCGTAATAAAGAAGTGAATAACTTCTTGCCAAATTTCCGGTATCATCGATCCACCTCACCAAGAACCAGATCAATACTCCCCAGAATTGCCACCACATCGCCCATCTTGTGGCCGCGCAGCAGTTCCGGCAAGATTTGCAGATTCACAAACGATGGGCCACGAATCTTGGCACGATAGGGATATTCCGAGCCATCGCTAATCAGGTAAATCCCTTGCTCACCCTTGCTGCTCTCCACCGCAAAGTAGGTCTCGCCGCGTGGTGGGCGCAAAGCAATCGGCGTGCGCGTCGAAATCGGCCCGCCAGGCAGTTGATCCATCGCCACGCGAATCAGCCGCAGGCTCTCATAGCATTCATCCAGGCGACAGCGGAAGCGCGCAAAAGCATCGCCCTCCTGGCGCACCGCCGGATTCACCGCGACCTCGCGATAGGCCATATACGGGCGATCCACCCGCAAATCGAAGCTGACGCCCGACCCGCGCAAGTTCGGGCCGGTCAGGCCATAGGCGACCGCCTGCTGCGGGTCAATATAGCCCACGCCCTGGGTGCGCGCCTCGAAGATTTCATTGCCCGCCACCAGGTTCTCTAATTCTTTTAACGAATCATCGAACGTATTGCACCACTGCTCCAGCCGACTCAGCCAGCCCTTGGGGAAATCGTGCAGCACCCCGCCGACGCGCAGATAGTTGACATTGAAGCGGCTGCCGCCCAGCGCCTCGAACAAATCCATAATGCCTTCGCGGTCGCGGAAGCAATACAGCACCGGTGTCATCGCGCCCAGGTCCAGCAGATACGTGCCGATGGCAACCATATGGCTGGCAATGCGCTGCATCTCATTGGTCATCAGCCGAATATACTGCGCGCGGCGCGGTGGCTCCAATCCCATCAATTGCTCGACAGCGCCAGCATATGCCGTTTCATTCAGCATAGGGGAGAGGTAGTCGGCATTATCCATATAACGGATGCCGCCCATATAGGGCCGATTTTCCAGGATTTTTTCAATGCCCCGATGAAGATAGCCGATGACCGGCGTGCAATGGACCACCGTCTCGCCGTCGAGAGTCAACACCAGGCGCAGCACGCCATGGGTAGAAGGGTGCTGCGGTCCCATATTCAGGACCATTTCCTCAGAGCGAAAACCTTCAGCGCCCTCGATATATTCAGGGGTCACTTGTTGATTCTCTGCATCGATAGCCATAGCTCTTTGCTCCTCTTAAGGCGGGGGTTAGTCCACGCCCTCTGATTCGGGAACGCCAGGCTGGTCAGGATAGTGCGCGTCGCCAAAGGTCGGCGTGCCGGGATGCAAACGCTCCATGGTGCCCTGGCCCAGCCGTTTGGATACCACGCGCTCCACCCCGCGCTGCGCCTCCCCAGAAAGCGCCTCCTCCGGCGCAACCTGGGTCGTCGCGCGATCATGCACCGTCATCGGCGTCTGATGGAAACTCTTCAGCAGCGGATAGCCTTCAAACTCGTCGTCCAGCAAAATGCGGCGCAGATCAGGATGCCCAACAAAGATACTGCCAAAGAGGTCATAGGTCTCGCGTTCCAGCCAGTTCGCCGACAGCCACACGCCCACCAGGCTATCCACCTGAGGATTGCCCGGCTCCAGCGCCACCTTCATTTGCAGCAGCCAGTTGCGCGACAGCGAGCGCAGATGATAGACCACCTCCAGGTGATCGCGCATGTCCACGCCCGATACCGAGGTCAGCATTTCAAAGCCCAGATCATCACGCAGCGCGCGGCTGATCTGCACCAGCCTGGCACGCTCCACCTCGATGCCCACCCCACCACCGCCCATCAATACCGGATGGCCTACCAGACCCTCCACGCCATGCAGCGCGCGGGTCAATTCAGCAACATGATCGGGTTGGAACGCCAGCGGCGTTCTGGCCGATGACGGACCAAGCTGCGACGAGCGCGGGGTTATATCCATCGAATCACTCCTTTACGCCAGGCGTAGACCAGTCCCAGCGCCAGCACGACAATAAAGAAGATGATCTCGACAAAGCCAAACCAGCTTAATTGCTGGAACACCACCGCCCAGGAGATCAAAAAGACAATATCCACATCAAAGGCCACAAAAAGCAGGGCAAAGACATAAAAGGCGAGTGGATATTGGACCCAGGCGCTGCCGCGCGCCGTCTCACCAGATTCATAGATGAGATTTTTGCTGCTCGACGCGTGTTTTTTAATGGTAAAGCGACCGACCACCCTGGCAGCGATCAGGCCCACCGTCACTAACATGCATCCCACAAGAAAATAGAGGAGTGCATATAAATAGCCGATATTTGCCACAGATACCTCCAGAAAGGCCGTCTCAGATGGGCTGGAGATGAGTGGCAGCGACGCTGCCAGCACGGCTGAGCGGCCTGCGCTTTGCTTGTTATGCCGTTTCTCATTATAGCATAGCCCACAGATTCCGACAAAGAAACAGGACTGATAGCTTGCAGCCACAGCCTCCACATATGGCAAAGGGCCTTGACAGCTATGCCATATGTGGCTAGGCTATTGGGAACAAGAGGATATGCTATAATGAGCCAGTAGATGGGCTGTGTTAAATCGTGTGAAACCGTGTGATGCCTTGAATGCACTGAACATATATTGACCGCCCCACCGAGAGAATGCTATGATGGCAGGAACCGGCGCGGTCCCGGGCAGTGACCACCGCTCGTGAGGCGGGTTGGATGGAGCAGCGGCTGTGATCGAATGCACCAATTGCCATACAGCAAACGATGATGACGCACAACTATGCGTGAAATGCCATGAACCTTTGGGAAACGCCAAAGAGGCGCGCGAGCCTATTTCTAGCCCGCCGCCGTCGGATGACGAGCCGAATAGCGACCCCAAACGCGGGGGCGATAAAGGCCCCAGGCGGCTGACGGCTGGCACAGAGCTACAACATCAGCGCTATCGCGTCGAAAAAGCCGTGGCGAAAGGTGGCATGGGCGCTGTCTATAAAGGCTATGATCAGCATTTCAAGCGGGCCTGCGCTATCAAAGAAATGCTGGATAACTTCAGCAATGAAGAAGACCGCGAACAATCGCTGCAATGGTTCGAGCGCGAAGCACATATGCTGTTGGACCTGCACCATGCTGCCATCCCCAAAGTCTTCGATTTCTTTGCCGAAAACGGGCACAACTATCTGGTCATGGAGTTCGTGGACGGCAAGACGCTGGCCGAAGTGCTGGAGCAAGAAGGCCAGACGCGCGGCTTACCCGAAGCGCGCGTGCGCAGTTGGGCCGCGCAGATGTGCAGCGTGCTGGCCTATCTCCATAGCCAGAATCCGCCCGTCATCTTTCGTGACCTGAAGCCCTCCAATATTATGGTCACCAGTGATGACAAAGTGAAGTTGATCGACTTCGGCATTGCCCGTTCGTTCCAGAGCGGACGCCAGGCTACCGTCATCATGACCCTGGGCTACGCGCCACCGGAACAGTTGGAAGGCAAACCCCTGCCGAAAAGCGATATCTATGCCCTGGGCGCAACCCTCCATCGGCTGCTGACACGCCATGAAGCCACCAATAACAAACCATCGATCTTCGATTTCCCCACCATCCGCAGCCTGCGTCCAGAGATCAGCCCTGCCTTCGATCAGATCATTGGCCGCGCCCTGCAAAAAGACCCGATGGCGCGCTGGCCCAGCGCGGGCGAGATGGAGCAGGCCATTGTGCGCCTGCCGCCGCTGCTGCCACAGCCTGGCCCCATGGGACCACCACCCATGGGCGCGCGTCCTCCCCTTGGCCCACAAAGCGGGCCACCAGGGATGGCGCCTACCTATCAGCCGCCCATCCAAACGCTTTCTGGACCGGCAGCCGGCTACATTAACCAGGCGCGCGCGTTCCTGGAGCAGCGGCGCTTTATCGAAGCACTCAACACCGCTCGGCAAGCGTTGCAATTTGACCAGCGCAACCCGCAGGTCTATAAAGTCCTGGGTATGATTCACGCGCGCAGCCAGCCGCCAGATACCACCAACGCGCTGGCGGCCTACCAGAGCGCGCTCCAACTCAACCCCAATGATGCCGAAACACACCGTCTCATCGGTGACGTCTATTTGTTTTTGCAGCGCCGCCCGGCAGAAGGCATTGCAGCCTATCAAAATGCCCTGCGCCATAACCCCAACGACGGTGAGGCCCATCGCCTGCTCGGCCAGTGCCTGGAGCAAACCAACCAGCTTGAGCCAGCGCTGGTCGAATACCGCGAAGCGGCGCGCCTGCTAACGCGCAACCTGGCAGTACAGATGAATATCGGCCAGCTTTGCCTGCGCCTGAACCGGCTTTCGGATGCCGAGCGCGCGTTTGTCGAAGCGCTGCGCATCGACGCTGGAAGCGCGGCAGCCCGCCATCTGCTCAGCCAGGTCTACGAGCGCGAGGGCCGCCTGCCCGATGCCCTACGCGAATGTGAGGCAGCCGTGCGGCTGAATCCTGCCGATACGCAAGCGCAGGCTACCCTGCAACGTCTGCGTGCGCGGGCAGCCACAGGCAATCTGGGAGGCGCTGGTGGGCCAGGGACAACACACTAAACCAGTATCGACTTCTGACCAACTGGGCGATGGGACCGGGACGACGTATCTGAGGGAGGGACCAGTCATGCAACAGCCCTTGCGCATCCAACGGCGATCATTGCTTTCTGGCCTGCTGGCGTTCTGCCTGGCGCTCGGCATGCTCTTTGTCCTCGCTTCGGCTGTCAGCGCCGCGAGCCTGACTGGCCCGGCACCCCGAGGAGCGCAGCCCCTTGCAGGCAAAGCGGTGACTCCGACCCCGACCCATACCCCGACTGTCACCCCAACTCCTTCGCCCACTGCCACGCCAAAAGATATAGCAACGCTGGTACCTACAGCAGTGCCTACCACTCCCCCCAAGACAACATCGGTCAGCAGCACGTCAAGTTCAGGCAGCTTCCTGCCCACGACGCTCTTTGGCATTCCTACCACCTATATTGCGCTGGGTGTCCTGGGGATTCTGGTCGTGCTGGTGTTCATCATGACCTTCCTGCTTCAAGTGCGCGCCCGCCAGCGCAGAGATGTACAGAGCCAGAAAGCCCCAGCCCTCGCGTTCCCGCAGCGCGGCAAGGCTGGTGGGCAACTTCTCTCTGGCGGCTATGCAGCACCTCCACCAGCAGGAGCAACCGCCCCATTTGAAACAGTGCCACCCAATGCCCCCGTGCGGCGCACGATTATCTGCCCTCGCTGCGGCTGGCAGAACAATCCTGGCTCCAGCACTTGCGCCAACTGTGGTCTTGATCTGCCTCAAGGCATGATGGGAAGCAGCGGCTCGGGTCGCAGCCTTGGCCGGTCAACCTCTGGTGGCCCGGCACCTTTAAGTCTGCCGCCGCTTCATCCACCGCCAGCCCCAGCGCCCGATATTGCGGAGGTACCTACGATGATTTTTCAGCATCAGGGCAGCAGCAACGCAGACAGCGATACCACCCTGCCCAACATGCCCACCGTCGTCTCGGGCAAACAAGAGGAACCAACCATGATCGTGCGCGGGCGACAGCGGCAGCCGTTGGGGGTCAAGGTCAGCACAAAAACCGACCCCGGGCGCAGACGCAAAGACAATGAAGATAACTTCCTGGCCGTCACCGGCACCTGGCAGCACAACGGCCAGCTTCAGCCCTTTGGCCTCTTCGTCATCGCCGACGGCATGGGCGGCCACGCCAACGGGCAAGACGCCAGCCGCATCGCCGTAGAGACGATCTATCAACATTTGGCCGAAGCGATGCCCAGGCAAGATGCCCCTGACGAGGCGCTCGGCAACTTGCTGCAAGACGCCATTCAACACGCCAACCAGATGATCTTTCAACAAAACCAGAAAGACCACGCAGATATGGGCTGCACCATGACTGCCGCGCTGATCACTGGCAACGAAGCGCATATTTGCAATGTCGGCGACAGCCGCACCTATCTGCTCAACCCCAACGAACACCTTCAGCGGGTCACCACCGACCACTCCATTGTCGAAAGCCTGGTGGCGGCGGGCGTCATCCAAAAAGATGATGTCTATACCCACCCCAAGCGCAACCAGATTTATCGCAGCCTGGGCGAAAAAGAAGCCGCCGAGATCGACCTCTTCCGCCAGCGGCTGACCCCCGGTGATAAGCTGCTGCTCTGCTGCGATGGCCTCTGGGAAATGGTCCGCGATCCCGATATTGAGCAGGTGCTGCGCCAGGATGATCTGCGGCAGGCCACCAACACGCTGGTGGACATGGCAAACGAGAACGGCGGCGTCGATAACATCACCGCCATCGTCGTCAAAGTCATGGAAGATGCCAGACCGGCCAAGCAGCCGATGATACAGAGCGTGGCTTCTGGCCCGGCCAACCTCGATCACCCTTAGCAGAATCTATGAACAAGCCATCATGGCTTCATCCATCTTCCAATAACCCCGAGCCGCGGGATGCCAGACACACGCCGCCCGCGCGTTTCATCATCGCTGTGGGCAGCGGCAAGGGTGGCGTGGGCAAATCGACGGTCAGCCTGAATCTGGCGTTGGCGCTGGCTGAAAATGGGAAGACGGTTGGCCTGCTTGATGCCGACCTGTATGGACCCAATATCCCGCTGATGGTTGGCCTCACCCGCAAAGAGTGGACAGGTAACTGGACGCTGGCACGCAAAGGGCCGCAGCCAGTCATTCAGCCAGTGGAGCGCTATGGTCTCAAGATCATGTCCGCAGGTTTCCTGCTTGGCGAAGACCAGCCTATGATTCTTGAAGCGCAGATTGTGCGGGCGCTGCTCATGCAACTGACCCATCAGGTGGCCTGGGGCAATCCAGACTATCTCATCATCGACCTGCCGCCTGGCACCGCCGACCTCCAGCAAAATCTGCTGCAAGACCTCCAGCTATCGGGCGTCGTCCTCATCGTCACGCCACAGGATGTCGCCCACCTGGATGGCAAGAAAGCGCTGCAATACTACCGCCGCGCCGATGTGCCTATCCTGGGCGCCATCGAAAATATGAGCGGCTTCCTCTGCCCGCACTGCGGCCAGCCGGTGGACATCTTTGCGCGCGTCTCTGAGGCTCGCGCCATCTGGACGATGGATGTAGAGAAGCTCGGCGCGATCCCGCTGGACCCGCTGGTAAGTCAGTCTGGAGACCGCGCCCACCCGCTGCTCGTCGCGCATCCCCAATCAGCCCAGGCAGCCGCTTTTCGCCAGATCGCCCAACAATTGGCCGCGAAGCTGGAGGCCACACCAGATTGAGCCAGGGCCAGGCAGCGCTTAGCCTGAAAAGGTCATCTGTGCCACAGGCGTATGCGCCAACACGCGCTGCCCATTGCCATAGAGCAGTCTGGCGCGCGCTTCATCGGTCCAACCCTCCAGCTTCTCGAAGTCGCGCAGCCAGCGGTCTGGCGGAATAAAGGGATAATCCGACCCGAACAGAAACTTCTCGTTCAGACGCCCGGCAGCCTCGCGCAGCAGCGACGGCGGAATATATTTGGGCGACCATCCGGAAAGATCGTTGTACACGTTGCTCTTGTGCTGCACAATCGCCGCCATCTCCTCGTGCCAGGGCCAGGAGGGATGCGCGCCAATAATCGTCAGCGTGGGGAAATCTGCCGCCAGGCTATCCAGATAGATCGGGCGCGTATAATCGAGTTTGATGCCAGAGCCGCCCGGCGTATTCGCGCCCAGCCCGCTGGTGCCGGTGTGAAAGAGCGCGGGCACACCCAATTCCGCGATCTTTTCAAAAAGCGGATAAAACGCCCGATCATTGGGGTAAAACGCCTGCACCCCCGGGTGAAACTTCATACCCGCCAGCCCCAACTCTTTCACGGCTCGCTCAGCCTCCACAATGGCCGCCTGGCCCTTGTGCGGGTCCACGCTGGCGAAGCCGATAAACTGCCTGGGGTAGCGGCGCACGATCTCTGCCACCGTGTCGTTGCGCAGCGGCGGCTGCTTCGTCGCCGTTTCGGCGTCCCAGGCCAGCAAGACGCCCACCATATCCTGTTCGTGATAATAGGCGGCAATCTCCTCCACATCACGCAGCTTCACCTCGCTGCGAAAAAAGCGCTCTGCCGCCGCCCGGTATGGGCCAAGCGCCACATCCATAAACTCCGCAATCGGCAGATGGACATGAAAATCAATCGCTCTGGGCATCGGCCTGTTTCCTCTCTCGTCAGCACATCGCTCGTGATCTTAATCGCCCGCTTCTTTGACAGGCAGAGGCGCTCCCTCGAAGAGACGCGCCACGCGCTGCGTAATGATCGCCGCCTCCAGGACCATGCGGCGCACCAGATCGCCCGCCGCGGGAATATCCTGAATCAGTCCGGTCACCTGCCCCGCCCAGACAAACCCTTCCTCCAGCACCCCCTCACGCGCGGCGCGCTTATTCACCGTCCCCAGGATGAACGGCAGCAGCGCCGCCAGACTTTCTTCGCGCGAGGCGTTGCGCTGCTCCAGGTCACGCTCGATCTCCAATATCTTGTCGGGCAGCGGTCCCTTCAGCACCCGCGCCGGGCGACCCAACGTGCGCTCGATCACCACCGTATCGGTTTCCTGCGCCTGCACCAGCGCCTCTTTATAGCGCTGGTGCGCCACATTTTCTTCCACCGCGATAAAGCGCGTGCCCAGTTCCACCCCCTCAGCGCCCAGCGCCAGCGCAGCCGCCAACCCGCGCCCATCGGCAATGCCCCCACTCGCCAACACCGGAATCTTCACCGCCTCCACCACGCGCGGCACCAGCACCATCGTCCCAATATCATCGCGGCCCAGATGGCCGCCGCCCTCGAAGCCCACCGCGATCACCGCGTCTGCTCCTAAATCCTCGGCCTTGCGCGCCGCGCGTGTCCCGGCCACCAGCACCATCGTGCGCGGCGTCGGCTTGTGCGCCTGGATGCGCCGCAGCAGCGTCTCTGGGTTGCCGCCGGTAATCGTCAGCACCGGCACAGCTTCTTCCAGCGCCACGTCCAGAAAATGATCGACCGGGCTATGCCCAATCGGAAAATTCACTCCAAAGGGGTGGCTGGTCAGCCTCCGCACTTTGGCGATTTCGGCGCGCAACTCATCCGCCGTTTCAAAGCAGGCCACGCCCACCTGTCCCAAACCGCCTGCCTCCGAAACGGCTGCCGCCAGGTCGCCATAAGAAAGATGGGCTAACCCGCCCTGCACGATGGGATAGCGAATACCCAGCAGCGCCGTCACCCGCGTCGGCAGCATCTCCGGCAGCATCTCTGCCCGCGTCGTTGCCATGAAGAACCTCTTTTACTGGTTGTTGTGATGCCTCAGGACTGCTCGTAGTATTATAGCATTGGAGGCCGAACGAAGCCGCGCCGATTGGCGCTCCTTGCCAGATAAACCTAGAATGTTCGTTCGACATTGGCTGCCTGAGGCGTTGACATCGGCGGCAGGTTCGCATATGATGTAAGGGTGAAAATCGGCCAGCGCACTGTGCCATTGGAAGCAGAAAGGGGCGTATGCTCGATACATGACACAGGAACCAGTTGGCATGGGGCAGGGCCACAGAAAGGGGACACTGCTGGCGGTGAAGAATCTGGGCATCGTCTACCAGGAACGTTCGCTCAACGCGGCTGAAATGGCCGTGCATCTCACAGCCCGACTTAGCGAGCGCTTGAACGTCTGGTCGCTTGCCTCGCATGCAACCGATGAATTACGCCAGCGCCTGGAGCAAGTCGAACTCGTCCTGGTGCTTGGCGGCGATGGCACCATTCTTTCGGTAGCCCGCAACGCCGCCTTGTTTGACGTCCCCCTGCTTGGCGTCAATTTTGGTCGCGTCGGCTTTCTCACCGAGTTGGAACCCCATGAAGTTGAAAAGCAGCTTCCCCTGTATCTGGAGGGTGACTGTTGGGTCGACGAGCGAGCGATGCTGCGCGCCGTGCTGGAGGCCAATGGCGACTCAGAAGAGTTCCTGGCACTCAATGATATTGTCGTCGTGCGGGGCGCGCTGCCACGGGTAGTGCGCATCAAAGTGCTGGTAGATGGGCATTTCTATAACACCACCATTGCCGATGGCATGATCGTCTCAACCGCGACCGGCTCAACCGCCTATAATCTGGCAGCCGGAGGGCCGGTACTCTATCCTGAGGTGCGCGGCAGTGTCATCACCCCCATTGCCCCGCATCTGGCCGCTGATCGCTCCCTGATTCTAGACCCGGACGCAACGATCAAGCTGCAAATCTTTACTGATGGGCAAGACGGCGTGCTTTCCGCCGACGGACAGATCAATCGGAATCTTAATGATGGGGCGCTGGTGAGCGTCACCAACAGCCCGCATACGACGCGCTTCCTGCGTCGTCGCCCACCCACGTATTTTTATCAGATATTGACCCGCAAGTTGCAAAGCGAAGTGTAACAACCAGCCATGCTTACAGAACTCACGATTACTGACTTTGCCATCATTGACCGGCTGGACCTGCGCCTGAACTCGCGCTTTAACGTCTTCACCGGCGAAACCGGCGCGGGCAAATCCATCATCATCGACGCGGTCAGCGCCGTCATCGGTGGGAAAATGGGCACCGAAGTGGTGCGCAGCGGCGCCGAACGCGCCACCGTCTATGGCACCTTCGCCGTCGGAACCCTCCCCACCGTCAGCCAGCCACACAACGGAACCAATGGCGCAACCACTGACGCAGCAGAAACAGCCAGCGCCGAGGCACGCGATGATGCTGGCACGCAAGACGAGCAGCCCGACGCGCGGCTCACGCTCGCCCGGCTGCTCAGTGAATATGGCCTGGAAGCAGAGAACGGCGAACTCATCCTGGGCCGCGAGATTCATAAATCCGGGCGCAGCACCGCGCGCATCAATCAGCGGCCCGTGCCGACCCAGGTCTTGCAGCAAGTCGGCAGCCTGCTCATCGACATTCACGGCCAGAGCGAACACCTCACCATCCTGAGACCCGAGCAGCATGTCAACTATCTGGACCGCTATGCCGAAGTGCTGCCGCTGCGCAATCAGGTAACAGCACTGGTCACCGAATGGCGCGCTGCCCGGCGTGAACTGTCTGAGCTTCAGCAGAACGAGCGCGACCTGGAGCGGCGCGTCGAACTCTTGCGCTTCCAGGTCGAAGAGATCGAGCAAGCCAAGCTTCAGCCCAATGAAGTCGAAGAGATGGAGCGCGAGCGCCGCGTCCTCAACAACGCCGAGCGGCTAGCGCAGCTTTGCGCGGGCATCTACGGCGCGCTCAGCGGCGGCGAAGACGGCCAGGCGGCAGGCGATTTGCTCAAAGGTGCCAGGCACGACATGGAGGAATTAACGCGCCTGGACCCCTCCATGCAGGAATATAACACCGCCATGGAAGAAATTATCTATCGGCTGGAAGATGTTGCCATGTCGGTGCGCTCGTATCAAGAGAGCGTGGAAGCCGACCCCATGCGCCTGGCCGAAATTGAAGAACGGCTGGACCTGATCGCCAAGTTCCGTCGCAAATATGGCAACACCGTTGAAGAGATTCTGAAATATGCCGAGGACTCCGCCGCCGAGCTGGACCGCTATCAGCACCGTGAAGAGCGCCTGGCCGAACTGCAAGCCCGCGACGAAGCCTTGCGCGGCCAGATCGGCCAGCTTGCCGGGCGGCTTTCCCAGGCCCGCAGCGCCGCCGCCGTGCAACTGGCTGAAGCGATGGAAAGCCAGCTCAACGACCTGAATATGAAACGCGCGCGTTTCAAGGTGGATATTCAGCAGCAGTATTCCTCCGATGGCGCGCCCGCCCAACTCACGCCCGATGGCCCAACCGAATATTATGCCTTCAGCGGCACCGGCATTGATCGGGTCGAGTTCTTGATCGCCCCCAACCCTGGCGAGCCATTCAAACCGCTCGGCAAGATTGCCTCCGGCGGCGAGACCTCGCGCCTGATGCTGGCGCTGAAATCTATCCTCTCCGCCGCCGACGCGACACCAACCCTGATCTTCGACGAGATCGACAGCGGCATCAGCGGGCGCAGCGGCCAGGTCGTGGGCGAAAAGCTCTGGAATCTGACCGGCAACCATCAGGTCATCTGTGTCACCCACTTGCCGCAAATTGCCGCCATGGGCGACGAACACTTTAACGTCGCCAAAGAGGTGCATGGCGACCGCACCATGACCCAGGTGCGCTCGCTGGCCTATGAGCAGCGCACCATCGAGATTGGGCAGATGCTTGGCGGCGCACTCACTGATACCTCGCGCCGCAACGCGGAAGAATTGTTGCAGCGCTCCGAAGAATTCAAGCAAGAGGCGCAAAACGGCCAGAACGGCCACCACCTGACGCCTTCTGCTTCCGGCAGCCTGTGGTAAAATAAGCTGGCGGCTGTATCAAGTCGCCAGCTTATTACATATACCAAAAGGCCGTCTTGCTCTCGTTCCTCCTTGACAAAGCTGCCTATCATGATAGGATACACAAGACGTTGATGCCCCGCTGCGCCGAAAGGAGTCGTCAACGGCGGCTTGTTCTCGCATTGTTCAGAGAGTTGTATGCCGAAATGCCCATATTGCCAGGAAAATTATATTGCCGGTGCGCTCTACTGCGAATCCTGTGGCCGTCGCCTGCCTAAACCAACTACCACGCATCCGGTAGCAACCAGCAGAGCGCCTGACCCGCCTGCGCGTCCCCAGAACACTGAGCGCAACGCAGCAGCGCCAGTTGATGAGGAAACACCCGACAAGCCCCCTCACCTGCGGCTGCAACTGGTCCAGGCTGGGGTCACGTTCGACCTTGGCTCCCGCGAAAGCATCATCATTGGCCGAAAGGACCCCGACCAGTCGCCGGATGTTGACCTGACGCCCTATGGGGGGGTAGAACAGGGCGTAGGTCGACAGCACGCGCAGATTACCCTGAAGCAGGGACGTTATTATATTGAGGATTTGAAGAGCCTCAACGAAACATTGCTCAATGCCTCACGCCTGTTCCCAGGGCAGTTATATCCGCTGCACGATGGCGATTATCTCCGCCTGGGCGCAATGATCGTGAAAGTGCTGCTGTAGGCGAGACGTGAAGCTCTTCCGCACATTCTCGGCACATAACTAGATGAACCAGGAGGCAAGCGCAGATGGCGCGAACAGTTATTATTCACCTGCTGAACCAGGACCCCATCGTGGCAGATATGGAGATGCTGCCTAACGAAAACTCAGCCTTTGTCACCTTTACCAATCCTCGCTTGCGCGATGAGAAAAACGTCGGCTGGGCCACACCCGGCGTGCGCTCTTTTATGTTTCCCTGGTCGCGTATCAACTTCATCGAAGTCATGACCACCGATGAAGAGCAGCGCAGCGTCATCAAACCCTTCCGCGATTAACACCACAAGCCAACACAGCAGGCAGAGGCGGAATGCGCGCATTATCCCTCTGCCTGCTCCAGCGGCTGACTCAGGGCAAGCACGATCTGTCCCACAAACTGTTCGATCTGCTCTGCGTCCTGCAAATCCGTCGGAAGCGAAAAGAAGGCGCGCTCGTGTTCGTCGCTGTGGCGATGAATCCAACGGGCGATAATATTGATCTGGTCAACCTCCTCCTTGCCGACCCGTTTAGGAGGGGCAGGCAGCGAGGCCGCCAGTTCCACCAGCGCGCGCAGGCCAGTCAGCAAACCCTCACCATCCAGCGGCAGGCGACGCTGCTCCACCAGCCGACCATGCCGCACCAGAAAGATTTCTCCTTGCCCAGCTTCTGCGGAAGGATAGGCGATCAACAGATTATTCGCCTCGACCGCGCCGGTCATCAAACGCTGTCCCACCAGCACCTGACTGATGCTCTTGAGCGCATCGCGCAGCGACGCCGCGCGCTCAAAATCGTTGCGCGCCGACGCTGCCCACATCTCCTGGCGCAGCCGGTCTAGCAAATCCTCGCGCTCCCCGCCCAAAAACGCGATGATCGGCTCCATCATCTCATCATAGGCCCCCGGGTCCACATCGCCCCGGCAGGGCGCGAGACAGCGGTGCATATGATAGCGCATGCACGGCTCGGAGGGCGGCGCGTGGGGCGGCAGGCCGCGCGTACACGTGCGAATGGGGAAAAGCTTATGCACCACCTCCAGCGCCGCTTCCACCACGCGCTGACTCTGGAAAGGGCCAAAATAGCGCGCGCCGTCGGCGTGAACCTCGCGGGTGGCATACACTCGTAGATAGGGGCGGCCATCGATCTTGATAAAGGGATACGCCTCATAGTTGCGCAGTTGCACATTAAAGCGCGGCTGAAGCTGTTTAATCAGTTGAGATTCAACCAGCAGGGCTTCTAGTTCGGACCCCAATACGCGGGTCTCAATCTCCTGCACCAACTCCAGCAAGCCATCCATCTTGCGCGTATAGCCCAGTGGCTGGTGATAATACGAAGCTAGCCGCTCTTTCAGCGATTTGGCCTTGCCCACATAGATCACCTCGCCCCGGTCGTCCTTCATCAGATAGACGCCAGGCTGCGCCGGAAACTCACGCCGCCAGGCCGGGTTCAGATAAATGCTGCCGGTGGGCCGGTCCAGCAGCGTTGCGCCCGGCAGCGCCCTGCGAGTCGAACTCGAACGCTGCTGCATAATCTCGCGTAGCTGCGCCAGCGTCTCAATCCCCTGCTCGGCAGCCAGCGCCAGCAGGTGCTGAAAGACTTCCTGCGTGATGCGCGCATCGCCCAGCGCCCGGTGCCTGTCGCGCACCACTACACCCACCTGCCGCGCCAACGTATCCAGCTTCAGGTGGCGGATGCCGGGAATCAGGCGACGGGCCAGTCTGATCGTATCCAGTCCATCGGTCGCCAGCGGATAGCCCAGGCGCACCGCCTCATAGCCCAGAAACCCCAGATCAAAGCCGACGTTATGGCCCACAATCGGCGCGTCATCCAGAAACGCAAAGAAGGCGGGCAGCACCTCATCCACCGATGAGGCGGCATTGACCATCGCTTGAGTAATGCCGGTAAAGGCGCTAATAAAGCGCGGCAGGCGATGTTGGGGATTAATCAACTGCTGAAAGGCGTCAACCACCATACCGCCGCGCACGCGCAGCCCGGCCACCTCGATCAGCCGGTGGCGGCCAGCGACCAGCCCCGTCGTCTCCACATCCACCACCACATACTCCAGATCGGTCAGGCGCGTTTGCGCCGCACTCCAGGACCGCAGCCGCCAGAGGCCATCAGGTTGCTGCTCAAAAAGCGGTGAACCGCGCAGCGCCTGCTCCAGAAGCCCCAGCCAGAATTGGCCTGTTTGTCCGGCTGCTGAAGCGCCGAAGAGATGCCGCACCAATTCCTCAGATGCCTGGGGTCCGCCACGCTCCGTCAGCCAGGCATAGGCGCGGCGCAAAAGCTGCCCCTGGGCCGGTTCGCTGCCATCGTTCTGCATCTTCGTGCTGCTTTTCGTCTCTTGAAAGATGCTGGCTGTGTTCCTTGCCAGTGCTGCACACCATAGCACGCCCGTTCTAATCCGTCAAGAGCAGCGCCGGATTTTTGTGAACCTCGTCACAGTTCGCTCTCTTTCCCCGCCTGAAAACACTTGCTTAACACTACATTTATATTCAATTAACAGGCAATGCAGACAATGGAGGTAGAAGTGACAGCGAGATTGGGCTGCACTGTCTATTCAGAGCAAAAAGGAGATGCGTCGATGCCCACTCTACTTGTGGTTCTGGCCGCCGTAGTCGGGTTCTTTCTGCTGATCTTTATCTGGGCTGGCTTGCGTGTCGTCAATCAATACGAACGTGGCGTCATCTTTGTGCTGGGGCGTCTGGTAGGTGCGAAGGGGCCAGGGTTGTTCTGGGTCTGGCCCTTCATCAACCGCATTCAGCGCGTCGATCTGCGCCTCATCACACTGGAAGTGCCACCGCAAGAGGTCATCACCCGCGACAACGTGACCATCCGGGTCACCGCCGTCGTCTACTTCTACGTCATCGATCCCGCGCGCGTCGTGGTACAAGTCGCCAACTATTATCAGGCCACCGCGCAGATTGCCCAGACCACGCTGCGCAACGTGATGGGTCAGTCCGAACTGGATGAACTGCTCGCCGCGCGCGAGCAGGTGAACCGCAAGCTGCAAATCATCATTGACGGCCACACCGAAACCTGGGGCGTCAAAGTCACTGTGGTGGAGATCAAGGACATCGAATTGCCGACCACCATGCAGCGGGCGATGGCAAAGCAGGCCGAAGCCGAACGCGAAAAACGGGCCAAAGTCATTCACGCCCAGGGCGAGGCCCAGGCAGCGGCCACGCTGGCGCAGGCTGCCTCCGTCATTGCCAGCCAACCGGCTGCGCTGCAACTGCGCTACCTGCAAACGCTCACCGAGATTGCAGTGGAAAAGAACTCGACGATTGTCCTCACTGACATCGCCGGATTTCTCACGAACCTGAACGGCAAACATCCCCTGGAAGCAGTGAGGGCGCCAGCCGTTCAGGCAGCGCCCCGCACACCAGCACAGTAAAGCTCTACTGCGCGAAAGCTGTTCGCCTCCGAGCGGTTCTGCCCTTTAGACGCCCACCGCCTGGCTTTGCAAATACGCCTCCATGAAGGGGTCGATCTCGCCATCGAGATAGCCCGTGGTGTCGCTCGTTTCAAGGCCGGTGCGGTGATCTTTCACCATTTGATAGGGATGCTCCACTACCGAGCGAATCTGGTTGCCGAAATCGGCCTCCACATGCTCACCCTTCAGCGCCGCCTGCTGGCGCTCGCGCTCTTTCAGTTCGCGCTCATACAAACGCGCCTTGAGGATGCGCAGCGCCACCTCGCGGTTTTGAATCTGCGAGCGCTCGTTCTGGCAGGTCACCACAATGCCGGTGGGGATATGGCGCATGCGCACCGCCGAATCGGTCTTGTTAACGTGCTGGCCGCCAGCGCCCGTCGAGCGATACGTATCCACCTCCAGGTCTTCGGGGCGAATCACGATATCAATCGTGTCCTCGATGTCGGGCATCACCTCGACCTTGGCAAACGACGTATGCCGCCGATGGGCCGCGTCGAAGCGCGACAGGCGCACCAACCGATGCACCCCCGACTCCGAGCGCAGATAGCCATAGGCATATGGCCCGGAGATTTCGAGCGTCGCGCTCTTGATGCCAGCCTCTTCGCCCTCAAGCTGATCGAGCAGTTCCGCCTTGAAGCCGCGCAACTGCGCCCAGCGCAAATACATACGCAGCAGCATCTCCGCCCAATCCTGGGCATCAGTGCCACCGCTGCCCGCGTGAATCGACAGAATGGCGTCGCGCTGGTCGTGCTCGCCGTTCAGCATCAGCGAAAAACGGAGCTTTTCAAGCTGCTGCTCGATCTCATCTGCCGAATGCTCGACCTCAGCAGCCAGCCCCTCATCCGGCTCGACCTCCAACAACTGCCCCATCTCGTGCAGATCAGAGAGGCGCGTCTCCAGCCCTTTCCAGGTTTCGACCTCGTTGCGCAGCGCCGTCAGCCGCTGCATCGTCGCCTGCGCGTGGCGACGGTCAGCATAAAAGTCCGGGGCCATGCTCTCTTCTTCGAGCCCCCCTATCTCGCGTTCTTTCTCAGCGAGGTCAAAGTCGCACCAGCATTTCATATACGCGGCGCTGCAACGCCTCAATCCGTGTGGTCAAATCACTCATAACTTCCTACTTTTCTCCTTTGATATCCTACTTTCAGGCACAACAAGAGTCGAGAACGGCCCACTGCGGAAGCGCAGCAAAGACCAGCATCCTCGACTCTTGACGTTCGTACCGTATTCAGCGCTGGGGGCCTGGCTCCTCACTTTTCGCAGCCGAGCCAGGTGTAAACGCCACGCTAGGCATATCCTCATCCTCAGCGCCAGGGGCAGGCACGCGCTCCAATTCCTCGCGCAGAGCGCTCACTCTGCTTGCCAGCGCCGACGCGCTCTCACCCTCGGCAGCCTGAAGCATCACTGCCGAAATCCCCAGCTTGACCAGGATACGCGCCTCCTCGTTCCCCAGGTTGCCCGACACATTTGCCAGCACCGGAAAACGAAGCTGCTCGCGCACCACCCGAAACTGGAGCAGTTCCTCGATGCGCATATCATGCAGACGCCCAGCCGTCAGATTGGCAAGCAAATGCACCACCTGCACCGAAAGCAGGTTGAGCGAACGCACCAGCCGCAGGTAGTGCTCGTCGTCATTCCCATCTTGCTGCCGGAGCGTAATAATCCGGTCCAGCCCTTCAGGGCGCTCCTGAAGCAACCGCGCGGGAGCATCCAATGGGAAAGAGGCGAAATCCGCGCCATCCTCGCGCAGCCCCTTCAGGGAATCCGCTGGCAGCGTGTCAGCAATCTCAACCAGATCAAGCCCCCAGGGCCGGTTTGCCGCGCGCAGCGGCTCCGCCGCCTTCCGATACGTCTCCAGTGACAGCCCCTTGCTGGCCGACTTGCCATTTTGCAGCACGAAGATCACGCCATCCGCGCCCGCCTTGGCAACGGCTTCCACGGCTCCGGCATCTGCCTGGCTGAGCGCTACCAGAATCCCGGCAGCTTTTGCCTTAGTTTGCGCCTGATTCTTCCCCGAAAACCCCATGCCACCGCCGGACGATTTCCCTACCCGCTGTAGGGTGTCAATCAGCTTACCCATTGCTGCTCTTGCTCCTGCATATACGCACGCGGCCCACAAGCGTTGCCGCCAGACCATGAAACGCTTTGAGAGACGCTCTTCGCAACTGGCTCAGAGGCCACTGTACATTGCAGCGCCTACGAAGCCTGAAGACCGCTCATACCCTTCATTATATGACATCTTTTCAACTCGCCGCTCATTCGGAGCAAGAGGCGACCGCGATTATAGCCCTACGCCACGGAAACCGCCGATTCCTCCACCTTGCGAGCCAACGGCAGAGGCTTCTGTTCTACTTCGTTTGGCATGTCAGGGGCCTGGCGAACGGCGACGAGCGGGAAGCGCAGCGTAAAGCAGCTCCCCTCGCCCGGCACACTCTCGACGCCCACCGTCCCGCCCATCGCCTCGGTCAGTTCTTTGACGAGCGCCAGCCCCAGGCCGCTGCCGCTGTCTGGCTGTGTCCTGCTGCTCTCCGCGCGATAAAAACGCTCCCAGATGCGCGGCAGGTCAGCCGCCGCGATCCCCTCACCGGTATCCCTCACCTGAAGCGTAACCAGATCAGCATCCACCTGCACCAGAAGCGCCACAATGCCGCCAGGCGGCGTATACCGGACCGCATTGTGCGCCAGGTTTTGCAGCGCCTGTTCCAATCGGCACGGGTCAACGAAAATCAGCGACGTTTCGCAGGCTACGTCGGCAATCACTTCCACCCGCCTGCCACGCCACGCCAGCGGAGCCATCGTTGCCGCCACTCGCCGGGCCAGCGCTCCGGCGTCAACTGTCTGGCAGCGCAGTTCCAGCTTGCCCACTTCCGCCCGCGAGAGCGCAAACAAATCATCAATCAATGTCTGGAGGCGAATCGTCTCTTGCTCCATTATCTGTAAATCCTGGCGCAGCGTAGGTGGTGGGGTTGCGTCCCAATGCGTACGGGTGGATTCGAGATAGCCCCGCAGCGTGGCAATGGGCGTGCGCAATTCGTGGGAAACGCTGGCGATCAGTTCCCGCCGCGACTTGAGCAGTGTGGCAACGGCATCACGCTCTTCCTGAAGTTCCCGCATCGTGCGTTCCAGGTCGGCGGCCATCGCGTTAAAGTCCGCCTGAAGCCGGGCAATTTCATCTTCACCACTCACCGGCACGCGAATACCATAATTTCCCCGGCGCAGCGCGCTCGTCGCCCTGGCAAGTCCCTCGATGCGGCGCGTCAGCCTGCGCGAGAAGAGATACGAAAAAAGCGCCGATGGCGGCAGCACGATTGCCAGAGCAATCCCCGTAAAGATCACCAGCGCCAGCATGATAGAGAGCAGTGCAAAGGGGAACCCGCTTGAAGTCAAGGCATCAATGCCCACCAGCAGCACACCCAGCAACGCCGCCCCTATCACCACCACCACCAGGTGCGCATGCGTGAGCGCCCAGCGCAGGCGTGTGCGCCGCATCTGGTTCCAGCGCACTCCCAGCCGAACCCCGATGCGAAAGACCAGAAACAGCACCACCGCCCCGATGGAGATCGATTGCAGCACGCGCAGCACCTGATCGGAATGCTCCAGCCCTCGCGCGAGCAGAGCCGGAAGGGAGTGAACGCTTTCCAGGACAACCGGGGCGTCAGGCTTCATCAACAAAATAGTGAATGCAGCAAGGACCAGCAGCGGCAGCAGCAGCAGCCCCTGCACACAGGCAACCACGCTTTCATACAGCAGCTTGCGCCACCAGGCACCAGCAGGCAGGCGCAAACGCAGAGCGCACCAGAGAATACAACAGGGACCATCCAGGATCAGGAGGCTTGAGATCGTCTGCCAGGATTCAGTGGCCGGGAGAGAGAACGCCAGAGCGAGCAAGCTCGCGGTCAGCCCAAGTTGCAAGACAAGCGTCTCAACCATCGCGCGTACCATCGAGGCGCGCAGCCAGGGCCAACGTTGAAACAGGTGCAGTTGCATGCCTCCTTTCGTCCCAATGCGCCATTTGGAGCCAAGGGCCAGGAACCTCGACTTTTCTAGCCAGGCAAAAATCAGGAGTTGAGCCGCCAGCCACAAAACGCCTCCGCCAAAAACAACGACCTCTGGCAATTTTGAACTCATAGCGCTTACTCGCTCCCTCTCATAACTCAGCGTTCTGGCCGCAACCGATAGCCGACACCCCAGACCGTTTCGATAGCCTCGCCCAGCGCTCCCAACTTCTTGCGCAGCCGCAGCACCGCGTTGTCCACCGAGCGATCACCACCTACATAGCTTTCACGCCAGATCGTATCCAGCAGATATGCCCGGCTGAAGGCCCGCCCAGGGCTGCGCAGCAGCAGATGCAGCAGCGCGAACTCTGTCGGGCTCAGGTCCAGCGGTTCGCTGTTCAATGTTGCTACGTGCGCCTGCGGGTCAAGTTGCAACGCGCCCCGGCAAAGTACCTCGCCCGCGTCGCTGCGATCAGCGGTCAGCGTCTGGCGAATCAGTTCCGCGCGCCGCAGCAGCGCCCGCACGCGGGCCACCAGTTCGCGCATGCTGAAGGGCTTGGTCAGATAATCATCGGCGCCCACTTCCAGGCCAACCACCCGGTCCGTCTCTTCGCTGCGCGCCGTCAGCATCAAGACGGGCGTCGGCGCAGACTGGCGCAGCCGACGCAGCACCTCCAGCCCATCCATCCGGGGCAGCATCCAATCCAGAATCACCATATCCGGCTGCTCGCGCGCGTGGGCCTCCAGCGCGCTCAGCCCATCGATTACATGGAGCGTGCGATAGCCTGCCGCCTCTAATTCGCGCGCGATGACCTGCGCCAGATCGCGGGCATCCTCCACCAACAGAATAGTCGGCATCACCTGACTCGCTTCTCTTTCAGGACCGAATGCGCGGAATCACCTCTTCAGCAAACCGATACAGCGGCTCCTGGTCATAGGCAACGCGCGGGAAAGACACCAGGATATAATTGGCTCCCGCATCGACATAACGCTGCACGCGCTCAATCGTCTGGTCCACATTGCCGATATGCGCACGGGCGGCATACTCGGCATAATCCATATCCCATGCCTGCCGCGCCTTGGCAGTCGCGGCTTCGGGGTCTTCGCCTGGCTTGAGCAGCACCAGGTCTTCCAGGCTGGTCGAGCGGATAATGCTGTTGTAATCGCGTCCCAGCGTCTCGCAGTGCTCCCGCAGCACCGCGTACTTGTGGCGCAGCATCTCCGGGTCGCCACTGATATTACAGGCATCGGCCCACTTCGCCACCAACTTGAGCGTCACACGCTCGCCGCCGCCGCCAATCCAGAACGAAGGATGCGGCTGGCGCACGCCCCTGGGCATATTGATCGGCGCATCGATGGAATAGTATTTGCCCTGGAAGGTCGGCGCTTCCTCCGTCCACATGCGGCTGACAATCTCGCACGCCTCTGTAAAAGCGCGCATGCGGTCTCCCGTTTCAGGAAAGCCATAGCCATAGGCGCGCCATTCATGCTCATACCAGCCGCCGCCCAGGCCAAAGTAGAGCCGCCCATGGCTCATCACATCGACGGTAGACGCCATCTTGGCAAGCAGCGCCGGGTTGCGATAGCCGTTGCAGGTCACCATCTGCCCGACGTTCACACGTTTTGTATCGCGGGCCAGCGCGGCGGTAATCGTCCAGCATTCAAACACCGTTTCCTGTACCGGAACGGGCACCGGATGAAAGTGATCATAGACCCAGATCGAATCATAGGCGGCAAGGCCATCAGCCGCCTGAGCCACGCGCGTCATTGCCTCATATTGCTCAACCGGATCAGCAATCTCGACCAAATCCATCCGCCAGCCCTGCGGGACAAAAACGCCGAATCGGACAGCCATACAGGAATGCTCCTCGATGTCAAGATGAAATGCCTCGCTCGTTCTGGCGAGGGAATGTGCGTCAGCATACATTTGCTCATCCCCATTATAACCTCTCGCACAGACCTCACAAACACCCTTACAAGCATGAAAGAGACCAGCGCTTGATTTGCGACAAAGTTGCGACAATTAAGCGATAACTTGCTGACAGCACCCGCGTATTCTTGACAGTGGTCGCAGAACAGAAGGTGCGGGAGCGAACCTATCTATCATGCGCCAGATGTTCTCAAACACCAGATATTCTGGATAAGCTGATTGGAGGCAAGAAAGTATGAGGTGCTGGACATGAATGCCATGTTGCAGGAACCCCAACTCACCCAGGATCATCTCGTCGTCCAGACGAAAGACCTGAGCAAACATTATGGCAAAATTGTGGCCCTTGACCGTGCCACCTTCACCATCGCGCCCGGCTGCACCGGCCTGCTGGGGCCAAACGGCGCGGGCAAAAGCACGCTGATAAAGCTCCTGCTGGGTCTGCTCAAGCCGGACCAGGGCGAAGCCACTATCGCCGGATGCGATGTGCGCACCCAGCCGCTGGAACTGCGCAAACTGGTCGGCTATATGCCCGAACACGATTGCCTGCCCACCGACTGGCTGGCGCAGGACTTTGTGCGCTACATGGGCGAACTCCACGGCCTGCCCACGCGCACCGCCATTCAGCGCGCCAGCGACACGCTCTATCACGTTGGCCTGGGCGAAGAGCGCTATCGCGCCATCGGCGGCTTTTCCACTGGCATGAAGCAGCGCGTCAAGCTGGCCCAGGCGCTGGTCCACGACCCGCAGGTCATGCTGCTAGACGAACCCACAAATGGCCTTGACCCGGCGGGCCGCGACGAGATGCTGGCCCTCATCGGGCGCATCGCCCACGAGATGGGCATCAACGTCATCCTCTCGTCGCATCTGCTCATCGACATCGAGCGCGTAGCCGACAGCGTCGTCATCCTCAACAGTGGCCGCATCATCGCTCAGGGCACGCTGCGCGAACTGATGCAGGCAACGCCCGCCGTCACCGTGCGCACCCGCGAAACACCCGCGCTGCTGGTTGAGGCGCTGCACAAGCGCGGCTATGGCGTGGAAGCCAACGGCAGCGAGGTGCAGGTAGAGTATCGCTCCGAAGCAACCTACGATGCCATCCGCGATGCCGCCGTCGAAACCAAAGCCGCCATTGTCCACCTCAAGCGGCGCATCCTCTCGCTGGAAGACATCTACCTGGCCGGACAGGAAAACAGCCCTGCGCAAGCGCAGCAGAACGGCCAGCCATCGGCAAACCAGAGGTAAAACAGTATGATTGAAAACAACGCGAGCGCCAACGCGCGCATCATTGATCGCGGCTATCAGCACTATGATGGGGTACGGCTGGGGCAGGGGCACAGCGAGTGGGTCATGCTGCGGGCTGCGCTGCTGCGCGGGCTGGGTCTGCGCCGCAACTTCCGCAACAAGATCATGCCCTGGCTGCTGATCATTATCGGCTTTCTGCCGCCCGTCGTCATCCTGGGCATTCAAATCATCGTGGGTCAGGCGCTGGCATCCCCTTACGCGCGCCTCTACCCACGAATTGACGTGGTCTTCATCCTGTTCGCCGGATTGGTCGCGGCAGACCTGATCTGCGCAGACCGCCGCGAGCGGGTCATTTCGTTGTACTTTTCCGCGCCAATTACCCGCCTGCTCTACGTTGCGGCGCAGGTCATCGGGCTGGTGCTGCTCTTGCTCCTGCTCACCCTGCTGCCCTACGTCATCCTGTTCTTCGGCCAGGCCCTGCTGGCTCCCGCCTTCGCGACGTTTGTCAGCAACAACTGGACTGACCTGCGCAGCGTGCTGCTTGGCGGAACGCTGATCGCCTTCTTCTATGGCACACTGGCAATGGCGGTGGCTTCCTTCACCGACCGCAGAACCTACGCCACGGGCGGCTTCCTGGGGCTGGTGCTGGTGACCGGCATCGCTGGGGGACTCCTCGCTTCCCCCAGGCTGCAACACTTCAGCGGGCATGAGTGGTTCAGCCTGATCGACTTGTTCAACCTGCCAATCAATGCCACGAACTGGCTCCTTGGCAAGACCGCAGAGCTTCCGCTAGATGGCGTGGCCTATCTCTGGGGTTCGCTCGCGGTAATCGTCATCAGCCTGGCCCTGGTGGCCTGGCGCTATCTGAAGGTGAGTGACTGATGAGTGCAGACATGACCGGGACGCCCATCGCGCAGGCTGCGATGGCGAACCCACACACCAATCCCTCTGGCCGGGCATATCGCGGACAGCCCACCACCATTGAAGTGCAAAACGTCAGCAAATGGTACGGCGACAAAGTGGCCGTTTCCGACCTTTCCTTTGCCCTTGGGCCTGGCGTGACGGCGCTGCTCGGCCCCAACGGCGCGGGCAAATCGACCACCATCAAACTGCTCACCGGCCTGCTGCGGCCCAGTCGTGGGCAGGTGCAGGTGCTGGGCCAATCAGTCGTAAATAACCCGAAACTCTATCGGCGCATCGGTCTGGTGCCCGAGCAGGAGGGCCTCTATCCCTTCCTGAGCATTCGCCAATTCGTCGAACTCGCCGCTCGTCTACATCACCTCTCAAACGTGCGCGAGGCCGCCAATGCCGCCCTGCGCATCGTGGAGTTGTTTGAGGTCGCCGACCGGCCACTCGGCCAATGCTCCAAAGGCATGCGTCAGCGCGCCAAAATCGCGCAGGGTCTGGTGCATGATCCTGAAATCCTTATCCTCGATGAGCCGCTCAGCGGCGCTGACCCGCGCCAACGCCTGGCAATGATGGAAGTCTTCACGCGCCTGGGCGAAACCGGCAAGACCATCCTGATCTCGTCCCACATCCTCTACGAAGTCGAGCGCATGGGGTCGAACGTGTTGGTCATGGTCAACGGCAAGCTCGCTGCCGAAGGAGACTTCCACGCCATCCGCGCGCTGATGGATGACCGGCCCCGTCGCGTGCGCGTCACCTGCTCCGACCCGCGCACCGTCTCGGCTTTCCTGGTCTCGCTGCCGGGAACGCGCAGCATCCATGTGGAGAAGGACTCAGCCATCGTCGAAACCGCCGCGCCGCTGGAGTTTCATCTGGCCGTGCCGCAGGCCGCCCAGTCCGCCGGAGCGCATCTTTATGGCATCGAAGGGCTGGACGAAGACCTGGAAAGCGTCTTCCGCTATCTCGTCAACTAAGGGAGTCAGCATATGCAACCCATCTTTACGCTCACATTGCGAGCGCTGGCCCGCAACCGCCGCTCGCTGGCGGTCATCGCCTTGCTTTGCGTTCCGGTCTTGTTGGCGCTGATCTATGTGGCAAGCGAAGGCAAGAGCGGCGGCGAAAGCTTTGTCATTCAGTTGTTCGTGCAACTGGTGCTGCCCATCCTGCTGCCGCTGACGGCGCTGATCTTCGCCACCAGCGCGCTGGGCGGCGAGGTCGAAGACCGCACCCTCGTCTATCTCATCCTCAGGCCGGTCTCGCGGCTGACGGTGATTGCCGCCAAGCTGCTGGCCTCAGCCGTGATTACCACCATCCTCGTCGAAATCTCGCTGGCCGCAACCTATCTCATCGGCACACAAGGCGACGGCACAGCGCAGAACTTCGGCGCAATTCTGCTGGCTGGATTGGTTGGCTGCCTGGCCTATTCCAGTCTGTTTCTGCTGGTGGGCCTGTGGCTGCCGCGCCGGGGACTGCTGGTCGGGTTTCTCTATGTCCTGCTCTGGGAAGGCATCCTGTCACAGCTTTCCACCGGGCTGGCAGCCTTCTCCGTGCGCCGTTATATCGAGGGCGCGCTGAACGCGAACTTGAGCGCGTCAGCCTTGACAAGCAGCATTTCCGTCGACATCAGCGGTTCAGCCAGCCTCATCGTCCTGGCGCTGGTGCTGGTTGGTGGCATTCTCATTTCCACCTGGAAACTTCAGCAGATGGAACTGCCCTGAGCACACTCATACCACAGGAGAAGATAGGAAAAATGGCTGGCGTAGACGATCAAGCGTCTACGCCAGCCATCGTTTTTCTCGGGCGCCTTTGAAGGGCAGACGGAACGCCTCTCATTTCGTTATAATGGATGAGAATATCTTTCTCCTTTGCGCCAGGGAACAAACACATGAAAAGCACCTCTACCAGAGTGGAGAATGGAGATTACCTCATTACTCACCATTTTGGCGACATCCGCTATACAGTGAGAATGAGAATACAACAGGAGCATTACTATTTTCTCTCCTGGGGTATGGGAGACCAGGAGACTGCATTTGCTTCCATCCCCTATGATGATATACATTTTTTTGCGGTGGCCTGGAGCTTGTTTGCTAGCTATCGCCCAATACAGATATATGTGCTGGTCGGCGACACGATAGAACCTGTCCGCCAAAGCGATTTGAACCACCAGGTAACCGCACAGATGTTAGCCAGCCATCCCATCTGGTGTCCAGTAGCAAACATGGCACAAGAGCATCCATTTGGACCCGGAGGGCAAGAGATCAAGCGGGGAACTGGTAATATTGCTCCGGGAGCCAAAGTCTACGGCCATCCACCCAAATGGGGAGATGGGTACGAGCGAGTACAGGTAACCGTGCATCACCGCAGCTCACACCGGCCAATCACCACTATCACCCATGCGGCCTGGCTGGAAGACTGGCGGGTTGAACTGGTCTATGAACCGAGACTCATCAAGCGATTAATCTACGATTGGGACTGGACACCGGAATCAAAAGCATTAGCAGAACAAGTGGTTGAACAAGGCAAGTTCTGGGCAAAGAAGAGGGCATCCGATGAAATGCGCTAATTGTGGAGCTGCTCTGTCTCCTGGCAGCGCCTTTTGCATGGTCTGTGGCGCTGCCACCGCCGCGCCAACGTCGCCCGCCAGCGCATCATCTGACGCGCCCCGTGGCGCTGGCGAGTTCACACAGACAGATCAAAGCGCGGCAAACGCCCAGCTACTCCGGCCACAGACCGCCTTTTATGGGCGCTATGGCACGCGCGGCAACATCGTGCTGCCGGCGCCATCATCGCTGAGCCTTCCAACGACCATCCTCCTCCAGAGTGACACCCCGGCCAGCAATTCGCCTCCCGCCAGCACACCCGCCGCTGAAGAGCCGCCGCTGCCCAGCATTACAGATGCGCCCACAGCGCCACTCGCCCCGGCGAAACCGGCAAGGCCCATCTCTGTCACGATCGCTTCCAGGTCCAGACGCCCACTGGCGGGCCGCTTGAGCGCGCTGGCGGGTCTGCTGCTGCTGCTCATCTTACTGGTGAGCTTGAGCATGTTGGGCTACAATGCCTATAAGAAGGGTCTGACCACAGCGCGCGCCACGGCCACCGCCGATGCCCGCCAGAGTGCAACCTCCACTGCGGCAGCGCAGGCCAGCGCTACCGCCAGCGTGCCCCTCTTCACCGATTCGTTGGCAAGCAACACCAATGGCTGGACCCAAAACGGCGCTACCGCTTTTTTTGCCAACGGCCAGTATCACCTGCATGACCCCAATCCGGCAACAACGCTTGATGCTTATTACCAACAGCAGGTTTTCGATAACTTCAAAGTCCAGGTCACCGTCACCACGTACACCGATGCCAATCCTGACTCCGATGTGCCTTATGCCTACGGCTTGATCCTGCGAGCCGACCCGAATACGCCCGCCAACAAATATGTCTTCTTTGTCAGCCCAGCCGGAACCTATGACTTCGCTCGCCACGACGACGGCGGCTTCATCAACAACGGCTGGAACGACCTCAGCGCCACGCCCTGGACCAGTTCGAGCGCCATTCACACTGGCAAAGGTGCGACCAACACCTTGATGGTCATCGCCAGCGATAATACCTTTACCTTGTTCATCAATGGGCAGCAGATAGAAGTCGTCACCGATACCTTCAGCGGCTACAGCAGCGGCTGGATAGGCTTGCTGGTGGAGGGAGCAGACATGGAAGCCGGATTCAGCAACTTACAGGTCAGCAGTCCAGGGGCATAGCGAAAGTCGTCGGCGAAACCCCAGCAATCGGCAAGAGAATTGCGACAGCGAGGGAAGGCCAGCCAGGGGGCAAAAGCATTGATGGCCTCTGCAAACAATATCATACGGCGGCATACTGTTCGCCAGAGATACCACACATAAACGGAGGGCAGGCGAATGGAATGGGATCATCTGGTCGGTCAACAAGTGGGGCAGTATGAAGTGCTCACAGAACTGGGCCAGGGAACATATGGCTATGTCTATCAAGCGTTCCAGCCGCGCTTGCGGCGCTACGTTGCCATCAAAGCGCTGCATATCAGCGATCAAGACCAGCGGGGCTTCCTCGAGCAATTCGAGCAAATTGCGCAGACGATTGCCCAACTCAATCATCCCAATATCGTTTCCATCTATGATTTTGGCGAAGAACAGGGGCTGCCCTATATCGTCATGCAGAGCGTGACGGGGGGCAATTTCAGACAACGCCTGGGCAAGCCCATAGGAGTCTCCGAAGCCGTTACCCCTATCATCCAGCTTGCGCGCGCGCTGCACCACGCGCACCAGCGCGGCGTGTTGCACCTGGACGTGCGACCAGAAAATATCCTCATCGATCAGGAAAACGCCTCCCATTTGCTGCTCACCGACTTCAGTCTCAGCCAGCTTTTTCAGCCAGAATATCAGGCGCAAACCGGGCTGCCCATTGGCGCGCCAGCCTATCTGGCCCCTGAGCAGATCGAAGGCTTAGAGCCGACGGCACGCACCGACGTATACGCCCTGGGCGCGCTGCTCTTCGAGGCGCTGGCCGGAAAACCCGCCTTCTCCGGCCCTTCGGCGGCCATGACACTGAGCAAGCAACTGCACGAGCCACCGCCCTATATTCGCGGCTTTAACCCATCTGTCCCACGCGAGCTAGCTCGCATTGTGTCGCGGGCACTGGCAAAACAGCCAGGCGAGCGCTACGAAAGCGCCGAGGCGCTGGCGCGTGCCCTGGAACCGTACCGCGACACCAAAGAGCGGGATCATCGCCTGCATTTGTCCCTGGAAGATCTGAATATCATCGATGATGACGACACCGAAGAAGACGCTCAGGCTCCCAAAGGCGCGCCCTCGCGCATGGGCGGCCAGGCCGGACAAGGCAATCAGCGCGGCTCAGAAGGGGCACACCAGATGGCGAAAGCCTCCTTGAAGCCTGGAAGGTTGCCTGGCGCGCTGGCCGGGGCCAGGGGAGCACACATCTTCAACTTTCCGAGAAAATTGCGCTCCCTGACAGAGCCACCAGCGCTGCCAGAAAACGGGCCTGTCATCGCCGAAAGGGTCTCCCTGGTCAACATGATTGGCCTCAGTGTCTTCCGACTGGCGCATCGGATGGTCGGCAAATCGCAGCCCGGTCAATGGATAGAACGCACTATGGGCGCTCCCGTCGCCCAGGGAATCGCCGGTATCAGCGCCATGTGCCTGGCGCTCTTCCTCAGCCTCGCCATCACCTTGCTAGCTGTGTCCGCACCTGCACAGGGTAACGGGCGCAATACCTCGCTCAGTGTCGCCAGCCAACCGACACCCACCCCCACGGCCACAGCCACGCCCTCTCCCATAGCAACGGCAACACCCTCGCCCAGCCCCACACCAAGCGGACCCATCATCGACCCGCAGGCTGCCGCAGCCATCGCCAGAGTCAGCGCCGCGCTCAGCATCGATAACGCTTGCCAAATCAATCCCAATGGCGCAGCGCTGCCAGCCGGACGCAGCTTTTACATCACCGTCTGTTTCAACGCCCAGGCCATCTCCTACGGGGGCGCAGCCACCCTCTCGATTGTGCGCCAGGGTTCCACAACCGCCAGCGCAAACCAATCGGCCAGGATTGGCGGGGGCAGCAGCTATTTCTGGTTCCAGTTTGGCCCATTGGCAAGCGGCAGCTATACCATCGAAGTCTTCTGGAATGGCAAACTGGGGCGAATTTCCTTGCTCACACTCAGCTAACGTGGTATAATCCCTGCCCTATGGCTACGGATACATCTCTCTCGGCTCCGGTTCAGGTCGGCCAACGCATCGTTGTTGTTGGCGTCACCGGCTCCGGCAAGACCACCCTGGCGAGCCAGCTTGCCGCATGCCAGGGGCTGCTGCATGTGGAACTGGACGCGCTCCATTGGGAACCCAACTGGACACCCGCGCCACCTGATGTCCTGCGCACACGAGTGAACCACGCGCTTGATGGCGCTGGCTGGGTCGTGGATGGCAACTATTCTGTCATCCGCGACATTCTCTGGCCGCGCGCCGATACCCTCATCTGGCTCGATTATCCCCTGCCGCTGATCCTCTGGAGGCTCTGGTGGCGAACCCTCTGGCGCATCACCAGACACCCTCAACTCTGGAACGGCAACCGCGAAACCTGGCGCGGCACCTTCTTCAGCAGTAATTCCCTCTTTTTCTGGGCGTTGCAAACCCATAAACGCTATCGCCGGGAATACCCCCAACTCTTCGCCAGGCCAGAGCACGCGCACCTGACCATCGCGCGCTTCCGTTCGCCGCGCGCCACCCAGCAGTGGCTTACCAGTCTCACAATCAAGAAACCTTAAAGGCGCTCTGCCGATTTTCACCCCAGAGAGAAGCCGCTGGCGGACTGAAATATAGTCCGCCAGCGGCTTCTCTCGACTGCGTCAACATTGCGCACGTTTACACGCAGGCTCACGATGGCGAAAGCACCACCACCGTCACGCCCTCGCCGCCGTCATTGGCGGCGGCGGGAGCATATTCGCGCACCAGCGGGTGATGCGCCAGTTGATCGCGGATCGCCTGACGCAGCGCGCCCGTCCCTTTGCCGTGGAGTATGCGCACAAAGGGCATGCCTGCCATGTACGCATCGTGGATATAGCGGTCAACCGCGGGCAACACCTCTTCCACGCGCTGGCCGCGCAGATCAAGCTGCATATCGGGCATTTCGCGCTCGGTAATGCTCGGCAGCGAAACGCCGCGCACGCCATCGCCGCTTGCAGCCGCCTCGCTTTTGGCCTGGCGTCTGCTCAGCCGCTCGATATTTTCAGCCGCCACGCGCACCTTGATCAGCCCCAACTCCACTTCCACCTCGCCCTTCGCGTCCGGCAGGCTCACCAGTTCACCCACCTGGTTAAAGCTGCGCACCCGCACCGAATCGCCCACTTGCAGCGGTCCGGCCTCTGTTTCAACAGGCGTTGGCTCTGGCGCGCGACGGCGCGGCTCAGGAACAGGCTGGGCGCGACCCTCCATGCCGCGCACCTGCGCACGCATGCGGTCCAGCTTCTCCTGGGTCAGCCGCTGCCTCCCCATATCGACTCTGATGCGGGCCAACTGCGCCTGCACCTGCTCCAGTTCCCGCCGCGCCTGCGTGCGCGCATCATTGAGGATACGCGCACGCTCCTCTTCAAAACGCGCACGCTCCGTCTCCAATTGCTTGCGCAGGTGCTCCGCCTCGGCGCGCTCCATACTCAGGTGATAGCGCTCGTCAGCGGCTACGCGCCGGTCCTCTTGCAGCCCCTCCAGCAAACTTTCCATCTGCACACCCGTCGTGCCCAGGAGTTGACGCGCCTGCTCGATAATCTCAGGCAACAGCCCCAGCCGCGCGGCAATCGCCAGCGCGTTGCTGCGTCCTGGCAAGCCAATCTGAAGGCGATACGTGGGCGAAAGCGTCTCCACATTGAACTCCACCGAAGCGTTGGCAACACCAGCCGTATCATGCGCAAATGCCTTCAGTTCGCTGTAGTGCGTCGTCGCCACCACCGCGACTTGCCGCTCAAGCAGATACATCAAGATCGCCCGCGCCAGCGCCGAGCCTTCGCTGGGGTCGGTGCCCGCGCCCAACTCATCCAGCAGCACCAGGCTTTGCGCGTTGGCCCGCTGAAGAATATCGATAATCCGGCTCAGGTGCGACGAAAACGTGCTCAGGCTCTGCTCAATGCTCTGCTCATCGCCAATATCGGCAAAGACATCCGTAAAGATAGTGATTTCCGAGCGATCATCTGCCGGAATATGCATCCCGGCCTGGGCCATCAGTGTCAGCAGGCCCACCGTCTTAAGCGCCACCGTCTTACCGCCCGTATTAGGTCCGGTGATGACGACCATCGAGAAATCCTCGCCCAGCCGAAAATCAGTCGGCACCACCTTGCCGGTCAGCAGCGGATGCCGCGCCGCCATCAGCTTCAGCCGTCCCTGATCGTTCAGGCGCGGCGGAGTGCTTTCGGTAATCTGGCTGTAGCGCGCCTTCGCCAGATGCAGATCGATTTCGGCCAGCAGTTCCACGTCCAGATTCAGCGCCAGCGCCTCGCTGCCAACAGCCTCAGAAATCTCCATCAGAATGCGCTCGACCTCCTGCCGCTCGGATAGATGTAGCTCGCGCAGGCGGTTATTCATTTCCACCACCACCAGCGGCTCGATAAAAATCGTTGCCCCGCTGGCTGATTGATCGTGGACAATGCCGCGCACCTGGCCGCGCGCCTCGGCGCGCACCGGCAAGACATAGCGGTCGGCGCGCAGCGTAATAATCGGCTCCTGCAAGGACGAGCGGTAATCATTGACCAGCGATTGCAGCTTCTCTTGCAGACGCTGCTGCGCCGCGCGAATCTCGGCGCGCAGCCGTCGCAGCGTCGGGCTGGCGGAATCAAGCACCTCGCCTTCCTCGCTGATGCTCTCCTCGATGCGCTCTGCCAGTTTGGGGCGCTGGGGCAAATCTGCTCCCAACGCTTTCAGCAAAGGAAAATCATCATCCAGCCGCCCCAGCAGGCGCGCCACATAGATCGCGCTGCGCACCGTGCTCAGCACATCCAACAACTCGGAAGGCGAAAGCATCGCGCCGCGCTCGGCGCGCACCACCAGCGGGCGAATATCGCGCGCCCCGCGTATGCCCGCGTCGGGCCGCACCTCCAGCAGCCGTCGCGCCTCGGTGGTATGCGCCTGGCGACGCTCCACCTCACCGAGATCGGTAGCGGGCTGAAGCGCCAGCGCCAGTTCTTTGCTGGCCGAAAACGCCGCTTCGTGCGCAAGGCGCTCCAGAATTTTCGGGTATTCCAGCGTCTGTAAACTCTTCTCGTGCATATCTTTCAAATCTAAAAGCCAGCGGCTCAATGCAGCAGTCGCTGGCTTGTTTCCTTTCGCTCTTCGGCTTTCTCGCCGAGAATAATAAACGCTTCCCAGGCGCGATTCCCCACGCGCTCTTCCACGCGGCGCAAGCCTGCCGCCTCCAGCGGAATACGGGGGCCAGCCGAAGTTACGGTACGCTCTGCCTGCTCGGTCTTGTCGCTGGACGCGCCATCAGCGCCGCCGCTCTGGCGTTGCCTTCTGATGCGCTCAGCCTGGCGCAGTGCCGGGCGCGGGCTGCCGCCATACACCAGGGCGTGGAATAAAATCAGCAGAAAATGCAGCGGACCAATCGGCAGCAGGTTTGCTCCCACCACCACGATCAGCCGCCCGCCAGGCCGCAGCACGCGCGCAATCTCGCGCAGCGCTGCCGGGTCAGCAATATACTCAGTGGGAAAGGTGCTTACCACGCTGTCGAACGTCGCGTCACCAAAGGGCAATTCGCGAACATTGCCCTGCATCACTTCGACCTGCCCGGCCAGCCCCTTCTGGGCTAGTTTCTTGCGCGCTGCCGCGACCATCTGCGGCGAGCGGTCAATCGCCTGGCAGCGATAGCCCGCCTCGGCCATATCCACCAGCAGATCACCGATACCACAGCCAACCTCCAGCACATCGTGCCCACGCAGGCGCGGCAAGGCCAGGCGCTGCCAGACACGCCACTGCCCGGCAAAGGGAATCGTGCTGGCAAACCAATACAAAAGGCGATTTTTATAGAGGAGTTCAAACAGGCCGCGACGCAGCCGCGCTTGCGCACTCATCAGTTTTCCTCCAGAGAACCTTCGGGCAAGAAATGACCAGAACCCAAGAGAAATCTATCACCACAACGGGGAGGCCACAGGAGACCATCGCAAGATCACTGGAGCGGAGGCGAATACAACAGCGGAGGCGCAGGCACGCGCCGTCGCAGGCGCGGCACTAATGAGGTTGCCGACAAAGCGGGCGGATCAGCATGAGGAGGAAACAAGAGGAAGCGTGGCGCAAGCCAGGTGAAGCAGTGAGGGATTGCCGATGTCTCACCGCTTCACCACAGGCACACCTTAGCTTGTCAACGCGGCCTCTTCCTGGTGAGTAAGCAGTTCATCGACGATGCCATACTTCACCGCCTCTTCAGCCGACATGTAGAAGTTGCGGTCAGAATCGGCCTTGATGCGATCAATCGTCTGACCGGTATGCTTCGCCAGAATCTCATAAATGCTATTGCGCAGCCGCAGAATCTCCTTGGCCGTAATCTCGATATCCGCCGCCTGGCCTTCCGCGCCACCCAGCGGCTGGTGGATCAGCACCGTCGAGTTGGGCAGGCAATAGCGCTTGCCCTTGGCGCCCGCGCACAGCAGCACCGCGCCCATACTCATCGCCATGCCCACGCAGAACGTCGAGACATCCGGCTTGAGATACTGCATCGTGTCGTAGATCGCCAATCCAGCGTAGATGCTGCCACCCGGGCTGTTGATATAAACACTGATGTCCTTGGTGGCATCGTCACTCTGCAAAAAGAGCAACTGAGCGACAACCGCGTTTGCCACCTGGTCATCAATCGGCGTGCCGATAAAGACAATACGCTCCCTCAACAGGCGCGAATAAATATCCATGCTACGCTCGCCCCGGGGGGTTTGCTCAAACACACCTGGAATAACACCTGAGGGACTCGCCATACTACTGGCGCCCCCTTGAGCGGTGCGGTCAAAAGGGTTAAAGATTGACGCCATTGGTCAACTCTCCTTTGTGGCAGGCCGGTCCATCCCTGTACAGAAAATAGGGATCAGGCCAAGCAAAGCAACACCAGTCGTGTCACCACCGGAGCAAATACACAAGGGAACGCGCACCAGCCAGAAGTACGATGCTCTCCCCAGAAGAGATTTCTCCGGTATTACAAAGACTGTAATGATATTATCGCCCCAAATCCTGGCTGTTGTCAAATGCAGACCTCGAGTGCCAAAACGTCACTGAGGCGCAAATACTTTCAAGATGTCAGGATTACTTTTCCCCACATTCGGCAGCAGGCTATAGTAGAGCACATGGCCGACCTGCACCATCGGCGCGCGCAGCAGCGAGCTAGACCAGGCGGCTTGAATTTGATTGAAGAGCGGGTAATTGGCCGCGTTGCTGTTCACATGCGCGGTGGTCACCAGGAACCCAAACGTCAGTACCAGGAACAGAGCGGCCAGCAAGCCCAGCACCGCGCCCAACAGCATGCCGCCAATCAGATCAGTCTGCCCCCAGCGGTAAGGCAGTTTGAGCGACCCCCACAGGGCATGCGCCCCGATCGATAACAGCACTGTCACCGCAATGATCAACAATAAAAAGACCATGAGTTGGGTAAGGCGCAGGTCAAGCGAAATAACCGATGCTACCACCTGGGCAATTGGCTCATAGACAAAGCGCCCCAGCAGCGCGCCCAGATAGACCCCCACAATCGCCAGGGCCAGATTCAGCAGCCCGCGCCAAAAGCCAAAAGCCACGCCTCCGATAAGCAAGAGCACAATCAGAATATCAAGCAGCATAGCGGTCTCACCTGCCCTTTCAATCACCATATTCGCCCTGCCAAGTATAGTGATTGGTGGCTCGCTATGCAAGAGCGCTTGAGCTACTGATGCGATATTAGCTCAGCCATATCATCTGCGCTATGGCCGTCATCGGTATTGGCGCGCAATCGCCACCAGATCGCTGAGCAGCCCAAAAGCCGTCTGACGCGGACCGCTTTCATCTTCGATAATCGTTACCTCGTTCATCGTATCGGTCTGCAGCGCCAGAATGCTCTTCGTCCCCCGAATCTGCGCAAACAAATGCGAACCGGGCAGCGTTTCCAGGCGCACCGTGCAGCGCACCTGCTCGCCAACACGTTTGCCCTCGGCGACCTGGCGCAGCACACGCCCGGACGGCAGCCCGCTCATCAACCGTCGCATCGCCTCGGCCCCCACCTCCAACCGCTCCACCTGGGCAGGCGTCACAGGAGCATCCATCAGCACCGTCGCCAGCACCGACGCCTTGGCCGACGCATCCCAGCCATCCAGATCGAAAGAAGGATCAGCCTCGGCAATGCCTAGACGCTGCGCCTGGGCGATGCCCTCTTCCAGCGTTTGGCCCTCCTCCATCGCCGTCAGCACCACATTCGTGGTGCCATTGACAATGCCTCGAAAGCCCGCGATGCGGCTGGCGGGCAAACAAAACTCCGCCAGATTGAGAATGGGCGTGCCATCCATCACCGTCGATTCAAAGCGCAGCGCCAGGCCGCGCACGCGGGCCAGATCGCGCAGGTCATGATACGTATTGGCGATTGGCCCCTTATTGGCCGTAATCACATGGCGACCACCCTCCAGCGCGGCCCGAATATGGTCGGTGGCTGGCTGGCCGTCCAGCGGCGAAAGCGTCGAGATTTCGATTACCACATCCGCCGGGCAGGCGCGCAGAAACGCCAGCGTATCCGGCACGTGCTGTGCCGCGCCGGGCGGCATCCCATCGGCGGGCAGCCCGGCTTCGCTCAGGTTCAGCGCCTCCCCCTCCGCCGCGATAAAACCACCCCGCCTGCGCGTGGCAACGCCGGTAATCGCGCAGGTCAGATCATAGCGGCTGGCTAGTTCATCCGCCTTCTCTTGCAGCAGACCGGCAAAGTTGCGGCCCACATTGCCAAAGCCAATCACGGCCAATCGCAGGTGCATGGCACACTCCTCTACGTTACAAAGAATTATTCATGACGAAGCATTATTCATGAGCAGCAATCTGCTCCAATTGCGCTTTGATGTGGGGCAAGGCATCCTCAATCCATCTGGCGCGCCGACCAGCCTGCACCGAAAGCCAGAGCCTTTGCCTGGCAGGCCAGAGCGTCACTTCAAGTGTGCCGCGCTCGCCGGGTTTCTCAAAATGCCAGTGCAGCGAACCAGGATACGTGTGCAGCGTCCCACGCATCCGCATCTTCAAGCCAGAGCTGACCATGCACGCTTCAATAGACGCTGGCAGCGTTTCGGCTGTTATGTGAGCGCCAAGGGGTATTTCTATCCGGTCCATCGCAGCGTATCGTTTCTGCAAAAGCTACACGCTGCGCTGCTGGCGAGCCGCCTCGAAGAGGAAAAGGCTAGCAGCAATAGCAGCGTTCAGCGATTCCACGCCATTCCACATCGGGATGCTCACACGCTCCGTTGCCAGCCGCCGCGCCTCAGCCGATGGCCCATGCGCTTCGTTCCCGATGATCAGCGCGGTGCGCTGCGTCAGGTCGATCTCATAATAGGGACGCTCTGCGCTGGCTTCGGCCAACACAATCTGCGCCGTCTTTGGCGCGCCAGCCAGCCGTTGGGCAATCTGTTCCCAGCTTTGCTGCACAGCGATAGGCAAATGAAAATGCGCGCCACTGGCCGCGCGCACCACCTTGGGGTTATAGGGATCGACACAGCGACGTGTCAGCAAGACCTCATCCACATCAGCCGCCAGCGCCGAACGCAGAATCGTGCCCAGGTTGCCGGGGTCACTCAGCGCATCCAGCACCACCAGCAGCGGGCGAAAGCGCCCACGCCGCCGCACGCGCAGCCGTTCAGGCGCAACATCCCCCAATGCCACCGCGCCAGCCACGCCCTGCGGCGTCTGCGTATCGCAGGCGTGCGCCAGGGCACGAGCGTTGGCTTCTAGCACCTCGATCTCGCCGGTATCGCCCGCCTGGGTAAAGACATCGCGCAGCGCGCGGCCCTCTTCGGTGCGCTCCAGAGCGTCAGCGTCATAGAGCAGCAGAAAAGGGGATATGCCAGCTGCTAGTGCCGCGCCCACAACATGTGGCCCTTCCACAAGAAAAGCGCCTGCCTCGGCTCGCCCTTTGGGGGTCTGTAACGAGCGAAGCAGCGCCACTTTGGGATTGGAAGGGCTGGTAATCATAGCGCCAGACCAAAACGCAGCCAGATTGCCCGGCTACGCCCTGGCCTCCAGCGCCGCCGAAGCGCGCGAGACAATCTCGGCAAAGACCGCTTCATCGCGCACAGCCATATCGGCCAACACCTTGCGGTCAATCTCGATATTGGCGGCGTGCAAACCCTGCATCAACTTGCTATAGCTGACATTGTGCAAGCGAGCCGCCGCATTGATGCGCGTAATCCACAGGCGGCGCATATCGCGCTTGCGCGCGCGGCGGTCCCGAAAGGCATACGCCAGGGACTTCATCATGGACTCGTTTGCCGGGCGGAAGAGCAAACGTTTTGCGCCACGATGGCCTTCGGTCAATTCAAGCACTTTCTTGTGCTTTTTATGGGCGGGAACGCCCCGTTTTACTCTGGGCATCGGTTGCCTCGCTTTTCTTTTACATAATCACAGTGGGGCAACGCCTACCCATAGGGAAGAAGGCGACGTACATTGCCCACATCACCCGCAGCCACGCGCGTCTGGCGCTTCAGCCCACGCACAATCTCGCCGCGCTTCTTGCGGCGATACTTCGTGCGGGCAGCGTTCTCGCGCAGCGCCAGGCCAGAGCCGGTAAACTTAATGCGCTTGGCGGTGCCCTTATGCGTTTTCAACTTATATTTCTTCACAACATTTCTCCCAGCGGGGCGCCTGCCATCAGGTGCGCCTGTGCGACTACTCATTCCTGTGAGGTGCTTTTTGCTTCTCTCAATCTGCCCCGCGCGCCAAGAGAGTATATCATAGAACATGCGGCAGGCGCAATAGCCACGGCCCCAGCAACCGCAGAAACGCCCCATGCGTGGTGAAAACCAGAGGGGGTTTTGACGAGGCTGCGCGCCCATGTTATACTAGGCGCGAAATTCCATACAAATCAGGTCACGAGCGTGAGGATGGTACTCTTAACCAGAACCTCTCAAACTGGCGCCCGATAGCAGGGAGAAGAGGCATGGGCCTTCCAAAACCGGCGACAGATGAAGGAAATGCACGGGAGACGAGTAAAAGCAGCGAAAACGGCATCTCCCATCCAATCCAGACCAGCAGCGGTCCCAGTATGGCCGATGACCTGGCCGACGCCCTCAACCGCGTCGTCGCCAATGCAGCAGAACTGCTCAAGGTGCGGAACTGCTCGCTGGCGATGATGGAACCCACCAATAGCACCCTGGTCACCATCGTCTCAGTACAAGCCCCACCCAAAGGCCAGCGGCGCGCGCGCTTCCATCTCAATGAAGGGGTCGCCGGGTGGGTCGCCGCCAATCTCTCCCCCGCCATCATCGATGATGTCTCCATCGACTCGCGTTTTAAGGCGCTCGGCCCCTATTCCATTGGTTCCATGATCTGCGCCCCGCTGATGTCGGGGCAGCAGTTGCTTGGCACCATCACCGCCTCTAGCTCAGAACTGAATGCTTTCAACGACCAGAGCCTGAAAATCCTTCAGATGTTCGCCGAGCAGGCCGTTTTTGCCATCTCCAAAGTGCGCCAGATGGCCGAAGCCCTCCAGCAGACCGGCCAGCTAGCGGCATTGCTAGATGTCTCGCGCGCCATGACCAGCACCCTGGATGCGCGCCAGATTTTTCGCGCCATCGTCGCTGGCATTCGCCGTCTGGTGCGCTGCGACGATGCCATGATCTTTGGCTATGACGAAGGCGAACAGGAACTGCGCATCGTTGCTGGCATGGGGCTGCGCAGCGCGCGCCTCTCGGATGTGCGCATTCATGTAAGCGATAGCCAGTCCATCGCTGCCTGGGTTGCCCAGAAGCGCCGCCCGCTGCTGCATGCGCCCGGCGAACACAGCGGCGTAGGCCAGGTGACCGAAGCCTTTCTGGCCGGTGATGATCTGGCCTTGCTCTCCGTGCCGCTGATGTCGAAAGAGCGCCTGCGCGGTGTCGTCACCCTGGCGCGTCCCTATCCCTTTGATTCCGGCGATCTACGCGCCATGCTCAACCTGAGCAACATCGTCGCCACCGCACTGGAAAACGCCGGACTCTATCAAGCCGTGAAGGCGGAACAAGAACGGCTCGCCGCCATCTTCGCCAGCAGTTCAGATGGCATCGCCCTTATCGATCAAAATCAGCGCATCGTTGAAGCCAATCAGGCGTTTTACGCTATCCAGCGCCATCCCCGCCGCGAGAACCTGCTCTGCCGCGAACTGCTGCATTGCAGCAATCCCAACGGCCACACCCTTTGCCGCGAGGGCTGCATGGTGCTGGCCGCCCTGCAATATCATCGGGTCGTGCCTATGGCCGAGATCGAATTCACGCCGCCAGGCAACACCCACCCGACTAGAGGACAACATCCGCAGTTGCAGCGTCGCCAGGTCGCCTTGAGCATCACCCCTGTGCTGGCTGATCGCGGCTATCAAGCCCTGGTCATCGCTCGCGACACCACACCCCAACGCGAGATGGATCGCATGAAAGCCAACTTCATCTCGATGGTCACGCACGAACTGCGCACCCCTCTCAACGCGATCAATGGCTATCTTGATCTGGCGTTGGAGGGCGTGGCCGGTGAACTCAACGAGCGCCTGCACGAGTTTGTGCGCCGCGCCCGGTCGAGCAGCGAGCACCTGACCGATCTTGTGGATGACTTGCTGCTGATTTCGCGGGCCGACGCCGGACAATTCCGCCTGAACATCGGCCAGGCCCATCTGAACGCCATCATCAAAGGCGCGATGGAGGAAATCGAATTGTTGGCTGCCGATGCCAAAGTCAATCTGGTGGTGCATCTTGCGCCTGATCTGCCACCATTCCCAGGCGACGAAGGACGGCTCAAACAGGTCGTGCGCAACCTGCTGACCAACGCCATCAAGTTTACACCGGAAGGCGGGCAGGTCACCCTCAGCGGCGACGTCCGCCATAACCAGATCGAACTGGCGATACGCGACACAGGACGCGGCATCTCCCCGGAACATCTGCCGCGCATCTTCGAGCGCTTCTATCAAGTGGCGCGCGGCCAGGGTTCGCGCGGGGGCCAGGGCCTTGGCCTGGCAATCGTCAAAACCATTGTCGAGCGACATCATGGCAGCATCAGCGTTGAAAGCACCCCCGGCGAAGGCAGCACCTTCACCGTCTCGCTGCCCATCAATCCCTCCAAAGCTTCCGGGCCAAACCATAAGATGGAACTGCCGGGCATCGGCAGCCGCATTCCCTCGCGCCCCAGGGACATCTAGTCAGTCTCTCGCTGCTCCTCTTCCCTGAAGGCACCTGGCTTGATGTCCAGAGCAAAGGCTGGTCTACGCCAGAGCTTGCAACTTGCCAGAAGGGATGTTATACTTTTCCGTTAGGAAATCCTTTAAATCCAGCCCTGTGAGGCTGGCAAGGAGTTCGCGATGAATGCTGCCTGCAAGCGGCCCAGTTGGCCGCGCAACGCAATATGCCCCGGACCATGTGTCCCTGGCCTTTGCGCCCACGAAGCGGTGGGTGTAAGGGTCTTTTTTTATGCTCTATGTCAGAGCGAAGCGGCGGCACACCTGAAGCCGCGAAGGAGCGCCGAGGAATGAGCCAGGCCCCTGACCACGATGAAGAAGCCAAAAGCATCCTGAACGAAGACGAGATGCGTCGGGCGATTTCGCGCATGGCCCACGAAATTCTTGAACGCAACGCTGGCGCCGCCGACCTGGTGTTGGTAGGCATCCGTTCGCGCGGCGTGCCGCTGGCCCAACGCCTGGCCGCCAAAATCAGCGCGCTGGAACATCTCAGCGTGCCCGTCGGCCAGCTTGACGCCACTCTCTACCGCGACGACCTGCGTTCGCGCGGCGCGCAGCTCAAGGTGCGTCCAACCGAACTCCCTACCGACATCAATGATCGCATTGTGGTGCTGGTCGATGACGTTCTTTACACCGGACGCACCGCCCGCGCCGCGCTGGATGCCCTGCTCGATCATGGCCGCCCGCATAAAGTGCAGTTGGCCGTCTTAATTGACCGTGGACATCGCGAACTACCTATCCGCGCCGATTACGTCGGCAAAAACGTCCCAACGGCCCGTGAAGAAAGCATTCTGGTCCGTCTGGCTGAATCCGATGGCTTCGACGCAGTGCTGCTGAGCCACCAGCCATGAGCATCTCTTTCAGCACCGGCAAGCCGAAACAAAGAATGACTATTGATAAGGAGCAACCAATGGAGCAAGCACCTGTCTATACTAGCCCGGTCGAACAAAATCAAGAACCAAGACCGTCTTATCCCGCTGCTCATGCGCAGCAGACGGCCATGCCAGATCGCGAGCAGATTCAATCCATCTTTCAGCGACGCCACCTGCTCGATCTGGACGACTTCAGCGCCGACGAGCTGCGCCTGCTGCTCCAGACAACCCAGGCCATGAAAGCAGTGCTGGCGCGGCCAGTGCGCAAGGTTCCGGCGCTCCAGGGCAGCACCGTCGTCAATCTCTTCTACGAAAACAGCACGCGCACCCGCATCTCCTTCGAGCTTGCCGCCAAAAACCTCTCCGCCGATGTCGTCAACGTCACTGCCTCCGGCAGCAGCGTTGCCAAAGGCGAATCCTTGATCGACACCGTGCGCACCCTTCAAGCCCTGGGCGCAGATTTCGTGATTATGCGTCACAGCCAATCCGGCGCACCTTACCTGGTGGCGCAGCAGATTCGCGGCTCCGTCATCAATGCAGGCGACGGCTGGCACGCCCACCCCACGCAGGCGCTGCTTGACCTCTTCACCATGGAAGAGCATCTAGGGTCGGTGTCGGGTCGCAAGGTCGTCATCCTGGGCGACATCCTGCACAGCCGCGTCGCACGCTCCAATATCTGGTCGCTGACCACGCTGGGCGCTGAAGTTGTGCTGTGCGGCCCGCCGACGCTGATGCCTCCCAATATCCTGACAAGCCTGGCCTCATCAGATCAAACTACATGCCGACGCCTGCGCGTCGAATATCAAATCGAGCGCGCGCTGGAGGGCGCTGATGTGGTCATGGCCCTGCGCCTCCAGAAAGAGCGCCAGGATGCCGGGCTGCTGCCCTCCCTGCGCGAATACATTGCGCGCTTTGGCCTGACCACGCAGCGGCTGGCAGCAGCGAAACCGGACGCGCTGGTTATGCACCCTGGGCCGATGAACGAAGGCGTAGAGATTGCGCACGATGTCGCCTACAGCGACGCCTCTGTCATCGAAGAACAGGTCACCAATGGCCTGGCGGTGCGTATGGCCGTGCTCTACGCGCTCTCCCAGGCACGGCAGCGTGTGTAAGACAAGCGCTGGAGGAGAACACCTTGATGAAGTGTACGAAGAATAAAGAAGAAACATAAGAGGCGGCCATGGACACATCAATGAACGAGCGGGAACACACCAACGCCTTGCTGCTGCGCGGCGAGCGGATTATCGATCCCTCGCAAAATCTGGATGGACCTGGCGACCTGCTCATCGCCGATGGACAGATCATCGCTGTCGGACCAACCAGTGAAGTCCAACCACACATCGGCAAGGTGATACAAAGCGGCCATGGGCTGCAACCTATCGATCTTCCGCCAGGGTTGATCGTTGCCCCCGGCTTGGTAGACCTGCATGTGCATCTGCGCGAGCCAGGCTTCGAGGACAAAGAAACCATCCAGACCGGCGCAGAGGCAGCCGCGCGCGGCGGCTTCACCACCATTTGCTGCATGCCCAACACCAAACCGGTGCTCGATTCGCAGGCCACGCTCGAATTTGTCGCCCGCGCGGCCAGCAACGTTTCGGCGCGGGTGCGACCCATTGCCGCCATCAGCAAAGGCGAAAAAGGCGCGGAACTCAGCGAAATGGCCGAACTCGCCGAAGCGGGCGCAGTCGCCTTTTCCGACGATGGCCGCCCGGTCAGCAACAGCAAACTGATGCGCTCGGCCCTCGAATATGCCACTATGCTGGACCGGCCCATCGTCGAGCACTGCGAAGACGAAGGGCTGGCGGCTGGCGGCGTGATGAACGAAGGCGCGATAGCCACCAGGCTTGGCCTGAAGGGCTGGCCCGCCGCGGCAGAAGAGATCATGCTGGCCCGCGATCTGTTGCTGGTGCGCCTCACCGGCGGGCGCTACCATGCCGCGCATATCAGCACCGCCGGTTCGGTTGAACTCATTCGGCGCGCCAAGACCGAGGGGCTGCCTATCACTGCGGAGGTCACGCCGCATCACCTGCTGCTGACTGACGCCTGGGTAGCAGGTCAACGCGCGGGCCTGCTCGGCCAGGATGCTCCAACCCAGGGGCATCCTTATGACACAGCGACCAAAGTCAATCCGCCACTGCGCACGCAGGCCGACGCTGATGCCTTAATCGAGGGGCTGCTCGATGGCACCATCGATGCCATCGCCACCGACCACGCGCCCCATACCGTCGTCGACAAAGCCTGCGAATATGACGAAGCGGCTTTCGGTATCTCCGGCCTGGAAACGGCCCTGGGCGCGCTGCTGGCGCTCGTCCACGCCGGGAAAGTGCCGCTGGCAACCCTGGTAGCGGCGCTCACCGTGCGCCCCGCGCAAGCTTTCTCGCTTTCGGCAGGCACGCTGCGCCCAGGGGCTGCCGCCGACATTACTATCTTCGACCCACACGAGCGCTGGAGCGTCAATCCGGCGCGCTTCGCTTCCAAGGGCAAGAACACGCCGCTGGCCGGGCTGACCCTCAAGGGCCGGGTGCGCTACACCATCCTGGGCGGCAGGATGGTCTATGAGGCAGGGGTGGTCGATCAGGCGTTAGCCACCACTCGCTAGCACTGTTGTTGATTGCAGGCGGGCGGTGAGTAGAGATAGAAAGAACTTGATGCGCATGGAAACACAGGCAGTGCTGGTACTGGAGGATGGCTCATCCTACGAGGGGCAAGCGTTTGGCGCGCTTGAACCGCTCCTCTCGAACGAACGCAAAGGCGAGGTTGTCTTTGCCACAGGCATGACCGGCTATCAGGAGATTTGCACCGACCCCTCCTATCGCGGCCAGATGGTTGTGCTCACCTATCCGCTGATCGGCAACTATGGCGTCAACCCAGAAGATGTTGAATCGCGCCGTCCCTGGCTTTCTGCGCTCATCGTGCGCGAATGCAGCGACGAGTATCATCACTGGCGCGGGCGCGAATCGCTGGGCGCCTATCTGGCGCGGGCAGGAATCCCTGGCCTTCAGGGCATCGATACCCGCGCCCTCACCCGCCGCCTGCGCTCCGCTGGCACTTTGCGCGGCGTCCTGCGCGCCTATCAGCCGGGCCAGAAACCCGCGCTGCAAGAACTCCTCGCCGCCGCCCGGAGCGTCAAAACCGTCTCGGACCTCGATGTCGTTGAAGAGGTCACGCTCGACGACATCCGCCCCTGGCGTCCTGCGCTGGCTGCCAGCAGCCCGCTCTACGCCGCCTCGGCTAGCCAATCCAGCAGCGGCAATAAGCGCGTCGTGCTCATCGACACCGGCTACAAAGAACAAATCGCACGCTGCCTGAGCACCTGTGGACTGGAAACCATCCTGGCTCCCGCGCATATCACCACCAGCGAACTGCTGACACTCCAGCCGAATGGTGTCCTGCTGGCGAACGGACCCGGCGATCCCGAAACCGTGGCCTCGCTCATCGAGGTCTGCCGCACGCTGCTCAAAACTAGCATCCCGCTCATGGGCATCTGCCTGGGGCATCAGGTGCTGGGCCTCGCCGTCGGCGCGCGCACCAGCCGCCTGCCCTTCGGCCATCACGGCGCGAACCACCCCGTGCGCGAGGTGCGCACAGGCCGCGTCACCATCACCTCGCAGAATCACAACTTCCAGGTCGAGGCCGCCTCGCTCCCGCCGGAAAGCGGCTTTTACGTCAGCCACCTCAACCTATCGGATGACTCAGTCGAAGGACTGGCCCACGAGACGCTGCCGGTCTTCTCCGTGCAATACCACCCCGAGGCGTCACCTGGCCCGCACGACAACCGCTATCTCTTCGAGCACTTCGCCAGCCTCATCACCGAGCGGAAGCTGGCAGGTGCAGCATGACGCGGCTTCCCGACATCAAGAAAGTGCTGGTCATCGGTTCCGGTCCGATCATCATCGGCCAGGCCGCTGAATTCGACTACGCGGGCACCCAGGCATGCCGCGCCCTGCGCGAAGAGGGCATCACCTCGGTGCTCGTCAACTCCAATCCGGCGACCATCATGACCGACGAAGGCGTCGCCGACATCACCTATATCGAACCGCTCACCGTCGAAGCGCTGGAGCGCATCATCGCCCGCGAGCGCCCGGACGGCCTGCTGGCAACCCTGGGCGGACAAACTGGCCTGAACCTGGCGATTGCCCTGGCCGATGCCGGAGTGCTGGAGCGCCACAACGTCAGGCTGCTGGGCACGCAACTGGAGACCATTCGCCAGGCCGAAGACCGCGAAGAGTTCAAGCGCCTGCTTCAGCGCATCGGCGAGCCGGTGCCGCCCAGCCTGACCGTGACCACCCTGGCCGACGCCCGCGCCTTTGCCGAAAGTAACGGCTATCCGGTCGTCATTCGCCCCGCCTTTACCCTCGGCGGCACCGGCGGCGGCATCGCCTTCACGCCCGCCGAGCTAGAGCGCGTGGTCAGCGGCGGACTTGCCGCCAGCCCCATCCATCAGGTCTTGATCGAGCAGTATCTCAAGGGCTGGAAAGAACTGGAATACGAGGTCATCCGCGACAGCGCCGACACCTGCATTGTCGTCTGCAACATGGAAAACATCGACCCGATGGGCATCCATACCGGCGACAGCATCGTAGTCGCGCCCAGCCAGACGCTTTCCGACAAAGACTATCAAATGCTGCGCGACGCCGCCATCCATATTATTCGCTCGCTCGGCATCGAAGGCGGCTGCAACGTCCAGTTCGCGCTCGACCCGCTTTCCGCGCAGTATCATGTCATCGAGGTCAACCCGCGCGTCAGCCGCTCCTCGGCGCTGGCCTCCAAAGCCACCGGCTACCCCATCGCCCGCGTCGCCACCAAGATTGCCATCGGGCGGCGGCTCGAAGAGATTCCTAATCCCATCACCGGCCAGACCTCAGCGGCCTTCGAGCCAGCGCTCGATTACGTCGTCGTGAAGATTCCGCGCTGGCCGTTCGACAAGTTCCCCGCCGCCGAGCGCCGTCTGGGCACGCAGATGAAAGCCACCGGCGAAGTCATGGCGATTGATCGCTGCTTCGAGGCAGCCCTTCAGAAAGCCATCCGCTCACTGGAACTTGGCAGTTCCAGCTTCTGGGAACAGTCGGGCGTTGACCAGGCCGAGTGCGACTTCACCCATACGCTCGCGCCAACCGACACACGGCTCTGGCAAATCATCAACCTGCTCCGGCGCGATCCATCCGACGCCATGCTCCAGAAGCTTCAGGAAGAAACCGGCATCGACATCTTTTTCCTCTACAAGCTGCGCAATCTGGTGCTGATGGAAACACGCCTCAAAACCGAAGCAGTATCAGAAGGATTACTGCGCGCCGCCAAACGCCTGGGCTTCAGCGATAAGCAAATCGCCTCCTGCGCGGGCACATCCGCCGATGCCATGCGCAGTCTCCGCCAGAAGTGGGGCATTCGTCCGGTTTTCAAAATGGTGGACACCTGCGCCGCAGAGTTTGAAGCCCAGACGCCCTACTTCTACAGCACCTACGAGCAAGAAAACGAGGCCGCGCCGCTGGGCAGCCAAAGCGCGCTGGTGCTGGGTTCCGGCCCCATCCGCATCGGCCAGGGCATCGAGTTTGACTATTGCAGCGTGCGCTCGGCCACCACCCTGCACGAAACCGGCATCCAGAGCATCCTCGTCAATAGCAACCCCGAAACGGTCAGCACCGACTTTGACCTTTCCGACCGCCTCTACTTCGAGCCGCTGGATGAAGAGAGCGTGCTCGCCGTCCTGGAAAACGAGGGCCAGCCCGGCACGATTGCCCAATTTGGCGGGCAAACCGCCATCAACCTGGCTGCACCGCTGGCGCGCCAGCAGATTGATATTCTGGGCACGTCGGTGGAGGCCATCGACCTTGCCGAAGATCGACGCCGCTTCGATGACCTGTTGGAGCACCTGCGCATCCCGCGCCCGCAGGGCAGCGCCGTCACCACCAAAGCAGACGCCATGACAGCAGCGGAGCGCATCGGCTACCCCGTCGTCGTCCGGCCCTCTTATGTCCTGGGCGGGCGCGCGATGGAAATCGTCTACACAGCCGCCGAATTGGAGCGCTACGTCTCTCAGGCCGTGGCCCACTACGGCGAACGCCCCATCCTCATTGACCGCTATTTGAAGGGCAAAGAAGTCGAGGTCGATGCCATCTGCGACGGCACCGAGGTTTTCATTCCTGGCATCATGGAGCACATCGAGCGCGCCGGAGTCCATTCCGGCGACAGCATCGCCGTCTATCCTGCCCGGCGTCTCTCCGATGCAGAAATCGCCACCATTGTTGACTATACGACACATATCGCCCTGGCCCTCAACATTCGCGGCCTGATGAACGCCCAGTTCGTCATCACCGAACTATCCGGCAACGAGGATAATCACTCCTCCGCACAATCGGCCCCCAACGTCTTCGTGCTGGAGGTCAATCCGCGCAGTTCACGCACCGTCCCATTTCTCAGCAAAGCAACCGGTGTGCCCATGGTCACCCTGGCGACCAGAATCATGCTTGGCAGCAGCTTACAGCAGGAAGGCTATGGTGGCGGGCTGCATCCCAATCAGCCTCTGGTCGCCATCAAAGCGCCCGTCTTCTCTATGGGCAAACTGCCCGGAGCCGAAACCGCGTTGGGGCCGGAGATGAAATCTACCGGCGAGGTCATGGGCATCGACTACACCTATCATGCTGCCCTCACCAAAGCCTTGATCGCCGCGGGCGCGCGTTTGCCAGAAACCGGAGCCGCGCTCATCTCCATCGCTGACCGCGACAAAGCCGAAGCGCTGCCCATCGTGCAGGGACTCGCCACATGCGGCTACTCCCTCTACGCCACCGCCGGAACCGCTCAATTTCTCAAGCAGCATGGCTTACAGGCCGAGGTCGTGGGCAAAATCAGCGAAGGCGATACCAGCATCCCAACATTGATCGTCCAGCGCCAGGTCAACGTCGTGATGAACACGCTCAGCGGCGGACCCAGCCGCATCCGCGAAGGGCGCGAAATTCAGGATGGTTTCGAGATTCGCCGCGCCGCCGCCGAAAACCAGATACCCTGCTTTACCTCGCTCGACACCGCCAGAGCCGTCGTGGATGTGCTCCAGCGCCAGGAAGCCTATGCTATACTGCCGTTTGGGACCTATCGCTCCTCCGCCGAACCAGTATCCAGGTAATCAGAGCAGCGCGCAGCGGCAGCGCTCACCAAGACGAGGGAAGCACAGATGGCAGCGCCAAAAATCATCTTCATCGGCGCGGGCAGCGGCGTCTTCGCGCGCCAGCTTATCACCGACATCCTGCACATCGAGGGCCTGGACACCGGCGTCTTCGCCCTGGTCGATATTGACCCCATCCGGCTGGACCTGACCAGGCAAATTGCCGAGCGCCTTACTCAGAAAAGCGGCAAAGCCTGGCAGGTGGTTGCTTCCACCCAGCGCCTGGAGGTACTGCCTGGCACCGATTTCCTCATCAACACCATCGAAGTCGGCGGCCTTGCCAACGTGCGCCACGACTACGATATCCCTAAACGTTACGGCATCGATCAGTGCATTGGCGACACCATCGGCCCTGGCGGCATCTTCAAGGCGCTGCGCACCGGTCCCGCCTGGCTCGACATCCTACGCGATGCCGAGCACATTTGCCCCTCTGCGCTGGTGCTCAACTACACCAACCCCATGTCCATCCTCACGCTGGCCGCCCTCACGCAGACCACCATGCAAACAATTGGCCTCTGCCACAGCGTCCAGCACAGTTCGCGCCAGCTTGCCGACTATCTGGGCGTGCCCTATGCCGAATTAGAGTGGCGCTGCGCTGGCCTCAATCATAATGCCTGGTTTACCCTCCTGCACCACCACGGCCAGGACCAATATCCACGCCTGCTGGAACGCATTGCCGACCCGGACCTCTACGAGCGCGACCCGGTACGCTTTGAAATGGTCAAGCACTTCGGCGCGTTCGTCACCGAAAGCAGCGGGCATTTCTCCGAATACGTGCCCTACTTCCGCAAACGCCCAGACCTCATCGAGCGCTACTGCCGCGCCGGATATCTCGGGGAATCGGGGTTCTACGCCAACAACTGGCCGCGCTGGCGCGAAGAAAACGACGCCAGCCTGCGCTCCATGCTCGCGGGCGAACAAGACTTGCCCTATTACCGCAGCGCCGAATATGGCTCCTCCGTCATCGAAGCGGTCACCCTCCACCGCCCGACCATCATCTACGGCAACGTGCGCAACACTGGCCTGATCGATAACCTGCCCGATGGCTGCGTCGAAGTCGCCTGCCTGGTCGACCAGAACGGCATCCAACCCACCCATTTTGGCCCGCTGCCCGAGCCGCTGGCCGCGCTCAACCGCAGCCACATGGCGGTGCACACGCTGATGGTCGAAGCGCTGAAGACGCGCGATAGAGAAGCCGCCCGTGCCGCTCTGCTGCTCGACCCGCTCAGCGCGGCGGTTGCCTCACCCGCCGAACTCAGCGCGCTCTTCGATGAACTCTGGGAAGCCGAACGCCCCTACCTGGAACCGTTCAACTAATCATCATGCTAATGCGCGCCTACCGTCACCTTCGACCAGTCAGGGGCCATCAACCCCAGCGGCGTCACGACCAATCCATGCACATATGCAGCAACAAACGCGGTGTATTTGGGGTGGTCGAGCGGAATCCACGCGCCATCGCTCAGCGCTAGCTGCTCCGCCTGCTGATAGAGCACCACCCGCTGCGCAGCATCATTGAACAGCAGATCAGCCTGATCGACCAATTGATCAAACTGCTTATTCGTCCAGACGCCAACGTTATCAGGTGCGCCGGTATGCAGGTTCAAACTCAACAGATTCCAGGGATCAACAATCTCCGGCGTCCAGTTCACCACCCCAAGCTGCACCTGGCCCGCATCAAACTCGCGCTCATAGGTAGAGGGTTCCACAGGAGCCAGATTCACGCTCACCCCCAGCGTGCGCTGCCACATCGCCTGCATCGCCTGAGCCTCGGCCTGCGGCAGCCCATCCGTCGGATAGGTCAGCGTCACGGGTGGCAGCGTCTTTACATCTGGATAGACCAACTGCAACAGCGTTTGCGCTTGCTGCGCGTTCATTCCCAATCCCTTGACAGGCGAAGACGCGTAGCCTGGCATGTTCGAGGGCACAATCGTTGTCGAAGCCGCCACGCTGTCGCCCATCACTTGATGGGCCAATACCTGCACGTTCAACGCCTCGGCAAACGCCTGGCGCACCTCCGGATGGCTAAAGGGCGCCATCGTGGTATTCGGCACCAAAGCATCGGTTGCTACCTGGTCAGTCTCGTGATAGTTCTTCTCGGTGCGCGCCTCTGAGTAGTCTGGCGCGGCAATATCCCAGGTGAGATCATACTGCCCCGCGCGATAGGCCAGTAACGCGGCATGCGGGTCTTGCGCAAAGGGCATATCTATTTGATCGATAACAGGCTTCGGCCCATTGTAATAGGCATTGGGCACAAACGTCATACGCACACCATGTGTCCAGTGGCCCAACACAAATGGCCCCGTGCCCAGCGCGTGTCCCACCCATTTCTGCTCGCCATACTGCTTGATCAGCGCCTGCGGCACGATAAACGTCTGCGGCGCAGCCAGATCAGCCAGAAAATACGCGATAGGCGCATCCAACTGGATTTGCACCGTCTGCGCATTCAAAGCTTTGAGGCCGCTGGCGCTGTTCGCTCGTCCGGTCGCCACATCTGCTGCCCCCACAATATGCCCCAGATAAAAGAGGCCGCCATCCTCACCTTGCTGCCTGGCCGCAGTGTTCAGTCGTAACGAGCGGTTCAAAGAATAAACGACATCCTGGCTGGCCACCGGCGCACCATTGCCAAAGCGCAGTTGGTCAGCCAGAGTGAAGGTATAGGTCTTACCATCGGGAGAAACTTGCCAGGAAGACGCGGCATCGGGCACAATCTGTAACTGCTGATTCAACTTCACCAGCCCGCTGAAAATCAACTCCACCGCCTGCGCCGAGTTCCCATCGTTGGCGAGCGCGGGGTCAAGCTGAGGCAGATCAGTCACCCCAACATTCGGCCACACCAGTATCTGTTGCCGGTGCTGGGTCGGCGCGGGCTGATTGCAGCCGGTCACCAGCAGCAAAACGCCCAGGAAAAGCAGTATCAACCGTCGCATGGTACCTTCAAACGCCATCCAAGATTTCAGCCAGAGACAGCAGGATGGTACCAGGTACTATATGCGGCGCGGCGCAGGGTGTCAAGCACAGCGAACGGCCTGAAGCGCCGCTGATGCGCCTGCTGGACAGCCGGAGCCAGGCAACATATAATGCCGCCAGACATCTCACCGTTCAACGGAGAACGGCGGAAACGAGGCAAGCTCTATGAATATTCATATCATTGGCGCGCCCATCGACCTGGGCGCGGGGCGGCGCGGCGTCGACATGGGACCAAGCGCCATTCGCTACGCGGGACTCGGCGAACGGCTGGGCCAGCTTGGCTTCAACGTCATCGATGAGGGCAACATCGCTGCCCCGCCACAAGAAATGTTCCCCATCGAGCATCCCCATCTCAAATACCTGGAGCCTATTCTGGCGGCCTGCGAACATCTCGCCACCGTCGTGGAGCGCTCTTCTGGCCCTGAAGATATCCCGCTCGTCATTGGCGGCGATCACAGCATCGCCCTTGGCTCCATCACCGGCGCGGTCAAAGCGCATGGCAGCGTCGGGGTCATCTGGATCGACGCCCACGCCGATTTTAATACTGACAAAACCACTCCCTCAGGCAATATTCACGGCATGCCCCTTGCAGCACTGGCAGGCTTTGGCGATGAGCGACTGGTCAACGTTGGGGGCTTTCATCCCAAAATCTCGCCAGCGCACATCGCCATCGTTGCCGCGCGTGATCTCGACCCGGGTGAGCGCGACCTGTTGCACGAACAGCATGTCCACGTCTTCACCATGAAAGAGATCGACCATCTGGGCCTGCCTGAAACCATCGCGCGGGCATTGGAAGTCGCCACCACCGACACCAACGGCCTGCACGTCAGTTTTGACATGGATTCGATGGACCCGCGCGAAGCCCCCGGAGTGGGCACGCCGGTACGCGGCGGCATCACCTATCGCGAGGCGCATCTGGTCATGGAACTGATTGCCGACGCCGGAAAACTGAGTTCGCTGGATATCGTCGAAGTCAATCCCATTCTCGATCAGGAGAACCGCACCGCCAATCTCGCGGTAGAGCTTATCCTCTCCGCGTTGGGTAAGCGCATCTTTTGATGGCGCGCCTTGTGCTTGCCCCACCAATCTGGAGCAACCCAGGCAGCAGCTTGCTCAGGTGGCTGTACAATTCAGTCCTGGCATGGTATGATGTACTTGCCAGGCCGCTCCCAGGCAGGAATCCTGCTGACAGCCTGGGAAGGGACATTGGCTCAGGCGAGGGAATGCTAGGAGCGTCAGGAGATAGCACATTTCCTGACATAGTATCGCAAAGGAGGCCAGCAACGGCGCTGGGTGAAACAGAGCGATGGATACAAAATTTGTGTTCATGAATGGCGAGTTTGTTCCGGCTTCTGAGGCAAAAGTAAGCATCATGACCCATGGGCTGTCTTACGGCACCGGGTGTTTTGAAGGCATTCGTGGGTACATGGCCGACGATACGCAGCAAGTGTACATCTTCCGCGCGCGGGAGCACTTTGAACGCCTGCATCGGTCCTGCCGCATTTTGAACATGCAGCTTCCCTATTCCGTCGATCAGTTAGTAGACATCAGCACAGAACTGGTGCGCCTCAACGGCCAGCACGAAGATGTCTATCTGCGGCCCTTCGTCTTCAAAGCCGACGAAGTAATTGGCGTTCGACTGCATGGCCTCCAAGATCACATCACCATGTATTCCGTGCCCATGGGCGCGTATATCGACGTTGATCGCGGGCTGCACTGCGGCGTCTCCTCCTGGCGGCGCATCGATGATAATATGGTGCCTGCCCGCGCGAAAATTAGCGGCGGCTACATCAACTCAGCCTTCGCCAAATCCGAGGCGCTGCAAAACGGCTTCGATGAAGCCATCATGCTCACCGCCGATGGGCACGTCTCGGAGGGCAGCGCCGAAAACATCTTCCTCGTCCTCAACGGCGAACTGGTCACGCCTCCGCCTTCTGAAAACATCCTCCTAGGCGTCACCCGCGATACCGTGATGAAGCTGGCCCAGCGCGAACTTGGGCGCATCACCCGCGAGCGCAGCATCGACCGCACCGAACTCTACTGCGCCGAAGAAATCTTCCTCTGCGGCACCGGCGCGCAGATCGCCCCCGTCACCATGGTCGATCACCGGCCCATCGGCACCGGCGAAATCGGCCCCGTCAGCGCCGAAATCCAGCGTATCTACTTCGATGTCGTGCGTGGCCGCCGCCCCGAATACCGCGAAGAGTGGTGCACCCCGGCCTACTCCAAAGTCGAGGCCCAGGCGTCTCACGGCGACTAATCCTCAATAGCAGGAAAGCCAGGGCTTGAATCCGCTCATCTCAGTGGACTCAAGCCCTGGCTTCGTTCTCTCTGGCTGCGTTTCAACAGCACTGAAATAAAACCGCAGGATTAGCGCTTCGTGTACTGCGGCGCCTTGCGCGCGCGCTTCAGGCCATACTTCTTGCGTTCCTTCATACGCGAATCGCGCGTCAAAAACCCGGCCTTGCGCAGCGTGGGCTTCCATTCCTCATCGGCGCGCACCAACGCTCGCGCGATCCCGTGCCGGATAGCTCCCGCCTGGCCGCTGACGCCCCCGCCAACCACGCGCACCGTCGCGTTGAATCGGCTGCCCACTTCCAGCAGGCGCAGCGGCGCGCGAATGGTTGAAGTCAGCGCCTCGCGCCCAAAATATTGGTTGGAATCCTTGCCGTTCACAACGATGGTGCCATCGCCACCGGGATACAGCCGCACGCGCGCCACCGCCGTCTTGCGCCGCCCCGTGCCATAGTAATAAGACCCTCGAATCTCAGCCAACGTCTATTCCTCCTCAAAGCGCAGATTGCGCTGCCCATAGTTTGCCGTAGAAAAGACTTACTTCGCTTCTGCCGTTTCTGGCTTCTCACCCCAGGGCACCGGCTTCTGCGCCTGATGCGGATGATCTGGCCCACCATAGACCTTCAGCCGGTCCATCATATCATCGCCCAGCCGATTATGCGGCAGCATCCCCTTCACCGCGTGTTGAATCACCCGATCAGGATGCTTCGCCAGCACCTGCCGCAGCGGCTCACTCTTCAGGCCGCCCGGATACTGGCTATGGCGGTAATAAATCTTTTGATCGAGCCGCTGGCCGGTCACCTGAATCTTGCTGGCATTCACCACAATCACAAAATCGCCCGAATTCAGGTGCGGCGTAAAGGTTGGCTTGTGCTTGCCGCGCAAGACCTGGGCAATCTGCGTTGCCAGCCGACCTAAAATCTGGCCCTCGGCGTCAATCACATACCAGCGTGGTTGCAGTTCCGACGCCTTGGCGCTATAGGTTTTCATCACACCATGCCTCCAAATGTTCTCTGTTTGCCCACAACCTCGCTGGGCCAATCCTTGCCTGATTCCAGCCAATTGCTGGCTGGCGCCAAGGCAGCGTTACATGTCGTTCCAGACCACCATCTCTGGTGGATAGTCCACCCGCGTCAGACACAACCCGCAGGCCGGAACCGACGCGCCAGGATGCGCCTCATTTTTGCTTTCGAGAATCTGCGCAAACCCCACCACATCTAATTGCCTTCTTCCCACCAGGAGCAGCGTTCCCACCAGCCGCCGCACCATCCCGGTCAAGAACCCATTCGCAGTAAAATCAAAAAAGACCAGATCAGACCCCGCATCGCTCCGGCAACTTGCCACCAGCATCAGGCGCACAGTCGAATGCTGCCCGGCTGTCTTGCTGTCGCGCGGGCTGCGACCAAAGGCCCGAAAATCATGCTCGCCAACCAGCGTCGCGCACGCCCCGTCAAGCGCCACCACATCCAGCGGCTCGCTCACGCGATACATAAACCGTTCGCGCAAGGGCGACGGCCAGCGGTCTTGCAGCACACTATAGCGATAGCTGCGTGAAAGCGCGCTGTACCGCGCGTGAAAATCATCCGCCACCCGCGCGACCTTGCGAATCGCCACATCGCCCGGCAATACTGCGTTCAGCGCCCGTTGCCAATCAGTGGGCGTCAGGCGGCTTTCCACCTGCACATGCGCCACCTGCCCGGAGGCATGCACCCCGCTGTCCGTGCGGCCCGCGCCAATCACCGGAACGGACTGCTGGCTGATGCGCGCAACCGCCGCCTCCAACACTCCCTGCACCGACGGCTCGCGCTCCGGCGACTGCCGCTGGAAGCCATGATAGCGCGTGCCATCGTATTCAACCAGCAACGCCAGTTTCATCGCCGCACACGTCCAGCAGCGCACCCAGCCCCAGCCTCCACCACCTAGACAAACTCGATCTGCGCCATCTCAGCCGCGTCGCCCACGCGGCGACCCAACTTCACAATGCGCGTATAGCCGCCCGGACGGTCCATATAGCGCGGCACCAACTCATCAAAGATTTTCTTCACCACGATCTCGTTGGGCAACTGCTTCAGAATCTGGCGGCGCGCGTGCAGTTGAATCGCCATCGCCTCGCGGGCTGCGTTCAGCGCCGTCTGCGCCTCTTCGCGGTCTGCAATGATCTTCAGCAATTCCTGCTGGCGCTCCTTCAGACGCTGTTCGCGGAACTTGCGCCCCTCCACAGAAAGCGGCAGCTTACCTTGTTCCTCGCGCTCCTCGTTGCTCGCCACTTCCTCATCCAACGAGAAATACCCCCGCCGCGCCAGCAGCCAGACATCCTCGGCCTTGTGGTCGTCTTCCACCACCGAGCGCAGATGCCCCCAGGCGTCACGTGTCCCATTGATAGCCGTCGTAATCAGGCGCTCCGTCTCGCCGCGAATGGCACGCGCCCTGGCCTCCGTCGTCTTAATCCGCTCATAGCGAATCAAGCCATCCATCAAGCTGCGGAACGCAGCCCGGCGGCGTGCTTCGGGCATATTGATCCGATTTCCGGCAATGCGATGCCGCATCTCTTCAATCCTCCCATATTGCTCTGCCCTCGGCGCATCCTCGCACCAAGGGCAGCAAGCTTATTTCAGACCATTTGTTGCGGGGACGCCATCCTCGTCCCCCTCATCCGCATCGAGCGTCATCGTGCCGCCCACCTTGCGCGGATTCGGCAGGAAGCGCTTCAGCATCAGCCGCTCGCGCAGTTCTTGCAGGCTCTTCTCGCCAAAGTTGCGCACTGCCAGCAAATCCTCTTCGTTCATCGAGAGCACCTGGCCGACCTTGGTAATATTGCTGCGCTTCAGGCAGTTATACGCGCGCACCGACAAGTCCAGTTCCTCAATCGGCGTATCGTACACCTGCGGCGGAATCGGATAGCTCGACAGCGGCGGCTTATCCGGCTCGGCCAGCACCGCGTGATATTCCGAAATCAGGCTGAAGTGCCGCACCAGAATATTCGACGCCTGGCGCACCGCCTCATCCGGCGTGATCGTCCCATCCGTCCAGACTTGCAGCACAATCTTATCGTAGTTCGTCATCTGGCCGACGCGCGTATGCTCCACAGCATAGTTCACTTTTTGCACCGGCGTAAAGATCGCATCCACCGGAATAATCCCGATGGGCTGGCCTTCCTTCGACTCCGCCGGAACGTAGCCCTTGCCGCTTTCGACCACCAGGTCCATATCCAGGTGCGCCTCGGGGCTGTCCAGCGTCGCAATGTGCAGGTCTTTGTTCACGATCTCCACCGTGCTCGGCGCCAGAATATCCGCCGCCGTAATCTCGCGCTCGCCCGACACATCCAGCCGCATCATCACCTGATGATCAGAAAAAGATCGCAGGCGTAGCTGCTTGACATTCAGCACAATATCCGTCACATCTTCCTTGACATGCGGCACATCCTGAAACTCATGCTGGACGCCTTCGATTTTGATGGAGGTCACTGCCGCTCCTGGCAGTGAAGAGAGCAACACGCGGCGCAGCGCGTTACCCAGGGTCATGCCGTACCCTGCCTCCAACGGTTCAATGTCGTAGGTGGCATAGTTCTCCGACGACTCGGTACATTTAATACGAGGCAGAGCAATATCAAGCACGGGAACCTCCTCTACCGCTGGTAGAACTCGACCACCAGCGCCTCGTCGAAGGGCAACTCAAGTTCCGTGCGCGTTGGCAGCGCCATGACACGCCCAGACAACGCCGCCGTGTCCAGCCGCAGCCAGTTGGGCACGCCCTTCTGAGCAAGCATCAGCGCCCGCGTCTTAAAGTATTCGGAATTCTTACTATGTTCACGCACCGTAATCACATCCCCCGGGCGGGCAATATACGAAGGGATGTCCGTCTTGCGCCCATTCACCTCAAAATGCCCATGCGAGACAAGCTGGCGCGCCTGGGGGCGCGAATCGCCAAATCCCATGCGATAGACCAGATTATCCAGACGCATCTCAAGCATTTGCAGCAGATTATCACTGGTCTTGCCCGGCTGGCGGGCCGCCGTTTGGAAGTGACGCCGGAACTGTCGCTCCAGAATCCCATACGTGCGACGCACCTTCTGCTTCTCGCGCAGTTGCAGCGCATAGCCCGACGGCTTGCGCGCGCGCCCACCGCCATGTTGGCCCGGGCGCGTATTGCGGCGCTCAATCGCGCACTTCTTGCTCAGGCAGCGGTCGCCCTTCAGAAATAACTTCATGCCCTCACGCCTGCACAACTTGCAGACCGGGCCTGTATAACGTGCCATGAAACTCCTTCTCCAGACCCAACAAAATCACTAGACCCGGCGCCGCTTTGGCGGGCGGCAACCATTGTGCGGAATGGGGGTAACATCAGTAATAGAAATCACCGAAATGCCAGCCGTCTGGAGCGAGCGAATCGCCGCCTCGCGGCCAGACCCTGGCCCTTTGACATACACTTCAATCTGGCGCAGCCCATGTTCCATCGCCTTGCGGGCCGCCGTCTCCGCCGTCACCTGCGCGGCATACGGCGTGCTCTTGCGCGAACCCTTAAAGCCGTGCATTCCGGCGCTGCCCCAGGAAAGAACATTTCCATTGGGATCAGTAATCGTTACCAGAGTATTATTAAACGTTGATTGAATATGCGCCTGCCCGCGCGGGACCGACTTACGCTCGCGACGGCGCTGACGCCCGACAGTCTTTTTCTTCGTATCAGCCATGCCTGGCGGTTCCTCCCAGCATTATTTCTTCGCAGTAGCCTTCTTGCGCCCGGCAACCGTCTTCCTCACGCCTCGGCGGGTACGCGCGTTGGTGCGCGTCCGCTGCCCACGCACAGGCAGATTGCGGCGGTGGCGCATGCCCCGATAGCTGCCAATCTCGATCAACCGCCTCACATTCTGGTCCACCTCGCGCCGCAAATCGCCCTCAACCTTCAGGTTGCGGTCGATATATTCGCGCAAGCGGTTGACTTCTTCTTCTGTCAAATCCTTGACACGGGTATCCGGGTTCACGCGGGTATGCACCAGCACCTGTTTGCTGGTGGTCAGGCCAATGCCATACACGTAGGTCAGCGCTGTCTCGACGCGCTTATCGCGTGGAATATCCACGCCAGCAATTCTGGCGCTAGCGGCCATTCGCGAGCTCCTCCTTCAAGCGGTTCCTGAAATGCCTTATCCCTGCTTTTGCTTATGCTTAGGGTTCTTGCTACAAATCACCATCACCACGCGGCGCCGACGAATCACCTTGCAGTCGGGGCAGCGCGGCTTGACCGAAGCACGCACTTTCATCGATCTTCCAACCTTCCTATGTGCTGCTGCGCATCAGGAGCAGCACAGATAATCAGCCAGAGCGCTACCGTTCTATCAACACGGCACAAGCAGATCAAGCGCCATCAATAAGTAAGCGTTGCCCCATCCCTGGCTGGCCTCGCCAGCCAGGACGAGAGAAAACAAGCCAGAGCAAAAAAGCGAGAATAAGACCTGTTTTTTGGCGCCCTCAAGCGGGAGGGATCATAATGAGGATACAAAACGCCCTGCCTCATCATCCCTCTCACACTCAGGCAGGGCTTTGCACGCTTCCTCCGCGCCTGCTCTTATCTCTTATCCTCTGTTGCGCCAGACGATGCGTCCCTGGTCCAGATCATACTCAGAAAGGACAACCTTCACCTTATCACCCGGCACCACGCGCACGAAATTGGTACGCATCTTGCCCGACAAATAGGCCAGCACCTTATGGCCGTTGTCCAACTGCACCCAGAACTGCGCATTCGGGAGTGCTTCTGTAATGACCCCTTCGTATTCCAGGACATCTTTTTTTGGCATAGCACCTCTTCCCTAACAGGATCAACATTTAAAGGCGCAGCAGCGGCCTACGAAAAGCCGCAGCCAACTTCAAATTATAGCATAGAGACTTTCGTTCCGCAAGTCTTCCAAAGCGGAATATCATCTCTCGCACCCGCATAGAAAACCGGCTGCCTCTTACCGGCGCGCCACCGTCAAAATATCCGGTTCGCCATCGGTAATCGCCACCGTATGCTCAAAGTGCGCGGAAAGGCTGCCATCGGCAGTCACCACCGTCCACTTATCGCCCAGCACCCTGGTGGCAGCGCGGCCCGCATTCACCATTGGCTCGATAGCAAGCACCATGCCGGGAAGCAGTTGTGGATTGCGCTGATGCTCATCCACATAATTGGGCACCTGCGGGTCTTCGTGCATCTCGCGGCCAATGCCATGCCCCACATACTGGCGCACCACCGAAAATCCTTGCGCCTCCACATACTTCTGCACCGCTCGCCCAATATCCTGCACACGCTTGCCGGGGCGCGCCTGCTCAATACCTTGCTGCAACGCCTCCTGCGTCACCCGCAGCAGCCGCTCGGCCTCGGCAGATACCTTACCCACCGGCACCGTCGTTGCCGAATCGCCATTCCAGCCGTTCAAGACCGCCCCGAAGTCGATGCTGATAATATCGCCTTCCTTCAAGGCGCGCGGGCCAGGAATGCCATGCACCACTTCCTCATTCACCGACGCGCAGATCACCCCCGGAAAGTACAGCCCCCCATGATTGCCTTTGAAATTGGAGGTCGCCCCATGCCGCTTCAGTTCCCTCGCCGCCAGCGCGTCCAACTCTGCCGTCGTCACCCCAGGTCGCGCCGCATCCCTCAACAGCGCTAAAATCTCGGCCACCAGCGCGCCCGCCGCGCGCATCTCTTCCCGTTCTGTTTTCGATTTCGTAATAATCGCCATTGAAAAGATTGCCTGTTTCTCAGACCCCTAACGCCCGCAAGATGTCTCTGGTGACATCCTGAATAGGCTGGTCCGCATTGATCTCTCGAACTTTCCCCTGTGGGCCGTAATATTCCAGCAGCTTCACCGTCTGACTATAAAAGATTTCCAGCCGACGCCGCACCGCCTCCTCAGTATCATCGCTGCGTTGATACAGTTCGCTGCCATCAATATCGCAGATACCAGGCCGCTTGGGCGGATTCGTCACCAGATTATACGGGTGCTGGTTGGCTCGGCAGATATACCGATTCGCCAGCCGTTTCAGCAGCACCGCCGGGTCAGCCTTCAGATAGATCACATGATCCACACCCCGGCCCGACTTCGCCAGCGCGCTGTCGAGTTCTTCCGCCTGCGCAATCGTGCGCGGAAAGCCGTCCAGAATGACTCCCCTGGCGCAGTCCGGTTCTGCCAACCGTTCCAGAAACATCGCAATCATAATCTCGTCGGGAACCAGTTCCCCACGATCATAATAAGGTCGCGCTTTCTGGCCCGCTGGCGTATTATGGCTAATCGCCGTGCGCAGCAAATCTCCACTGGAGATATGCGGAATGCCCAGCTTGGCTGCCAGCAGATCAGCCTGTGTTCCTTTGCCAGACCCCTGGGCGCCCAACAGAAGAATATCCACATTGCCACCTTTGCTCAACGCTGAGGAGGAACGCCAAAGGTTCCCTTCAAACGGCCAGAGCACCCCAGCCGCTTCCTTCGGGCAGAACTCGCTTTCCTTCCTCGCCCTCAACCACCCCCGCGCGCGACATTGCGCCCTGGAGGTATCAGGCTGCCGTCATTGGCAGCAGGTCAAAGGCTGCGCTTGCTGCCGCCAGGCATCTAGCGCAGAAAACCTGAATAGTTGCGCATCACCATTTGCGCCTCTAATTGCTTCACCGTATCCAGCACCACGCCAACCGCGATCAGCAGCGCCGCCGCGCTCAGCACCGGCGTGCCACCTTGCTGGAAAAAGGCCGGAACCACAGCAATGATGCCCAGGAACACGGCCCCGCCCAGCGTCACGCGCCGCAGCACCGCATCCAGATACTGCTGCGTCTTGGCGCCTGGGCGAATACCTGGAATAATCGCGCCCTGCTTTTGCAGGTTTTCTGGCAAGTTCTGCTGCTGCCAGAGCACCATCGCGTAGAAAAACGTAAACGCCACCACCAGGAAAAAGAAGATCACCCAATACCACCAGTGCGATTGATCGACCCAGGCGCGCACCGCGTTGGCCGCATTGGCAACAAACTTATTCGAGCTAAAGGCCAGATAAGACGACAGGATCACCGGGAAGATCAGCATCGACTGCGCAAAGATCAAAGGAATCATCCCAGCCGTATTGATCTGAATCGGAATGTAGGACATCTGGCTCGACCCGGCATAGCGATCACGCCCCACCATGCGCTTCGTCGGATATTGCACCGGCACGCGCCGCTGCGCCTGATAGATGAAGACAATCGACAGAATTATCAGCGCCACCACCGCGATGATCACCGCAATCTGCACGATATTGGTCGAATTGGTCACCCCACCATTGCTGGTGCTGACGACCAACGACCCCACCGTTGCGGGCAGGCGCGTCACAATGCCAGCGAAGATAATCAGCGAAATGCCATTGCCAATGCCGTTCTCAGTGATGACCTCGCCCAGCCAGACCAGAAAGATCGTCCCGCCGGTCAGCGTCACCAGTGTCGCAAACGTCGGCAGAAACGTCGAGGCGCTAAACAGGTTGAACTGACCCGACTGAAGCGCACCCAACTGCACGAAAATCGCGCTCTGCCCGAACGCCTGAAGGAACGCCAGCGGAATGGTCAGCACGCGCGTGTACTGGCTGATGCGTGTGCGCCCGGCCTCGCCACCCTCGCGCTGAAGGGCCTCCAGTCGCGGGAAGATAGGCACTATCAACTGCATCACAATCGAAGCAGTGATATAGGGATATACTCCCAGCGCCGCCACCGAAAACGTTTGCAGCGAACCACCCGAAAACACATCCAGCAGACCGAAGAGCTGATTATACTGTGGATTCTTGCCCAGCGCCGTTTGCAGGCTGGCCGGGTCAATGCCCGGCACCGGCACGTGCGCAATCAGGCGGAATATCAACAGCATACCGAGCGTAAAGAGTATTTTGTTACGCAGGTCTGGAATCGTCCACATGCTGCGCAGACGTTCCCACATAGTGGCCTCCGATCTACCACATCAGGTGTGCTGGTCTACCACCTGAAGAGATCACCAGAAAGAATAAAGAGTGCTTCATCTCAATAACGAACGAAACACGAAAACGGGGGAGCCACACGCGACCTGCCCCCCCCACGCTGGATTGCACACCCAAACAGCCGCCTGCGCGCCGCGTTCACTCCGCTGGCGCAGCCGGTTTCTTCGCCCGTTTCGTCTTGGCAGGGGCAGCGATGACAATCTCTTCAACCGTGCCCCCGGCCCCCTCGATCTTGGCCCGCGCGCTCGCCGAAAACTTATGCGCGCGCACGTGCAGTGGTCGCTCCAGATCACCATCGCCCAGCACCTTCAGCAAGCCCTTTGCCGCCGAGGCTTTCACCAGACCCGAGGCAACCAGCGTCTCGGCATTCACCTGGCTGGAAGGCTCGAATATCTGAAGTTGCCCCACATTGACGATAGCATAGTCTTTCTTAAACTGATTGTTAAAGCCCTTGATAAACGGCAAACGACGCGACAGCCGCAGTTGGCCGCCTTCGAAGAAGGCTGGGATGCTTCCACCTGTGCGCGCCTTCTGGCCCTTCGTGCCACGGCCAGCCGTCTTCATCCGGCCAGAGCCATGACCACGCCCCACGCGGCGCTTGCTATGGCGCGCACCTGGTGGCGACTCTAAATCTGCTAGCCTCACTGGGCCACCTCCTCGACACGCACAAGATGGTTCACCTTCTGCACCATCCCGCGCACGCTGGGATTATCTTCAATCTCCACCACTTGATGAAGTCGGCGCAGCCCCAGCGCCTCAATCGTGCGCTTCTGGGGCACGGGGCACCCAATCGCGCTCTTCACCCAGGTTATTCGCAACTTGCTCATACTGTATTACGCTCCAGGGATATGGCTCCAGGGCCGCCAGGATTCAGGTCGTGCATATCATATCACCTCCCAGCCCTTTCATCTAGCAAACGGATACCGACCCCGCGCGGAGTCCGCTCCGCCAACTGCCAGAGAAAGCGCACCGGGAAAGCGCCTCAGCATCGCCGTCTTTCCGGGCGTCCCAACAACCCACACTCCCCCATCCTTAGCGGCGTCGACCACCTGGCCCGCCTGGGCCACGACCACTGCGATCTCCGCCGCGATCTCCACCGCGCTCGCCTCGCTCACCGCGCTCGCCACGTCCGCCACGATCACCGCGATCACCACGCTGGCCTCGGTCCTCGCGCTCGCGCTCGATCACCGGCGCCTCAAGCGCGGCCATGCTGGCCTGCTCGGCAATCTGCGCCGCGCGGCGCGCGCCCACCAGATCAGCCACCGTTCGGCTGCGGCGCGCTGCCTCGGCCTCCGGGGTGCGCATCTCGCGCAGCGCGCCCAGCGTCGCCGCCACGGTATTGAGTGCCGTCGAACTGCCCAGCGATTTCGTCAGAATATCGCGGATGCCAGCGGCCTCCACCACCGCGCGCACTGCCCCACCGGCAATCACGCCTGTGCCAGGTGCGGCTGGCTTCAGCAGCACCTCAGACGCGCCAAACGTATGCTTAATCAGATAGGGAATCGTCGTCCCCGCCAGAGGCACCTTGATCAAATGCTTTTTGGCATCCTCCACGCCCTTGCGAATTGCCTCTGGCACCTCGCTGGCCTTGCCAAGCCCCGCGCCAACATGTCCGTTGCGATCACCCACCACCACCAGCGCGCGAAAGCTGAAGCGCCGACCGCCCTGATGCACCTTGGCAACGCGGCTGACCTGCACCACTGTCTCCTCAAGATTCCCCAGCTTTGAAGCGTCAATCCTCGCCATCGTATCCCTCGCTAGAAATCCAGGCCGCCTTCACGCGCACCAGCGGCCAGGGCAGCCACACGGCCATGGTAAATATAGCCGCCACGATCAAACACGACCTTGGTAATGCCGCGCTCCCTGGCGCGCTCCGCAATCAAACGCCCAATCGACTGCGCCACAACCACCTTATGGTTGTCGGCGATACCCTTCAGGCCAGCGGGCGACTGACCATCCTCAGTGGGCGCAGCCTCGGCTGGAGGTGGCGCGGCTTTTTCCGCCTTGCCGCCCTTGCCTGGCTTCTCGCCCTTGTCAGCCGGGGCCTCCGCCTCGGCCTTGGCAGCCTTCGCCCCCTTGCCGCTCTTGGGCGCCTGTTGGGTCGTCGCGCTGCCCTCGGGCGCACTGCCTTTGGTCTCTTTCTCCAGAGAAGAGGCCGCCACCAGCGTCAGCCCATGCTCATCATCGATGATCTGCGCGTAGATATGCTCCGCGCTGCGGAAGACAGACAGCCTGGGCCGTTCTGCCGTGCCCTGCACACGCTTGCGCACGCGCCGGTGCCGCCGCAGCCGCGCCTTGTTCGCGTTGAAACTCTTAATCATTGCCTCACCTTATCCATCTCGTTGTTGCGCAGCAGCCGGAGGTTTTCCTGAGCGTTTCTTGAGCGACGTGATCGGCACTACGTCCCTCTGCCCGCTCCGGCAGACCGCCGAAACCAACGCAGCCGCCAAGAGCGCCGCGCTATTTCTTCTTGCCGCCCACTTTGCCAGCTTTGCCAGCCTTGCGCCGAATCACCTCAGTAGCGTACTTGATGCCCTTGCCCTTGTAGGGTTCCGGCTTGCGGATACTGCGAATCTGCGCCGCGACCTGCCCGACAGTATATTTATCGATGCCCGTCACGCTCAGCTTCGTCGTCCCCTCGACGGCAAACTGGATGCCCGGCGGTGGGTCAAACTCCACCGGATGCGAATAGCCAACCTGAAACACCAGGTTATTGCCGACCTTCGCCACGCGGTAGCCCACGCCGTTAATCTCCAGATTCTTCGTAAACCCCTGCGTCACACCGGTCACCATATTCGACACCAGCGTGCGCGTCAGCCCATGCAGCGCCTTATGCTGCTTGCTATCGTCGGGCCGCTCCACCACCAGCTTGCCGTCTTCCAGCACAATCTTCAAATCGTGATGAAACGACTGCGTCAGCGTGCCCTTCGGCCCGGTCACAGTGACCGCGTTCCCCTCACCTAACTGCACCTTCACCCCTGACGGCACGGGGATGGGCGCCTTGCCAATACGCGACATCTTCTTTATCCTTCCTGCGTGCTGAAGATCACCAGTAGAGCATCATCGGCGACCTCATGGCGCTCTGCTCTGCCCCACTTCAGCTACCAGATATAGCACACAACCTCGCCGCCAAACCCAAGCTGATACGCGCTCCGCCCCGTCATCAGCCCCTTCGGCGTCGAAATAATCGCCGTGCCGATGCCCCCGCGCACGCGCGGAATGTCATCCCGCTTGGTATACACCCGCAGTCCCGGACGGCTGATGCGCTTCAACTGCGTCAACACCGGGCGCTTATCCACATATTTCAAAAAGATGCGCAGCGTGCCCTGAGCGTTATCCTTCACCAGATCAAAATCCTTGATATACCCCTCTTCCTTGAGGATGCGCGCAATGGCAATCTTCATGTTCGAGGCAGGGATCAAGACACGGGTATGCCGCGCCATGACCGCATTGCGGATGCGTGTCAACATATCCGCGATGGGATCAGTCATATTCATTAGTGATTCCTCCTCGCAGCCTACCAGCTAGACTTCGTGACGCCGGGCAGTTCACCGCGCAGCGCCAACTGCCGAAAACAGATGCGGCACAGGCCAAACTTGCGGATATAGCCGCGCGGGCGGCCACACACCCCACAGCGATTATGCTGCTGCACCTTGAACTTCGGCTTGCGCTTGGACTTCACAATCATCGACGTTTTTGCCATCGTGCTAACTCCTGAACGGCATGCCCAACAGCTTGAGCAACCGTCGCCCTTCCTCGTCGGTACGCGCCGTCGTCACCACCGTAATTTCCATCCCCCGAACTTTGTCCACTTTATCGTAATCCACTTCGGGGAAGACCAACTGCTCGCGAATGCCCAGTGTATAATTCCCGCGCCCATCAAACGCATCCGGGGAAATCCCCTGGAAGTCGCGCAAACGGGGCAGGGCCACATTCATCAGCTTATCCAAAAAGAAGTACATGCGATCGCCGCGCAGAGTCACCATGCATCCAATTGCATTCCCTTCGCGCAGCTTAAAGGCCGCCACGGAACGCTTCGCCTTGGTCACCACCGGCTTCTGACCGGTAATATCCGTCAGATCACGCACCGCGTTATCCATCGCCTTCGCGTTCTGAAGCGCCTCGCCCATGCCAATGTTGACCACCACTTTATGGACGCCAGGCACCTGCATCACATTGGAATAGTTGAACTCTTTTTGCAGCGCCGGAACCACTTCCTGGCGATACTTCTCTTTCAATCTTGGTGTCGCCATAGCGCTTAACTACTCCTTGCCGCAGTTTGAATCACTTTGCCACAGTGCTTACAGATGCGCACCACGCGCTCTTTTTGATCTGCCCCCTGCGGGCGTCGATCATGCGCGATGCGCGTCGGCTCGCCGCACTCGGTACAGATCACCATCGCATTGGACGCATGCAGCGGCATTGCCTTGTCCACAATGCCCGGCTGGCGCATCGGCCCACCAGCCCGAACATGGTGCTTCACCACATTCAGTCCCTCCACCACAATCTTGTTCTGGCGCGGCATCGTCTTCGCAACCGTTCCTCGCTTGCCGCGATCTTTGCCCGCCAGCAGCAGGACCGTATCACCCTTTTTAATATTCAACTGCGCCAGATGCAGTGGCCGCTGCTCTTTCTCTTTGATTGCCATATCTTTACCTTGCTCCCTTTACCACATGGCGCGAAAAGCTGCGGCTCACAGCACCTCTGGAGCCAGGGAGATGATCTTCATAAAGTTGCGGTCGCGCAGTTCGCGGGCAACCGGGCCAAAGATGCGCGTGCCGCGTGGATTGTTCCCCGCCACGAGAATCACCGCAGCGTTCTCGTCGAAGCGGATATACGACCCATCGGCCCGGCCATATTCCTTGGCAACCCGCACCACAACTGCCGTCACCACTTCTCCTTTTTTCACCGCCCCATTTGGCGCAGCCTGTTTCACCGAAGCCTTAATAATATCACCAACCCCGGCGTATTGCTTGGCCGACCCACCCAGGATGCGAATGCACATAATCTCCTTCGCCCCGGTATTATCGGCCACTTTCAAGCGTGTCTGGACCTGAATCATGGCTATTCCTCCTCCTCTTCCTCATCTTCATCTTCTTCAGCGCCGCCGATCAACTCCTCATCCACATCAGCCGCCGCCACCTCTGCAACCGGGGGTGTCTGGGCGCTGGCCGTCAAGATTTCCACCAGCCGCCAGCGTTTATCCTTGCTCAGCGGGCGCGTCTCTTCAATGCGCACAAGATCGCCAATGTTGGCCTCGTTGTTCTCATCATGCGCCTTAAACTTGTGCGTCACCTTATAGGTCTTCTTGTAAATGCGATGCTTCTTCAGCAACTCAACGGCCACCACAATCGTCTTCTGCATCTTGTTACTGACGACCCGCCCCACCTTCTGCTGACGGCGACCAGCAGCGCCAGCAGAAGCAGGAGCAGCGTCAACAGGACTCTGTAAGCTCATACGCTATTCCTCCTCCTCATCGTCTGATTCCTCGTCATCGTCATCAGACTCATCAGCCTCGCTGTCGTCGTCGTCCTGCTCATCATCGTCATCATCCCCATCGTCGTCATCCCCATCGTCGTCGCCCTCATCTTCTTCCGCCTCAGCCTCTTCTTCAGCTTCCTCCAGTTCCTCCTCCAACTCCTCTTCCTCTGCCAATTCCTCTTCCGCCTCCGCCAATGCGAGCAGGTCCAATTGATACCTCAGCCGGGCAATATCGGTGCGCACCTGCGTAAACTGGCGATTGTTCTTGACCTCGCCGCGCTGCTGCTGGATGCGCAAATCAAATAGTTGTCGTTGCAGGCGCTGCAATTCCTGATCTGCCTGCTCCGTGGTATATTCGCGAATCTCTTTGCGTCGATCACTAAGCTTCGACACTTTCCACCTCACCCTTCGCCACAAACTTGGTCTGAATCGGCAGCTTATTCGCGGCCAGGCGCATGGCCTCTTTCGCTAACTCTTCCCTCACGCCGGCCAGCTCGAAAATGATGCGGCCAGGCTTCACCACAGCAACCCAGTGATCTGGCGCGCCCTTACCGCTGCCCATGCGGGTTTCGGCGGGTTTCGAGGTCACTGGCTTATCCGGAAACACGCGAATCCAGACCTTACCGCCGCGCTTGATATAGCGCGTCAGCGCGATACGGGCAGCCTCAATCTGGCGCGCTTCCAGCCAACACGGCTCCAGCGCCTGCAAGCCAAACTCACCGAAGGCGATGTCGCTCCCGCGATGCGCTTCGCCGTGCATTCGTCCGCGATGCTGCCTGCGGTGTTTCGATCTCGACGGTGACAACAGCATATCTTTGCTCCTCAACGGAAGGGGAAGGAAGCCTCCCCCTCAATCTCAGCTTCCTGGCTCTTCCTCTGGGCGCGGTTGCTCTGGTTCTGCCGGAGTAGAAGCTGGACTGGTATTCTCAGCTACAGATGGCGTCGGCTGCTCTTCGGCAGTCGGGCGCGGCGGACGATCAGGCCGGGGGCCACGTGGGAAACGATCACCCGCGGGGCGTGGAGGCCGATCACCGGTTGGCGCGCCTTCACCACGCGGGAAACGATCACCTGCGGGCCGTGGGGGTCGATCACCTGCGGGCCGTGGTGGCCGATCACCACGCGGGCCACCATAGCCGCCTCGGTCACCGCCGCGCGGACCGCCTGGGCCACCGCGATCACGCCGAGGCCGCTCGCCGCGCCGCTCCTCGCGCCCGCCGCCCGGCGTCACCGGCACAGCTTCCAACTCAGCGCTGACCTCCATGCGCCGCTTATCAGGCAAGACCTCGCCCCGATAAATCCAGACCTTAATGCCGATCACGCCGAAAGTCGTATGCGCCTCGGCATAATCGAAATCAATATCGGCGCGCAGCGTTTGTAGGGGAACCTTCCCCTCCACTTCCTTTTCCGTCCGCGCGATTTCCGCCCCACCAAGCCGTCCGCCAACCACCACCTTGATGCCCTTCGCGCCAGACCGCATCGCCTTCTGCACCGCCTGTTTCATCGCGCGGCGAAACGACACGCGCTTCTCAAGCTGCTCGGCAATGCTCCTGGCAACCAGAAACGCATCTATCTCTGGCTGGCGAATCTCCACAATGTTCAGCCGAATCTTCTTGGTCGTATCATGCTCAAGCTGCTGGCGTAGTCGCTCGACCTTCTCGCCGCTCTTGCCAATCACAATGCCCGGCTTGGCCGTGTGAATCGTCACCGAAATCTGGCGAGCGGCAGGCCGCTCGATCTCGATCTTGGAAACGCCAGCCAGCGCCAACTCACCGCGAATAACCTTGCGTAAACGCAGGTCTTCGGCCAGCAAATCTTTGTAGGTTTTTTCGGCAAACCAGCGCGATTGCCAGCCCTTGATAACCCCAAGCCTGAAGCCAATTGGGTGTACTTTATGCCCCAAAACGTGCCCTCCTGAAAACCTTTCTACTGCTATTCGCCATCAGCGCTAATAGCGCGCGCTCTTTGGAATCAACGCCACATCATCCGACACCACCACCGTAATGTGGCTGGAGCGCCGCAAGATGTAGGACGCGCGCCCATGTGGCCGAGGGCGAACCCGCTCGGTAATCCGCGCTGGATCAGCAACAATATGCACAATATACAGTTCGTTTGGGTCAAGACTATAATTGTTCTCGGCATTGGCCGCCGCCGAGGAAACGACCTTGAGCACAGGGCGAGCGGCAGCCTGCGGCAGAAACCGCAGAATCGCCAGCGCCTCCGTCACCTTGCGCCCCTTCACCGCATTTGTCACCAGCCGAACCTTACGCGGCGGAATCCCTATATCTCTGGCAATAGCTCGAACTTCCATCGCTTTCCTCCGCTACCGTACAGATGAGGTCTTCTCGCTCTTGCCGCCAGCGTGGCTGCGAAAATGGCGTGTCGGAGCAAACTCACCCAACTTGTGGCCCACCATATTCTCGGTGATATAGATGGGCACATGTGTCTTTCCGTTATGAACGCCAATCGTCAGGCCCACCATCTGCGGAATCACCGTCGAGGCCCGCGACCACGTCTTAATCAAGCGCTTTTCCCCGCCCCGGCTCATCGCCAGCACCTTCTTTTGCAGGGATGCGTGGATAAATGGTCCCTTCTTGGTAGAACGCGACACCTTCTCTTACCTCCCGCGCCCTGCATTGCGGCGGCGCACAATGAACCGATCTGTCCGCTTATTCTTGCGCGTCTTAAAGCCCAGCGCGGGCTTGCCCCAGGGCGTCTGCGGCTGGCCGCCAATCGGCGCGCGTCCTTCGCCGCCGCCGTGCGGATGGTCCACCGGGTTCATCACCGAACCGCGCACCGCCGGGCGTTTGCCCATATGCCGCGAGCGGCCAGCTTTCCCCACCGACACGTTCTGATGATCGAGGTTGCCCACCTGGCCGATGGTCGCCATGCAATCAATGCGGACCAGACGCTGTTCCCCCGATGGCAAGCGCACCTGCGCGTAATCGCCCTCTTTCGCCATAAGCTGCGCCGTGCCGCCCGCGCTGCGCACCATCTGACCACCCCTGCCGGGATAGAGTTCGATATTATGAATCACCGTACCGGTTGGGATGTTGCGCAGCGGCAGCGCGTTGCCCACGCGAATCTCGGCCTCTGGCCCCGACATCAGGCGGTCACCCACCTTCAAGCCGCTGGGCGCCAGAATATAGCGCTTCTCCCCATCCACATATTGCAGCAACGAAATATTGGCCGAGCGGTTGGGGTCATATTCAATGGAAACGACCTTCGCCGGAATCCCGGCCTTATCGCGTCGGAAATCGATGATGCGATACTGCCGCTTCGCGCCGCCGCCGCGATGGCGCGTCGTAATGCGGCCCTGATTGTTGCGACCCGCCGCCTTCGGCAGCGACACTAGCAGCGAGCGCTCTGGCTTGCTGCGGGTAATCTCCTCGAACTTCGAGACCGACATACCCCGTCGCCCTGGCGAAGTCGGACGGTATTGACGAACTGGCATCTTCCTTACCTCCAGAGCAGCTACGCCTGTAGCTCCGAGATACTTTGTCCCTCCGCCAGAGTGACAATGGCCTTCTTCCAGGGGCGCGCCTCCGAAACCTGGGGCATGCGCCGCCCGCGCAGCGTATACACCCGCCGCGACTTCCCGGGCATCCGCACCGTGCTTACCTTCAGCACCGTTACATTGAACAGTGACTCAACCGCCTTTTTGATCTCGATCTTATTCGCCGTCAACGCCACCTTGAAGGTGTACTGGTTATTCTGTTGCTGAAGGTTCACGCTTTTTTCTGTCACGATGCCGTGACGAATCACCTCAGTCAGTTCCACAGCCCTACTCCTCCTCTTCTTCGTCGTTCTTGGTGGACTCGTCCTCTTCCCATTCCTCAGCAGCGGGTTTGGCTGACTTCGCTGCCTTGGTTGACTTCGCAGATTTGGCTGCCTCGGCGGTCTCTTCCTCTTCCCCCTCGGTTTCCTCAACCTCTTCCTCATCCGCTTCGGCAATCTCCAGCGACTCCGGCAGCGTCGTTGAGCCATCCCCAAACGTCTGCTCAAGCTGACGCAGCGCCTCGAACGGGACAATCACATACTCGTGTTTGAGCAACTCGACCACGTTGATCGACGAAATATGCTGCACCTTCGCCGTCGGAATGTTGCGCACCGAGCGTACCAGGTTCTCATCGCGCTCCGGCACCAGGAACAACACGTTGCGCTCCACCGGCAGCACGTCAAGCATCTCAACGATCACCCGCGTGCGCGGCTCATCGAGAAGAATCTCATCCAACACAATAATCTGATCGTTGGCCGCCTTATCAGAGAGCGCCGATTGAATGGCAAGGCGGCGCATCTTGCGCGGAACCGTCGCGTGATACGGATGTGGATGGGGGCCAAAGGCGATTCCACCACCCCGGCGGTGCGGCGCGCGAATGCTTCCCTGACGGGCACGGCCCGTTCCTTTTTGGCGATACAGCTTCTTGGTGCTGCCGCTCACCTGAGAGCGAGTCTTGGTCGAAGCGTTGCCTTGCCGCCGATTCAACAACTGCACTGTCACCACCTGATGCAGCACCGCTGTATTGACCGGCGTCCCAAACACGCTGGGATTCAGCTCCACTTCCGACACCACCTCGCCCTCCATGTTATACACACTTGCTAAGGGCATGGTCTTCTCTACTCCTCATCGCCAGCCTGGCTGGCGCTCTGGCTACTGCGCTTGCTCTTGTTCCAGTCGCGCAGCCAGCGCAAGGCTTTCCGCCACTTTGCGAACCATCAGCAGCCCGCCCGTCGGGCCGGGAATGGAGCCTTTCACCAGCAGTACATTGCGCTCGACATCGGCGGCAATCACTTCCAGCCGCTTCACCGTCACACGGCTCGCGCCCATATGACCCGCCATGCGGGTGCTTTTCAGGATACGGCCAGGGGTATTGCCAGCGCCGATGGAGCCGGGGGCGCGCGGGCGATCCGACTGACCATGCGTGCGCGGGCCGCCTCGGAAACCGTGGCGCTTCATCACACCCTGGAAGCCTTTGCCCTTCGACGTACCCACCACATCAACCAACTCCCCCACCTTGAACATCGTCGCGTCAAACTTTTGCCCCACTTGTAGCGGCTCGCTCCCAAAGAGGGCCACTTCCCGCAGCACCTCAAACGGGCCAAGCCCACCGCCTGGGCGTCGGCGCTGAGGGTCGCGCTGCGCCGTGCGCGCATCCGTTTGTTTCTTCGCCGCGGGCTGCGTTTTTGCCTCGTCGCGCCCCTCAGCCTCCTCCGCTTCGGCTTCCAGCGTCACCTCTTCAGTGGTCTCCGTCTCCCCGTCAACCTCTTCGACCTCTTCCTCCTCCTCGACCACTTCTACCTCTTCTTCCTCCTCACTGGCAGCTTTCGCTTCGGCGCTTTTCGCGCGAGCTTCGGCGCGCGCCTGGGCCTGAGCCTGCTGCTGCTTGCGGCGCTGTGCCGGAAGCTGCGCCAGCGTGTGCCCTAAATGCCCCAATTCCGGACGGGTGGTATGCTTTTTCGTGCCAAAGCCGATCTGCACCGCCTCATAGCCATCCGTCGCAACCGTCTTGATCTGGGTAATCGTGCAAGGACCGGCCTCAATCACCGTCACCGGAATAGCCGTACCCTGGGGGCCAAACACCTGGGTCATCCCCATCTTCTTACCCAACAACCCACTCAGCATAACTTTCTCACCTCCGCAGCGCCAGACACTAGGCGCCAGAGATCGGTTACTTCACCGAAGCTCCTTCAAGCAGTGGTCTCGCTCATCATGGCATCAACGAGTGAAGGACGTATCACACTGGGTATCCCAGCAAGGTCTAGCCAGCAGATACGCGATCTCTGCAAACCTTCCCCACATCTGGCATCTAGTAGCTGGCTCTGCACTTACAACTTGATCTCAATATCTACCCCGGAAGGCAGATTTAGTCGGGTCAGCGCTTCGACCGTTTTTGGCGTTGGCTCGACAATATCGATCAGGCGCTTATGCGTGCGCATCTCAAATTGCTCGCGCGAATCCTTATCAATAAAAGGCGAGCGGAGCACCGTGTACTTCACAATTTCGGTTGGCAGCGGCACCGGCCCTGCCACGCGCGCACCCGTATTCTGGGCCGTCTCGACAATCTGCGCCGCCGACTGGTCCAGGATGCGGTGGTCAAAAGCCTTCAGCCGGATTCGTATCCGCTGCTTGGTAGTGGTAGCCAATTCCTTCTCCTAAACAAAAGTTGAATCACCGACGAAGAGACGGGGTAAAGAAGCTCTTTACCCCGTCTTCTGTTTCTATCCCTGGACCTGGACGACGACGCCCGACCCCACCGTGCGTCCGCCTTCGCGAATGGCAAAGCGGCTGCCCTGCTCCAGCGCCACCGGCACGATCAGTTTGACTCCCATCGTGATGTTATCCCCCGGCATCACCATCT
>DATGID010000036.1:0-29200 GCA_035307385.1 Ktedonobacterales bacterium | reverse complement strand
ATCGGTGCTGGCGAGGATTTCGCGGGTGGCGCGGCGGATGGGGCGGACGATGGGCAAGGCGACCCAGGTGGCGACCAGGCTGGTGATGACGAAGATGATCAGGAAGATCAGCGGCAGGTTCCGCCCTTGCAGCAGCCCCGTGATGGCGGGCGCTAACGCTCCTGGCGGGGCCGTGACCAGAAAAGCCATCTCCAGGTCTTTGTTGAAGAAGCCAGCCGCCGTTTCCTGGGTGTTCGTTGTAGGATCATCATAGATAAGGGCGCTGCTGGTTGGGGTTGCCTGCGTGGCATGAATCGCATGCTGAAGGGGAGCAATAGCAAGTGTTTGGCCGATTTGCTGCGCGAGTGCCTGGTTGCCAACGACGCCCAAAAGCGTGCCGGTGGTCGCAAATACACTGGCATAGCTGTTGGAAACGGATGGCAGCGCTGACAGATAGCTTTTGACCATGGCTGGAAGCGAATATATTGCCAGCACAACGCCGCTGTGGGCAGGCGCTGCCGGAGAGACGAAAGCGATCGTGGCAACCCACGCCCTGGCCGCAAGCGCCGCATCCGTCCCGCTGGCAACCGGCAGGGCGCTTTGCCCGACTTTGGGCATGGGAGCGCTCCGCTGCGCATGAACAAAGCGTTCAAGCGCGCCGGAATCCGCCAGGACCGTTGAGGATGCCAATCGCTGCCCTTCCAGTGAGGCCGGGAGAGCGGCGACAATCTGATCGGACCTGTTCAGCACCATCCCGGCGAGCGCGTCCCCGGTGGAAAGGCCGGCTGTCTGGAGCAGGGTTTCGGCTTGCTGCGTGTCACCATTTCCCTGGCTGACTTGCGCAATGCTGCTCTGTTGGGCCAGCCGCGCAAGCTGCGCTTGATGGTTAGCCAACACCTGGGTCAAGGTATGGCTGTTCGTCTGGGCCGCCGCCGCCAGGCTCTTTTGCCCGGCCTGGGTCAGTGTGTTCTGGTTGGCTTGCTGATACAGCAAGACTAGCAAACAGGCTGGCGCAAGTGCAAGCAGCGTCAGCGCCAGCAAGAAGCGAAACTTCAAGGTCAGTCCGTTGGCGCTGCCGAAGCGGTTCAGCGATAGGACAGGTCGCGCAATTTCTCGCATCGGCGGCACCGTCGATGCGCCTCCTGCCAGCGGACGAGATGTGCCTGTGGGCCTGGTATCTTCACGCGGAGGCTGATCGGCAGGCCAGGGTCTCATGCTGGTATGCCTCCTCACTTCTCTTTCTATGCTTGAGCGCCTGCTTTAAATGGGCGCACAAGTCATACCTTCAAGAAATGAAGTTCTGCTCTCGAAAAGTGGTAAGAAGGTTGGAGAGCGCTTCGGGAGAGAGCCTCAACAGGCGAGCCAGTTCATTCACCGTGCGCTGCCCATCGATGAGCGAGAGCACGCGCCGCTCGTCGCGGCTGAGCCGCTGCGTGTTCTGGATGACCCGTTCTCCCCGGTGGGTGCGTGTTGGCCGCCAGGAGTGAGCGGGGGGAGGAGTGACTACCTCTGGCGGGGGGAACTGAGGCCGCGCCGGGAAAGGAAGCAGCTCATAAGACAGTCCTCCCATCTGTTTCAAAAAGCTGAGAGCCTGTTCGCTGACATACCTGCGTTCCCCTGACCCGCTGAATACCGCGCCATAGTGAAGCTTTCCCTCCCGCAAGAACAACTCGGCATACCAGAATGCCGAGGATGCCTCATCTGTTGGATAAATCCGGACGAATGTGGTTTGCCCTCCTAATTCGAGGAGGCTGAGGAGTCTGCTGATGCTCTTTGTTTCCAAGAGCAGCCTCCCTTGCGTCTGCTGGGTCGGATGATCTGCTGTTTGTGAGTTGAGGAAAGCACTAGGAGACTAATCTGGTCAACGACACGTATCTTGAGTTTCAAAACACACGCATTTTGAGAGAGGATGTAAAAGGGGAAGCAGCTAGGCGAAGGACGCCAAACCTGACACATATGCTATTATGCTCTCAAAACCCCGATGATAGCAATGGTTTGGGATACCTTTTTCGCTCTGCGAGCAGACCGCGTTGAGAGGAGAACATGATGCGTCCCTGGTCTTTTGATGTGCGTGGGCACTTTGACGAAGTGACCTTCGAGAGCGAGGTGCTGAAAGGCAACCCGCTGGGCGACCCGCACCAGCGCCCGCTCTGGGTCTATCTGCCGCCTGGCTACAAGGACGAACCTGGCCGCTGTTACCCCAGCATCTATATGATTCAGGGCCTCACCGGTCAGCTTGATATGTGGCACAATCGCTCGGCGTTTCGAAAGAACTTCCCCGAACTGGCCGATGAGTTATTTGCCAGCGGAGGAGCGCCGCCGTGCATCGTCGTCTGGGTGGACTGCTGGACATCGCTGGGCGGCAGCCAGTTCGTCGATTCGCCTGCTACGGGCCGCTACCATACCTACCTCTGCGAAGAGATTGTGCCCTGGGTGGATAGCCACTATCGCACGCTGCCCGAAGCCGCGCATCGTGGCATTGCTGGCAAGTCCAGCGGCGGCTATGGCGCGATGATTACGCCGATGCTGCGCCCGGACCTGTGGGGCGGCCTGGCGACACATGCCGGTGACGCGCTCTTCGAGATGTGCTATTTCCCGGAGTTTTCGCGCTCGGTGCGGGCGCTGCGCGATCACTATGAAGGCTCGTTCGACAAGTTCTGGGAAGATTTCCGCAGCCGTCCCGCGTTCAGCAAAGAAAGCGATGGCTATCTGCTGAACGATTGGTGCATGGCCGCCTGCTATTCGGCAGATGCCGATGGCACAGTACATTTGCCCTTTGATCTGGCGACGGGTCAGTTGATTCCCGAAGTCTGGGAGCGCTGGCTGGCCTGGGACCCGGTGCGCATGGTCCCCAAGCATGCCGACGCGCTGCGCAATCTACGAGCGATTTATATCGACGCGGGCAAGCGCGACGACTTTTTCCTCGACCTGGGCGCGGAGGCGTTTCGCCGTGCCCTGGAAGCAATTGGTGTAACAGATGTGTTCTTTGAATTGTTCGATGGCACGCATGGGGCCATCGAATATCGCTATCCCATCAGCCTGAAGTATCTGGCCGAGCGCCTGACGCCCTGAACAGGAGTGAACTGGGATGGCCGATAAAGCCTATGCTGGCTATACAGATATCGAATACCTCCGGCTGGCGGCAGAGGGCGCGTTCTTTGCCGCCTTGAATCATAACCTGATTATGGGGCGTAAATCGTAAGCAAAGCAGCACGAAAGAGGGGAACGAACGATGCGTCTGGGAATCAATTTAGGGTATTGGGGGTCTGGTCCTGGTAATGGCGTGGCGCTGGCGCAGGAGGCCGAGCGCCTGGGCTTTGATTCGGCCTGGACGGCGGAGGCGTATGGTTCCGATGCGGTGACGCCCCTCACCTGGGTGGGCGCGCTGACCTCAAAGATCAAGCTGGGCACGGGCATTCTCCAGATGCCCGCGCGCACGCCCGCTATGACGGCAATGACAGCGGTGACGCTTGACCTGCTCAGCGGCGGGCGCGTGCTGCTGGGCCTGGGCCTTTCGGGGCCGCAGGTGGTGGAGGGCTGGCATGGTCAGCCCTATGGTAAGCCGCTGACGCGCACGCGCGAATATATCGAGATTATTCGCCGTATCTGCGCGCGTGAGGCTCCGCTGGACTTTCAGGGCGAAGAATATCACATTCCCATCCAGGGCGGTACCGGCCTGGGCAAGCCGCTCAAGATCATCGTCCATCCACTGCGCGCGCACATCCCCATCTATCTGGCCGCCATCGGGCCGAAGAATATCGAACTGGCGGGCGAACTGGCCGATGGCTGGCTGCCCATCTTCTTTGCCCCTCAGCGCGAGGAAGCCTATCTGGAGCCGCTTTCTGCCGGGCTGGCGAAGCGCCAGGCCAGCGAACCCTTTGACATTGCGCCCACCGTTTCGGTGGTGCTGGGCGATGATGTGCAGGAATGCCGCAATCAGATCAAGCCGATGCTGGCGCTCTATATCGGCGGCATGGGTGCGCGCGGCAAGAACTTCTATAACGATCTGGCCTGCCGCTATGGCTATGAAGCTGCTGCCCACGAGATTCAAGACCTCTATCTGGAGGGGCGCAAGCTGGACGCCATCGCCGCCGTGCCTGACGCGCTGGTGGACGAAGTGGCCCTCTGCGGCCCCAGGGAGCGCATTGCCGAACTGCTGGAGCCGTGGAAGACCTCGCGGGCCACAACCATTGTCTGCGGGACTTCCCAGCCGGAAGCGCTGCGCGTGATGGCCGAACTGCTGCTCTAGCGCCAGGGATGTGCTTTTCTAATGCTGCTCCAATTTTTCCCTGCTCTAATGAATTGTAGTACAGTATCTTCAAGCTATCTGGGATAGCAGGCAGTTTTTGTCAGGGAAGAAGAAGAGAGCGGCAGTTATGCACATTTTAGTTGTTGAAGATGAGAAGCGTCTGGCAGTCTTGCTGCGCCGCATGCTTTCGGAAGAACGCCATGCCGTTGATCTGGCCTTTGATGGCCGCACCGGCCTTGATCTGGCGTTGAGCGATACCTATGATGTGGTCGTGCTTGATCTGATGCTGCCGGACGTTGACGGCCTGGAAATTTGCCGTCAGATGCGTCAGCATGCCATAGAATCGGCGGTCTTGATGTTGACGGCGCGGGGCGCGGTGGAAGATCGCGTCAATGGGCTGAACGTGGGGGCAGATGACTATCTGGTGAAGCCGTTTGCCATGGCCGAACTGTTGGCGCGCATCAACGCGCTGCTGCGGCGGCGCGGGCGCGGCTTGAATAATGGCTCGCAGCTTCGCGTGGGCGATCTGACGCTTGATCTGGTGCGCCACGAAGCGCGCCGCGCCGGGCGGTTGATTGAACTGACGGCCAAAGAGTTTGCCCTGTTGGAATATCTGATGCGCCACCCGGGGCAGGTGCTTTCGCGCACGCAGATTATCGATCACGTCTGGCGCTATGATCTGGAGGCGCTTTCCAACGTCGTAGACCTCTATATTCACTATCTGCGCGAGAAAGTCGATCAAGGCCACGCCCGCCCGCTCATCAAAACGGTGCGCGGCGTCGGGTATAAGATCGAAGCAGCCGAAAAGGCCGTGGAGGCGGCGCGATGAGCCGCGTCGTTGCTGCCCTCCAATCGCTTTGGCCCTGGCATCACAGCCTGTCTCAAGAGGCAGGCGGCGAGATGTTTACTCGTGTCAGAAGGCAGCTTACCTTCTGGTATACGGCTGTGCTGGCGGGGATGCTGATTATCTTTGGCATCGCGCTCTACTTCAGTGTCCAGCAGTTGCTGTATAGGTCTGTACCGGAAGATGTAAGCAGCCGGGCATATTTTTATGCAACGCATTGGCAGCCTTTCCAGAGCCAGCCCTGTTGGCAAGGGGATCAGAACGGTTTCCCTTCCAATGATAATAAGCCTCCGCCCTCCTTTATCTCTGGGGGAGAGTCCATACTGGTTGCTTGTTTTGATGCAAACGGAAACCTTTTGCAAGTAAGCGATCCTGATGGGGCAAAGACCCCCTTTGTGACCAATTCGCTGGTGAGTCAGGCATTGGAGAATGGCCCAGCAACAGGGATTATTAGGAACGATAACAATTATGGCGATGTTTATACCTATGCCGTGGCGGTGGCGGACCCGTCAGGGAATGTGTTGGGCGTGGTGCAGGTGGGCGAATCCATCCACACGCAGGAGACCGTGCTGAACCTGCTGCTTGTGCTGCTGCTCATTCTGGGTGCGGGTACGTTGGCTGCTGCGGCGCTGGGTGGTCTGCTGCTGGCTGATCGGGCGTTGGAACCGACACGCCTGGCCTTTACGCGCCAGCAAGCCTTCATTGCCGATGCCTCACATGAACTGCGCACGCCTCTGACGCTGATGCGCGCCGACGCGGAGGTCTTGCTGGCCGGGCGCGAACGCCTGGACCCGGATGACGCGCTGCTGCTGGAAGATATTGTCACCGAGGCTGGGCATATGGGGGTGCTGGCGAATAATATGCTGACGCTGGCGCGTCTGGATGCCGGGCAGTTTCATCAGGAACAAGAAGTGATTGATCTGGCGGCTGTCGCCACCAGGGCGGCGCACCGGGCGCACGCTTTTGCGCAGGAAAAGCAGGTGACACTGTGCGTGGAGCAGCCGGAGGCAGGCCAGGCATTAGTGATTGGTGATAAGAGTCTTTTAGAGCAGGCGACGATGATTCTGGTGGATAACGCCATCAAATACAATCGCGCGGGCGGCAGCCTTACCCTGCGCGCCGGGCTGCTCCAGGGGCAAGCCTATCTGGAGGTCAGTGATACCGGTATCGGCATTGCCTCCGAACACCTTTCCCATCTGGGCGAACGCTTTTATCGCGTGGATAAGGCACGCTCGCGCGAGGCGGGCGGCGCTGGCCTGGGCCTGTCCATTGCGCGCGGCATTGCTGCTTCGCATGGCGGTTCCCTCACGCTTTCCAGCGTGGCCGGGCAGGGCACCACTGCCAGGATTCTGCTGCCTCCGGCACGGGGCAGCGGGGTTCAGGCGTAAAAGATGTGAACGCTCACATCTTTCTCAAAAAGTTTTCTCATAGACTCCGGGTATCGTTACAAGCGAAGAGATGAGATACATCTCGTGGTCTTTGCTGATCGACTCAGGAGGATACCTATGGAGTCTCCAGAAAAGCATACTGATTTATCGCAGCCGCTTCAGGGCGCGCCTTCAGAACAATATATGCCCGCGCTCGAGCCAGAAACACCTTCGTATCTGTCCCCAGATAATGACTATACTGTGCCATTGCAGCCCGGCTATGCACAGCCAGCCGATGTGACCCAGCCAAACGTCATCGCGCCCATGAACGCGGGCGCGGGCGTGCAGCCGCCAGCGCGTCGGCGTTCGTGGAAAGCCTACGCGCTGGGTGGGGTGGTGCTGCTGATTCTGATGCTTGCCAGCTTTGGTGTGGGGAGCGCGCTGGTGAACAAACCATCCGGCTCTTCTGGTAACACGCCTGGCAGCGCTTCCAACGTGACACTGCCCGCCAGCGTCACCGATTTGCAGCAAACGATCATCGAAGTGTCCAATCAGGTGCAGCCGTCTGTGGTTGAGGTTACCAGCGTGGGCCAGAGCAGCGAGGCCATTGGCTCCGGCGTCATCTTGACCAGCAATGGCTATATCGTCACCAACGACCATGTGGTCAGCGGCTACAACAGCTTTACCGTCACGCTTTCTAATGGCACGAAGTATTCAGCCCAGCTTGTGGGGCAGGACGCGCAGGACGATCTGGCGGTGCTGAAGATTGCTGCGACGAACCTGAAGCCGATCACCTTTGCCGATTCATCGAAGGTGGAAGTGGGCGAGTTTGCCCTGGCGTTGGGCAGCCCGCTGGGCCTGGAAAACTCCACGACCTTTGGCATTGTCAGCGCGGTCAATCGCACCGAAAGCGAAGCGCCCAGCGGCCCGGCGTCGGAACTGACTGGCCTCATCCAGACGAGCGCCGCCATCAATCCTGGCAACAGCGGTGGGGCGCTGGTCAATCTGCAAGGCCAGTTGATCGGCATGCCCACATTGGGCGCTACAAACAGCGAGAATGGTTCGACGGCTGATGGGATTGGCTTTGCTATTCCGTCCAACCGCATCAAGTTTGTCACCGATCAGTTGATCGCATCGGGCAAGCTGACCAGCAGCGGCCAGGGCTTCCTGGGCATCCAGGGGCAGGATGTGACGGCTCAGCTTGCCGCCGCTGATAATCTTTCGGCACAGCAGGGCGTGCTGGTGACCGGCTTTGCCGATGATGCCTCTGGCATCAGCCCTGCCCAGCAGGCCGGACTGCGCGCAGGGGATGTGATTATCGCGGTCAATGGGCAGCAAATCAGCGGCAATGATGACCTGGCTGCGGCCTTGCTCAACCAGACGCCGGGCACGCAGGTGACGCTGACCATCGAACGCGGCTCCTCGCAGCAGACGGTCAAGGTGACGCTGGGCGAGCGCCCGGTGGGTTAGGGATAAGAGATAAGACCTATTCGTATTCGTAAAGGAGTCGTTGTATGAGACGGTATCGTTGGCTGATCGGCGCAGGCGTGGCCCTGGTCGTGATTGTTGCCGGAGTGGTTGGGTTCGAGGTGTATGCCTCCAATTTTGCACGCTCCGTCAGCCAGTCGCAGGCGCACACGGCGGTGGGCACAGCCACGCCCTGCGGCACGCCGGTATCCACCACCGGCCTGCGCACGTTTCAGATTGTGCCCGCGCAAACAACTGTCTCATACAGCGTATATGAAGACCTGGTTTTAGAAAATAAGCCGAATAACCTGGCCGTTGGCACGACGCACACCGAGCAAGGCTCATTCTCGATTCGGACCGGCGCTGACCCGCTGGTGGCATCGATGAATGTTAGCGTCGATCTTCGCACCTTGCAGACCGATTCGTCCCGCCGCGATGACTTCGTGAGGCAAAACTATTTGCAGACCGACCAGTATCCCACGGCAACGTTTGTCTCGACCTGCGCCAGCAATCTGCCGGTCAATTATGTGGATGGGGAAACGGCGCATTTTCAGATTACCGGCAACCTGACGCTGCATGGCAAAACCAACAAGGAGGTCTTTGATGTGCAGGGCAAACTGGTGGGCAACACAACCACCGGCGTTGCTACCAGCACCATCTATATGACCGATTTTGGCATCCAGCCGCCCAACCTTGCCAACATCGCTATTTCTCAAAACAAGGTGCTGCTGACTATAGACTACACCGCGCAAGAGGGATGAGTTCAGCCCCCGTTGCAGTCCTCAACCTGCAACGGGGGTGTTTTTCTGCCCTAAAAGCTCGCATCGGCTTGCTTCTCAGCGTGCGTATGTGCTTTCATGTGCCTGGCGTGCTGGTGGCACCACCAGTAACGTGACGCTATCCGAAAGCATGAAATGCGCAGCGAGGAGAAGCCAAAAAGCATGATAGAGCTTTCCCTGATGATCGAAGGGCAGGATGGATTGGATTGGCCGCGCTGGCAGCGGCTCGTGGCCGCGGCAGAAGAAGGCGGGTTTGCCGGGCTGTTTCGCTCCGACCACTATACCAACCCCAGGCCGCCCGAAAAAGACTCGCTGGAGATGATCGTTTCCCTGGCCTATCTGGCCGACCACACGCGGCACCTGCACTTTGGCCCGCTGGTGGCTCCGCTTTCGTTCCGTGCGCCCGCGATGCTGGCGCGCCAGGCGGCAGCGCTGGATGATCTGAGCGGTGGTCGTATGGTGCTTGGCCTGGGTGCTGGCTGGCAGGAGCGCGAGCATACGATGTTTGGGCTGGACCTGGGCGATGTGCAGCGGCGTATGGCCCGCTTTGAAGAAGGGCTGGAGGTCATCACGCGGCTGCTAAAGCGCGATGAGCCAGCAACCTACGAGGGCACGTTTTTCCAACTGCGCGATGCCGTGCTGCTGCCGCGCCCAACGCGAGCCGGTGGGCCGCCCATCCTGATCGGCGGCAACGGACCGAAGAAGACCTTGCCACTGGTGGCCCGCTTTGCCGACATCTGGAACGCTCTCTATCTGACGCCACAGGGTTTTCAGGAGCGCTCGCGCATGCTCGATGAGTTGCTGGTGGCGCAAGGCCGCCAGCCAGCCGATATCAAGCGCACGATGATGATTACGCTGTATTTTGGTCGCACGCTGGACGAGGTTGACCAGCGACTAAGCTGGAGACAGCGCAGGCCGGAACTGGCGGAACAGCCGCTCGATGCCTTCATAGCGAGCTTGCAGTCCGAAGGCCGGGCTATCGTTGGCACGCCCGATATGGTGGCGCAGCAGATCAAGGCTTATGCCCAGGCGGGCGTGCAGGAAATCATGCTGCAATGGTTCGACCAGGACGATGTGGAGGGTATTCGCGCCTTTGCCGAAAGCGTGCTGCCACAGGTGCAGGTATAGCTTGCGTTTGTCGGGTGCAGGCGTGAGCGCGCTCACGCCTGCAAATCTTCGATGGGCAGGCCGACGATCTCCAGCAGTTTCAGCGCGTTGGTGGACGTGGCGATGCCCTGGCGCAGCTTGTAATCGAACTGCATGACCAGCCCTTCTGGCGTCTGTTTGAAGCTTTCGGTGAAGTAGACGGCCTGGCTGAACTGCTTGAACTCTGGCGCGTCGGCCAGGCTGAGATCGTGCGTGGAGATGGCCCCGGTTGCTCCCTGCTTGAGCAAATGGCGCACGATCTGGCGTACCGCAATCTGACGCTCGCGGGTGTTGGTGCCGTGCAGAATCTCATCCAGCAAAAAGAGCAGTGTCGAATCGCCAGCGGCGCGTGTCTGTTCGGCGCGGTCAACGACCTGCTTGAGCCGCTTGAGTTCGGCCATGAAATATGAGACGCCTTGCTCCAGCGAATCTTGCACGCGAATGCTAGTCGCCAGGGTGATAGGCTGCATTGCCATCTGCGCCGCGCAGACCGGCCCGCCCGCCTGCGCCAGCGCCACATTGACGCCGATGGCGCGCAGCAGCGTGCTTTTGCCCGACATATTGGAGCCGGTGACGAGTAAGAAGGTGCCCGGCGGCCCGATGCCGACATCGCTGCCCACGCAGACTGCCGGTGGCAGCAGGGGATGGCCCAGGTTCTGCGCGACAAGCGGCTTTGGCGTCTCCTGCCCGATGCTGGGGAACGCCCAGGCGGGGTGGTCATGCGCCAGCGTGCCCAGCGCCATCAGCGCCTCGATTTCGCCCAGTGCGGCCAGCCAGGCGCGGGCATGCTTCCCGGCGCGGCGCTGCCAGCGCTCCAGCAGCCAGAGCAGATGGAAGTCCCAGAGCAGAAACCACTCCATCAGGAAGAAGAAATAGGCGCGGCGGATGTCGGCCAGCGGCATCATGCGCGCCAGGCGCAGCATCTGTTGATCGGCGCGTAAGTTATCTGCGGAAAGCTCAGCCTGAAGCCGTTGCAGCGCGGGTGAGGTCCAGGTATGGGCGGTGATTTGCCGGAACAGTTCGGCATAGGTGCGAAAGATGCGCTGGCGCTCGATTGCGCCATTGATGGCCGCGTTCACGGGGCGCAAGTAGAGCGCGAGCAGGGTCAGGTTGGCGAACAGGAAGGGCAGCCAGATGGGATAGTGCGTCAGCCCGGCAAGCTGCACGACGAGCAGGCCAATGGTGAGGATGGGCAGCAGCCGCGCCAGCCAGATGAGCCAGGGCCGCTGTGGCAGCCACGATTCGCCCTCGGCCCAGTCCAGAAAGCGCTCATACGTGGGCTGTGCCCTGCCCATCAGCCGCCCGCTGAGCGCGAAGGTATCGCGAAAGTCATTCTGTGGGGCTAATTCGGCGGCAGCGGCCTGGCGCTTCGCGGCAACAGCGGGCGAGGCTAGATGCAGCAGCCAGTCTTGCAGGGTGGCCTGGCCGATGGGCGTATTGGGTGTGTTGAGTAAATGTTGCACAGAAGCATGGCCGAGCAGGTCGAGGTCGGCGGCATAGGGATGGTTCAGGTCGCTCTGCGGCGGCTGGCGCAGCGGCAGTTTGGCCCAATCGCGCCGCAGCCGGTGCAGCCCTTCATCATTGATGGCGAGAAGCGTTCGATAGCGCTCTTCCTGCTCGTTCAGCCTGCCGAGATTGATATAGGCCGCGACAAAGCCAGCGGCGAACACTCCGGCCAGGAGATAGAAGGCGATGCCGCCCAGCCAGATGCCCAGCGCGAGGAACAGCAAGGCCGCAATGACCAGAACGACGTTGATGTTGGCGTTGATGTTGCTGAGATGATCGTAGCGCGCGCGCTGCTGCTCGAATTGCTGGCAGCGCTGTTGGTATGTGGCTTCGGGTGAATTGGTTGCTGCTGCCGCGTGTAATGAACTGCTTTGGGCGGTGGAAGTATCTTCGGGCATGATGACTCCTGACTTGCGTTGCCTCTGTGCCAACATTATAGGCTGCGCATGACCCGTGCGGCAAACAGCAGGGTACTAATAGATTTGGCCCTCTTGGCAGAGCGTATGCTGATCTTCAAGAATCTACAAAAACTACACCATCTACGGTACCCCCTTTTTCCCTCCAGAAGTTGAAAGAATCTCCAGCGTTTACAGCGCCTGCATCGTTTACGGTGGTGGCCGAACATCAACCAGAACGGCCCAACATATATACCTCTCTCCTGGCCCTGAACCTGCGAGCGTTTGTTCGTGCGATTGCCCATACAGACCTGGCGTGGCTGCCAGGTCGCAGAGCGCAGGAGGGAATGCATGGCTCAAGTTGGTTTCGTTGGCCTGGGAACAATGGGAGGCCGCGCTGCCAAACGGCTGCTAGATGCCGGGCACACGGTGAGCGGCTATAACCGCACCAGATCGCACGCGCAGTGGCTGCTGGATGCTGGGATGCGTTGGGGCGATTCGCCGCGCATGGTGGCCGAAGCCGCCGATGTGCTCTTCAGCATGGTGACGGATAACGCGGCCCTGGGCGACATATTCGATGGGCCGGACGGCATCCTGGGTGGGCTGCGGCGCGGCGAGGTCTATGCTGATATGAGCACGGTCAGCCCGGCGCTGTCGCGGATGCTGGCCGCACGCGCCGCAGAAAAGAACGCCCACATGCTCGACGTGCCCGTCTCCGGCAGCCCCGTCACGCTGGAGCAGGGTCAGGCGGTTCTTATGGCTGGTGGCGACCAGAGCGCCTTTGAGCAGGTCCGACCCATTTTGCAGAACATCGGGCCAACGGTGATCTATATGGGCGGGAACGGCCAGGGCCTGGTGATGAAACTGGCTGTCAACCTGAACCTGCCGGTACAGCTTCAGGCGTTTAGCGAGGGTATGCTGCTGGCCGAGCGCGGCGGCATCCCACGCGAAAAAGCCGTTGAGGTGCTGCTCAGCGGGACCATTGCTTCGCCTGCCCTGAAGCTGCGTGGACCTTTTGTCATCAAAATGCCGGAGAAAGCGCAGTTCGATGTGGAGATGATGCAGAAAGATATGATACTGGCGCAGGAACTGAGCCGGGAAGTCGGTGCGCCGCTGCCCACCGCCGCCCTCGTCACCGAGTTTCTGACGATGGCGCGGGCGATGGGGCTAGGCGAGCGCGACTTTGCCGTGCTGTTCCAGGTGCTGGCGCATATGGCCGGGATGCGCAAATGAGGTGCTGAGCCATGTTATACTGAAAGCCGCAGCGTATTGTAACCTGTCTGGAGGTCAGGGTGAAACAGCTTGTGCTTTCGGCCAACTGGCTCTTGAAGCAACGCGATTCTGCTCGTTCTCTTGCCGAAGATTTTGCCGCGCCTGATGGCTGGCTGCCAGCCAGTGTGCCTGGCACCGTCCACCAGGATTTGCTTGCCGCCGGACGCATTCCCGATCCGTTTGTGGGCCTCAACGAGCGCGATGTGCAATGGGTTGGCGAGGCCGACTGGCTCTATCGCTGCGCTTTCGATCTGGACCCGGCGTTTCTGGACGCGGCGCAGCTTGACCTCTGCCTGGATGGGCTGGATACATTTGCCACCGTCTGGCTGAACGGCCAGCAGATACTCAGCAGCGACAATATGTTTATTCCGCAGCGGCTTTCGGTGACGGGGCTGCTGCGGCCTGGGCAAAACGAACTGCGCCTGCTCTTCGAGTCGGCGCTGCGCCGGGGCCAGCAGCGCCAGGCCGAATACAGCGTGCTGACCGCCTGGAACGGCGATTTCAGCCGCCTCTATGTACGCAAGGCGCAGTATGCGTTCGGCTGGGACTGGGGGCCTTGCCTGATTACTGCCGGACCCTGGCTGCCCATTCGCCTGGAAGCCTACACGCAGCGCATCGATGAGATCAACTGCCCAGTTGAGGTTGCGCTCGACCTGGGCCATGCCACGCTGCCGGTTACCATGACGCTGGCAGGGGGAGATGGCGCTGGCCTGGCGGTGCGTCTGGAACTATTTAGCCCTGACAATGACATGGTCGACGCTGCGATGCTTCCTATAGCCGGAAATCAGCTAGAGCACCGCTTCGAGGTGGCCGCCCCCCAACTCTGGTGGCCGCGTGGGTCTGGAGAACAGCCGCTCTATCGGCTGGTGGCGACGCTTCAGCAGGGAGATGAAACGCTTGATCGGCATGAACTGCGGCTGGGCCTGCGCCGCCTGCGTCTGGTGCAGGAGCCGCTGGCCGATGAGCCGGGCACGACCTTCTTGTTCGAGGTCAACAACAGGCCGATCTTCTGCGGCGGCGCGAACTGGATTCCCGATGATTCGTTTTTGCCGCGCATCACGCCGGAGCGCTATCGGGCGCAGGTGCAGGCAGCCGCCGATGCCAACATGAACATGCTGCGCGTGTGGGGCGGTGGTATCTACGAGTCTGATGCCTTTTACGATGCCTGCGACGAATTGGGCCTGCTGGTCTGGCAGGATTTTGCCTTTGCCTGCGGCATCTATCCGGCGCTCGATTGGTTCCAGGCCAGCGTCAAGGCTGAGGCTGAAGCGGCAGTGCGCCGCCTGCGCCATCATCCGTCGCTCGCGCTGTGGTGCGGCAACAACGAAGATTATCAGGTGGCCGAATCGGTAGGCGCGTATGATCCAGCGTTTGAGGGTGACTTTACCCAGACGCGCTTTCCGGCGCGCGAAATCTACGAGCGGCTGCTACCCTCGATCTGTGCCGCGCTCGATCCGACGCGCCCCTACTGGCCGGGCAGTCCCTATGGCGGGGCCAATACGCGCGACCAGACTATCGGTGATCGCCATACCTGGGATGTCTGGCATGGGCAGATGGCCGATTATCACGAGTATCCGCGCTTTGCCGGGCGCTTTGTCAGCGAATTTGGCATGCAATCGTTGCCATCGCTGGAGGCGATTGCCGCCAGCACACCGCCGGAGGAGCGCTTTCCGCAGAGCCGCACGCTGGAGTTCCACAACAAGGCGACGGATGGCCCGCGCCGCCTGACCGCGTATTTGAATGACACGGTGCGCATCCCAGAACGGCTGGAAGATTACATCTATGCGACGCAGCTTATGCAAGCCGAGGCGCTGGCGGCGGCGTATCGCGGCTGGCGGCGGCGCTGGGGTGGGCCGGGGCGCTACGCGACGGCGGGCGCGCTGGTCTGGCAGTTGAATGACTGCTGGCCGGTGACAAGCTGGGCCATTGTGGACTCGCTCTTTCAGCCCAAGCCAGCCTGGTATGTCATCAAGCGCGCGCTGGCTCCGCTGGCGGTGGAACTGGCGCACGCAGCGGATGGCGCGGAGGTTTGGTCCGTCAACGGCCTGCAAGCTGCGGTGGAGGCAGAACTTGTGCTGCGCCTGTGGACGTTGGACGGCCTGCCGGTACATGAGGAGCGCCGCCAGGTCGTGTTAGCGCCCAATCGGGCCACAGAGCTTGGTCACTTTGCCTATGAGCCAGAAAGCCTGCTGATTGTCAGCGCACAGCTTGTGATGAAGGATGGTATTGTGGCGCGAGCCACTCTCTGGCCGGAGCCGTTCAAGTATCTGACACTGCCGCACCCGCAACTAAGCATCGGGCGCGTTGGCGAGAACCGGCTGCGCCTGCGGGCCAGGCGTCCGGTGAAGGGCATCTGGCTGGAGGCCGGGCCAGGCGTGCGCTGGGATGATAACATGCTGGACCTGCTGCCCGGCGACGAGCAGATTATTAGCGTGTATGGGCTGGGAACGGCTGAAATACAGATGCGTTGGCTGCGCTAATCTTCTCTACAGACGGTGCGCCACTGGCTAGACGGTAATCTCCCAGGTTGCCAGCGGCGCGCCGGAGCGGTCACGCTGAAAGGTCAGGCGATATTCATGGATGGCGGCTGGTACACTGAAGGCTAGCTGCTCATCCTGCTGTTGGCCTGGCTCTAGCATATCGGTGAGATAGAAGACTGTGCCGGGCAAGAGGGTTGGCTGATATTCGCGGCTCTGCGTGTCCCAAAGCTGAAAGCGCCCAGCCGAGAAGGCGTCCAGCGGCTGGCTGGAGCGGTTGCGCAGCGCCACGCTGACCAGCAGATAGACCTGGCCGGGCGCGGGCAGCGACGTTACGTCGCCGTAAGAGGTGGTGACGCGCGTGAGCGTTGCTGCGCAGAGATTATTAATCTCCGCCGTCTGGCCGACACGATAGGTGATGCGGGTCGTAGCGGGAGCCAACTGCGGTGCTGCTGATGCTGGTGTTGATGGGCTGTAGGCGCTCGCGGCGGCTGATGGATAATATGCCGCGTTGGCGACGGATGGGGGCTGATAGGCTGGCGAGGCATAAGCAGGTTGGGGTTGTCTGGATTGGCGCGCAGCAACCAGCAGCGCGAACGGCACGAAGAAGAGCAGCCTGAGCAGCGCGATCAGCAGGACAATGACCGATGGGCCGCCTATAATGCTCATCACAACGGCTGCAATGATGGTGCCATTAAGCTGCTGGTCGGTGGTGAAGGTTTGCGGGTCATTGGGCAGATACCACAGCGCGACGGTCTGGCCTTGCGTGTAGTCGCCACAGTTGTTTTCCCATACGTCCTGCTTCTGGCCGCGAAGGTCGGTAAAGACAATCTCCGCTGTCACGCTGTTGCCGCTGTCTTGCGCCAGATAGGGGCGGACCACAGTATCGCCACCACTATCATCCTGGCAGACACTCACATTAATGACGTTGCCCTGGGTCTGGATGCCATTCAGCCGGGCATTCCACGCGGGGTAGAGCGCAAAGTAGCCAACGCTGCCCATAATCAGCACGATCACAGCAGCGATGATGAGACAACCAAGTGCGCCGGATTTACGGGCTGGTGCTGCCGAACTGCCACGATACGTAATCATCTGATTTTCTCCGTCGCGTTTCTTCTTTCTTCTTCTTCTTCTTTCGTCTTCTGGTTTCAGTTATGCGCGCCGGAGATTAAATCAGCATCAAGCAAATATTAAGAACATGTTGCCTGTGGCGAAACACAGGCAACATGTGAGCAAGTTCACACTTTTAGCCCCACCAGATGGCAGGCGCGGGATCGCCAAGGTCGGCGATGGCGGGGATAATCTCTCGCCCGAAGAGTTCCAGCGGCTCAATTGTGGAGACGTTGGGCATGCTGAAGTTGACAAGTTGCACGCCCGCCTCGCCCAGCGCGCGTATCTGTTCCACGGCCTGGGCGGGCGTCAAGGTATCGTTTGCTCCGTTGGCGGTTACGGCGATGCGGCTGTTGACGGTGCGTAAGATGTCCTGATAGGGCCGACCGACCTCTTCGCAGTGCTGCTTGAGGATAGCCAGTTTCTGGCGCGCAGTCTCCGGGTCGCCAAAGAGGTTGCAGCCATCGGCATATTTGGCAACCAGCCGCAGCGTTTTTTGCTCACCGCTGCCACCGATCAGAATGGGGATGCGGGGCTGCGACAGCGGGGCAGGCTTCAAGAGCGGTTCGGCCAGTTGATAGTGCTGGCCTTGATAGGGGTCCAGGTTGGCGGCGAACATCTGGTGCGCGATCTGGAGGGTTTCTTCCAATCGCTCGAAGCGCTCTTTCAAGGGCGGATAGGGAACGCCCAGGCCCAGATGCTCACGTTCGAACCAGGCCGCGCCAAGCCCCAGAAACGCCCTGCCGCCCGAAAGAACATCAACGGTGGTGACCGTTTTGACAAGCACGCCAGGATGGCGATAGGTGACGCCCGTAACCATCGTGCCCAGGCGAACTTTTCTTGTCGCCCCCGCGATGTAGGCCAGCGCGCTGTAGCCTTCCAGCATCTCCATTTCCACCGGCCCCTGTACCCCAATCTGAAAGAAATGGTCCATAACGGTGATGAAGCTGAAGCCAGCGTCATCTGCCGTGCGCACAATGGTTGCCAGGCGGTCGCGGATTTCAGCCGGGCCGCCTGCCCAGGTAAAATTGGGAATGTGTAATCCAACTCGCATCTTGCTGTTCCTCGTTTCTTGCGTGTTCTGAAAGGTCTATCAATTTAAGAAAAACACTTAGAGGTCTTCGACAATCCGCTCCATCCTGAGGCGGATGGTGACGCGCTGCTGCTTGGAAAAGCTGTCGCGGGACTGCTGCTCGCCCTTTTCGGGGCCGTGATAACGAATCGCCAGGCGCTTGATGTCCGCCTGGGCAACGGTCTGATCGTCGTTTAACTCCACCGTGCCCGAAATCGTGACCCAGCGATAGCCATCTACCACGCAGATGGATGCGCGCGGGTCGCGCAGCAGGTTGCGATACTTCACGCGCCCGGCAGCGGTATTCATCAGGATGGTCTCGCCGTCGAGGTCATACCACATGGTTGATTGCTGGGGTGTGCCGTCCTTGTTGATGGTGGCGAGGGCGGCAAAGCGCAGTTCGCTCAAGAAGGCACGCGCGGCGGGTGTCAATTCTGCCATACACTGCTACTCCTGCTTGTTTGGGAATACATGACTGTTTATTCAATAGAAGCCTTGATGTGGGGCTCTGGGAAAGAGCGTTCGTGATGGGGGCTTTCCCGTAGCCGCTGCGGCAGGCCCATCTGCATCAGGGCGATCTGCGTATATGTTTGCTCCGGGCTGCTGCTGAGTGCGATGAGGTCGGCGGGCAGGTCTACATCGAAGGCCAGCCCCTCGGCCCGGAACAATTCGACCGGCATGCCATACTCGGCGGCGGCTTGTTGATGCCGCTCGAGGCTGTTGGCGCCAAACAACAAGGGGATGATGCCTGGCGGGCGTTGCAGCATGGCGTTGGTGCCAGCGCCGTCGTGCGAGGGAGCCAGCAAGACCAGCGGGTATTGTTCGGCCAGCAGCGTCCGTTCGATGATCTGCTCAACAGTTGCCGCGCTTAAAAGTGGAAGATCAGCCGAGACGATCAGCACAGTGTCGGCTCCCTGCTCGCGGGCATAGGCCACGCCCGCTGCCAGGGCTTCGTTCTGGCCGGTGGTACGTTCAGCAATGACTTCGACCCTCATCGCGCTGGCGGTGGCGGCCAGGGCGGCGTCGGCGGTGATGACAGCCACATGATCGAGATTTTCCGCGCCTTTTAGCGCGCTGAGCACGTCGCGCAGCATTGCCAGGCTCAGTGTTTGGCGCTCGGCAGGACTGAGCGCCTGCGCCAGACGGGTTTTTGCTTGTTCCAGCATTTTGGCTGGGACGATGGCCCAAATCATCGTTGAATCGCCGCCACTGCTGCGCGGGCCAGCGCCTCTTTTTCAGGCAGCCCGCGCATAATTGTATCCATGACGATGACACGCAGCCCCAGCGCTTCGATATCCGGCGCGAGGGCTGCGTCGACATGATCGATAATCAACACGTCCAGAAAATCGCGGTAGCATTCAGCCACGCCGCGCGCCGAGACTTCCAGGTCCAGGCCGCCCATCAACTTATCGGCTGGGCCTTTGATCGGCGCGCCCCCGACAATCGGGCTGATGGCTACAATCGGCGCGGGAGTGGCGCGTATGGCTTCGCGCACGCCTGGCACTGCCAGAATGGTCCCGATGCTGACAATCGGGTTGCTGGGCGCGAGGATGATCGCCTCGGCCTCGGCGATGGCCTCCAGCACGCCCGGAGCCGGGCGCGCGGTCTCGATTCCGGCAAATTGTACGCCCTCCACAGGATCGCTGGCGCGGTGCTGGACAAAATATTCTTCGAAGTGCAGCGAGCCATCGGGAGTGAGGATGCGCGTCGTCACCGGCTCATTGCTCATGGGCAGGAAGCGCGTTTCCAGGCCGAGCGAGCGCCGAATCTGGTCGCTCACTTCGGCGAGCGTGTGCCCCTGCTGCATAAGGCGGGTGCGGTGAATATGTGTTGCCAGGTCACGATCACCCAGCAGGAACCAGGTGTCGTGCCCATAGCGTTTGAGCATGTCAAGCGTGTGATAGGTGTCGCCCGCGATGCCCCAGCCCTGTTTTGCATCGACCAGCCCGGCCAGGGTGTACATGACAATATCCAGATCGGGCGAGATGCGCAGGCCATACAGGTCAATATCGTCGCCGGTGTTGACGATGACGGTTACATTGGAGGGCTGCACCACGCGCGCCAGGCCTTCCAGGAAGCGCGCCGCGCCGACGCCACCAGCCAGAGTCACAATCATACGAGATTTCCTCAGTCCCAGCGTACAATCAGTTTTTCGATGGGCCGGTGTTCCCGGCGCTTCGATTCACGACCAAGATAGCCCAACGTAATCAGGGCGTGCGGCGTCAGCGCGGGGTCCAGGTCAAGCGCCTGGACGACGATTTCGGGACAGAACAATGGGGCGCACATCCAGCCGCTGTCCAGACCCAGACTCCAGGCCGCCAGCATCAAGTTTTCCACGGCAGCGCCCAGGCTCTGAATTGCCATGATGGTTTCGGCCTGCTGGCGCTGCGCGTCGGGATACACATCCAGTTCTTGCAGATACAAGCACGGGATAATCAAGACGGGCGCGTGCAGCAGCCGGTGACGGGATGCCACCAGGCGGTTGTTGATGATTTCTTCCGGCTCGCGGTCCATTGCCAGGTTGGCGCGCCAGGTTGCGCCCATTGCGTCGGCCAGACGCTCTTTGAGGTCTGGCCGTGTCAGGACGACGAAGCGCCAGGGCTGCCGCCCATGTGGCGAAGGTGCCCAGCGCGCCGCTTCGATGACTTCTTCGATAAGCTGCCTGGATACCTCGCGCTCCTGGTAATAGCGCACGCTGCGGCGGCCACGCACGACGCTGCCGAAATCCTGGGGACGCTGCTGCTCAATCGGAGCTGCCATCGCCACGCCATCCTTTCTAGCGGAAGAGATCGCTGGCGGCGTCGCGAATGAGGCTGCGAGCAGTACCGTCGCTGGGAGTATACGCAAAGCCACGAATGAGCGCGACGGGCACCTTATCTGTTTTGCCCATGACCAGTTCGGCAGCGCTGGCAAGCTCGTCGGCTGTGGCAATCACGCTGACATGCAGTTCATAGCCGTAGGTGTCGCGCTGCCCCACGTAGTCATGCACCGGGTCCATGCCCGCCAGGCCAATGGCAAAATTGACCTGACCGACGCGCCAGGGCCGCCCAAAGGTATCGGAGATGATGACGGCGACCTGCGCGCCTGCGCGCTCGGCAAAGGCGGCGCGCAGGCTGGCGGCAGAGGCATCGGGGTCTTCGGGCAGGAGGGTAAGCAGGTGGCCGCCACCCACGTTGGATTCGTCCACACCAGAGTTGGCGCAGATCAGGCCGTGCTTGGTTTCGGTGATCAGGACGCCACGATCCATGCGCACGACGCGCCGACTTTCGCGCAGCACCACCTCGTAGTGATGGGCGTCCTTGCGCCCTTGCTGGGCTAGCTCCTGCGCGAAGGCGGAAGGTTCGATGGTGCTGGGGTCTACGATGCGTCCCTCCGCCTTGGAAACAATCTTCTGGGTGACGACCATGATATCGTTGTCGTGCAGCGTCTCGCCCTGCTGCCCAAGCGCGTCAAGAATCACTGCTGCCAGATCATCGCCGGGGTGTATTTCACCGATTCCTTGAACCGGAATAATTCGCAACTCCACGCAAGCTGCTCCTTGAATCTGGTAAGAGCCGACTACTTTACAAAATGAAGTAGCGCATAAGGTTATTATGCCGCCCGTCGGCAAGCATTGTCAAGGCAGTGTTTAAGAGGCGCGCTCGCTGCCTTGAAAGCGCCCCAAAACCGCGATATACTTACAAGCAATGAACCAGTTCAATCATGGCGTCCTTGATGATGCCGGTCTGCATTTTTTGCGCAATGAGCGCTGGCTGTGCGTGCCACCGCGTGGGACAGCCCACGCGGGTGAGGTGCTGGCGCTGGCGCTGGAGCACGAGCTTGCGCGCATCTGGCTCGTGCCGGGCAGTGCTTTGTCTTCCGCGCTGGCCGCCGATGAGGCGAACGCGCGGGCGTTTGTCGAGGCAGGCCGCGCTGCTGGTTGGGACATCTGGGCCACCAATGATAATGCCTTCATATCAGGTCGGCTGCGGGATAGGCCGGAGGTGCAGCTAGGGATTCCGGCCCGCAGCAAACGCTGGAATGCCTTTCGGGAATGCAGCGATACCATTGCTCTCTATGCCGCTATCAAGTATCTGCAAGACATCCTGAAGACGCCTATCGAATGGGGGCCAGGCCACGTTGGCCTTGATCTCATAAAGCAAGTCAATCAGACGCCGCGCCGAAATGCGTATATACGTCTCTCCGAAAGCGATTTGGGACTATTTATGTCCTATGCGAGCGAGTATCATCACAGCGATTTGCTGTGGTCCCGGCCCCTAACAGATGACGAGCGCAGTTGTGGCTGGTTGCATCGTTACGACAAAAATAATGCCTATGTTGCTGCTGCTGGTGGCGCTAATTTAGGGGCTGGTGAGTACGTCTCTCAGGTTCGACCAACGTTTGATGCCAAAGTGCCTGGGCTTTGGCACATCACCCTCGAAGGCGAAAGCGCGTTTAATGGCCGTGATCTCCCTCATCCTACGGGGATGCAAACGGATTCCTGGCAGCACACCACGATGGTTCACCTGTCGCAGCAGCTTGGCTATCAAGTGACGATTCGGGAAGGCATCTTTTTTCCTGAACATCATCAAACCCTGCGACCATGGTACGAACTGATCTCACAGGCGCGCCAGCAGTTTCGCACACCAGGCGCTTTTAAGAATGCGCAGGCCCAGGACGTTGCTTATAAGGCGCTGAAACATATCTATACCGGTAGCCTGGGCAAGCTAGCCGAACAGGCGCGGGCAGAGAAGGGGGACAGTTTGTATCGCCCAGACTGGTGGTTTGGGATTGTCACCTTAAGCAAAGCGCTGATTTTCTTGAAGATTGCTGAGCTTGCTCGTTCTGGCTATCGGCCTGTTGCTGTGCAGACCGACGCTTTGTATTTTGTGAGCAAAGAAGCTGACCCTCTTCAAGCTATCCCTGGCTTGGTGACAGAAGAGCAGGGTATTGGCAAGTTCAAGTATGTGGATTCTTTCCGCCTTGCAGATATTGGCCCTGATGTATTTACATCAAGCCTTGGAACGCTTAGGAAACGGCTCAGAGAACTTGGCGCTAAGGAGATGGGAGAAAGTGGCTGAGTTTGAACAGTCAGCGGCAACGCGCGCTGAGATGACTGAACGGGTAAGGGATTTGCTTGATGCTCATTTCTTGCCAACCAATGCTTTGCAACAGGCGCTGGGTGTCTTTAGCAAACAACAGGTTGCTGAGCGGCTGGCGGGTACCACGGACCGCAAGAGCAAAGCTTATAAAGCCGCTCGGCGCAATGTCGAGCGTTGGACGACTACAGGCGCGGAGAAACGGAAGCCCGGCAAAGCGGCGCAGGCGAAACTGGTCGATATTCTCAAGGCAGATCGTCAGGCGCTGGCCCAAGAATTTCCAAGCGGCCTGCGACTTCGTTTAGATGCCACAATTGTTGTTGCCGATGATCCTGAGTATAGTAGAGATAGGACAGGAATAGTAGTAAACTTTAGCCCTAACCAAGGCGTCAATCTTTTGCTGCACGCGCAGGAAGACGCTGATGAAGCCTGGCAAGACTTTTTCGATGTGTATGTGATGCCCGCAGGCACTATAGATGATGCCCGGCTGCGCCTGGATGCGCGCTGAGGCCGTCTGGCTGCGCCGCTGCGGTTGGGGCTGCTTGACAATTCGCTATCAGATTGCTATACTGGTTGGTGCTGGGGCGAAGAGATCAAAAGAATTGATGAGAGGAGGCAGCGCCTATGCTGGTGGTATCGAAAACACGTAGAAGTTTGCCGATGAACCTGTTCACGAGAAGCTATCAGTCTGCCTCCCATGCCGGTCTTGTACGGAGAAGGCGTATCAGCCGCTGAAAAGATCGTACTTCCGGGCGCGGGTGTCAGACTGAAGACATCCGCGTTTTTTGTTGCCAAGAAAGGGCTGTATGATTACCGGAAAGATTCTTAAACTGCGCGGCTGGCCGGACGGCAAGATTACCGGGCTTGCCAAGGCTGCCGCCATCATTCTGGCACAGACCGACGATAACCAGGAGTCGGTGCTGCTTTCGCTGGACCTGGTGCGCATGATGCCCGGCGACTACCTCAACGACCCGGTGCTGGGTGAACTGGCGCGCGAGTGCTTGCGCCGCGCGCAGCCAAAGCCTGGGCCTGAAAGCCTGCGCGCTCAACCGGCAGTCTATCAGACGTGGGGAGCCGAGCAGATCGAGCAGGGCGCGCGGGCACAGATGGAAAACGCTTTGCGGCTGCCGGTTGCTGTCGCGGGCGCGCTGATGCCCGATGCGCACGTGGGCTATGGCCTGCCGATTGGCGGGGTGCTGGCAACCGATCAGGCTGTCATCCCCTTTGCGGTGGGCGTAGATATTGCCTGTCGTATGCGCCTGTCGGTCTACGAAGCGCCGCCGGAACTGCTGAGCCAGCGTAAAGAGCAGTTTTCTCGCGCTTTGATGGAGCAGACGCGCTTTGGCAGTGGCGCGGGCTGGGAAAGGGGCAATCGGCCCAGCCACGCGGTGCTGGATGACCCAGCCTGGAGCGCGACACCGCTGCTCAGGTCGCTCCAGGGCAAGGCGCAGGAGCAATTGGGTACGTCGGGCACCGGCAACCATTTTGTCGAGTGGGGCCTTTTGCGCTTGCCCAAAGATGACGAGGCGTTGGGGCTGAAGGCGGGCGAATATCTGGCGCTGCTTTCGCACAGCGGCTCGCGGGGCGTCGGCTTCAAGATTGCCCAAACCTACAGCGATGTGGCGCGCCGCCTGCATCCGATGCTGGATGAGTCGCTGCGGCATCTTTCGTGGCTGCCGCTGGAGGCCGAGGCTGGGCAGGAATATTGGCTGTCGATGGAACTGGCCGGGCGTTTCGCTTCGGCGAATCATTTCGTCCTTCATCATCGCGTGGCTGGCGCGGTGGGCCTGAAGGAGATTGCCCACGTCGAAAACCATCATAACTTTGCCTGGCGTGAGACGCTGCCCGATGGAAGCGAGGCGATTATCCATCGCAAAGGGGCCACGCCTGCCGGGCCAGATGTGCTGGGCATCATCCCTGGCTCGATGGGGGATGCTGGCTATCTGGTGCGCGGCAGAGGCGTGCCGGGTTCGCTCAATTCGGCGGCGCATGGCGCGGGCCGCAAGATGAGCCGACGCGGCGCGTTGCAGTCGATTGCGAAGAAGGAGCGCGATGCCTATTTGCGCGAGCGGGGCATCACGCTGCTGGGCGGCGGGCTGGATGAAGCGCCACAAGCCTATAAAAACATCGAGGAGGTTATCGCTGCCCAGGACGACTTGATCGAGATTCTGGGCAAGTTCACGCCGCGCATCGTGCGTATGGCGAACGAAGCTGGCGACGTGTAACGCCTCTCTACGAGAACAGGCGCAGCAGTGTGCAGCGCCGCCAGCACAGCGACGCTGTACACTGCTGCGCTTCCTGACGCGAAGTTCTTCAGGGCCGCGCTACATGGTTGGCTGCGCGCTCGTGTCGGTCTGGGGCTGCGCAGGCTCGGATGGCGGATGCTGCGACAGCGCCGTTTGCAGCCGCGCCTCGGCTTCGTGGGAAAGCGAGCTTTGCAGCACTCTGCCGCCGAATTTGCTCACCTCGGGGATGACTTTATCAGGCGTGACGCTGCGTACCAGCACGAAGATGGCGGAACTGTTGGGCGTGAGGGTTTGTCCAAGCTGCCTGATGAAGTTGTCATCGATGCCATAGTCGTTCAGGCTGCCCGCGATGGCCCCGGAGCCAGCGCCAACGCTCGCGCCGATGGCCGCGCCTGCAATCGGCTGAAGCACCAGCGCTCCCAAAAGCAGGCCCCAAAGGCCACCCCACAGCGCGCCATAGCCAGCGCCAGCCCTCACCATGTTCACCGCCTGATGGAGCTTCACTTTGCCATTGGCATCCTTGGTCACGTACACCGCGTCATCCATGTCGATCAATTGGGCTGTGCGCATCTGCCCTAGCTTTTCCAATACCTGCTCGGCTTTGTTGATATCGGGATACGCGATGGCAACCAGATCACTCATTGTCTGTCTCCTTTTGCTGCTAGCAATCCAGTGGTCAACCGGAGCGGCCTGGATGAGTTGACCAGAGAGTCCAGCCGCTTCCAGCGTTCCCAGCGCGCAGGAAATGTGCCCCGCGCCTGAGAAAGCCAGGCGTCTTTAGAGGGGGAGACAGACCTCAAAAACCGCGCCCATGCCTGGAACGGAGCGCACCTGGATGGAGCCGCCGTGTTCGCGTACAATCCAGCGCGAAATGGACAGCCCCAGGCCGCTGCCAGCGGGACTGCTCGCGCAGGCAGGTGAGAGGTTATGCGTGCGGGACGAGTCGACCCGATAGAAGCGCTCGAAGAGGTGCGGCAGGTGCGCAGCCTCGATGCCTGGCCCTTCGTCGATGACCTGGAGGCGCGCCTGGTGCGGCGCTCGGTCCAGATGCACCTCGACCTGTTTGCCCACGCCTGCGCTGTATTTGATGGCGTTTTCCAGCAGATTGGTGCAGAGGTGCTTCAGGTAGAGGCGATCTCCCCAGACCACAAGCTCGTCCAGGCCAGACAAGCGAATCTCGATGCCATGGTGCTCTGCCAGAGCGGAGAGGGCTTCGGCTGCGTCAACGACAATCTCGCTCAGATCGGCGCGTTCGCGTTTGAGCACGGCATGCCCTTGATCGGCGCGGGCCAGGATGAGCAAGTCACCCACCAACCGGCTCATCCGCTGATGCTCCTGGTGGATAATCACGAGCGCCTGGACATATTCCTGAGCAGTGTGAGGGCGTTGCAACACACGCTCAACCTCGGTAGTCACGATAGAGAGCGGCGTGCGCAACTCGTGACTGGCATCGGCGGTAAACTGCTGCTGGCGCTCGAACGCTGCCTCCAGGCGGTCTAGCATCTGGTCAAACGTTCTTGCCAGTTCTCCGATTTCGTCGTGCTGGCGCAGATGGAGGCGACGGTGTAGATCGGTGGCGCTGATCTCTTGCGCGGTGCGCGTGATGGTTTGGACGGGACGGGTGGCCCTGGAGGCCAGCCAGTAGCCTCCCACACTGGAGAGCAGCAGCAGCAGCGGCGTGACGACGACCAATGCTATTAGCAGTTGTTGCAATTGGTCTGGCAGATCGCTGGGAACGCCGATGTACATGAAGCCAACCAGTTGATTCTGTCGGGTGGCGATGGTAAATCGCTGCATGGCGTAGGAACTCTGGCCGTCCAGCAGCTTGGCGAACACCGGCGCACCTGAACTCGTAAAACTGAGCACCTGACCATTGGAAGCGGTGGAGGTAGTGGAAGACTCGCTGTTGCCCCAAAACGGGCCGTTGCCCCACCCCTGCACCTGGGAGAAGGAGCGAGGGAGCGCAGAGAGCGCATCAGGAGGCATGTTGGAACTGATCTGAGTGATCTGTCCCTTGGGATTTTCGAGGATTATCAGCGCTACGATATTATTACCTGTCACCTGCCCCAGTTGCGGATCATAGGAGGGAGCCAGTTGATCAAGGGTCGTCATAAGGAGGCTGTCCAGGCTTTGATAGAGCGAATGTTCTTCGATCACGTAAATTGCCGCGCTGAAGGTGCAGAGCACGATTCCCAGAATCAGGAGATACCAGAGCATCAACCGGAAGCGCAAGGTGTACCAGGAGCGAGGCAGACGTTTGGTCGGCCCGTGTACAGAACCCATCGTTGGCATCGGGTCTCTCCTCATCTGCTTTCCAGCACACGCAGGCGATACCCTGCTCCATAGACGGTCTCCAGCAGCTTTTCAACAAATGGGTCGTCGAGTTTGCGGCGCAGACGCCTGACATAGACATCGACCACATTTGATACGCTGATGAAATCATAACTCCAGATATGGCGCTCGATCATGTCGCGGGTGAGCACCTGATTGGGATGGCGCATGAAATACTCCAGCAGGGCAAATTCTTTGGCATTCAAGATGATGCGTTCTCCCGCGCGTGTGACCTCGTGCGTGGCCGGGTTCAGGACCACTTCCCCAACCACCAGCACCCCGCTTTTGTGCAGAGAGGCGCGTCTGAACAACGCGCGCAAGCGAGCCAGCAGTTCATGTAAGGCAAAGGGCTTGACCAGGTAATCATCGGCCCCGCTGTCAAGTCCCTGGACGCGATCTTCGATGGTATCGCGGGCGGTGAGCATCAAGATGGGCGTGGTGATGTGGCGCTGGCGCAGCGCCCGACAGACCGCGACCCCATCTTTGCGCGGCAGGAGAATGTCGAGGATGATCGCGTCATAGGGGGTGCTTTCGGCGTATGCTTCCCCCTCCACCCCATCATACACCGCATCTGTGGCATAGCCCTCTTCGACCAGGCTCTTTTTCAATGCCTGGCTCAGATGATGGTCGTCCTCGATGATGAGAATGCGCATGGGTGGCGCTTCCTTTCTGGCTCTTCCAGTATGCGCCAGAAAGATGACAGAAACATGAAACGCCCTTTCATTTCAGTGTCATCTTTTTCGCCTACAGTGTCCGCGAGGCCCAAGAAATGGACCAACATTGCTTTGCTAAGGAGAATGTCCTATGAGTACCGCTACCTTGACCAGCGCCCGAAAGTCTACGCAGGCCATCGAGCGCCCGCATCCACTCCTGAGCGTCTTGACCTGGGAGCTGCGGCGCTTGCTCGCCAGCCGACTCTTTTGGATTCAGGCGCTCTGCTTCTTTGTGCTTGTGCTCTTCGTCATCTGGGTTGGGCGGGAGCCAGACCAGTTCGGCTTTAACACTTTCAACGGCTTTGTGGCAGGAACCAGCGCCTGGGGACTGCTTCACATCCTGCCCACCGGTCTGTTAGTGCTGTTGGCGCTGCTGCTGCCCTTTGTCGCTGCAGATAGCGTGACACGGGATTTACAACGCCGCACCCACGAACTCTTGATGACGACCGCGCTGCCGACCTGGGCATATGTCTGGGGCCGCTACCTGATAGGCCTGCTCGTGAGCCTGGGGCTGGCCGTGCTGCTGCTCTTTGCCATCCTCTTGATGGGCCTGCTGCTGCACCTGACCGTCCCCAACTATCCAGCGCCGGAGATTGGCAACGTACTGATTCTCTGGGGTGGCATGGTTGTGCCAGCGACCATCCTGGTCAGCAGCGTCAGCTTTGCGCTGGGCACCCTGTTCCCACGCCTGTCTCTGCTGATCAAGATCGGCATGCTGGTCGTGTGGTTCGTGGGGGCGATCATGCTCCCCGCCGGGCTGGGCGACCAGACCGCTCCCCCTGCCTGGTACAGCGCGTGGGACCCAACCAGCGCGGCCACCGCAAAAGGGATGCTCTTCCAGAATACCATTGACTTCCAGAACCTGACTGCCAACCCTACCGGCGCGGCACAATTTCAGACTGCCATCCTCACGATTGAGAATCGGTTATCCGACCTTGGGGCCTGGCTCGCGCCGCACCTGATTCTCGCATGCTTGAGCCTCCTGCTGGTGGTGCTGGCGGCCTTCACCTTCCAACGCTTCCGCAACACCTTCGGAGCATAGATACGACTGGACAGAAAGCGAGGACACCCATGGACTTGACGATTGAAGAGGTGAGTAAGCGCTATGGCGGCATCTGGGCGCTGCGCGGGCTGTCGCTGCGCTGCGAGCCAGGCATGCTGGGGCTGGT
>DATGID010000035.1:0-8235 GCA_035307385.1 Ktedonobacterales bacterium | reverse complement strand
GATGGGCTTGGAGAGTTTCCGCGCCAGAGCCGCCCAGCTACGTGAACAGCCAGAACCTGTGGGAGGAGGTGGTCCTGCGGAGTGATCCGTAACGGCAGCAGTAATGACCATCGCTAGAAATTTGTTATTGACATTCAACACTCATCAAAGTGGAGATTTAGGTTGGCTTACTTCACCGATATCACCCCCAGAAGAGTTTCGTCCTTTGCGGGAGTATCACGGCCCGCACACGCGCCTGCCCCCTGGCGGTGAGCAGAGAGAGGCAGAGGCCGCTTCCTCGCAAGAGATACTTCCTCGCAGCCTTCCGGTTCTTCCGCAACTTGCGTGATGCGGCAAGCCCTGTGAGGGGGAAACATGCAGGTTTGAGATCGCTCGTTTGAGTGGAGGAATGAACGGCACTGGCCCAGGACCCAACAGGTCGAGACGGAACCATCCATCCTCTCAAACGGCTTAGACGCTTAGGAGGAAGCGCTGGCGAAGCAGGCCAAAGCTGGCGCGACCGTACATCAGTCGCTTAATCAATTTTAGTTTGTTTACATACCCCTCGGTTGGTCCGTTGCTCCACTCCAAGGTGAGTCCGGCCAGCACCGCGTCATAATCCTTCTTCAAGCCTTCAGCGAAGCTCCGCAGTTCCGGGACGCCTCGCTGCTCCACCGCTACAAGCCACTCCTGCACTTGGGCTGCGCCTGGGCGGTTACGGACGAGCGCCCGAAAAGCCTGGACGAACTGGTAGGTCTGCGCGATCGCCTCATCAGCGGCACACAGCCGGGTGAGATAGGCCTGCTGCCAAGGGCGTCGCTCCTGTACCTCTGAGGATAGTAAACGTGCGGCCTGCACCGGGGTCAACGGGCGCTGGCGCACCTCGTCGGGGGAATAGAGCGGCGCGGCTGCCGTTTGCTTAAACTTGTGCGGCAGGCCCGTCTGGGAGCGCAAGTGTCCAATGAAGCGTTGCACAGGGGAGGAGGACCGTTCAAAGCCCTGGCTCACGAGTTCCCGCCAAAGCTGTTTGGAGTTGCGACACCCGTCGTTCCAGCGCTGGAGCAGGTAGGGCTTGAAGCGATCTAAAGGCGTAGGGCGCCGGTCTTGGGGCGAGGCCCGTTCTGGGGGCTGCTCCAGCTTCAGATACCGGTAGACGGTCTTGCGATTGACGCCGAGTTCGCGGGCAATGGTCTCCCGGTCCACTCCCAGGGCAAAGCGCGCATGACGCCGCAAGCTGGAGGCTTCTGCCGCTCTGCTTCTGCCGGTGAGCCCAGGCGCGGGATCTGGGCGGTCCACTGGTGGATCGGGGGCGCTGGACAGCGCCGCTTTGAGCGCAGCCTTCTTGTTAAGGAGTAAAGTCTCTACGGCTTCTCCCAGATTTTTCAGCAGGTGCCATCTATCGGCCACCTGGAGCGTGTGGGGCGCTCCCAGGCGGATCGCCTCCGCATAGATCGTGCTGCGATCCCGACTCACGATTTCGACTCCTGGATGAGCGAGAAGCCAGGCGGTGAGTGTCGGTCCCTCCCGGTCGGGGAGCAAATCTATCGGTTGATGCCGTTCCAGATCTACCAGAATGGTGCCAAACGTCCGCCCTTTGCGGAACGACCAGTCATCCACCCCTAGCACCCGCGGAGTTGGGGGTGGCGGGAGAGCGGTCTGGCAGACGAGGCGAAGCAGGGTGTCCGGGCTCGCGGGCATACCCATCCGGGTCGCCAGGTGTGCCCCGGCCTGGCCGCCCAGCATGAACCCGATCAGGCGGAGCACCTCCTGGAGGCGCAGGGTGCGCTGCGCGTGGGGCAGAGCCAGGGCAGAGAGCCGCTCGGCAAAGGTCTCACGGGGACAGGTCGACGTCGTACAGAAGAAGCGGCGAATCTGGAGGGAGAGGCGGACCGGGCGACCACTGACGGGCAGATCGCGCACCGTTCTCCGATAGCGGCTATGGATGCGGGTGGCAAGCTGACTGGCATTCGGGACAGGGTGAGGCAGGGGTTGTCAGACGCGCGACGAGCGTGAGGGCGTCGTCGCCGCTGATGACCTGCTCGACGAGCAATCCTGGCAAGTCAGGCAGGAAGGGGGTTGGCTCCATGGAAAGCACCCTCTGGTAAGCAGCAGCGAACACTCCAGGCGCTGTTGTGTCTTATGCTACCAGAGTTTTTAAGCCCTTCACGGAATCTGCGGAAGAACCGGAAGGCTGTGAGGAAGTGTCCGCAAGAAGGAGCGGAGACCCTGCTCCCCGTTCAGCTTTCGCTGCTAGCAGGCGAGGATGGTGAGCCATAGCTTGCTGACATTGGGGCATCAGGAGGTGACTTCGTTGGAAGGCACAACTGGGGGGATGCAGCCGCTGGTCGCGCCTCTAGCAACCAAACGGCTATGAGAAGGCCGATCCTCTTGTGCAGTTATATGGTACGTCGTACCTTTTCGTCAGGATCGCACTGACAGGCCAGCAGACGGTACAACCCGCCATCAAGAGCAAGCTACACAGGCAGCGCCCACGCTGGCAGCGATTGACGATTTCAGCCGGAGCCGGGCTGGTTCTCCTGCTCGGCGGGGCGCTTGGCAAAGCGGCACTCAGTCAGGCAGCACCGCATTTCCTCGACCACCTGCCGGGCTGGCTCGCATCGCTGTACGGCGCTCCCTGGTGGATGCAGGTACTCATCACCCTGGGCCTCGGCGCACTGGCCTTTGGCGTGGCCTGGGTGCTGCTGGCTGAACGCCAACGTCAGCAGACCGAGGGCGAAGAACAGACCGAGCAAGAACATGCCGCGCAAAGCAAGTTGCTGCGTGAGGAAGTGGGCACGCATGTTCAGACGATGGATGAACATCTGGTCAGCGGCTTCAAGGAGGTTGCTGGCCTGCTCAAACAGCCACCCGCGCCGTCAACAAAAGAGACGCCGCCGAACGTCAGCGCGCCCAGCGGTCTACCCCGCGCCGTCGCCTTCATCGGGCGCGAGCAGACACTGGCGAGTCTCATGGCCGATCTGCGCCAGGGTAGAGCGGTAGGCGTCTTTGCGCTCTTCGGTATGGGCGGTGTGGGCAAGACGGCGCTGGCGGCAGAAGCGGTGGCGCAGCTTTCAGGGGACATGCAGACCTTCCCCGGTGGCACCGCCTGGGTTCCTTGTGAAGATGCGCAGGGCGCGGCGGGCCTGAACGAAGTCTGGGTGCGCGTAGCCCGTGCGCTGAATCTGAGCCAGGTTGCCGCGATGCCCGACGAGGCGCAGCGGCGCGCCGCGTTGCAAATGGCGCTGATGGAGGGGCCGCTACGCTTGCTGGCGCTGGATAATGTAGATGGGCTGAAGGTGGAAGAGCTGCTGGAGACGCTTATGATCCAGGGGCACACAGTGTTGCTGCTGACGGCGCGCCAGAAGGTGGCGCCGCACCGACTGCATGTGCTAGAACTCGCTCCGTTGGAGCCGCCTGATGCACGCGCCCTCTTCCTGCGGCGGCTGCATGAGAACGACCCAGCACGGCCCACGCCTGTCGATGAGACAGACCTGGATGGGCTTCTGGAACTGGTGGGCGGGCTGCCGCTGGCGATTGAATTGAGTGCCGCTTACGCGGGGGAGCAGGGCCTGCCGCTCTGGAGTGTGCGCCAAGAGGTGGAGAGAGATGGCATCCATGCCGAAGCTTTCAAAGACCTGGCTTCCCCAGCAGCACGGCGAGCGCTCTCAGCATGCTTTGATCGCTCCTGGCGGAGATTGAATGAACGCCAGCAGCAGCTCTTTGCCGGACTCTCGCTGCTGGAAGGGCCGAGCTTTCCGCGAGCGGCGGCGCTGGCCCTGGCGGAACCCGCTGCAAAGGGGACCGGACGCAAAGAACCAGCCAGCATACCCGCAGGCGACCTGGCGCGGCTGCTGACCTCCTCGCTGGTTGAGCGGCTACCCAACGAGCGGCTGCGTCTGCATCCCTTGCTGCGCGACTATGCGGTGGCTCGGCTGACAACGCTGCCAGCCGAGCAGGTTGAGAGCCTGGGCGCGGCGGTGCTGGTCTTCTGGCTGGCGTATATTGAAGCGCACCCTGGCTATGAAGGAATGGACACGCTGGAAGTCGAAGCACCCGGTCTGCTTAGTGCAGTGGCTTGGGCACACAACCATGCTCTTCACAGCATGGTGCTGAACCTTGCCTCGAAGTTGAGTCGTTTCTGGTTTGCGCGCAGTCGGATCGATGACGCCAAGAAAGCACTTCCGTGGGCGTTGGAAGCAGCTCAAGCACTAAATGACCTAGAGGCAGAACGTTGGGCTACCCACGAACAGGCCGAACTTGATAGAAGACTTGGACAGCTGAAAGAGGCACGAGCTGGATTTGATAGGACACTTGAGTTGGCTCACATGCTTAGTAACCCAGCCGCAGAGGAGATTGCTCTACATCAGATAGCGCTTCTGGATGTTCGGACAGGACGGCTGACCGAAGCACGAGCGGGGTATGAGCGTGCCCTGGCCCTCGCTCGTCAACTTGGTGACCTGGCCGCCGAACAACAAGAATTGCATGGTTTGGCTGTATTGGACGCACGCACAGGGCACCTAGACGAAGCACGTACTGGGCACGAACGTGCCTTGGCTCTTGCTCGCCAGATTAGCGACCCAGTGGCAGAAGCCGAAGAGTTGAGAAATATAGGGGCCTTCATTGGGCAGCGTGGGGAGCCAGAGCGTGGGCGGACGCTGATCAAGCAGAGCCTCACAATCTGTGAAAAGCTGGGCGATGTCAACAGTATTGGTGAGTGCTTTCAATTCCTGGCCTGGATCGATGAAAAGGAGCTAAGCATGCGAAAGCAGGCTATCCAATACTATCGGGAGGCGCTACGCTGCTTTGAGCAGGTGCAGTCGCCAAGTGCTGAGGATGTGCGCGTCGAGCTGCGCCGCCTGGGCGAGCAGGCGTGAAGGGAAGCACGTTTCGGGGTGGTCAAGGCCAAGATATCCATTGTTAGCAAGCGGATGGAATAGATACAGGTGCTGGTTCCTCGATCCATATTGTGCTACGCAAGAACAGTACAGAGGGAGCCAGACAGCATACCAGCCTCGCATCAGCGTCCAATTACAGGATCAGCAGACGGAGCGCGTGTTGTTGCTGGCGCAGGTAGGCTTCCACCGCATCAGCGAAGGAGGGTGTCTCCGGAGATAAAATTTTCTGTACCGCCCATCGTAACCTCATCAGCTTATGCAAGAGTTCCTATTCCTCTTCCCCCTGCAACGAGGGCACCGGGAACATCGGTGCAGCAACTGGCCTGAGACCGAGCCACGTCTCAACCCGCTTGCACGAATCGGTTTGGAGCAGTGTCTCTAAGTCTTCTTTGCCCCACACGGTGAACTCCTTGACTGCTGCCCACTTGTGCAGTCGCCGCTGAGGTGCCTGGCACACCAGGAGGCCCATGACTTCCCAGGTTGGAGGCAAATGCTGTTGAAACGCTTCGACCCCTTTGAGCAATTTGGCCCCATCCTCGTCCTTGGGCGTATACCCCTCCTGCTTCGCCGATTCGGACCCCTTGACACTTATGAGCACGATTCGCTTGGTTGCATAGCCTGTCACGATGAGATCGTAGCCTTCAACCTGCGGGCCGCCATGGACAAGGACACCATCACGTTCCTCTGCTATATCTCCAGCAAACACGACTGGAATTCCAAAGCGCGCCAGGGTGTTCATGAGTGCCACCTCGAAGTCTGGCCCATCACCATCGAGCAGGGCCTTGCGCCAGCGCCGCTCCCCCTCCTCTGATTTGGTAGGATGATAGAGTTGCCAAAGCGCCTGAGCGATCTGCGCTTCGGGTGTCGGAAGCTCCAGTGGCACCGAAAGCACTTTCCGCAAGAAAGGTGGAGCGTATATCCAGAGCTTCTGCGGAACGTTGGGCAGCAACATGGCTCCATCTGACCATTGCCCAGGGCCAGTGCCCTCGATCGCTGGTGTAATCGAGAGGTGTGGACCGCGTGAACGAAAGATCGGTCCCGCCTGAACCTGAAGCGTGTTGGGTTTGAGGGGTGGAAGACAGGCAATGCGTATCCGTTGCTGGTGCGATGGGAGATCGGGCAGCTCTCGTTCCACCACCACGGCGAGCGGGAAGTCCAGCGCCGCATGGAAATCACGCACCTCGTAGCGTTTGCCTCCTCGGGAGTCTCCACCGAAGAAGCCGCAGAGCAATTCATGCAACGCTGGCATATTGTAAAAGTGCAAGGCGGTTTGCAGCGCCTTGGAGACTTGTTCCTCTTGCGGGGCGTTTGTGGGGGTGCCAGGCGCTTGAAAACTTGCCTGCCCGAACACAAAGAGGAAGCGCCAGAGCGCGTTGGGTTCCGCGACATTGGTGACGATCTTGAGATTCGCCCAGGGGGGCAAGGTGGTTTGTTGGAACGTGGACCCGTTGAACGATAACGAGGGAACATACGCGATACTCCTGGGCGCGAGCTGGAGCCTGCCCTCAGCCAGAGACTTCATCTGCTTCCAGGCGGTGGCTGCATCGATCAGACGGCTGACCACGATGATGGTTTGCTGCTCTTCATCAACCTCGAAAGCCCCTGGAGGGAGCGCAGCACTCCAGCGCCCGCTGAGGCCATAATAGCAGAGACGCCAGCGCTCGCCATCGCGCACAGCAAGCGTTTTGAGCCAGAAATAGGGCCACATGGCCTTCATCGGACGGAGATCAGTGAGGACACGCCCCATCAACTCACCAAACGAAAGGCTAGAGGGAAGCTCTTCAAGATGGGGACGATCAGTACCGAGCCGTGCCACCGGTCACCTCCACTCTCTTACTGGTAGAGCATGCCAAACTCATCAAGCATGATACATAAAGCAATGATTTCCACGCCAAACTTCATGATGGCGTGGACCACCTTCATCTCCTCATCCACATCAGATTGCCCCATTTTTAACCGAGCGACTTGTCCGTCATCTTTGATGAGCACGAAGGTCTCGTCGGGCGCTAAGGGGGGAGTGAACCAATCTTGCCCTTCAATCACTGCAAACCCATGCTTGATCTTATTATAGATCTGGACGTTAGCACTCTTATTTCCAAGGTATGCGCGAGCAATAAGGACTAGGTTCTCATTGTGGGCGGCATAATCGTACTTGGCGCTCTCAACCAGTGGGGCTAACTGGGCTGCTCGTTCAGGGTGGGCTTGTTCTAATGCGGTCAACGCTCTGATCACCTCGGAGAGGCGTGGGAGATTCAACAATTTTTGCAAAGAGGGCGCGGAGGAATTGAGGATGCGCTGATAAAATTGGGTCACCTCCTCTGGCTGGGTGTTCAGATAGGACCAAATGATGCTTTGCGATTTCCGATTTGCAACAGTGAGGCAGAGCATTCCGAAAGCTTCGTACTGCGCCATGCACTCGGCAAAAATTTTGGCGCGGAGGATTCTCTGCACGCGCGCTGGTTCACAGGTGAATCGATATTCTTCGGGAAGGTCGGGGGCGATGTGAGGTGGAAAAAATCGCTGGATATCAGCAACCACATCATAGAGTGCGACCATGCCCTCATGACGATTGTACCAGCCGTAATTGTACAAATCTCTGAGGAATTTCAGGTCAACTGTGAGGTTGGGTGGTGCGGGAGTTCTTGCGTCTCGTAGATGGGCGCCACAAAAGGGGCAGGTATTCCAGGCTGGCTTTTTATGGCGGTGGCATCTCCAGCATTGCTGGGAAGGGCTGGTTGTCGGCATAACTCTCCACCTATTTCGGGCATCCTCACATGATTGGCAGAACATATCGCTATTAAGTCACATCTCAAGCGTATAGGGCAAGCGAGCCGCACGCCACCGCTTCCTGAACAGCTTCAGGCTCATCTGCCCCACCTGCTTTAACCTCATCAGACTTGCTAGTACAGCCATCATGCGGTCTCTGGCGTTTCACTTATAAGCTGTTTGATTTCGGCTTCCAACTTGGGAATCCGCTGCCGAGCCAGTAGTTGCATGCTCGGCGTGCGCTTGAGGTGGGCCAACTCGCGTTGGAGTGCGAGCAAGCGCTGGTGCCGGGCAGCGACCTCAGCAGCCTCCTCGCCTGCTGCTGGCGGCGCGTGGTCCGATGATGGATGCAGGCGCACACCAGTGCTCTCTAAAGATGCCGGGCGTGAGGCAAGTGGCGGGCTTGAGGCTGGGAGGTCTGGCTGCGTGGTGATGGGTTCCTCAGAGATCGTGGTTGTCAAGTACCCAAAATCATAGATGCTACAACAGGGCGATAGAAGGAACTCCTTCCAGTCCTTGCTCCCGAGCATATTGATCGGGGGAGCGATAGCCCAGGCTTGCATGGGGCCTGGTGGTGTTATAGAAATTGACCCAC
>DATGID010000034.1:0-2981 GCA_035307385.1 Ktedonobacterales bacterium | reverse complement strand
ATCAAATTGAAAGAGACTATCCGCATCGAAGGAGGGGTGCGGGCCTTTAAGTGTGCCAATCGAGCGGTCAAACCGTGATTCCTCATAAGCTGCAAACTTGAGTAAGAATTCGACCACCTTCGTCCCAAAATCCGAAAACAGCATGAGATAGAGCACACTGATAATGTCAGGGTTATGGAACGTGTTAACAATTTGATTGCACAGGCCAGAGTCGCAAGGGCTTGCTCCGCCTGTGCTCCCATTACTTCCTCCACCTGTCCCACAACTCACTGAATCAGCGCATACCCGATGCCCGGTGGGATCCGTGCGCGCGATCGGGTTGCCTTCGACGTAGGCGTAGCGCGACAGCCCCCACGGGTCAAAGCCTTTGCCTGGCAGTACCGTATCAGCACTTACAAACTGCCCTGCCAGTGGGTCGTAGTAGCGCGTGGCATAGTCATCCAGCCCCGTGGTGCCATCGGCCTGCTGGCCGGTGTAGCCATAGCTCCCTGGCATCGTGCCGCTGCTGTAGCGCCCGCCCCCATAGGGGTAGTATAACGCACTCGCTTGTGCGCTGCCACTCGCCGTCAGCGCTACACTGATGCTGCCCAACCCATTTGTTGCCAGGTAGGAAAAGACCCCATTGACGGCCAAGGCCACGCGCATGGTGCCCGCATAGTAGTAGGTTGTGGTGGTGGTCGTGCTCCCGGTGGTGCTGACCTCTTCAAACCCACCCACATAGACGGTCGTGGTGGTCGTGCCGCCCTGCGTGACCTGCTGTTCCACCCGATTGCCCTCGCCATCATACAGGAAGTCATCCGTGGTTGTTGGGTTGGTCGGGGTGTCCTGCCAGTGGCTCAGCCGTCCCTCCACATCATAGCTCAGGGCCGCGCCCGTTGGGGTCCCCACACACGCGCTGGCACTGACCGAGGACCGACAGGTCATATTGCCCGCCGCGTCATAGCTGGCGGAATAGGTGGACCCGATGGTCGTCACCGCATGCAGGTGGGCACTGCTCCCATAGGTATACGCTCCCAAGGGGCCGTTGGTGAGACGCCCGAGCGTATCGTAAGTAAAGCTCTGGGTGTACTCGGCGCTGGTCAAGGTGCCTGGAGTGATCGCGGTGCCTGTGCAAGGCGGTGTGCCCACCGACCCGGCCCACGTCAGACGATTCTGCTCGTCATAGCAGAACTGCTGTACATCCGTCCCCTGGGGCAACGTCGTCGTGTCTGACGTGACGTTGCCCGCCGCATCAAATTGGCGCTGCTCGTCAAACATCACTGCGTTATCGCTGACCCGTGTATCCTTGAGTTCGGTCTGGCGCACCAGCAGATCATAGGTCGCCGCGTATTGATACGTGCCTCCATCCAGCGTGGCGCCGGTGATCATGTGCGCCGCTCCACCCGCCCCAGTGTAGCTGACGTTGCTGAGCAACGTGGTATTGCTGCTGTTCTGCTGCTGGGAGAGCCCGGAGAACCAGCCGCCCGTGTACGAGTCGGTAACGACCTCCCCGGTGGGATAGGTCTGGGTGAGGATGTTGCCCGCATCATCATAGGTCGTCTGGAAGGGATAGCTGGTGGCGCCGACCACGAGCGTCTTGCCGATCTGCTGGCCGCGCACGTCGTAGACATAGCTGTAGGAACCGGTCAGGCTGTTACCCGGCCCGCCTGCAAACGTCTCGCCCGTCAGGCGGCCCACGCCGTCGTTCCCATTGGCGGTGCTATCGTAGGTGTAGGTGACATAGGGGCTGCTGCCATTGCTGTTGACACTGCGCCAGATCACCCGATTCAGCCCATCGAACCCGGCGTAGGCGGTGCCGCTGCTGCCTCGAGCGTCGGTTGTCTGAACGAGGTTGCCATCCGCATCATAGACGTAACTCAGCGTCCCTCGGTCTGGATCAGTCTGTCCGGTCTGGCGACCTGCCATATCGTACTGGAAGGTCGTCGTGTTGCCTCCCTGGTCTGCAATCTGCGTCAGGTTGGCATTGTAATCATAGGTATACTTGGTTGTTGCGTAGACCACGTAGGTAGATGTGCTGTTGCCCGTATAGCGCTGGTCATAGATTTCCCGTCCGAGCGCATCCACCAGCTTCCCTTGCTTGTGGTGCAGGGGATCGATCAACAGCGTCTGCTCATAGCAGGCGCTATCCCCGCTGATGGTCCCGCAGGCTATCGTATAGCTGGTGGTCGTGATGTTCGAGAGCGCATCCTTGGTACTGGTCACGCGGCCCAACCCATCGTAGGTCGTGCTACTGACCGCCTGGGTGTCATCAGGGATGGAGTAGGCATTCGAGCCAGCAGCGCCCGTGTAGGCAGGCACTAAATACTGAATGCTGTCTTCAATATCGCGTCCTGACGGGTCATAGTAGCGATATTGCACCACATCCTGCGCATTCGGCCCCGGCGAGTTCGGCCCTGGCGAGCGGATCTCCACCAAGCGCCCGAAGCCATCGTAAAAGGCGCGCGTGGTGATAATCGTGGTGCTATCGAGCCGCTGGGTGGTATCGACCTCCACGCAAGGCACCCGGGCATTGCCCGGTGTACACCAGATGGTGTACGAGGTCGTCGTGGTGGTCTCTCCGCTCGTCTCTCCTGGCAGCGTCTGGCTCGTCGGGCGCCCCAGCGCATCGTAGGTCGTGGTCGTGGTCTGCCCGTTGACATCGGTCGTCGAGGTCGGCCAGAGGCCAAAACCGCCCACTGCTGTCGCGGTATAGCCGATGCTGGCCGTCTGGTTGAGCGCATTGGTCGTCGAGACGGGCAGCGCGTCGAAGGTGGTGTCATAGGCGGTGCAGGTGGTGTACGGCACGCTGTTCACGGTGCAGCCCTTGTGGGCGTTGTTGCCCAGGTAGGCATCCGGATCGATGGTGGTGATGGGATTGCCAAAGGCATCGTAGCCGGTGATCGTGCGGATCAGGCCGCTCTGGTCCGTGAAGTTGTTGGCCTTGGTCCCACAGTTCGTGTACTGGTCGCTAGTCGTGACCAGCCCGGTGGTGAGGCTGCTCT
>DATGID010000033.1:0-2711 GCA_035307385.1 Ktedonobacterales bacterium | reverse complement strand
CTCTCCAAGCCCATCATGTCCAGGATGACGGAGTGATGCACCACCCGATCCAGAGCCGCCCAGCTACGTGAACAGCCAGAACCTGTGGGAGGAGGTGGTCCTGCGGAGTGATCCGTAACGGCAGCAGTAATGACCATCGCTAGAAATTTGTTATTGACATTCAACACACACATGCATCTCCAGCGCCCGTTGTTCTTGTTTTGTCCATCCCGGGACGTGTACCCGTAAGCGCCCTGGAAGCGCATGCAAGAGACAAAGTTCCTCTGCAACAGCAGCACTCATGGCACCCCTCTGCTGGTCTCTGGCATCTCAGGCGTTATGCTGGATTGGATGTTCCACCGTCACTCTTTCGGATATGCTGGGCTTCGGCCAGAATATCCTCAGCCTCCTCACGGGCACGCGCTGCCGCTTTGCGCAGTCGCTGACCAGTGAGAGAGGCAGAACGGCCAATTCGCTGCCCCCATGCATCTAAGATCGCCTCAGCGCGTTCGGGCGCTGGCCGAGGTGCCAGATGGGTTGCCTCGGTGGAGGGCGCTGAAGTCTCTTCTCCCGGCTGAGCCGCCGAGGCGCGTTCTTGTCGGCTGCTCTGCACATCTGCTGTTTGTGTGCCTGCGATGGCGGTGCCTAATTGCTGCCTGACGACAGCGACAAGCATCCTGGCCTGCTGCTCCCACTTCCCCAGCAGTTCTTCTGCCCGCTCAGTCGCGGCCTGGCCCGAAAGCGTTCGCTGGGTGGTAGATTGCTCAGATGCGTTCTCGGTTGGCTGCTCACTCATGTGACGCCTCGCTCTCCGGGTGGCTGGCGCTCTTTTGGTCACTCCCATCCTGTGCAAACTGTCTTGCAGAGGTCATTCCTTGCTGGATACCACGCCCAATGCCACGCGCGGCTGAAGTGGCTACCTCGCCAGCCATCAGCCCGCCCGCCACAGTATAAACCAGGCCACGACGTAAAACTTTGCGTACGCGCGGGGAAAAAAGCGCCGCTGTTGCAGCCACGGCTGCTGCTACCTCCGTCTCCAGAAAATCATCAAGGTCCAAGGCTTCCCTCTCTTTCATCAGGTTCATTATCAAGAAGGCCCCTCTGGAATCCAGAGAGACCTTCTTCGCTCAGCACTCTCATCGATGATGGCCGCCGAGAATACCCTCTTGCGAATGGGCCATCAAAGCAGCAATAAGGCGGATGCCGACGGCGACCATCAGTGCTGCAATCAAGGCGATAGGTAGGTAGAAGAATTACCAGTTACCTTTCAAGGTTGCAAGAACAAGACCATTGTCTTGTAAAATTCTGGTTAAACACCTTCACAGCCTCTTTGCATGCGAGCAAACTGTCCTCTCCATTCGTTGTAATGGAGGAGACGCGGTTATCCAGCAAGATGGAGCGCCTATCTACCCTTAGCTGCAAATAAGGCTGCTTCGTATAGGTGAGCCTTTCAGCGAAGCTTACAGCTTCTCTTGCTCGCTAGAATGGTCATGGAGAGGATACTCAGCTATGGTTCGCGTGAGAGAATAGCCCAAGAAGCTGACGGGCTCTGAACGTGTAGGACTCCTCGCTCTTTTCCTACTCATTCTGGTTGTTCTGCTTTCGTCATCAGAACTCATCGGTTTTCAGTCTCACGCCGCAGACCATCCGCTGCAACACACTCCTCCTGCGCAGCCATTGTCGATCAATGCCAAGAATGCCTTGCCAGGCACAACAGGTTGGCTCCTACCCGATAGTCAAGTTGCTTCCACCCAAATCCAGGCATACGCCAGCGTAACATCCGTCAGTCCCGGCCAACAGTTGACCTTTTATGTCAGCACACCGCAGCTCGGTATCCCTTACATTGTGCAGGTCTATCGCCTGGGCTGGTATGGCGGCGCTGGTGGGCGGCTGATGCTCGTCCGCCAACAACATGGGCAGGCTCAGGGATATTACGACCCATCCATCAAAAAGCTGATAGGCTGTGCATCCTGCTTCACAGGCCCACAAACACACCTGGTAGAAGCACGGTGGCAGCCCTCCTTCAGCGTGACCATCCCCTCATCTTGGGTAACAGGACTCTACGAGGCAAAGTTGACCGACGCCGATGGCTGGCAGACGGCGATACCTTTTGAGGTGCGTGGAAACCCTCACGCAGCCTATATCGTGGTCATTGCTGATAACACAACGGCTGCCTACAACAATTGGGATGGTTACAGCCTCTATAGTGGACCTGATGGCGCGGGACAAAGCCGCGCTACCAAAGTCTCGTTTGATCGGCCCGCGCTCGCCTGGCGCTTTGGTCGAGGCAACGGGCTTCCCTATGAGATCGATGCCATCCGCTGGATGGAGAGGCAAGGGTATGATTTATCATATATCAGCAGCGTTGATTTGGACGAACATCCCGAACAACTGCTGAACCATCGTGCCTATATTTCGCTGGGCCAGGATGAATACTGGTCAAAAGCGATGCGCGATGGAGTCGAGAACGCCCGCAATCACGGCGTTGGGCTGGCCTTCTTTGGAGCCAACGCTGCCTATTGGCAAATCCGCTACGAGCCAGATAGTCAGGGGAATCCTGATCGAACCATTGTGTGCTACAAACCAATGGTGCTAGAGTCTGTTCTGAACTTTTTCTGATAGACTGGGGGCATGGCAAGAAAACCGTACCCCAGTGATGTGAGCGATGAGGAGTGGGCCTTTGTCGCTCCGTACCTGACCCTGATGAGCGAAGAAGCCCCCCAACGCGAGTA
>DATGID010000032.1:0-167604 GCA_035307385.1 Ktedonobacterales bacterium | reverse complement strand
AGCCGCCACTTGTCGATTGAGCCGCGTGCATCATCCACGCTGCCCACCTCGACAAGCTTTTCGGTCGCAGCACCAGGAAGGGGCCGTTTCGGCATCTGGAATTGTGTTCGGAAGTCGAAAGGAGCGTCCATCCATGGCCTTACTCACCGGTTTCTCCAAACCCCCATCGTATCCCTCTGGCCGCTACACCCGCACCAACCCGCTGCGCCGCGAGTTCGGCCTGCGTCTGCTGGCTGAGCCGCTGCCCGAGCCGCTGCGGACCAATCTGGTCCGCGCCTGGCGGCGTCCTCCCCGCTTCGATGGCAACGAAGCCATCCAAAGCCTGCACCGCCAGCGTCCCGAACAGGCGCGGCTGTTCGGGATGCCGCCGCGAGCGCTGAGCCTGTTGACGCTGACGGAACTGGAGGTCGCGCGGCGCGTGGTGGAAGCGCCGCTTGTGAGCATCAGCCGCGAAACGCGCAACAAACTGCTGGCCGCACAGGGCGTGTATTTCCAATATCTGTATGTGGCGCTGGCGCGACAGGTAGGCGAGGCGGCGGCGCTGAGCGAGTTCGAACGCTTGCTGCTGGCCGCGCGCTAAAAGCTGACGATGCAAAAGCCGCGCTTTGCCCTTTGTCAAAGCGCGGCAGCGGCGAATTTGCCATCGTTTTGCCATGATTCTGCGCGTGTTTCGTCATGCTTCTGACATGCCTGCTTGCTATACTCCTGAAGAAAGCCGGGCGGGTGACGCGAGGGTTGGCCGCTCTGGCGGCTTTCGCGAAGGAGTATAGGGACATGACCAAGCATGCTGAAGGCATCATGCAGCAACCCCTGACGGCTGGCGAGCAGCCGAAAACACGCACAGAGCCACAACCTGGCCTGGTTACCATTCCGCAGTACAGTTTGCGAAAAATCCTGCTGGTTTGGGCAGCGGCAGCCCTTCCGATGGCTCTCCTGGGCTGGGTGGTGGCTCCAGCCCTGGCCCACGACCCACAGAATTCCGGCTTTGAACGGCTGGCCGTGCTGACAGTTGGATTGGTGTGGCAGTTCATGCTGGTGATGATTTTACTCTACCAGGAGGCGGGCAATCTGCGCTGGTCAACCATCCGGCAGCGCCTCTGGCTCCAGACGCCGCGCTCTCCCCGCACCGGAAAGCCGCGCGGGCGCTTGTGGTGGTGGCTCGTTCCGTTCATCCTGCTGTCAGCGCTCTTCGAACTGCAATTCAGAGGGAGCGTTGATCACCTGTGGGCCTCGATCTTTCCATTCTTCACGGAACCACGCGGTTATGACCTGAGTTCTGCGCTCGCTACCCCGGCAGCCAAAGCCCAGTTGGCAGGCGCGTGGGGTAGCTGGGGGCTGTTTCTCCTTTCGGCGCTGTTCAATACATTTCTTGGGGAAGAACTTTTGTTTCGCGGGCTATTATTGCCGCGCATGGCGGGCGTCTTTGGAAAAAAGGATTGGGTGATGAATGGCCTCCTGTTTGGGCTATATCACCTGCACCAGCCGTGGGGGATGCTCGGCAGTGCCTTTGAAGGGGTTGTGTGCTACGCGCTGCCAAGCCGCCGCTTCCGCAGCGCGTGGTTTGGCATCATTGTGCATTCGGGGCAAAGTATCTTCCTGGCGATCCTGATTCTGGGGCTGGTGCTGCGCCTGGCATAAGGCAAGCGTATGCTGTTCAAGGGCGGCAGCCGCCCTTGAACAGCACGCTCCGCATCGTGTATACTATTACCATGTCCGCTGACGTAAACGAGAATCTTGTATCCACTGCCATCCCTTCTGAAGATCAAGCCGAAGACCAGAGAGCCTTACCAGCCAGAACACTACGAGGGCTGGGAAATCGAGCCTTTTCGCGCTTTGTGGCCGCTGGCCCCTGGCGCGCCCTGGGCTATCGCGATTACCTGCTGCTGTGGAGCGGCATGCTCGTCTCGCAAGCAGGTTCGCAGATGCGCGTCGTGGCCGTCGCCTGGCAGGTCTATTTGCTCAGCCATTCCGCCTTGCTGCTCGGCGCGCTGGGTCTCGTTCAGGCCATCCCCACCATGCTGTTCTCGCTGGTGGGCGGCGTCATTGCCGACGCCTTCGACCGCCGCAAGCTCCTGCTCTTTACCGAAGTGACGCTGGCGCTGTGTTCCACCGCGCTGGCCCTCTTGACCATCTTCCACCTGATTACCATTCCCATCATCTACGTTATCGCCGTGGTCTCGGCAGCAGTTGGCTCGTTCGATTATCCCACGCGCCAGACGCTCATCTCCAAGATCGTTCCCACCAGCCAGTTGACCAACGCCTATTCGCTCAATATGCTCATGTTCAATCTGGCCGTCATCGTCGGGCCAACACTGGGCGGCTTTGCCATCGCCGGATTAGGCGTCGCTGGCACGTACTGGTTCGATGTCGGCTCGTTTGGCTGTGTTGTCATTGCCCTGCTGTTGATGCGCGTCGATGGCCGCCCCGGCGAGGGGCACGCCGCGCCAGGATTTCAATCGCTGGTGGAAGGCATGCGTTTCCTGCGCCAGCATCCCGTCATTTTCTCCGTCATGCTGCTGGACTTCTGTGCCATGTTCTTCGGCTCGACACGCGGCCTGCTGCCGATCTACGCCGCCCAGATTTACCACGTCGGGCCGCAGGGGCTGGGTGTGCTGTTGGCGGCCACCGCCGTGGGGGCCGTCGTCGCCACCTTTCTTTCCGGGCCGGTGGGGCGCTGGCAGCGTCAAGGGCTGGGTGTCATTCTCGCCATCGCCGCCTACGGCGTGTGTATCGTGCTCTTTGGACTGTCCGCCTGGTCGTTTGTCCTGGGTCTGGCCTTTCTGGTTGCCTCTGGCGCGGCGGATATGGTCAGCACCGTCTTGCGCAGCACCATCGCGCAGTTGGGCACACCCGATGAGTTTCGCGGCAGGGTCAGTTCCATCTACGCCGTCTTTTCCATCGGTGGCCCCATGCTCGGCCAGTTCGAGGCTGGTTCCCTGGCAAACCTCTCCACCGCGCCCATTGCCGCCACCATCGGGGGTGTGCTCGTCATCGGCAGCGCGGCCCTCATTTCGGCCCTGGTTCCGTCGGTGCGGCGATTCATTCCCCCCAAAGAACCGGCTCGATAACACAGCGAAGGGGCAGCGCCAGCTATTTGTTGCTGCCCCCAATTTTCCCATAAGCGAACAAACCTATTGACAGCCCCCTACCCTTCCTTGCTATACTCTTTCTGTTGCAGAACAGCTAGCCCATTTGGACGCGCGCCTGGCTTACTCTGTCGCTGTTTCCCGATCACAGCCCATCGGCACCCGGAAGTCGATTCAAACCATCACCAGCAAGGAGGCCGTTCCGTGCAAACCTACCCCAGGTCTTTCCCTGAACACGCGCGCCTTCACCTGCTGGGCGTCCTTGAAAACCAGACCGATCACATCCTGGGGATGGCCTTTCACCCCACGCGCCCAACCCTGGCAATCGCCAGCAGCGACGGCGCAGTGCAAATCTGGGACATTGCCTTCAACAACGCGCGCTTTCTCGCCAAGCTGAATCACTCCAGCCTTTCATCCATCGCCTACAGCCCCAACGGGCAATTGCTCGCCGGAGGAGATGACCGAGGCATCATCTGGCTGTGGGATGTGAACAATGGGATGCACCTGCAACAGCCGGGCATCCATCCTCTAGCCATTCTCGCGCTGGCCTTCACGCCCGATGGGCACTCCCTCGCCACCGGCTCACTGGATGGCAAGGCACGGCTCTGGCAAGTAGGCGCGAACCAGATACCACTCGTCTTCGAAGGGCACGCGGACGCCATAGAAGACCTCGCGTTTCATCCCAGCCGACAAATGCTAGCTACCGCCTCACAAGATGGCTCGGTTCGTTTCTGGCAGGCAGCTACCGGGCGGCAGCTTGCGCTTCTCTTTCAGGCCGAACAGTGGGTCACCAGCGTTGCCTTCAGCCCAGATGGCCGCTGGCTGGGCTGCGGGCTGGAAACAGGCGAAACACACATCTGGACGGTCCAGACCGGCCAGCAGCACCACCGCCTGGCAGAACACAAGAGCAGCATCCTCAGTGTTGCCTTCAGCCCCGACAGCCGCTTTCTGGCAACCGGCAGCGCCGATGGCACCGGGCGGCTCTGGGCCGTCGAGACCGGACGCCCGCTTGCGGTCATCGCTGGGCACACCCAGGCGGTCTCTGTCGTCGCCTTTGCCGCGCACGCAACCCGCGCCCTGGGAAGCGCTGCCCCACCAACCGGAGAAGCCGAAACGCTGCTGTTGGCAACAGGCAGCCATGATGGCAGCGTGCGCCTGTGGTCGGTGACCACCGACGCATAAAGGTATAGAAAGGAAGAATCAGACGTATGCCCCTCTTTCAGTGGTTTCGCCGCGCTCCGCAGCCAGCAGAGCGAGCGGAGAGCGATGCCTCGCGCCGCTGGGCCTGGCTCGGTGGGCGGCGTGTCCTCAGGACCAGCCCCTATGTCTTCCCCAAGGATATTGCCGAAGGTGGGCGGCTCGATCTCCAGCATCACTTGCTCAAAGTGGCCGTGGGGAAAAACTATCGCGCTCCGCTGCGCCAGCCGCGTTCTATTCTGGATGTCGGGTGCGGCACCGGCATCTGGTGCCGCGAGATGGCGCTGGAGTTCAAGCAGGCCCGGGTCGTGGGCTTCGACGTTGACCGCACGCCGATGGAAGCATCGCTGGCTCGGCTCGGTCCCGCTGGGCAATTCCCGCAGAACTTCGAGTTTCTGGAAGCCGACGCGCTCAAACCCTTTCCCTTCGAGGATGAACAATTCGACTTCACCCACGCCCGGCTCATCGGGCAGTTTGTGCCCATTGCCCGCTGGCCTGACCTCGTGGCCGAAATGACGCGCGTCACCAAACGGGGCGGCTATGTCGAACTGGTGGACGCCGAATCGCTCACCAGCCCAAGCAAGGCGTTTATGTTCCTGGTCGAAGCTTCGCAGCGGATGATGACGGGGCGCGGCTTGCATACCGGCGCTGGCTCCCATCTGGCGGGCTACTTACGCCAGGCGGGCTTGCAACGTGTCCAGGAGCGGCGTATTCCGCTGGGCGGGGGACAGGGGGAGCGCGAACACCGGCTCTTGACGGCTGATCTGCTGGCCGCCTACGAGCACCTGCAACCGATCATTGTCAAAGCGGGCATGATCTCTCAGGCGGATTACAGCAGCGCGCTGGCACAGGCAAAAGAAGAACTGCCCAGAGTCGGCGCAACCATGCCTATTATCTTTGCCTTCAGTGTGCGCCTATAAGAACACCACGTAATTCATGCGCGTCCTTTCCAGGGTGGAAATCATATTTCGTACTCCAGAAGAAAAGGGGTCAGCTCATGCGACTTTTTGGTTGGTTCCGTCGCAGCCCACAACAAGCCGAAACCTTCTCGGAGCGCTCATCGCGCAGGTGGACCTGGCTTGGTGGGCGGCGCATCCTCACAAACACCCCATATGTCATGCCCAAAGACAAGGCCGAAGGCGACCGGCTGGACCTGCAACATCACCTGCTCAAACTGGCATCGGGCAAGAATTATCGCGCGCCCCTTCGCCAGCCACACGCCATTCTGGATGTCGCCTGTGGCACCGGCATCTGGGGCCGCGAGATGGCTCAAGAGTTCAAGCGCGCCCAGATCATCGGCTTCGATATTGATCGCACCCCCATGGAAGCATCGCTGGCGCGCCTTGGCCCCACCGGGCAATTTCCTACTAACTTCCAGTTTCTGGAGGCCGACGCCATCAAACGCTTTCCCTTCGACGATGAACAATTCGACTTCGCCCACGCGCGCTTCATCTCTCCCTTCCTGCCTGTTGAGCACTGGCCGCATGTCGCCGAAGAGATGGTGCGCGTCACCAAACGGGGCGGCTACATCGAACTGGTCGACTTCGCCATGCCGAACAGCACCAGCCCCACCTTCAATTACCTGATGGAGCGCATCTTCAAGCGTCTGCTCGCCATGCGCGGTCTGCACGAAGGTGGCGCGCCGCATGTCGCCAACTATCTGCGGCAGGCCGGGCTGACCCGCGTGCAAGAGCGTCACATCGTCCTGGGCACCGGTCCCCAGGCCGCGCGCCAGCAGCGCTTGTTGGTCGCCGATTCCCTGGCGGTCTGGACAAACCTGCAACCCGTCGCGGTCAAGCTGGGGCTGATGTCGGAGGCCGAATATGACACGCTGTTGACGAAGGTGCGCGAAGAATTGCCCAGAACCGGCTATACCTGGCCGGTGACCTCCGCCTTCAGCATTCGCCTGTGAGGGTGGTTCAGCAGTTCAGGCTATAGGGCACCTCTACCGGCGCTGATTCGCCGGTAGAGGTGATGCTCAGCGAACCCTGCGCGCCAGTCACCTGCGCCGTCACGCTGATCTGCGTCACCGCGCCAGGAGTGAGGTGCCCGCTCTCGGTGTTTTCGCCATCCAGCAAAATGCCCGGCGCGCTGCCAGAGGTGCTGATAATGCTAGCCTGCCAATCGAGCGGCGACCCTCCGGTATTTGCCAACTGAAGCGTCGCCGCCCCAGTCCCCGGGCACGGCAGCAGCAGCGTCGACGGAGTTACGCTCAATCTGGGTGGGCTGGGCGGCCTGGTTGCCGGTGGTGTGGGCGTGCCTGCCAGGATTGTGCGTGTGGGCTGCGCCGCCGCAGTGAGCGGCACGATGGGCGCGCCGTGCCCCTGGCTCTTGGGCAGGCGGCTGACCAGCCCACCCACCAGCACCAGAATGACGACGGCCACCAACAAAATGGGCAGCAGCGCCCGCAGCAAATCGCTCATGCCGCCCGGTGGTCGGTCGGACGCTGACGACAGCGGCGGCAGCACATCGGTCGCCGGGCGAACACGCGGATTGGGCGGCAGCGGCGGCAGCGGCGACTCTGCATCAGAATGGGCGCTTTCGCGCCCTGAAGGCGTCGTCAGCGCCAGATAATCGCGCCATTCCGCGCGCAAGCCGTTAAGCTGAATAAAAAGCGTGTCTACCTCACTCTGCAAGCGCTGGTCGTCCAGCGTGGGCGGCGTCGCGTGGCTATCTGCCAGCGTTTGCAAACGCGGCAGCAGGCCAGTGGTATTGGGCGTGCCCAGCAGCGTGTTCAGCAGTGTGGCAACTCGAGGGCGCGACGGACCCTCCGGCTGGCTGAACTCTTCTTCCAGACCAGCCAGCGTGGTCAGCAGCGCTTCGCCGATTTCAGCCAGGGGCTGCGTCTTTTTGGGGTCGGTCCAGCGCGTTTGCCATTCATGCGAAAAGCGGCGCACATCCTTGATAAAATGGTTCAGGCTCTCTAAGAACACCTGGCGCAGCGCGCGCATTTCCTGACTCGCGTGGACCGACACCCCGGCGGGGCGATGTGGCTCATCAGACATCTTGCTCATCGCCCGCGCTTCAGCAATAATCAGGCCGTTCTGCGGAACGTGGCACAGGACATGCGGGCCAGCGCTTCCGCCCGCCATCTTTTGCATCTTCGTGCTACAATGAGGCGGCTGATGGCGGCGAAGCCATCCCACCTGTTTGATTTTGATCGCAAAGCTGCGCCTGGCGTGAAGAAGCGCCCTGACTCCGCACAGCCCGCTCAGATCATCACGAGCCAAGCGCAATTTCAGCGTATTGACCAATAAGGAGGAGTATCTTTCTATGGCTATTCGTGTTGGCATCAATGGCTTTGGCCGCATTGGCCGCCAGACCCTCAAAGCGCTGCTGGAGCGCCACCCCGACATCGAGGTGGTCGCCGTCAACGACATCACCGATACCAAGACCAACGCCCACCTGCTCAAATATGATTCCACCTATGGCCGTTTCCCTGGCGAGGTCGGCGTCGATGGCAATGACCTGCTCGTCAACGGCAAGCGCATCCAGGTCGTCGCGCAGCGCGACCCGGCAGCCATCCCCTGGGGCGACCTGGGCGTTTCCCTGGTCGTGGAATCCACCGGCTTCTTCACCGACGCCGAAAAAGCAGCCGCGCACCTCCAGGGCGGCGCGCGCAAAGTCATTATCTCCGCGCCCGCCAAGAACGAGGACATCACGCTGGTGCTGGGCGTCAACGAAAATGCCTATGACCCGGCCAAACACCACATCATCTCCAACGCTTCCTGCACCACCAACTGCCTGGCCCCCGTCGCCAAAGTCCTGAATGATACCTTCGGCATCGAAAAGGCGCTGATGACCACTGCTCACTCCTACACCAACGATCAGCGCACGCTCGATCAGGTGCATCCAGACCTGCGCCGCGCCCGCACCGCGGCGGCGAACATCATCCCCACCACCACCGGAGCAGCCAAAGCGGTGGCCCTGGTGATTCCTGAACTCAAGGGCAAGTTCGATGGCTTCTCCCTGCGCGTGCCAACCGTTACCGTCTCGATCATCGATCTGGTGGTGACGCTGAATAAGCCCGCCAGCAAAGAAACAATCAATCAGGCGTTCAAAGAAGCCGCCAAAGGCCATCTGAACGGCATTCTGGATTACACTGAAGAGCCGCTGGTGTCTACAGATTTCCGAGGCGACTCGCACTCCGCCATTGTAGACGGACTCTCCACGATGATCATCGGCGACAACTTCGCCAAGGTCTACGCCTGGTATGACAATGAGTGGGGCTACTCCTGCCGCGTCTCCGATCTGGTCGATTTCCTGGGCAAGAAGGGCTTTTGAGGCGCGAGGATGAACAAAGCGACCATCCGCGACGTGGACGTGCAGCACAAGCGCGTCCTGGTGCGCGTGGACTTTAACGTGCCGCTGGATGCGCAAGGCAAGGTGGCCGACGACACGCGCATCCGCGCCGCCATGCCCACCATCAAATACTTGCTGGAGCACGGCGCTGCGGTGATCGTCATGTCGCATCTGGGGCGGCCTGATGGCAAACGCATCGAAAAATATAGCCTCAAGCCGGTCTTCGACCACCTCCAGCACTATCTGCTTATCTCGCAGCTCATGAGCTATGTCTCGGAAATGGCCCCGGATTGCATCGGGCCGGAAACCGAGCGAATGGCCCAGGAGACGGGATTCGGCGAACTGCTGCTGCTGGAAAATCTGCGCTTCCACAAGGAAGAGGAGCAGAACGATCCCGACTTCGCCCGCCAGCTTGCCAGCCTGGGCGACATCTATGTCAACGACGCCTTTGGTACGGCGCACCGCGCCCACGCCTCCACCGAAGGCATCGCGCATATCTTGCCAGGCTACGCCGGGTTCCTGATGGAAAAGGAACTGGACTACCTGGGCAGCGCCCTGGAACAGCCGAGGCGTCCGCTGGTCGCCATCATCGGCGGCGCGAAGATTTCTGACAAGATCAAGGTGCTGGACCGGCTGCTGCACCTGGCCGACGCCTTGCTCATCGGCGGCGCGATGGCGAACACCTTCCTCAAGGCTCAGGGCGCTGAGGTCGGCGATTCGCTGGTGGAAAACGACAAGCTGGACGAGGCGCGGCGCGTCATGGCCGACGCCGAGCGCCTGGGCAAGCGTCTGCTCTTGCCGGTGGATGTCAGCATCGCTGATGCGTTCGCCGCCGACGCGCACAGCCAGACCGTTCCCGCCACGCAGGTGCCTGCGGGCTGGCGCATCCTCGACATTGGCCCGCAGACAGTGGAGGCGTTCCGCGCCGCGCTGGCCGATGCGCAAACAATCGTCTTCAACGGGACACTGGGCGTTGCCGAGTTTCCCGCGTTCGCCAAAGGCACCAACGCCATCATCGACGACTTAGCCGAGGCCACCGCGCGCGGCGCAACGACCATCATCGGCGGGGGCGACTCCGCCGCCGCCGTCGAGGCCGCTGGCGCGGCGGACAAGATGTCGCACGTTTCCACGGGCGGCGGCGCGTCACTCGAATTTCTGGAAGGGCGCACCCTGCCAGGGGTGGCAGCCTTGAAAGACAAAGCGTAGCCCTTGCAGCATCGTTGTTGCTTGTAGCGCCGCCGTCCCTGGCGGGCGACTGTGCTCCCTGCGGGAGCACGATTCGCCAACACGGAGGCTGACGCTACAAGCAAACGCGCTTTGCGCTCCCCCGATCTACGATGCCTGCTGAATCGCGCTGGCAATATCCTGCCCAACCACGATGACAATATCCGCGCCGTTTGGCCCGGCAGTGCCTGGCGTCTGGACCGGCACGCCCAGCATTTGCCCGATGATGCCAGCCGTCCCGGCATCTTTGGTATTGAACTGCTGAAGCTGCGTTGCCAGACGGTTCTCAGTGGCATCCTGCTCGCCCACCACCGTAAACCCATCGTTCTTCAGGATGGTGGCGAGCTTGCTGGCAACGCCGGGCACGCCGCTGCCATTTTCAACGAGGATACGCGCGCCCTCTTGCTGAATGATCTGCGCGTTGGCTGGCGATGGCTTGCCGAGGTCGATATGCGCCACGGCGTCAGGGAAGACCTGCTTGATGGTCTGGTCAATCGCCGTCCAGTTCGGCTGGATGACCGATTTGCAAGCGGGGGGTTTGCATCCATGGGGCACCTGGTCAAAGCTGCCATACTGGGGCACACTCAACACCTTCTGCGCGATGGCGTTCGTCGGCAGTCCTTTTGCCCAGTTCGCCAGCCAGAGAATCTGCGGCAGCTTCAGGCTCGTCAGCACGCTGCCTTCCAGATCATTGGCGAGCGCGTCCAACTGCGGCAGAATCGCCGGATTATCCAGCTTCTTCTTCAAGGCCACCAGCACCGATTGCTGGCGCTGCGAGCGGCCAAAGTCGCCCGCCAGGTCCGAATGGCGCGAACGGACATACTCCAGCGCCGTGATCCCATCCATGTGTTGTGGCCCCGCCGGGATGTACAGGCGTTGATAGCCAAACGGGTTCCCCTGATTATCGACATCTTTGGGATAGGCATCGTCCAGAATGGGATGCAGCACATCGACATCGATGCCGCCCACGGTGTCGATCACTTTGACAAAGCCATCCAGCCCGACCCAGGCAAAGGCATTGATGGGAATGCCAAAGTCCTGCTCGATCGTCGCCGCCGTATGGGCAAAGCCATACAACTTCGCATTCAGCGGGTCGGTCGCGCCATCCGTCTCGGCCCCGGAGATTTCGTCCAGCTTCAGGCAGCACGCGCCAGCATCAGTCTTGATATACATATCGCGAGGGATGGAGACCATCGTAATCGTGTGGTGGGCCAGATCGATACGCACCACAATATCGGTCTGCGTCAGCACCGCATTTTTAAACTGCGGCTTGGAATCGTTATCACTGCCCAGCAAGAGCAAATTAAATGCGGACACATTGGAAAGATCATCGGGCAAGGGTGGCGCTTGTGGTACACCGGTCTTGACCGCGATAGTTGGCAGCGCTTTGCCGGTCACATCTTGCGCAAAGCTGTAGAGGCGATAGAGCTTGACTCCCAAAAACGAGAGGGACGAGCACCCTGCCAACAGCACCAGCGACAGCATCACCTTCAGCAGCACACCGCGCCGCCCGCGCGGCTTTTTCCTGCTGGCCGACGCGGGTTTTGCTGGGGGCATCCAATCGGCATCCTCGGTCCATCCCTCCTCAGCGGGCAGCGGCACCTGCGATGGGCGGCGTTCCCGAACAGGCGGCTCAGGAAGCCACACAGCGACATCCTCCGCTGCCTCGTCCTCAGGAAGCCAGAGCGTCTGCCGTGGTGGCCTGCCTATTTCTTCTTCAGGTGGCAAAGGGAAAGGATGTTTGAGCAGTCTGCCACCGCTCGCGGGAAGAGTCTGCCGGGGAGGGTCATTTGCCTTCATCGCTTGTGCCTTCCTTGAGAACAGCTTTCGCGCCGTGCCTCACAAAACCGCCCGCCGCCCCGCAGGCGCGAGAGCAAATCAGATGCCAATCCTCCCATCTCTGAACTTGTCTTTCATCTTATCGCCGAATAGCTGAGATTTCTAACATGCACGACAAATGGGCTAGGGAAGAGGAACCGGCTGACACACCTGAGGCATCAAAGTACGTCGGTTCGTTGGCAAGTGAAATAAGCTAACGGCGTTTGGCAGTTGCCAAATAAGCCGGGCTGTGGTACGATGTAGGGAGAAGGTAAGCGCCTGGGTTGCTTTTAAGCTTACCCTCAAGTAACCGTCCACCTCCGTAGGATGATCTGACTATATCCGCTCCACATCGCTCAGAACACAGGCCATGAAGAACCATCAGATGCAGACAACCCAGCACACCCGGCAGCCTGTCGTCGGCGTACTCGCCTTGCAAGGCGACTTCCGCGAGCATTGCAAGATGCTCAACGAACTCGGCGCGCAAGCCAGAGAAGTGCGGCTGCCAGAAGACCTGGAAGGGCTGGACGGCCTCATCATCCCTGGCGGCGAAAGCACGACGATTGGCAAGTTGATGGTGGCCTATAACTTGCAACAGCCTCTCTGTGAGATCATTGCCGCAGGGACGCCCGTCTGGGGCACCTGCGCCGGATTGATCTTGCTGGCACGCGAGACCGACAACGCGCTCGCGGGGCAGCCGCTGCTGGCAACCATGCGCGCAAGCGTCAAGCGCAACGCCTTTGGCAGCCAGGGCGACAGCTTCGAGGCTGACCTCAAGGTTCCGGCCCTTGGCGACCCTGCCTTTCACGCTGTCTTCATCCGAGGTCCATCGGTGGAGCGCGTGGAAGATGGCGTCGAGGTGCTGGCAACGCTTGACGATGGAACCATCGTGGCGATTCGCCAGGATCACCTGCTGGGCACCGCCTTTCATCCAGAAATGACGGGCGACCCCAGGTTTCACGCCTATTTCTTGCAGCTTATCGCGGAACATCGCGGGCAAGACGAGCGCAACTAGGCCCTCTTGATCTCGTAGAGGGTAGTGAACGAAACGCTGAGCGTACTAGATAGATCACAGGGTAGAGGATGATTAGGCCGGTCCTATACGTTGACCTTCCCGGCATCATCTACGCAATTGACCGCCGGGCGCGGGCGCGCAATAGTGAGTTTGCTCACTTCATCTGCACCCCCGACGCCGAGGAAGCCCACGCTTCGCTCGCATCGCTGCTTGCAAGCCTTTTCCCGATCAACCCGACCGCGCGCACCTGGCTCTGCGAAGACCACTGGCGCATTCTGGGCGTTGCCCAGGCCAGGCGTCGCTCTGGGGGCTGCGCCTGGGATTTGAGCTATCTCGCTTCGCTGCCCAACCGTTCTACCGAAGGCACGCCAGACGACGACATCCTCATGGAACTGTTGGAATACGTCGTCAACGCTGCCATCATGCACGGGGTGCAGCGAGTTTTTGCCAAAGTGGATGATGATACCGATGATTTAGAACTCTTCCTGCGCTGCTCATTTCAGCGCTACGCCCGCGAACTGACGTTCTGGCTGCCACAGGGAACGCCCGCTATCACGCCGCCGCAGCTTCCACTGCGGCGCTGGCACCGGCACGATCAATGGGGTTTGCTGCGCCTGTACAGCGCGTGCGCCCCGCGCGTGGTGCAGATTGCTGAAAATGTCGACAGCGACGAATATACCAGCCTGCGGGTTGGACAACCGCGCCGCTGGCAGCTTCCGCTCTTGCCAACGCGCGAAGAAGGATTTGTATATGACCTGGGCGTGCGTCTGGGTGGATGGGTGCAGGTTCGCCGTGGACATGGCCCCCATCCGCATCAGATCGCGCTGATGGTTCATCCTGAAAATGCTGATCTCGCCACTCCGCTGCTCCGCTTCGGACTCTCGCTCCTGGGGGAAGGAGGCGATGCGCGACCGGTTTATTGCCAGGTTCGCGAGTATGAGGGAGCAGTGGTATCTGCCCTGCGTGACGGAGGCTTTGAACAGGTCGCCACGCGGGCGCTGCTCGTGCGCCATCTGGTCCTGCGCGCGATGCAGCGGCGTCTGGTTCCTGCGCTGGAACAACGAGTGGCGTATGGCGTCAAGGGTCTGGGGACTGCCCACACGCGCTACCAGGCTGACGACTTGGGGCAACCGTCCTGAAGTCCGCAGCCACAAGAGGTGATGAGATTACTTATGCAACAAGTGATCACTGACGATCTGGATGCTCTGCTTGAGGCCCTGCCTCCTCGGTTTAAGGAGGCTGCGTACCACCTGGAGGACCGCACCGAGCTTTTGGAGATTGTCATGGACCTTGGTCGTCAGGCTGAGGCCCGGTTCCCAGAGAGGGAGGTGATCCTGTGCGATGAACCAGTCACAGAAGCAGACCTGCACTACATTGTGGAGCGGATCGGCGAATTTGGTGACGACAACCGCGCTGGCATCGAGCGCACGCTGCACCGCATTTCGGCCATCCGCAATCGCAAAGGCAAAGTGGTGGGGCTGACTCTCCGGGTGGGGCGCGCCGTGTATGGCACTATCGCGCTCATTCGGGACATCATCGAAGAGGGCAAAAGCATCCTTATTCTGGGCCGACCGGGTGTCGGCAAAACAACGATGCTCCGCGAGACGGCTCGCGTGCTGGCTGATGAACTCAGCAAGCGCGTCGTGATCGTCGATACCTCCAACGAGATCGCGGGCGATGGAGACATCCCGCACCCCGGCATTGGCCGGGCGCGCCGGATGCAGGTCGCCACGCCCAACGCGCAGCACGGAGTGATGATTGAGGCCGTCGAAAACCATATGCCCGAAGTCATCGTCATTGACGAAATCGGGACGGAACTCGAAGCCCAGGCGGCCAGGACCATCGCCGAGCGCGGCGTGCAGTTGGTGGGCACGGCGCATGGCAATACGCTGGATAATCTGATGATGAACCCGACGCTCTCCGATCTGCTGGGCGGCATTCAGACGGTCACGCTCGGCGACGAGGAAGCTCGCCGCCGGGGCACGCAGAAAAGCGTGCTGGAGCGCAAAGCTCCCCCGACCTTCGATGTCGTCATCGAACAGCAAGATCGCCAGCATCTCATCATACATCGCGATGTTGCGGAAACTGTCGATGATATTCTGCGCGGCTCGCCACCAGTGGCGGAAGAGCGCATGCGAGATAACGAGGGGCACGTTTCGGCGCGGCGCATCAGCGTGCAGCCGTTGGAATCACCCGCCTGGGGCGGCGGCAACGCGACGCCCTATGGAGGGCAGTTCTCCCCTTTTCGCGGGGCGGGCATTGGCCCGCGCAGCGCAATGGTGAACGGCCAGCGGAACGGTCACGCAAACAGCGCCGGGCTGACCGCCGTGGGCGGCAAAGGGCATGGCTCTGGGCATGATGCCCAGGCTCAGCCTGCGCGGCGCAGCGCCGCCCGCGTAGTGGAACTGGTCGAGGACCAGGCAGAGGAACTGCCGGGCGGCTCAGCCGAGCCAGCTTCGCCAGCGCTGACGACCGTGCGCGTCTATCCCTTCGGGGTGAGCCGCTCCCGGCTGGAGCAGGCCATCCGCCAGATGGCGGTGCCCGCGATCATCAGCCGCGATCAGGAAGACGCGGATGTGATTATCACGCTGAAAAACTACTATCGCAACCAGCCGGAGCGTCTGCGCGCCGCCGAAAGCGAGCGCAAGCCCATCTACATCTTGAAGAACAACACCGTCGAGCAGATGATCGAATGCCTGGCGCACCTCTTCGACATCGACTTGACGGCAGAGCGAACGCCGGGCAGCGGCGGCTCGCTCGACCCAACCATCGAAGCAATTGCCGAGGCGGAAGAGGCCATCGGCCACGTGCTGACCAACGGGGCCAACGCGGTGGAGCTTTCGCCGCAAAATGCCTATATCCGCCGCCTGCAACATCAGGTGGCCGAGCGCTATAACCTCGCCTCGCGCAGCCGGGGGAAGGAACCGAACCGGCGCGTGAAAATCTTCAAGGTGCAGCAGTAATGCTTGTATACAGCATGGCGGTTAGCGATCGCTAACCGCCATGCTGTATACTGACAGGAAACACACAGAAGGGAAGAGCCATGACGGAATCGCTGAAGCAGGTCATAGAGCAAGCCGAGCAGCTTCCGCCTGAGTTGCAACAAGTGGTCGCAGAACAATTTCAGCAGGTGCTTGATGCGGTCATGGCCGACGCGCGCTGGGAAAAACTGTTGAACGACTCGCGCCATAAAGAGGTTGTGCGACGGATGGCTCAGGAAGCATTGGCCGAGCACAAGCGCGGCGAAACAGAAGAAGGTGGGTTCGGCGGCTAGTGTTTCATTCATACCGCACAAAACGATTCAATGAATTTCTTGCTGCTCTCCCTGCTGATGTACAGCGCCAGGCAAGCGAAGCTTACGGACTCTTCAAAGAGAATCCCCGGCACGGCAGTTTACAGTTTAAATGCGTTGACCCAAGTGAGAACCCGCCCTGGTACAGTGTGCGCATCGGCGCGCACTACCGCGCATTAGGCACGTTGGATGGCGAAACGATCATCTGGTTTTGGATTGGCACTCACCAGGCATACGACAAGCTTCTCCCTTAGAAGAACGAGCAATCGATGTTCATCACCTTTGAAGGCCCTGAAGGGGGCGGCAAATCGACGCAGGCGCGGCTGCTGGCCGAGCGCTTGCACACCACCGGCTATCCGGTGGCGCTGACACGCGAGCCAGGCGGCACACCTGCGGGCAAAGCCATTCGCGCCATCTGGGATGACCCGGCGCGCAGTGATCTGCTGCCCATCACCGATCTGCTGCTGCTCTGCGCGGACCGCGCCCAGCATGTCGGCTCGCTGATTCGCCCGGCGCTGGAGCGCGGCGAAATTGTCATCAGCGACCGCTACGCCGATTCCACCCGCGCCTACCAGGGCTATGGCTCCGGGCTGGATGTGGATGTCATGGAAACCCTCTTGCAGATTGCCACGGGCGGCCTGACCCCCGACCTCACCCTCCTGCTCGACATTCCCGCCGCCGAAGGGCTGGCGCGCCGCCATTCGGCCAGCCAGTCGGGAGCAAGTCCCCTGGACCGGCTGGACCAGCGCAGCCTGGAGTATCATGAGCGCGTGCATGCGGGCTATCTGAAGCTGGCCGCCCAGGAACCGGCGCGCTGGGTCACGCTCGATGCGCGCACCGACCTCAAGACGCTCTCAGAGCGCATCTGGCAGATTGTTCAGGCGCGGCTGGCACAGCTTCCCCACAGTTAGCACGTGCCAGGGCATTAGCGGTGGTTATCTAGCGCAGCTTCGGCTTCGGGAGCGTGGCTCTCGATAGCGTCGTGTGCCAGGGAAAGCGATGGCGCGGGCAACTGAGGAACAGCCTCGGCCTCAGCGCTGGGCAACGAGACTGGCACACCATCGACCACACGCATTGCCGCCAGATGGGCCGTCGCGTGTGGGGCAGGCCCCGCTTTTTCTCGCGCAGCCTCGTGCAGTGCCTGCCACTGGTCGCGGCTCAGCGGTTCCTTGCGTTCTGGCGCGATCTGGCTGAAGCGTGCCGCCTGTTTTGCTTCTGGAACAGGCATTGGCGAAAACTCCAGGCGTCTGCTGCGTTCAATGCGTGACGAGCGCACTACGATGGGGAAGAGTATCAGGCTGAGGCCAAGCAAGAACAAGAACACCACCAGCAGCCCTTCGCCCAGCCAGGACGGAGCCTTGTCGGCGTGAGTGGTCTGTCCGGTGCTGCCAGCGGTGCCGGAATGCGGCGTAGCCGTCGCGTGCGCTGCATGGGTTGGCGTCGGCGTCACGGCAAATGGCCGTGCAGCGGCCCCGGCATGCTGCGGCTGCGCCAGGCTCACCAGGGACAAGCCCACCAGCAAAGTCACACACAAACAAAGCAGCCAGGCCACAAAGAGCCGCCTTGATGGCAGCCGCGCAAATCGCCGCATCAGCATCCTCCTAACATGACACCCGTGTCCCACGTTGCCACACCTCACGCTGTATTATACAGCTCTGCTATGCCGACCAGGCAAGAAGGTGGGACCATCAGATTGCTCATCAATGATGACGACTTCGCAGCGAAGTTGTCACTTCACCCGGCAACAACGCAATCTCCCTGCCATCTTGTTCGCTTCCGGCTCAATAATAGTTGGCAAAGGCAACGGCCAGGCCGCCGATAACCGCATAGAGGACCATCCAGAACAGCCACCTGCCGCTGTGCCGGGCGCGCGCCTCGGCGCTGGTCGTGGTGGCAAACCAGTCGCGGGTGCGTTTGCGGGTGAGCAGCCACACGATCAACGGGCTGACAATCAGCAGCACCAGTTCCACCACCAGCGACCCGAACTGCCGATTTTGCAGCGAAGAAATCAAGCCGGGGAGGTTGACCAATCCCACAATCACCAGCAGCGAGTTAGCGACAATCTGAATGATGCGGGCGATGCGTCGCCCGCGCCGCAAAGCCTCGCCCTGCGTAAAGACGAGGGCCGCGGCCACCACAGCCGCCAGGGCCAGCGCCAGCCGCGCGGGAAGCGGCTGCCCGACCACGCTGCTGCCCGGGCCAACCCCCAACAGAAAGCAGACGCCATCCGTCACAATCTGCACCGTCAACGCCCAGTCAAACGCCACGCCAGTGCCGATGCCGCCTGGCTTCAGCGAAGATTGCCTCTGGGCAGACGCATCGGTAACATCCTGCTCACGTGCGCGCTCTATCGTCATACGTTGGATACCTCTTGATCTAGTTCGCGCTCTCGAAAGCGCTTCTCTAAGAGAATATACGGCAGCAACACCAGACCCCAGCGCCACAACCCGCAGAAAACAGGTGCGTGGCGGCGCTGCTCTTTTGCCGGAGGGAGGGCTTGACACGTTCGAGCGGCGTTCTGCCACGCAGTAGCCAGTACGCGCCTCCGTTACAATCTCTGGAAAAAGTGAGGTACTTCACGAAACAGCACGCCGTGTTTTTTCCCTCTGGCGTATCTTACAAAATAGGCACCCAAATATTTGGAAAAAGGAGCGCCACTTATGCCTCAGCTTGCGGGCGATGCATCGCCCGGCTCATTCCCTGGGGAACCGGCGCTGGTAGAGTTGGTGGAGCGCGCCAGGGCAGGTGAGGATGCCGCCTTCGCCGCGCTCTTTGAACACTACAACGTCCGCATCTTTCGTTATCTTGAACGCATCGTGGGCAGCCCGGAGGTCGGACGCGATCTCACCCAGGATACGTTCGTGGCCGCCTGGCGCGGCCTGCCCAGCTTGCAGGATGTCGGGCGCTTCAGCCCGTGGCTCTATCGCATCGCTACCAATCTGGCGCGCCTGCACCTGCGTCGCGCCCGGCTGATTCACTGGCTGCCCTGGGGCGCATCAGAGCAGCCTATCGCCGGAGTGCATCTGAGTCTGGTCGACCCCGAAGAGCAGATCGGCCAGAGCGAATGGGTGCGGCTGGCGCTGGCAGAGGTGACGCCGAAATACCGTATCTGCCTGCTCTTGCAACTGGAGGGTGGGTTTTCTCAGCGAGAGATCGCCCACCTGCTAGATGTTACCGAAAAAAGCATCAGTTCCTATATCAGTCGTGGACGGCAGCAGTTCCGTCTGGCCTATCATCGCCTGGAAGGCGAATCCTATTCCCCAACGAAGGGAGCGCGAATCCCATGACTCACCCAGCATCTGGCCCCTGCCCTGCATGGGCGGAGCTTCTGACCGCGACCCATCCAGATGACCTTTCGCCCTCCCAACAAGACGCGCTCGAAGCGCATCTTGCCACGTGCCCCGCCTGCGCGGCGGTGCGCGCCGACTATCTGCGCCTGGATGGCTACATCCAACGCTTGCCCACTTCCAGACCGCTTCCGGCCTTTCCGCCACAACTGCTGGCCTCGGGAGCCTCGCGCCGGGCAGGGCAGCGCCGCGCCGCGCACACAGCCGCTCATCCCGGCGAGCGCGCCAACGCTCCACGACTCATTCCACAACAGAAAGGATACTCTGCCATGCCTTTGGGACGCACCAGAGGTGTTGCTGCCCTTGTGTCGCTGGCCCTCATCGTTGCCCTCTTCGTTGTCGTGTTTCGCGGCTTCACCGCCGGACACACCGTCAAGACGAATACAGCAGCGTACAACACAACGAGCGCCCCTGCCGGGCAATGGACGGCCATTCCGGGCTTGACCAATCAGGCAGCGCTGCCGATCATCGCACCCAGCAATCCTCATGTCGTCTATGAGCTTTCCTATCCCTTGAGTGCGCCTGCCCACGTGACCATCCGGCGCAGCGAGAACGACGGCGCGACCTGGCAACAGGTCTCGTTGCCGTCAGGTAATCTGCCACCCATCGACGTTTCCAGCCTGGCGGTCAGCCCAATTGATGCCTCGACCATCTTTTTGACGCTCACCACCGTCTTGAGCAACCATCCTGGCTATCCCTGCGGAGCGGCGCAGGCATCCTCTGGCCCAATCGACGCGCTTATCCATTTTTCCGGCGGCAGCAGTTGCAGCGCGCAGTATATCAGCAGCGATGGTGGGCAGCACTGGAGCAGAATCCAATTGCCATACATCGGAGCCATTGGCGCGCCCTACTTCCAGCAGTTTTTTACCTCTATCAGCACTGATGATATCCACGCGCAGGGCCAGCGCCTGTACACGACACTGGGCGAGACCAACAGCGGTGGCATAGCTGAAGGCATCTCTCTACACATCGTAGCCAGTGACGATGGCGGCAAATCCTGGAAACTGGTTGATGATACCGTCTCCGTCAGCGGTCAGTTGATCTGCGATTTCACCGCAGCATCCAGCGGCTCAACGCTCTTTATCATCGCGCAGTCAGAAGCCACCTTCTGCTATTCCGATGCAGGCATCACAGACAACCTCTGGCGCAGCGATGATGGCGGCGCGACCTGGACCGAAGTTGGCAAGCTTCCGGCCATTGCCAGCAATATGCTGGTGGTGAGCCGTGGCGCTGGGGCGCAGCCACTGCTTTACATTCACATGCCAGAGACAGTCACAGGCGGCGCGCTGCAACCCACCAACAACCCGCCCGAGCTTGAGGTCAGCGCAGATGGCGGCAAAACCTGGCAGATGGCTCCCACCAAAGGGCTGCCAGCAGGGGCAACCACGAGCTATGGGCCACTGGGCACGCTGGGCGATGGCTCCGTGCTCAAAGCCTTCCTGACGCCAGACCAGACGCTGACGCTGAGCATCTGGAAGAATGGCGAGACAACCTGGCAGCCACTTGTGAAGAACATCACACCAAATGTCGCTTATCTGTTCGTAACTTCTAACGATGGGAAAACCGCGATCTGGCTCGTCAGCCAGAGTTCGGCAAATCCCAACAACACCACGTACAGCGTCCAACGTTACGACCTGAAATAACGTAGCGCGTTTGATCTTCTGCTTGCCGGAGGCATGCTGTTCCAGGTCTCAACCCCATTGAGGCCAATGCCTCCGGCCCACAACCTGTCTATGTATAGAACCCCGCGGCAGTTGAGGAGATTCCGTGATTACGCAGCGCATCCATACCCAGGCTGATACGCCGCAAAGCCGCTTGATGACCGTCCACGAAGTGCAACCCGATGAGAAGAACTACCGTCTTCCCGCCAGAATCATCCGCCCGCTGCTAGGCACTGTTGTTCACGAATTTCTGGATGGCACGCAGCTTATCGTCCTGCGACCAGATGAGCAGGCACACTGGGACCGTTTTATCGCCAGCGCCCCCAACGGGCATTTGCTGCAAAGCTGGGCCTGGGGAGAACTCAAGCGCGCCTTTGGCTGGACGCCGCTGCGCGTCGCCCTGTGGGACGCTGCCGCCGAAGAGATACTGGCGGGCGCGCAGGTGCTGCTGCGTCCGCTGCCAGCGCTCGGCCTTGCCATGGCCTACATCCCCAAGGGGCCGGTCCTCGATTGGGATGACACCACCAGCGCCGAGGTCTTCTTCGCCGGGCTGCACGCCTATCTGCGCAGCCAGCGCGTTGCGTTCCTGCGCCTGGAACCTGATCTGCCGAAAAAGGTCTACCCGTCTGCCCTGGAAAATGGCGAAACGCCGCCTGAGCCTTGCTTCCCGGCAGCCGAAGAGGCTCCGCTGGGCGGCCTGTATAGCGCGGCCCAGGGCCAGGCCGTCGCCCGCCAGCTTCGCAACATCGGCTTTCAGCCGGTGCTGGACCACATTCAGCAGTTGCGCACGATCATGGTCGATCTCACGCCGGATGCGGAGGCGATCACGCTGCGGCAGCACAAAACCCGGCGCTATAACGCGAATCTGGCGGCGCGCAAGGGCGTCACCGTGCGCCAGGCACGCAGCCTGAGCGACCTGGAACGCTGGTACGCGCTCTTTGAAACGACCCGCCTGCGTGATGGCTTCGAAAGCCGCACCTTTGCCTACTTCCGGCAGGTCTGGGACTTGCTCAGGCCCAACGGGCAGGCGCAGCTTTTCCTGGCCGAACACGACGGCAAACTGCTGGCGGGCGCACTCGTGACCCTGGTGGGCCAACAGGGTATCTATCTCTACGCGGCCTCCAGCAACGAGGGCCGCAAGCTGATGCCCAATGACCTGCTTCAGCGAGAAATGATGCGCTGGGCCAAAAGCCAGGGAGCCACGCTCTACGATTTGTGGGGCATTGCCGAAACCGACGATCCGGCTGACCCGCTGGCAGGCGTCACGCATTTCAAACGTGGCTGGGGCGGGCAGGTCGTCGAATATCTTGGCGCGTTCGATTACATCTACGCGCCCGTTGCCTATCGCGTGTTCCGGGCGGGCAGAACGCTGGCAAAGCAGGTCGTTGCCGCGCGTGTCCGGCTGGTGCGCAAACATGCTGAACGGGCGGGCGACTGAAATATCCAGCCGCCCGCGCTTGCCCTTCTCTTGACGGCCTGCTCAGCACATGGTATACCCATGACACTTGAGTTCGCTTTTCAGGACAGAGCGCTTAGGACGAGCAAGAGAAGGGTTCGCTTTTCATGGCACATTCCACATTCTTGCCGGGCATCTCCTCCGAGGTGGTGCAGACCTCCCGACTGGCAACGCACATCCTGACCAGTGGCCCGCAGGACGGCGAGCCAGTCGTTTTGGTACATGGCAATGTTTCCTCCTCCATTTTCTGGGAAGAAACGATGCTGGCGCTGCCCGCGCAGTATCGCGCTATCGCCGTCGATCTGCGCGGCTTTGGCGATTCCGAAACCGCGCCGGTGGATGCCACGCGCGGAGTGCGCGACTTTTCCGATGACCTGCACGCGCTGGTCGAAACGCTGAACCTGGGGCGCTTTCACCTGATCGGCTGGTCGATGGGCGGCGGCGTGGGCATGCAATATATCACCGATCATCCGGCGCAGGTGCGCTCTTTCACCATGGTCTCGCCGATGTCGCCTTTTGGCTTTGGCGGCACCAAAGATGCCAGCGGCTCGCCATGCTGGCCCGACTTTGCCGGAAGCGGCGGCGGCACCGCCAACCCCGACTTTGTGCAGCGCCTGCGGGATGGCGACCGCAGCGCCGATTCGCCCAATTCGCCACGCAGCGTCATGAACGCCTTCTATTTCAAGCCGCCGTTTCGGCCAGCGCCAGAGCGCGAAGAAGCCTTTGTCGATAGCCTGCTTTCCACCAAATGCACCGTAGGCAACTACCCAGGCGACATGACGCCTTCCGCCAACTGGCCCAACGTGGCCCCTGGCATAACGGGCGTGAACAACTGCTTCGCCCCGCTCTACTGCGACCTGAGCGCCTTTGGCGAGGTACAGGGCGGCCCGCCCGTCCTCTGGATTCGCGGCGCGAACGACCAGATTGTCTCGGACGCCTCGCTGCTGGACTTCGGCACACTGGGACAGCTTGGCGCGGTCCCTGGCTGGCCCGGCGCGGAGGTCTTCCCGCCGCAGCCCATGTGGCAGCAAATGCGCGCCGTGCTCGACGCCTATGCCGTCAGCGGCGGCTCGTACCGCGAGGTCGAGTTTGCCGACACCGGGCACTCGCCCCACATCGAACGCCCCGAAGAGTTCCGGCGCGAGTTCTTCGGCTTTCTCGCGGGCAAGTAGCGCGCCAGAGGATAGCAGGTTGTATCCCTGACGAGTATCTTGTTATAGCAGCGTGACGCGCAGCCCAAAGCGAACAGCGCCAGAGCGGCAATTCCTGCCATTCTGGCGCTCTATCATAACCTGGGGCAGCGCTGCCGAATATTGGGGCCCACACCTTCTTCAGAGGAGCAAACAAGAACATGAGCAAAACCATCGTGTTTGTCCATGGCGCGTTCATGACCCCACTATGCTGGGAAAAGATGCTCGGCTATTTTCAGGGCAAGGGCTACACCTGCCTGGCCCCAACCTGGCCGCACAAAGATGTGCCGATTGAGCAACTACGCAAACAGCCCGATGCGCTGGCGGGGCTGGGCGTCACCGAGATTGTGGACCATTACGCGCGTGTCATTCGCGGGCTGGATGAGCCGCCCATCCTCATCGGGCATTCCTTCGGCGGGCTGTTCGTCCAGATGCTGCTGGATCGCGGCCTGGGCGCTGCGGGCGTCGCCATCGACCCCGCGCCGCCCAAAGGCGTGCTGCCGATGGGCACAGCCTGGAAAGCCAACGCCTGGATTTTGTTCACCTGGCGCGGCTGGAAAAAAGTCATCCGCTCCTCGCTTGAAGCGTTCAGCTACTCCTTCGTGCATACCCTCCCCGCAGCCGAGCAGCGCGCCGTCTACGAAAAATATGTCGTGCCGGAAACGGGCCGCATCTTCTTTCAGGCGGGCTTTGCCTTGCTGGACCCCAAACAGGCCGTGCGCGTCAACTTTCGCAACGCCACGCGCGCCCCGCTGCTCATCACCGCCGGGCTGGAAGATCGCGTCGTTCCGGCGGTGATGGTCAAATCCAACTTCAAGAAATATCGCAGCTCCGCAGCGCGCACCGATTTCAAGGAGTTTCCCGGCCAGACCCACTGGCTCATCGCCAATCCCGGTTGGGAAGACGTGGCGGGCTACATCGAAACCTGGCTGAATCAGGTTGTTCCGCAACAGGCGTAGCGAAGCGGGAAGTGGCTCGGCAAGCGCCTTACATTAAAATCTGCTGAGAGTTTCGTGCGGGCTGTCTCTGCTTCTTGCCTCAGCGGTGGAGCGCACGTATAATGCGGGGTGAAGATGTCTTGTTGTGTGGAGGCCGCACCGTGGAGCAGCAAGGAAAAAGCCTGAGCGGACAAACCATCCTGGTCGTCGATGATGAGCAGAGCATCATCGATTTTATCAAGCTGGGCATGAAATATGAGGGCGCGCGGGTGGAGACCGCGATGGATGGCTATGTGGCGCTCGATGCTTCGCGCCGCCTGCGGCCCAATCTGATTATTCTGGATATTATGCTGCCCGGCATCGACGGCCTGGAGGTCTGCCGACGCCTGCGCGCGCAAGAACTGACCGCCGACATCCCCGTGCTGATGCTGACCGCCAAAGATGATGTGAGTGATCGCGTGGCCGGATTGAACACCGGCGCTGATGACTACCTGACCAAGCCGTTCAGCTTTGAAGAACTGCTGGCGCGGGTCAAGGCGATTCTGCGCCGCCAACAGCGCGTCGGGGCCAACGACGCAGCCACGCCTGGCACGCGCATTCTGCGCGTGGCCGACCTGGAACTCAACGAAGCGACCCGCGAGGTGGCGCGCGGCGGGCGCTTATTGGAGCCGCTGACGGCAACGGAATATAATCTGCTGCATCTCTTCATGACTCATCCGCGCCAGGTGCTGGACCGCCAGACCATCCTGAGCCGCGTCTGGGGCTATGATTTTATGGGCGAAACCAACATCATCGAGGTGTATGTGCGCTATCTGCGCGAGAAGATTGAAGACGAACCCAGCCAGCCCAGATACATCCTGACGGTGCGCGGCGTAGGCTACGTCCTCAAAGCCTGACACCTCCTCACACGGCTTTCTCTTCTGAGCAAGGGCAGGGGAAGCAAGCGCCAGGAACGGTACGGTACGCTATGTCACTTGACACCCATCAGCCAGAATATCAGCCGCTGCCCCCAACCACCCGCCTTCCAGGCGCGCCTGGGCAGATTCCACCTGCCGGGCCACCCTCTCACTCGCTCTATCCAACTGGCCCGACAGCGCCCGTCAGATTGCCAGGGCGCTCCCAGGTGGTGCCGCAGTTTCCGCCGCGCCGCTCCAGGCGTCCTCCTGGACGCTTCAGCTTCGTGCATTCGCTGCGCTGGCGGCTGGCCGCCGCCATGGTCGGCTTCCTGACGGTGGCCTTTGTGCTGCTGGGCGTCTTCCTCTTCCTGGTCATTCGCCCCTATCTGCGCGGCGAAGCGCTGACGCGCACGCAAGCGAGCGCCGTCAAGCAATTCGCCACGCATAAACCCGCTTTTGAATCAGCCGTGAGCATTGATGTCGGCGCGCCCTCGCCCGCCTTCGAGCATACCATCGGCGCAGCCATCGGCGGGCTGACCGACGTGCAGCAAGTCATGATGGTTGACCCGCTCACCGGCCTGGTGGTCGCTGGCACGCCCGGCAGCCTCATCGGCCAGCCCGCGCCTTACTTCAGCCGCGTGCTGCTGGCCCATCAGATATTACAAGGCAGCGACTCCCTCACCTATCAGCCGCCAATCTCCGGCGTGGGCATCATTTTCGTGGGTTTCCACTGCGCCAACTGCACCACGCTTGGGCGCGCGCATGTCGCCGTGCTGGAAGTGGTCACTAACTTTGACAGTGTCAACGCCGTCATTGCCCGGCTGATGCTCTACCTCGCCCTTGGCACGCTGGCGCTGATTCTGATTGCCGCGCTGCTGGGCGTGCCGCTGATGCGCCGCATCCTGCGCCCGCTCACCAGAATGACCGCTACCGCCGAAGCGATTGCCTCTGGCGACCTGAGCCAGCGCGTCAACCTGCCCCACAGCGGCGACGAGATTGGCGAGCTTTCGTCGTCATTCGACGAGATGATTGACCACATCGATGCCGCCTTTGCGGTCCAACGCGCTGCCCTGGCCGCTCAGCAAGAATCCGAAGAACACATGCGCCAGTTCGTGGCCGACGCCTCTCACGAACTCCGCACGCCGCTGACCTCCCTGCGCGGCTTCACCGATGTCTTGCTGCGCGGGGCCAAAGACGACCCCGAAACGGCAGAGCACGTGCTGCGCGCCATGCAGCGCGAATGCGAGCGCATGTCGCGCCTGGTGCATGATCTGTTGACCCTGGCGCGGTTGGACGCGGGGAAACAGCTTACGTTCAAGCAGTTCGATCTGATCAGCCTGATTGGCGAGTCGGTAGACCAGGCGCGCATCCTGGCGGGCGAGCGCACCGTCACTATGCATACCGACCGGGGCGGCCCGCTGACCGTCTTTGGCGACCAAGACAAGATCAAACAGGTCTTGCTGATCTTGCTCGACAACGCGCTGAAATATGGGCGGCAGGGCGCGGATGGCTGGGTGCAGGCGCAGGTGAGCCGCTCGCCCGATATGGCCCAGGTGATGATCGTCGATAACGGGCCAGGCATCAAGCCGGAAGACCTGCCGCATATCTTCGAGCGCTTTTATCGCGCCGACAAGACGCGCTCGCGTAGTGGCTATACGCAAGAACAGCGCGTCGTGAGCACTCCAGCCAACACCGGCAGCGGCGTCCTCAAAGCCATGAACGCGGGCGGGTCAGGGCTGGGGCTGCCCATTGCCCTGGCGATCATCCAGGCGCACAGCGGAGCCATCTGGGCCAACAGTCAGATCAGCCAGGGAACCCAGTTTACCATCCAACTGCCGCGCCAGCCTCAACCTGGGCAGAGCGCTTGACAAAGCTGAAGAGCAGGCGGACTCCTGGCACAAAAGTTGCTGGAAGAGGTCGGGCTTTCGTTTCCGATGGGGCAGGTGATATAATACCCGCATCGATTGTGTAAAATAAGCATGTAAGCATGTTCTTCACCTGGCCGCCCGGGTCAGTCTGTGATGGAAGCGCGGCCTGCGCCCAGGCCGGTAATGGCAGGGTTATCGCCACTCTATGGTTATTGGTGTCTGTCGGGTTACGCTCCATCTTCCGGCGAGCCATTCTTTAAAAGACAAGCGGCAAGTAGTGCGTTCGCTCCTGGCGCGACTGCGGAATCGGTTTGATCTGGCCGTGGCGGAAGTCGATGACCAGGACCGCTGGCAGATTGCAACGCTGGGCCTGGCTTGCGTCAGCAGCAACGCCAGCATTGTCGATGAAGTGCTTACCCACGCGCTCAACTACATCGAAGATATGCGGTTAGATGCGATGGTAACAGAGGTCGCCAGAGAGGTCACCCATATACTCTAAAAGATGGTTTTTTTACGAGCCACTGAAAACGCCCCATCTGGCGCACAACGCGCGGAAGCGCCTAGAAGCATCCGGATGAGAACCAACCAGCAGAGCAAGGGTAGACTGGCATTGGAGGATCAAAGGATGAGTATGTCTCACCACAGGAATGGCTCCAACGATGAGAACGATGACATGCCCTCGCGTTCACAGCGCCGCATTCTGGTTGCCGACGACGAGGCCGATATTCGTTCATTGCTGCGCTCTCTTTTCGAGGGTGAAGGCTATCAAGTCCAGGAAGCCGAGACTGGGGAAGAGGTGCTGCGCATCCTGACGGAAACGGACGACGAGCGACCAGACCTGGCGCTGCTTGATGTCCGCATGCCCTCGCACAACGGGCTGGATACGGTGCGCAGTGACGCGCATCCGCAGGTCGAAGATGGCATCCAGACCCTGCAACGCCTGCACGAGCAGGGGGTTGAAGTACCCATCATCATCATGACCGGATTCAACAGTTCCAGCCTGGCGATTAAGGCCATTCAACTGGGCGCGTTTGACTACATCACCAAACCCTTTGTGGAGCTAGACGATGTGCTGCTCAACGTCAACCGGGTCTTTGAGCATCAGCGGCTGGCCCAGGAAGTACGCGAACTGCGGCGGCGCGTGGAAAACCGCGACCCCACTGATCGGATGGTGGGCCGCAGTCCGGCTATGATCGATATCTTCAAAACTATCGGCCTGGTGGCGCGGAACCCCGCCACCGTGCTGGTGACCGGCGAAACCGGCACCGGCAAAGAACTGATGGCCGAAACCATTCATATGGCCTCCGACCGCCGCATGGGGCCGCTGGTGAAGGTCAACTGCGCCGCGCTGCCGGAAACCCTGCTGGAAAGCGAACTCTTCGGCCACGAAAAGGGGTCGTTTACCGGCGCAATCGCCCAGCACAAAGGGCGCTTTGAGGCCGCCCACAAGGGCACCATCTTTCTGGATGAAATCGGCGAAATGACGCTGGGCACCCAGAAGAAGCTGCTGCGCGTGCTGCAAGAGCGCGAGTTCGAGCGCGTGGGCGGCACCGTTCCGGTAAAAATCGACGTGCGTGTCGTGGCCGCCACCAACAAAAACCTGCGCGAAGAAGTGCTGGCAGGGCGTTTCCGCGAAGACCTCTTCTTCCGGCTGAACGTCATCGCCGTGCATATGCCGCCGCTGCGCGAACGCCGCGACGACATCCCGGCGCTGGTGGCCCACTTTCTGGACAAACATCGCTTCAGCCCGACCACGCCCCCAGGGCGCATCTCGGAAGAGGCCATGTCCATTCTGGAACGCTACGATTGGCCGGGGAACGTGCGCGAACTGGAAAACATCATCGAGCGCGCCGTCGTGATGAGCCGGGGCGGAGTAATCACCACCCAGCATATCGTCTTCGCCAACGAACTCAACCGCTACGTGCTGGATATCGACCAGCGGGTACGCCAGAAGACGCCGCTCGATGAGATGCTGCGCGAGGTGGAGCGCGAAGCCATACGCACGGCCCTGCGCCAAAGTGATCAAGATACGGTGCGCGCTGCCGCGCTGCTGGGCATCAGCCCGGAACATCTGGCGAAGCGGATGGCTGAGCTTTTACCGCGCGATAAGACCGCCTAGCGCGTCATCGGCAGTTTTCTTGCCCGCCAGGCGCTCATGCCACCGGCGAGGTTATACACGCGGGTGTAGCCAGCCACCAGCGCAATTTCAGCCGCCACGACGCTGCGCTGGCCCATTTCACACACGAGGATGACTTCTTGATCTTTGGGGTGGTCGGCAAGCGCTTTGCCAAAGAGATAGATGCCATCGAGCGGAATCAGTTCCGCTTCGGGGATGTGCCCGCGAATCCACTCGTTCGGCTGGCGCACATCCACCACCAGCGCGCCCTGAGCAATCAATGCTTGCGCTTGCTCAGGCGTCACATCGGTGAACGGCATACTTGTCTCGTCATCTTCTGCACCCATGCGCCCCTTGTCTCCTACTCTTCTTCTACGCTTGGCTGGTTATCGGAGGTCTGGCTCTCTTGCTCCTGATGTTCAAGAAAGAGCTTACCAAAGACGGTGGGACTGACCACATACTCATCCCCAATGAAGCGCAGTTCGATCAGTCCTTCCTCTTCCATATCGCGGAAATCATCAGTAATCAGGTGGTACTGCCGCAGCATGCGGCTCAGATCGCTTTCGGGCAGTTTATTATCCCACAGTTGAAGCTTACGCAAGACCGCAACTTTCATCTCAGTGTCATCATCGACGGCGCGCATAGGGCTGCTTGTGCCTCCGTTCATAGGCGATAGGGGACAGCTTCTCCTGTAACTCTAACTGAGAACGGCGGCAAAAGTCAAGGCAGTGGGAAGGCGCACTTCCCACTGCCTTGACCTATTGTTCTGCTGCACAGACAACCAACCCGGGCAGGCGCGCCAGAAGCAGCCCGAACACGCCAGCTACAGCGCGGGCTGTCTTTCCTAAAAGTCTTCTTCCGAGGCACGATAGCCCTGGCGTGGGTTCGTTTGCTGCGAGGGACCACCTGGACGGGTCTGCCCCATGCCTGGCTGCCCACCCATACCCTGGCCCATGCCCTGCTGGCCGCCCATCTGGGGCTGCTGCTGGCCCGGCTGGCTCATGGATTGCTGGATGTTGCGGGCAGCCGTTTGCACGTCGATATTGGCTGCCTGGGCCGCTGACCGCATATCCTTCATGGTAATATTGCGATCATCGCCGTGGTCATCGTTGACCTGACCACAGCCACAACTAACACACATGGCGGTTGCTTCTCCTTTCAGAGAACGTGTTGCGTCGACATCAGCCCCACTTCAGGGCCGGGACGTGACGTTGCAACTTTCATTCCCGAATGGTTAAAGCTTGAGCCAGTCGTAGGAAGAAGGCTGGGCAGACACATCAGCGGTGGCAGATGCACCGGCTTCAACCGCCGCGCCCTCCCACGCGCCAGCACGATAAGGTCGGGCCATCACCACTTCATCCCCCACCTGCACCGCATTCAACGGCAGCGCGCCATCCCAGAGGCGTTCTTGCTGGCGTCCGGCAAGCTCAGCGGCGCTTTCTGCTTCGTCAGCGCCCGCATCAGCCGTTGGCGCGCCGGTGTCTTCTACCTCGCTGGCGGAGTCCTCATCAGCCTGGCCCTCTTCGCTGGCGCTCTCAGCGTCGTCGGCTTCGTCCGCTGGCGCGTCGTCGCTGGTCTCTTCCAGATCAAGCGCGTCATAGCGCCAATCTGCCGACGGCGGGGTATAGATCAGCAGCTCGCCCTGCGGCCCCAGGAACGGCTGCGGCGTGCGCTCCGGCGGCACGCGGTCAGAGATCGCCACGCAGCACGCGCGCTCTACCAGAATCACGCGCAGCAGTTCATAGGCCGTGTCAGCCCGCAGCACTACCGGGCGTGTAGTTTTGTCGGCAGTTTCCCCAGCGGGGAAGAGATTCCGAATCTGGCGGGCGTTGCGCTCGCCCAGCACAGCAAAGCGCATCCCATCGCTCACGCCATCCTGGGCGCCTCGATTAATCACCACCCAGCCATCTTCGTTCACATGAATCACCTGCCCGCGCAAAACCTGTGGTTCCATCGTGCTGCTCGCTCCTTATCAGCGGAATTGCCTGTTCCTGAATGTCGCGGCCTAGTGTACCACACAGCAGCAGAGATGGAAACAAAACTGAGCCAGAAGCTGTGGTACAATGAACGCTGAGTTTCTATCTTCGGCTGAGGCAAGTGTATCCAATGGAATTTTCTGATGTTTCGGCAGCATCACCCTCTTCCGCGCCCGGCGATCCGGTCATCCGGCTGCCACTGGGCGCGATGGTTGTTCTGGTGGGGCCAGCGGGCAGCGGCAAATCAACCTGGGCAGCGCGCCACTTTCTGCCTACGCAGATTGTTTCGTCCGACGCCTGCCGTGGCCTGCTCGCCGACGATGAGGGCGACCAGACGGCATCGCGTGACGCCTTCCGCCTGCTCTATTTCATCCTGGGCGAGCGGCTGCGGCGCGGCTTGCTGACCGTCGTCGATTCAACCGCCCTTCAGCCGTCGATGCGCGCCGAACTGCTCAAAATCGCCGAGCAGCATGGCAGCCCGACGGTGGCGATCATCTTCGCCCTGCCGCCAGCCATCAACGAAGCCTGGAACGCCAGCCGCGAGCGCCGCGTGCCCGCCGAAGCGTTGGAGCGCCACCGCAAGAATCTGGACCTGAGTTTGCGCGTGATGCCCAACGAGCGCTTCAACAGCATCTATACGCTGACTTCGCCGGAAGCCCTGACAGAGACACACATTGTGCTTGGCGGCCTCATTCCTGAGCGCGCCACACCGCCCTTCGACATCATTGGCGATGTCCACGGCTGTTACGACGAACTCGCGGCGCTCCTGGAGCGCCTGGGCTACGTCTGGCGCGAGGACGAGCAAGATTTTGCCCATCCCGATGGGCGCTTGCCGGTCTTCGTCGGCGATCTCGCAGATCGTGGCCCCGCGAGCGTGCCTGTCCTGGCGCTGGTGGCGCGCATGGCACAGCGCGACGCGGCGCTGATGGTGCAGGGCAACCACGATAACAAGCTGATGCGCTGGCTGCTGGGGCGTCGGGTCCAGGTGAAACATGGCCTGGCAACCACCGTCGCCGAACTCGAAGCGCTGCCCCAGGAAGCGCAGGCCACACTGCGCCCGCAGCTTATCGCCCTGCTTCAGAACGCCCCTGGCTATCTGCTGCTGGATGAAGGCCGCCTGGTGGTGACACACGCGGGCATCCGCGATGACATGATCGGGCATTGGAGCCGCGCCATCCAGGCGTTCTGCCTCTATGGCGATGTCGCGGGGACCGATCACGAGACCGGCCTGCCCACGCGGCGCGATTGGGCCGCCAGCCGCCCTGAGGAGCAGGCCGCCAATGGACCGCTCATCGTCTATGGGCATAACGTCGTGGAAGACGCCCGCGAGACGCGCCATACGCTGAACATCGACACCGGCTGTGTCTTCGGCGGGCGTCTCACCGCGCTGCGCTATCCTGAAATGGAACTGGTGCAGGTCGCGGCAGCGCGGGACTATTACCATCCTGAGAAGATCGAAGCCGAGGAGCCGCCACAAGAAGCGGCTTCGTAGCCCTCACAGGTCGGGCCGACACACTACTCTCAAAGTGAACATTACCGCCTGATCGCATCTGGCGGCAGCACGGCATGTACGCCGCACACGCCGTTGACAATCTGCGTCACGCGCAAATCAACGACCAGGCTCGCCAACGCCAGCGCGTCATGGCGCTCAAGCTGATACTGCTCGGCCAGCAGATCAATCATCGCCTCCAGCGCGATCATCGTCGCTTCGTTCAGATCGGCATCGAAGCCAAAGGTAATCCAGCCCGCCGCAGTCTGAGCGCGGGGCGTCTTCAGAGGCAGATGTTCGTGCAGGCGAAAGGTCAGGTCGACGCGCTCCATCGGGCACTCAATGGCCGTGCCAGAAACCTCGCCATCGCCCTGCACGCCGTGCCCATCGCCCACCGAAAACAATCCGCCCGGCACCAGAATGGGCAGATAGAGCGTGCTGCCCGCCACCAGTTCCTTGCAATCGATATTCCCTCCGCAGATGCGCGGCGGCGCGGTGGAGTGCATGCCTGGCGCATCGGGCGGCATGCCCATCACCCCCATAAAGGGCCGCAACGAGACGACATGCCCATGCTGGTCGCGCCCGGTCAGCGCGTTGGGGTCGAGCGTCCAGAGCAGCATGCCCTCGCGGTCAGCCACACCAAGCCGCTCATTCATCTGCTTGCGAAACTGCCCGCCAGCATAGGTCGCGCCCCACGCGCCTGGGCGAATCGCGTCGATCTGTACCTCCAGCGTCATCCCTGGCTGCGCGCCACGGATGGCGATGGGGCCACACAGCGCGTGCCCCGCGTCACGCTCTGGGTCGCGTGGCTCAAACTTGCGGCTGCGCATGCCTGGAGCAGCAGGCGGTTCTACGCCCCAGCCGGAATCAAGCGTGCGAAAGCGCACTGTATCGCCCGAATCAATCGTCAGCACAGGCGGAAACTCGCGGGAGAACGTGCCATGCAGCGTGGCACGCTCCGGCTCAATGGTATAGCTTGTCATGCTTCCCTCCTGATCTCTTGAGTATCCCTTGCCCTCTGCATAATACTGCTGAGGAGCGTTCAGCCACAAGCCCCACGCCCACACCACTGCCACAGCGAGCGACCCACAAGCCACAACCCGCGCCTATGATATACTCATCAAAGATCAGGCCACCTAGTCCACTCTTCAGGAGCCACAACCAGGGAACGCCTATGCTGACACTTGCCGATTCAACCGTGCAATCGATAGGAGCGCAGTTGCTTGCCATCCTCAGCGCCATCTGGGGCGTGGCAGCGGCAGCCTGGCACGCTGTGCTCGGCGTGGTGCTGGCCGAGCCGGGCGGCTGGCTGAAAGGCGCGCTGCTGGTGGCCGCGCTGGCGTACATCGAGTGGCGCATGCGCTATTCGTTGGGCGGCTGGGTCAACACCATCAAGCGCCCCAGCGAGCACGGCAGCGGCGCGTGGGTCATCTTGACCGCGCCCGGCGTGGCCTGCCATGAACTGGGGCATGCCCTGATGACGCTGCTTTTTTACCCGCTGGGCTATCGCGTGCGGCGCATCGTGCTGTTCAGCCCGGGGCTGAGCCGCGTGGCCGTCGCCGATGGACGCTCTATGGCCGCAGTCGGCTATGTCGCCACCTCCGACCCGCCGCGCCCCATCCCCATGGTGCATGATGTCGCGCGCGTCCTCATCAGCCTGGCTCCTTTGCCCTTTGGCCTGCTTGTGATGGGGCTGCTCTATAGCTGGCTCACCGGCCACGCGCCCTGGCAGCCGGGCGGGCTGCATCTGGGCGGGCATCCCTGGTGGGCCGATGCCCTGCTGATCTATCTGCTGCTCTGCGTCATCGCCAATTGCTGGCCCAGCCGGGGCGATTTCATCAACACCAAACCGCATCTGCTGGGTCTGGGCATCACCGTGCTCGTCCTGGCCCTGGTCATCTTCCTGCTGCGCGCCACGCTGGCCGCGCCCTGGGCCAGCGTCACCGCCAACGCTGCCCAGTTCGAGGGCAACATCGCCGCCGCCATTCTGCTGATGACTGTTATCGAGTTCGGCCTGCTGCTCCTGGTCAGCCGGGGCCAGGGCGTCTGAACCGCTGGAGCCGAAGGGGCTGTGGTAAAATGGGTACGAGAATATAACTGAGCATGATAAGGAAGGAGGTAAGAGGCGATGAATGAACCCTATATCGACATGCGCAACGGGGGCTATTATGTGCGCGGGAGCCGCGTTTCGCTTGATTCCATTGTATACAATTGGCGAGAGGGCCAAAGCGCTGAAGAGATTCGCGATAACTTTCCTACGCTGAAACTTGTCGAGGTATATGCAGCTATTACCTATTACCTGGAACATCAAGCGGAGATCGACCAATACTTGAAGGAGTGGGAAGCCAAGTACGAGGCACAACGCGATGAAGCGGTGGTTGCTCATCCTGAGTGGTATTCTGATCTTCGTCAGCGTGTTGCCGAAGCTCGCAAACGCCTCGAATCATCTTCCCAGGCGCCAGCGTCGTGAGTGAACGTATTCGCTTTCAGGCTGATGAAGACCTTGAAACCCAGATTATCAAGGGGCTGCGCCGTCGTCAGCCCCTCGTTGATTTTGAGACAATCCCTGCGGCTGGCCTCCGAGGAAAGCATGATTCAGCAGTGCTGGCCTTTGCGGCCTACTTTATAAGACCTCTGGAGGTTCATACACCCATGCGCGAGTTTCTGAATCCCCCGTGCCGCTTTTGCCGCGTCGCCCGCATCACCGGCCTGAGCATCGGCGTGCTGGCCGTGCTCTTCCTGCTGGTCGGATTTATCCTCACGCGCTAGGTGATGTGACGCGCTTCATTGCCCTCTATACAAGAAGCGGCTATACTGGAAGCAAAGCATACTTCGCGGTTATCTGGCGACCAGTATAAAAGGAGTCCTTATCCTATGATGTCAGCACAATGCGCCACCTGCGGCGCGTATTACACGGGGGATGAAGCGTTTTGTTCGCGCTGCGGCGCGCCACGCGCGGCCAATGCCTATCAACAAAATCCCTACGGACAGCCAGGCCAACAGAATCCCTATGGGCAACCCTACCAACAACCGCAGCAACCTACCTTTGGTCAGCGTCTTCAGAACTACTACACGCCCCAGCGCATCGTTCGCCGCTTCATCATTGGGCGCATCATCGGCCTGGCAATTGTTGTCGTGATCTTTGGCGGCTGCGCGCTCTTTGTGCTGCTCAGCGTCCTCGCCTCAGCAGCAACACAGCACTAGACCAGAAGAGGCGTATCATGTCGCTTGGCCCTTACAGCGGCAGCCCGCAATGCGGCACGTGCGGCACATATTTCAGCCCGGGGCAGGTGATCTGCTCCGTATGCGGGGCGCATCGTTATGGTCCAGACGCGCCGGTCGTTGGGCCGCTGGCGCAGCGCAGCGTCGGCCAGAACATCCAGCGCTGGTTCTGGTGGGCGCTTTCAGGCGCGGGCCTCGTGCTCTGCGTTGTGGTGGGCACGGCCTTTGGCCTGCTGCATTTCCTCCTGCAACTGCTGCCCATCTTCCATTAAGGAGCTTACGATGTCGTCTCCGGCCATTCCCTCCATGCGGATTATCTACTTCACCAGCCAGGGCGCAGCCGTCACCGGCGCTGTCCTGGGCCTGATGGAGCAGCTTGGGCAGCGCGTATCGCTGGTGGTCACGACGCCCGGACCAGCCGCGCGCCGCACTACTGCTTATAAAGAGATCGTCGCCAACCTCCGCAGCGATCAGGATGTGCTCGTCACCAGCCACATACGCCGCTTGCCCGCGCTGCTGAAAGGGCTGGAACCGGACTTGATCTTCGTGACCGGCTTTCCCTGGCGGCTGCCGGTGGAACTGCTGGCGCTGCCCCGGCTGGGAAGCGTCAACACGCATCCAGCGCTGCTGCCGCGCTATCGCGGGCCGAATCCCGTCTTCTGGCAGTTCATGAACGGTGAGACGCAAAGCGGCCTGACCATGCACCGCATGGAGGCCGATTTCGATACCGGCCCCATTCTGTCCCAGCGCGCCATCGATATTACGCCAGAGGATGATGTGGATAGCCTCTTTCCCAAGTTCTCCATGGTCGCTGGCGAGATGCTGGTAGAGGCGCTGACCAAAGTGGCCGCTGGCGACCCCGGCACGCCCCAGCCCAGCGAAGGTGCCAGCTATGCGCCGCTCGCCACCGAGGCGGAAGCCTGGCTGGATTGGAGCCGCACAGCCGCCCAACTGCGCAACCAGATTCGAGCCTGGGGCGAAGAGGGCGCAAAGGCCACCGTGGAGGGGCAAACGCTGCTGGCGCGTCGCGCCCGCGTCGTCAGCCTTTCCCCGGCGCTGGAACGGGCCGCGCCCGGGAAGCTGCTGGAAGAGTCTGCCGAGGGCCTGCTGGTGCGCGCCGGACAAGATGGCCTGCTGATCGAAGACTACGAACGCACGCGGTAGGGGTTACTTCTTTTTCTCTTTGGCGGGCAGCACACCACCAACTGCCTTGCGCCAGTTCTTATCTTTGCTCAGCGCCAGAAAGAACGGCCAATCCAGTAGCGCATAGAGGCTGCGCTCGCGTTCGCCATCGCGGAACGTCAGCACAAACGGCTCAGCGCCCGTCAGATGATGGCTGCTCGCGCCGCGCCCGCCCAGCGCTGCCAGCCCGGCGTAATAGCGATGATACACGCGGTCCACGTGGGCGTGCAACGCAACCATTTCAGCAAAGGGGATAGCAACCAGCCCTTCGAAATCAAGCCCCGTTTCGGTCAGACGCACGCGCCCGCTGTGAGGAAACAGCGCGCCCGGCGGAAGCTGCGCCAGAAACGCCCGCTGCAAGAACGCGGCGTCGGCAATCTCGTCGCTGAAGGCCGCGCTGTAGTCGCCCTCAAGCTGCGGCGTGAAGATGTCGGGCAGCGCGGCTTCGCCTTCATCTGCCTCAATGTCGGCAACGTCCGCGCCGTTCGGGCCAACCTCCACATCCCCCTCAACCAGCGCCACCAGCAAGGTTTCCTCTGCCGCGTCCTCTGGATGTTTCTGCCCTTTGCCCTTGTGTTTGTCTTTCTTCTCTTTCGGCATGGTAAGCTCCCTCTCGTATGCAGCCATCTGTACACGTGCTGCTCGTTTATTTCAGGGCAGTATAACATACCAATGTTAAGAAGCACTCTGCTGCAACGCCCTTGACTTATCTCTCTATCTGCAACTACAATAATTACGAATAGCGCAAAGGAGAATCTGCTCTATGAGCCACAACAGCCAGTTCGCTGTCGGCATCCATCTGCTGACGCTGCTGGCGCTCACGCCGGACGAATCGCTGACCTCCGAGTTCATGGCCGCCAGCGTCAACACCAACCCCGTCTTCATTCGCCGGATTCTTGGGCGGCTGGCCGATGCTGGCCTGGTCGTGTCGCAGCCCGGCGTGGGCGGTGGATGGAGGCTGGCGCGCGACCCGCAGACCACCAGCTTGCTGGAAGTCTATCGGGCCGTGGAGGATGGGCACCTGTTGGCGACGCACCACAGCGCCCCGAATCCGGCCTGCCTGATCGGGCGCAACATTCAGCGCACCCTGACCATCTACTTTGATGAGGCCCAGCGCGCCTTCGAGGAGCGGCTGGCGCAGCAAACGGTGGCGCAGGTGTTGGAGACGGCGCGCGAAGACCTGTCTGCTCGGCTGGCATAGAGTCGGGTTCTCTTTTTTTGCGGCTATTTGCAACTAATTCAGGTACAAATTGCACGGAATCGTCCTGAGCGGCGCGCTCAGGATGCGTTCCACCAGGAGGAAACACACATGAAAATTGCTGTATTCGGCGCGAGCGGCATGATCGGCCAGCGCGTCACGCAGGAAGCGTTGGCGCGGGGGCATCAGGTCACGGCGCTGGTCCGCCATCCCGAAAACGTCACGGCCAGCCACCCCAACCTGACGGTGCAGACCGCCGACGCGCTTGACCCCGCCAGCGTCGCGGCGGCAGTGGCCGGTCACGATGTCGTGGTCAGTTCCATCAGCCCCAACAGCCAGGGGCCAAGTGTGCTGGTCGCTTCGGCGCATTCCTTGTTGGAGGGCGTCGAACAGGCAGGCGTCAAACGACTCCTCGTCGTGGGCGGCGCGGGCAGCCTGGAAGTTGCCCCTGGCCTGCAACTCGTCGATTCGCCAGAGTTTCCCGCGGCCTGGCGGCCCGGCGCGCTGGCGCATCGCGAGGGGCTGAACATCTACCGCCAGTCTCAGGGACAGGTCGACTGGACCTACTTCAGCCCGGCCAATTTCATCGCGCCCGGCGAGCGCACCGGAGCCTATCGCACCGGCACCGAGCAACTTGTCATCAACGACAAAGGCGAAAGCCGCATTTCCGCCGAAGATTACGCCGTGGCCCTGGTGGACGAAATCGAAACGCCGCGCTTCGTGCGCCAGCGCTTCACCGCCGCCTATTAGCGGGTAAGCCATCCCTCCAGCACATTGGGCAGTTCGGCCAGGCGCGTGACGACCGCATCCGGTGGCACACGCGCCTGGGCCGGGTCTTCCTGGCGAAACTGATGCGTCAAAATCGCGCGCATGCCCAGCGCTTTTGGCCCCATCACATCCTCGCGCAGCCGATCACCCACAAAGACGACCGCTTCGGGCGGCACGTCCAGACGCGCCAGCACCGTCTGATAGATGCGCGGGTGTGGCTTGCGCAGCCCGATCTCGCAGGAAAAGATCGACGCATCCACCAGTTGCAGCAGTTCCGACTCTATAGCGTGCCGCCGCACGACGCTGGGCAGCGAACAATAGTTGGAAACCAGCCCCAGCTTCAGCCCGCGCGCCCGCAGCGTCGCCGACACCTCGTCGGCTTCGGGGGCACGCTCGCGCAGCGCGTAGCCCACCTCTTCCACGGCCAGGATAATCTCTTCCAGCAGCGCATCATCCACCAGCAGGCCCAGCGCCTCCAGACCGCCGCGAAAAAGCTCGGCTGCATCCAATTCCTCGATGCGCTCCTCCTCATAGGAGCGATTGAGAAGGTCCACGAAGCGCTGGCTGACGCCCTCCAGCAGCACATGCGCCACCGGAACGGAGAGCTTACCATCGAGGGCCGGTTTGCCCGCCGCGATCAGCTTTTCCCGAATCTGCTCATACGCCACCAGCAGCGCGTCATCCACCGGCCCAAAGTGGGCCAGCGTATCACCATAATCCAGAAGGACCGCCTGTATCTGTTGCTCTACCATACCCAGGAACTCGTTTCATACGGAATATGCTCTTGCTCTAACCACGATATGAATGTATCAAGATTTTCTTTGGCCCTGGCCGTTTCCGGTGGGGCCAGCTTTCCTTGCTCGATCAACCGCTCCAACACCATGACGAGATGCGTTTCCTTGCCTGCTGGCGCGACGGCTGGCTCAACCTGCGCCTCCCGCGCCAGGCAGGCGAGCCAGGCATCCACCTGCGCCGCCGCAATCCAGAGACGATAGCCATATTCGCGGCCCTCGATGCCAGGCCGGTCAGGATACTCGTACGCCTCCCGCAGACACACGCGCCCATCAGGCTCAACTGCCACGTAAAGATCGTAATAGCGGTCCAGGCTCCGGCTATAGCCACCCATCAGCTTGTGCTCAGGCATGGCATGCTCCCAGCGGGCGCGGTTTCTATTTTTCCTTCTGGCTTCGGTGTATGTTATCTCTTCGCTGCACGAACTTTGACAACTTCAGGCGTCCTGGGCCTTCCAAGCAGCGATTCTTTTACTGCCTGGGAATACCAATCGCTGTGCGTGTTGAGGTAGTACGCGACAGCAGGCGTATTGAGGACATGATTTTTATAATTGTCCCAGGAAGCCAGCACCGGCCTGGGGATATTGTCCCGCTGAACATTCAGGTTTTCAAAAACATCAATGATAAGCTCTACCGCCATCATGAGCCGGGCAAGATCAGGAGTATCGTCTCCTACTTCCTTTCCATCATAAAGATAGTCTCTAAACTGAGGGTACTCGAGAAGTATCTCGTCTATCCTGAACGCATTTTCCGTCAGCCCCTGATACACCTGGCTGCGAATGGACTTTTCCAGGCTTCGAGTCTGCCGAGCCAGCAGCAGCAGAGAACCGAGCGCAACCGGAATCCCGATGATACTTACCAATGACTGGGCGATGGCGAGTAATCCCATAAGCACCCCCTACAAAAGACGCTGCTACGACTAACAGCATTACTGCCGGATACACATCTTTCTTCTGTTCCCTTGGAAACGCCCAAACGTCCTATCCAGTTGACAACGAACAAAGCGAGAGTGTAGTATTGTTTCAGGCGTTTCCCGATGGAGACGCCAGGCACATTTCCAGCCGATGACGGTTGACGCGCTTAGTGTTAAACCCACTAACCGCGCCATAACCCCAGTCCTGGACGGACCAGGAGAGGGGCTGAGCAGATTGTACCATTACCGGTTTCAATCTCCTTGGCGGCCTTCTTCTGGCGGGTGGGGGCGTTGTTTGCCGGATGTGCGAGACGGAAGCAGCCCGGGCGAGCGTTTTGCTCACCCTGGCGCTTCCGCTCTGCGCGCAGCGGCAAACAGCAGCGCTCGTCACCCGCGTGGGGCAGAAGGCCGCTTTTCGTGTTCGGCGATGTGGGCATCGTTCCTTCACACGAAAAAAGGAGAGCGAAACCCATGCGTATGTCGAAAGCCTGCTGGCAGCCCTTTGGCGACTGGCTGAACGCGGGCGCGCCAGGCATCTTGCCCTGGCTGTTATTCCTGGCCCTCGGGCCAGTCTGGGCGCTGGTCCCACTGGCGCAGCAGGCGGCAGAGGCGCTTGGCCCCTGGCTGCTGGCTCTGCTGGAAGCGCGCCAGCGCGCCAACCTCGCGCTGCCCGATGATGCTGATACCCTCCATCAAGACATCCAGGCGCGTCCCTTCACGCGGGCACAGGCGCAGCGCGAGCGTGCCACCTGGGCGCAGTGGCGGCTGGAGGCCGAACTGCTGCGGCTGGTGCGGCTGGTGGAAGCCCCCACCACGCTGCTGCATCGGTCGGGCTGGTCGGAATGGGAAGTGCGCTATTGGGCCTTGGTCATCACCCTGGCGCGCATCGGGCAGTTGCACGCCGTGCTGGCGCGCCAGCCGGAAGGTCAACCCATCCCCCATCTGCTGACAGCCGCCGAAATCGTCTGGCAGCGCGCCACCCAGGCCGAGCCAGCCGCCGCCTGAGCCAGACCAACGTATCTGGCTGGAGCACCGCCAGGGGCAGCGGCACTCCAGCCAGATATGATAGTATTGAAGAGCTTATTGTCGGGCTTCCTCTTACCACAGCTAAAATGCAGCCAGGTCGGTTACAGGGAGGCCCACACGTTTCATCAAGGAGGATTGCGTATGGCAGCGCCCGCCCCTACCCCACCGATGACACCGAGGCGCATCGCGTTTCGCCAGGGATTGCTCTTTGGAGGCGGCCTCGGTATTGCCGCCCTGGTGCTCAATTTGTGCCTGGGCTTTGTGCCGTATGCTGGTCGCTTCGGCTTCTCGCCCGTCAGCCCGCTCACTGGCAACAATGTGCTGGTCTATTTGATCGGATTCGCTGCGTTCTTTTTTGCTGGCTGGCGCACCGCGCAGCAAACGGGCAGGGTAGACATCGGCGGGCTTGCCGGTTTCTGGGCCGGGCTGGTGGGTGGGCTGGTGCTGATCGTGATCGACATCGTACTGGTCATCTACTCGTATTCGCTCACCTACAGGCCTTCGGTCAGCGTCAGTTCAGTGGCCTCGATCATCGTCTCCCTGCTCTTGCTTGCCGGAAGAGATGCCATCCTGGCGCTGTTGTTGGGGGCCGGTCTGGGGGTCCTGGGCGGCTTCATTGGAAGAACCTATGCCACCAGCGGGCCTGCTGCTGCTCAACCGAACCAACCGCCCGCCACGCCACCGCCCGCAGCGGCTCCGCAGCCGCCCCCGTCACCTCCAAGCCAACCATAGGCCGCTTGGGCCTATGGTTGGCGGCTGGTGAAAGGTCCCCTTGAGCAGACTCTCTTGCTTCTCTTGCGATTCTTGCTTCTCTGCTTTACAATAGGGCAGCGATTGATAAGCGTGCTCATTTTGACCAGGGGAAGCATAGATGAGCGACTTGCGCATTTTTCTCAGCCACAGCCACAAAGATAACATCTGGTGCAGCGCCTTTGTTGACGAACTCAAACGCCATGGCGTTGACGTGTGGTACGACAAACGCAATTTAGACTTAGGAGATGAGTGGATTCCAACCATAGAAACCGAGCTAGAGGGACGAGATGTATTCTTGGTTGTATTAACGCCAGATTCCTTGGCTTCTAAGTGGGTCCAGAAGGAAATTCAGCTTGCTCTAGCGGGGCATAAACGCATCATCAGCATTATACATAAATCAACAGAGATTAAAGGGTTTCTTAGAACATATCAAATGCTCGATGTGATTGGTTTGAGCAGCGTAGGGGCTGCTCAATCGGTGGCAGCGGAGCTTGATCTTATTCGTTCGGAGCAACCTCCATCTAGTAAGGGATTACAGCCTATTGATGAGAAGTACGAACACTTTGAAATCACAGGGCATCGCTCTATTTTGGGTCTCTTCTACTTCCAAATCACTAATACTGCTAACGGCGAAGTCTTTTATAAAGCACATCCCTACTCTGAGCGAATTAGGAGGACATCTGATGCATCTAGCGGGTCCAATCAAAAATCTGTTGAAGAATTGAGGCAATTTGCGCACATGAACAGGCTAGAGGAACTGTCCGAAAAAGGGGCTGAGTGGTATAGCTATCGCTTCCGGCGGAAGAAGTAGTAACAGCACATCTACTCGAACGCCCTTGGTAGCGCCGCCTTCCAGGCGGCAGGGGCGGAGTTGGGGCAAAACGCGCCGCTAGTGTGGACGTTCCGGCTTGTTGCGCAGCCTCACCGCATGCCAGCGGATAGCCGCCTGGAAGGCGGCGCTACCAACGGCCTTGCAAGCAGACAGCGAACGGGGGGATACTTTCCAGAAGGGAAAAGGAAATGAGCAATGTGACAGAACGTGGAGAAGCAGATACTTCCCTTCGTGATCGCGGGTATCTTCCTCATTGGGAAAGACGCGGCGCTACGTATTTTGTCACTTTTCGCCTGGCGGACGCCCTTCCTCAATCGGTGTTGGCGTCCTATGAAGCCGAACGAGAAGCGCTGCTGGCAAAGGCACGACCGGGCGGAAAGACCTTAACCAATGAAGAGCAGGCGCGACTGAATCGGCTTTTCTCGATGCGCATTCAACGTTATCTGGACAGCGGCGCGGGCGCTTGTCACCTGGCAAATCCTACTATTGCTGATATAGCAGCCCAGGCATTACGCTACTTCCGTGGCAGCCGCTATTATCTTTATGCCTGGTGTATCATGCCCAATCACGTTCATGCGGTGCTAGAACCAATAGACCCCTATACCTTGGCTTCCATTCTGCATTCTTGGAAGTCGTTCACTGCCAACCAGGCTCATCGGGTCTTGGGTCTCCAGGGAACCTTCTGGCAGCGAGAATATTACGACCATCTTATCCAAGATGAGCGAACGCTTTGGCGTCTAATAGAGTATGTTGCTCATAATCCAATCAAAGCCAATTTACGAGATTGGCGCTGGGTAGAAGTTTCGCTTCTACCAATATCTTCCTTGTAGCGCCTCCGCTCAACCTTCCTCATTGGCCTTTCGCACGTTCTTTCGGCAACACGTCGGCTTCCTGGTGCAGCGCCACGCCACCGGCAACCAGCAAAATGCCCGCAATCTCCAGCGGCGTCGGAAACTGCCGCAGGACCACCACGCCGATCAGCGTTGCCGAAGCAGGCAGCAGCGACAGCAACAGCGCAAACGTAGCGCGCGGCAGGCGGGCCATCGCCAATTGATCGCAGACGTAGGGAATGACCGAAGAACACACGCCCACACCCACACCCGCCAGGATAAGCCAGGGCTGCGTCATGGCAGGCAGCGCGCCCGCCAGGCCCAGCGGCGTAATCGTCACCAGCGCGACCAGCATCGCCGCCCCCAGCCGATCGATGCCTGCCGCGCCGCCATCCTGCGCGATGCGGTGGCCCAGCACCACGTAGAGCATGAAAAGCAGACAGTTGGCAATGGCAAACACAAAGCCCAGCGGCTCGCCCGCAAAGCGCACATCGGCCAGCAGCAAACCGCCCGCTGCCGCCAGCGCCAGGGCCGAGATATTGCGCCGGGTACGCGCGCCCAGCGCCGCCAGCGTAATCGGGCCAATAAACTCTATCGCGCCAACCGTCCCCAATGGCAGCCGCGCAATGGCGAGATAAAAGCAGGCGTTCATCAGCCCCAGCACCACCCCCAGCGCCAGCAGCACGCGCAGCTTCACCCATGGCAGCCCCATAAACTGCCGCCAGGGCCGACGCCAGACGGCAAAGACCACGGCGGCGCTGGCGATGCGGAACCACGCCACGCCCAGCACCGAAACATTGGCGAAAAGCAAAACAGCAAAGGCCGGACCGAGATAATGAAAGACGGCGCTCACCAAAAAGTAGGCGTGCGGCGGAACTCTGGCAGGCACACTGGCTTTTTTCGCGTGCAGCATAGCATCTCCTCGCGCTGATTTCTTCCTTTCTATGGTACAATGCAAATCAGCGAAAATACATACAAAATCGAAGGAGATAGCAAAGAGATGCCTGAGAGTTTAAAGGAAAAACGGGTATTTACCTATACCGACTGGCATACGGAGCTTGATGCCGTCAACACGCGCATCCTGGAGGAACTTCAGCGCGACCCGCGCCTGCCCATGTCCGAATTGGGCCGCCGCATCGGCATGTCGTCACCAGCAGTGACAGAGCGCGTGCGCCGTCTGGAGGAAGCGGGAATCATTCGCGGCTATCGCCTGGAACTCAACCCGGCAGCGCTGGGCTTGCCGATTGCCGCCTACGTGCGCATCCGCCCGAATCCGGGTCAGTTGCCCAGAGTGGCCGAACTGGCCCAGCAGATTCCCGAAGTCGTGGAATGTCACCGCGTCACCGGGGAAGATTGCTTCATCCTCAAGGTCCACATTCCGGCTATCGACCAGCTTGACCGGCTGCTCGATAGCTTTCTGCTGTATGGCTCAACCACCACCTCTATCATCCAATCTTCGCCCGTGCCGCTGCGCCCGCCGCCGCTGCCCGAACGTGAGTAGCTCTGCTTATTGCTCTTGCGATGCTGGCTGCATACATCAAAGTGGTAGAAACAACATAAGCGCGTGGATGCGTTTCTTCTTACCTCTCGGCAGCCCGCGCCAGCAGCGTCTCTTCCGGGAACCAGCGCCCGCGCACCGCGCCGATCAGATAGAGCGAGCCGGTCACGCAGAGCACGCCGTCGGCGGGCGTTTCGCCTAGCGCCAGTTCGACCGCGCGCAGCGGGTCAGGCTCCGCCAGCACATGGCTGGTGAACTGGCGGGCCAGGTCAGCCAGACGCTCCAGCGTTTCAGCCTGTTTGCTGCCGATGACCGGCGGCCTGGTGACAACCACCGCCTGCGCGCCAGGGGCCAGCACATCGATCATCTCTTCGCTGGCCTTGTCCGCCAGAATGCCCAACACCAGCACGCGGGGCCGTCCCGCTGTCAGCGCGTCCAGCGACTCGCGCAGCGCCTGCGCCTTCTGCGCGTTGTGTGCGGCATCCAGCAGCACCAGCGGATCGCGCTGCACAATCTCCAGCCGCCCCGGCAGCCAGGCTTGTTTCAGCCCGCGCGCGTAAGCATCCAGCGGAATCGCGCGGCCCAGGCGCGGCTCGGCGGCGCGCACCGTTGCCACAGCCACCGCCGCGTTGGTAAGTTGATGGGCACCCAGCAGCCCCACTTGAAGCGGCGTCAGCATGCCTTCCCTGTCCACATAGCGCAAGCGCCCGCCCGTCAGATCGATGCCCAGCGGAACCATATGAAAGTCACGGCCCAGCACCGCTAGCGACGAGCCTACCGCCTTTGCCGCCTTCGCAATCACCGCTGCTGGTCTTCGCTCGATCCTGCCGCTGATGGCTGGCGCGCCCTCTTTGATAATTCCGGCTTTTTCGCGGGCGACATCCTCCAGCGTCGGGCCGAGGAAGTTCATATGATCGTAGCCCACGCTGGTGATCGTCGCCGTCAGCGGGTGCACCACATTCGTATCGTCCAGCCTCCCCCCGACGCCGACCTCCACCACAGCCACATCCACGTTCGCCCGCGCAAAGGCCAGCAGCGCCAGCGCCACCAGCGCCTGCGTATACGTCGGGGCATAGTCATCGCGCGCCGCTAGCCGCTCTGCCGCTGCCTGAAACTCCGCCACCAGATCGACAAACGCGGCAGGATGCATCTGGCGTCCATCGATCACGATACGCTCCAGCGGAAGCTGCACATGCGGCTTGGAATAGAGGCCCACACGCAAACCGGCCTGGCGCAGCACCTCGGCAATCATCGTCGCCGTCGACCCCTTGCCGCTGGTCCCCGTCACATGCACAGCACGAAAGCGGTCCTGCGGATTGCCCAGCAATTCCAGCAGGTGGCGCATCATCTCCAACCGCTGCGCTGCCGCCTGCGGGCCATGCCCAAAGGGCGGCGCAACATCGGCAGGGTGAATCAACGCATACAACGATTGCACCGCCGCGTCATAGGACGCTTTCCAGCTCATATGCTATCCTTCTCGGCTTCCGATACCGGGCGAATCAACACCTGATCAATGCGCCGCCCATCCATATCGACCACCTCAAGCATCCAATTCCCCACGCGCAGCGTCTCCCCCACCGTCGGGATATGCCCCAGCCGCGCCAGCACCAGACCGGCCAGGCTGGTATACAACCCGCGTTCGGCTGGCGGGACCGCTGACAACCCGATCTTCTCGCGCACCCGATCGTAGGCTTCTTTGCCATCCACCAGCCAGCTTCCATCGTCGCGGCGCACCATCGAAGGCTCCTCGGGCACATCATACTCGTCTTCGATCTCGCCGACCAGTTCTTCCAGCACATCTTCCAACGTCAGCAAGCCGGTAATCTGCCCATATTCATCGACCACCAGCGCCAGATGCTCGCCCTCGCGCCGGAAGACCGCCAGCAAGTCATCGATGTGTTGATGCTCAGGCACAAAAATAGCCGGGTGGGCCAGATCGCGCAGCCCAGGCGGCTGCTCCAGCGTCTGCGCCCGCAGCAAGTCTTTGGCAAAGACCACGCCAACCACCGCGTCCAGCGTTTCCTGATAGACCGGCAGGCGCGAATAGCCCGAACTGATAAACACCTGCACCGCCTGTTTGAACGGCATCTCCACGTCCAGCGCCACAATCTCCGAGCGCGGCGTCATCACCGTGCGCACCACGCGATCAGTGAATTGAAAGACGCGCGAAATAAGCTGCGCCTCCCCTGGCTCGACGCTGCCGCTGGTCGTCGCTTCCTGCGCCAGATAGATCACATCTTCTTCCGTCACCGTCTGCTGCGCGGCGCGCCCCTGGCCCAGCACGCGCAGCACCACATTCACCGAAACCGTCAGCAAGGCCACAAAAGGCCGCCCAATGCGCGCGATGGCCTGCATCACCGGCGCGGCAAACATGGCGATGCGCTCGGCATGGCGCAGCGCCAGCCGTTTGGGCGCGAGTTCCCCAATCACCAGCGAGAGATAGGTAATCAGCACCACCACAATCACCAATCCCAACGTTTGCGCGTAGGGAGCCAGCAGCGGAAACGTTTGCAGCCAGCCCGCCAAAACCTGGGCAATCTCCGCGCCGCCAAATGCCGAAGCAAACGTGCCGATCAACGTAATGCCAATCTGCACGGTTGCCAGAAAGCGATCAGGATGCTCGGCCAGATCAAGCGCCTGCTTGGCTGTCCGTCGGCCAGCATCCGCCTGCTGTTGCAGCCGCCCGCGCCTGGAAGACACAATGGCAATCTCGGAGGCCGCAAAGAAAGCGTTGGCAAGCATCAAGACCAGAATGATGATAATTTCGAGAAAAATAAAGTCGTTCACAGAATCCCCCTCCTTGCTAGCGCTCGCATTCCCCGCGTGTCTCTGGCGTCTCTATCCTTGTATTAGATCATATTTGCGCGGGCCTGCTCGCCGGGCTGGTCAGGCGGCGCAAAATGCCCCCAGAGAGGCTAAACAGCTTCCCTGGGGGTAAGCGTTTCGCACAGGCCAGGCACAGAACCAGCAGCCTATCTCCGGGCGCTCTCCTGGTTCAGATTATCCAATAGTACCAGACGGCCACGATAGCCGCAGCCACACCGAGGGCCACCAGCACCAGGCCAAAGAGGCGCAAGCCCCGATGGGTTTTAGGCGCTGGCTGCTCCGCGTGATGCTTGCCTTTTGCGCTCCTGGCGCGCGGATGGGCAGCGCTGTGTGCCGCGTGCGCGGGTTTCTCTTTTGACGCGGGCGCGTCGGCGGCGTGCCTGGCATGGGGCGCGTGCGCCTCATCCGTCCCCTTCATCGCCGACGCCAGCAGCATCGCCTCGGCCAGATTCGGCCCATTGCCGCCCTTCTTGTGACCCGCTGCTTTGTCCTCGCCCTTTGTCAGCATGGCCGCCATCAGCAGGGCGCTGCTGTCCAGCCCCTTGCCGCCAGCTTCGTGTTCGCCCTCGCCCACCTGGAGCGGCCCGATTGGCCCTGGCGCTTGCCCGCGCTTCACCGCGCGCATCATCTTCAGTTCTGGCCTGTAATAGCCCGCCCGCCGCAGCATGCGCCGTTGATAGTTGCTCACCGCGCGAAAGGGTGCAAGCACTTTGTTGATGCCAAGCGCCTTCTTCACGCGCTTCTTCAACCTGGTAATGCCCAGCAGCGAACTCACGCTGGGCTTGCGATACCGCATATTCGACATCATCAGCCTGCCTTTCATGCCCCCTCGGCCTGTGCCCTCACATCCCTTCCTCTCTATTATACGTACCAGCTATAGAAGCAGGTTGCATCGGCTTTTTGGTTGGGCAAGACTCAGCACTTGTGCGTAGTCCTAAACCCTTGACCGGCAGGCATCCTTGCCTGTATACTGGCAGCATGGATTCTTGGCTGCTTCTTGATTTTTTACTATCTTGTATCTGGAGGAGGGATGCTGATGAGTGCGCATTCCCTGTTACTGCTGGATTCGTCGTCCTCGCTGGCCGACACCCTAAGAAACATCTCTAACGCGCTCTTTCAGGTTCCGGTGATTATCACAGCGCTGGTCCTGACCTTTGTCTGTGCTCTTATCGCCTGGATCATCGCCTATGTGTTTCTGCGCCCCAAAGAAGTCTGCTCGATGGTCTGCTCTATTCATTTTCTCTTGACCATTGCCACCATTGTGCTAGGGTTGCTCGGCGCGCTGGGCTTGATCGACCACTACTTCCCCGGCTCGCTGATTACCGGCGCGAGCGTCTCGCTGCTGGTCCTGGCGATTCCATTGTTTATCCTGGTCGAATCCTTTAACTACGTCGTCCTGAGCAACAAACACGCCCGCAGGCACCGCGATTTGCGCACGCCGCAAGACCGCAACACCCGCCGGGGCGTCGTCTTTTTGGCTCCGCTGGCACTCGGCGTCATCCTCCTGGCGGTGGGCATCATCGTCGGCACAGCCGTCTCAACCATCGCGCAGGTGATCGTCCTCCTGCTGGTGCTGTGGCTGCTGGCAATCGGGGCCGAACTGCTCGTTCTGCTGCTTGCCAGCCGTCGCCGCCGCCGCGTCGAGGTGCTGGGCGACGGCGCGGCGCTTAACCGCGAGGAATTGGCCGCCATCTGGGTCAGCGGCTTCAGCAGCTATCGCATCGGACGCGGCGAAACCGTCTTCACTTCCGAGACGATGACCGTCGAAGAGCGCGAGACCGCCTGGGGCACCTTCACCGAGCGTGTCTTCGTCACCGAAGAACTCATCCTCGAAGAGGAAGGGGAACTCGATCTGATCGAGGTGGAAGAAGCCGAGACGGCCACCTACGCGGTTTCTGGCGGGGGCAGCGCCGCCCTGGCGCTGCATGGCGGGCATCGCAATCAGCGCCATCCGGCGCAGAATCGCTTCTTCCGCCGCTGGGGTGGCGCGCTGCTCTTGCTGCTGGTCGCCGCCGTGGCAGTCGTCGCGGCGCTTGTCGGTGCGGTTGCTGCCGCTGCCACAGTTGGCATCGCGCTGGCCTTCCTGGCCCCTGTCCTCTTCCTGCTGATTCACCGCGCCCGCCGCGACAGCGAAATGCATTTTGCCACGGCAACGGCCCAGAAGATCAGCACCGTCCAATACAGCGCCGTCGCCGTTCAAGAGGCCGTCGTCGTTGCCGAGCCAACGCAGCCCACCACGCCAGCTTCGCGGCGCACCACCGGCGCGCAAACAGCCGTCCCACTGCACCCGGCGCGTCCGGTTCCGGTGACCCCACCCCTGGCCGAGCCGGAGATTCCGCCCAAGGAAGAGCCAGAGCCGCCAACCCTGCCATCTGCCGACGCCGAAGTTGCTGGGGCCGCGCACGAAAACCCCGACATCGCCGAAGATACCATCATCGGCGTGGGCGCTGCGGCAGCCGCCGGGGCCATCCTGGCAGGCGCAGCCGGGGCCGCGCACGAAAATCCCGATATTGCCGAAGATACTCTGCTGATTGGGCATACCCCCGTCAGCGAGGTCTCTGACCGCATCTCCATCACCGAGTTCCAGCATTATCTACGCGGCATTCATTATCCGGCCACGCGCGAACAACTCATTGCCCAGGCCCGCGCCAACAACGCGCCACCCAACATGATCGCCCGCCTGGAAGTGCTGGAAGAGGGCTACACCTTCGTCAGCGTCAGCGAAGTGATGCGCGGCTATGCCTATCATCGCTACCTGCGCGGCGTCCGCTATCCGGCCACCCGCGACCAACTGCTGGCCCACGCCCGCGCCAATAACGCGCCGCCCAAACTGATTAGCTGGCTGGAGGGCCTGGAAGCCACCGTGGTTTTTGCCAGCCTGGCGGAAGTGCTGCGCAGCCACACCAAGCACCTGGAGGAAAAGGGCGAAGAGAGCGCGGACGACGCAACCCTCCTCGAAGCCGCTCCCGTCGCGACTGGCGCAGCCGCCGCGACAGATTCAGCCGCTGCCGATCAGGTCAGCGCCTCCAAAGGCATCAGGATCACCGAGTTCCAGCATTATCTGCACGGCGTCGATTATCCGGCCACGCGCGAACAACTGATTGCCCAGGCCCGCGCCAACAACGCGCCGCCCAATATGATTACTCGCCTGGAAGAACTGGACGAAACGCACAGCTTCATCAGCGTGCGCGACGTGATGATCGGCTATGCCTACCACCGCTATCTGCGCGGCGCGACGTATCCGGCCACCCGCGACCAACTGCTGGCCCACGCTCGCGCCAATAACGCGCCGAAGAAGCTCATCCTCTGGCTAGAGACCTTGAGCGCCACCGTCACCTTCGCCAGCCTGACCGAAGTCGTGCGCAGCTATGCCACCCACCATCACGATGAGGAAGAAATCGCGGAGGAAGCGGAGAGCGGCGCGGGCGCGGCAACTGCTGCCGAGACGCCTGCCGCTGCCGCAGCACCCGCGGTTTCCAGCCGCATCGGCATCATCGAGTTCCAGCGCTACCTGCACGGCGTCGATTATCCGGCCACCCGCGCGCAGTTGATCGAGCAGGCGCGCGCCAATAACGCGCCACCCAACATGATCGCCAGGTTGGAAGAGTTGGACGAAACGCACAGCTTCATCAACGTGCGCGACGTGATGATTGGCTACGCCTATCATCGTTACCTGCGCGGCGCGACGTATCCGGCCACCCGCGATGAGTTGCTGGCCCACGCCCGCGCCAATAAAGCGCCCGGAAAGCTGATAGGCTGGCTGGAAACGCTCAGCGAGACCGTCACATTTGCCAGTCTGACCGAAGTCGTGCGCAGCTACTCAACGCACCACGTCGAGGAAGACGAAGAGGATGAGGACGACGAGAAGACCGTCACCATCGTTCCCACCTCAGATGAAGAGGAGGGCCTGAAGGGCATCGGCGTCAGAGAGTTTGCCCACTACCTGCGCGGGATTCACTATCCGGCCACCCGCGACCAATTGCTGACGCAGGCGCGCCAGAACGAGGCTCCGGCGAACATGATCGCCCGTCTGGAAGGGCTGCCAGAACATCACCGCTTCACCGGCATGACGGATGTCATGCGCGGCTATGGGCATCACATCACGGACGATGAAACCACCCAGTAGCATCGCAGTTCATCCCAAGCGAAAGGCGGCGCGGGGTTACCCCGCGCCGCCTTTCGCTTGGGATGAACCATCAGCGCCTAGCGTATATCTCCGTAGGCTTTCATCACATCCTGTGGCCCGGCAAACTCCTTGTTGGGGAACTGCTGAATCACCTGCACCACTTCCTGTGGCGCGCCGTTCTTCTTGGCCTGGTCCATCAATTCCTGCTTCTTTGCCGGATAATCTACGCCTTTGAGGTACTTCTGCACATTGGCAGGCGACTCTCCGCCTACACCATGCGACATTGTTGCTTGTCCTTTCTCTGCAAGAAACGAGACTTCCGAACGCACCCACAAACGCGACACGTGCGCCACCACGCCCGCGCACGCCTGGGCGCAGGGATAAATCCCCTCTTTCGGGTTCGCACGGACCATACCTAGCTGGTCTACCCGAAACCCGGCAGAAAAGAGCGAAACAGACAGGCGCTACCCAAATGGGCTATTTTGCTAGACAGGAGCGAACGCCTTGTGTATATTGATTATGGCGAGACAGGTAGTGGGTTTTTGCTGTTTTTCATTTCGAGTTATTTTCGAGGCCACTGCTATGCCCCCAAATCAGACACAATGAGGAGTAATCGCTTATGGTGAACCGGCTATTCTCAAAAAATCGGCGGGAAGCCGAACGCGGTCAGGGACTGGTGGAATACGCACTCATCATCGCATTGGTCGCTATCGTGGTGATCGCCATCCTGGTCCTGATGGGACCGCAGATCGGGCAGATTTTCAGCACCATCACCAACGGCCTCTAAGGGATGAGCGCAGCGCCTCTCTGTGGGGATAATGTGTCTGAGGCCGGGGAAGAAACGAGGGCAAAAACAGCGGGCCAGCTATGATGCTGGCCCGCTGCTCCTTTTTTAGCACCTGGCAGACGCATCAGAAATAGATATAGACCGCCGCGCATCCCATGCTCACCAGCAGCGCGGGAACGGCGGCCAGAATCAAACCAACGCTGACGTTATGCCCCCCTATATCAGAAAAGCCCAGGCTAATCCCACCGACAGCAGCAAAAAGCATCAGACCAACCAGCGCGCCATAGCGATAGCGCGCGTGCAATCTGCGGCGGGCCGAACTTCGCCTCCGGCGCGGCTGGCTGCCTGGCGGGCGCGGACGCCGTGGGCGCATGCCTGGCCCCTCATCCAATCCAGGGCGCGAGCCAGGCCGACCATCGCGACCATCGGGCCTGCCCATGCCGCGACCTGGGCGCTCAGGGCGTTCAGGGCGCTCACCATCCGGATAGCGTGGTCCGCGCGGCGGCATCCCCATATCGCGGGAACTGCGCGACGGGCGACGCTCCAGGCCAGGGTCGCCATCATCTCTGAAACGTGGCGGGCGCTGCGGCGGAACCGGTCCTGATGGGCTGCGTGGGGGTCGCTGATCCGGCGCGCTGCCAAAGTCCCGTGTCCGCCGTGGAGGCCGAGGGCTATATTCTTCCTCGTACTCAGGCGGAGGGCCACCTTCCCAGCGCTCGCGCGACTCGCGCGGCAGGCTGTTGGGGGGCGGAGTCCGCGCCGGATTGCGATAACGTCGATCATTCATTCGTCTGATTCCAGAGTTTTTTCAGAAGAGAGCAAAATACAACTCAACAGCTTTCTTGTATTATGTCACATCTGCCCGTGCAGCTCTTCCATATTACCACCTGCCGCTACCGTTTGCGGCGCACCAACACCAGCCAGCAGACCGTCATGCAGGCCAGCAGCACGCCCATATCCAGCGGATGCTCGCCAGAGAACCCCAGCGAATGAGTCACATCATCAGAAACGCCCGTCACATAATCGATATACACCTGGGGGAAACGCAGCGGCGAAAGGGCAAACAGGCCCGTCGCCAGCCCTTGATGAATCAGCCCATAATCGAACAAAGCGTACTGCGTCACCAGGAAAGCCAGCGCCGCGCCCAGCGCCCCAAACGCGCCGATAATCCATGGGCGCGTCTGCTCCAGGGCCATCCGCGCGCCTACTCCGGCCAGCAGACCCACCACAACAGCCAGATAGGGCATGGAAAGACCCGTCACCACCACCGCCCCAACCCAGAGCGCCCCACCCAGCACGCCGCCAATCGCGCCGCCAAGGATGGCATTGGTCATCGCCGAAAGGGTCAATGCGTCTGGATCGCGGTTCAAGCTCCAGCGCTCATCATCATCCCAGACCGGCTCTGCGCGCCGCTCGATCTGCTTCGGCGCGACCTCATCCCGGCGATTCCCCGCGCGGAAGTCGCCGCTCTGCTGCCTGAACTCCGGCACGGGAGCCGCGCCCGCATCCTCCCATCCCCTGGGAGCCTGGGGCGGCGGCGTTGGCCGGGTTGGCGGTCTGCCGCCAGACCTCGGCGGCGGCGCGCCACGCTGATACTCCGGGGGCAGACGCTCATCCTCGAATGGGAGTGGCCCAGAGCGCGAAGGCAGCGGCATGCTCGCGCTCCGGCGGGGCGCAGGCGGCATCTCTGGCTCATCCCAGCCTGGCGGGCCAGCGTTGGGATGGGACCGCCCGCCGGGAGCCGGACCACGCGGCGGATAGCCACCGGCAGGCGGCAGCGGCCCGCTGGGATTTCCTCTCGATGGCAGCGGGCCACTGGGAAAGCCCGCAGGCCGAAACTGTCCGCTTTGTGGGCCAGAAGGTGGCAATGGACCGCTGGGGTGCCCTGGAGGGAACATCGGGCCGCTCGGACCCCCGGAGGGGCGATGATCAGCAGGCGCGCCGTTGATAATAAATCCAGGCGGCGGCTGAAAGCCGCCTGGCGGACCGGCAGGTGGTGGCGCTCCTCGCCGGGCTTGCTCCTGTGGCGCGCCGCAGCGTTGGCAGCGTTCAGCCACATCTGGCAAACCGCAATTCCAGCAACGTGTCATACTCTGCCTCCGGCAGCGGGCGCTGGCGTAACCGAATTTCCGCATGCTCAGCTTCGCCTCGCGCGCCCGTGCCTGCCCCCATTTCCCGCGATGGCGCGAATCTCTTGCTCTCCTGCCTGCCGCAAACCGTCTTGGCAGGAAAACGCAGCCATTATATCAGACTCAGCAACGCCAGACAAGCGCGCTTGCCAGATGTGGCTCTCAGGCGCGCTCCTCGCGTGGCAGACATACGACAAAGGTACTGCCCTGCCCCGGACCGGGACTTTCGGCGCGAATCGTTCCGCCGTGCGCCTCGATGATCGCGCGGGCAATATAGAGACCAAGGCCCAACCCTTGCACGCCGCGCACGGTATCCGCTCGCGTGAAACGGGTGAAGATGCGCTCCAGATCGTTGGCAGAAATGCCCTGGCCTTGATCGTGGATTGCCACCTCGATCATGCGCGGAGCCGCCAACGCTTCCTGGTTCGATACCACAATCGTCACATCGCCCCCACTGGGAGAATATTTGATCGCATTCGCCACCAGATTGCTAAAGACCTGCTCCAGCCGCGTTTCGTCACCCTCCACAAAAAGGCCGGTCGCCGGGGCGTCCACCGTCACCCGATGCTTGGCGGTCGTCACTTGCTGTGCCTCCGCCACGCGGCGCAGCAACGCCCCCAGCGGCACCTCGCGCACCTTCAGATCAAACTTCCCCAGGTCAGCGCGGGCGGCATCCGTCAGTTCCTCGATCAGTCGCCCCAGGCGGTCAGCCTGCGCCTCGATTTTCTCCACCCACTGCATATCGGTGCGCCGCTCCACACCCTGCGGCGCTTGCTTTGTCCCCCGCCGCAACAACTGAGCAAACCCCCGAATCGAGGTCAGCGGCCCCTTCAACTCGTGCGCCGCCAGCGCCAGAAACTCATCTTTGGCGCGGTCCAGCGACCACGCCTTGGTCACATCCACCAGCAAAGCCACCGCGCCCACCGCCAGATTGCCCTCCACCCGCGCCTTGATGGGCGACGCGCTCACATGCACCTGCCACTCGTAGCCGGTGTCGGGCCGGTGCAGCGTAAGCTGCATATCATGCACCGTTTCCCCGCGCAGCGCCCGCATCAGCGGGAAATCCTCCACCGCCAGCGGCTGCCCGCCGAGCGTGCGCACCTGGAAATCTTCCACAAAGCGGGCGATATGATACTGGCCCGAGCGCAACTGCGCCCGCCCGATGCCAAGCATGCGCCTGCCCGCCGGATTCACCAGCAGCAGCACGCCATGCTGATTGCACACCAGCAGGCTGTCGGTCATGGCCTCCAGTACCGAGCCAACATAGAGCGAACGCTGATCGGCCAGGCGGGCAATCTGCTCCATTTCTGCGCGCGCCGCCTGTTCGCTGGTAGCACGGTGAAAACTCAGCAGCGCGTATTCCAGTTTGCCTTTGGCATCATAAAGCGGGCGTCCGCTAAAGACCAGCATGCGCTCCTGCCCATCCGGGCCGCGATAACGCAGTTCGTTGTTCGTGAACCGCTCGCCACGCAGCGCCCGAAACATCGGCCAATCCTCCAGCAGCAGCACATCGCCCAGCATCGAGCGCATCTCCACCGGCACATAGTCTTGCACCCGGCCTGGCGCAGCGGCAAACTCCACGCTTTCCGGCCAGCCCAACAATTCGCGGCCCTTCAAATTCAAATGCACAATCCGACCAAAGGGCGCCACCAGCAGCACGCCCTCATCCAGTTCTTGAAGGATGCGCTCGCGCTCGGCCACAGAACTGAGCATCTCCTGATAGCGTTTCCCCAGTTCGCGGGCCACATCCACCTGCTCGTGCAGCCGAACATATTCGATAGCCAGGGCCAGATACTCGCATTGATCGCTCAACAGGCGCATATCAGCAGGCGTAAAGGGAGAAGCATCCACAGAACGACCTACTGCCAGCACACCCAGCGGAATCACCGGCGGCGCTGCCTGGTCCGTGTATTCGCGAGCCAACCCATCAGACTGCGCCACCTTTGCGCCTGGTGGCTGCGGCCAGCGCGTGGGGCGGCCAAAAATGGGCATATACAGCCAGCGCCGCACCTGGTGAGCTTTGGCCCATTCTTGCAAAATGGGCGGGTCGGCCTGCTCGCTCGGCACTACCTTCTGGTCAATCAGCGACTGCATCACCGGGCCATCAGGCGTGGTTGGCACGCCCAGGCGAACGCTTTCCTGGCTCCAGGCTGCGCCATAGAGGGCGCGCAGCGACAGAGACATCCTGCCAGACGTTTCAACGGAACGCAGGCCATCGTCGGCGCGCTGGGAGCCTGTTTCCGGCACAGCAGCGTTGGAGGCAGGCTCGACCAGATAAAGCGCGCAGCAGGCAGCGCCCAGCCGACGCGCCACGCGATCTACCTGCTCATAGAAAACTGCCGTTAAACGGCGCGTGGTTTCCGCCGCGACATCAGGGGGAGGCACAGCGCTGGCTGTCTCTGGCTCGGAGGGCCGCGCATCGAAGGACGAAAGCATATCCGCCAGGGCCTGCCCTTCCTCCCAGCGCAGAAAGAGTTCAGCCTGCCAATAGAGAGGATTGTACTCCATCATCACACTTCTTTCTGAACGTCATACACGCCGTCTCTGACAAAGCCGCTGTTCAAAGCCGCAGGCCCAGGAATGAGAGCAAGCATATATGGACATACTTCAGCAGATGTGATGCCATAAACGCAGCTAATGCGACATATTAATGATAATATATATCGTTTATCGAGTCTATTGCCATTGGACACACAAGACCGGATTGAGCACCCCTCTGAAACTACGCCGCCTGATCTCCAAACCTCACCACAACAAGCCATCTTCTGCCTCTCTTGACAAATTAGAATATTTGTTCCATAATTTGGGAGAGGAATTGAGGCTCCTCCCCCCGGAAGGAGATGTCACCGATCCTCCGCTCTCTCGTGACATCTCCTCCTTCTTCCCTCATCCACCTCCTCCTTGTCGCTTTACCCCTCCGCTAAACACACGTATGACGTGGCGCACCAGTGGCATAAGATATGCACCCCCAGGCGCTGGCGGCCAATATCTTCACCACCAGGCTGGGGGCTGCTGTACCCGGCGAAAACGAGCAAGTTTAGGGCCAATTTCACGCATCACCGTCGGCAACCTTTGCAACGTACAGCCCTTTTGTTAAGAAAGGCAGCGTCGCGCCAACACGACAAGGAGAAACGCATCGATGAAAGCTGTCGTCTATAAAGAACCGTTCAAAGTCAGCGTCGAAAACGTGCCCGACCCCAAGATCGAGCACCCCAACGATGTGATCGTTCGTCTCACCAGCACCGCCATCTGCGGCTCCGACCTGCACATGTATGAAGGCCGCACAGCAGCCAGGCCGGGCATGGTCTTTGGGCACGAAAACATGGGCGTCATCGAAGAAACCGGCCCTGGCGTGACCAGCTTGAAAAAAGGTGATCGCGTCGTCATGCCCTTCAATGTGTCCTGTGGCTTCTGCTTCAACTGCGAACGCGGCTACACCGGCTTCTGCCTGACGGTGAACCCTGGCTTTGCCGGTGGGGCTTATGGCTACGTCGGCATGGGGCCATATCGCGGCGGCCAGGCAGAGTTCCTGCGCGTGCCCTTCGCCGATTTCAACTGCTTGAAACTGCCGCCCGGAAACGAAAACGAAGACGACTATGTCTTGCTGGCAGATGTCTTCCCCACGGGCTATCATGGCGCGGAACTGGCTGCCGTGAAACCTGGTGAAACCGTGGCCGTCTTTGGCGCGGGGCCGGTTGGCTTGATGGCCGCCTATAGCTGCCTGCTGCGCGGCGCGTCAGAGGTCTATGTCGTCGACCGCGTGCCGGAACGCCTGAACAAAGCCAAACAGATGGGCGCGACCCCCATCGACTTCTCCAAGGGCGATGCCGTCAAGCAGATTCGGGATATGCGCGGCGGCGATGGCGTCATGAAATCGATTGACGCCGTTGGCTATCAGGCGCACGCGCCGCAAGCGCCAGGCAAAGAAAACCCCACGCAGGTGCTTTCTTCGCTGATCGACGTGACCAACGCCACCGGCAGGCTCGGCGTCCCCGGCCTGTACGTGACCAGCGACCCCGGCGCGGCCAATGACCAGGCGAAGCAGGGCCTGTTGATGCTGCCCTATGGCAAGTTCTGGGAAAAAGGGCAGGCGATGGGCACCGGCCAGGCCAACGTCAAGAAATACAATCGCTATCTGCGCGACCTCATTCGCTCTGGCCGCGCCAAGCCCAGTTTCATCGTCTCGCACGAAGTCTCGCTGGACCAGGCCCCCATGGCCTACGAAAAGTTCGACAAACGCATCGACGGCTTCACCAAAGTAGTAATCAAGCCCCAGGCCCAGCCGAACACTATCAACAAAATGGGCTAACACACCAAACGTGGCCCAAACATGCGTCATCCCGAATATTGGGGGCCAAGCCCAGCGCGGCGGCAGCTTTCGGAGCGCCGCCTTCCAGGCGGCAAAACGCTGACCTGCCGCCGCGGACCGCTCAGGGCAGCCACGTTCGCTTCCGCGTTCCGTTGGCCGCCTGGAAGGCGGCGCTACCCGTCCACCCCGCTGCGCCACCCCACGACGGCTGGCGGGACCTGCTCTCAAAAATTCGGGATGACCCATGTTTGGGCCACGCCGCTTTAATTCATCGCGTCGACATCCGGCGCGGCGGAGCTAAAGCGAACCGGCGTCGTCACCTGCTGCAACTCGGCAATTTTCGCTTCGGCCTCGCTGCGGCTCTGAAACCAGCCAAAATCATCCAGCAACTGCTCGAACTGGATGTGATAGAGCATCCAGAGATTGCCCTGCACCTGACGCGGGACCAGATGCGGCTGAAGTCGCCCGACTGCGTTGAAAGATTGCTCGCGCATACGCGCCCTTCCTTCTTCCCAGGAAACAACAAACCCGCCCAGGTGGAGCGGGTCTTATGTATCCAGACGTTCAGGCAGGCCAAAGGTAACATCAGCTACGCTTGCGCTGAATCAGCACACGAAAGCCGCCCAGTCCCTTCGGGTCGAGCAGGCCGTTGACTGCATTGCGCAGGCTGTAAGCGCGCAAGAGATCGGCCTGGCCCTGGTCAGTGTGCCGCGCCGTGTCTGCCGCGCCGAACCGGCGGGCGCGCTGCGCCTCCATCTCCTCGCGAATGCCCAGCCCCAGCAGAAACTCGCGCTGCGTCGTAAAGCGCGAGCGCACCAATCCAACGCGGCGACCCTCCTCAATCAGCGCGCTGAAGTTCACGTGCGCCGTGATGTCCTGCTGGCCGGGGCGCGCCAGCGGCTCCTCGTTGGTGGTGTGCCGATAGTAGCACAGCAGCGTGCCACGCGGTCCCACGCGGCCATAGAGGCGGCGTGCCGTGTCGCCATAATCAATCGTCAGTGCAAAGCCACCCTTTGCCAGCCGCGCTGCCATCACTCGCATCCATTCCAGCGCGCGCAGATTGATTTCCGCGCGCCAGACACCGCCGCGCCAGGGAAGCCCGAAGCGCTCCAGATAGCCCGAAACCTCCGCCGAGGAGGGTTCACCCAAACGCTCCACCAGCCGCCCGTCGCGCTCAGCCACATACACTTCGCGCATCAGCCCGCCCTGCATCTCTACTAGATGGACGGGAAATGCATCGATCAACTCATTCGAGAGGATGACATGTGGCGCGTCATCGGCCACCTCAGATGCCTGGCCCACATCGAGCGTCTGATAGCGCAGCGCCTCGGCCAGCCCGGGCGCGTGCTCCCGAAGAAACGCCTGCACCTGCCCGGCCAGCACGCCCTGGCCCGCGCCTTCTTCCACCACCACAAAGGGCGCGGGGCGCTTGAGCGCTTCCCACATCTGCACCAGTTGGCGCGCAATGCACGCGCCAAAGAGCGGGTGCAGATGGGCGCTCGTAAAAAAATCGCCGGTCCAGCCCACCTTTGGCTTGCCAGCGGTATAGTAGCCGAACTGAGGATGATACAGCGCCAGGTCCATATACTCGGCAAACGTGATCGCGCCCGACGACGCGATGCGTTCCCGAATGATCGCCTCCAACGGCGTCAACGCCTGCTGCCTGCCCACTTCCTGCTGCATATATCACCTGCGATGAGTTTTCAGCCAGATCGGTGTTGTATAGACGGAACGTGATTGTCTCCCAAGCTGCGCCGGGCGGCGATCACGCCAACCATTCATGTACACCACAACGGACTATCAGAAAGGAACCTCTCATGAGTCGTGCAGCCACCAGTATCTTCGCGTACGGATGTTACCTGCTCGTCCTGGCGTTGACCCTGTTCACCATTCCAGATGTCGTCGCCAACCTGTTCGGCCTTCCGGCCCACAAGGATGTCTGGCTCTATGTAACGGCGATGACCGTCCTGTCCCTCGGCGGCTATTATATTGCCGCCAGCCGCGACGAAGCCACCAACTTCTTCCGCTTCTCCGTCATCATGCGCTGTGCCGTTCCGTTCTTCTTTGGCGCGTTTGCCTTGCTGGGGTTGACCAAGGTCAACATCCTCTTGTTCACGCCGCCCGATATCGTCTTCGCCACCTGGACCCTGCTCGCGCTGCGGGCGCGCCCAGCCACCAAGGCCATACCCGCCCAGGCGTAAAGCGCGCCAACAACCCCTGCGCCCCTGCTGACCCGCCACCACCAGCAATAGTGGCAGCGGGTCAGTCTGTCAGCACATCCGGCAACGCAAACGGCGCGTGGCTCGTCACGTCCATAAACCCAACGCTGGTAGCAATCTGCTCTCCCTCCCAGGTGAGCACCAGCAAGCCAAAAAAGGAATAGCGCCCGGTGGCCGCATCCAGACGATAGAGCGCGAACGCCGGGCTGGCATTCGTCCACACCTGGAGCAGACGCCAGGCCCCCGGTGTGGGCGGATTGAAGATCGCCGCCCGGAAGAACGCCTCGATGGCGTCTCGGCCAGAGAACCAGGCAGGAACCGGCGGCATCGTGAACCAGGCATCTTCTTTCAGCAGCGCCACCAGCGCCGGAACATCCGCCTGCTCCCAGGCGCGCAGATAGTGATCGAGCAGCGGGCGCAGGCGCTCTTCGATCTGCGCTGGCTGCGTCTCCTCAGATGGCGCGTAGCGCGCCAGCGCAGCGCGAGCGCGTTGCAGCGCGCTGTTGACGGCAGGCACCGACATCTCCAGCCATTCCGCCACCTCACTGGCAGGCCAATCCAGCACATCGCGCAAGACCAGCACCGCGCGCTGGCGCGGCGGCAGCACCTGAAGCGCCACAATAAACGCCAGCGTCACACTTTCTCGCTGCGTATAGTGCGCCTCTGGAGTATCCGGCAGATCGGCCAGCAGCGCGTCTGGCAACGGCTCCAGCCAGACGGGTTCTCGCGTCGCTTCCGGCAGGGGCAGTGTCGGCTCGGCTGGCGGCTGTGTCAGCGGCGGCAAAGACCGGCGCGGCCCGCGCGTAATCGCATTCAAGCATAGATTAGTAGCGATGCGATACAGCCAGGCCCGAAACGACCCCTGCCGAACAAACGTCGCGCGCTTCACCCAGGAGCGCAGCAGCGTCTCTTGCACCAGGTCTTCAGCGTCATGGACAGACCCCAGCAAACGATAGCAATACACCAGCAGTTCATGTCGATAAGGAGCCACCAGCGTATCGAACGCCGCATTATCCCCCGCCTGGGCAGCGAGGATCAGCGCCGTTTCGGTTGAGGTCTCCATAGAAGCCGCCCCTCTTGTCTCACAAAAGAATGGCTCCCTAGCCGCTCGTCTTCTTTGTACTGAGGAGAAGAGAGGAGAACAGGGAGCACTACTACTATAACCCCTCGAAGCAAACGATGCAAGTAGGCTTCCTATCCACCGAGCGCCTGGCTAGCCGAAAGCTAATCACCTTATTTACCAATTTGGTAAGAGCATCTCCGGTTCTATGCCCCGTTTGGTTATAATACAGTTATGAAAACACCACAATTAAAAGACCTGGAGGTCTTGATCGGCGACTGGGATTGGACGATGTCCAACGCCTGGTTTCTGGACAGCCTTGAGACCACAGTCGTCGGCACCGCCAGTTTTGAATGGATTGAACATGCCTTTGTCCTGTGGCGCTTCAAGCTCGGTGCCAGTGACGTGCCGGAATCGGTCAGCGTGATTGGCTACAGCAGCGCGACGGAGCGGTTCGAAGCGTTTTATTACGACAACCGAGGCGTATCGAGAATCTTCGACATGCGCTTTGATGGCAAGCACTGGAGCATGCTGAGACAGGACCCCGATTTCTACCAGCGCTTTACCGCACAGGTGAACGGCGACACCATTGCTGCGGCCTGGGAAGCTTCGGAGGACCAGGGGAAAACATGGCGGAAAGACTTTGATCTCTTGTTCACCAAAGTCAAGTGAACGAATCGCTCCTAGTGCGCTCCTGCTTGCTATAGCCCTCTTGACAACCCGAGCCAAAAACCGTATACTTGGCTCAGCAGCTTATGCTGCCCGGCGCGCTCAGACGCGCCGCGCACCTTGACAGCATGAAACGGTACCGCGTGGCGCAGCCAGTGGTGTAAACTGGCCGCGCCGCTCACCTCACCCCTGCATGCGCAAGGGATGGGGCTGGGGGCATTCTATCATTGGATGGAACGCATCTTCTCAGCGGCCATCCCCTGTGGGCGGGGCGAACCGCTTCCCGGTTGGCAGGGTGGCAGCGCAAGCTGCTGCTCTGCCTCCTTCGGCAAGCATCGTCACGCAGCAGGGGATGGCCGTTTCGTCGCTGGCATGCGCCCAACGACGAAAGGAGAATCCCCCAATGTTCTTCACTGCTCCCGAACTGGCCGCCTTCTGGTCTGCGGCCTGGTCCGTACCGTTTCGCCGGGCCTGCCGCTGGCTCGCCCCCGACGCGCAAACCAACATCTCGCTCGACACCAGACCGCCCAAACAAATCGCGCCACGCTGCGTGCAGCGCTGGGTCGGCCAGGCCATCCAGGCGCGCCTGGCCTGGATGCGCGCCCACCCTGAAGCCGCCGCCTACCGCTACAGCGGCCCCTACGACGAATGCGACCCGTCCATCCCCCGCTGGACCGACAGAGCCGATGTTCCCTACGACCGGCGCATATTACGCATATCTCCAGAAGGCCATCTGCTCTGGCGCTGGAATGTCGAAGTCGAACGGCTCCTGCGCATCAGCGAAGCGCCGCCCGCGCTGGTGGGCGCGGACGATTGGGCGCGGGCCGCGTTGGGCGTCAGCCAGCGGCTCAGCCAGCTTTACGCCGAACTCAAACGCCGCCATCGCGCCATGCGGGCGCGGGCCATCCTGCGCGACGAGTTACGCGCATACATTGAATGGGACTATCGCGCGGCGGCATAAAAACGCGGCAGCGCCGCGCCCCGGCTGGGGCGCGGCGCTGCCGACTGACCATCAATGCCTACCCAGGATATTGGGGCGGCTGCTGGCCGGGATAGGGTGGCGGCGGAGGCGGCGGGGGTTGATATTCGGTGGGCGGCAAATACGGCTGCCCTCCTGCATATTGGGTCGGCGGCTGATACGGCTGCGAGCCGGGATACTGCGCCACCTGCTGATAGGGCAGCGGATAGCTCCCCTCAGCAGGCTTCTTGATATAGCCGAAATACAGATACACCCCGCCTGCGGCCAGCGTCGCCAGCAAGCCCAGCACAAAGCCAGCCGTCGGACCAACCGACACCTTTACCGTCGTGTCCAGGGTCGTCTGGCTGCCAGTCTCATTGGGAAACGCGCCAAAGGCGGAAAACATATAAATAACCTCAACCAGCAGCGCCACACCGGCAGTAATCAGCATAAAAAGCTGCGCCTGCCTGGCCTGCATCTTGCCCAGCGCGCCCACGATGGGCAGCCCGATCAGCACCAGCGACGCCAGAATCACCACCACCACCAACGGAAAGCTAAAAGTTTCGGTAGCGTGCGGAGGGGTCACGTTGCTGATAATGGAAAAGGCATTATAGCTGTAGTCTTTCTCCGAGGTGTTGCAGAACGAGCCGGTACAGGTAATATTCACGCTGAACCAGGGAAGAAAACTTGAGATGAATAAGACCAGGCCACCGATGGCTCCGGTCCTGCCGGTCACGCCCAGGTTCCTCCAGAGCGTATTGAAGTCAAAGCCCGCGCCAGTGGGAGCGGGCGGCGTGTTATACTGCGGGTAGGTGGGCGGCTGGACCTGTGGATACCCGGGCTGCTGGTAATCCGGCTGTTGCGGATAGCTCGATTGCTGATACGTCGGCTGCTGATACGTCGGCTGCTGAGGATATCCCTGTGGTGGAGGAACCCGCTGGGTCGGGTCGTAGGACATCGTTTGCCCTCCTTCAAACAAAAGTAAACAAGACAACCCGGATATATGCCGCCTCTGGTTGCCAGCGCCAGAAGACACAAGCTGCCCTGACATCCCCAGGAAAAAAGGGGGATGGAAGCCTCGCTGATGGCACAGGCATTGTACCATGCGGTGTATAGAAAACACAATGAGATTGCTCACACCCTCATCTTGCCAGGGAGCCGATATTGTTTATGTCCAACTACTCATCCAGCCCCGCATCGCCAGCCCACTCAGCCGCGCCCGCGCGCCTCATGATTCTGGGCGTGCGCGCCGATCACATCGACATGGCCGGAGCGCTCGCGCGCATCGAAGCCATGATCGACCAGCACCGCAGCGCGGGCGGGCCTGCGCGGCAAATCGTCACCGTCAACCCCGAATTTGTCTGGGAGGCGCGCAACAATGTCGCCTTCCGCGAGACCATCAATCAGGCCGCCCTCGTGCTGCCCGATGGCATGGGCATCGTCTGGGCCTCGCGCATCCTCGGCCAGCCGTTTCCCGAGCGCGTCACCGGCACCGACCTGCTGCCCAGGCTGGCCGAACGCTGCGCCCTGAGCGGCTATCGCCTCTTCTTGCTCGGCGCGGCCCCCGGCGTGGCCGAACAAACCGCGCGCATCCTAGAGCAGCGCTCCCCTGGCCTTCAGATTGCGGATGTGTATGCTGGGTCGCCTGCCGACGCCGACGCCGCAGAGATTCTGCGCCGCGTGCGCGCCGCTCGCCCCGATGTCGTCACCGTCGCCTATGGCGCGCCCCGGCAAGACCTCTGGATTCGCCAGCACGCCCAGGCGCTGGGCGCGGCTGGTGTGGGCGTGGCCGTTGGCGTCGGCGGCGCGTATGACTTCATCGCCGGGCGCGTGGCCCGCGCCCCACGCTGGATGCAGCGCGCCGGGCTGGAATGGCTCTTTCGTTTGCTGCGCCAGCCACGCCGCGCCTGGCGCATGCGCGTGCTCTTGCCGATGGGTGCGCTGGTCTGGGTGCAGCGCTGGCGAACAAAATAGGTGGTCAGGGAATAGCCCTTCTCGGCTGTCTGTCTTCCAGAAACCTGATCTATGCGTTACACTTTGAGGAGGAGGCATACCAGGCCGCGCAACGGCCTCTGCGGGACAGGAGACCATCCAATGAAAAAAAGGCAACGTTTGATCCTCGTGCTGGCGCTGCTGCTGCTCACCTGCGGGTTAGTAGGCGGCTACACCGCCTGGACAATTGGCTTAAATTATATTGAACCCAGTGGCCCGGCAGGTTCGCCTCAGATACTCTTCGTCATCAAAGACGGCGAAACCACTGCCCAGATCGGGGATGACCTGGTGGCCCAGAAGATCATCAGCAATGCCCTGGCCTTCCGCCTGTGGGCGCGCTACGCAGGGCTGGACCATAAGCTCCAGGCAGGCGCTTATAAAATCTCCGCCTCGATGACCATTCCAGAGATTGTGACCGTTTTCCTGACAGACTCGCCCGTCGAGCATCTGGTCACCATCCCCGAAGGAGACCGCATCTGGCAGATTGCCAGCATCTTTGCCGCGCAGCCTATCCTTCAGAAGTTCAGCAGCGCCGATTTCATCAAAATCGCGCAAACCGGCACCTATACCGACACCACCGGCAAGAGCGTTGCGCTGACCTCAGAATACTGGTTCCTGAATCACGACCAGCAAAACGGCGCGGCAGCCAAGTTTGCCCTGGAGGGCTACCTCTTCCCCGACAGCTATCTGGTGGACCAGGATTCGACCACTGTCGATGTCATTCGCGAGATGCTGAACGATTTGGGCGAACATCTTTGCCCTGGCCCCAGCGGTCAGCCCGACGCCTACCTGAACAATGAGCAGCAGTGCGAGGCGCATCCTGCCCTGGACCCGGCCACGAACCAGAGCATCTTTGCCCTGCTCAAAGCGCACTACAGCGACGCCGACGGCAAAAGCATGGCCGACAAACTGGATCACGCGCTGACGCTGGCCTCCATCGTGCAGCGCGAAACACGCACCGATGCAGCGCGCCAGGGCGTCACATCCGTCTACTACAATCGCTATCTCGTCGGCAAGGGCGAATTAACACCACCAGAAGGCGGGCTGAGCCTGCTGCAAGCCGACCCCACGCTGCAATATGCGTTGGGCACGCCCGCGCAGCCCTGGCCGCAGTTGCAGCAAGCTGGCAACACATACAATCTCGGCGCGTATGACACCTATCAGAACCCAGGGCTGCCACCGGGGCCAATCTCCAGCCCGGGATACGCCGCATTCCTGCAAAGCATCAATCCGGCAAAGACCGACTATTTCTACTTCATTACCGGCGCGGACCATCAGAATCACTATGCCACCACCAGCCAACAGCAGCAGGAAAATATCAACAAATACGGCCTCTCCTCATAAGGGTGTATACAGATTGTCTGGCAGCAACCTGGTAATTTACCTGGTGATTGCTGCCAGGCACAAGCCATGCGTGGTACACTGCCCTTCGTAGTGCTTTTCAGGTGCTTTCGTTATTGGGGCTTCGCCTCATGCGTTCTAAAGGAAGAATCATTCTATGAGGTCGTGGCCCTTGAGCTATACCGATATACCAACCCTGACCCAGACCATCACCCGTTTTGCGGGCAAGAAAGTGCTGGTGGTCGGCGATATGGTGGCCGATGAATATATCATCGGCACACCCGCGTTCATCTCCCGCGAGGCTCCGGTGCTGGTGCTGGAGCAGCGCGAACACTTTACCGTCCCAGGCGGGGCCACCAACCCCGGCGTCAACGCCCGCACCCTGGGCGCTGAAGTCTATCTCAGCGGGCTGGTGGGCAACGACCCGCCCGGCACGCGCCTGCGCGCCAAGCTGGCCGAGTTCGACATCTCCTGCGAAGGGCTATACAGCGAGCCAGGCCGCCCGACCTCGACCAAAACGCGCACCCTCGCCGGAAGCAGCCAGCTTGTCCAGCAGCAGATCGTGCGCGTCGATGTCATCGACCGCTCGCGGCTGGGCAATGGCTCGCAGGCCGCCATGCTGGCCTATATCGAGCAAACGCTGCCGCAGATGGATGCCATCATCATCTCTGACTATGAGAACGGCGCGATCAGCCCCGCCATCATCGAAACCTGCGTATCCCTGGCGCGCCAACTGAAGAAGATCATCACCGTCGATTCGCACGGCGACCTCTTCCGTTTTCGGGGCGTCACTGCCGTCACACCCAACCAGCCCGAAGCCGAAGCCACCCTCAAAACCACCATCACCGATCTCGCCAGCCTGGAAGCCGCCGGAGGGCAATTGCTCGCGGGCACCCAGGCGCAGGGCGTCTTGATTACGCGCGGCAGCGAAGGCATGAGCCTCTTCGAAGTCGACAAGCCACCGCTGCACCTGCCTGCCAGCAACCTCACCGAAGTTCGCGACACCACCGGCGCGGGCGATACCGTCGCGGCCACCTTCACCCTGGCCCTGGCCGTGGGAGCCGACATGGCGCAGGCCGCCATGCTCGCCAACATCGCCGCGAGCCTGGTCGTGCGGCGGCTGGGCTGCGCCTCCAACACGCCGGAAGAACTCATACGCGGGGTGGAAGACGTGCTAGGAGTGTTGCCATAACCAATGTCCATCATCTATCACGCATCACCGAAAATCTATGGTCGCGCCGCGCTGGCTCGCGCTGTACATGACCTGCAATCCGAGGGAGCCGTCGTCGTCTTCACCAACGGCTGCTTCGACCTGCTGCACCTGGGCCACGTGCGCTACCTGCAAGCCGCCCGCGCGCTGGGTGACGCGCTGGTCGTGGGTGTCAACAGCGACGCCTCCACCCGTCAACTCAAAGGGCCTGGCCGCCCACTCGTGCCCCAGGAAGAACGCGCCGAAGTGCTGGCCGCGCTGGAGTGTGTGGATTATCTGACCATCTTCGAGGAACCCACAGCGGTAGCGCTCATCGAAGCGCTGCGCCCGAATATCTATGTCAAAGGCGGCGATTACGCCGCCCAGGATGCCGCCATCAATTACGCCAAACTGCCCGAAGCCGCGCCGGTGCTGGCCTATGGCGGGCAGGTGCGCCTCATCCCCTATCTGCCAGAACATTCCACAACGGCGCTGATTGAACGCATCCTCCAGCGCGGCAGCGCCACGGAGAGTTGAATATGGAACGCGACCTCATCGCCGCCGACAACGCCGAACCCAGCGGGGCCGCCAATGGGCAGGGTGAGCAGCCTACAGGGGAGGGGGGAGTCCCTGAAGAGGGACTTGGTGGCCGCAGGCCCTTAGGCGCGGTTTCCCCCGGAGGGGGCACGGCAACCGCCAGCAGGGGGGATGCTTCACCCGCCAACCCATCCAGCCATCGCCGCCTGGTCACCGCCGCCACGCTGATCATGATCGGCAACCTGCTCAGCAGCCTGCTGGGCATGGTGCGCTTGCAGGTCATCAGCGGCCTGTTCGGGCAGGGCGAAGAGACTGGCGCGTTCTTTGCCGCGCTCAAAATCCCGCAGCAGTTTTTCGATCTGCTCGTCGGCGGGGCCATCAGCGGCGCGCTTATCCCCACCTTCGTCGATCACAGCACCCCCGACAAACGTCGCGAACTCTGGCGCATCTTCAGCACCATCATCAACCTGGTTGCCATCATCACCGCCGCCGTCACCATCCTGCTGATCGTGCTCGCGCCGCTCTATCTGAGCCTGTTAGTCGCCTATCAGGGCGAAGCCTTCAACCTCACCGTCAATCTCACGCGCATCATCCTGCCCAGCCTGTTCATCCTGGGCCTCTTCGCCGTCGGCTCGGCCCTGCTCTACGCGCTGCGCTCCGTCATCTTCGCCTCCTGGGCCAACGGCCTCTATCACGTCGGCATCATCCTGGGCGCGGCCATCGGCGTGGTCCTGCTGGGCCAGCATTTCGGCATTTATGGCGCGGCGCTGGGCGTGCTGATCGGCGCGCTGGGCGAGGTCGTCTTGATCGGCGTCGGGCTGGCACGCCAGGGCATTCGCTATCGCTTCGTGCTGGACCTCAAGCATCCAGCAGTGCGTCAGATCATGCGGCTCTACGCGCCCGTCGCGCTGGGGCTGGTCATCACCGTGCTGGGCCAGCAGATCGATCTTCGCCTGGCAACTGGAACCGGCCCCGATAACCTCAGCGCCCTGGCCTCGGCCTCCGCGCTCATCGGCTTTCCCACCGGGTTGGTCGCCGCCGCGCTCAGCTTTGCCATCCTGCCCGCACTCACTGCGCACGCCAGCGAAGGCAACCACGAAGAGTTCAAGCGCACGCTGCGCCTGGGCATCAAGCTCGGCCTGCTGCTCATGATTCCGGCGCTCGTCGGGCTGGATGTGCTGCGCCTGCCCATTGTCGCCATCATCCTACGGCATGGCGCGTTCACCCTGGCCGATGTCAACCGCACCAGCATCGCGCTGCTCAACTACTCCTATCAACTGCCCTTCCTGGTGCTCGATCAACTGCTGATTGCCGCCTTTTACGCCCGTAAGAACACGCTGACGCCCGTCCTGATCGGTATGGTGGGCTGGGGCTTTTATCTGCTCATCGCCCTGCCGCTGGTCGGCAGCATCGGCATGCCCGCGCTGGCCTTCGCGCAGTCCGTCCAGAACAGCGCGCACGCCATCATCCTGCTCTTTTTGCTGCGCCGGGCCATCGGCCCCCTGGCGGGCGAAGGGCTGCTCGGCGCGCTGGGCAAAATCTGCCTCGCCTCCATCATCATGGGCGCGGCCTGCTGGGGCCTGCTGCAACTCGTCAGCCCGCTCCCCCTGTTCAGCCTGCAACATCTCTCCGGGCAAATCCTCACCGTCGCCGTCACCGCTGGCGGCGGCGCGCTGGCCTACTTCGCCCTGGTTCATTTTTTCGGTCTGGAAGAAGTGCGGCTGCTGGGCGGCATCGTGCGGCGCAGGCTGGGGCGCTAGGCGTGGGACTCAACGCGGCGTGATGCCATTCAAGATGCCGTCAACGATCTGCTCAGCCAGATCAGGGGCAAACTGCTTCCCCTCCACAATAGACCCGACAACCCAGTCATAGATAACCGGACCCATAATGATGCTCAACACAATGGATGTATCGAGATTCCGGCGCACCTCACCACGTGCTTTGGCGCGCTCGACTAGTTCGATGAACCCCTGGATGCGGGGCTGTATCAAGCGCCCTACCAGAACCTGAAAGACTTCTGGCCGGGCTTTTACTTCGCTCAATGTCCGCGTGAAGAGCTTTTGAATCTCCGGGTACGTAACGCCAACCTCCAACGCGCCGCGCGCGAGGGCGAGCAGATCGTTGCGGAGGTTGCCTGTGTTGGGAACAGGCACATGGACGCGAATCGTGTCCGTCGCCGCGATAATCAGGTCGTCCTTCGACGACCATCGCCGGTAGATCGTCGTCTTGCCCACACCAGCGCGGGCCGCTATAGCCTCAATGCTCAGCGCCTCGTATCCAACGTCCACCAACGCTTCCAACGTGGCGCTCAAAATACGTTGATCCGCCTGGGCGCTGCGTGGACGCCCAGGCTTACGTATACCATCAGAAATAGTTGCCATAGAGAATACCTCCTCTTGCTCCTCATTGTGTTTCAGTCTAAGCGACGGGTTCGCGCTTCGTCAAGTTCGACTGCTTACCGCGCGCTCACTCTTTTTCTTGCCCTGCGCCCACGTGCCATGTTGAGCATAGATGCGCCACATCCAGATAGCAATGCCCACCTGAAGGCACGCAATACCCATGCGGTACAGGCTGTACCACACCGGATACGGACTTGAGAGGAAGCCTGGCAATTGGACGCCCGCCAGTTGTAAGAGCGTCACCGGAATATCCAGAAGAGCGGCGCTAAAAGCCAGCAGCACAATCCAGAAGACCCAGCGCCAATGACGCCGAACGCCCACGATCAACACCGCGATCAGCGCCAGAACCCCGACCAGAAAAAGTGTCGCGAACAACGGATAGGAAGACGCCGCTGATGGAGGCAGCGAGAGTATTTCCCCGCCGAGGCTGGGGTCAACAATACAAACTGCTACTATACTCAGCGCCACCAGCGCAAAAAAAGCGATGAGCGCTTTTTCTAACTGCCGTTGCATCTGGAGATTCTTCACAAGTTCCCTCACCCTCAGAGGTGCCGGGCGCGCTCAGCAAGAACGTCATCAGCGCGGCTGCTCTATGACGTTCTTGCGGAAATCAGCAGCGCTGCTGCCACCACGCAAACAACTCGCTATCCCTGCGCCTCCACCGGCTCTGGCACCGTTGGCTGCTCTCCTGTCTGCGCTTCAGCCATCGGGCGGTTGCGTCCGGGCAGCAGCAGCGACAGCACCACCAGGGCAATCGAGCCAAAGCAGATCAGCCAGAAAATGCTCTGGATAGCCCAGGTGCCCGCCTGCACCGGAATCTGCGCCTCAACCGCGCGCAGCGCTGCGGCCACCCCCGGATTGCTGGGATTGACGCCCGAACCCGGCAGCAGCGCCTGAAATTGATTGGCAAGCGTCATCGCCTGATTTTGCGTGCGATCAAGAAAGATCGTCGTAATGATCGCCACACCGACGGACGAGAAGATCAACTTGGTCGAAAGGAAGAGCGACGATGCTTTAGCAAGCGCCTCACCCTTCAACGCCTCCAGCGCCAGCGTCTGCACTGGCACATTGACCATGGAAAAGCTCAGCCCAACCAGGAACAACCCCCACCACAGCGCATCAGGCCCCGCCACCGATGGAACCGCCGTCCCCGTCCGCACAGCGTTCACAAGCTGGCTGGCCGTCGCCGTTGGCTGAATCGTCTGCGCGAGCAGCCAGGCGCTCACCACCACAATAATTGACGCGAGCATAATCACCCAGCGTGGCCCAAGCGCGCGATAGAGCGCCGCAGAGACAACCGTCCCCAGCAGCGTGCCCACACCAAAGGGCACCAGCGCCAGGCCAGTATCCAGTGCCGAAAGATGCGGCACGCGCACCGCCTCGAAGTACAGCGGCAGCAGCACCAGCAAACCAAACGAGATAATCGCCGTGGCCCAGGTAAAGATGCTGCTCAGCAAGAAATCGCGCCGCCCAAGCTGCCGCAGGTCCAGCGCGGGGTCACGACTGAGCCGCAGCGCGTAGAAAGAGAAGACACCCAGCAGCAGCACACCCGCGCCAACCAGCACCCAGACCAGCCAATAGCCCCAGCCGTACAGGTCGCCACCGGGATTCGTCGCCGTCACGGTGTCCGGGTTGGTCTCTGTCACCAGCTTGAACGCATACACGATAGCGATGATGCCAAGCGTCGAAAGCGCCAGCCCGATGTAATCGAAGCCAACACGCCGCGATTCGTCAGGCCGATCATCTGGCAGCACAAAGAACGCGGCAACCACCGCCAGAATGCCAACCGGCAGATTGACAAAGAAGATGCTGTGCCAGACAAACGTATCAGTCAGCCAGCCGCCCAGGATGGGGCCAAAGACCGGAGCCAGCAAGATCGGCACAGCCACCAGCGCGCTGGCCCTGGCGCGCTCTTGCTGTGGGAAGGCATCGAAGGCCAGCGCGGGACCAATCGGCAGCAGGATGCCACCACCGACGCCTTGCAGCACGCGGAACGCGATCAGCCAACCAATGCCAGGCGAAACCCCGCACAGCACCGAACCCAACGTAAAAACTGTGATGCCCAGCAGAAACATGCGCTTGCGCCCGAAGCGGTTCGCCAGATAGCCGCCAACGGCCACCACCGCCGCGTTTGCCAGGAAAAAGCCGGTAACAATCCACTGCACCGTGTTGACATCGGTATGCAGATCATTGCGAATGGGGTTCAGCGCCACTGTGACAATCGTTGTGTCCAGCACGATGGGAATCAGACCCAGCGCCGCCACCAGCGCGACAAGATAGCGATTGTTCTTCATGGGATGCCTCCTTTTCGATACGAAACGATATCGTTTCATTTCTCACAAAGAGCATACCACGATGAATATAAAAACGCAATAGTTTCGTATCGAAATTATTGCGCCTCAAAAAAATCTATGGCGGCAATCTCTGGTGAAATGATGAGAAACGGGCCATGTGAGCGGATGAGCGCATCCGCATCCCATCTGTGGTCAGAACAGCCATACCAGATGCATCATTACCTTTGAGCGCGAAAATGGGTCTTTCTCTTTAGAGGAGCAAAACCTGGGGAGCGAGCGCTATGGTAGATGATCTGATAACGACTATCAACGCAGCACAGAACGGCGACCTGGACGCCTTTGGACGCATCGTCGTGCAGTTTCAGGATATGGCCTGCGCAGTCGCCTACGGGTGGCTGGGCGACCTCCAAGCGGCAGAAGATTGCTCGCAAGAAGCGTTCATTGAGGCCTACCTCCAGCTGCCCTCCCTGCGCGAGCCTGCGGCATTCGTTGCCTGGCTCCGCACGATCATCTACAAGCATTGTGATCGCCTGACACGCAGGAAACAGCCTCCCTTGCTGCCGCTGGAAACCGCTCATGGAGTGGCCGCCACCGACGGGGATCCAGCAGAGTTGAGCGAGACGCGCGAGCTGCAAGGGATGGTGCAGACGGCCATCACGTGCTTGCCGCCACCGGAACGCGCGGCCACGCGGCTCTATTATCTGCTGGGCTATTCGCAGGTCGAGATCGCCACGCAGTTGGGTCTCCCGGTGGCGACGGTGAAACAGCGCATCGCGGTCGCACGCCGCCGATTGCGCGAGCGCCTGGCCATCCAGCTTGGCCCAGAGGTGCTCCGGCGGCGTCCGTCACAGGCGCCCCGTTTTGCTCGCGCCGTCCAATTCACCATCGCGGTCATGTGCGGGGACCTCCCTCGCGTCCGCGACTACCTCGCCGAAGATCGCATGCTGGTGCAGCAGAGGGAAGCGTGGGATCCGGCCACCGCCCGGCTCTATCCGTTTCCAGTGCGCAGTGGCTTCACGCCGCTGCATCGGGCCGCGGTCAATGGCGATGTGGCGCTCGCCTCCCTGTTGCTCGCCCAGGGAGCTGATCCTAATGCCCGCGCCGATCTTGGGCAGACGCCGTTACACATGGCCGTGCTGGCAGGGCAAGCCGCCAGTGTCGTTTGCCTGCTGGCAAGCGGAGCCGATCCGAATCTAGGAGCGCACCATAGCATGACGCCTCTACATTGGGCCGTGTGTCATGAACGCCGCGATCTGGCGCAGCTCTTGCTCGCCGCGGGCGCACGCGCCGATCTGCCCGATGCGGGCCAGCGCACGCCCCAGGACTGGGCGCGACTCAAGGGAGTGCCGCTTTTGGAAGAGGCCCCTGGTGCGCAGCACGTCTCCAACAGCCATTTCGTCTGATGAGCCATGAACACAAGAAATGAGGAACCATGCATGTCCACTCTGCTCGCCATTCCTACTGGTGATGCGACGCGCGGTCGCCTGATGAATGTCTCCGGAGAGCCCCTGGATGACCTGGGGGAGATCGCCGGACCGCGCGTGGCAGTGCAAGCTACGGCCGCACCTCTCCCCTCGGCCAAGCCTGTGCTGAGTTTCTATGAAACTGGGATCAAGGTCATCGATCTCTTCGCCCCGCTGGCGCGGGGAGGCATCATCACGATCCATTCCCCAGGGACAGGAATGGGGAAATTCGTGTTGCTGTGCGAACTCGCCTATCGTCACGCCAAATTGCGCGCGGGGCGTGTGGTGCTAGTGGATAGCGGCACCGATGCCACGGCGGCGGCCTTGCTAGGTGAGGTCCGTGAAATGGGGGTGACGCCGTATCTCTCCATGCTCTCCAGCGCGCCCACTGACCCCCTTGAGCTACGGGAGCAAGCGGCACTGGCAGGAATGGTGCTGGCCGAGGGGTTCCACGCCCAAGGGTATGAGGTGCTCCTCTTCATCGAACGTCCGCTCATCACGCTGACGAATGCGACGGCAATAGCCGCCCGACGAGCGGCAGCACGCGGAGGGATCACGCTGCTGAGCGACTCCCAGGAGGCAGAATGGGAACCGCTGCCGCCTGCGCTCGGACCGGGAGCCGCGCATCTGGCCTTCAGTCGTGCTCTGGCTCAGCAGCATATCTGGCCGGCTCTTGATCCGCTTGCCTCGCAGTCTTCCTTGCTAGCCGAGGGCATGGTCAGCGAAGCGCAGCAAGCCACAGCTCAGGCGGCGCGGGTGTTGCTTGGGCAACTCGGAGCAGAGCGTCTTGGAGATGACGCTGAACGCCTGGCTCGGGCACAGCGCCTGCAGCGTCTCCAAGCGCAACCGTTCTTCGTAGCGGAGCCGTTCACGGCTAAGCCTGGTGTGTTCATGCCGCTGGCGGATACCTTGCGCAGCTATCAGGAGGGGCTGGATGAGCGCCTCACAACCCCAGCGCAGTGACCAGGCCTGCGCCACATCGTTCGCGTCGGGCGCAGAATGCCTCTTCTCCCCACCCGCACTCAACTGACGGTCCTCTTCGCTGCTCGGAGAGGACCGTCTCTCGATGAGGTGATGAGGTTGTCCCGACAACAGCGCTTGAGGAGCGCTGTTGTCTCATCCCAAGATGCACGAAGTCGCAGAGTCGCGCTTTGTGTTTGGCCTGGATGGGAAGACTTGGAGAGGGACGCGCGGTCCAGCATGGACCGCGCAGAGGAGGAAATCGATGGCACGGCGAACCCCTGCCCCATTACCAACACACCAGGGGCATCTGGCAGTCCAGTACACGACGTGTGGTACGTGTGGAACCCTTTTACACGCCGCGCACCGCACCCACCGTACCATTCGCCGATTGGACGGCATCTGGCGCCTCCATTTCATGCTCCTGCGCTGTCTCAACCCGCGCTGCGTCTCCTTCCGCAAGCTGTTTCGCCCCGAAGAGGAAGGGGCTTGGGCCTTGCCGCATGGCGAGTTTGGCTTTGATGTGATTGCTCTGATCGGGCAGTTGCGCTATGCCCAGCACCGGAGCCTTCCCGAAATCTACCAGGAGCTGCGCACCCGTGAGGTGACGATCGCCGAACGCACGGTGACAAATCTCTTGGCGCGCTATGAGGAACTCGTGGCCCTCCGGCTCACGGATGCAGAGGCGCTGCGGCACCGCTTCCTCCCACAGGGACAGATCATCCTGGGGATCGATGGGTTGAAACCCGATGTGGGCCATGAAGTCCTGTGGGTCCTCCGCGATTGCCTCTCTGGTGAAGTGCTGCTCGCGCGCAGCTTGTTCAGCGAAGCTGAAGAGGAACTGGTCGCATTGCTTCGAGAGGTGCAAACGTTGGTCCCGGTCCCCATCACGGGGGTCATCTCTGATGGACAAACTGGCCTTCGGCATGCGGTTGCCAAGGCGCTTCCCACGATTCCTCATCAACTCTGCCAGTATCATTAGTCTCGGTGAAGCGGCCAAGCCCCTCTATGAAGCGGATCGCCACGCCAAAAAAGACCTCAAAGCCCTCGTGCGCGACATTCGTCCGGTCGAACGCCTGGCAGAAGGGTACCCCTCATGAGGAGTGCGCCAACAAAGCAAACATCACAGGCTGCTATCCATACTGCTCGCTGCTTAGCAGTTCACCAGAGATTGCCGACGTAGAAAAAATTGGCTTGCGCATCCCATCTTTTTGTGATTTCCAGCGTTTGCAATGTCTCTTGTTCACCTCATGGTGGTGCTCCACGTTGCCGCTGATAGGCACGGGGCGATTGCCCAAAGCGCCGTTTAAACACGCGCTCGAAGTGCGCCAGGGACGCGAAGCCTGCCGAAGCACTGATGGTCGTTACCGGCAACTGAGAGACGCCCAGCAAGGAAGAGGCAAACCGCAACCGCAGGTCTTGTACATAGCTTTGAAAGGTCAAGCCAGTCGTCTTGTGGAAACACGCGCTGAAGTAATGGGGAGACAACCCTGCCTGCCGGGCGACTTCGTCCAGAGAGAGCGGCTCCCGAAAATGATGCTGGATGTAGGTAAGAGCCTGGTGGAGACTTTGCTGGTGGGGGCTTGCCGACGCGCGCCCTCGGCTGTGAGGCTCTGGCGCGCATAATCTGCTGAGGTCGACGAGCAAGCGCTCCAGGGTGGCACGCATGACGAGTTGATAGCCTGCGCGCTGCTCCAGCATCTCCCTCTGGAGACGGCGAAACTCCGCCTCCAGCTCCCTCCGGCGCTCCTCTCCCACCTGGGCAAAGGGCTGGTCTGCCGAGGCAAAGAGGAGCTGCCGGAGGTCCGCGCTAAGCAGCTCCTCAGCAAAAATGACGTTGAAGAGTTCGAGCGGCTGGCCCGGGGAGGGTGTGAGCGCGTGAAAGTCGGCGGGTGTCAGTAAGAACAACGCGCCTGGCAACAGGTGCCGGGGCGTTCCATTGAGCACATGCGTGCCCTCACCCGCGAGAATGAAGTGAACTTCATAAAACTCATGCCAGTGGACACTGACTGGCTCTCGAGCGACCTGATGATATATCTGCATCGACAAGGATGCTTGCGGCAAATAGTCCGCGCTGCTCAGACGCTCAGGCTCTTTGAGCCGTCGGTTGGAACTTTTTGGCATGCCCTTCCCTTTCTCGCGCTCGCCCCGCATGTCGGCCTCACATCACATCATAGCTGTTGCCTGCCAGGTCTTTCCCGCGCGCCAGCCAGATGCGATGTCCCCGATTCTTGTCGGGATAGACCTGGATGGCGGTCGAGAGATAGCGCATCGTGTAGCCGCAGCGGCGATAGGGGCTGGTGTTGGCGTCAGCGCCATGCATAATGCGCCCATCGTGCAGTGAGCATTCCCCCGGCTCAAGCTCGAACGAGACCGCTTGTGAGGTATCGAGGTCTTTGATCTGCGAGGCAAAGGTGTTGCGCGTTGGATCGATGTCGACATACTCGGAAAAGCCCCCAGCGAGGTGGGTTCCAGGAAGCACCTGCATACACCCGTTGGCTCTGGTGCTGCGGTCCAGCGCCAGCCAGACGGTCACCATCTGGTCATAGGCGCTACAGCGGCCCTCCCAGAAGGCCGAATCCTCATGCCAGGGGGTAGCCCGCCCGGTATAGGGGTCTTTGCAGATAAAATGACTGGACCACAGGGCAATGTTGGGGCCAATGAGGGGTTCGACCAGATCAAGCACCTCCTTGCTGAGCAAGAAGGCTAACAACCGTTCGTCACGGAAATGCGGAGTATCGAGTTCATCTGAGAGCTTGGCCCCTTTTTGGGCCAATTGCTCTTCAAAGATGGTGTGGAGTTGGGCCAACTGTGCCGGAGCAAAGAGTTGCCGGTGATACAGACAATAGCCCTGTTCTTTGAAAAATGCGACTTCTTCCAGTGTGAGGGTTCCCATAGGTTCCTCCCTTTCGTGTTGGGTGGTGTCCAGGGTGTTCCTGGCTGCCTCTAGCGTACAAGAAACACGCTCTTTCTGCTGCTCTCCTCTTCCGATACATGCGATGCATCTTCCGGTGTTTGGAAGCATCTGACCATTGGCTTGATTTTTCTCTTCTATCATGTTATATTGTTACCTAAGTAACAATATAACATGATAGAAGAGAAAAATATCTCCTGGGAAGAAAGCGAGGAGCACATGCCCAGCCCTGAAAACAGTCACGATGCCGAAGGTGTCAATTTGCCCATCGAGCGCGTGCAGATTGGCGCGCGTGTGGAAAAGCGGATGTTGAAAGTTCTCAAAGGCGTGGCCGAATATCTCGACCTGTCGCTGGGCGACTTGCTCGAAGGCATCGTGCTGCACGCCTTCGAGAGCAAGCCCCCTTTTAGCGAGGAAACGCTGCGGCGCATCGCTCAATTGAAAGAGGTCTATGGCATGGACTACGACGCGAGCGCCAGTCATCGCCTCACAGAAGCGCCGCCACGTCAGCCAGAGCGGTAAGAGACGCACAGACACGCAGAAAGGAACATATCATGCCAGCCAACACGCAGCATATCATCGTGAGCCAGACCATTCATCTGGCAGCGCCATCCCGTCAAGTGTTTCCGCTCTTCGAGCCGCTTGGCGAAAAAGCCTGGGCGGCGGGCTGGGAACCACACATACTCTATCCTGCCGATGGCACGGCAGAGGCAGGGGCCATCTTCACGACCAGCCATCCACCGGAAGGCGAAAGTATCTGGGCCATGACCGCCCATGACCCGGCTGCGCTGCACCTGGCCTATCTGCGCGTGACGCCTGGCGTGCAAGTCGCCTTCATCGAGGTTCGATGCGAAGACCTGCACGATGGAACCACGCGCGCCACTGTCAGCTATACCTTCACCGGGCTGAGCGCCGCTGGCAACGAGAAGCTGACCCAATTGGCGACGCATCACCAGCAGGATATCGCCACCTGGGAACAGGCCATCAACTTCTATCTGGCGCATGGACACGCCTTGCCGCAGCACCACCAGGGGCTTGATCCTGAGCGCAGAGCGGTCCTCTGAATCAGCGCTTAGTACCATCGCATTGACAAACACAAGATGGATGGGCTAGACTGGCAACATCTCTGCAAGGAAGCAAGAAGCAAGCTCCAGCATGGGCGCTCGCTTACGAAGCAGAATATCCAGCGGCAGATACATCTGCGCTGTATCATTCCCTGATCGGGGATTCAGGAGAGCCGCCGAGATGATGAATAGCCAGTCATTCAATAGATTTCAACGTTCCCCCTTTGTAGAAGACCCGCGTGACCAGCCGCAACCACCAGGACGCCCGAAACGCGCTGGCCCACTGCGCCAGTTGTGGAACGCCTGGCTCTGGCTGACCGGCCCACGCCCGGAGCGCTTTGCCAGCGCCATCACCGGCCAGGAACGCCTGCGCCGCTCGCGGCTGATCAGCGCGCTCCTGCTGCTGGTCGCGGCTGTGATGGCGCTGCTCATCCCCAGCGCGTTCAGCGTCGCCGGTCTCTGGCAGCCCATTCTCATTCAAGCCACGCTGGCAGTGCTGGCGCTGCTGCTCAATCGCAGCGGACTGGTCACCGGGAGCGGCCTTGCCATCATCGTGCTGGCCGATCTAAGCATCTCGCAAAATATTGTGCGGCAGCCTTACGGGCTGACGAACACCACCCTGGCCGACCTCTATCTGCTCGTGATTCCTATCCTGATTGCAGGCATGGTGCTGCCCAACATCTTCATCCCCATCACCGGCATCATTCAGGTGCTCATCAGCGTTGCCATCTTCCGCTTCCTGCATCATGACACCCTGCTAGCCCAGGAAATCCAGAAAGTGGACGGCAACATGGGCTATACCTCGGTCCTGGGGCCAATTCTGCTGCACGTCTGCGGCACGGGCATTGTCTGGCTCTATGCCTGGAGCGTTGACCGCGCCATCCTGCGCGCTGACCGTGCCGAAGAACTGGCCGAGGCCCGCGCCCACATCGACGAGCAAGCCCGCCAGATCGCCGAGCAGAAACAGCGCCTGGAAGAAGGCATCCAGACCATTCAGGAGGTGCAGGCGCGCGTTGCCAACGGTGAATACAGCGCCCGCGTCTCGCTGCAAGGCAACGAACTTCTGCCGCTGGGCGTCAGCTTCAACATTATGGCCGAGCGTCTGAGCCGCGTCGAACGCATCGAGCAGGAATATCAACACCTGGAAAACGCGCTGCGGCTGCTGTTGGATGCCTGCGAGAAGTTGGCGCGTGGGGCATCTCCGGTTAGCTTGCGTGCCACAGGCACGCCGGTTGATCGTGTCTTTCCTTTCTTGACGCGCCTGCAACAACTCAGCACGCAGCTTACGCAGGGCAGCGCGCTGGCTGAAGACCTGCGGGCCGTTCTGGAGCGCCAGATCGAACACCTCACGCTGGCCGAAACGCGCCTCATCAGTTCGCTCTCGCTGGCAAACGATCTCGCCATCCAAACCGTGCAAACCCTGAGCCCGCCAGCCATCGAAAGGACCAGCGGTCCGCTGGACGCTCAAAGCAAGAGCGAGACGCCCGGCGCTGCTACCCAGATTAGCGCCCTGCTGGATAAGCAGATTACGCTGCTGGAGCAGGTCAAGAAATACGACGAGCACGCACGCGATCTTGGGACGCGCTGCATGCAGGGTGCGCGCATCCTCAGCCAGCGCCTCAAAGAGACAGGGTAAAGAGGAAGCCATCCCTCTTTTCGCTTTCCGGTTTTGCCTGGCTGAAAAAGAAGCGCCTGGCGTAGAGGAAATCGGGAGGATGTCACATGCTGACTATCGACATCGAGACCGCCCGGCGCTTCATCCTCGGCAAGCAGGGCTTGTGGCCCGGGCGGCGCTGGCACGGCACCGAGGGCACGGAGCAGGCCATGCGCACGATGGAGTACCTACAACTCGACCCGCTCAACATCATCGCGCGCAGCCAGGACATCACACTGCACAGCCGTGTGCTCGATTACACGCCTGGCCTGTGGGAAGACCTGGCCTATGGGCAGCGCAAGTTCTTCGACTGTGGTGGCTGGCTGGCCGTCAGACCGATGGACGAACTGCCGCACTGGCGCGTGGTCATGCGCCGCGAGCGCGATGGCGTCTCTGGCGACCCGCGCATTGGCCGCATGGCCCGCGAACACGCCGAGGCGATCGAGGAAATGCGGACCATCCTGCGCGAGCGCGGCACCGTGAGCAACCGCGACTTTGCCATGGCGACGCGCACCCGCACCCAGAGTTATCGTGGCCGCAAAGACAGCGCGTTAGCGTTGTATTATCTCTGGCGCATCGGCGAAGTGATGACGCACCACCGCGAGCGCTTCGAGCGCGTGTATGCCCTTGCGGAAACTGTCGCGCCTGCGCAGCACCTCCGCGAAAGTGACGAGGCCGAGGTGGATCGCTTCTTACTCAAAAAGGAAGTGAGCTTCTCTGGCCTGGCGCCCCTCCGCCGCACGAGCGATGCGTTTCACGGACGCGGCGAGCCGGACCGCGCCGCGAAGCAGGCGTTTGGGGTGATGCTCGCTGAGGGCGAACTCATCGAGGTGCGAGTGGAGGGCTGGAAGGCGGTACACTACGCCCTGGGGAGCGACGCCGAGGCGCTGCGCGATTTGAGCGCGGGGCATGTGCCGCAGGCATGGACACCGCTCTTGACGACTACCACGGAAGAGGTCGTCTTTCTCTCGCCGCTCGATCATGTCAGCGCGCGTGGGCGGGCCAAAGCCTTATTTGGCTTCGATTACGTGTGGGAGGTCTATAAGCCTGAGAAAGAGCGCAAGTTCGGCTACTACACGTTGCCGGTGTTGTGGGGCGACCGACTTGTGGCGCGCTTCGACAGCAAACTGGACCGAACCACCAACACGTTCGTTCTCCTGGGCTTGTGGTTGGAGGATGAGGCCCTCGGCACAAATGTGGCTTTTGCGGAGGCCCTGGCGCGTGGGTTGGCGCGCTTCGTGACGTTTCTCGGCGCGGGCACGCTGGATGCCAAGGCGATTCGCGAGCCGCTGCTGCGCCAACACGCCTGGGCCTCACAGGAAGCGAATGCAAACGAAATGTGAGGATATTCGGCCACTTCTGTATGACTCGCTACACTTCACTTTGTAAACTCTTGACATCTTCCTCATATTTTGGTAAATTATTTAAGTTACTAAACTATTTGGCGTTCCTGAAAGAAGGGTTATGCATGGCTTCTGAAGAATCACTTACGTTGCAAGCGGGGTCGGGAGACATCAGCCGAGGCAATGGGGCCAACGGTCACCGTCAAGACACAGCGGGCAAGCCCCTGCGGGGCAAACAGCTTGCCGCCACCGTCACCGGCCTCTTGTTGGGTATGTTGCTCGCCGCGCTGGACCAGACGATTGTCAGCACAGCCATGCCGAAAATCTTTGGTGAATTAGGCGGCGCGCAGCAAGACTATTCCTGGGTTTTCACCGCCTATCTGCTGACCTCGACGGTGACCGTCCCGATCTATGGTAAGCTTTCGGACATCTGGGGCCGCAAATGGTTCTTTATGGGCGGCATCGTGATCTTCCTGGTGGGGTCGGCGCTGTCGGGCGCGTCGCAGAACGTCACGCAGTTGATTCTCTTCCGCGCGGCGCAAGGTATTGGCGCGGGCGCGATGATGCCCATCGCCTTTGCCATCATCGGCGATCTCTTCCCACCGGCAGAGCGCGGCAAGTGGCAGGGTCTTTTTAGCGGCGTCTTTGGCCTGGCAAGCATCGTTGGCCCGGCGCTGGGCGGCTACATCACCGATCACTTCACCTGGCGCTGGATTTTCTATATCAACCTGCCCATTGGCATTGTCGCGCTGACGGTGCTCTGGCTGACGCTGCCGGTTTTCCGCAATCCTCAGGCGTCGCGCAAGATCGACTACCTGGGCACGGCGCTGCTGATTGTGGGCATCACGCCGCTGCTCATCGGCTTCTCGCTGGTGGGAACTGGCCCCGGCCTCTATGCCTGGGGTTCCGTGCAGATCATCACGCTGTTCTCCATCGCGGGCGCGGCGCTGCTGGCGTTCATCTTCTGGGAACTCTTCGGCGCGTCATCGCCCGTGCTGGACCTGCGACTCTTCAAGAACAGCATCTTCACCGTTTCGATCATCATCACGATTATGGTCGGCGCGGCGATGTTCGGCACCATTCTCTTCATTCCGCTGTTCTTGCAGAACGTGACCGGCGTCAGCGCCACCAATTCGGGGACGCTGCTGGCTCCGTTGATGGGCGGCTGGGTCGTTGCCAGCATTATCTCCGGGCAGATACTGTCGCGCTGGGGGCGTTATCGCGTGATGGCGCTGGTGGGCATGGCCCTTTCGGCCATTGGCATGTTCTTGATGACGCTCATCACGGTGAGCACCGCACAACTGGATGTCGTGCGTAACATGATTATCCTGGGCCTGGGGATGGGCGCCAGCTTCGCGCTCTTCACCATCATCGTGCAAAACGCTTTCCCCATTCAGCGGATTGGCGTCGTCACAGCCGCGCTGACCTTCTTCCGCGCAATTGCCCAGACGGTGGGCACAGCCATCTTTGGCTTTCTGGTGACGAACCAGTTCAATAACGTCTTCCCGGGGCAATTGGCGGCAGCGTTCCCCAAAGGCACGCCGCAGAGCGCGCTGAACCAGTTCCAGCAAAACTTTTCCAACTACAATTTGCTCTCCGCGCCGCCCAACGTGACCAACCAGATTCACCAGGGCATCGCGCAGCAGGCCGCCGCGCAACTGGCGCAGCAGCACGTGCCCGCGGCGCAAATCCCGACGCTGGCCGACCGCCTCGCCACGCAGACGCTGGGCCACCTGTTTACCGCGCTGAAATATTCGCTGACTTCCGGCTTGCAACAGGTCTTCCTGGTCGCCTTTGTGCTGATGGTCATTGCCTTTGTGGTGTGCCTCTTCCTGAAGGAGATTCCGCTGCGCAAGAGCGGCGGCGCGGCAGGCATGGCAAGTCTGGCGGAAGGCGGCCATGCCTCTGGCGATGAGGTGGCTGTTGAGGCAGCGCACAACGGGCATGAAGCGCTGGATGTCCGTTCTCTGCTCGCGTCGGAAGAACAGCATCTGGCAGCGGTGGAAGAGGAACGAGGCACGCCAGAAATTATCGGGCCACCGCTCGGCGATGATTAGGCCAGCAATGCTGGCATAGTTCTTGATAATAACGTAGCGATGACACGAGAGAGAGAGAGAGAATACAATGAAGGGCGAGACGGTTTCCCCTCCGTCTCGCCCTTCTCGGCTGCTGATGGGCTGACTCCCACGCAGGTGGCGCGGCTGCGCCAGACGCTGGCCCAGCGGCCACGCGGCCTGCTGCTGGACATCGACGGCACCATCAGCCCCATCGCGCCCACGCCAGAGGCAGCGCGGCTGCTGCCGGGTATGCCAGTCTTGCTGGAGCGCGCCGCCGATGCCTTCGACGTGCTGGCCGTCGTCTCGGGCCGTGGGGCTGCCAATGCCCGCCGCATGGTCGGCGTGGAGCGACTGCTGTATATTGGCAATCACGGCATGGAGCGCTGGCTGCCCGGCGAAAGCGCCCCGGAGATTGTGCCAGCAGTCCTGCCCTATCTTCCCGCCATTGCCCAGGCGCTCGATGAGGCCGAGCGCGACCTCACCCCGCGCCTGCCTGGGGTGCGCATCGAACGCAAGGGCATCAGCGGCTCCGTCCATACGCGGGGCTGCGCTGACCCACAGCAGGCGCTGACCACGGTGCTGGAGACGCTGCGCCCGCTGACAGCGCGGCTGGGGCTGCGGCTCACCGAAGGCAAGTTGGTAGCCGAGATTCGCCCGCCGCTGGCGGTGCATAAGGGCACCGCTGTGGAGGGGGTCGTACAGAGCAGAGGGCTGCGCAGCGCCATCTATCTGGGCGACGACACCACCGACATCGACGCCTTTCGCGCGCTGCGGCGCTTGCGCGAGGCGGGCACGTGCGCGGGGCTGGCCGTCGCCGTCTTGCAGGCAGAAGCGCCGCCCGCGCTCGCCGCCGAAGCCGATCTGGCGCTGCCTTCCATCCGGGCCGTGCCAGCGTTTTTGGAGTGGGTACTGGCAGCCGCCAGCGTATAAAAAATTGCCCCCGGCAGCAAGACTGCCGGGGGCAATTGATGCTGAGCCAGAGACCCGGTTGTCAGTAGTCGTTCGGCCTGGATTTAGGCGACGGCGGCCTTTGATAGCCAGTGCCACCTGTTGGCGGCCAGGGACCGTCATTCTGTGGGTACTGCTGCCGAGGCTGCGTTGGCGGACGCGCGACGCCACCTCTGCCGGTGTTTGGGTTGCCCCAGCCTGTACCCGTCGCCGGGCCAGCGCCCGTCATGGGTCCACCGTTGCGACGAGTGCGAGGGTCGTATTGCGGTCCGCTCTCTTCCCACTCCTCATCACCCTCCCAATCATCCTCCTCGTACTCATCGTCGTATTCATCGTCATCGTAGTATTCATCATCATCGTCGTCGTAGTATTCGTCGTCATCCTCAGCATTGTTCCAGAGACGCCCGACGGCTCCCATAGCGCCGCCCCAGAGGCCAGCAGCGCCACCTCTGCCCACTGCGGGCGCGCCCTGGCGTCCAGGCACACCCGCGCGTCCAGGCGCTTGCTGCGGGCGGCCACTGGTATAGTAGTACAGGGCAAAGCCACCGCCGCCCAGCACGACCACTCCCAACAAGAGCAGCAGAATCAGCAGGAAGCTGAAAGAGCCACCACCTCCGCCGCTGCCGCCTCCGCCTCCGCCACCTCCGCCGCCATTATTATTGTTGCCCGATGGCGCTGCCGTCGTGGTGGGCGTGAAGGTTTCGGTGGGTGTGGGCGTATCCGTCGAGGTCGCGGTAAACGTCGGCGTAGCCGTATTAACCGGCGTTGTGGCGATGGGCGTCGGCGTGGGGGTATGGGTTGGCGTGGGGGAAGGCGCTTTCGTCGGCGTTGGTGTTGGTGTATTGGTTGGCGTTGGCGAAGGCGAATCTGTTGGGGATGGTGACGGCGAGCCAGACTCCGCTGCAATTTTTGGGGCATTCGACACGCCTTGCTGTGTGTGTGGAGCGGCTGACTGCGCAAATACCCCTTGACTAGAAAGAAGGGCTATAAGCAATAGAAGCAATGCCGCGAAAGGCAATATCGTGAGGCGCGTTGCCGCGCTTTTATTAAAGAGGCAACCTCTCTTGCCAGTCGGACTACTCCCTGAGACCATGCAACACCTCATTTTTCCCGTCCAGGGACTTGCTCTCTGCCGCCTGTTCCCGGCTGGCAGCATGCTCCATAACACAAACGCAGCGGCCAGGCATGCCTCAAACCGAAAAACACGGCTGGTAGACGAGCGCAATAACGCTTGCTCGCACTAGTATAATGCTTCCTTGAGAAAACGTCAAGTCCACTGATGGTTGAGAGGCTTTCGGTGGCTTCCAGCTCACCAGCCATCTTGCCCCGGGCGCGCGCGCCCCTGCCAATCATCGCGGTTTGGCCCACGCGGGGCCGGACGCTGAGCGCCAGCGCTGCCGCGCCCGCCAGGCCCTGACGGCCCACTCTGGGGCCAGGGGCTGCTTTCATCGCTCCACTGCGTCGGCAGATCATTCCAGCCGCCCTGCTCGTCTTCTTCCCACGGCCCCTGGTCACCTTCCCACTCATCATCTTGCTGCCAGTCCGGCAGCGATTCCCAGCCGCTACTTTGCGTGGTGCGGCGCGGCGCAACCGGCGCGCGGGTACGTCCGGGCGGTGGAGACCCTGGCGGCGCACCAACGTTGGGAGGTGGGCGCGTGCCCACCACATACCAGATCAGCACCCCAAAGATCGCCAGAATGACCAGCACCAGCGCCACCACCAGCAGCACCAACAACAGATTGGATTTCGACGATGATGTTGTAGTCGTGTTAGGCGTCGTGGTGGCAACGGTGGTAGCGGTTGCCGTGGGCGATGGCGTCACCGAAGGAGCCGGGGTGGGCGTGGGCGTCGAAGGCGCGGCCCCTATCGTCACCTGCTGCGAGGCAATCAGCGGCGGAAGCGCGCCTTGCACCGGGGTACGCGACAGGGCAACGATGCTCAACTGTCCGCTGGGCGACAGCGGCAGCGTGACTTGCTGCTGGAAATTCCCGTTCCCATCCGCTGTTGCTGTTCCCAGGTTGGCCCCGGTTTGCTGGCCTTGCTGAGCCAGAATCAGATCAATCGGCTGATTGCCAGGCAGGAAGCCGGTCCCCGTCACGGTAATTTGATCGCCAGCATTGGGAAACCCATTACTGAGCGTAATGCCCGGCAGGGTGGTGGAAAGCACTTGAAACGGCTGAGCGGAGGGGGTGACCTGCGTGGGAGTCGTCTTATCGAACGCGCAGATGTAGAACGACCCGGTGCCGGTATTCGAGGGCCACTGAAAGCCAACCTTCCAGGAGCCATCACCACCAGCGGTCTGCGTGCCGACGCCAGGAATAGCATTTGTCTGCGCCAGCGTCTGGGAATTATTGGGGTCGCCGCAGGGCTGATTATTGGCAGGCGCGCTGTAAAACACCTGGATGCTTGCCCCAGGATTCCATCCGGCCCCATTAATTTGCACGTTGGTCTGCACCGGACCGTTGGCAGTGGTGGGGCTGACAATCGTGATACTGGGGTTATCGGCGTGGGCCACCTGCCCACGCGCGTCCACCAGGCCGCCCAGCGCCGCGCCGAGCAGCCCCAGCACCAGCGCCAGGGGCAGCGAGCACACCAGCAGCCGCTCTATACCAGATGCGTGAGAGCGCATAGATACTACCTTCTCCTCCCGCGACACGGCGGGGTCGCAATCGAGCCGATTGCCATCAGTATAGCCAGGAAAAGCTCAACGGTCAAGCAACATAGGAAGAGGGGTCCATCTGCGCAGACCTTTTTCTTCCGGACAGCCGCAGCATTCCTGTGGTGGACCAGCACAACAGAGGCCAAATGAGTTAACGACCGCTGGAGCGCAGGATGAGCATCTGGTACAATAGCGCTGCTGTCGCCTATTTTCATCTTTTGCAAGAGGACATATGCAAACGGTACGTGTCATCAATACGACCCGCGCCGCCGTTCTGGCAGAACGGGCTGGCTTCGCCGATTCGATCATGACCCGCACGCTAGGACTGATGGGCCAGGCCAACCTTCCGGCGGGCACTGGCCTGGTGCTGGACCCCTGCACCAGCATCCACATGTTCTTTATGCGCTTTGCCATAGACGCGCTCTATGTGGCGCAAAATGGCGCGGTGCTGCGCGTGGTGCCGCATCTGCGCCCGTGGGGAGTTGGCCCCATCATCTGGCGGGCGCGCTATGTCGTCGAACTCCCTGCCGGAACGGCGGCTCGCACCGGCACCCAGGCTGGCGACACCCTGCGCGTGGAACCTATCGCCAGCCGCGCCTGATGGAGCACAGCGCCAATCTTCCTAGTCTGGTATCGCTGCACGCTGAAGCATGCTATACTGGCGACAACTGCTGAGGGGTAAGCGCCGTGCGCTGTAGCGTCTACAGCAATTTGATTGTGGGAGAATGGTTTTATGGTTCGTTTTCTGCGAAAAAGCTGGCTGGCAATAGCAATCATCATCTGCGCGCTGGCATTGGTTCCCGTGACGCTGGGCATCGTCAACAACGACAAGACCTATCAACTGATGGGCATCGGCATCTTTCTGGTGGGCATGCTCTTCGCGCTGATTTGCGTGCTGGTGGTGGGCGCGGCGTCCTTTAACAAGAAAGGCGCTTCAAAAGCCGACCAAAAGCAATAAAGGGTCGCGCCCGCGCCGCTCAGTTCGGCATAGAATCTGCGCCAGGGGACAGAGTGGTTGAGGCGTTCATCCGGGCAGCAGCACATCTGAATATCGCCGCCCGGCGAACGCCCCGACGCCAGAAAAGCTATGCTGGAGTTTGCCGTCTTTACCCTGGCAACATGCATTGCCGCGCTGATGTTGATCGCTTCGGTGCGTGCCCTGACCTGGCACAAAGTTTCGCCGCCGCTCAGCGGCTTGCTGCTGCTGCTGGTGCTGTTTGTCACCTGGCAGGTTGTGGCGCGCAGCAGCCCATTTTCGCCAGAGCAATGGTTGCTCTTCATTCTATGCGCGCTGGTGGGGCTGGTCGTCGGCCTGATGCGAGGCCAGGCCGCCCCGATGGAATTTGTGCCCAGCGAAGGCGACGTGCTCTGTCGGCGCAACGCGCTGCTGATGTTCTGCTGGGCCGCCGCGCTGGTTGTGTCCATCACCCTGCTGACGATTCCCGGCCTGCACGCCCCCACGTGGAAAGCGGCCATGCCGCCCGCGCTCATCTTCCTCACCGCCGCCTTTACCCTGAGCACGTGCACCATCTTTGCCCGCGCCAGCACCCTGCGGCGCGATTATCTCGCCCGCTCAGAGCAAGAACCGCAAGTTCGCGCCCAGGAATCTTCCTGAAAAGATGTTCCTGGGCGCTGGTGTGTGCTCTGGCTGTGCAAGCGCTAGAATGGCGTGCGAACGGGGTCGGCGGGGGTTGCCGAGCCGGTGAGCAGCGGGAACTGCTGCCCCTCGACCATCACCATGACGCCAACGCCGCGTCGCAGCGCTGCCAACTCTTCTTGAAGCTGTCGGTTTTCCGCGACAAGCGCCTGCATGCGCTGCCGCATCTCCAGCAGCGCGTTGGCAATCTGTTCAAAACCTTCTACTGTTGGGTCCATAAGCAAGGCCCCTTTTCATCTTTCTGGGCCGACGTATCTGCGACCATGCGTTCAACGACCCTGGACATTAACCCGTCATCGATGTATCCTGCAATCGGTCTGAGTTAAAAAACGAGCAAACTGAGCGCGAAGTAACATGCCTGCTCGCCCGCTAAAAGGTCTCGACACCGCGATGCAAGCCGCTCCTAGCCGACTGGCAGGATTCTGGCGCTGCCTTGCCCAGAATGATATGATGAGAACAGCGTGGTACTTCCAGGTATATATACGTAAAAGGAGACAGCCACATCTCATGGGCAGCCAGCGGCGGCAGGAACAATCAGCAGATTCAGCCAAAAGCGTGCCAGAAAGCGCGACAATCGTCATGGATTCGTCGCGCCTCTGGCGACAGAATCGGTATATCTATCCGGTGCTGGCGCGGCGCACAGGCGGCGTTTCGATTGGCGTCAACCTCAACGTCGATAAAATCTGCAACTTCGGCTGCATCTATTGCGAGGTCAATCGGCGGGTGACGCCGCTCATCAAAGATGTGGACCTGGAGGCGCTGACGACGGAACTGCGCGCCGCGCTGGAGATGGCGCAGAACGGCGAACTGCTGCGCGATGCCCGCTTTGCCGGACTGGCCGCGCCGGACGGCGGCACGCTGCGCGTGACCGATATTGCCTTTTCGGGCGATGGCGAACCCACCTCGTTCCGCAACTTCAAGGCGGTGGTGGAGCGCACGATTGCGCTGCGCAACACCGCCGGACTGCCCAATGTGAAGATCGTGGTGATTACCAATGCCTCGCTTTTTCACCGGCCCCAGGTGCGCGAGGCGCTGACGCTGGTGCATGAGGCGGGCGGCGAGGTATGGGCCAAGCTGGACGCGGGCACCGCCGAGTATTTCAAGCTGATCGACGACACGACCATCCCCTACGAGCGCATTCTGCGCAACATTCGTGACCTGGGGAGCAGATTTCCGCTGGTCATCCAAAGCTGCTTTATGCGCGTCCACGGCGTCGGGCCGAGCGACGAAGAGATTGCCGCGTACATCGGGCGGCTGCGCGCTTTTCGGGCGGAGGGTGCGCAGATCAAGCTGGTGCAGGTCTACAGCGTTTCGCGGCCACCGACGGAAAGCTCTGTCACCGCCCTGCCTCCAGCAGACCTGGAGAGCATTCGCAGCCGCATCGAAACTGCCCTGGGAGACATTCCCGTCAGGCGCTTCGATGGCACCTGGACCGGCGCGGCTTGAGCTATAGGCTGCATATCATCAGTTTGCCCTGTTCAGAAAAATCAGCACATAATAAAGGCAAACGATGTACCCGGAGTAAAGGCCAGGCAGCATTGTGGCATTCCCTGATGGCTTACCGGCGATCGCCAGCGCGCATCTGCGCCTCTATCAACTTTACGACATCAGCTACAGCATCGATCTGGAGCACGCGCGCCGCTCTTTGCTGACGCCCAGCGCGCCAGCGCGCCCGGTGGTCAGCCGGGGCGCGCGCATCGAGATTGCGCAGCTTCCGCTGGAAATTCGCCTGAGCGAGCATCCGATTACGCTCGGCGGCAGAGCGCTGCGGGGCCAGATGCAAGCGCGGGTCTATGATCTGGGCATTGTGGCGCTGTCGCTGGTGATCGCGCTGCCGACGCCGCTGCTCTGGAACGAGGCGATTGAACTGGTTGCCGACGCCCAGGCGTTTCCCGGTGAAATCGCCGCCGTCTTTGCCGAAAGCCTGGAGGGCGTGCGCAAGCGGCTGGAGCCAGCCATTGACCGCCCCAACAAGACCGTGCGCAGCGAGGACTATACGATCTTCTTTATCGAGCGGCTTGCTTCCGGCCCGCCAGCCTCGGCGCTGGCGCGGCATCCGATGCTGCTGCAAGTCGCCCTCGGCGAGCGCAAAACGCTTAGCGCCGCCGCTTCCTCGCTGGCAACGAGTCTGAGCTATTACGAGGATGACCTGATCTTTCTTACCTGGAGCGCGGCGGTGATTATCGAGCCGGATGCCGAGGCGCGCGAGGATGCCGAACTGCTGCTGGAGTTTGCCAACGCGCAGTTGCTTTCTCTGCGCTCGTATGACGCCGAAGTCGAACGGGATATGACGCGCCTGGCCCCGCGCATCGCCCGGCCCCGCCGCCTGCAATGGAGGGCATTGAGTTCCACCGGGGGCTTTCTGCGCGAGATTTATACGCTCATCGCCGACATCACCGAAACCAGCGCGCGCATCGAAAACGCCCTTAAAGTCACCGAAGATGTCTATTGGAACCGCGTGTACTCCGCCGCGCTGACCATCTTGCGCATCCCCGTCTGGCAGGCGGGCATCGACGGCGCGCTGGATGTGCTGCGCCGCACAGCCTCGCTGTTGCACGATGAAACACAAGCCGCCTGGGCCACGCTGCTGGAAGTGCTGGTGATTGCGTTAATTGTGATTGAAATCGTCGTGGCGCTGCTGGGCATCCGCTAATCCACAAAGCGGAACTTAATGAGCGCCCACAAGGCCGGAAAGGCATCGAGCCAGGTGATCTTTTTGCCTTCGTCGAAGTCGCGCCCGGCATAATAGATGGGCACCTCGTAGATGCGATAGCGCCGCTTCAAAATCTTGGCGGTGATTTCTGGCTCAAAATCAAACCGATTGGAGCGAATCGTGATGCTTTTAATGACAGGCGCGCGAAAGGCTTTATAGCCTGTCTCCATGTCGGTGAGCATGTTATCGTAGAGAATATTGGTGACGAAGGTCAGCAGTTTGTTGCCCATGTAGTGCCAGAACAGAAAGGCGCGATGGATGCCCAGAAAGCGCGAGCCATAGACAACATCAGCCTTGCCATCCATGATGGGCTTGAGCACGACATCCAAATCTTTGGGGTCATACTCCAGGTCGGCATCCTGAATGACAATCACATCTTTGGTGGCATGCTGCACGCCTGTGCGGATGCCCGCGCCTTTGCCCATGTTCTTGTCATGATAGTAGATATGCACGTTTTCGGGCCAGACACTCTGCTGAAGGATGGCGCGGGTGCCATCCGTGGAACAATCGTCGATAATAATAATCTCTTTGGAATAGGGCGCTTTCTGAACCAGTTCAATAACCTGTTGAATCGTCGCTTTTTCGTTATAGACCGGAATAATCACCGAGACTTCCATGGGACACATCCCTTCCTTTGCCACAGATCGGGTGCTGGTCATTGGCGAGCTTCACGCCCGGGGCAGACATAATATCATCCTCGATGACGCTGTATTGCGCAATTTAGACGCCAGTATGGATGTGCATGTGGATGCCATCGTGACACCAGAATCAATCACGCTCTGGCTCCGGAAGGATACATGGTCTTCACTCTTGCACGCTTCGGATACGTTCCCTGGCATCGTACGGTGTACTATCTCATCATTCCACTGATTTTTCTAGCGCGCTGGTACTAATGTACCTTGCTGCCAGGCGCTCCCCGAAACCCCCTTGATTTTCTGCTGTCAGGCGGCCTATAACTACTAATGGGACGCGAACAGACCGGCGCGTCGGTTTGTAAACATACAACGTGTTCACGCGAGTATGCCCAGGGCCAGGGGCGCTCGAAAACGCTCCTGGCGGGACGCAGGAGAGCAGCACCATGCCAAAGATGGACATTGAAACCCGCCAGACCTTGCAAGCCTTTCTGGCGCAGTACGATACCTTGCTGATTGCCACCGAACGCGACCACCAGCCCTTTACCACGGGCGCGTTTTTCGCCGAAGAGATCAGCGAGAGCGGCGACATCATCCTTTATTTCACCTTTATCATTACTTCGCGCAAGCTGGCGAATCTGCGCGACAATCCCAAGGTTGGCATCTTCATCGGGCCACGCCAGCCCACCGAATGGCTGGAAGGCACAGGCGTTGCGCAGGTTGTGGAGGACGAGGGCGAGGCCGAGCGCGTGAAGCAGTTGGTGATGAGCAAGTCCGAACTGGCGGGCCAGTTTATGGCGCAGGTGCCGATTGTGCCGGTGCGCGTGGCCGTCAACTGGGCGCGCATCACCGATCTACGCGCGGGCTATAAAGTCACCGAGGTCCAGACTGAACAGGAAGTGACGGCATGAGCGCAGCAGCGACGAGCGCAGAGCCGGGTCGCGTGGCGTTCTTTGCCCAGACCACGCGCGCCCGGGTGCTGCCGGTGATGATGGTTCCGGTGTTGATCGGCACGGCGCTGGCCTGGGACCAACGCCAGGTCTTCAACATCGGGTTTTTCTTGCTGGCCTTTGTGGGCGCGCTGGCAGCGCATCTGGGATCGAACGTCATCAACGATGTCTTTGATTTTCAGAGCGGCGCGGACCAGAAAGCAGCCACGCTGGACACCGGCGAGGAGAAGCAGACGATTCCTACCTGCTCCGTCAATCTGCTGACCGGTAAGCTGACGCTGCGCCAGTATTGGACGCTGGCCGCCACGCTCTTTGCGGTGGCGCTGGCCTGCGGATTGGTGCTGACCATCTGGCGACCCTGGACGCTGGCCTTTGCCGTGGGCGGCTTTTTGCTGGCCTTCTTTTACGTCGCGCCGCCGGTGCGCCTGGCCTACGTGGGACGCGGCGCGGGCGAAGTCGATATTGTGCTGGCCTTTGGCGTACTGCCGCTGGTGGGAGCTTTCTACGTCCAGGCGGGAACGGTGACCTGGCAGGCGCTGGCCGTATCGCTGGCGGTTGGGCTGTACACCATGACGGTGCTCTATTTCCATCACTTTCTGCACTGGCGGGCTGACCGCGCCGTGGGCAAGATGTCGCCGGTGGCCGCGCTGGGCGAAGAACGCGCGAAGGTCGTGGGCTTTCTGCTGCTGGCGCTGGTGGCGCTGGCAATTCTGGTGGACAGCATTGTTGGCGCGCTGCCCTGGTACGCGGCCCTGGCGGCGCTGACCGTGCTGCTGCCGGTTAACGCGCTGCGCCAGACGGACGGCTCGTTGCCGGGCTATCTGCGCGTGATGGCACAACTGATGAACGGCAACCTGCTTGCAGCGCTAGTGATGCTGGTTGCCATTATTGTGCAGGGCATTATTCGCTAGACAAAACCAAGGAGCAGCTATGAGCAAGACACAAACAGAGCAGGCAGCAGAGGCGCTGCCCGCCGACGAACAGGCAGCAGGGGGGTCGCCTGCGAAAGATAAAAGCAGCCAGATCGTGTATGGGAACTACGGCTCGATTATCACGGCGAAAAACCCCACCTGGCAATACGGCGGCTTTCCCCAGCCGGATGGCACCTTCTGGCAGTACCGCGAGCCAAACGCGGTGGTGGTCGTCGAGGGTGATCGGCTGCGCGTCGCTGCTGTGCCGCTGACCCGCACACACGACCAGGTACAGATTCTGGACAACGCCAAGAATATGTACTTTTCGACCCAGATATTCGAGCCGCCAGAGCACGGCACAATGACGCTGGAATGGTGGATGAGCGCGCGCGGCATCGACACCACACCGCGCGACCTCTATGATGGCTTTGTGTCGATCAATCTGCTGGACTTTGCCAACGGCCTGGCGCTGGATGTCTTTATGTCCAACGACGTGATCGCCACCGTCTACGCGCGGCTGCCGTTCCCCGGCGTGCCCGTGCCGGAAGAGGGCAAGACAGACCGGCCCAAATATTTCTGCTATTTCCACGAACTGGACCTTCCCACCCAACCGGGTCAGCGGCACGACTGTAAGATTGCCTATACAAAAAGCGCCGACGAACTGATCTTCTGGATCGACGGCAAAGAGGTCAGTCACTATACCGAAGTGCCCGCGAAGATGAACTCCTTCTTGATCGCGCTGGGGCTGATGACCGAAAAGGCCATCCACGAGGGCAAAAGCGCCTCGCTGCACGGTCAAGGCTTGATTGGCGAATGGGGACCGTTTACAATTACCAAGAGTCTATAGTCTCCCCTTTGTCAGCAAGAAAGAAGGACCGTCAAGTACCCCCGCCTTGAGGCGGGAGCTTGTCACTAACTGGCCCGCAGGCCAGTTGCAACCACAGGCGGCTTGACGGCAGCCCTGGAGATATTGATGGCCGCGTTCACATCGGCGTTCATCTGCATGCCACAACGCTGGCAGTGGAAAGAGGCTTGACTTTGGCGATTGGCTTTCTCGCAGTGTCCACACGCGGAACAGGTTCGGCTCGTGTTGCGGGGGTCCACCAGGACTATCCGCACGCCTGCCCACGCCGCTTTGTAGGTGAGAAAGCTCCGCAATTGGAAGAAGGCCCAGGAATGCCGCTCGTAGCGCTGTGCCCGTCGAACTGTTGTCCTGTCCCTGATGCCAGTGAGGTCTTCCAGGGCCAGTGCCTTGCGGGTCTGAGCGGCTTTCTTGACGAGAGCCTTGCTAATGCAGTGGTTGGTATCGCGCATAAAGCGCTGTTCGCGTCCGCTATTCTGTTTCAAGCGGCGCTTGGCCGACTTCGTACCGACCTTCTGAAGTATCTGGCGACGTTTCTGATAGTGGCGACGGGCCTTGCTGATGGCCGCGCCAGAGAAGGTGTGTTCCTCGCTGTCAGTGGCAAGATTCACGATGCTCAGATCGACGCCCAGATGGGTGCCATCGTCGGCAGGTATCTCTGGCGCATCCTGGCTCTGCGTGACATGCAAGTAGTACACCCCACGTCGCCAGACCAAATCAGCCCCGCCAATCTTCCAGGCGGGGTCTACCAACATCTCATGCTGGCGTGGTCCTGGCACCAACCGGCAGACCACGCGACCAGTGAGGGTATTGAGCGACACCCGGTCCAGACTCATCAGGCGATAGGTGCGGGCGTCATAGCGGATAGAGCCACGCGGGCCAAAGGCGGGGCAGCTTTCTTTGCTTTGCTTCTTGACGGCTTTGATGGCCTCTACGGCTTTGGCCCTGGCGCAGACGGCCAACTGCGCGCCCAACCCAAAGCGCGTGCGGGTCTCGCCATAGACGCGATGGTGGGCGGTATTGGTATTGGTGATGCCTTCGTGCCAGCAGATGTCAGCTATCCAGGTAGCCGCTTCGTTAAAGGCTTTCTGGGTAGCCGCAAGACTGGCTTCGTGGCCGTCAACATCCAGTTTGATACAGATAGTTCTAATGAGTGTTTCGCTCATAAGAGCAGTATACTACAGACAAGTCTGGTTGTCAACACACGAAAGGAGGGGGCGCTTCCTCCCACGCCTGAAGGCAGTGGGTATCCGCGCCCAAAATCTCATGAAAGTCGCCTATATCTTCAGCACCTCCGGCCACACCGTCAGCTACAAATTGGGCCGAATGATCTTGCCGCAGTTGGAACAGCATCGACACGGCGCAGAAGTCGTTGGTATGATGTTCTTCGACGACAACACATATGCCCTGCGCGCGGGTGACCCGCTGGGCGAGCGGCTGGCCCGCGTCGCCAAAGAGCAGAACATCCTGCTGATGCTCTGCGATCAATGCGCGCTGGAGCGCGGGCTGGCCGAAGGCGCAATTGGCGCCTGCCGACCCACAAACACGGTCGAAGGTGTGCAGGTCGGCTGCTTCCCCGATCTCTATGCTGCGCTGGCCGGAAATCCACCCGATCAGGTGATTACGCTATAGAGCCTTCTCAAACAGCCGTTTTTAAAGAGAGCGTCCCCTGGGACTTCAGTGGAGTCCCAGGGGACGCTCTCTTTAAAAGCCTGATTTCTTCTCAGGAACTTTTAAGCCACAGTTCAAGCTGCTCTTAGCTCGTCGGTATATCTTCAGAGCAGAAACGCGATCAGAATGATTTTCCATATCTGAGCGCGGGTGAGACGAAGCGTTCAGAGGCTATCTGAGCAATGATTGTATGTAAGGAGTCTATGCATGCAGACCATCAGCAAGCGCGCACGTTTCTGGCTTCCGCTGATCGTGCTGGCGCTGGTCGTGGTGCTCGCCCTGGGGGGCTGCGCCCGGGGCGCGAACACCGGCAACACATCCAGCAATCAGAACACCAGCACTTCCAGCCAGAACCCCACCAGCACCAGCAGCGCGGGCGGAAGCTCCACCAGTTCTGAGCTTCAGCATCTTCAGCAGGTGGATCAACAAAATCAGAATGACGCCAATAATTTGAACAACGATGACCAAAACGCCAATCAAAACTTTGGAAATGATCAGGAGACCCAGCCATGAAGAACTTCAAGAATTTTTGCTCACGGCATCTGGCCGCGCTGTCGCTGGCCCTGGTGGGCGCGCTCAGCCTGTTCGGCATTGCCGCCGCGGCTGCTCCTGTGGCTGACGCTGCTTCGTGCACAACGGTGTCCTGCGTTCAGCAGTTCGGCAACCAGCGCATCCAGGAGCGGCTGACCGCGCTGGAGAAGCTGAAGACCGACGCCAAGAACAACAAGGCCCTCACCGGGCAGCAACAAGACATCATCGTCAACGACGCGAACTCCAACGAGAACGGCCTGAACGCGCTCAAGAAGCAGCTTGATGCCGAGACCGCCATCAAACCGGCGCTGGCCGATGTCAAGAACATCTATGTGCAGTTCCGCATCTATGCGGTGGTGCTGCCGCGCGACTATGGCGAAATCGAACTGTTCCACGAGCAGAACGCGAGCCAGCGCATGACCGACGCCGAGGTCACGATTGACGCTCTGATCCAGAAAGATCAAAACGGCAAGAACATCGGCCAGATCAAGACGCTCGACCAAGACTATATGAACAAGCTCAATGACGCCTCCACCAACATGAAAGGCGCGCAGGGATTGATTCCCAGCCTGGTCCCGGCCAACTATCCCGGAACCAACAGCACCCTCAAAACCTATCATCAAGACTTGAAGACAGCCCGCCTTGACCTGCAAGGCGCGGCAAACGATCTGCACCAGATGACCCAGCTTCTTAAAGAAGACCTGGGCGGCAGCACTGGCAGCAGCAGCTAGACGCTGCTCGGCCAATGGGCCAGACATGAGCGGTGGCGCTCATGTCTGGCCCATTTTTCTGGAAAAGAGGGCGGCTGGATAGTCAGCAATGTTACAATAGCATGCGGTAATGCACTGCGTTGAAATGGTTCTCTACGTCAGGAAATGAAACATGCTAGCCACACTTGCCCTGGTCGATCCCATCACGCCTGACTGGCTCACCGCCGTTCTGCGCCAGTCAGGCGTGCTCCGGCAAGGAACCGTGACGAACGTTGAAAGCGAACAGATCAATGCTTTCAACTCCGCGACCAGCCGTCTGTTCGTGCAATATTCTGCCGATGCCACTCCTGAGGCCCCCACCAGGCTTATCCTGAAACGCAACATCGCAACAGATCGAGGCAGTGAGGATGGGGCAGACGAGGTACAGTTCTACACGCTGGTCTCCACACTGCCAGACCATCCCGGCATCATCGTGCCGTGCTATGCCGCCGTCTATGATGAGGCAAGCGGCGATTCTTACCTGCTGCTGCGCGACCTTTCGGCCACGCATCGACCACCCCTCACACGCGAGCAGCAAATCGGCCTGGTTGAGAACGTTCCTTCTGCCGCCGACCTCGCAGCAGTGGTTGAGGCGCTGGCACGGTTGCACGCCTATTGGTGGGAGCATCCGCTGCTGGAAACCGACCGGTTCATCATCGGCTATTGGTCGCGCACGCGGGACCGCTTCGAGCAGTACCTGCAACGCCGCACCACCTCCTGGAAGCGCCTGATGGCCCAGGAGGGCGGCTGGTTCCCCGATGAACTGCGCGCCCTCTACGAGCGTGTGCTGGCGCGCCTGCCCCAGCACTGGGAGCGGTATCTGGAGCCGCGCTTTCGCGCCAGGCAGCGCCTGACCCTCATCCACGGCGACGCCTACTTTGCGAACTTCCTCTGCCCGAAGCCTCCCGCCAGCGGTCCCACCTATATCCTGGACTGGCAATCGCCAGAGTTCGAGATCGGCGGCTATGATCTCGCCAACCTCTGCGCCCCCTTCTGGACGCCGGAGCAGCGCCACGAAGACCAGCGCGAAGTTGCCACGCTGCGCCGCTATCACGCAGCCTTGCAGGCCCACGGCGTGAACGATTACGCCTGGGATGACCTGGTGACCGACTATCAAACTGGCCTGATCTTCTGGCTGCTGATGCCGGTGCAGGATGGCGCTGATGGCTCGCGCAAAGATTATTGGTGGCCCAAGATGCAGTGCCTGGTCGCCGCATTTCGAGATTGGCGCTGTGAAGAAGTCCTCGATGCGGTATGAGTTTGTCCCGGCAGCCCAGGTTAAGAAAGGAACTTCGCCGTGAGCCTGATCAATGTATTTGACTATGAAGCGCTGGCCCAGGAACGGATGGAGCCGAGCGCCTGGGCCTTCTACCAGAGCGGCAGCGACGACGAGGTAACGCTGCGCGCCAACCGCGCCGCCTTCGAGCGCATCCGCTTGCGCCCGCGCATGCTCGTCGATGTCGAAACCTGCGAGATGAGCACCACGGCGCTGGGCACGCCGGTCAGCATGCCCATCCTGGTGGCGCCCACCGCCGACCACTGCCTGGCGCATCCCGAAGGCGAATGCGCCACGGCGCAGGCCGTCGGGCGGGCAGAGACGTTGATGGTCGTCAGCACGTCGGCCACGCGCAGCCTGGAAGATGTGGCCCAGGCAGCGAGCGGGCCGCTCTGGTTCCAACTGTACTTCTATGATCGCGCGACAGCAGAAGATTTAGTGCGACGCGCGGAGCGCTCCGGCTATCGCGCGCTGGTCGTTACCGTCGATTTGGCACGCTTTGGACACAAAGAGCGCGCCATCAAGAGCGGCTATGAACTTCCGCCTCACCTTTCCAGGGCAAACCTCGTCAATTATACGCTCACCAAGGTCTACGCCTCGGTCACCTGGGCAGACCTGACCTGGCTGCGTTCGCTGACATCGCTGCCTATCCTGCTCAAGGGCCTGCTGACAGCGGAAGATGCCCTGCTGGCGCTGGAGCATGGGATAGATGGCATCATCGTCTCGAACCACGGCGGGCGGCAACTCGACAGCGCGATTCCCTCCATCGAAGCGCTGCCAGAGATTGTCGAGGCTGTGGCCGGGCGCTGCGAGGTGTACGTTGATGGCGGCGTGCGCCGTGGCACGGATGTCTTGAAAGCGCTGGCGCTTGGCGCGCGAGCGGTGCTGGTGGGCCGCCCCATCCTCTGGGGGCTGGCGGCCAAAGGGCCGGAAGGCGTCTATGAGGTGCTGGAACTGCTGCGCGAAGAGCTTGACCTGGCGATGCGCCTGGCGGGCTGCCCCAGGCTTCAGGATATTGGGCCTTCACTGGTGAAACTGTGATAGTGAGCGCCAGTCAATACATCTATATGTCTTTTCAATGGGTATAGCATGGTGGACTTGTAAGAAGAAAGCAGGAAGCGCGCATGGTTCGTTCGTAGAGAAGGGAGGGCGGCATAGACTACTGCCGCAGAGCGCTATGGCAAAGCTCAAAAATCATGTGAGTCTGACCTCATCGGGCAACTTCCTCACCCGGCGCTTTTCGCGCCACCCGGAGCGCTACCTGGAGATTTACCAGGTGATGCGCAAGCACGAACTGCATCATGTGGCTGCCCAGTTTATAATGGCCCATCGGCACGAAGACGAAGACGAGGAGCCGGGACAGGATGGGCATTTGATTGCCGATGATGACCACGCCGAAGACCTGACCAGCGCCCTGGAAGAGTTGGGGCCAACCTGGATTAAGATGGGCCAACTGCTCAGCACGCGCCCGGATGTGCTGCCGCCCTCCTATGTGGCCGCCCTGGGGCGGCTGCAAGATACTATCGCCCCGGTTCCGTCCGAGAAAATTATCGCCATCATCGAAAGCGAACTAGGCGCGTCAGTGGATGAACTCTTCGCGGAGTTTGATCGCGAGCCGCTCGCCACCGCGTCGCTGGCGCAGGTGCATCGCGCCGTCTTGCACGATGGCACCGAGGTAGCCGTCAAGGTGCAGCGGCCCGGCGTGCGCAATCAGATCGAGATCGATATCGAGGTCATGCACGAACTGGCGCGCTTTGCCACGAAATATACCGCGTTTGGCGGGCGCTATGGGCTGACGCAGATTGTCACCGAACTGGAACACAGCTTGAGCCAGGAACTCGACTTCCGCCAGGAGGCCGAAAACACGCACCTGATTAGCCGCCAGATCGCCGAATTTGAGAGCCTGACCACGCCCACCGTCTACAGCGACTACACCTCGCGCCGCGTGCTGACGCTCAGCTTTGTGCGGGGTCGGCATCTGGCGGACATCAGCCGTTCCGAGTTGCAGCAGACAGATACGCGCCCCATCGCCAAAGAACTGCTGGCAGCCTATCTGAAGCAGATCGTTATCGACGGCGTGTTTCACTGCGACCCGCACCCCGGCAACATCTTCTTGACCGACGACGGCCACCTGGCGCTAATGGATTTCGGCATGGTGGGGCGCTTCGATTCCGGCCAGAAAGATCACATCATCCTGCTGCTGCTGGCCTTTGCCGAGCGCCTGGGCGAGCGCGTCGCCGATACCTATCTGGAGATGATGGATGTTCCCAAGAACCTTGACCGCCGCGCCTTCACCCAGGATGTTTCGGCCCTGGTCAGCCGCTACCACGATATGAGCGGCGGGCGCATGGCCCTGGGCACAGCCTTGCTTGACCTGACCCGTTTGTCGCAGCGGCACCACGCTCCCGTGCCCACGTCCATGACGCTGCTGGGCAAGGCGATGCTCAATCTGGATGGCACCATCCGTGCGCTCTCGCCTGAACTGGACCCGGTGCAGCTTATCCGCGAATATATGCTCAAGGTAATGGAAAAGCGCGTGGGCGGCCAGCTTTCCGGCGGGCGGGTCTTTGCCTGGGTGCTGGATATGAAGCACCTCTTCGAGAACTCGCCCCGGCGCGCGGATACGATTCTGGATAAGCTCGCCAACGATCAGATCACGCTGCGGCTGGAGGTCGATCAGTTGGACGAAGCCATCAAAAGCGTGAACCGCTCCGCCCGCCGCCTGGCCTGGAGCGTGCTGATCGGCTCGGCCATTATCGGCGGCGGCTTTATGCTGGAGTTTTTGCGTAAGCCGCATCGCTGAGATACCCGTAATCCTACCCATGAGGAGGCCGTCATGCTCATTCTCAGTGCCGACGACGTGCGCCGCGCCGTGCCCATGAGCGACGCCATGGATGCCGTCGCCAGCGCCTTCGCGCAGCTTTCCAATCAGCAGGCCGACGTGCCTTTGCGCCCGCATGTGAATGTGCCACCAGTGGAGGGGGTGTTTCTGGTAATGCCCGCCTATCTGTCTGGCAGCGGCGCGCTGGGCGTGAAGCTGCTTACGCTCTTTTTGCAGAACCCGGAACGCTATCAAACGCCCTCGATCAACGCGCTGGTCATGCTTTTCGATGCCAAAAACGGGCTGCCGCTGGCGCTGATGGATGGCGGCTGGCTAACCGCTCTGCGCACCGGCGCGGCGTCGGGCGTTGCCACGCGGCTGCTGGCGCGCCAGGACGCGCGAACGCTGGCGCTCTTTGGCGCGGGCGCGCAGGCGCTCCCTCAGGCGTGGGCGGTCTGCGAGGCGCGGCCCATCGAGCGCGTCTGGCTGGTGAATCGCACGCCCGCGCGCGCCGAACGCCTGGCCGAGCAACTGCGCGCCTTCGGGTCGCCCATCCCGGCTGATGTGCGCGTGGCCGCCTCGGCAGCGGAGGCGCTGCGCGAGGCCGATGTGATCTGCTGCGCGACGGCATCACCCACGCCGCTCTTTGACGACGCCGACCTGCGCCCAGGCACGCATATCAACGGCGTCGGCGCGTATCGCCCGACGATGCAAGAGGTTCCGGCAGCCAGCGTGGCGCGGGCGCGTGTCGTCGTCGATGAGCGCCGCGCCGCCTGGTCTGAGGCGGGCGACCTGATTACTCCCCGCGCGCAAGGCTTGATCGACGAAGGCCACATCATTGGCGAACTGGGCGAACTGGTCGTCGAGCGCATCGCCGGGCGCACCGACGACGCACAGATTACTTTCTTCAAATCGGTGGGCAATGCGGTGCAAGATGTTGCTGTCGCGCAGCTTGCCGTCCAGCGGGCGCGAGCGCTGGGGCTGGGCACAGAGGTTCAATTGTAGCCTATCCAGTTTCCACACCCTCCTGAAGAAGAAAAGGGCAGCGGACACGAAAAAGACGAAGAAAGAAGTATTCACACAGCATTTCCTCTGGCGAGAACCTGAACACAAGCGCCTGAGTCGGGCGGAGGTATGTTGATGCATCTTGCCAACCCGGCGCAGCAGTTCTGGCTGCTCGGCCTGCTCGTCATCTGGGCGCTGCTGCTCTTTGGCGGCTTTGCCTTTGGCACGCCAAACGAGGAGCGCACCCGGCGCATGCCCACCTGGACACGCATTGGCTCTTCGCTGGCGCTGGTCGCCGCCGCCTGGAGTTGGTACGTGTTCACCCTGGGCACAGCAGTCAGCGCGCTGGGTCTGTGCCTTGCCCTCGGCATGACGTTGGGCTGTCTGGGCGATCTCTTTCTGGCGGAAGCGCTGCCCCTGCCGCAGCCGGTGCTGGGCGGCATCGCCGCCTTTGGCCTGGGGCACATCGCCTATATCATCGGGCTGCTGCTCTTTGGCAATCAAGGGCAGCTTGACGCGCCCGCTCCACGCTGGGCGGCGTGGCTGATCTGGCTGCTGATTGGCCTGGCCCTGTGGTATCTCGTCGTCTTTCGCGGCAGCAAACAGACCATCCTGCATCGCGCCGCGCTGCCCTACGCGCTCTTGCTGGCAAGCACCGCTGGCGTTGCCACCGGCCTGGCGCTGCAAGCTCCGGCGTTTATCCCGCTTGCCATCGGCGCGGCGCTCTTCCTGCTCAGCGATCTCATCCTGGCGGCGCAGTTATTTAACCAGCGCCACTTCCCGCTGATTGGCGACGTGATCTGGCTGACCTATGGCCCGGCGCAGGCGCTGATCGTCTATTCCGTCGTGAGCGCGCTGGCAGTGGTGGGGAAGTGAGTTTGTCAGGCTGAGCAGTTGTTCAAACTGCCTCAGTATCTCATGTGGGGCGATCTTTGGTGGTGCTGGTTTCTTTCGCGCTGAATCCGGCGGCAATCATTTCGGCCACTTTGGTGGCCTGCTCGCGCTCGAACCACTCGAAGTGAATATCGGCGCGGTCTCCTTCTGGCCCTTTGATGACAACGCGGGGATTGCCCCGGTCGGGAATGTATAAGTCTACTTGGTGTTTTCGGCGTGACCTGAACGTTTTTAGCACGGTGAAGCTCTCCAGAGAATCGGGCAGGCTTTGCCAGACATTCATCGTTCATCCTCGCTTCCGGTGCGTCCAGTGTTGGACATCCAATAGCCTGAATAGGACTCGCACGATCTATACCAATGCTCTATCTAGCGTTTTTCCCTCGTCCAGCGCGGCTCTTGACAGTTCAGGCAGCAAGCGCTATACTCTTCGTATGATTCGGCGTCAATGACGCCTTGCACCTTGGCATGAAACGGTACCACGCGCCACCGCTGGTAAAAAGGACCAGCGGCAGCGCTCACCTCACCCCTGCGCTAGTCAGGGAAATGGGGCTGGGGGCATTCTATCCTATCATGGGACAGCGTGCCATTTCTCCCAGCGGCCATCTCCTCGCGGGGAGGCGAACTGTTTCCCGGCGCGCCGGGAGGGAACAGACCAGCAGCCTGTTCCCTCCCGTGCCTCCGGTCAGTGTGTGCCTCCGATCCACGCGGCAGGGGATGGCCGTTTCGTCTCTGGCGCAAGCTGAGATGAAAAGAGGAGATGCCCCCATGCGCTATCAGACCTGCTATCGGTCGCTTTTCTGGCGTTTGCCGTGGTCCGCGCCGCTGCGCGCGGCCTTGTCCTGGCAGGCCGACCCGGACCAGTTCCCCGCTGATGCACCTATCCCTGTTGTCCCTGGCTGGCTCAGGCCGCTGTGGGTGCAGCGGGTGGTGGGCCAAGCTGTGGCTGAGCGCGCCGCCTGGCTGGAGGAACATATCACCCTGGACCCGTATAGCTTTGGCCGCGAGTCTGAACCCGACTGGCACGAAACGAACCTGCTGCGCTATGGGCGCTGCCTGGGGCGGCTAAGTGAAGAGATGCAGCGCTGGATGCTGGGCATGGAGGTGGAACGCCTGCTGCGGTTGGTGCAGCTTTCGCCCAGTGAGCTAGGGCAGGGGGCCTGGGTAGCGGCGGTGTTGGCGGCATGCGAGCATGTGGGACAGGTGTATCACGTGTGGCGACGACGCTACAAGGCGGCGCGGGCGCGCGAGATGCTGCGCGAGGAGTTGCAGCGCTTCCTCGATTGGCGCAGCCCTGCGGAGCCAGAGGCAAATGATACACCGGTCCCGCTGGAAATAGCGGTTACTCCTTAGCAAAAATGCTCTGCGGAAGGAAGGCGCTGACCACCCAGTTGGGCGCGTCCACCACTTCCGAAATCTTGAGATCAACCGCGACACTGCACAGCATATAGGCGTCGGAGCGCGACAGGCTGTACGTGCGCTGCATGTGCTCGATCATGTGGCGAATAGCCTTGCGCGCTGCCTCCAGCAGATCGGGCGCGATGCCATCGACGCCATAATAGGGGGCGGTATTGGTGCGCTGGGCCAGCGGGCCGCCCGTCAAGAACTGCGGCTCGGGGATGCGCAAATCTTTGCGCAGCGTCAGGCGCACGGTGGCGCGCATTGGCGTTTCAATCGCCGTGCCGCAGACTTCGCCATCGCCCTGCGCGGCGTGCCCATCGCCCATCGAATAGAGCGCGCCGGGCGCTTCGATGGGCAGATAGAGCGTCGTGCCTTTAGTCAGGTGCTTGGTATCCATATTGCCGCCGTGGCGATAGGGCGGAATCGTCGAAAGCGCGCCCGGTTCGCCAGGAGCCAGGCCAATTTCGCCGCAGAACGGCTCCAGGGGGATGCGAATGCCCGGGGCAAACTCGCCATAGCCATCAGCCAGCCGCCAGATTTTCAGGGCCGGTTCGGGGAACTCGTCGGCCAGCAGCCCAAACCCCGGAATGATCGCCGTCCAGCCCCAATCAGCCGGTTGCAAATCCAGCAGATCGATCTGGAGGGTGTCGCCTGGCTCGGCCCCTTCCACATAGATTGGCCCATTCACCTGATCGACGCGGCTGAAATCCAGCGTCTTGATCGCGTCCAGCGTGGAGTCAGCCACGATCTGCCCGCACGACGCTTCCAGCAAATCAAACTCGATCACATCGCCGGATTGCACGCGATAGATCGGCGGAATCGAATGATCCCAGGCCAGGTGCCACTGGTCGCGCGTAACATGGATGCTAGACCCAAGAGAGCGCATAGAGCAAATCCTTTCTGCCAGAGCCAGAGGCGCGTCACATCAAGCGGCGCGCCTCTGGCCGTGTCTTACTCCTCGACAAAAATCTTATCGCTCTGCGCCAGCGCCTGGGGCGCGCGCAGTTTCAAGAACACGATGAACAAGATGCCCAGCACCAGCCACCCGGCGCAAATCGGGGCAGCCAGATTGAGCGGGAACAGCGGGGCCGGGACAAACTGCGCGTAAATGGGGAAGATCAAGATGATCGCCGGAACGATGGGCAGCACGATATGGCGCAAGATGCTGAACTCTTCCCGATGCTCGCGCAGATAGAAGAATGGCACGGCGATACATGTCGCCATATAGACAAGCAGGATGAGAATAGTGATGATGGTGCCCAGCAGCGCGAAGCCATTTCCTGTGCCATACACTTCGCCGGGCCAGAGCGCGAAGGCAATGCCCACCATCATGGTCAGGATGATGGCAACATCGGGCGTGCGGAAGCGCTTGCTGATGTGCGCCAGCGGACCGGGCAGGGAACGCACGCGCCCCATCGCGTAGAGCACACGCGAAGCGGCGTTGACGCCCGCGTTGGAGTTCGCCAGCGCGCTGTTCAGGATAGCGATAATCACAATAATATCGAACGCGCCCCAGACGCGCTGGGCCATCTCGCCCCAGGGGTCCGTATGATTGGGGGGTGCGCCATAGGTGCCCAGATTATTGATGCCCCAGCCGACCACACCAGCATACGAGCAGAGCACATAAAAGATGCCGATGGAGATGGTGGCAAAGAGGATGGCGCGCGGCACCGTGCGGCGTGGGTTATGCGCTTCCTCGGCCAGCGGCGCGGACGATTCAAAGCCCGCAAACGCCAGGAAGGCGAAGATGACGCCGTGCAGAATGCCTTGCCAACCGCCCAGGCCGGTTTCCACGCTCGAAGCCGGATTGAAGGCGGCGGCAGTGTTGCTGCTGCCCGCGCTGACGATCAGCCAGATTGCCAGCACAACAAAGACGCCAATTTCAATGCAGCCCAGAATGACCGAGGCATCCGCCGAAATCTTGATGCCGAAGTAGGTAAGAACAAAGATGATGACGGCAAAGATCACCGCCCAGGGTGCCCACCCCCAGGAAAAGCCGAAATACTGCTGGGTGAAACTATCGGCCACCGGGCCAAGCACCAGCAGTTGCAAGGGCACAATCAGCAGGTACGTCAGGCCGAAGAACCAGCCGGTCATCCAGCCCAGGCTGACGCCCAAACTGCGGCTGACATAGGTGAAGTAGCCGCCAGCCGAGGGCAGATGCTTCGCCAGACTGCCAATGTTTAGCGCGATGAGTGAACAGACGATGAGAGCCAGGAAAACGGTCAGCGGCAGCGCGCCGCCAGCATAGGGGATGGCCGCGCCAAGGCTGAAGGCAACGGCAGACGCGGGGGCCATCGTAGTGATGGACTGGAACAGGACACCAGGAAGGCCAATGGCATTGGAGCGCAGCGTTGCTTTCGTCGCGGTGGAAGCTTCGGTTGCCATGGGGACTTCGCCCTCCTTCACTGTTGGGACGATCATCGACGAGGCATACGACATGGGGCGGACGTATGCGCTTGTTCTATATTACGATTGCCAGGTACGCTTGCCTGGCAATCGCCGCCGCCAAGGAAGAAGCGAGGGAAGTGATAAAGAGGCGGAGTGCGGATTGGTGGGGCTGACAGGAATCGAACCTGCGACACACGGTTTAGGAAACCGTTGCTCTATCCCCTGAGCTACAGCCCCAGAGAGGACGCTGATATTATACCCCATCGGCGGCAGGAAGCGCAACCAGCGCGCTTGCTCATATGAACCTGTCTCTTCCCTCTTTACCTGGCTTGCCAGATACTGTATCCTTGAGCTAGAGATTTCATCATAGTTTATAGATAAGGGGCGTTACCATGAGCGAAAATCCGCAACAGAAACAGCGGAACTGGCGAGGGCCGATTATTGGCTCCGCGCTGGGCATTCCTGGCGTTGGCGCGCTAATCGTCACCATCGTCACCATTGTTTTCCTACATAATGCGGGCGCTGTCCATCTCGCCTGGTCCAGCGCGGGGGCCATTGCCCTCTCGCTGCTGATCTCGTTTGTCTTGCTCTTTATCGTCTTTGTACTGGGGATCGTCTTTGCCCTACGCGTGTTCTTCAAGATTATGAAGGATTTGCTGGATGATCTCTTTCAGTCTGTACCCAAGCCAGAGCATCCGAGCGTGACACATCCGGTTGATAAGTTCCTGCTGAATATGATGCACTCGATGATCTTGCCCAATACCGCGCAGCCAGCATCCTCCGACATCAAAGAAACCATCGTTGACGCCGTCTCGCAGTACGCAAAGGGGCAAGAGCCGCCCGCGAGCAATGCCTAAAGATGATCGCGCCGAAACGTGGCAATGCGTTTGCTTCGGGCAAGGCGCACCGCCTCGCGCCCGCCTTCAGGAGCGACAGTCACAAGCGCTCGCGTATCCACTGCGCGATAGTTGAACATGCCCTACGCACCCTCTGGGGTGGGCGCAACCGACGCGGGCTGCTGGTCCGCTTTGGCCTCTTTGCCCGGCAGCAGCGCTTGCAGCGAATATTTCATGAAGGTGCGCACCAGCGACGGGTTCCTGGTGACCAGATTGAAGAAAATCTTCGGGCTAAAGTCGCCTTTCAGCAGCAAGGCCGCCTGGGCGGGCGTCAGTGCTTTCAGCAGGTCCAGCCCTTTGTCCCATTGGCGATCAGTGAAGCGCGCGATGCGCTGATTGATCTGATAAGCAATCTTCAGATCGCGCAGGTAGGTGTCGCGCCATTCGTCTTCGTAGCGGCTCAGCGCTTTGGGCGACCAATCGCCCGCCTTGACCGCTTCGCCCACCACGCGCCCGGCGATGCGCCCGGCACCGATGGCATAGCGAATGCCTTCGCCCACCAAGGTTGACCCCTGCATCGCGGCGTCGCCCGTGGCAACCAGGCCCGGCAAGATCATCTTTTCCGGCGGCGCTTCCGATGGAAAGAGGCCGGTGTGATATTCGACTGGGCTGGCGCTCGCCAGCATCGGCGCAAGCTGGGGCACGCGCTGGGCAATCTCATCGAGATAGACACGAGCATCTTCGCTGTCGGCGTCGGGCCTGATGACGCCCACACCCACGCGCACCCGGCCATTGCCGCGAGGAAAGAGCCAGGCATAGCCGGACGGCGCAATCTTCGACCCCATAATGAGATACACGCGGTCCTGGTCATAGTTGGGCGCGTACAGGTCATATTCCGCGCCATAGCCGTAGCGCTCGAAGTTTTTGTGCAGCCCGGCGCGCGTGGCAATGATCGACGAGAAGCCGCTGGCATCGATGACCACCCTGGCGCGATACTGCACGTTGTTGCCCAGGCGGTCTTTCACCGTCAGGCCCACCATCTTGCCATCTTCCAGGATGGGCGTCTGGGCCACGGTCTTGAGTTCGATCTGCGCGCCCGCCGCAATGGCGCGCTCGGCCAGATATTGGTAGAGACCGCGCACATCCAGAATGCAGACCACCGGCTCGGGGTAATGAAAGGCTGCTTCGCGGTTGGGCGACAGAAAGATCGCCGTGCCAACCGGATGATAGAGACGGTCGGGGATGCCCAGCGCCTTCAGGTCGCCGATAAAGCTGCCACCGCTGGTATGGATGGGCGCGCCAATCTCGCCCTGGCGCTCCAACACCACCACATCCACGCCCTGCCGCGCCACCGCTTCCGCAGCGGACAGCCCGGCAGGCCCACCCCCGACAATCACTACTGATTTTTCGATCTGCATGCTTCCTCGGTCCTCGCTTCCAAAACCCGACGCGGCAGTAAACACCCGCGCTCATCGGTCAAACCACCTCAGTATATCCAAGGCGACTCTTGATAACAAGTCTGGCAGGCGGCTCAATTCAGCACCGGAAAGATCGAACTGGCCCCCGCATCGTAGCGCCACAGCAGCGCGCCATTGCCCGCGCGCAGCGCCAGGATGTAGTTATGGCTGTCGGGGCCGAAGGAACTGGAAATCGAAAAGCCGTAGAGCACCCCGGCGCGGGCGCTGCTGAGACTCACATAATCTGCCGACGCATAGCGCCACAGAATCCCGCCATCGCTGAGGTCGAGCGCCGTCACGCCTTCGCCAGACACCGTGACATACAGCACGCCATTGGTCATCAGATCAAGATTCATCGCTGTCTTGCTGACGTTCGTCTTCCAGGTAACGGTGCCTTTCGCCGCGTTCAAGGCGATCATCGTGCCGCCATCTGTGCCCAGATAGAGGTTGTTGCTGTCGAGCGTCGTCGCAGTGAACGATGTGGAGGGACTGCTCGCTTTATATTGCCAGAGCACCGACCCATCGGCAGCGTTCAGCGCCAGCGCCAGCGGCTGCGAAGCCAGATTTTGCTGCTGGCTGGACACGACATAGACCAGACCGTTTTGCGCGCCCACCAGGCTCAGATTCTCCGAGTCTTTCGAGGAAGACGGATAGCGCCAGAGCAGTGTGCCGCTCGTCGCATTCAGCACATACAGCACCACCCGCGACAGCCCATTGGTGCGCACGGCAACCAGCACATACACCTGCCCCTGGGCCACCTTCAGCCCATCAAACGGCGAGTTCATGGGGAACTGCCAGAGCACCGAGCCATCAGCGGGCTTGAGCGCGTAGAGCAGGTTATCGGCGGTCGTCGCGTAGATTGTGCCATCCACCAGCCCATAGAACGAGCCAGAAACCGGCGAGCGCCATTCGAGCGCGCCAGTGCTGGCGTTCAGGGCAAAAATAGGTCCGCGCGTCACCTGGCCGCCGTTGATCTCGTCAATATCGCCATAGACCACGCCATCCTGCACCAGAAGCACATTGGGCGCGCCGCCAACAGTAGCTTTCCAGAGCATGCTGCCATCGCCCGCGCGCAGCGCGTAGATATTCTGGTCAGCAGCGCCAACATAGATGATGCCCTGATCTACCACCGGCACGTTTTGCACTTGCGCCCCCGCGGTATAGGTCCAGCGCAGCCTGCCGTTGACAGCGTCAAGCGCCGAAACGGTGGACTGTGTTCCCGTCACCGGCGTGGACTGCTGCGAAGCAATGGGAGCCGAAGCGCTAAAATAGAGACTCAAGGGTGGTGGCGCGGATGGTGTGGGCGTGGTTGTGGGAACAGTGGGAGAAGGCTTGGGGGCAACCTGCGCGTTGCCGCCACATCCGGCCAGCGCAAGCAACCCGAGAAGTAAGAATACGCATGCCATTCTGCTTTGCATGGTAGAAAACTCTCTTCTGATAACGTTCTGCGATTGCATCTTCCCCTGGGAAACCCCAGCGTATCATCTACGAAAGATATTACGCCAGGGTTTGCGGCCAAATCACGTACCGAACGCGCGGCGAGCGTGTGGTGTGCAGCAACAATCATGCCTCTGGCGGCTCTCGCTAGCTACACGCATGTCCTATGCCGTTGGCACTTGATTTGCACACCAGAGAATCAAGGCCGAAGGGCAGATTGCCCAGGTGGTGCGCAAAGCGCTTTACGCGCCAGGAGCGATCAGGTACAATAGGCATAGGCAGAGCGTCAACGGGGACGTTCTCCAGGCTACGCGAGCCGCTTTCGCGTTGCTCATCCAGTGAAGGAGGAACACTTTCTATGCAGGCACGCGACATCATGACCCACGATGTGATTACGATTCACCCACAGGCCAGTGTGCAGGACGCCGCCCGGCATCTATCAGACTACCACATCAGCGGTATGCCGGTGGTTGATGAAGACAGCCAGGTCATCGGCATCGTCACCGAGGCCGATATTCTTACCAGGTCCGGCGCTACCGTCGAAAAGATTATGACACGTCGCGTCGTCAGCGTCCAGGAAGATACCCCCACTGACGAGATTGCCCAGATTCTCAGCAGCAAGCATATCAAGCGCGTGCCCGTCATGGCCGGTGATCGCCTGCTGGGCATGGTCACCCGCGCCGACATCATCCGCATGATGGTCAGCCGCTGGGTCTGCCAGGTCTGCGGCTCCATTCACCTGGGCCAGATGCCCCATGCCTGCGAATCCTGCGGCGTCGGAAGCATCTACCTGGACCGCGACCTCGCCCCGCGCATCGAAATGACCTCCCGCGACTAGAATAATAGGGCCGACCCGCTTGCTAACTGGAGCAAGCAGGTCGGCCCTGCCATCATAACATGCGCTGCGTTCAATCGGCGATGTGCAGGATGATGCGTCCGCGACCATGACCAGTCTGGCTCAGTTCGTGCGCCTGGGACGCCTCGGCCAAGGGAAACCTTCTTTGTACGACCGTGGCAATCTGCCTGTTTGCCATCAGATGAGCAATGGTCTCCAACAGGTGGGGAGAGGGAAAGGGCAGCGCTGCCGTGTTTTTCATGGCGCGGATGCCGCGCTCCTGCGCTTGCGCCTGCCCTTTCTGAAACGCGGTCACGCCGGGGCCAACCTTCGTCACAATGCCAGCCAGCGCCGAGCCAGGGATATAGGGAAAGGCGACCGGAATCGTTCCCTGAAAGAAGCCCTGGCGCAGTTTCCACTCCGCTGGCAAGACGCCTGCCGCGCAAACCTGCACCAAGACCTCGCCCTCCCTGGGCATCGGACAGGCAATCTGCTCCAGCTTGAGCCGTTCTGGCCCGCCAAACTGATGGACGCGAATGGCCTGCATCATCTGTTGACTCATCTCATCCTGCTTTCCGCTGCGGACACCTGCTTTGAGGACACAACAACCTGGACGATATGAATCTAGCCTGACCAGGCGCATCCTCCATCGGAGAGAAGGCCAGAGCTTTCCCTGTCCAAAGGTGCAGGGAACGTGGCAGATGGCGCTTGAGAGGAGGAGTCTGCTTGATTGACACCGATGCGCTCTATTCGCCATAATCTTCTTTAGCACAAGATTTCTACCGCTGTAGAGGAGAGCATTTGCTTATGGACATCCGCATCGCAAGCACCGCTGTGACCTCCACTGCCGCCGACGCCGTGGTCGTGGGCATCTTTAAGGGCAGCCAATCGGACGCGCTGGAAGGGCCAGCCGCCGCGCTTGACACCGCGCTGGATGGCGCGCTCGCCAGCATGCGCCGCGCTGGCGAACTGGCGGGCGGCGCGCTGGAGACCAGCGTCGTCCACACGCTGGGCAAGCTGGAAACGCCGCGCATTGTGCTGGTCGGGCTTGGCCCGCGCAAAGACTTCAGCTTCGAGGTGCTGCGCCGCGCCGCTGCTGCTGGAAGCCGCGCCGCCCGCAAAGCCGGGGCGCGCCACGCGGCCCTGGCCTTCTGGTGGCCGGAACTCGGCCTCGATGCCGCCCAGGCCGCCGAAGCGCAGACCGAAGGCGCGCTCTATGGCCTCTATGAGTTCAAGAAGTACAAGAGCGGCAGCGACACCAACGACAACGGCAAGCGCATCGACCAGGTGACGCTGCTGGGCGCAGACGAACAGGCGCTGGCACAGGGCAGCGAACGCGGGCGCATCATTGCCGAGGCCGTCAACTTCTGCCGTGACCTGGGCAACGAGCCGCCCAACGTCCTGACGCCCACCGAGTTTGCCAATCGCTCGCGCGCCATGGCAGAAAGCTGCGGCCTGGAATGCGAGATTCTGGAGCGCGAGCAGATGCAGGAACTCGGTATGGGCTGCCTGCTGGGCGTGGCCCAGGGCAGCGCGCAGCCGCCCAAGTTCATCATCCTGCGCTACAAGGGCGACCCCGGCGGCGCGCCCGGCCTGGCGCTGGTGGGCAAGGGCATCACCTTCGATACCGGCGGCATCTCCATCAAGCCCGCCGCTGGCATGGAAGATATGAAGATGGATATGTGCGGCGCGGCAGCGGTCATCGCCGCCATGCAAGCCATCGCGCACCTCAAGCCCAAGATCAACGTGACAGCGCTTGCGCCCGCGACGGAGAACATGCCGGGCGGCAACGCCTATCGCCCCGGCGACATCTTGCGCGCTATGAATGGCAAGACCATCGAGATCATCAACACCGACGCCGAAGGCCGCCTGGTGCTGGCCGACGCGCTCTCCTATGCGCGCGCGCATAACCTGTCGCCCATCGTTGACGCCGCCACGCTCACCGGAGCGATGGTCATCGCGCTGGGCAGCGTCCGAGCGGGCATCTTCGCCAACGACGACGCGCTGGCCCATCAGATTCAAACGATTGGCGAAGAGGTGGGCGAACGCTTCTGGACCATGCCCATGGATGAGGACTACGACGACCTGATTAAAAGCGACATTGCCGATACGCTTCAGAGCGTCAGCCGCCGCGAGGCTGGCTCCATCGGCGCAGCGCGCATCCTGGGCCGCTATGCCGAAGGCGCGCCATGGGCGCACCTGGACATCGCGGGCGTCAACGACTTCCCCAGCGCCAAGCCCTACGCCGACAAAGGCGCGAGCGGCATCCCCGTGCGCACCTTCATCACCCTTGCCGAACGGCTGGCAAAATAAGGAACCAGGATGGCAAGAGGGCTACGATTTAGCGTAGCCCTCTTGCCATCCTGGTTCTATGCTACTATCCGCCGATGCCACAGCCATCAAGCGGGCAGGTCCATCAACAATGAGTTTGGTCTGGATACTGCGACTCTAGCCCTCCCGTGCGTTCCTGGGCGTCATTTCTGCCGCGTCGGTAAGAAAGAGAGAGCACTCCCAGGTCGTCAAGCCAGGCGGAAAGAGGAAATGCTGCTCTCGGCAAACTCTCAGCGGCAAGGAAGACGCTCGAAACGCGCAGTCGTCGAGGAACGTCAACACATTGAACCAATGGAGGAAAGAGCAACATGGCTGTTAACGGACCAATTCAGTACATTGTCTTTGGCGTGCGAACGGAAGATCAGCAAAAAGAGGTCGTGCGGCAGTTGCGCACCGCGAGCGAGCGCGGTGCCATTCGGGTTCTTGATATGGCGTACATTCGGAAGGCTGAGGATGGCACCCTACAGCATGGTCGGCTTTCCGGTCTAAGCGAGGATGAGCAGCGGCGCTATGGCACCCTCGCGCGGGCGTTAATTGGGATGGGCGCCGCTATGGAGTTCAGCAAAACTGGCGGCGAGTTCGGCAAGGGCACCTTCGATGGGCTGGAGTTCGGCGAGTCGGTGCAAGAAGTCAAAGAGCGCATTTACGATGCCGCTCAGGACCTTCCGCCAGGGGCTGCCTGCGCTATCGCGGTGATCGAGCATCGCTGGCTCCAGGAGTTGAAGGAGAATGCGCATAAGCAAGGGGTCGTAGTGCTGGCCCAGGGGATGGTACGTCCTCGCTCGCTGCTGATGCTGGGCGCAGAACTCCAGGAGGCCGAGCAAGCGGCAATGCATTAGTGTCAGTCAGCGAGCCGCCTGGAGCGAGAGAAGGAGTGCTACTCCTGTACGGCGTCGCTGGCGAACACCTCTCGAGCGGGACTGGTCTCTTTGGAAGAGACCAGCCCCGCTCACCCAGAAGCCCACCTCACCCGTCATTGACCAATCGTTCGGCCTTAGCCGCCAGCAGAGCGCTTGCGCAGTTCACAGCGCAAGATCGGCAGGCCGTGGCCCTCCCAGATGCGCTGGAAGCGCGACTTCACCGCTGGCTCGAAGCCCACCAGATAGCGCTCTGTGTGGGTCTTCTCGAAGCGGCAGTCGGCCTCCAGGATGGTCAGCATCTCCAGAAAGAACGCCTCGTGGTCGGTCATCACGCTGAGCGTGCCCCCTGGGACCAGCGCCGCGTGCATGGCATCCAGAAAGGTGGGGCTGATGATGCGGCGGCTCCGAAACTTGGGCCGCATATTTGGGTCGGGGAAATGCACATAGACCCGCTGGAGCGAGCGCGGCTCCAGCAGCGGATACATCTGGGCAAAGTTGCCATAGATCAGGCGGATATTGTCCAGCGCCAGCGCGGTGGCGTTCTCCACCGCTTTTGCCAGCGGCTTGCGGGCGATGTCGATGCCCACAAAGTTGACGGCTGGCTCTTGCGCGGCCAGCGCGCAGAGGAACTCCGCCGAGCCGCAGCCGACCTCAAGCTCCAGCGGGGCATCATTTTCAAACAGGCGCGGGGAGCAAAATCGGGGAAATTGTTCCGGGTGTTCATAGAGGCCGCGCGGATGGTAGTTGAGCAGATAGCGCTGAAGCAGCGCGTCATCCAGGGACTGCGTGCGGATGCGGCGTAAAAATGTCCTGCGAGACATGATAATGTTCTCCTCATGTCGCCTGCGCCTGGATACAGTATCGCTCCCAACACGCCACGCGCCCAGGCCAGCGCCGGGCAGCGCGCGTGAAACGCTGAAGAGGTTGTGGGCAGAACAAGAAGCAAGGGAAGAAGCTGAGCGGGGAAAGGAAGATGTTGCTCTCGCGCCTGGCAAGCCGGTGTTCTTCCACAGCGTCAGTTGGGAGCACCCTGCACCAGACGAGGCAACGGTTCAATGCCAGTTGGCGTTGTAGCTGTGCCAACCGGCTCGCGCTGCGTCGTGGCGCAGCGGCTGCCTGTGGTCAATGGTGAGTGGGTGCGCTTAGCTGACCCACGGAAGAATCACTACTGGCTGCGTTGACATGAGCAGCAAAAACCCTCCTGAGAAGATTATGGCGGCAGTATAGCATACCCACCAGACTGTAGCAACGGCGGGCGGCCCAGCGTGGCTGATGGTAGCGCGGGCTACAGACGTGGATAGAGGCGTGATGCTAGGCTCTCTCAGGAGACATTAAAGCGCTCAGCGCCAGACCCCAGCAGCAGAAAGGACTGATCCATTCATGGCCGGAGCAACAGCAGGCCCAGAAGCCAGCAGAGAGCGGGAACGGGAACGCATGACCCCCAGGCAGCCGCCTGCCGGGGCACCCGCTGAGTATTGGACGCGCGCCGGGCTGGTGCGTGGCCCGCTTGCCCAACAGGACGCGGCGGCGCTGGGCGCGTCCGCGCAAGCATCCATCGCTGACCCGGTGGCCCTGGGGTTAGCCGGCTTTGCCAGCACGCGCTTCACGATCAGCACTGTATATGCCGGGTGGTTCCAGTTCAGCCCTGCCAACCTGGCCGTCGTTATCCCCGTGGCGCTGATTTTTGGCGGCGCCGCGTCTTTCCTGGCGGGCATGTGGGCCTTCCGGCGCGGCAACGCCCTGGCCGCGACCACCTTCGCCACGTTTGGCGCGTTCAACGCTTCCTGGGCGGTCTTGCTGTGGATGATGCTGGTAGGGCTGGTGCCACAGGTCGCCAGAGGCGGCAATGCGGGCGCGGTTGATGGCGTCTTTGTCCTCACCTTCAGCCTGATCTCGCTCTATCTGGGGCTGGCCGCGTTGGGGCAAAATCCAGGGCTGGCCGCCGTCCTCTTGACGATGGCCCTGACCCACGCATTTTTGGGAGCCTGGGCCATCGTGCCCCAAGCCACCTGGCTCAGAGTCGCGGGAGGCTACTGTGGCATTGTCACGGCGGCGCTCGCGTTCCTCATGTCAGCCGCGCTGGTCATCAACAGCGCCTATGGGCGCGAACTCATCCCGCTGCCGAAAGCCGGAGGGCTGGCGGGCAGATAGCTCAAGCGCCCTTACTGCTGATAGCGCTCGACAATGTTGGGGTCGCGCACAGCGGCCTCGTCCGGGTTCAGGCCCGCCGAGCGCCGCGCGCGGCGCTGGCGCAGCAAATCCCAGCACTGATCTAAGCTGATCTCAAGCTCTTTCATGCGCGCGTGCTCGGCTTCGTCCAGGCCACCGTCCTGCTCCGAGCGCTCCATCAACTCGTGCTCCTCGTTCACCAACTGCTCGATATGCAGCAAAATCTCTTGATCTTTCATGGATTCCTCTCCGGCATTAGATTTCCTCAAGCATAGCACAAAAAGCACAGCTATGGGAGCAGAAGGAGTTGCCGGGGGTGATATGCTGAAGTGAGCCAAACATTCCCCGAAGCTGGAGGCAGCGCGATGGCATCATCGGAAGAGCAGATACTGGGCACGGTGGGCGCGCTCTGGCGCTATCCCGTCAAATCGATGCTGGGCGAGGAATTGGAGGCCGCCGAAGTCACCGAACGCGGCGTGCTGGGAGATCGCGGCTATGCCTGCGTCGATCTCTTCAGCGGCAACGTTGCCAGCGCTAAATATCCGCGCAAATGGGCCAGGCTTTTCGAGTGCCAGGCTTCGTATGTCAGGCCGCCGCGCCTCAATCAGCCTCTGCCCGCTGTGGACATCATCCTTCCCGATGGCACCTACGTCACCAGCACCCAGGACAGCCTGACCGAATTGCTTTCCGGCGCGCTTGGGCGCGATGTGGTCCTGATGGCAACGCCGCCGCCCGAAGCCAGCCTGGAAGAAGAGTGGGCCGACATCGAGGGCATGCCCTATCGCGGAGTCGTCACCGAACAGGCGCTGGGCGGCAACACCATGCCCGGCCTGTTCTTCGATGGCGCGGTCATCCATCTGCTGGCGACGGCCACCCTCAAGCGGCTGCAAGCGCTCTATCCAGCGGGGCAATTCGCCGCGCAGCGCTTTCGCCCGAATATCGTCGTACAGAGCGCCGACGATGACGAGGGTTTTACCGAAAGCGCCTGGCTGGACCACACGCTGGCGCTGGGCGACGACGTGCGCCTGGAGGTCATCGGCCCGTGCGTGCGCTGCGTGATGACCACGCTGGCGCAGGGCGACCTGCCCGCCGATCCCGGCATCCTGCGCGCCGTCGCCCAGCATAACCGCGTCAGCATCCCTGGCTATGGCGCGCTGCCCAGTGTGGGGGTCTATGCCAGCGTGGCGCGGGGCGGCACCGTGCTGCGCGGTGACTCCGTCAGATTCGCCTGAATCCGATGTGCTATTCACGCTGTTCACCAGATGAACATCTTTTTGGGAAGAGGGGGCAGACATGTATACTGTGGTACGACTCTACAAAACCAAACCAGGAGCATTCGATCAGATTTCAGAGAAAGTTCAAGCAGGATTTATCAGCATCATCAGCAGCGCGCCCGGCTTCAGAGGATACTATATGGTGAACACCCTCAACGACACGCTGATGACCATCACCATGTTCGACGACCAGGCCGGGGCCTATCAATCGACCACCACCGCGGCAAAGTGGATCAAGGCCAACATCGCTGACCTCATCGAGACGCCGCCCACCATCATCGCGGGCGAGGCAACTATTCACGAAACACAGTAAGTCACAAGGAGCACAGAGCACATGGAGTATCGGGCGCTGGGACGTACCGGCTGGAAGATATCAACGATTGGCTTCGGGGCCTGGGGCATTGGCGGCGATGTCTGGGGGCCAACCGACGATGCCACCTCGCTGGCGGCGCTGCACAAAGCCATCGACCTGGGCGTCAATTTCATCGATACCGCCGATGTCTACGGCGGCGGACATTCGGAGCGGCTGGTCGGCCAGGTACGCCGCGAGCGTTCGGAAGAGGTGATCGTCGCCACCAAAGCCGGGCGAAGGCTCAATCCGCATGTCGCGGCAGGCTACAATCGCCAGAACCTGACCGGCTTCGTGGAAGACAGCCTGCGCAACCTCCAGATGGAGGCCATCGATCTGCTGCAACTGCACTGCCCACCGCCGGAGGTCTACGATCAGGATGAGGTGTTCGGCATCCTCGACGATCTGGTCGCGCAGGGCAAGCTGCGCTTTTACGGCGTCAGCGTGGAATATGTGGGTGAGGCGCTGCGGGCCATCAAACACCCCAACGTTCAGAGTGTGCAGATCATCTTCAACATGTTTCGCCTGAAACCGGCAGAACAGTTCTTCGCTGCCGCCCGCGAGCGCCAGGTGGGCATCCTGGCACGTGTGCCTCTTGCCAGTGGCCTGCTGACCGGCAAGTTCCGCGCCGATACGCAGTTTCTGCCGCAGGACCACCGCACCTTCAACCGACACGGCGAGGCGTTCGACCAGGGCGAAACATTTTCCGGCGTCGATTACGCGACTGGGTTGCAAGCCGTCGAGGAACTGCGCGCGCTCACCCCGCCAGACATGACCATGGCACAGTTCGCCCTGCGCTGGATTACGATGTTCCCCGAAGTGACGACGACCATCCCCGGCGCGAAAGACCCACAGCAAGCCGCAGACAACGCCCGCGCCGGAGCGCTGCCGCCGCTGAGTGAGGCGACCATGCAAGGCGTGCGCGCCGTCTACGACACACACATCCGCGCGCTGGTGCAGAACCGCTGGTAAGCGCATCTTTTTCCCTCACCGTCTCTTTGAGAGTGTGAGCCAGGCAGGCACGTAATGAGAGTGATGACTGTTCTCTTTCTCCTCGAAAGGAGGAGCGCCATGCCTGGCTCCAACCCACCCTGCGACGAGCGGTTCAGGGAGGAACCGCCACCGCCGCGCTGGGCGTGGCTGATCGTGGCTGCTCTTCTCCTCGTCCTTGTTTTCTGCTTTTGGGGCGCATTTTTCTTCTTTCCCCGCATTCACCAGTAAATATGCCCAACGGCGCGGAGGTTGCTTCTCGTTCAGTGCAGAATCAGATCGCGGCGCGCAAGCTCGGCATCGGCGGCGAGCGCCAGCCCGACGATATAGAGCGCGGTCACTGGCAAGGGCCAGAGGCCAACCACGCCAGGATTGAGCGTCGTGCCCAGGCCAATATTGGCGGCCAGCGGCAGCAAGGGCAGCCGCGCCACGGAGAACAGCGCGGCCAGCCAATCGATGCCGGGCAGCGGCGCGAACGCAACCACCAGCCAGGCCAGAAAGATGATGCGCATCAGGCGCGTTGCCATCGGCGGGGAAAGCGTGACGACCAGCGTCGAAATGACCAGGCCGTTGGCAACCACGCCCAACGAGCCAATCACGATATCGGCTGGACGCGGCGCGATGATGCTATTGAAAGCGAGCGCCAGCCCCAGCAGCAGCAGATACAAGGAGATGCGCAGCGCGCCTGTTGCCAGGACCAGCCCGCGTGTGCAGGCGGCGCGCGAGGGCAGCCGGGCCAGCGGCAGATAGACGCGGGCGTTCATCGCCCGATGCGTCATGATGGCCGTGCCGACCAGCCCCAGCAGACACAACCCGACCGTGGCCGTGCTGAAGAAATAGTCTTCGGTGCCCGAATAGTACCAGAAAACCAGGTAGAACGGCACCACAAAGACCACCTCGCCCCACAGCCAGCCGCTGCGCGCGTAGCTGCGCAAGGTGAAGCGCGCCACCGTCACGCTGGGCAGATGCCAGAAGGCGCTCCACATCCCCTTTGCAGGCGTTTTTGCAGGCAAAGGCGAAAGCGGCGTGGAAAGATCGGCGCTCATGCCTGGCCTCCTTCTGATGAGGCGCCCGCCAGCAGCGCGGCGTCTTCGTCTGGCGCGTCCGATGCCTCGTCGGCGCGGGTCACGCTGACATACAGTTCTTCCAGCGTTCGGGTCAGCGGATGCAGCGAGTGGATGGAGATGCCTGCCTGCACCAGCGAGGCCAGCACGGCAGGCTGCCCGGCGGCAGGGATGCGCAGCAGATTCTCGCGCGCCTCCAGCGCCTGCTCAGCCAGCCCCAGGCGGGCGATCACCTCTTGCGCCTGCTGATCGCCTGCCAGCGTGATCTCCACCACGTCGCGCAGGCGCAGCAGGTGCGATACATCGCCAGAGAGAATGAGTCGCCCCCGGCGCAGAATGGCAACCTTCTCGCACAGTGCTTCCACTTCGGCCATATAGTGCGAGCAAAGCAGCACCGTCTTGCCCTGGCGGGAGAGTTCAGCAATCATGCGGCGCATTTCCCACTGGCTGCCCGCGTCAATGCCGCTGGTCACTTCATCCAGAATCAGCAGTTCAGGGTCGGTCAGCAGCGCCTGGGCGATTGCTAATCGCTGAAGCATGCCCTTGGAATAGCCGCCCACCTGGCGGTCGGCAACGGCGCGCAGCCCCACCTGCTCCAGCGCGGCCTGCACGCGCGCCTGGCCCTCGCGACCCCAAAAGCCGGAAAGTTCGGCAAAATAGCGCAGATAGTGGCGTCCGGTGAAACGCGGCTCGAAGATGGGGCGCTCGTGGACATATCCGATGCGCGGATGGGCACGCGCCACCACGTTTTCGCCCAGCACCCGCACCAACCCGGACGTGGGGAAGATAAACCCCATCAGCAGCCGCACCAGCGTTGACTTACCCGCGCCGTTTTCACCCAGCAACCCAAAGGCCGCGCCGCGTGGCACGGTCAGCGTCAGATCGTTGAGCGCCGCAATTTGCCCATGATAGACTTTGGTGAGGTCCACACATTCTATGGCCGCCGTCTCCGGGCCTGCTGTGGTCATCGTTTCCTCCTTCTGGGCCGCACGCCCGGCAGCAGTATATCACCACTGCCGCGCACCCCAGGACTTTCGTCGCCGCGCAAGATGCACACGTCATCTCCACCAAACCTTAACCAGCACGCAACCTGAATTCCTCCATATCTTCACCCGAAGGTGGTACACTCGCACTTGACACGCTGCGAAGCGAATAGGACTATTGGGGAGGCCAAGGGACGATGGCAGGGCATGACGCTGTGTCGGGCGCACCCAGGAAAGCGGTTCGGCCTTGATACCATCTCCAGCACCAGGCTTGCCACGCATCTTAGTCGTCGAACGTGACCAGGGCATTGTCGACCTGCTCTTTGCCTTTCTCAAAAGCGAGGGATATGAACCATCGCTGGCGTCTTCCCCCGAACAGGCGCTGGAGCGCATGAACGAGCAAACGTTTCATCTCGTACTGACCGATCTCTTCGCGGAAACCCCCAGGCGCTCATTTGCTCAGGTGCGCCGTTTGCTGCAACACTCGCTGCTCACGCCGGTTGGCTTGATGACCGGTTGGCAGATATCTCCCGAGGCAGCCAGAAGGCAAGGCTTCGCCTTTCTCCTCGAGAAACCGTTTGACCTGGACCTGCTGTTGGCCGAAATCGACGCCTGCCTGCACCAGACGCTTACCCCACAACAGGAGCGGCAGTTTCACATTATGGAGCGGTTTATGGAGGCGGTGAAGACCAGAAATCGGGAGGCGCTGAGGCAGTTACTCACCGAAGACATCACCTATTACCCGCCGCTGCGCACCCTGGCAGCAAAGGCTATCAGGGTACGCGGGATAGCGGCGCTCATCGCCTATCTTCAGGAAAGTCAGACCCGCTACCAGGATGTCTCGTTTGATGAGGTGTTGTTCTACCCTCGCCCAAAGGGCTGGGCGATGCGCTATAGCTCACACTGGCCCACGCCTGATGGCACGCGGCAGAACTTGATTGGAGTGCTCCTATTTCATTTCCGAGGCGAGCAAATTCATCGCATCGGCATCCAATGGAATGACCGGCGCTTGCACCGGCTGCTGGGCGAACAGCACGGCTAATCGGGTTGGAAAGCCCCTTAGAGTGCACGCTCAGGCCAGCCTGTGCGGCTGAAAGAAGGCCCAGATCACCTCACCGGCATCAATATCCTGGCTGGTCTTGCCAACCAGCGAGACCGGCAAATACTGAAGGCCACCCGGCCAGGTATGGCCGCCGCCCGCCACCAGATAGAGCGCCACCGCGCTCTTATCGCCGCAGCCGCTGTAGAGTTGATAGCTGACGCGCGTGCCATCATGGGCGGTATCTGGCTCCTGGCCGGTGGCTGGCGGCGAAGGACAGCCATCGATGCCGACCCATTTTTGGATCGTCGCCGAGGCAGAAATCACCGTTCCTCGTTCCCCCAGCACGGTCCCGCCCTGCACAGGCACCAATGGGTCTGCCGTGCCCTGCATCAGCAAAAACGGCACGGGGCGCTTTGGCGCGCAGCTTGCCGCCAGCCCCACTGGCAGCGGCGCTGCCACAGTCGCCACAGCGGCAACCTTGTTCGAGAGATCGCAGGCCAGGCGCTCCGACATAAAGCCGCCGTTGGAAATGCCGGTCACATACACCCTGCTGCGATCTACCTTGTACTGGCTTGCCAGCGTATCAATCAGCGCTGAAAGAAAGCCAACGTCATCGACATGGGCCTGATCTGCTTCGGTGACGCCGCGTCCATCGGCCCAGCTTTTTTGATAGCCATCTGGATAGACGACGATAAAGCCGTGCTCATCCGCAATCGTATTCAGGTGAGTCAGATTCAGCATGCCTTGCCCATCGCCGCCGTGCCCATGCAGCGCCAGCACCAGCGGCAGCAGGTGAGCGTTCTCATAGGATGTTGGCAGATGCCCTTGATAGGTGCGGGTCAGGCCGCCAAAGGACAACGAGCCGCTGAAGTCGTGCTGAACCGGCGGCGGAGGAGCTTGCTCAGCGCGCTGGCAGGCAGCAAGCAGCACCATCAACGAACCAACCAGCAGCAGCCACCTGAGACGGGCTGTATAGAGTGAAGAGGATTTCATGAGCCACGAACGACCCTCACGAGCGATGTTCCCCAGCTTAGCGCGAAGAGGACCAGCGGAACGAAGAAACCGTGCCCAAAGACACTGTTGATGATGTTGGTCGGGCCGGTGGCAAGCCAGATGACGATGGGCGCCAGGCCGATCAAGGGCACAAACAACAAGAACGTATATGTCCAGGCGCGCCCGAGGCGTCCTATCCAATTGAAGAGCGGAAGAATCACCAGCAGCAACGCAGCCACCGGAACCAGCGTCAACAGCGCATCCAGGCTCACATCGTGGAGCGCGATCACGTCCCCATAGCCCTGCACGAAGAAGGGCAGATGCTTTTGATTATTCGGGTCGAGGACCGTCAGCACCATGGTTGCCAGCACAGCCACACCACACACCAGGGCAACCAGCCCGGCCACCACCACACGCCGCCGTCTGGCTGGCTGTTGTTTCGACGCGGGCAGCGGGGCTGGAACCGGTGACGGCTGAACTGGCTGCGGGGGAGCAAGACTCGCGGCGGCAATTGGCGGCACTACCAAAGTTGGGGGGAGCGGAGACGGCTGCGGAGCGCCAATGATCGTGGCATCGGGGCGCGCCACAGCAGCGGGGGCGCGGGCGGGCGTTGCGGGCGGCGGTGGCGCGGCCACTGGCACAGCCGCCACGGCAGTTGCCTGGGATGCCGCTGGAAGCGGAGCCAGAGGACCAGACGCATTTTTGGCTGCCCGCGCGCCGCGTTTGTTTCTGACGGCAGCCGCCACCGGCTGAGAGGCCGTGCCGTTGGGGCTGAGCGTGAACGGACGCCCGGCAGTCAGGTCCGCCACCAGCTCGCGCACCGACTGATAGCGGTCCTCTGGCTTCTGGGCCATGGCCTTCATAATGACCTGATCGGTCTGGCGCGAAATCTTGGGATGTACCTGGCGGGCATCAGGCAGCCGCGCCACACCCGAGGCGATATCAGGCGCTTCCGGCGGGCAAATGCCGGTCAGCAGGTGATAGAACGTCGCGCCCAGGGCATACACATCGGAACGCGCGTCAGTGCCGCCGCGCGTGTACTGTTCCAGCGGAGAATAGCCGCCAGAGACAGCCCGCGCCGCGCGGGTCGTCTTGCGCGCCCCGCCGCCCTGAAGCACCTTGGCGATGCCAAAATCAACCAGCCAGGGGCGACCATCTTTGCTCACAATAATATTGCCCGGCTTGATGTCGCGGTGAATGATGGGCCGCCGCTGCGTATGCAGATAGATCACCGCATCGCAGATAGGCGTCATCCACGCCAGCACCTGATCTTCCGGCAGCGGACCCATGCGGTCCACGCGATCTTCCAGGTTTTCCCCAGCCACGTAGGCCATCACAAAATAGGGACGGCCATTCCACTGGAACTGCTCCAGCACGCGCGGCAGATTGGGGTGCTCCAGCTTTTTCAGCCAGTCTGCCTCGCGGGTAAACTGCTTCTGCTCAGAAATGGTGGAACTCAGGCTCTCTTTGAGGGCGTACTGATTCCCCGGAAAGACGATCTCGTCTTCCACCAGATAGACGTTCCCATACCCACCGTAGCCCAGCACCTTCTTCACGCGAAAGCGTTCATTGACCAATGTGCCCGTCGAGAGTGCCGCTGGCGAATGGTTGATCGCCATAGTTCAAGTCCCCCTTACGCTGGCTCGGCAAGCAAGGACTCAATAGCTCGCCGGGTCTGTTCGTAACTCCCTTCACCAACATGAGTATAACGAATAAGCCCGCGCTTGTCCACCAGATACAGCGTCGGCCAGGCGCGATTGCGGTACGCACGCCAGGTGCCAAAGTCATTATCCAGCAGCACAGGATACTCGATGCCAAACTGCCGCATGGCTGCCCGGACATTGAGCAGTTCGCGCTCGTGGCGAAACTCCGGTGTATGCACGCCCACAATCACCAGGCCGCGCGGGGCATACGTCTGGTGCCACTGCACCAGGGTAGGCACCACGCGCTGGCAGTTGACACAATCAAACGTCCAGAAATCCACCAACGCCACGCGCCCACGCAAATCGGCCAGACGGAAAGGCTGGCTGTTCACCCACTCCGTCGGCTCCAATTCCGGGGCTGCCATACCGACAGCAGCGCCCGGCGGCCTGTTTGAAGGTTGCACGCGCGTCACCTCCAGCCTTTCCCTGTAAGCACGCTTGAACCGTCGCCGGAGCTTCATCTCCGGCTGCCTTGAGGCGGCGTCGCCTATTTATGGCAGCAGTTGATTGATCTTGGCCGCCAGAATAAAATCGTTTTCCGACAACCCCTTGATGGAATGGGTGTAGAGGTCAATCCGCACCTGATTCCAGGAGTGGATGGTCAGATCGGGGTGATGCCCCTCCTGCTCGGCCAGATCGCCAATCTTATTCACCAGCGCCAGCGCCTCTTTGAAATTGGCAAGCTTGATGTTGCGGGTCAGCTTGCCTTCTGCATCCGTCGTCCATCCGGGAACGTCCTGCAACATGGTTTGTACCTCCCTGGCTTGCAGCGGTGGCGTATCGCCTCGACAGGGCGTACAGCGCCGCGATGCCAACTCTGCCATCATCGTTTCCTTGCTAGTTCGATGTATGCCGCCGAATCAGTGCGAAGGTCTGGAATGCCTGCGCTGGCTGCCAGTATGGCGGCTCGATGGCGGCGCAGGAGGTGACTGCACGCCTTGTGCCGGGGCGCTGCTTGCCGCGCTGGAACTCCCCGAGGCGTCCGGCGCGGGAAGTTGGGGCAAGGTGGGCGCGGTTACATCCGTATTTTGCGGAGCACCCGGCGCTGCCCCGGGCTTGTCCTTCGACTCAGGTAAGACGATGGTGGCAGCGGACGGCGCGGGCACTGCGGCGGGCACGCTGGCCGCCGCCAGGGCTGGCGCTTTTGCCGATTGCTTGGCGGCGCGCGAAGATGCCGGAGCAGGCAGCGCTGGCTGCGCTGCTGGCAGCGGCTGCGCCACAAAGATCATCTGTTTGCTGTGCGCCGTCAGTTTATCGCGCTCGAACGAGCCAAAGACCGCCTCCATCTGCATGCCAGCGGCGCGCAGCAGCAGCGCCATCTCCGGGCAGGTAAGATAACTGCCCTCGAACGGCGCAACGACCTGGCGCATCTGGCCTTGAAAGTTCCAGATTTCGTACTCATATTCCCCGCGCAGCTTTTGCCAGATGGGGTCCACTTCCAGGCTTTGATAACAGGTGACCATTTCGTTGGTGCGCGGGTTATAAACCGTCTTCAGAAAGCGCCGTTCGACCTTCAGGGCGTCCCAGCGGGGCGGCTGTACGATTACCACAAACTTGCCGGTTGGCTCCAGGTGCTCAGCGACACAGCGCAGGCACTGTTCGATCTCGTTGAGGTCGCGCAGTTCTTGCAGCACGTGAAACGGCGCGAGAATCAGGCGAAACTTGCGCCCGCCCAGCGAAAAATTGGTGATGTCGCCTTCCACCCACTCCACATGCAGCTTGCTCGAAAGCTGCTCGGCCTTCAGTTTGGCGCGCTGCAACATCAGCCGCGAAGTCTCCAGGCCGGTCACCACCAGGCCAGTACGCGCCAGCGGAAGCGCCACGCGCCCGGTCCCCGCGCCAAGCTCCAGCACCGGCCCACCCACCGAACGCGCCATCTCCACACAGAAACGAATATCATCGGTCACATCTGCTGTGCGCAGATCATAGAGTTCCGGCGCTTCGACTGGCTCTACCAGCCCGGCGGTCTTGCGGCGTCGGCCCGCCCACCAGCGCCCCAGCAGCACCGCCAGCAGCACCACCAACACAACAACGACAATGCCTGTTCCAAGAATCACCAGGGTCTGTTGGTCCGCAGTCAGCGAGAGCACGACAGCGCCAGGGGTTTGCTGCACCAAATTCATCGCAAGCGCTCCTTTGTCTGAATGACGCGCCCGGGCAGACGGCCAGGATGTCCTTTGTATCAGTATAGCAGAGGTCGCTCGTCTCTGGCAAGTGGTGGGCTGCTTCATGTGCCCACCACAGCGGCCCCGAACGCGCTTCCCGACTCAGCGCGAGCAGACGCATATGCCCGTCCCGCGCATCCACCAATCACGCATTGATAGATAAGATAGCAACCAGGATGCCAACTGATGCCTCGTCTCTGTGCTGGAAATCAAAACGTTCTTCAGAAAATGGGGCCATACTCTCTTGACAAACACGAGATTATCTCCTATAGTTAGTTACATGAGTAGTGAACCACTGAGGTATCCAAGAAATGAGCCAGGTAATCGATGACAGCCGCCCGATTTTCGTGCAGATTGCCGAGCGCATCGAAAACGACATCATCGCCGGGGAACTGGCCGAAGACGCGCAGGTTCCTTCCACGAACCAGTTCGCAGCTTTTTACCAGATCAACCCGGCAACGGCGGCGAAGGGGGTGAACCTCTTGGTAGACCAGGGCATTTTGTACAAAAAGCGCGGACTCGGGATGTATGTCGCGCCCGGCGCGCGGGCCAGATTGCTGGAAAAGCGCCAGGAGCAATTTTTCGAGCAGTATGTCGTGCCGATGCTCCACGAAGCCGAAAAGCTGGGCATCTCAGCCGAACAACTGGCAGACATGATTCAAAGAGGGGTACAGGTGCGATGAGCAACATCGTCGAGGTCAGGCAACTGACCAAATCGTATGGAAACGTCACAGCCGTCGATCAGGTCAGCTTTTCCATCGAAGCCGGAAAAATCTATGGATTGCTGGGCCGCAACGGCGCGGGCAAAACGACCATCATGCAAATTCTCACGGCGCAGCTTTTCGCCACCAGCGGCGAGGTGAAGGTCTTCGGAGAAAGGCCCTATGAGAACAGCCGCGTGCTGAGCCAGCTTTGCTTCGTCAAGGAAAGCCAGAGGTATCCCAACGGCTTCCGCGTCAACGACGTGCTGGCGCTGGGCGCAGTCTTCTTCCCCAACTGGGATCACGACTATGCCCTCTCGCTGGCGGAAGCGTTCCGGCTGCCGCTGAAACGGCGCATGAAGGCGCTCTCCAGAGGCATGCTCTCCGCAGCAGGCATCATCGTCGGCCTTGCCAGCCGCGCGCCGCTGACCATCTTCGACGAGCCATACCTTGGGCTGGACGCCGTTGCCCGCAGCCTGTTCTATGATCGGCTGCTCGAAGACTACACGGAATATCCGCGCACGATCATTCTCTCCACGCACCTGATCGATGAAGTCAGCCGGCTGTTGGAACACATCATCGTCATTGACCAGGGCCAGGTGGTGCTCGACGAGGAGACCGACACCCTGCGCGGGCGCGCGTTTACCGTCGTTGGCGCGGCCTCCAAGGTCGACAGCTACATCGAGGGCAAAGACCTGCTGAGCCGGGAGCCGCTGGGCGGGCTGGTTTCGGCCACGGTGTTGAGCAACGGAGACGACGGAAGCCGCCAGGAAGCCGAAGCGCTTGGCCTGGAACTCGCGCCGGTCTCGTTGCAGCAGTTGATTGTCCACCTGACAAGTGAAACAGCAAGCAATGTAGCAAGAAAGGCTGCGGAAGTCCGATGAACCGCATAGCAAACGTGCTGGTTATGCACTCCAGAGATAAGTTTTCCTTGTTCGCCCTTCCCTGGACGATTGTGGGCAGTTCCTTCGTCATCAATCTGTTTATCGCCCTGCTCCTGGGTGGCAAGACGGCGATTTATACCGGCGGGCTGTCCTCCATCTACATCTTTACGCTCGTGGCGGGGTCTATCATCGTTGGCGGAACGTTCCCGTTTGCGGTTGGCTTTGGCGTGCGCCGAAGGGACTATTTCCTGGGCACGCTGACGCTGGCCGTCGCCATCAGCGCAGCCTGGGCAATCCTGCTGCTGCTGCTTTCGCTCATCGAGGCTGATGTCATTAAGAACTGGGGCGTGGGCCTGCATTTCTTCCACCTGCCCTACTTCAGCAATGGCTCGGCTGTTGAGCAGTTCTGGGTCTACTTTGTCGCCATGCTCTTCATGTTCCTGCTGGGGTTAGTCCCAGGCAGTGTGTATCAGCGCTACCGGCGCACCGGCATGTACGTGCTCTTCGGCGCGGTCGGGTTAGTGGTCAGCGTCTTCTCGCTGGTCAGCGCATACTGGGACTGGTGGGGAACGATCTTCGGCTGGTTTGCGCGGCAGACCGCTATCGATCTGGCCTGGTGGACCGTGCCGCTGATCGCCCTCTGCGCCCTGGCATCCTACACGCTGCTGCGCAGAGCAACGGCGTAACGGGCAAGCGAAAGGAAAAAGCAATGACAGCTACCGTCAGTCACTCAACAGCCCGGAAAGCCCTTGCGCCGCGCAAGCTGGTATGGGTGGGGCCGGTCACCATCGTTGTGGCAGCCATCGTTAATCTGGTGATTCGGGCCATTGCCACCGCATTCTTCGGGGTTTCCGATGGGTTCACCTACTTTCAGCCCTATTATGTGATCGGCGGCACCGTGGTCTATCTGCTGCTGGCCTTCCTGGCGTTTGTGCTGGTTGGGCGCGCCGCGCAGCATTCCATCCAGACGTACCGGTTGCTGGCGCTCGTGGCCCTGGGCGTCTCGTTCCTCAGCCCGTTGTCCGCGCTGGCCGGGCTCGTCGCAGCGCCGGGGATGAACCTGCACATCTTCTGGACCATGGTCATCATGCACACGGTGAGCGCTATCATCACCGTGAGTCTGCTCACGACGCTGGCCGTCACAGCAGCGCCAGGAGAGCAAACGGGAAGAGGGGCATAAAGAGGATATACGCCAGCGCTAGGCGTGCCAGGGGCAGAAGGAGGTGCTGATCATCGGCGTGAGGCCGTTGATCTCTGGCAGGTCAAGATCATCGGCCAGGCGCTGGCGCAGCCAGCCATCCAGCACGGCGCGCAGTTCCTCGCGGCATGCCTCCAGCGTTGGCGCGCTGGCCCAGACCTCCTGCAAACCCGAAACCCTGCCAGAGATAGTTCCTTCTGGCAGGGTTTCGTATACCGCCTGAGTCATCGCCGCCGCTTGATACTCCTCCAGGGTCACGAATGCTTGCATCAGTTTCCATCCACATGTTTCCAACCCAAATGGGTGCAGCACGCCATTCCGACTTTGCCCGCAGGGTTGTGCTACGGGATCGACTTGGACAAGTTTCCATCCCAAACGGGGGCAGCACGCCATTCCGACTGCTGCGCTTCTAGTATAGCATGGCAAGCGGCCCCGCGCAAGGAGTTGCTACTGGTAGCGCCGCCTTCCAGGCGGCCAGCGCTGCGCTCCCGCAAACGCCGCTCTTGCAGCGAGACGGGCACCGTAGGCCAGCGGTTAGCCGCCTTTCAGGCGGCGCTACCAATGCTACTCCATTGGTCCTATGCCGCTTGACAGGACCGCGCCAGCCTGCTATACTCCCCTTACTCGCATCAATCGTGTGTGGTGTGAGGTGTGTTACGGCATGACGCGGCAGTGGAATCAACACCGCCGCATCATTCCCCCCAGACCTGGAAGTACCAGGAACGGGGTTGGGGCATTCTATCACCGGACATTGCGCCTAGTTGGTAGACCGCTCAGCAGCCTCTTCCTGGTCAGCCTGGGATGCCACCTGCCCCCGGCGGCAAACGCTTCACAACGCTTGCCGCCGGGGAAGCAGCCTTCATCCGCAGGCATCCAGGGAGGGGCTATTTCTCTGGCTGAAGTTATCGACTCAGCCCGCGAAAGGAGCGTCTTCCATGGCCTTGATCGGTGGTCCTCTGCCCCCGCGTCCGTTCTCCTCTGGTCGCTACGTCCACAGCGACCCGCTGCGCCGTGAGTTTGGTCTGCGCCTGCTCTCTGAGCCGCTGCCCGAACCGCTGCGCAGCCGCCTCATCCGTGCCTGGCGGCGTCCGGCCCGCTACGATGGCAGGCAGGCCATCCAGAGCGTCCATCGCCAGCGCCCCGATGCGGCCAGCTTCTCGCTGCTGAGCATACGGGTGCTGGGTCTGCTGGCGTTCACCGAGTTAGAAGCCTCGCGCCGCGTGGTGGAAACGCCGCGAGCGGAGATCAGCCGGGAGACGCGCAACACGCTGCTCAAGGCGCAGGGGGCGTATCTGCGCCTGCTCTACGCGGCGCTGGCGGCCAGGATGGGTGAGGCTGCCGCGCTGGCTGAGTTCGAGCGCCTGGTGCAGAACGTGGTGTAGAGCGCCTCACAGCACCTGGAGAAAGGTTGCGCCCATATGGAATAGAAGTTCCTGGAACGGCTTTTCTGTTTTTGCGCAGAGCCTGGTATAATGGCAGAGTAAGAAGAACGCCGCCGTCCACTCCGCTTGAACATCCCAGCGCCGGGAGGATGCTATGAGAGATCGACTAACCATCCAGGATATTGCGCGCCTCGCTGGGGTTTCCACGGCGACGGTGTCGCGGGTGCTGAACCAGAAGCCCGATGTCGACCCCGCCACGCGAGAGCGCATCTTGAACCTCATGGATGAATACGGCTTCGTACCCGATTTTTCGGCCATGCGGCTCGCCAGCAATCAGGGGCGCAAGAGCCGCGTGGCTGGCCCGGCGTTTCCCGCCAGCTTCCTCTGGGGCGCGGCCACCTCGGCCTATCAGATTGAAGGGGCAACCAATGAAGACGGGCGCGGCCCGTGCATCTGGGACGCTTTTGCCAGGGAGCCGGGAACCACCCACCACGGAGAAAGCGGCGCGGTTGCCTGCGATCATTATCACCACATGCCCGAAGACGTGGCGCTGATGGGCCAGTTGAACCTCAACGCCTATCGCTTCTCCATATCCTGGCCGCGCATCCTGCCGCAAGGCGGGGGCGCGCTCAACGAGCGTGGCCTTGACTTCTATGATCGCCTGGTGGACACGCTGCTGGCGCAGGGCATTTGCCCCATGGCAACCCTCTATCATTGGGATTTGCCGCTGACGCTGCACGAGCAAGGCGGCTGGCTGAATCGCGACACCGCCCATGTCTTCGCCGACTATGCCGAAATCGTGGCCCGGCGGCTGGGAGACCGCGTCGCCTGGTGGATTACCCTCAATGAACCCTGGTGCTCGGCCTACCTGGGCTATGGGCTGGGCGTCCACGCGCCCGGCGTACAGGACCCGCAGGCAGCGGTAGCCGCCGCGCATCATTTGCTGCTGGGGCATGGGTTGGCGGCGGCGCGCATTCGGGCCACCGCCCAGGCCAGGGCACAGGTTGGGATTACGCTGAACCTCACGCCGATCACCCCGGCTGATGACCACGCCGAAACCATTCAGGGCGCTGAGCGCGCCGACATCTTACATAACCGCTGGCTGCTCGACCCGCTCTTCCAGGCGCGCTATCCTGAGCGGTTATTTGCCGACCTGGGCGCAGCGCCGCCAGCGATGGAAGACGAGGATATGGCCCTGATCTCCGCCCCGCTGGATTTCCTGGGCATCAACTACTATTCGCGCGCGCTCATTCGCGCGCCCCAGCCTACGCGCGGGCGGCGTTTGTCCGCTGAAGCCTATGAATACGTTGTTCCCGTGCCTGAAGCCAGCTACACACAAATGGCCTGGGAGATTTATCCTCAAGGGCTGCTTGAGGCGCTGGTGCGCGTGCATCGAGATTACGCGCCGCCGCTCATCCTCGTCACAGAAAATGGCGCGGCCTTCGATGACCAGTGGGATGGCCGCAACCATATCCCCGACAAACGGCGCACGAACTATCTCAGCGAACATATCCAGGTCTTGGAAGAGGCGCTGCGGCAAGGCGTGCCCGTGGGAGGGTATTTTGCCTGGTCATTGCTGGATAACTTCGAGTGGGTTGATGGCTATAAGCAGCGCTATGGCTTGATCTATGTCGATTATCTGACCCAGCGCCGCATCATCAAAGAGAGCGGACGCTGGTACGCGGCCTTCATTGCAGCACAACGACATCAGGAGAACGCCTCATGAAAGCAGTGCTTTGTAAAGCCTTTGGCCCGCCAGAAAGCCTGGTGATTGAAGAAGTCGAGCCGCTTACGCCTGGTCGCGGCCAGGCGGTCATCAGCGTCAAAGCGTGCGGGGTCAACTTCCCCGATACGCTGATTATCCAGGGCCTCTATCAGTTCAAGCCGCCCCCGCCCTTTTCGCCCGGCGGCGAAGTGGCAGGTGTCGTCAAAGAGGTGGGCGCGGGCGTGGAAAACGTCAAACCGGGCGACCGCGTCATCGCCTTTACCGCCTACGGCGGCTTTGCCGAAGAGGTGCTGACCGAAGCTGCCACGCTGATTCCCATGCCTGCTGATATGGATTTCGACGTGGCCTCGGCCTTTGTGATGACCTATGGCACCGACATCCACGCCCTCAAGGACCGCGCGAAACTCCAGCGCGGCGAAACGCTGCTGGTGCTGGGCGCGGCGGGCGGCATCGGACTGGCCGCCGTCGAGCTTGGCAAGGCGATGGGCGCGAAGGTCATCGCCGCCGCCTCGACGGAAGAGAAACTGGCAATCTGCCGCCAGCATGGCGCGGACGACACCATCAACTACAGCAGCGAAGACCTGAAAGAGCGCATCAAGGCGCTGACCAACGGCCAGGGCGTGGATGTGATCGTGGACCCGGTGGGCGGCGCGTATTCCGAGCCAGCGCTGCGCGGTATGGCCTGGAATGGTCGCTTTCTGGTGATCGGCTTTACCGCTGGCGACATCCCGCGCATCCCGCTCAATCTGACGCTGCTCAAGGGCTGCTCCATCGTCGGCGTCTTCTGGGGCAGCTTCGCCGCCCGCGACCCTCAGCACAATCAGGAAAACCTGCGCGACCTGATGGGTTTGCTTCAGGCAGGCAAGCTCAGGCCGCGCATCTCGGCCAGGTATCCGCTCGAACGCGCCGCCGACGCGCTGAATGACATCATGCAGCGCAAAGTGACGGGTAAAGCAGTCTTGACCATATAGGAGCAAATATCCATGACTAACCAGCAGCTTCCCACTACCGAAACGGCATTGCAAGGACTCGACGATTTTGTGCGCGCCAGCATGGAGGAGTGGAAGGGCCGGGGAGTGGCGCTGACGATCATCAAAGATAACGAGGTAATCTTTTCGCAGGGCTTTGGCGTGCGCGACGAGGCGCGCAACCTGCCGGTCACGCCGCGCACACTCTTCCCGATTGCCTCCTGCACCAAAGCCTTTACCACTGCGTCGCTGGCGATTCTGGCGGACCAGGGCAAGCTCAACTGGGATACGCCCGTTCGGGCCTATATTCCCAGCTTCAAGCTGCACGATCTCTTCGCCAGCGAGCGCGTCACGCCGCGCGACCTCGTTTCGCATCGCACCGGTTTGCCGCGCCACGACCTGGCCTGGTACCACAACACCACCGCGACTCGACGCGACTTCTTCGAGCGCCTGCAATATCTGGAGCCAACGCAAGACCTGCGCAGCCGTTGGCAATACCAGAATATGATGTATATGGTGGCAGGTTATCTGGTGGAGGTGATCTCCGGCCAGACCTGGGAAACATTTGTGCAGCAGCACCTCTTCCAGCCGCTGGAGATGACCAGCACCAATTTCGACGTGGTGCAAACCTCCAAAGAGGCTGACGACTTCTCCCATCCCTACCGCGAAGTGCAAGATCAGGTCAAGGAGATTCCCTTTTATGCCGCGCAGAACGCCATCGCGCCCGCCGGAGCCATCGTCTCCAACATCGCGGAGATGAGCAACTGGGTGCTGATGCACCTGAACCGGGGCCAATTCAAAGGGCAGCAGATCGTCTCCGAAATGCAGGTGAACGAACTGCACACGCCGCAGATGGTCGTTCCGCCGCAGAGCCAGTATCCTGAAATCCCCTACTCCAGCTACGCCATGGGCTGGTCCATCGAACCCTATCGTGGCTATCCGATGGTCGACCACAGCGGCGGCATCGATGGCTTCCGCGCGCTGACCACGCTTTTCCCCAGGGAGCATATTGGCATTGTCGTTCTGTCGAACCTGAGCCAACTGAACATCCCCGAAATCCTGACCTATAACGTCTTCGAGCGCCTGATGGGTCTGGACCAGACGCCCTGGAGCGAGCGCTTCATGAAAGAGCATCGCGCCTTAAAAGACGCCCAGCGGCAGGGCAAGGAACAGGCAAAGCAGAAGCGCGTCGAAGGCACCAGTCCGTCCCATCCGTTGGAAGCTTACACGGGCGACTTCGAGCATCCCGGCTATGGCACGCTCAGCATCACGCTCAAGGACGGAGTGTTGCAAGGGCTGTTCAACGATATGAGCTTTCCGGTGCGCCACTATCACTACGACATCTTCGAGTTTGGGATGGAAGAAGTCTGGGACGAAGTGTTAAAAGCGTCGTTCGTAACCAACGTGCGTGGCGACATCGAAAGCGTCATCGTCCCCTTCGAGCCAACCGCCAACGATATTGTCTTCAAGCGCGCGCCGAACCGGCAGATGCAGGACAAAGCCTTCCTGGAGCAGTTCGTCGGCCTCTACAAGTTGTTGGAGATGCAGGTCGCGGTGGCCCTCAAGGGAGAACACACGCTGAGCGTCTCCATCGAGGGGCAGCCTGACTATGAACTGGTCCCGTACCAGGGCAACGAATTTCACGCCAAAGACCTCTCTGGCGTGGGTATTGACTTTCAGCGCGATGCCGCAGGCGCGGTGACAGGCGCTGCCGTCACGTTGACCTATGGCGTATTCCCGATGCAAAAGCAAGGGTAAGCCGGTGTTAGCTGCCCGCGCCAGCAGACGCGGGCAGCCGCACCATCACACCCTCCGCGCGCACGCAGACTTCGCCCTCGGCAGAAAGCGTGCAGGCGAGAATGGTCTTGCGCCCGACCTGCTCTTTGATGGTGGCGCGCAGCAGCAGCGGCGCGGTGATGGGCGTGGGGCGCAGATAGGCAATCTGAAGCGACGCTGTGACATAGGGGATGATGGGCAGCGTGGTGATCGCCCGGTTTTCTGCGCGATAGGCCGCCGCCGTGGCCGTGCAGGCGGAGTGGCAATCAATGATGGTGGCGATGATGCCGCCGTTCACGATGCCAGGCCACGCCTGATGGTAAGGCTGCGGCTGCCAGGTGCAAACGCCCTCGTCGCCTTCCCAATAGCTTTTGATCTGTAATCCATGCTCGTTCTGGCTTCCGCAGCCCCAGCAGTGCTGAAAGCCTACCTCGGCCAGTTCGTCTTGAAACGCTCGTGGTTCCAAAGATCGCTCCTTTTCACTCACGCCCCGCAAGCTTAATCGATCTTTCATCGGAATGCCTATCGGCTTGCCTTTCTTGGAAACATGCCTATCCTTGAGTGTGTATGATATTGTATGTTATTTCCCTCTTGAGGCCGTTTTACCAGGAAAGCAGGAACCGCATTGGAACTGAGCCAGCTAAAATACTTTCAGACGGTGGCGCGCCTGGAGCATATGACCAGAGCGGCGCAGGCGCTTTCCATCGCGCAGCCCTCGCTTAGCCAGGCCATTGCCAAACTGGAAGAAGAGCTTGGCGCGCCGCTTTTCGAGCGTCGGGGCCGCAACATTTACCTCAACAGCTTTGGCAAAGCCTTCCTGGTCTGGGTGGAGCAGGCGTTTGCCGCGCTGGAGGCGGGGAAGCGCGAGGTGGCCGACCTGGCCGGACTCGAACGAGGTCAGATCAGGCTCGGCCTCTATACCCTTTCGCACGTCGCGGTGCTGTTCCGCGCCTTCCATCGCCGGTATCCGCAGATTACCTTTCGCCTCTTTCGGCCCTCGCCTCAGGAAGTGCTGGCGCAGCTTGTCAGAGGCGATATCGATCTCTGCCTCGCCTATGCCTGCTCCCATCCCGATATCACCTGGGTGTCGCTGCTGACCGAAGAAATCTGTCTGGCCGTTCCGGCAGGCCATCGCTTCGCCGGGCGCGGCAGCATCCGCCTCAGCGAAGCCGCCCATGAGGATTTCTTGCTTCTCAAGCCCGCCTATGCCTTCCGCGAACTGACCGAAGGCTTTTGCCGCCAGGCGGGCTTCGAGCCGAAGATTGTCTTCGATGGCGACGAATCGGCGGCAGCCATCGCCGACTTTGTCACGGCGGGCCTGGGCATCTCCTTCTTTCCGGTGCGCGCGTGGAGAGAGGGACGGCAAAGCGCCATTGCCCAGGTGCATATCGAAGAACCGATCTGCCAGCAGACCATTGGGGTGGCCTGGCACAACGCGCACTACCTCTCGGCAGCGGCGCGAGCCTTTCGCGACTTTGTGATCGCCTACTTTTCTGCCGCCGAAATCCCCGAAGCGCCTGCCCAATCAATAGATTGAGCCTATAAAAGCAGCAAATATACCTATTGGACACAATCAATCCTCAGCGGCTATGATACTGATGCGTTGAAGTTGGGGCCGCTCGCCTCAACCTGTGCATCGAGCGAAAGGACGCGGCCAATGAGTGATATACAGGATACGGCCAGAGAGGATTATCTTCGCGAGCACCTGAAAGAGCGCTATGGCGTTCACCTGGAAAGCATGGAGCGCCTGGATAGAGGGGTGGTCCGCGTCCAACTTCAGGATGGCCGCCGCTGGATTGCCCGCGTGTTTCCAAAAGATCGCCCGCTTGAACAGGTCGAAGGAGACGCGGCATTCTTGCAGTTCCTGGAGCGGCGGGGCTTTCGCGCCGAACGCTGTGCCGACGCGCATCCGGTTTCGGTCCTGTATGGGCGCGGCATCCTGGTTACTGAATATATTGAAGGGGCCAGCGTCGACCCTGGCGAACAGGGGCTGGCCGCCTGTGGTGAGATGCTTGGGCGACTGAACAGCCTGCCCGCCGAGGATGGTCCTGTCTCGCGCGAGGCGGGCGCGCTGCACCATTACGCGCGCGGCGGTGGCGGACCGGCCAGCGAACTGGCGGCGGCGGCCTCCTGGCTGTCGGCCATTGAAGGTCGCGTGCCCGCAGAGCAGCGCGCACGTTACGAAGCCTTGCGCGAGCAAATTGCCAACGCCGACACCTGCCAGAATCTGCCCCAGGCGCTCATTCATCCCGACCCCGTGTTGAAGAATCTGCTGACCACCAGCAGCGGCGAATTGGTCTTCATCGACTGGGCCGGAGCAGGACGCGGGCCACGCCTTTCGGCGCTGGCGATGCTCATCTGGTCGAGCGCTTTCCAGGGCGGGGGCTGGTCGCGGCAGCGCATCGATGCCGTCGTGGCTGGCTATCGCGAGCATATTCGGCTGGAGGAAGACGAGTTGGCACGTCTGGCCGCGGTGATGCGCATTCGGCCTCTGGTCTTTGCCTGCTGGCGCTATCGCCATGCTGTGCTTGCCGACAAAGTGCCGGATGGAAGCGAATGGTGGTGGCCCAGTGATAGACTCGTCCAGGCCATCGCGGCAGCAGCCCGCGCCGCCTTCCAGCGCTGAAGAAAGAAGGGTGACCACCATAGGCTATCAAGACTATCTGCTGAACCAGCAGTATAAAGATTCAAGCAACTTCAACGCCCGCGTCGAACTGCACCGGCGCTTCAGCGTCAACAAATATGGCGTGCAGCGCTGGGTCTTCGACCATTTCACGCTGGACGAGGACACCAAACTGCTCGAAGTGGGCTGCGGGCCAGGCAGGCTGTGGAGCAGCAACTGGGCGCGCATTCCGACAAGCTGGCAGATCACTCTGACGGACTTCTCGCCAGGCATGCTGCAAGAGGCGCGTCAGCACCTTGGCGAAGAGCGTTTCGCTTATCTGGTCGCGGATATTCAGGCGCTGCCCTTTGCGGACGCCAGCTTCGACGCCATGCTTGCTAATCACATGCTCTATCACGTCCCTGACCTGCCGCGCGCGTTCGCCGAAGTCAGGCGCGTGCTCAAGCCAGCGGGGCGCTTCTACGCCACAACCTTTGGCCGCGCGCACATGCGCGAACTGGACGACCTGATTCGCAAGCAGTGGCCGAACCTGCCCTGGAAAGGCTTCGGAGCAGGCGCGCCCTTCGTGCTGGAAAATGGAAAGGAGCAGCTTGCACCCTTCTTCGCGCGGGTCACCCTCGACATCTACGAGAATGCGTTCGAGGTCACCGAGGCCGAACCGCTGGCAGCCTATGCCTTTTCGAGCAAGCTTGGCACGTGGATGACGCCAGAGATGCGCGCGCCATTCGTCGACCTCATTCGGCAAGAGTTGGCGACGCGGGGAAGCATCCATATCACGAATCCCACCGGCATGTTTGTCGCGCAGAAAGCCTGAGTGCAGGCATAGACACGAAACTTCTCTTGAGAGCAAAGGATAGAGCTCCATGATCTATCAAGCTGCCATGCAGCACAAGTGGAATGAATCGCCGCAGCAATCCTATGACCATGTGAGCGTGCGGCGCGTGCTGGCGCTGTTTCGCCCCTACCGCCCGCACGTTGCCAGCCTGCTCCTGACCACCATCGTCAATGCCACGTTGAGCGTGTTTCCCAGCTTTCTTATCTCCCAAATCATCGACGTGGGCATCATCGGGCGGCATGTTGGGTTGCTTTTCGCGCTGTCGGGTTTCACCCTGGCGCTGGTCATTGTCAACGGGCTGATCGGCGTCCTGCGCACCTATCTGGCAACGCTGATCGGGCAGCGCGTCATGGCTGATTTGCGTGTGGGCCTGTATCAGCATTTGCTGGCGCTTTCGCTGCGGTTTTTCAGCAAGGCCAAGCTGGGCGATCTGATGTCGCGTTTCAACAACGACATTGGCGGTGTCCAGGGGACAATCACCGGCACCTTTAGCACCAGCATTTCGAACTTTTTGACGCTGGTGGTCACGCTGATCTTTATGTTTGCCTTCAACTGGCCGCTGACGCTGGTGGCGCTGGTGGTGGTGCCCGCCTTCGTCTTGCCGACGCGGCGTGTCGGGCGCACGCGCCGCGCGCTCAGCCTGGAAACCCAGGAAACGCAATCGAAATTGAACACGGTATTGGGCGAAACGCTCAACATCAGCGGCATTTTGCTCGTCAAAAACTTCGTGCGGCAGCAGGCCGAGCAGGCGCGCTTCGGGGAGGCCAGCGCCGATCTGCTGCGGCTGCAAATCCGCCAGAGCATGGTGGGCCGCTGGCTCTTTATGTTCGTTGGCATCTTTGCGACGCTTGGGCCGGTGCTCATCTGCCTGGTGGGCGGCCTGGAAGCGCTGGGCTACCTGCCCGGCCATGTCACGCTGGGCATCATGGTGGCCTTCATCGCCCTGCTCAACCGGCTGTATTCGCCGGTCACGCAGTTAGCCAACGTCTGGGTGGATATCCAGGGGTCGGCGGCCCTCTTCGAGCGCATCTTCGAGGTACTGGATGAGCCGCACGACATCGCCGACAAACCCGGCGCGCCCGCCCTGCCACCAGCGCGCGGCGAAATCGTCTTCGAGCATGTGGACTTCCGCTATCTGCCGGAACGGCTGGCCCTGCGCGATGTGTCGTTTGTCGTCGAGCCGGGGCAGCTTGTGGCGCTCGTGGGGCCAAGCGGCGCGGGCAAATCGACGACGACCTATCTCATCCCACGTCTCTACGATGTCAGCGCGGGCAGCGTGCGCATCGATGGCCACGACGTGCGCGAGGTGCAGTTGTATTCGCTGGGGCAGCAGATCGGCATGGTCACCCAGGAGACCTATCTCTTCCACGCCAGCCTGCGCGAAAACATTGCCTATGGGCGGCCCGACGCCAGCGAGGATGAGATTATCGCTGCCGCCAAAGCCGCCAACATCCATGATTTTATCGCCGGGCTGCCGGAGGGCTACGAGACGGTGGTGGGCGAGCGCGGCTATAAGCTTTCCGGTGGCGAAAAGCAGCGCATCGCCATTGCCCGCGTCGTGCTGAAAGACCCGCGCATCCTGGTGCTGGACGAGGCGACCAGTTCGCTCGATTCGCACTCCGAAGCGCTGATCCAGGCGGCGCTGATGCCCCTGATGCAGCAGCGCACCACGGTGGTTATCGCGCACCGCCTTTCGACCATCCTGGCGGCAGATCAGATTCTGGTCTTCGACCAGGGGCAGATTGTGGAGCGCGGCAAGCACCTGGAACTGCTGGAGCGCAGCGGGCTATACGCGCGGCTGTATCGCGAGCAGTTCAAGGCCGAAACCGAGCGCCTGGCCTCCCTGAAGGAAGAAGCAGCCCGGTGAGGCCGCGGCCTCACCGGGGCGTAGCTCAGCCCCACGTGCCAGCGGCATACTGCACAAAGTCGACCCCGTCGCCAACCGCCCAGCCAGCAGTGGGCGAGAGCAGCGAGAGCGCGGTGAAATCAACGTGGAGGGTCGTGTTCACTCGCGCCCACCCGCCTGCTCTGGTATAGTGGACAATCAAACTGGAACCAGCGCCGCCAGGGCCGGTGCCCAGCGCCCACCCTTCGTCGGGTGAGGCCATGGCGACGGCGCTCAGCAGCCCGGTGACTTTCGGGGCGCTGGTATCCAGGGACCACTGGCCGTTTTGATAATGGAGGATCAGCACTGCGCCGCCCGGACCCACTCCAACGGCCCAGCCCTCGCTGGCAGAGAGCATCGCCACACTGCGCAGGTCCGTCACCGAGGGAAATCCTGGAAGCCCTGCCAGGTGCAGCGTGGTCCAGATGCCCTGGTGATAATGGACGATCACGTTCAGGCCAACGGCCCAGCCCTCGCCGGGCGAAACCATGGTGAGGCTCCATAACGAACGCAGCGGTGCGCCGGTGGTCACGATGGCCCACCCCGCGCCGTTATAGTGCAAGATAGCGCCACCCCGGCTGACGGCCCACCCATCGGTCGCAGAAAGCATATACACCCCGCTGAGGGGGTCGTGGGTTGGGCTGGCAACGCTGACCCAGTGCCCACCGGTGTAGTGCAGAATGGTGCCCCCGTCGCCAACAATCCAGCCATCGCTGGCTGAGAGCATGGCAACGCTGTTGAGGGTGAGGGTGTATGCAGGAGGGGTTTCCAGCATCCAGTGGCCGTTCTGATAGTGGGCAATGACGCCCTCGCTTCGCGTTGGGTCGCCGCCGACGGTTCTGCCGACGGCCCAGCCATCGCGGCTCGAAACCATGGAAATGCCCATCATCTCTGGCGTGCCAGGACACCCGGGGCTGAAGCGGCAAGGCGCGGCAGGGTGCTGCCCGCCGAGGTGCGCGATGAGGCCGGTAAAGAGGGCAAGGACCAGCAGAACCGCCAGCAGGCCCAGGAGCAGCAGCGCCGCTCGTCGCCCCCAGCGCGTCGATGACGGCGCTGGCAGAAGCGAAGGGTCTTCGTTCGGCACAGTGGAGCCAGCCATAGCAACCCTCCATTCTCCCAGGGAAGCACCCGTCACATTAAGTAATACGCTCAGGGCTGATCGAACCTCTCATAGCCCCCAAACGCAAGCAGTGGCAGACGCCCCAGCCTCCCCGCTGGCGAAGGGGAAGCGGCAGCGCAAGCGCAGCAGGACGCCCCCGGCCCCGCAGGGAGATTTATTCGCCAGCCGCCGCGCCAGCAAAGAAGCCTGCCCAGCGACCACCCCAGCGCGTGCTGAGGTCGACCGCCGGGCGCGGCGGCGGCTGGCGCGTCAGGCGCAGCAGTGTCTCGATCTCTTTGAGGGCGCGCTCTTCGCCCAGCGCCCACACGATCTGGCGCAGCCGCGTGCCAAGCGCCACCAGCAGGACATCGCGGGTGATGCCATGCAGCGCTTCCAGGGACATATCCAGCGTGTGACGAATGGCCTTGAGTTCTGCAAATAAGAGCTTTGGCAGCGGTTTGACGGGCTGGCGCAGGTCGCTTTCGGTGAAGGGCAGCAGATGGCGCGAGAACTCGTCGGGACGGGGCCAGCGCGGGTCGGTCGGCGCGATGAGCCAGGTCAGCAGCGCCTTTTCGAGGGCGAGCGGCAGCGAACAAAGGACAACGCTTGCTTCCCATTCGCGCAAGGTCAAGCCCTTGAGCGGGCCTTGCAGGGCATCGGGGTTGCCAAAGAGCGGGGCATAGTGACGGTGAAAGAGACGAGCCATGACAACAAACCTCCAGTTCTTCATGCGGTTGTTTGTCCGCGTGAAGCGCAGCGGCCACCCCTGGCGCCTGCTGCCATTGCTGGCGGGCAGGGTGCAGGAGTGGCCGCTGAGGAGGCTATGCGCTACAATAGCCCTCAGCCTTACTCCTGGCACTTCCAGGATTGGGGCTAGTGGTGCGGTTGGTGTTCTAGACCGACCGCATCACACGATACCGCTGAATCTTCCGGCGGGCGCGATGGTAAGGGAACGATGCTGCTGGAAGTATACGGCAGCTTGTCCAAAAAGTCAAGGGGTCTGTGACTTTTTGGACAGGGGAGGGTATCAGGACGATATAAAAGTCGTCAGGCTGCTCTTGACAGGAGCGGGCGAGCATGCTACAATCAAACAGGCGCAATAAGCGTCCGCGTCGATGCCTGCGCAGCACACGACAAGGAAGGAGTGCCACCGAAAGCTGCCGGTGGGCAGAACGACATGCAAGCAGAGCCAATTCCCCCAACCGAGCCAACGCCCCCGGCGGGACGACCCGCGCCCCGCAAAGCCAGCCGGACGGTGCTGCTGCTGAGCGCGCTGGTGCTGCTGGTTGTGGTGGGCGGCATTCTGGCCGTTGCCCTGCTGCCCAGGAAGCCCGCGACCCCTGTCGCGGCGGCCACCAGCACCCCGACGATTGCGGCCACCAGCACGCCAACGCTTCCGGCTGGCTTCCAGAGCTTCAGCAACAACTACTTCAGCATGATCTATCCGCAGAACTGGACGCTCAGCGCTCCCGATATTTCGCCCGATGGCGAACAGTTTGCCGGCAGCCTTCAAACATTCACGGTCTACATCGACACGACGGGCAACGCCAACCCGACGCGAGACACCCAGGCGTTTTGCCTGGGAAGCACAAATGTCTCCGCTCCAACTATGGTGACTATTGGCGGCGACCAATGGGTCAGGACGACCTGTAACCACTTCTACGGGCATTTTGTTGATGAGGAGGTGGTGCATCATGGGGTCGGTTTCAACATCATCTATAATTCCCTCATCAACAACTACCCTGCGGACGCGGCGCAGTATTACCAGCCGATGGAGCGGAGCTTCACGTTCCTGAACCAGTGAGGGCAGGCGAAGAAGAATTCACGGTGGGGGGGGGTGAAACCCTCTGGTTCAAGCGTCTACACTGTCTACAGTGTCTACACCTTTTCCATTCTCTACGCTCTCTACATCCTCTATGGGGTGCTGCCCTGCCGCACCCGTGAGTTTTGTGAGGTTCGTGAGGTCTTCGTGGCTATGCGAAAGCCCTCACCAGTTTTGACCGTTTTGACAGTTTTTACACTCCCTACGGTGTTTCACGAGCACCTGTTTGAAATGGTGCTCATGAAACCGCCATATCCGAGCAAGGGCACGCGGGAGGGTGGGAGCAGGGTCAGAACTGGTAGCGGGTCTGGCTCCATTCGTCGCCCCTGGCATACGCGAATATCCTGGTGAGCGCGACCGAGAATACCCGAAGCGCTTCTCCACTGTTTTCATCATAGAAGACCCCGTCGCGCAGTTTGATGGGCCAGCCTTCGCCCCACTGGATGGCCCACGTCTGGTAGAGGCGTTCGCTTACGGCCACGTCGGTGAGTGGGACGGCATCCCCTTCGACCACAATGTCGAGTGCGGGTTCCATGCGGTTGCAGCCGGTCGTCAGGACCACATGCGAGTTCACCCGCAGGTTCTTCAGCTTCTGCGCGATGCTCCCTGTTGAGAAGTAGAGAGTTCCGTCGAGCCAGGCGGGTTTGACGGGCGTGACGTGCGGGCGTCCATCGGCGCGCACCGTCGCCAGCCAATATATTTCAGCGGTTTCGAGGGCGCGACGGGTTTCCTCCCACGGTGTCGCCACGTTGTCCGGTGAACTACTGTGTGCCAGGTCGATGGTGGTGATGGGGTTCTGCATGCTCAATACTCCTTTTGCTCGTGTAACGTGCCTGTTCCGTCTACAAGCATACTCGAACTTTTGTTCAATTACAAGGGGTATGTGGAGAGGAGTTTCGCAGAAAGCAGAGAAAGGAGTATAATTGCTGGGCAGCATCTTGAGTGGCAGAGGAGGGAAGCCCGCATGGCGACACGACCAATCACCCGCAACACGCTGTTTTATGGCGACAATCTGGATATTTTGCGGGAATACATCGCTGACGAAAGCGTTGATTTGATCTATCTGGACCCGCCGTTCAACTCCAATCGCAGTTATAACGTGCTGTTCAAGAACGAGGCGGGCACGGAGAGCGAATCGCAGATTACGGCGTTCGAGGATACCTGGCACTGGAACGAGAAGGCGGAGGAAATGCACCGTTTTCTGGTGACGAAATCGCCGCCGCACATCTCGAAGATGATTACGGCCATGCGCGATTTTATCGGCACGAACCAGATGATGGCCTATCTGGTGATGATGACGGGGAGGTTGATCGAGCTTCGACGTGTGCTGAAACCGACTGGCAGCCTCTATCTCCATTGCGACCCCACCGCCAGCCATTATCTGAAGATTATTCTTGATACTATCTTTGGCCCTCAGAGCTTCCGCAGCGAAATTGTCTGGAAACGTACCACTACCCATAGCGATTCTAAGCGCTGGCCGGACGTGGGAGATGTCATTCTGTTTTTCACAAAATCTGATAGCTTCACTTGGAATCCGCAATACATGCCGTATAGTGATGAGTACTTAAATGACAAGTATCGTTTAAGAGACCCTAATGGGCGACGCTACCAGCTTGATAACATTACCAGCCCTAACCCGCGCCCAAACATGACTTATGAGTGGAAAGGGCACTCGCCACCGCCCAACGGTTGGCGTTACTCTAAAGAGACGATGGCCGAACTTGACGCAGCAGGGCGTATTTGGTATCCAGATGACAAATCAAAGCGACCTCGCCTCAAACGTTATCTTGATGAAATGCCTGGCTTACTGGTTGGGACAATTTGGGCAGATATTGACCCTATAAACTCACAGGCACAAGAGCGGATGGGCTATCCGACGCAGAAGCCGCTGGCGCTGTTGGAGCGCATCATCAGCGCGAGCAGCAATGCTGGCGACGTGGTGCTGGACCCGTTTTGCGGCTGTGGCACGGCGGTGGCGGCGGCGCAGAAGTTGGGGCGCGTGTGGATTGGCATCGACATTACGCCGCTGAGCATGATTTTGCAAAAGCAGCGATTGAAAACGATGTTCCCCGGCATTCAGTTCGATGTGGTGGGCGAGCCAAACAGCCTGGAGGGAGCCGAGCAGCTTGCCAAAGATGACCGCTATAAGTTCCAGTATTGGGCGCTGGGCTTGATTCCGGGCGCGTTCCCCTATGGCGCGCAGCCGGGCAGCAAAGAGGGGAAAAAGGGGAGTGATCGCGGCGTGGATGGCATCATTACCTTTTTCGATGACAACAGCGGCAAGCCCAAACGGGTGATCGTGCAGGTGAAGTCGGGCAACGTGGGGCCGACGCTGATTCGCGATCTGATGGGCACGGTGGAGCAAGAGCAGGCGGTGATGGGCATCTTTGTGACGCTGCGCAATCCATCGCCTGAGATGAAACTGGCGGCGGTGCGCGCGGGGGTCTATGCCTCGCCCGGGTGGCATCAGGACTTCCCGAAGATGCAGATATTGACCATCGAGGAACTGCTGCGTGGGGCGCAGGTGAAGATGCCGCCGCAGACGGAACTGAAGCGGTCGCAGCCGGTCAGCGTGCCGATTGCCGCGCAAGGTGGCCTGTTCGACGCCGCGCCGGAAGAAGAGGAGGACTAGCGCGCCGCGCTAGTCCTTGCCGACGATGACTTCGGTGGATTTGATGATCGCCACCACTTGATCGCCGGGCTGAAGGTTCATGGATTCGGCAGAAGCCCGTGTGATGGCGGAAACGATCTCCTGGCCGTCGGGCAGGGCCACCACGACCTCGGCCATGACCGCGCCGAGGGTGACGCTTTTCACGGTGCCCCGCAGTTGATTGCGCGCGCTGATCTGCATAGCAGTATGCTCCTTTCGCTGGCTGCCAGCGCCAGAGGCAAGGCTGATACCTTCCTTCTGGCGCTGGCAGTATAGCATATACTCAGCGAATGAGTAGCAAGATGCGCGCCCGATCATCAGGGCGTTTTGCACGTCGCAGGCAGTTGGCTCCCCGCAGGCGAGGGGAAGGGTAGCACAGGCGCAGCAGGACGCCCCCAGCCTCCCCGCTGGCGGTTGAAACCCTCGTTAGCTGCCGAGGGCACAGCCGCGCCTAAGGGCCTGCGGCCACCAAGTCGGCCTACGCCGACTCCCCTCCCGCGTGAGCGCGCCGTTGGCAATCAAAGGCAATCGTCTGGCGTGCCAGGGCTGGGGGAACCCGCGCAGGCGGGTTTGGCCGTGCCCTCGGCAGCTAACGAGGGTGGCCGCAGGCCCTTAGGCGCGACCGTGCTCCCTGCGGGAGCACGGTCGCCAGCCACGCCGATTCAACTCTTCACGGGACGCCAGACCGCATATGACGCGCCCGTTGGCAGCGCCGTGGCGTTGGAGCCATCCGTGTGGGCGACATAGCATTGATAGGCCATCGCCCCGCCAGGAGAGCCGTTGTTGCCGTGCAGTTGCAGATAGAGCAGCAGCGAGCCATCGGGTGAGATGCTGGGCTGTGTCTGTACGGTGGCAATGCCCTGGCTGTCATTGGTCGCGCCCGCCACGATCTGATGCGCGTTGCCGCCGTTCCCATCCATCGTCCAGATGCCGTTGTTATGCTCGACGTAGATGGATGTGCCGTCAGGACTCCAGGTCGCCGTGCCGAGGGCGTCGGCGTAGGTCTGCGAGAAGCTGACGGTGAGGAAGACACGCCCTTCCATGCCGGTGGCGTTGCCCAGCCCCAGGGTGGTGCTGTTCCCGTTGGTCCACAGCCCCAGGATGATCGCGCTGTTACTCGTCTGATAGACTGCACCGGCAGGATAGCCACCAGCAGAGGTGGTCTTGCTGGTCAGGTTTACCAGGCTGGCGTCGGCGTTGCCACAGCCACGCGAGACCAGAATGGCCTGCTGGCCTGGCACCCAGGCAAAGGTATCAAGGTTCTGATAGGCATGGTGGACATTTTCGAGCGCGATCACCATCCCTGTAAAGCCACCGCCGCCACAGCCGCCGCCGCCATCGTCATAGAGGAACGATTCTTTGGTCGCGCCGGTGTTGGCATCGATGACGGTCAGACGCCCATCGATGTCATTCGGGCTTGTGGCCTGATTGGTCGTCGTGCGATAGGCGATCTCGGAGCCATCGGGCGACCAGACAAAAGGCGTGTTGTAGGGGGCGGCTGGCAGCGTGAAGGTGTGCAAGACCTGCCCGGTGGATGAAAACTCGATCAAGGCAAAGCCCGTGGGGCTGGTCGTCGGCCCGGTGGTGCGCAGCACGGCCAGTGTCGAGCCATCGGGCGACCAGACCAGGCCGCTGTAGGCCACCTGATTGGGCTTGGCTTTGTTGGTCCACTGCTGAGGTGTGCCGTTGGGCCAACCCATCTCATAGACATTGCCATCGCTGCCGATGTAGGTCAGTTGCAGCGTCGGGCCTTGCGGCGCGGGGGTCGCGGTGGGGGTTGGCGCGGGCGGCTGGGTCGCGGGGGGTTGTGTCGCGGAGGTTTGGGGCGGCGGTGTGCTTGAAGAGCACCCGGCCAGCAGGACCAGGCCCAGTAACGCCAGGGCTGAGAGCGTTTTTCTTCCCGTCATAAACATACTCCACTCTACCAAACAAACGTAATGATGAGGTCTCTGGCAATCAGTTAACCATATCAGTCGGGCAGCCGATATGAACTACCTCACATAGATGAAACGTAGCTGATCACCAAAAGTACGTGTGAGTCCGCAGGCTGGAAATACGTACATTCATACGTAACCTGTACGATGACTCGGGGGGGCCACTCAATACAATGGAATCAAGGAAAAGTTCAACCCGCGTAACTTTTCGATTCTCTGGCGCGTTGGTAGAGGGGAGAAGCGAGGGGTCGGAGCGACCAGGCATTTTTGAGGAGGCCCAGCATGAGCGAGCTAGCGATTATTTGCCCGCGCTGCAAAATGGTATCGACACAGGGGACCGAGTATTGCCGCCAGTGCGGCGAGGTGATTGGGCAAAAAACGAGAGCCGAGCTTCAGCGGCTTGCCATCATCTTGCGCGATCTGGATAAGCGCATCGTTGCCAAAAAGGGCAATCAGACGGTTGCCGACCTGCAATCGGAATATTATATCCAGTATCAAGACCTGCGGCGTCCGCCCTGGCAGCGGCTGACTCCTGGCGTGAACAGACCCCAGCCCGCGCCGGTGCCCTTCGCTACGCTTCAGCAAGAGATGGCTGCTCCCAGGGCAGCCACGCCCGCTGCGCGGAGCAGCGAGTTTATCGCGCCGCCTGTGGCCGAGCCGCCGCGCCCGGCAGCTTCTCTGGCGCAAAAACTGACGATGCCGCCCACGCCAGACCCGGACGCGCAAGTGGCGGCGGCTGCGGCCCCCAGGGCTGCGGCTGCATCGGCAACGACGGCTGCCCGGCCTGCCGTTCCGCCCGCGCCGCCCAGGCCAGCCTTTTCCTGGCAAGCGTTTGCCGCCGAGCAGAGCATTACTATCATGGCCTATCTGGGCGGCTTCCTGGCGCTGGTTGCCACGCTGACGGTGGTCATCAGCAAGAGTGAAAACGCCCCGCAAGCCGCGCTTGCCACGGTCGCGCTGGCCTATCTCGCCTTCGCCATCGCGGGCTTCAGCATGCGCCGGGTGACGCGGCTGCGCACCGTCAGCCGGGTGTATCTGGCGGTCTTCGCGCTGATGACGCCGCTGGTCGCGCTGGCGTTCTACCGTTATCAGCTTCAGCAGATTAACTTCCCGGTGGCGGCGATGCTCAGCCTTTCGGCCTTCTATGCCACTATCGTGTACCTGGGGCTGGCGGTGCAGACGCGCTTCGCCACCTATGCGTATCTCGGTTGGGTCGCGCTGGTGGTTGGCGCGCTGGCAATCGTCCCCTGGCTGAAGACCGATACAGTGTGGTGGGTCTTCGATCTGGGCGTGACGACGCTGGCGCTGCTGGTTCCGCATCGCTGGCGGCACCACGAACACCTGAGCATCCTGGCCGAGCCAGCCACGCAGGTGGCAGCGCTGGCAACGCTTCCGGTGGTAATCGGGGTGCAGTTCCTGGGCATCGTCGGGTTGACGCAAACGGTGGTCAATAACGCTTTCCCCTCGATCTACATTCCCGCCGCCGCGCTGGCGCTGGCCGCGTGCATTCAGGTGCCGATTACGGCGGGCTGGCGGCTGACGGTGCCATCCTGGCAGCCCAGGCAGCAGAGCGTCATTATTGACTTTATCGACGGCTTCAACGCGGTCTTCTTTGCCGAGGCTGTCGGCGGCGTGACAATCTGGATTGCCACTTCAGTTGATCCTAACCTCCCCGTAGCCCTGGTGAGCCACCCAATGGCCGTGTCGCTGTCGATTACGGCGCTGGTCGAGTTCGGGCTGGCCCTGGCGCTGTATCGCTGGCAGCCCCGGCGGCGGGCGCTGCGCGTCTTTCTGGAAATCCTGGGCGTGCTGCTGGCGAGCGGCGGCGCGTTCATCACGCTGGGTGACGCGGCCCCCAACTGGCCGCTGATTATCGCGCTCGGCGCGGCGGTGGTCGTCAGCGCGGGCGCGGCCCTCATCGACGGCGCGTGGTGGCTGCTGGTCAGCGGATTCTTCCTGCTGGCGGTGTACTATCGGCTGGCCTTGCTCGTCATCCCGGCCAATCAGATCGCTTCGAGCGAGGCCACACTCTACTTTGCGATGGCCCTGGCGCTGTGGGCGCTCGCGCTGGTCGCTGGCGTTTCGGCGCGCTCGCGGCGTTTTGTCGCGCCGCTCTACGTCGTCGCGCTGGGCACCGCGCTGTATACGCTGAGCTTCCTGGCCGGGCACGACGCGGCCTATCAAACCGAAATCCTGCTGACCTTCACGGCGGCTGCCTTGAGCGCGGGGCTGCGCGAGCGCCAGCCGGGCTTTGGCAGCGCGGCCACCTGGTTCTTTGGCTGGCTGGCGGTGCTGCCGCTGGCCTTCGGTGACGCCAATGGCTTGCACAGCAGCTTTTTGGCGCTGGGGCTGACGCTGGCGGCGCTGGCCGTGCGGCGGCTGTGGGGCAGAGTGTGGGCGCTGGTCCCCTATTCGATGGCGTTGTGGGCCGTTGCCGTCGCCGCCGTCAAGATTGGCTTCTTTAACGGGGCTGTTCCCGACTGGACGGCGAGCGGCTTGCCATTCACCACGTGGTTTCTGCTGTTCTTTGCCGTCATCGCCTTTGGCGTGGCACTCTGGGAAGGCTTGCCGCAGGTGACGGTGATCCCGGCAGCGCTGGCGCTCTGGGCGTACGCGGTCGCCACGATCAATCCTGCCAGCGCCGATGGCATACACATCGGCTTGTTCACATTGGGTTTTGCCCTGGCGGCGCTGCTGGCGCGGCGGCTGTGGGGCAGGGCGTGGGCATTCGCCCCGTATACCCTCGCACTCTTGACCATCGTCCTTACCGCCATCCAGACGACGCTGGGCAGCTTGAGCGCGCCCGATTGGAGCGCCAGCGGCCTGCCGTTTACCTCCTGGTTCTTGCTGCTGTTTGCGGTGATCGCCTTTGGCGTGGCGCTCTGGGAAAACGCGCCGATGGTCACCGTGGTGGTGGCGCTGCTGGCGTTCTGGGCGCTGCGGCTGGTCACCAATGACATTGCCAGCGTGGCGCTGATCTTCGTCTTGCTCGCGGCGGGCATGGCGGCGCGCCAGTGGTGTGGGCGCGCCTGGGGCGTGGCCCTGGAGCTAGCCGTGGCGGCTGGCTCGGTCACCGTCACGTTGCAGCTTAGAAACCTGGGGGCTGTCGCGCCGAACTGGCAGGTGGTCTTCCTGCTGGCGATGGCCGTCGCGGCCTATCTGGTGGCGGCGCAGGAGCGCGAGCCGGTTTTCAGTGTGATCGCCGTGATCTACGCGCTGATCGCCGTCTCGCTGCTGCCCGGCCCCGATAACCTGCTGACCACGCTCGACTTTACATTCGCCTTCGCCGGGCTGGGAGCCATCCATCGCCTGCCAACGCTGCCCCGTCTGTTCCGGCGCGAATGGTCTTACGCTCCGTATCTGGCGGCCATCGGCTGTTCCGTCCTGGCGACCACGCGCATTGTGCCCTTCAACGCCACCGAGGCAGAGGCGCTGCTGCTGATCTTCGCCGCCGTCTCGTATATGCTGGTGGCGCTGGAAGGCGCGCCACTGGCGACCATCCTGCCCGCGCTGTACGCGATGGCAAGCGTGCTGGTCAACCCAGAAGAACACGCGCTGCTGCCGCTGGCGCTGGGACTCGCCATTTTGGGGCTGATCGTGACGCACACGGCGGGCTTGCGCTGGGCGTGGTCCTTGTACGCCGCCGCAGCGGTGGCCGCCGCCGGGACCATCCTCAGCGCCCAGCATGACAGCGCCTTTCAGGCCATCGCCTTGCTCATCCTGGCCGCGCTGGCGTATGTGATCGCGGCCATCGAGTCGCGGCCCGATCTGCTGGTGGCCGCGCTGGCGCTGGGGCTGCTGGCGCTGGGCGCGGGGACGAACGCCTTGCATCTGTCCACCTGGCAAAGCACGCTGGCCTTCCTCGCCCTGGGCTGGCTCTATACGCTGGGCGCGTCGCTGTGGGCAAGCATCCCCTGGCTGCGCGCCACGCGAGGCATCTGGTGGGTTCAGACGAGCGACGACCGGGAAGCGAATTACTGGCGCAACGCGCGCAGCGTCGGCGCGCTGATTCACCGGGCGGGCGGGCTGATGGTCGTCACCGGGGCCGCGCTGGTGGGCATCGTCGCGCCCGGCTCGTTCGATAAGTATGAGCCGCAGACGTTGACGGCTGCCATCTCGCTGCTGGCGGTGGCAGGGATGCTGGTGATTGTCGTGCCGCGCCTGTGGGTGCAGGCGGGGCCATGGTTGCAGCAGCCGTGGTTCCGGATAACGCTCTATGTCGCCGGGGAACTGGCCGCGCTTTCCTGCATCTGGATTGCGCGCTGGGTGGGCGTGGATAATGTCTCGTTGTATCTGCTGGCTCCCGGCTCCTATATGCTGCTGGTGGGCGCGTTCCTGCCCGCTGACCGCTACGTGCCTTATGCCCGCCGCATCGGCCAGTTTGCCTCGCTGGGAGGCTCGCTGCTGCTGCTGATGCCCTCGCTCTACCAGACGTTCACCGATCAAAGCCTGACGGGAGAGGTGGCCTTTGGCACCATTGTGCTGGTCGAAGCGCTGGTTATCATCGCTCTGGGCGTCGGCACGCACACGCGCCTGCTGATTCTGGTGGGGTCGGCTTTCATCGGCATCGATACGATCAGCGGCGCGGCGCTGGCGCTTCAAAAGGGCGTGTCGATTGGCATCATCATCGGCGGTATCGCGCTGGCGCTCATCATCCTGGCGACCTGGCTCAGCCTGCGCACGCGCCAGCAGCCCGGCAGCCAGTAAGCGCGTTTCCCAGTATGGCTAGCGGCTGAAGGCCGCGCCTGGCGTCTCATAGGGACGCCAGGCGCGGCCTTCAGCCGCTCATGTGGCCTCTCACAGAAGACACCAAAAAGACACCAGGAAGACACCAGGAAGATATTATCAACTCAGCTATCGCCGGGTACACTCTGCCTGAGAAGCGGGACAGGCCATTTGTAATAGTCCCGCCAAGGACGGAGACAAGCGAACATGCCCCCTCTGTGCAAAAATTCGTCCTTTGGCGAATGACCTCCCTGCTTCTCACCGATATACCTGGGCAGCTAGATCGTTTTGTGCATCTCAGCGCTTCTTTGGAAGCAAGGAAAGGATCATGTTGTGCGCGCGTTACCTTCCCGATTCCTTCTGGTTGCTGTGCTTGCAGTGATCGCAGCAGGCGCTTTCCCTCTGACTGGGGGCATGCACATGCCGCCAGCCTGATACCGGGGCATTTTCATCTTAGCTTGTTCGATGATGGCGTCGGCCCGGCGCTTACTCACGTTAATAGCGCAGCGTGTAACGTACCCCAACTCAATTGGCAAACTGATGGCGGCGGTAGTGGATTCCCAAACGTTCAAGCAGAAGTCACGCGCAGCAATGGGTCTACTTACTGTGCTCAGGCGATATGGAACGATCACACCTTCACGGTCGGCAGAATGGTCAATGTGACCGTCTATATTTCAGATAGTGCCAATGCTGTGATCACCTATGGATTCTTCAACACCAATAACCAGCGTTTTGCGACCATCACCTTTAACCAGGACCCCGTATTGGGGTGGAGCGCTCCCCTGAAGAATCCTAACGGGACCACCTTCGAATCAAATCAGATTGCCTATGTTCAAATCGCAGACAACGACGGCAACCCCTGTGACGGTAACGAAAAATGTACCTGGATTGGTGCTGCGGGCATCGACTTTACGCAGGTGTAGTGGAGGCCGCGCCCCAGCCCTCGGCAACTGCCGAGGATACGGCAAGGACGGCGGCGATCTAAGCGAGCGCCGTTCATTTTACCCAGCCGAGCAGGCACACCAGTGGCGTGCCTGCTCGGCAACTCTTGTATCATCCTGGATGGGGCAGCCCCCTTGACTTTCACTGTCAGCCAGCGCTATACTTGTCGTAGCATTCAACCAGTGGAATGCACAGCACTTTGACAGCATGAAACGGGACCGTGTGACACGGCCAGTGGAAGTAACTGGCCGCGTCACTCACCTCACCCCCTGACGTAGCCAGGGAATGGGCTGGGGGCATTCTATCCTATCATGGGAGAGCGTGCCACTTCTTCCAGCGGCCATTCCCAAACGGCGGGGCGACCTGGTTTCCCGATGCGTCGGGAGCGGCAGCAGATCATTGCTGCGGCTCCCGCAGCGTCGGTCAGCCAGTGCTCGCGCGCCTTCAGGGGATGGCCGTTTCGTCTGCACCGGACGAAGGAGAAACGCCATGCTCGCCACCACCGATGACCTCTTCCGCTTCTGGATGACCCCCTGGTCCAAACCGCTGCGCGCTGCCTGCGTGTGGGTCGAACGCTTCGGCCCGCCCATCAGCGGCAAGCGACCCGACACCGACGCGCCCACATGGGTGCGGCCTCTCTTCCTGCAACGCTGGGTGGCGCAGGCCATCACCGCGCGCCTGGCCTGGCTGGAGGCGCATGCTGAGTTGGCAACGGATCGTTATGGGAACGAGTCCGAACCCTGCTGGGAGCCGGTGGCCTGGCTCTCCTATGATCGGCGCTGCCTGCGCGATCTGTGCGAGGAGACGCTGCGGTGGATGGTTGGCATGGAGGTGGAACGCTTGCTGCGCATCGCGCAAGAGCCGCCCAGCCTGGTGGGCGGCATGGAGTGGACGCAGGCGGCGCTGGGAGCCAGCGAGCACATCGCGCAGGTCTATGCCGAACTCAAGCGCCGCCACAAGGCGATGCGGGCGCGGGCCATCGTACGCGAAGACCTGCGCGCCTTCATCACCTGGCAGCGCGACGACGCTGAGGCGTAGCGCGCTGCCACTCCAGCCGTGAACTCAGGCCGATTTGCCCGCCGTGGTTGGCTGGCTGTCGGGCTGGGCGGTAGGCTGCGCCGGTTGCGCGGGCGCTGGCTGCGCCTGGGTTGCCTGGGGCTTGCTCACGCGCAAGACCACATATAGCGCCGCCGAAAGCAGCACTGTGGCGATGACAAAGGCCAGCGGCTGATTGACCGGCAAGCCAAACAGGTGATCGAGCGAGAGCGCGCCGGGGCCAGCCAGCCCCACTGCAAAGGCCACCGTCCACAAGGTCAGAGTAAACTCAATGCCGCCCTTGCTGTTCCAGAAGCCCTTGGGCAGATGCGCTTTGATCAAGGCGACAAACATAGCGCCCATTATGCCCAGCGCGCCCAGCGGCGTCAGCAGGCCCAGCGCAAAGAGCAGGCCGCCGCCAAACTCGCCCAGCGCCGCCAGCGTCGCCCAGAAGAGGGGCGGGCGCAAGCCCATGCGCGTCATGCCACCGCTGAAGCCTTTCAGCCCTGGCCCACTAAACCAACCAAACATTTTTTGCGAGCCATGCGCCGCGAGGGTCAGGCCGATGACTACGCGCAAAATCAATAATCCCACATCGACTGTCATGTTTTCTACTCCTTTTTAGGAAGTTACTTCCAATAAGTAAGTATATATCATTTCTGGCCTGCGTGCAATAGGCGCGAGGGCTGTAACGGCTTTCCACTCTATTGTATTGCTATTCCACAACAAACATGCTAGACTTATCGCTGCTAGAGGTGACGCAACTAAAGCGCCAACGTTGTCTTCCTTGGGAGGGTTGCCTGTGTCGATCTCTTGCAAGTTACGGGTCTTGCTCGCCAGAGTCAATGTCGAGCGCGCCAGGCAAGGGGAGCCAGCGCTCAGCCTGCGCCGTCTGGCAGCCGAAAGCGGCGTTTCGTTGAGTGTGGTGGCGGCCTTGAACACGGGCCGCACGCAGCGCATCGACTATACCACCATCGATCACCTGCTGACCTATTTCAGCGCCTATTTCGAGGTTACTACCGATGATCTTCTCGCCTGGGAGCGCGATCAAGCGGGGGCGTTCCCGGTTGCCATTCACCCCACAACGACAAGGAGCAGCACAGAGCCATGGCTATCAACTTAAGATCACGCTTTGAAATCGCCGAACTGCGCGAAGCGGGGCGCATCGTGGCCGAAACGTACGAGGCGCTGCGCCCGTCCATTGTGCCGGGCGTCACCACCACCGAACTTGACCGCATCGCTGAAGAGTTCATCCGGGGCAAGGGGGCCAAGCCGATGTATAAGGGCTATGGCGCGCGCCCGGCCCAGGGCGGGCGTCCGGCCATTCCGCCGTTTCCGGCGACCATTTGCGTGGCGATCAACGATGTGATCTGTCATGGCATCCCCAGCCCGAAGCAGGTCTTGAAGGAAGGGGATATCATCGGCGTGGACATTGGTGTGCTGTACAAGGGCTGGGTGGGTGATGCCTGCCGCACCTTCGCGGTGGGGACCATCGACGAACAGTCGCAGCGCCTGATGGATGTGGCGCAGCGCTGCCTGGAGTTGGGCATCGAGCAGGCGCGGCCAAACCAGCACATCGGCGACATTGGCGCGGCCATCCAGACGTATGCCGAAAGCAACGGCTTTTCCACGGTGCGCGTGCTGGTGGGGCATGGCGTGGGGCATAATCTGTGGGAAGAGCCGCAGGTGCCGCACTTCGGCACGCCTGGCACGGGCGCGAAGATTCAGGCGGGCATGGTCTTCACCATCGAGCCGATGATCAACGTGGGCAAGCCCGATATTCGGGTGCTGCCTGACCGCTGGACGATTTGCACCGCTGATGGCTCGCGCTCGGCGCAGTTCGAGCATACGATGGCAATTACCGAGAGCGGAGCGGAACTGCTGACGGTGCTCTAATCAATCAATGGACCGCGCGAAAATGCGTGTCGTCCGCGCCGCGCCCGCCAGAAAGGTCGTGCGCGGCCAGCAGGGGCGCGCAGGCACGTTGCCCGGCCTCGCAGCGGTGAAACTGGCCGTTTTTCAGGTTCAGATAGACGGTGGTTTCGGGCAACAGGCCGTGCTCGGGGATGACATGAAGCTGCGCCAGACCCCACTGTCTGGGCGTCAGATTGTGCTTGACTACATCGGGCAGTTCTTCATAGAGCAGATCGGTAAGCTGCGGAACATCCCCGGCTTTGCGCCGCACCGGCTGAGGCAACAACTCGTCGGGGAACTCAGACTCAGGAACTCGATCTAGTGGCATTGGTGTCCTCCTTCCGACACATTTCCTCTTCTGCTCTACGGTGGGCCGCATGGTCCGTGCCACCCGGCCAGAGCGACCGGCCACGGCCTGGCAGGAACGGCGCTCATTCCTGTCATCTGTTGACATGATTTCTCTGCTATACTCTGTTTCAGTAGAACATTTTTACCAGGAGAGCATTAGATGAGCACGTTCTCTGATTTGCAAGCGCTCCGGCGCGAGCGCTGGAACCAGACGCCCGACACCCGCCTGGCCGACGCGGCGGCGGTGCCCACGTTGATTGACCGCGTGGGCATTGCCACGCTGTTTCAGGCATCGCCGGAAATCCCCAACCTCTATCACGCCTATATGGGCGACCCGACGGCCAAGACCAGTTCCAAGTGGGACAGCCCCTCCGGCCAGGTCTATTCGTGGCGATGGACATTGGGCCGCCAGGGCGTTGCCTTCTATACCACGCTGGTCTGCCGTCGTTCCACCTGGGTCAGTTGGGGCTTGCTTCCGGCGGTGCTGCGGCTGTGCGGTGAAACGCGCATGCCCGACGAACTGTACGACGCGGGGGCGCTGTCAGCCGAAGCCTATCGCATCGCGCAGGCGCTGGAAGAGGCAGGCGGAACGCTGGACACGGGTGAACTGCGCAAAGCGGCCAACTTCCCCGTGGGCAAAGCCTCGCGGGCGGCGTACCTGAAAGCGCTGGAAGAATTGGAGATGCGCCTGCTGGTCGCCAAATATTTTCAGGCAGGTCAGGAGGATACGTATCATACGCTGCTTGCCACGCGCTACCAGGACTATGCGGAGCGCGCCCAGCAGCTTAGCCGCGAAGAGGCGCTGGAGCAGCTTTTGACAACCTATCTGCCCAACGCGGTCTATGCCCTGCCAACGGTGCTAGCGCGGCACCTCCGGCTGCCGGAGCCGGAACTGCGCGCCGGGCTGGAACGCTTGTGCGCGCAGGGGCAGGCGGAAACGGCGAGCTTTGCCGAGCAGAAAGGCGTGTGCTATCTGTGGCGCGATGACGCGGCGCGGCAGCTTGCGGCTGGGGCGTGAAAGCCCGCGCAGATGAGGGACGCCTGTTCTATAGGAAGATGGCCTGCGAGCGCCGATAAAAACGCGCTCGTAACATGCCCCCTCCAAATAGTACTAGGTACCTGCGCTATATATTGCGCTTCTTTGGATGCCCCAGGTACACTAGGAACGTAGCAACTCGCACTGATCTTTCAGCCTTCACTGGCAAAGGCATAGATATTCAGCATCCAAGGAGCGCACATGCGAAGAAGCGGACTAGCACGCCATCCAGCCCAGACTGCTCGCCGCCGGAGCAGGGAGTTATTCTGGGAAGAGGAGAACGCTACAGAAGTCGCCTATGCCGGTGAGGGGGAGTGGCAGGGGGAAGCAGGCGAGTGGCGCGATGCGGAGGAACCTTCCGCGTATGCTGACGACCAGGAATTAGACGAAGATGCTTCCCAGTATGCAGAGGGTGATGACGACCACTCGTCCTTCGCGGACCAGGCCGATGAGGAAGCGCGCTATCGCGATGAAGCAGGCGCTGACCTTGCTGAAGAGCAGTGGGATGAAGCGGGAGATGCAGACGATGGCTCTGAAGAGCGTGGGTTAGTCGCGTATCATAGCGGACAAACGGGAGCCTTCATTCGAGAGAGCGGCGTGCTCAACGGCCTGGGGATGGAGCCTTACCGGCTGGGGCCGGGGTCGCTCGCGCCGATCTTCATTGCTGGCGAACGCAAGACCGGCAAGATTGGGGCGCTGGGGCACACGCCGATTGCGCCACGCGCACACCGCCCACGGCCATTTTTCTTTCACACGTTGGCCCTGGCAATCATGGTGGTCAGCCTGGTGGCTTCGGCGCTGACGGTTGGGGCGCTTAACAGTGGTCCGCAGTTCTGGAATCGCATTGACAGCCTGGCTGGCGACGCGGCGCCGCCGCCGCCGCCGGTCAAGTTCCATTGGTACACCGTGCGCTTTGCTGACACTGTTGAGGGCATTGCCAGCACGTTTGGCGTGAAGGTGGGCGGCATCCTCGAACTCAACGGGCTGGTCGACGGCGAGCAAATCTACACCGGCATGAATCTGAAAATCCCCTCCGACGCGAGCTATGGCGCGAACTTCCAGGCATTACTCGACCTGCCGTATGCTCCTGCGATCACACCTTCCCCACCCTATGGCAGCTACGTGGCTCCGCCAGGATTTTACAGTTTTGGTGTCTCGGACTACGCGGGCGACCCGGAGGGTGGCTCATTCGGGCAGTGCACCTGGTGGGCAGCCCACAAACGGCCCGACGAAAACTTCTGGGGCATCGGCGATGCCTGGTCCTGGGCCGATGGCGCGCGCGCGCGGGGCTATGTTGTGACGGATACGCCCTATCCCAACGCCACGGTCGTCTTCCAGCCAGGTGTGGAAGGAGCGCTGGGCGCGGGACACGTCGCCCATGTGGAGCAGATTCTCCCCGATGGCTGGATACTCATCAGCGAGATGAATTTCTTCTGGAATGATGGCGGTTGGGGCCGCGTCGATTATCGATACATCACGGCTGGCCCTGGCGTCTCTTTCATCCACTAGCAGATTGAGAAGCACAATCGGCGGATGGTTTAGCCATCCGCCGATTGTGTTATATGCTGCCGTCAGAGCGACGAGGCGAGCAATGTCAAGAGCCGCTTGTTTACACCTGGGAGGCATTTGTATTACAATAGCAGCAAAAAGAAGTGCATTGTATGCAGATTTACGAACTGGTGATCTCGCCTGAACGTGAGGAGCATATTGCCGCGCATCATGTCAAAGCTACAGAAGTTGAAGAAGTTGTCTTTGGGCGGCCATATACCAGCCGCGCCCGTGACCAACGTTACCGCCTGATCGGGCAAACAGAGGCGGAACGCTATCTGACGGTGTTTCTAGCTCCTAAAGGGCATAATGTCTATGGTCTGGTAACAGCGCGAGATGCCACCCAATCAGAGCGTCGTTTGTATCAAGAGAGAAGACGGCCCTAGCAATCGCGCCAGGAGAACGTTACAAGAGCATGTCACAATCAGAAAAAGAGAGCCATATTCCTCACTTCAAAACGATTGAAGAGGAAGCAGCCTTTTGGGACAGGCACGACAGCACCGAGTTTGAGGATGAGTTTGTTGAGGTCGATGATGTCAAGTTCGTGAAAGCAAGCCCCAAAAAGGCCATCACGGTGCGATTGGAACAAGATAGTTTAGATGACCTGAGAAAGCTTGCCAGAGAAAAAGGTATCGGACCTTCGACGCTGGCCCGTATGTGGATTCTGGAGCGGCTGCGCGGTCAGGATGATCCTGTGTCTCGTAAGCTGGGCTAAAAGCAGCCAGGCACCAGAGGGCGAGCACCTAGCGCGCTAGGTGCTCGCCCTCTGGTGCCTGGCTTCGTGCTAGGTGGTGACCTTCATGCTCAGCGCGGCTGGGACATCCAGGTGAATGCCAGGCGACATGGTGGAGCACACCGACACGCTCTTGATATATGTGCCTTTCGCGCCGCTGGGGCGCGCACGCGCGACAGCGTCGATGGCAGCAGCCAGATTCTGTGACAGATTCTCGTCAGAGAATGAGAGCTTGCCAACGGGGATGTGAATCAGGCTGGTCTTGTCTACGCGGAACTCGACACGCCCAGCCTTCACTTCTTTGATCGTCTTGGCGATGTCGAAGGTGATCGTGCCAGTCTTGGGGTTGGGCATCAAGCCACGCGGCCCCAGGCGACGGCCCAGGCGGCCAACCTTGCCCATGACATCGGGCGTGGCGATGGCGACATCGAAACCCAGCCAGCCTTCATCGATCTGCTTCATCACATCGTCCAGGCCGACGAAATCGGCTCCGGCGTCTTCCGCTTCTTTGGCTTTTTCGCCCTGCGCGAAGACCAGCACCTTGACCTCTTTGCCGGTTCCGGCGGGCAGCGTGACCACGCCGCGCACCATCTGGTCAGCGTGGCGGGGGTCGACCCCCAGCTTCATGTGCACTTCAACGGTGGGGTCGAACTTCACAAAGTTCATCTTCTTGAGCAGGTCAACGGCTTCGGCTGGCTGATAGAGCTTGCCCTCTTCCAGCAGCTTTGCCGCGTCGACATACTTTTTCCCATGATGGGATGCCATAGTTTCTATGCCCTCCTTGTGGCGCGTGGCGTCCGCAGTGACTCTCGGGCGGGAACAATGCGCCTTGATTTGACACTTAGCCGATGGTAATGCCCATGCTGCGAGCGGTGCCCGCGACCATGTTCTCAGCGCCTTCAATATCGATGGCGTTGAGGTCTTTCATCTTGAGTTCGGCGATCTCGCGCAGCTTTTCGCGGCTCAGGGTGCCTACCTTCGCCTTGTTGGGCGTGGCCGAACCCTTGTCAATGCCAATCGCCTTCTTCAAGAGATCGGCAACGGGCGGGGTGCGCGTCACAAAGGTGAAGCTGCGATCTTCAAAGATCGTGAGTTCGACGGGCACCACCTGTCCCACCTGGTTGGCGGTGCGCTCGTTGTACTCTTTGCAGAACTGCATGATGTTGATGCCATATTGACCCACTGCCGGGCCAATGGGCGGCGCGGGCGTTGCCTTGCCCGCCTGAATTTGTAGCCGTACAACGGCTCTGATACGCTTTGCCATGTCCCTCCTGTTATCCTCCAGGACTCTCTCAATACTTCTCAACTGCTAGAGACAGATGAAAGCCAGCGCGATACTTGATACGCGCTGGCTGCCAATCAGCCTTTTATCCATCCAGGAGCCGCTTTAGACTTTTTCCACTTGCAAGAAGTCCAGCGTCACCGGTGTCTCGCGGCCAAAGAAAGTGACCACGACCACGACCTTGTTGCGGTCCGGGTGAATCTCAGAGACCGTGCCAATGAAATCGGTGAAGGGGCCGTCGATCACGCGAACATGCTGCCCAACGACATAGGCAATCTTGGCCTTGGGCTTTTCCTCGGTCTTGGCCGCCTGCTTCAAGATCGACTTCATCTCCGACTCTTGCAAAGGCACCGGCTTGATCAAGTTGCCAGGCCCGCCGCCCGCGCCGACGAAGCTAGTGACGCCGGGAGTATTGCGCACCACATACCAGCTTTGCTCGTCCATCACCATCTCCACCAGCACATAGCCAGGGAAGACTTTTCGCTGCACCGTGCGGCGCTGGCCGTTCTTGATCTCCGTCTCCTCTTCCATCGGCACCACCACCCGCACAATCTTGTCTTTCATGCCCAGCGACTGCACGCGCGCTTCCAGGTGTGTCTTCACCTTGTTTTCATAGCCGGAGTAGGTATGCACGGCATACCACTGATACTCCTCGTGTGGCAAAGAAGGAGTGGCGGCATTTTCAGTTGTATCACTTGGGTCAGTAATCACAGTGTTTCCCACTTCCCCTGGCGCTAGTGCGCGAGCGAAAGCCACCACTTCACAAATTGCGACAGCGCGAGATCGGTCGCGCCGAGCAAAAGCGCTATGACGACACAGACGGCCACGACCACTACTGTCCAGTTCCAGGTATCGCGGCGGCTCGGCCAGGTGACAAGCCGCAGTTCGCGGTACGAGGAGCGCAGAAACTGAGAGCCAGGAAAGTTGGGAATGCGCGAGCCACTGGGTCTGCTGACGCTGTAATCTTGCGGACCGACGGCCACGAGATCACGCTCCTTCCTGGCCCTGGCAGAACTGCGTCTGGCTGGCTTTTCCTCGACGACCTCTTCCTCTTCTTCCTCATCCTCCTCGACGACCTCTTCCTCTTCCTCGTCGTCTTCTACGACCTCAACCTCTTCCTCGGTGGTCTCTTCCTCTTCCTCGACCAGCGTCTCTTCGCTGTCTACCTCTTCCACTTGCAAGACTGCCGACTTTTCCGGCTTGCGGTCAGACGGCCTGGCTTGAGTGGCCGCGCTGGGCTGGGCGGCTTTTGCGTTTACATTCTTTGGGCTGGCTTTTGCAGCCTGCGAACGGGCGGGCACGGCTTTCTTTCGATCTACGGTCTTATTCGCCATGTGGTGCATTCCTCCCAGGCCCGGATGTCAGCCTTGCAGGCTATTTGGTTTCACGATGAGCTGTCTGGGTGCGGCAACGTCGGCAGAACTTGCGCAACTCCAGCCGCTCCGGGTCATTCTTTTTATTCTTTGTGCTGACGTAATTGCGCTCTTTACATACCGTACAGGCGAGCGTAATCACAATACGATTTTCTTTTCCTTTGGCTGCCATTATGCGCCCTCCGCTGACAATTGTATCCCATCTTGCCAGGCATGTCTAGTGCCGTGGACTTCAGTCAAGAAGCGGGGCGGGCAGGGACGCAGCCTGGCTATGCCCCTGCCCGATATGTTCTTTAGAGGATGAGCACTGCGGCTCTATCCCTGGACCTGGACGACGACGCCCGACCCCACCGTGCGTCCGCCTTCGCGAATGGCAAAGCGGCTGCCCTGCTCCAGCGCCACCGGCACGATCAGTTTGACTCCCATCGTGATGTTATCCCCCGGCATCACCATCT
>DATGID010000031.1:0-1078 GCA_035307385.1 Ktedonobacterales bacterium | reverse complement strand
TCTTCCCGCTCCTGCCGGTCCCGCACCCGCTCATAGCGCCTCCAGCGCACGTCCAGGTCCGCATCGGCCTCCGCTTGCATGGCCTTGACGACTGGCTTGTGCTGGAGGCGCCACTCCCGCTCATTCCCTGGATGGTGCTCGCAGATGTAGCCATTGATCCGTCGGTAGAGCTTATCGCCGTGGGCTTTGGTCTCCTGCCGGAGGCGCTCGGCCAGTGAGGCCGCCTGCTCTGCGCGCTCGTGGGCCTTGGGCGCCCAGCGCTGGATGTTTGCCAGGCGGCGCTCTATGGCCTCCCGGCGCTTGGCAATTTCCGAGTTCTCGATGGGCATTTTCGCAAAGCCATGATTGGTATCCAGGCCAAGGGGAGCAGCCAATCTTTCAAGATGTTTTCTTGCAGCGGCCAGCGTTGGCGATAGAGGTGGGCTAGTGCCACGGGATCAGCGTCTGGCGCCGTTGTCACAATCGGGATGAGTTTTGGTTCCGTGGGTGTGCTGGGAGTGGGCGTGGGTTCCCAGTCCTCCAGCCACCAGCCGCGCCCTTGGGCATCCTTGGGTGGCCAGCGATAGGCGGGGCGGTTCTCTTTGGTGGGAGGCACGGGCACCTGAGCGCGCCAATCCCGAATGAGGGCGACGGTGAGGGGGAGCAAGTGTCCTGGCTGCTCGGGTAGGGCAAGCTGGAAATGCGCCGGAGCCACTTCGCGAGTGACCTGCCCCGTCCGATCTCGTGCCACTGGGAGAAACGCCCCCACGTTGGTAAAGGACGCCAGCCCACGATACTGCTCGGTACGCAGGATGGTGACCACCCAGCGTCCTTCGGCAGCCAGCTTTGCCAGGAACTCCGCGGCCATGCCTTCCCGATCGATGACAAGCCGTCGGAGCGGCCCCTCCTCCGTCGCCGTTTCATACCACGAGAGGAGGCTTGGGGTGCCCAGGGTCAGGTGCAGATCGACGCGATGCGTCGTTGCCAGGAGCGGATGCCCCTGCTCGTCATGTAAGAGCAGCAGCGTACGACAGCCCAGGATTTTGCCGGTGCGCCCGATCATACCTCGTGGAAGCAGGAAATCGCTGAAGACGGGCTT
>DATGID010000030.1:0-1119 GCA_035307385.1 Ktedonobacterales bacterium | reverse complement strand
GCAGTTCTATATGCTGGGCTGGATCGCGGACTATCCCGACCCGCAGGACTGGATTGACCTGGTGGAGACGGGCAACCCGAACAACACCATGAACTTCAGCAACCCGGCGGGCGATACCTTGACCCAGCAAGCGGATTCCTCGCTGAACGCGAACCAGCGCAACAGCGACTACGCCCAGGTGGAGGAGCAGGCCGTCCAGCAGGTGGCCTGGATTCCCTTCGCTCAGGGCAAGAACATCTTTGTCTATCAGAAGTATGTCCAGAACTTCGGCTTTGATGCCCAGGGATTGATTCCTGACATTTCCTGGCCGTCTGTCCAGATTCTGGCGCATTAGTACGCGCCTTCGGAGCGTAAGCTTCGGATGGAGCGGTTCGTGGTGCAACTATGGACGCTGGAGGGGGGCACCTCGCCAGCGTCCATGATCCTCCCGTGCGAACCACGTGCTCGAAACGTTCCTGGTTCTTCCGGCGGAAGAAGTTCATATTCAATGGCAAGACCCAGATCGCTGAAAACCTACGCGAGCAGGCTCATAGGAGGCACCCATCCGCAGCAAATGGCACATGACTTTGTGCCGCTTGAACGGGCCCGTGGGCGCTTCCAGGCTACAGACAACATGGGCCTCTGTGGCGACATCGATGTCAACCACACATTGAATCTGGGCGGCCAACATACCGATCACCTCGTCTGCAAAATGGAAGGGCTGGCAACGGCTGGCCTTCCCCAGTGCAGTCACCTTGTCTGGGTGTTCACTCAGCCGGAGTTGGGTGGCGCAAGGCTTCGCCTATCGACCGTTCATTGTAGGGAGGCAGGCAGGAGCGTCTTTCCGAACCGATCACGCCGAAAGGAGAGGCAGCGATCGTTGCCTGCCAGGCACCTCGGCACGAACTCTCACGAGTTCCCTGCCTTAGTTTACATATACAAGGAGAGGTGTACCGATGGTCCAGTTTCTCATCAAGCGGGCATTGGGTCTGATCTTTGTCCTGTTTGGCGTCACGTTTATCACCTTTATCATGGGCTATTTAGCGCCTGGCAGTCCGATTACCAGCCTGTGTGGCCTGCATTGCACGCCTGATGTGCGTGCCCGGCTCGAACACTTCTATGGGCTTGATCTCCCCTGGT
>DATGID010000029.1:0-53890 GCA_035307385.1 Ktedonobacterales bacterium | reverse complement strand
AAGAAATCTTCTCCGGTCGATAGCTCACACCCTTCCCGCCTGACTCCAGCAGACGCTACGACGCATCCTGCACCGACGATCCTTCCCGGTAGCTCTCCCCCTGGCGCGGCGGGAAGGATCAGGGGAAGGAACGTGGGAGACACTGCGGGTGGGATCAGCTTCCTCTGCTCCCCACAGAGGCGCAGCGTCCGGGTGGCACGCTCCCTCCAGCGTCTCTGGCCCCGATAAGAGCGCACCTTCCGGACAGTGCCAGTGGGCCTCTTCGTGTCATGGCTCACCAGGGTCTCCCTTCCAAGTGTTCGCCATGCGTTCATCGGCGCACGTAGCCTTTTGAGACAGACGCGCGGCTTGCGGTGCTGTGGGGCGATACAGCCGCCATTGCTCTAGGAAAACTCATCGGGAACGCCGCTCCGGCACGACTCGCGCTCCCAATCGTTCATGCCGCCGAATGGCGTTCCAGATCGTGACCTGCCCATAGGTCCGTCCATGCCCAGACTGCTGCGCATCCCACTTCGGGCGGTAGAGCGCTGACTGCCGAAAGAGGCGGTCCATCTGGGCAGGATCGCTGTGGCACCAGTAGGCCAGGAGCAGGCACAACTCGAAGTCGGCGCGGCTCGGATCGGGCGCTCCGGTGCGCGGCTCGGTGGAGGCAGCCAGATCGCCGGACCAGAGCGCCTGAAACGTTGCGCCATTTGCGGCGGCCATCGCCCGCGCGAGCACCTCCGCATCGGGACGGGAGACCGTCGGACGGGACAGTGCTGCGCCTGGGTGAGATTTCGCCTCCTCCACCGGCGCGAGGGTCGCGTAGAGGGCCAGCAGCGCCTCGGCTCGCTCCTCAATGGTTGGGGGCGTCCCAGCCAGCCAGGCACCAGTCACGGCAAAGTACCGCTGGTGGTCATAGATTTCGACTGCGCCGCGCTTGCGTCCGGCATGATCGGGCAGCGCGGCTTTGACCAGGATGTGCAGGCCCCGGCCAGACGGACTGATCTCGGTGTAGCTCTGCATTGCCTCGACAATCTGCTGGGCATAGGGGGCGATCTCCTCCGTCTCCGGGTCGCGGCAGTCGTCCAGGTCAATGCCGCAGTAGGGATCGGCAGCCGTGAAGACGAAGCCCAGGCCGTCCCAGCCGCCATGCTGGTAGCGGGCGAGGGCCTGCGCATAGGTGCCCCAGGTCGCCGGAACATCCGTGCGGGCGGGCCGCCCCGTGCGCGGGTTGTAGGGTCGTTTGGAAGGCTTGTCTTTACCGGGCCTGAGTTCATAGCGCCACATAACCCATTGCTGTTTCACTTTCAGATCGTCAGGGAGTGCTTTCATCGCGCGATGATAGAGGTAACCCCGTTCGTTGCTCATGATGGTGCCTCCTGCTCTGTGGCTTGTGCTATCTTCATCTGGACAAAGGCTCGCATGAGGAACTGGCTCGTCGGTGCTTCTGATTTCGCAGCAGGGCGGCATCCTGGCAACCGACACCATGCTAACGCCATTACATGGCAAGAGGAGGGGCAGAGGTTACTTGATAGAGCGCCTCGCGGGCCAATCTGCTGTGTGTCGCCGGTCACCCAAGTGCTTGACAGAAGGCAACATCTCTGATACCTGTAGAACAGATGAGTATTGTTTTCTCTCTCAGAATATGTTGGTGAGCCATGACATTGAACCTCTTGCTGGTAGAAGATAATGAAAAGCTGCGCCCCGCCCTTGGCGCGGGGCTGGAAGATACCGGCACGGTGCACGTCGTTGGCACGTGCGGCAGCGGCGAAGAAGCCTTGACCCTCTGCTTGACCGAACCGCCAGACGTAATCCTGATGGACGTGCAACTGGCCGGTGAGATGAGCGGGATCGAGGCTGCCGTCGCTATTCGCCGCGAATTCCCGCGCATGCCCGTGATTTTCTACTCCATACAAGATTCCGATGACTACTATCGCGCCTTTCGCCGCTCCGGCATCCTGAGCCACTACGCCTATGTGCGCAAGTCCAACTATCTGCTGCCACAGATGATCGTGCCCTTGCTGCGCGATGCCGTGGCCGGGCGCAGCTTCATCGACCCCGAAATTGAATCGCGCGTTCAGGAGGTGCGCCAGAAGGACGAGGCATCGCCCATGGCCTTGCTGGAGCCGAATGAACAGGTAGTGGCCCGTATGCTGGCGCAAGGCATGAGCAACGAACACATCGCCGCGCGCCTGGGCTTCCGCGATAAGCGCACCATCAGCCGCACCAACGGGCAAATCTATACCGCCTGGGGGCTGAACGAAAGCACCACCGACGAGAAAGTCGCGCGGGTACGCGCCATGCTCATTGTGCGCGAAGGGCGGCTGATCCGCTGGGATGAACAGGGCGTGGCGCATGTGCTCGACGCGCACAACCAGTGGACGCCTTACGACCTCGGAAAAGAGTGACACCATGCTCGCTTACGCGCTGAACTGGGCCATTCGCGCCGTCTCGCTCTTCAATACCATCACGCTGGTCTGGCTGGGGCTGACGGTGCTGCTCAACGCCGAGCGCCGCCGCTGGGCCACCTGGATAGCCGCCGGAGGGCTGCTGCTGGCAGGCGCATTTTTCGCCGCGCATACCACCATTGTGGGTTACATCTTCGCGCGGTTGGGCGCGCAGGTCTCCATCTGGTGGCGGCTCATCTGGCTGCCGTTCATCTTCTGGCCGTACCTCTGGTATCTGGTTATCGTCTCCTATACCGGCGTGCTGCGCGCGGGCCGCCATCACATCTGGCTTTCGATTGCCAGCGGATTGGGGTGTATGGCGTTCGTGGTGCTGCTCTTTCCGCATAATCTGCCCACCTATGAAGAACTGACCGACCACGGGCCAGATAGCTTGCTCACGCTCGGCGGCATTCCCGTTCTCACGTTGATCTATCCTGCCTACAGCGTGCTCTGCTTTATCCTTGCCCTTTCCGCCCTGCATCAACCGGCAGGCTCCCAGCGCTTTATGGGCGATTTAGCGCAGCGCCGCGCCTTGCCCTGGCTCATCGGGGCCTCGTTCGGCTTGTTGCTGGTCAGCCTTTGTGTCGGTGCCGTTGTCGCCTGGCTGTTGGAAGGGCTGGATGCCGGGCAGATCAGCTTTGCCTCGCCCGCGACACAAACGCTGCTCACCGCGTTTGATATCGTGATTTCCACGCTGATCGCCGGAGCCGTCGCCCTGGCAGGGCAGGGCATGGTGGCCTATGAAATCTTCACGCGCAGAGCGATGCCGCGCGGCGGCCTGGCGCGCTACTGGCACAACAATCTCATTCTGGCCGGTGGCTACAGCGCTGCCGTCGCCGGGAGCCTGCTGCTGACAACCAATGCCATCTATCCACTGGTGCTGGCAACGCTCATCATGACCGCCTTTTATGGCCTGCTAAGCTGGCGTTCCTATGCCGAATACGAACGCGGCATGGAGCGATTGCGCCCCTTTGTCGCCAGCCAGCGCCTCTACGAACACCTGCTCAAGCCCACCATGCCGTCCGAAGTGGACATTGCCACCCCATTCACAGCGCTGTGCGAAGGCGTGCTGGGCACGCAGGTTGCCTATCTGGCTGCCATCGGGCCGCTCGCGCCGCTGGGTGGGCTGGTCCTCGCCTATCCCGCGCGGGCGTCGCTCGCGCCGCATATCCTTTCCGGCATCACCGCCCGCTTTCACGCGCCCCAGCAAATCTGCCTCCCGCTCGATGCAGCGCAGTATGGCGGCGCAGCCTGGGCCGTGCCGCTCTGGAGCGAGCGCGGGCCAACCGGCGTGCTGCTGCTGGGCAACCGGCGCGATGGCCGCCTCTATACCCAGGAAGAGATGGAAATTGCCCGCGCCACCGGCGAGCGCCTGATCGATACGCAGGCCAGCGCCGAGATGGCACGCCGTCTGATGTCCTTGCAGCGCGAACGCCTGGCCGAAAGTCAGATCATCGACCAGCGCACCCGCCGCGTGCTGCACGACGACGTGCTGGCGCGCCTGCACACCGCCATGCTCCGCCTGAGTGGACCACAGGCCAGCGCGCCAGAGACCACAGCAGAAACAGTCACGTTGCTGGGCGAAATCCATCACCAGATCGCCAACCTCTTACACGCCATGCCGGTCACCACCACCCGCGAAGTCGCGCACCTGGGCCTCGTTGGCGCGCTGCGCCGGGTCGTCGACACCGAACTTGCCGCAGACTTCGACAGCGTTGCCTGGCACATCGCGCCAGAGGCCGAACGCGCCTTGCAGCAGCTTTCCCCGCTGGCGGCTGAAGTTCTCTTCAGCGCCGCCCGCGAGGCCATTCGCAACGCCGCGCGCTATGGTCGCGGCGCAGAAAAAGACCGCCCGCTCCACTTGAAGCTGGCGGCCACCTGGCGCGAGGGGCTGCGCCTGGCGATTGAGGACGACGGCGTGGGGTTGGGCAGCGCGCAGCCAACCGCCAGCGGCAGCGGTCATGGGCTAGCGCTGCACAGCACCATGATGACCATCATCGGCGGCACGCTCACTGCGGAAAGCGGCCCTTCCGGTGGCACGCAGGTCACCCTTGCGCTGCCACCGGAAGATGCTTACGCGCCGCCTTTCGCCGGGAACGAGCGCCGCTCCGAGACGTTTAGCGAGCCGCCGCTGCCAGCCGCGCAGGCAGATCAGGCGCGGCATGCTGCGCCCGCCTGAAGTGCCGCAGCCTGGCGCTGTAGGCTTCCCTATCGAGCATATCCGTGATCGCAAGCAGCGCCAGCAGCGCGGATGTCACCATATACGCCAGGGAAGGCAAGATGCCGCTTAACATGAAACAGCCTCCTTTCTTGCTGCGGTCTGCGCATCGCCTCTGTCTGCCTTGCCGCATGATATGTTCCAGATGCTATTCGCCCCACACATAGCTGAGGACGCCATCTTCGATGCGCGTCGGCAGCACCATCAGCCGGGCATCGGCGCGCACCGGCCCCTTCAGGCGACGCCCATCATCCAGGGCGAACTCCGCGCCATGCCAGGCGCAGACCAGCTTGTTTTCTTCGCAGTGCAGTGGGCCGCCCAGATGCAGGCAGGTGCTCATAATGGCCTTTGGCGTGCCGTTCACCTTCACCACCAGCGCCTCGCGCCCGAAAAAGTCGATGGCCTTCGCGCCCTCTTCAGGAATCTCATCCACGTTGCACAGAGGTACTTTCATCTCGCATATCCTTTCTGTTCACCATATAGTTGCATGCACACTAGTTGCATATGCAACTATATAAGTTATATCAGAAAAATAGTTGTTTGTGCAACTATCTCTATGCTATACTTGGAGCATGACCGAAAAAATCGACGAATTTCACCTGGCCGCCTGGCGCGCCTTCCTGAACGCGCACGCGGTGGTCATCGACCTGATCGAACGCGACCTGGCCGAAACAGACCTGCTGCCGCTCAGTTCCTACGATGTGCTGATCGAGCTTGCGGAAGCGCCCGACCACCGGCTGCGCATGCACGAATTAGCCAGGGCCGTGGTCCTGAGCCGCAGCGGCCTCACCCGCCTGGTTGACCGCCTGGAGCGTGAAGGGCTGCTGACACGCGAACGCGCGGATACTGATCGTCGCGGCGCGTATGCGGTCATCACCACGCAAGGCTTGCAGGCCGTTCGGCGCACGTGGCCGAAGTATGCCCAGAGCATCATGCGCTACTTCACGTCCCACCTCAGCGACGAGGAAACGCGCATCCTGACCACCGCGCTGGAGCGCGTCTTTGCGCTCGCCTGCCAGGAGTATCCTTCCTAAACGGCAAGATATAATGGAGCGAGAAGAACGAAAGGGAACGAGCAAGCCGCCATGCCCAACACCGCCGCACCGCTTGAAACCTTGGCAGAACGCTTCGCGCATCCAGCCGTGCGCGTGCTGGCGCGCGAACTGAATCACCTGAACCGCGACCTGGAGCGGGGAACCCTCGTCTGGCCGCGCATTCCGTCTGCCCCGCACGACCCGGCGCTGCCCGGCCTGGAACGCATCGAAGCCGCCCTGACGCGGCCAGCCAGCGCGGCCAGCGCCATCGCTCCAGGCGATTGGGCGCGCTTTGCGCGGGTCATCGTGGGGATAGTCAGCGCCGCGCCCGACGCGCCCCAGCCGCCCGCCGACGGAGGGCCACACCCGGCCTCGGTGATCGCGCTGCGGCTGATCTGGGGCGCTGAGCGCTTCAGCGAACTGCCAACGGTGATGTTGAAGCCACCACCAGCCGCATTTCTGGAGCACGTCGCACGTGTGCCCGCGCCAGAGGACCAATCGCCCCCGGCGCAGTTTGCCCAGGCAACAGCGCGGTGGCTGCAAGAACGGCGCGCGGCCAGCGACCAGACGGCTTCTGCGCTGCCAGTTGACGACGTGCGCGGCTTCGCGCGCCTTGTGGCGGCTTGCAGGGTCGCGGGGCAAATGCGCCAGGAAATCGCGCTGGAAGACGCCGCCGCGAGCTATCTGGCCTGGGTGCGGCTGCTGCGCGCCAATCCGCAGCAGCTAAGCGATATCGCCAGCGGATGGTGGTCTTCCAACGAGCGGCCAGCAGGCAGGCACTAGAAGAAATCAACCGTCTGATATACGAGCGGCGAGCATTCGAGAAGGTGATGAGAGATGCCAGCGCCACTGATTACACTGACTACAGACTTTGGGCAGGCCGACGGCTACGTGGGCACCATGAAGGGCGTCATTCTCAGCCGCGCCGCGCACGCGCATATCATCGACCTGAGCCACGAAATCGCCCCGCAGGATATTGCGGCGGGCGCGTTCGTGCTCTATCGAGCCTATCGCTACTTCCCGCCCGATACCATCCACGTGGCCGTGGTCGACCCCGGCGTCGGCACGAACCGCCGCGCCGTGCTGCTGGTCACGGACTGGGGGCGCTTTGTCGGACCAGATAACGGCCTGTTCAGCTATGTGCTGCGCGAGGCCATCGCCCTGGCGGCTGGCTGGTCAGGCACGCCCGCCAACGTGCCCGCCGTCTGGCATCCCGACTTTGACATCGACGCCGCGCTTGCCACCACGCCGGGCGAATATCTGCCCGCCGCCTATGTGCTGAACAATCCCAGCTATTGGCTGGCAGGGGCAGGCACGAGCCTGGGCGCAACCTTCCAGGGGCGTGACCTCTTCGCGCCCGTCGCCGCGCATCTGGCACAGAACGTCGCGCCCGCCGATCTCGGCCAATCCATCCCACTGGACAGCCTGACGCTGCTGCCCGCGCCTGCCTCGCTGCTCGCGCCCGGCGTCATCGAGGGGCGCGTGATTTCGATTGACCACTTCGGCAATCTGGTCAGCAACATCGCGGCGGGCCTGCTGCCCACGCTGGGGCCGCTGGAAACGCTTCAGATCAGCCTGGGCACGCAGCAGCTACGGGGTATTCACTCCACCTACGCCACCACACCGCAGGGCGCGCCACTGGCGCTCATCAACAGCGCGGGCCTGCTGGAGATTGCCATCCGCGAGGGGAGCGCCGCCCAGCGATTCGGCGCGCGCGTGGGCGATGCAGTAGCCTGTAGCAGCAAGTCAGGGTAAGGAAGAACCAGGCGCATGGATTACGACTATCGCGTGCTGGTGCAGACCTATATCGAGACGCAGCAGTATCAGAACGCCCGACCAGATATCAAAGCCTATTATGCGGACCTGCTGGCGCTGCTGGAACAGGGCTTCGGGGTGGATTTTGCCGCGCCGCCCGCGTCTGGGCGGGCGCTCTGGATGCTCTTTCGCGCGACCGTTGACTCCTATCTCAGCCTGCGCACGCCCTGGAGCCACTTTTTAGAGGCCGGGCTGATCGTGCGCAAGCTGGAAGACCTGAGCGACCAGGGGCAATCCATTTTTCACCTGAGCGATCAGATTGCGCAGTGGACCCAAAGCAGCAAAGAGGCCCATTTGCAACTGCTTTATCAACTTTTCGAGGCTATCTATGGCACGCGCGAGCTTGTTGTGACCTCGCGCGATCTGCAAGCCAAAGGCTTTGACGATGCCAACAAACCAGAGGTTACGGACTGGTGAAACGCAGCCACATCAGAAAGAGAGCACCACTATGTCTCTACACACTCAACGTCAAGTGATCGTCACAGGCGGCGGAACAGGTATCGGGCGAGCCATTGCCCAGGTCTTTGCCGCCGACACAGCCCATGTCATTCTGCTGGGCCGCCGCGCGCAGGTGTTGGAGCAGACGGCCAATGACCTGTACGCGCAGCATCCCAATGCCACTGTGGACTGGCAGCAATGCGACGTGAGTTCTGCCGAGGAGGTAGACCGCTTTGCGCGCTGGCTCGTCAATTCCGTTGGCGGCACCATTGATGTGCTGGTCAACAATGCTGGCGGCATAGAGGTCATCGCTGATGACGCGCCGCTCGCCGACCTGGCCGCGTATGCGCAGCGTCTCCTTGCAAGCAATGTGATCGGCACCTATTTGATGTGCCGCGCGCTCAGCCCGCATCTGCGCCGCCCTGGTGGACGCATCGTCAACATCAGTTCCATCGCCGCCGTGCGTGGCGGGGGCGATATGTACTCTGCGGCGAAAGCGGGCGTGATCGGCCTGACCTATTCGCTGGCGGGCGAACTGGCGGCAGCAGGCATCACCGTCAACGCCGTGGCCCCTGGCTTCATTCTGGAGACAGAGTTCTTCGGTGATCGCATGACCGAAGAAGGGCGGCAGCGCAGGGTCGCTCAAATCCCGCTGGGGCGACCTGGGCGGCCCGTCGATGTGGCCGCCGCCGTCCACTATCTCGCCTCAGAAGAGGCATCCTACGTGACAGGCGAAGTACATCATGTCAACGGCGGCTGGGTCTTTGGGCGCTGATATACCTGTTTGCCAGCAAACGCGCAATTTCCGCCCGGATGAGCTATAGTAAGCGCAGATGTAACCGCAGCGCCCGCGCCGCGTATTTCTCGATGAAAGGAGAGCATCGATGGCAGACTATCACTATCCGCCTGGCCCCAGGCCGCGCCCCATCTTCGGCAATCTGCGAGAGTTCCGCCCCGACCAGTTGGGCTTTATGACCAACCTGGCACGCACCTATGGCGACGCCGCGACCATGTATATTTTCAAAAGGCCCATCGTCTTCTTCACACGCCCGGAAGCCATCCGCTACGTGCTGATCGAGAATGCGCGCAACTTTATCAACCGCCCGGTCTTCGAGAGCCTGCGCCTGGTGCTGGGCGACGGCTTGCTCAGCATCGATGGCGACTTCCACCGCCAACAGCGCCGCATGGTGCAGCCCGCCTTCCACAAACAGCGCGTGGAAAGCTATTGCGAAACGATGGTCGCCTGCACCGAAAGCATGCTGGACACATGGACGCCCGGCAGCCAGCGCGACATCGCCGACGAGATGATGCGCGTGACGATGCGCATCGTTGCCAAGGCGCTCTTCAACATTGATATTGCCAGCCAGATTGAGGCGCTTAGCCAGGCATTTTCCGAGGCCAGCGACTACAGCCGCCGCGCCCGCGCGCCCTGGAGCCTGCGCATCAACCTGCCTTTCACCAGCTATGGCAAATATCTGCGCGCCCGCAAATACCTCGATGATACGATGGCCGGGCTGATTGCCCAGCACCGCGCCAGCGGCGAAGACAGCGGCGATGTCATCTCCATGCTGCTGCAAGCGCAGGACGAAGACGGCAGCGCCATGCCAGACCAACAGGTGCGCGACGAGACGCTGACCCTGCTGGCCGCCGGGCACGCCACCACCGCCAACACGCTCTCCTGGGCGTTCTATCTGCTTTCCACCCATCCCGAACAGCGCGACAAGCTGCTGGATGAACTGCGCGGCGTGCTAGGTGGCCGCCCACCAACCGTAGACGACCTGGCGAACCTGCCCTATCTGGACATGGTGGTCAAAGAGACGATGCGCCTCTATCCGCCCGCCTGGATGCAACCGCGCTATGCCGTGGATGACTTCGAGTACGGCGGCTATCGCATCAAGCGCGGCACGGTCATTTTCCTCAGCCAGTGGGTGACACACCGCCTGCCCGACCTCTGGCCGGAGCCGGATGCCTTCAAGCCAGAACGCTTCGACCCCGAAACCGGCCAGAAGTACCCGGCGCAAGCCTATTTCCCCTTTGGCGCAGGCTCGCGCATCTGCATCGGCATGCCCTTTGCCAACCTGGAGGCGCGCATTCTGCTTGCCACCATCTTGCAGCGCTACGTGCCACGCATGAAGCCGGGCTTCCCTGTCGTGCCGCAGCCAATGGTCACGCTTTTCCCCAAGTTTGGCTTGCAGATGATTCTGGAGCCAGCCGCGAAAGTGGAGGCTGTGCAGCCTGCCTGACCGGCAGGCGATGATACTGCTTACGAAGAAAGTTTCAGGACTTCGTAGCGCAGGAGTACATTGTCGGAATCTTCCCACCTGCGAACGTCCAGGAGCCGCAGCGCTGCCGGAGGCTTGCCCGCAAAGACCGGGACGCCTGCCCCTAAGACCAGGTTGCCGATCATCAGATGAATCTCATCAACCAGATCATGTGCCAGGAGATCGTTCCAGAGTGTCCTGCTGCCGGTAATCAAAATATCTTTGCCCGGTTGGCGTTTGAGTTCGGCAATCTGCTGGTAGGCGTCTGCACGTCTGATGATGCGGATATCGGGCCAGTTTCCAGTGAGCGTATCCGAGACGACGATGTTAGACACGGACTCGCCCGCCTGGCTGATCTCTCGTTGGCCGGAGGTCCACTGCTCAGAGGTGGGGTCCCTGGCGACCTCCGGCCAGAAATTGTTGAACAACTCGAAGGATACTCGGCCAGCAATAGTTGTGTCGGCTGTACGGAGCCGTTCGGCAGTATACGTGTCGAAGACGCCGCCCATGATGGGGAACATGACTGAGACATCGTTATCTGGCCCGGTGTGATAGCCATCCAGTGAGATGATGTTGAAAACAATGAGTTTTCGCATGCGCTTTCTGGCTCCTCTTTCTGAGCGCGGGGAAGTGAAGCATCCCTCTTGCACCGAGATACCAGGAGGATAGCATACTTTCTTGGGAAAAACTTCTTCTATCTTGCTCGTACTTCTCGGTTTTTTGCGAAAGGACCTGCAACCACCGCATCGGCGTGGCGACCTTGCCTGGAGCGCCGTCCCTGGCGGCGCTCCAGGCGGGTGATGCTAGCCAGTCGTGGAGGTTGCGCCTGGAACGACGGGCGGCGTGTTGATGATGACCGGCGGGGCATCGTTCAGGCTTAGCGTCAACTGCGGCGGCTGCATCGTGTGTTCGGCGCGCGTCTGCACAATCGCCGTGCCGATGGCAAAGTATTCGAGGACATGGCTGCCCCAGCCATGCTGCTTCTCGTGGACCTGCGCGCCAACGACACCCTGCGCGCGCAGGCTCATCGCCTCCGCTTGCATGCGCGCCATCGCTGTCTCGCGGGCATTGTAGAGACCCTGAGTATAGTTTGCCATCTCGACATTGTTGCCGATGCTCTTGAACCACTGGCGAATACCTTGATAGGCCACGTGCCACACGCACGAGCCGATCACCAGGCCCACGGGCATATAGCCCGCCTGCACCAGATTGTAGAAGTCCTGGCCGGAAAGGTCGCTGGTGAAGGGCAGGCCGCGCACGTTGCGATGATTGCCGCCGCTGCTGCTGCGCACCGCAGTGCCAATGGCAATGAACTCGGCCATATGCGCGCCCCACTCGCGGAAGGTGATCTCCAGGCGCACGCCCACAATGCCATCTGCGCCCAGTGCTGCCGCTTCCTGCTCCATGCGCGTCATCGCCAGTTCGCGCGCCTGATACATCGCCTGCGACAGCACGGTCACCTCGATATCCTGCTTCCAGGTGTTGAACTGAAAGCCCAGGTGATAGATGCTGGAGCCAACGACCAGCCCCAACGGCTCGAAGCCTGCCGACTTGACCAACAAATATTCATTCACCGAAAGATCGCTGGTAAACAGACCGGCCTGGCCGGGCGCGCCGCGCATGCTCTGAAGGCGCTCCAGCGCTTGCTGCGGAAGCTGCTGCTGAGGCACACCCTGTGGAGGCTGCTGATAGTTCTGGGGCGGACTGCCTGGCGGTGGCGCGCCTGGGGGTTGGTTTGGGGGGAATTGCTGCATCATCTGCTCCTCTACACATGCAAATCATCCAATCAAGGATGGCCCCATTATGCCGTGTCCTGGGCAGATGTGCAAGCGCCGAATGGTTCCTTTGACGGCTGAACAATGGCGGGCCAGCAGCATGTGCCGCTGGCCCGCCGGTGCTGGCGTGCGTGTCAGCGCACCAGCGCGAGCGCCTCCTGCTCCACGAGGACCGCGCCGGGCTGTCCCTCTTCTGGCAGGAACCGACGCAGCGCGGGCCGCTGAAGCGCGACCCGAATGCCATCCAGAAAACGCCCGTCCAGGAACGCTTCAACGGCGTGCTCGCTCGCGATTGGCGCGGCGGTCAGCGCCCTCAGCAGCAGATAGGCTTCAACTTCTTCGTGAGGGTCCAGCCAGATCGGCTCTCCGACCCGCACCACATGCCCATTGACCACCAGCGCTGTGCCCACCTGTGCCCCTTGCTGTTCCACGCGCAGGGTGAGCGGCAAGCGCTTCTCTTCAGGATTCCCCAGCGTGAATGGCACCTGCCAGCCAGAGCGCTCAGCACTGGATTGAATCACACTCAGGTTGCGCTGGGCATAGATCGGCCTGGGCAGCGACTCCACCTGAATCATCGCCTGCACGCAGCGATGCCCTCCGGTGGTGGGGGTCCATTCTTGTTGGACGACCTCACAGTGCATGGAGTCGGCTGGCACCTGGAATGGTCCCAGCGGCGGCAGTTCTTCCCAGTGCGCGCCCATGCCAAATTGCGAGACCTTAAAGCTGACGCGGCTGACTGTCAGCGGCTCCGGCCCGGAGTTCGCCAACGCCAGGGCCAAAACCGTGGGAACACCTACCTTGGGCGGGTTGGGGCGCACCTCGATACTTTGGCACACATACGGATGCAAACGTCCCCTTGTAGTTAATTGCAGAGCTTCCATGGACAATTCCTCCTGGCGGGTTCAGCTAGATGGACATCGACCTGGGTCAATTGTAACCCACCCGGGGAAAAATTGCGCGCTTAGCACGCAAGCGGCCCTTCACGGGTGCAGCGCCGCCATCATCCCCTGCACGAACTCGATTTCATCCTGGTTGACGGTATGGGGCATCCTGGGATAGAGCCGCATCGTTACCTGCCCGCCCAACCGTTGCAGCACCTCAGCCGTCAGTTCCACCCGCGCCCTGGGGATATGCGGGTCCATATCGCTGCACCCCAGAAAGACCGGCGTGCCCGCGAGCTTGCCAGGATAGTCGCGCGGCGTGTCATCCGGCCCAATCAAGCCACCGCTCAGGCCAGCCAGACCGCCATAGCGCCGGGCGTTGCGCGCCGCAAACTCCAGCAGGAGGCACGCGCCCTGCGAAAAGCCCAACAGCATGGTGCGCTCGGCAGGAATACCCGCCTGAGATGTCACCGACAGCGCGTGCGCCAGCACTGACAGCGCCGAAGAGAGCCAGGGTTCGTTGCTCGCCAGGGGTTCCATGAAGCGATTCGGATACCACTGATACCCGGCAGCCTGCGGGGCCAGATAGGTGAAATCCGGCTGGGCCAGTTCGGCTGCCAGCGTCAGAATGTCTTCCGCCGACGCGCCGCGCCCGTGCGCCAGAATCATGGCTGCCCGCGCGGCATCGAGGGACGCGCCAGCGGTCAATATCGGTTGGCCGCGATGTGGCCCGGTGATCTCATCTATCGCTTCGCTCATAGCAGCCGACTTTCATCGTTTCGCAATGCCTGGCGGATATGCTGCACCAGATGCTCAGGCGCGCTCGCCCGGCCTCGCAGAACCATCTGGCCGCTGGCTTTCCTCAGCATATCGGCCACCGGCTGGAAGCCAACCAGCACGAAACCCTGCTGCGAAGCCAGATTATCGGTATCCGCGCCGATCAAGACCTGCCGAACGCCCTCAGCGCGCAGCATCCTGATGACGTGCGCCAGCAAGGCCGGATAGAGGCGCTGGCCTCGGTACGCGGGCAACGTGGCGCAGTCCCAGATGTAGGCTTCGCCTGGCGACAGGCAGAGGCGCAGTCCCAACTCGCCGATGCCTTCCTCATCGAACGTCACCCAGCCATAGGCCGCAAGCTGCCCATCGACCCACGCGCCATAGCAGCGCTTGCCTGCCGCGAAGCGCGCGAGCGTCAGCGCTGGCGCATCCAGGCCCATCGCCTGCGCCAGCGCGGCAACTGACTCCGCCTCGACCCGCCCAAACGTTGCCGCCAGGCGTGGCTGCGGGTCATCTGCCAATGGCCCTTCCAGGTTGAGCGCCCAGAAGGTGCCAACCGGCTGCGGGTCGATCTCGGCGGCAGATGCCATGGCGGCTATACCTCCACCTTCGCATCCTCGATGACCGGCGCGCGCCGCCGCGTAAGTTCGGCAATGGCGTCGGCCAGGTGGCTGTCGTCGATGGCATACGCCCCAACCGCCACGCGGAGGCGATGCGCCGTGCTGAGCACATCGGCCACGGTGCAGCCTTCGGGCGGCACGAACTTGAAGCAGGCCATTTCGAGCAACTGCCCGTTGGGGTCGCGGAAGTAGATAGAGTACATAAAGCCGCGATCAATCTCGCCTGTGTTCTCGATGCCGCGCTCGTTGAGTCGCCGGGCGACCTGCGTATAGGTCGCCCGCGACACCGTAAACGCCAGGTGGTGCAGGTTCCCAATCCCTTCCGGGTTAGGCGTTGGGTCGTTGACACGCGATGGGCGCACAAAGAACGTAATCAGCCGCCCGTCGCCTGCATCGAAATACAGGTGCTCTTCGTCGGGCACATCCAGGTTGGGCTGAGCCATCACCAGGGGCATGCCCAGCACGCCCTGATAAAAGTCGATGATGGCCTGCCGGTTGGAGCCAACGAAGGTAATATGATGAACGCCTTGCGCTTGGATGTTGCCCATTGCGTGTTCCTCCAGGCTAGCTCGAAAAGGAGTTTGAGGACATTATATCCTGAAGAACAGGTGGCGAATCTGGTCAATTACTTGAGGGTCGCCGCTGGCCTCGCCGCCAGCAAAGCGCTGGAACGAGGTGAGCACAAAGTCTGAAGCATTCCTGAAGTGGAAGAGTGCGGCCACGCCATCCAGATTGTCGGCGGGCGTCGCGGTGTATGTGCCATCTTTCACGACCACGCGCCACTTGCCACCCCATTCGCCGTCTACCTGAATGCCATACTCGGTATCCACGCCCCTGGCAGACTCCTGGTCCACCGTGTACTGCATCAGGATAAACATATAGGGAACAAGCACGCCTGCCGTGCGCTCGTCCAGTTTTGCGTCCTTCTGGCCCAGGCCCCAATGCATATCCCAGGTATGCACACCGTAATCCATCACATGGAAAGCGGGATAGAAGAACGTCGGCAGCGGCCCCATATAGGGATGCGTCACCAGAAAATTGCTCCACTCATCGGCGCTCAGCGAATCGAAGATTGCCATCATCTTGTTGGAATCGACCTTGAGGCGGGTAATCACGTCCTCGCGCGGCAGGCTGCGGAACTTCTGGGCGTTTTCGTTCAGCTTTTCGCCCATGATGACCAGGCCCAGCGCGTCAGCCGGTTCGCCCTTGCGCGCCATCTCCCAGCGCGTCAGATAGCCCTCGGTCACGTCGATCATATGCCCGGCGATGTCGCGCACTTCCCAGTCTTCGCAGCGCGTCTGTACTTGCCAGTTCTTGGGGTCATCGATCACATCGAAGAATTTGGCTCGCTCGGTGCGAACCACATTCAGAACCGTATCTTTGCCGCTGTAATCCATTGGATTGACCGCCATGAGAAAACCCTCCTTCGTAGCAAAAGCGATAGTCATCATTGAGTATCCAGGTGAACCACTGCCCATAGCACCGCCGTCTGGCGGCAATTGCACCTCCCTTCACGCGGCGTTTACCACGCGGCGCGCAAGATCGCCTCCACCTGCGCCACGTCGCGCACGGGTTTGGGATTGCTCTGCACAGTGCGATTGCCAAAGGCGATTTGCGCCAGGCGCGGCAGGTCGTCTTCGCGCACGTTCGCTTCGCGCAAGCGCTGCGGCAGCTTCATTTGTGCGATCAGGCTGCTCGTCTGCTCGATGGCCTCTTGAGCCGCCGCTTCGGCATCCGTTCCGGCAATGGCAAGGCCCATCGCTTCCGCTGCCTGGGCCAACTGTGGAGCCGTCGCGTCCAGGTTGAAGCGCATCGCGTGAGGCAAGATGATGCTGTTCGCCATGCCATGCGGCACGCCCGCCGTTCCGCCCAGCACGTGGCAGAGGCCATGATGCAGCGCCATGGTCACATGGGCCAGGGCCATTGCCGCCAGAAACGAGCCTTGCAGCATCTCGGTGCGCGCCTCCAGATCATCGCCAGCCGCGTAACAGCGCGGCAGCGCCGCAGCCATGGCATGTATCCCCCGAAGCGCCGCAGCCGTCGAAAGCGGGTTGCGTGTGACCGAATAGAGCGCTTCGATGCAATGGGCCAGCGCGTTGATGCCGGTGGAGGCTGTCATCTCCGGCGAAAGCTGCAAGGTCAGCAATGGGTCATAGATAGTCAGTTTGGGCGTCACGCGCACATCGGTTACTGTCATCTTGCGCGATTCACCCTCCATCTGGCGCGTCACGCCATAGACCGGCGTCATCTCCGACCCGGCATAGGTGGTGGGGATGGCAACCACTGGCACAAGCGGCTGCTGAATGGGGGAACCGGCGCTTTCTTGCAGCGCGCCCGCGCCGCGCTGCTCCTCCAGCGCCAGGCTGACAGCCTTTGCCATGCCGATGGCGCTGCCGCCGCCAAAGCCAATGATGGCATCGGCCTGATGCGTTTGGGCCAGCGCCAGGGCCTCGGTCACCTGGGCTTCGGGGACATGCGGCTGCACCTGCTCGTAGCTTGCCACCAGGCACCCGCCCAGCGCACGCTCGAGCGCGGCAATCTGCCCGCCGCGCCGCAACGAGCTGGTGGAGCAAAGCATCAGCCGCTGCCAGCCAAAGCGCTCAACTGCCTGGCCGATCTGCGCCAGTGCGCCCGCGCCAAAGCTGATGTCCTGGGCGTAATTGGTGTAACGAAATTCCTGCATCGGCCTGCCTCGCCTTCGAGCGGCGCTAGCCTCCCGCAGCGGGGAGAGCGGTATCGCCAACTAGAGTATACAAAGGATGCGTCACTGAAACGTCATTCAGCGCGTCATTGCGCTGAAGTTGTTTGCGATACGCTCAACGCGGCAAGTTCAGCAGATGCGTGATGCGCCTCCAGCGTTTTGCCTGCTTCGGCCAGCAGCACGCGCCCTTCCTGGGCAGATACGCCCGCCCGCAGCAGCGCCTCGCCCCAGGCCGCCTGGGTGCGTGCCCTTTCCAGGGGCAGATCAAGGCTCTCCGCGCGCTCCATCAAACCGGCAAAAAGGGCGTTGGCCTCCGTCCAGGCGGCGCGGGCAACCAGCACACGCGCCCACAGGCGTTCTGCCTGCATGCACAGCAAGATGCGGCCCTGCGCGCGGCACGTTTGCAAAGCCGCCTCAAGATGCGGCTCGGCCTCGGCTATACGGTCACGTTGCAGCAATATCTCGGCCAGCCAGAGCAGCAAGCGCGCGCGCAAATGCCAGTAGCCCTTGTCGCTGATGAGTGCCAGCGCCTCTTCCAGCAGTGTGGTCGCGTGTTCAAGGTCGCGCTGCCCACGCGCCGCCAGCGCCAGCCCGGCGCGATAGCCTGCCTGGCGCTCCAGGTGGCCCAGGTCTTCAGCGAGCAGCAAGCCACGCTGGAAGCACTCCGCTGCTGCCGCCCATTCGCCCAGATAGAGGTGTATCTCGCCCTCGGTGCTGAAGAGGTGCAGCAGCGCGCCAAGCAATTCATGCGCTTCGGCCAGTTTCAGCCCTTGTGCCAGGGCGCGGCGAGCATCGTCGGGCCGCCCCAGTAAGAGGCTGTGATAGGCGATGTTGTTGTGCGCCAGCGCCTGGAAATAATGGGCGCGTGAGGCGGCGGCATGCTGAGCCGCTTCGGCGTACAGGTCCAGCGCGCGGGCCAATTCGCCGCGCTGCGCCGCCACATTGCCCAACTCAAAGAGCGTGGCATACAGTTCTTCAGAAGAAGTAGCACGCCTGTGCGCGGTCACCGCCTGCCGCAGATGGCTTTCAGCCGCTGGCAGATCGCTGCCCTCCATCGCCAGCGCCGCGCCGAGCAAGCGATGCCCGCGCTCCACCAGGCCAGCTTGCGCGTCTTCCTGAAGCTCGGCGCAGGCCAGCAAACCAGCTTCCGCTGCCGCAATCGCCGCCTGATAGTCGGTGGTGACCAGCGCCAGTTCGGCCATTTCAAACTGCGCGCTCGCCTGGGCAGCCAGGTCTGCCACCGTGCGCGCCCATTCCAGGCGCTGCTGGTGCCAGTGCGCCGCGAGATCAAGCTGGCCCAGTCCTTGATGCAGCAGCCCCAGCGTCGCGCTCAGGCGCAGCATCTCTTCAGCCGTCGCCGTCGGGGCCAGCAGATCATGCAGGTGACGCAGAAAATCGAGCGCCTCAGGGCCATCATATTCGCGCGGCAGTTCAGTCAGCACGCGCAGCCCATAGCGCCGGGCGCGCTCCACGTCTTCGCCCAGCACGGCATGCAGCGCCGTCTGGCGCAGCGGGAAATGCTGTTGCAGGGCCGGGCAGGCTTCCAGCATCTCCGCCAGGCGGCGATGAATGCGGCGGCGGCGCGGAGGACTCAAGCGCGCCGCGATGGTTTCGCGCAGCAGATGATGGGGCAGGGCAAACATCTCACTGCTCGTCTCGACGACCAGTTGCCGCGCCAGCAGATCATCCAGCAGCGCCAGCAAGTGATCGGGCGGCACGTCCAGAAACTCGCGCACCAACTCGAACGGCAGTGGCACATCGGCCACCGCCAGCACCTCCAGCGCGTGGCGCGCCTCATCGACAAGGTTGGCGAAACGCCAGGCCAGCAGGCCATGGATGGTATCGGGCAGAGCGCTGGTCGCGCGCCAGCGCAGCCAGCGGCTCATGTCCAGTTGCCAGCTATCGCCCACAGCGGTCAAGATCGCTTCAGCCCTCAACTGCGCCAGCAGTTCCAGCAAGATAAACGGGCTGCCGCCTGAGCGCATATGCAGCCATTCAGCGATAGCGGCGGCAGATGTGGGGCCAATGCCCGACGCATGCAGCAGTGCCGTCACGGCTTCCAGCGGCAGCGGCGGCAATGACAAAAGGTGCAGATCGCCCTGGTGACCTTTGGCAAGCGCCAGGCGCTGCAAAGCCGGAATCGCCTCAATATGCTGTACTGTCCCTATCAGCAGCACCGGCAGGCCGCGCAGCCGCGTCGCCAGCAGGCTGAACAGATGCAGCGTCGAGCTATTGGCCCAGTGCAGATCATCAATCGCCAGCAGCAGCGGGCCATCGCGCGCCAGCACGCGCAGCGCCTGCACCAGTCGCCAGAAGAAGCGTTCCTGATCGTCGGGCGCGGGCGCGCCAGCGTCGGCCAGCAGATCGGTCAGATCGCCCAGTTCGGCGCTCTGAAAGGCTTCGAGGAACGGCCCATACGAGAGCAGATCATCGAACGGCGAGCAGGAACCCTGCAAAATCAGCCAGTGAGGTTCACGCTCCGAGAGCCTGGCGATCACTTCATCCAGCAGGCGGCTCTTGCCACTGCCAGCCTCGCCCTGAATCAACACAGCCATCCCACGGCCAGCCGCTACATCCTGGCCGAGCGTCAGCACTTGCTTGAGCAGCGCGTCGCGGCCAACCAGCGGCAGCGCTGGCGGGCGGTTTCCACTGAAGCGCGTGGGCTGATGGGCCAGCATAGGCGCACGCTGGCGCGGCGTGAGGGCTTCGCGGATGAGCGCCTGCGTTTCGAGCGAAGGGGCCAGCCCCAATTCCTGGCGCAGTTCTGTTTCGAACTGGCGATACTGACGCAGGGCCGGGCCAACCGCCCGCACGCGCAAATAGCAAGCAATGAGCCGCTGCTGCACTTCCTCCGCCAGTGGTTCTAGCTGCACCAGCCGCTGAAGATAGCCAATGGCGGCATCCCATGTCTGCCGCGCTTCTGCGCTGGCGGCCAGCCGCTGGAGCGCATCGAGATATGCCTGGCGCAGTTCGGCCTGCTCGAAGCACGTCCATTCCTCAAACAGCGGCGCGTCATCCAGCGTGAAACCTTGCAGAAAGCCGCCATGATAGAGCGTGATTGCTTCATCCAGCGCGCCTTCAGCGCCATCGGCGATCAATCGGCGAAAATGCGCAACGTCGCAGGCAGCCTCATCAAGCTGGAGCGAGATTAATTCGCCATCGCCAATCAGCGCGGCCTCAGCGCCACGCGCCTGAAGCGCCTGGCGCAGTTGATAGAGCGTGGAGCGCAGGGAGTGGCGCGCGTTCTTTTCCAGCGTGTCGCTCCAGAGCAGCGCAGCCAGATGGTCGCGGGTGTGGGCGTGGCCGGTGGCCGCCAGATAGAAAAGCAGCGCCCGCGCTTTCTGATGGTGCAGCGCCAGGGGCGTGCCCGCAATTGCTACATGCGCCGCGCCCAGCAGGCGTATGGTCACAGGAGCAGGGACATCAGCCATAAGCGAACCTCCCCAACATGCGGCAAGCGCTAAGCGTCTTCGCTCGATGGGGGAACTGAGGGCGAGGAACGGATGCGCGCCGCGTGACGCATTTGCATTTCGCGCCCCCTGCGCAAGAAATCGCGCAGGAAAGCCAGTTCTTCATCGCTATATTGTTCCAACTGTGCCATCCCCTCCAGGCCGATGGGGGTATAGTTGTCCTCGATGATGCGCTGCGCCGTCGGCGTGATCTCCACCAGCACGCTGCGGCGATCTGTCGAGGAGCGCACGCGCCTGACATAGCCCAGATGCTCAAGCCGATCAAGGGCAGCCGTCATCGCCCCAGGACTCAAAGCGGTGTCGGCGGCAAGCTGTCCGGCGGTCATCGCCCCACGCATGGCGAGCACGCCCAGGCAGCGCTGATCGGTGCGATTGATGCCCATCCGTTGCGCGGCGGCTTCGTCTACCAGGCTGCCTGCATCCTGAAACTCGGCAATCTCCCGCGCCACGCTGGTCACCAGGTCTTGATGATTTTCTTTTGACACTTGAAACTTTTTATGATAAAAATATTTGAGAGGTGAAACACTACAACCTACCACTAGTGTAGCACACCGCCGGAAGGAGCGGCCATATTTTCCGGCACCGGATAGCTTGGAGGATAGCGTTATGGTGAAGCAGCCTTCGCTGCCGCGCTGGCTCAAGCCAGCCAATCGCCTGATTATCTTTTTACAGCGCCGAGGGTTGGCGCTTGGCCCAGTGCATGTTCTTTCCGTTCCTGGGCGCACAAGCGGGCAAATGCGGACCACACCAGTATCGCTGCTCACGGTGAACGGCCAGCGCTACACCGTGGGCGGGATGATCGATGCCGATTGGGTAAAGAATGCACGCGCCGCAGGGTGGGGCGTCCTGGCGTATGGGCGCAACCAGGAGCACGTAGCCCTCACCGAGTTGCCTGAGGCCGAACGCGGTCCGATTCTGCGCGTCTTTCCGAAGCTCGTCCCGGGCGGCGTCTCATTCTTTCAACGATTGTATGGGCTATCCAGCGACCCGGCGACGCTGCCAGATGAGTTTGCGGCGCTGGCTCCGCGCTGCGCGGTGTTTCGCATCGGCCCTTTGCCAGACGGGAAATCTGATGCCTGACCCGCGACAAATCCGCCTGCTCTCTGTCTCAAAACAGATGGCTCAACCCTCTTTATTGGTGATGGCTACACAGAGTGGTCATGACCATACTATTTCTCCTCAGAGAAAAAGAGGGAACATATGGCAAAGACATCGAAAGTCCCGCGTTTTGTCCTGTGGGTCAATGTGCTGATGAAGTCGCTGCTGCGCGCTGGTGTCAAAGTCGCTGGATTCGGCACCCCGACGTATCTGCTTACCGTGCGGGGGCGCAAAAGCGGGGAGCCGCGTACCACCCCGATCTCCCCTATTGAGATGAATGGGAAGCGCTATCTGATGGCCCCTTACGGCGCAGTAGATTGGGTACGCAATCTGCGGGCAGCGGGAGAAGCCACCCTGACGCGCGGGCATCGTGCTGAGGTCGTCCGCGCGATGGAACTGCCCAACGACGAAGCGGGCCAGGTGCTCCAGGCATTTGTCGAGAGCGGGCACCCTTTTGGGCGTTTCTTCGGCGTCTCCAGGGGTGCAACCCGCGAGGAGTATGGGCAGGCAGCGCTGATCCATCCGATCTTTGTCCTGGAGAGCGTGGCCGCGCCCAGCGCTGAAGCCGCCAGATCAGCGCAGCCCGCACGATGAGCGCGGGCGCACAGATGATATCGTAGAATAAACCTGATGTCAGGAGGCGCAGCGTGGAATCTTTCGAAACGTATCGAACGTACCTCTTTGCCATCGCCTACCGCATGCTTGGCAGCGCGATGGATGCCGAGGATATGGTGCAGGAGACGTACCTGCGCTTCCAGGCTGCGCCCCCTGAGACCATTCACTCGCTTAAAGCATATCTCGCGACCATCCTCACACGCCTGTGTCTGGATCAACTCGATTTAGCGCGCAGGAAGCGCGAGACCTACGTCGGCCCCTGGCTGCCAGAGCCAATCCTCACCGCAGAGACGCCCGAAACCGCCGACCCGGAAAAGCGCGTCGAGACCGAGGAGTCGATTTCGCTCGCGTTCATGGTCTTACTGGAGCAGCTTCAACCGTTCGAACGCGCGGTCTTTCTGCTACGCGAGGTCTTCGGATATGAGTTTGCCGAGATTGCCGCCATGCTTGACAAGAACGAAGCTGCCTGCCGCCGCTCATTCAGCCGGGCGAAACAACACCTGCGCGAGCATCGACCACGCTTTCCCGTCTCGCCGCAGCTTCATCAGCAACTGCTCAACAGCTACTTCCAGGCGGTGCAAGCGGGAGAGATCGCCCCGTTGATGGACCTGCTGGCCGAAGACGTAACGTTGTGGACGGACGGCGGCGGCAAGATCAAACAGGCTCCGCTGCGTCCGGTTCACGGGCGGGACGCGGTGGCGCGCCTCAGCCTGGGAACAAGCCGCTTCTTGCCGGAGAACGCGCGGTTTGAGTTCGGTGAAGTCAACGACCAGGCCGCGCTCATCGTTCGCACTGGGGAAGCAACCTTTGCCGTCCTGACCATTGAGGTGCAGGATGAGCGCATCCAGACCATCTGGGTGATTGCCAATCCAGAAAAACTCGCGCGGGTCTAAATGACCACTATTGGTCGACGGAGTGGGGATCATCGTCGCCTTGCAAAGCGCGTTTTTTGGGGATATGCTGGCAAAAGGGAACTTGTGCCTGGCGCGACAAACGCGCCCATGTATTTACGACGTTTTGAAAGGCAAGGCATGTCATGGGCAACCATCCCTTGAAATTGGGATACAAGGCTTCGGCAGAGCAATTTGGTCCGCGCGAGCTGCTTGACTTCACCATCGAGGCCGAGAAGCTCGGCTTCGATAGCGCCTGGATCAGCGATCACTTCCAGCCCTGGCGACACACCAACGGCCACGCGCCCTTCGCGCTTTCCTGGCTGGGCGCGGCTGGGCAGCGCACCGAGCGAATTATCCTGGGAACCAGCGTTCTGACGCCGACATTTCGCTATCAGCCTGCCATCATCGCGCAGGCGTTTGCGACGCTGGGCGTCCTCACACCAGATCGGGTCATTCTGGGCGTGGGCACCGGCGAATCGCTCAATGAGGTCGCCGTGACCGACGCCGAATGGCCGGAGGCCAAAGAACGTCTGGCGCGGCTGCGCGAAGCCATTGACCTGATTCAACATCTCTGGAAAGAAGAACTGGTCAGCTATCAGGGGACGTATTACCGCACGCGCAACGCCACTATCTATGATCGCCCGGACCAGCCGGTGCCCATCTACATCAGCGCGGGCGGGCCAGTTGCGGCGAAGTACGCGGGCCGTGCTGGCGACGGGTTCATCTGCACCTCGGGCAAGGGCGACGCGCTCTATCGCGACCAGCTTCTGCCCGCTGTGGAAGAGGGCGCGAAAGCGGCGGGCCGCGACCCGGCAGCGATTGAGCGCACCATCGAGGTCAAAGTCTCGTATGACACGGACCGCGACCGCGCCATGGCCGATACGCGCATCTGGGCCGCGCTGGCGCTTCCGGCAGAGGACAAGGTTGCCATTCACGACCCGCGCGAGATGGAGCAGAAAGCCGAAGCTGTCGCAGACCAGGCGTATCGGCGCTGGCTCGTCTCCAACGACCCGGAAGAACATATCGAGCAGATTCGCCCCTACATCGAACTGGGCTTCACGCATTTGATCTTCCACGCCCCAGGCGATGACCAGTCCCGCTTCTTGCAACTATACGCCAGGGACATTCTGCCCCGACTGCGGGCACGCTGGGGATAAACAGAGCAGTTTAAAAAAAGAAGAGCGTTTCATTGGTAGCGCCGCCTTCCAGACGGCCAGCGTTTAGCCAAGCCTGCCGTGCCCCCTTGTGGGGGAAGGCGGCGCTACCAATGAAAGCTTTCCTTACTGCTGGCGCAGGTGCTGCTCAAGGAAGCGCACGATAGCCGGATAGACGATCAGGTGCGTTGAGCGTTTGGTGAACTGGTGGCCTTCATCATCGAAGCGCAGATATTCTACCGGCACGCTGCGGCGGCGCAGCGCTTCCACTATTTGCTCACCCTCGGTGACCGGCACGCGCGGGTCATTCGCCCCATAGGACGCAAAGAGCGGCGCGCGAATGCGCTCGACCGCGTGAATGGGTGAAATCTGCTCCAGGAAAGCGCGGTCGTGTTCCAGGCTGCCATATTCTGCCTCGCGCAGCTTGCGCCGCCAGGGTCCGGTGTTTTCCAAAAACGTCACGAAGTTGGCGATGCCCACCAGTTCCACGCCAGCCGCCCAGACCTCTGGATAGGTCGTCAGCGCGGAAAGCACCATGAAGCCGCCGTAGCTGCGGCCCATCACGGCAATGCGCCCCGCGTCGGCGATGCCTTGCTCGGCCAGCCAGCGCGCAGCGGGCGGAAGATCGGCCACAGAATCCATGCGCAGGCGCACATCATCCAGGCTTTGGTACTCGTGCCCATAACCGGTGCTGCCGCGCACGTTGGGCGCAAGCACGGCAAAGCCCGACCCAACCAGATATTGAATCACCGAATTATAATTCGACGAGTTGGGGCGGAACTGGCCTTCTGGCCCGCCATGCACATAGATAATCGCGGGCAGCCCGCACGCTTCCACGCCCTGCGGCAGATAGAGAAAGGCGGGAATCTGGCGACCGTCAAACGTTGGATACTGCACCAGCGACGGCACGACCAGGTGCTCGCGGGCGATGCCGCCGCGCGCGCTGCGCGTGGCCCGCCAGAGCCGCTGCTCGTTCACGTCCCACACCCAGATATCCGGCGCGTCATCGGCGGCGTCCAGCGTGAAGGCCAGGCGCGCGCCATCACGCGACCATTTGAGATCGCGCAGCGTGCAAGGCGGCAATTCCGGCGCGGGCAGGCTGCGCCGTTCGGCCCACCCAGCCACCACATCCAGAAGCTCCAGGCGCGAATAGCCATCCTCATTGGTCACCAGCGCCAGACGCGCGCCATCGCTGCTGAGCGCCAATCCTTCAACGTCCCAGGAGCCGTCGCGCAGATGGGTCAGTTCTGTCGTCGCCAGGTCCAGCCAGGCCAGCGAAAGGAAGTTGCGATTGCGATCACTCAAGAGATAGAGGCCGCGCCCATCGGCTGACCACGCCGCCTGCTCATGGCTGGCCGGGCCCTCCGCAAGCGCTGGCGTCAGCGGGCGCGCTTCGCCGCTGGCGAGGTCCAGCAGCAGCAGTTGATTGCGAGTATTTGACTCGACGCGGCTCACCAGGATGGACCGGCCATCCGGCGAATAACGCAGCGGGTGATTGGTGCCATCATGGCGCAGGACAAGCCTGGGCGCGCCGCCTGCGATGTCCTGCTCATACACATCGAAGAAGCGCGGGTCGCGGGCATTGCTGGCAAACGTGATCTTTGTTCCATCGGGCGACCATCCGCCGAACTCGTGAATCGCTTCAGGGTTGGTGGTCAGCGGCATCACCGTGCCGCTTTCAGTCTGCATCAGCCAGAGTTGGGTATGCTCGTTGCCACCGACATCCCCAGCCACCAGCAGCGCCGCGCCAGTCGGTGAGTATGCCACCTGCCCGGCGCGCTCGCCGCGAAAGGTCAGTTGCTCCGGCCAGGCGGGCTGCGGCGCGTGGACATCGACGGGAACGCTCCAGACTTCGGCCACGCCGGTAATATCGGTCAGAAAGGCGAGCCGCTGCCCATCGGGCGAAAAGCTGGCCCCAGAGGCCGAGCGGATATTGAGATAGCTTTCAAAACCATAGCGCGGGGTGCGGGTTGTCTCCACGGTGTCTCTATGCCTTTCTGTGTTCATGCGAAGCCAATGCCGCTTGATCTGCGGGGCCGCTGGCGCTCAGTTCTTTGGCAATCAGGTCGGCCACCAAGGGCGCTTCGCGGGAGATGTTGAAGAGCGTGCCCAGCAGGCCATAATTCATGCCAACGAAGTAGAGATGGGGCACGTTCGCCGCGCGCACGCCATCCAGCGCCGGGCGTCCGGCTTCGTCCAGCGGCACGGCGTCGGCAAGGTACCCAAGCGCTGGCCGATAGCCCGTCGCCAGGATGATGCTGTTGAAATCGGCCTGGTCGCCGTTGGCAAAGCGAACGCCCGTCGGCGTGAAGCGCTGGATGGCCCCAGCCACGCGAACGGTCCCTTGCTGCGCGTAATGCAAGAGGTCCAGGCCAATGATCGGAATGCCAGGCCGCTCCAGCACACTGTAGGCCGGGCGCGGAACGCCCGCGCGTTCCTGGCGCTGGGCAGAGCGGCGCAGCAGCACAGGCGCGACCAGGCTCGTTACCGAATGAGGCAGCGCGTTAATGACATGCGCCCAGCGCTGAATGGGCACGCCCAGCAGATTCAACGGCACAACATTGGCTCCGGCGCGAATGGCGATGGTGGGCGTCACGCCGTGTTCGGCCAGATCAAGAGCGATCTCTGCACCGGTATTTCCGGCCCCGACGATCAGCACGCGCTGCCCGGCAAATGGCGCGGCATTCTTGTATGCAGAGGCATGCAGCACATGCCCGCTGAAGAGCGCCTGGTCTGGATAGGTTGCTGACATGGGCTGGCTGAAGACGCCAGTGGCCGAAACGAGCGCCTGAGCGCTATAGTCGCCTCGCGGCGTGGTGACGCGCCAGCCATCTGCCTCTGGCGCGGCACTCGTCACCGGGCAATTGGTTTCAATGGTCAGCCCGAAATGTTGACTATACGCAGTGAGATATTCAACGACCTGGGCGCGCGAAGGATAGCGCGGAAAATCACGCGGCATAGGAAAGCCGGGCAAGCCGGAAAGGGCCTTGACCGTATGCAGGTGCAGCCGATCATACAGTCGTATCCAGGTGTAGCCGGGCGCATCGCCCGCTTCCAAGATCAATGGCGTGATGCCGCGCTGCTTGAGGCACGCGCCCGCCGCCAACCCTGCCGGGCCAGCGCCAACCACAATGACCGGCGCTGGCTTTGCCGCGCTGCCCATAAAGTTCCCTCCACAGAATCTACAAAAACTACACCATCTACGGGGATGCGCTTTTCGTTCAAAGCGTTTACAACGTTTACATCGTTGACGGGTGACACCCCTTACGCGACAACCTCAGAAGAGCTACTCCCTACCCTTCTATGATACACTGGAGCCTATTATACGAGAAGTCTTTGAAGCAGAAGATGGAGCATCCAATGGATTTGAGCAACAAAGTCGCCATGCTGACCGGCGCGGGCGGCGGCTGGGGCCGCGCGGTGGTCGACGCGTTTTTGCGGGCTGGCGCGTCTGCCGTCGTGGTGGAACGCCCGGAGGTGTGCGCCGAGCGAGCGGGCTGGAAAACCGAACTGGGCGAACTGGGCAAGCGATTGACCATGCTGCCGGGCAATGTCTTCGATGAAGCCAGCGTTGAGGGCATCGTACAGCAGGTGTTGGCGCAGCATGGGCGGCTGGACATCCTGGTGAATATGGTGGGTGGCTTTGCCGCCGGGCAGCCGGTCCACGAGATGGACACTGAGGGCTGGGAGGGCATGCTCCAGTTGAATCTGCGCTCCACGTTTCTGTGCTCGAAATACGCGGCGCGCCCCATGATCGCGCAGCGCTGGGGGCGCATCATCAATATCGCCTCGCGGGCAGGCGCGCAGCCCGCGCCCAAAGCCGCCGCCTATGGAGCATCGAAGGCAGCGGCAATCTCGCTGACCGAATCGCAGGCCGAAGAACTCAAGAACGATTTTATTACCGTCAATGCTGTTCTGCCCAGCATCGTCGATACTCCGGCAAATCGGCAGGGCATGCCCGATGCGGATTTTTCGATCTGGCCCAAAGGCGAGGAGGTTGCCGCTGTGATCGTCTTCCTGGCTTCAGAGGAAGCAAAGCTGATTAGCGGCGCATCAATCCCGGTCTATGGCCGCGCCTAGGGCATCTAATGCTTCCCGTTCGGCTGGTCTGGCGGTTGCTCTTCACCCCTTGACAGGAGATATTGCGATATGCTATATCATTTATAGCAAAAAGTAATATTGTGGAAGTGAAGCAAGCACCGAGGGAAGGAGTCTCCCAATGAAAGAAACATCAATGGAGACCATCTCAGGACCAAACCCGGTTGCCAGTCAAACGGCCTTATCCCCATCTGGTCTGGGGAATGGCTTATCCCCACTCACACGTTGGCTGCTGGGGTGTGCTCTGGTCGGGGCGCTCCTCTTTACGGGAGCCTATCTAATTGAAGGGGTCACGCGGCCAGGCTATGATGCCTGGCAACAACCGATTAGCGCCCTGAGCCTTGGCCCGGGCGGCTGGATGCAGCAGGTCAATTTTGTCGTCTTTGGTGTCCTGCTGGTGCTATCTGCGCCTGGTTGGTATCGCCTTCTGAGGCCAGAGCGCGCTGCAATCTGGTTTCCTCTGCTCCAGGTCATCAGCGGCCTGAGCCTGGTTGGCGCTGGCTTGTTTTCCATGGACCCGTTTCCCGGCTACCCGCCTGGTGCAGTCCCAACCGCATCGACAGAGCATGGGGCGCTGCATGGTATCTTTGCATACACGATCATTTTTACCCTGGCCCTGGGCTGCTTCGCCCTGGCCGCACACTTTGCGCGTGAACCTCATTGGCGCGGGTGGGCTGTGTATTCGGGGGTTACTGGCGGGCTGATTCTGTTCTTTTGGTGGCGGTTCGTAGAAAATGCGACCGGACCGGTTGGCGGACTGGTGGAGCGCCTGTCAGCGGGGAGTCATGCCCTCTGGCTTTGTTTGCTCGTCGCGACACTCCTGTTCCGCAAAAGGCCAGCAGTGGATACCCCGAAGTAAGGAGCGCCGCTGCGCCGCGCACTTTGACCTCTCTGTCATAGCACAGGCGGCCTGGCAACGACAGTCAGGGCCGGTGTGCCCATCCTGGGAAGCCGGGGACGCCTCTGCTTCCTGGTCAGCGCCAGCCGGGGTTTCTGGCTCGGTCCCATCGGAGGGCGGCGTTTTTTCTGGCGGCTCGGGGAAGCGGCGATGGATGATGGCCTGATGCAGCAGTGTGGGCACATCGGCGGGCGTTTCGCGATAGCCCGCCAGCCAGGAATTGACCTCCGCGCCCAGCAAGAGCAAAAAGGCGAAATAATAAAAGAACGAGAGCAGGATAAGCAGAAAACCTGCCGTCTCGCCATATTTTCCCGGGCGAATGAGCGCGCTGGCAATCCAGGGGAAGAGCAGTTCATAGACGATCAGGAACAACGCGGCCAGCGCCGCGCCTAGCCAGCTATTGCGCCAGCCGACATGTCGGCTGGGCACAAGCAGATAGATCGCCAGCAGCCAGAGAAACGCGGCCAGAAACGCCCCCACGAATCCGGCGATATGGCCGACTATGCCCGGCGTCTCCACATGCCACAACTGCTGAACGACGGTGGTCGCCAGCAACGACGGGATGGCCGCCGCCAGGAACATCACTGGCGCGAGCAGCACAAACAGCAGCGTCAGGCCGAGCGCCACCACCTGCTGCCCCAGCACGTGGCGTGGCTGTTCCCGATAAATGATCGTCATGCAATCATCCATCCTGACGATCAAGCGCGAGCCAAAGAAGAGCGCGGCAACCAGACCCACCAGCAGCAGCACTCCAGATGACTGCTTCAGGTCATCTGTGACGGCCACGATGATGTTGCTGGATATTTGCAGCGGCAGGGTGTGCTCCAGCGCGGCAACGAGTTTCGCCTCCGTGCCGGGGCGCAGGCCACGCAGCACCAGGCCGACGCCGCCGATCAGCAGCAGAAAAATCGGCACGGTCGCCAGCAAGAGATAATACGCCAGCATGCCCGCCAGATCGAATATCCAGTCGTTGAAGGCTTTGTAGCAAAACCGTATGGGGACCGAGCGCCGCAGCGTCGGCCAATTGGGGCGAGGAATGCGCATCCAAGCCACTTCCGCTCTCAAGCGCTGTTGCCAGGCTGACCTATTGGGAGAGCATCGCAGGATATATTCCACTTGCGGCGTGGCCTGGTCTCAGGAAGTAACGTATTCCACTGCGTGCGCTTCGGTCAGATCGGGCACTTCCAGCTTGCGCAGCAGGTGATAGATGACCGCTTCGGGCACACGCGCGGGGCGCGCCGCGTTGCGGCGGATGATTTCATCCAGCGGCGCTTCCACATAGACGATGCGCACCCTGGCATGATAGGAAGCGAAGAGGTCAATCAACTGGCCGCGCAGCAAATGGGTGACATTGGTGGCATTCCAGACAAAGGATTGCTGCTTGCGCATCCAGTCGCGCGCCTGCTCTTTGGCAGCCTGAATGACTGGCCCTTGCGGTTCCTCCGGCGAAATCTTCAGGTCTCTGCGCAAATGGTCCAGCGAGATCAGCGGCCAGTCCGCCAGATGGTCCTGCACCCAGCGATCTTTGCCCGCGCCCGGCAACCCCGAAATCAGCACGACTTCAAAGCGCGTGTCATCATAGGCGGCATAGTCCGGGTCGCGGCCTTCGCTGCGAAAGAACTGAAAGCGGCTGTGCGCCGAAGCAAACGCTCGGGGAGCGCTGTAACACTGCTGCTCCTGGGCGAAGGCGCGAAAGAGATGGACACGGTCCAGCAGTTCTTGTTGATCGGCGCAGATGCGCCCGCGCACATCAACCTCTGCCAGCAAGGCCAACCTATCCAGGCGCGTTGTCTGGCTGGCCTCGATGAGCGCGCGTTCTGGCAACGGCTTTTCCAGAAACCACAACGGCAGCCCATGATAGCGCACCAGTTTGGCAATGCGCTCGCGCAGCGCAAACGGCGCGGCTATCTCCAGGTTATTGCCTTGCCACAACAGTTCACGCGCCAGCAGTTCGCCCTGGCGCGCGTGTCGTTTGGAAGTGATCTTGCCATCAAATTCAACACGGGTGCAGGCTGGCTTTGCCACGTCATGCAGCAGCGCGGCGGCAAACATCATCTCGCGCTCTTCCGGTGGCAAAGCCCGCCATTCGTCCAGCGCAATCAGCGCTTCGGCGACCATGCGCGTGTGGACCAGGACATCGCCCTCGGCGTGATACAGCGGGTCTTGCGGCACGCCGCGCATCGCCTGAATCCAGTCAAACTGCGCCTGGATGCGCTCCCACTCCAGATGCCAATCCGGCGGCGCGGGGCACCAGGGAAACGCCCAGCGCTGGGCGGGTTCTTGTTCGTCGGTCACACACAACCTCTGTATCTTGCTTATTCTTCGCTAGACTCATCGAATCGCGTACCACCTATAGCACCGCATCTTCGACGCGGCGTTTTGCCGCCAGGGACGGCGGCGCTACAAGCTAGAAAAGCGTGGCGTCGGGGCGCAGGCCGTTAGGGATAATCGGGCGATCAAGCCAATGGCTGTTGGAATTGAGTACGGTTTGTAAAAAACCGGCACGCACATATTTATAGCGCTCCTGCACGATGCCTTCTTCTTCCACTTTGATATACAGTCCCTCCATCAAGCCGGTCTGATCGGTTTCCTCCAACACCTGCCGGGCGTCCAGGTTTCGTTCCTGGCAGATGGCCTCCAGGCGGCGCAGGTAGCCGGGCGCGATAAAGTGTGATGGGCCAACCATCGCCTTCAGCGCCTGCATCGACGGCACAGTTCCCTCGTGCAGCACCTTGACCGAGGCCACAAACGGCACTGGGGCCAGCAGTTCGCGGCGGCGCGGCGTGCTGAGGAATGTTTCGGTGGTTTTGTCGAAGAGATCGAACTCCAGAAAATAATGCGGCAAATCGGTGTAGAAGATGCTGTGCCGGGCATAGAGCCATTCGCCATACATCACGTAGCGATCAGTCAATACGTCCCACAATTCCGCAGTGTAGCGGTTGGCCCAGGCTTTGAAGAGGTGAAAGTGCTTTTCGCGTTCGCCGCCCACCAGATAATGGCCCCGACTTTGCAGCAGCAGCGCGCCATCCGGGCTGAAGCTCACCGCGCTGTTGGCGCCGTCCATCTTTTCTTCCACCACCAGAAAGCGCCCGGCGAACTCGTGAAAGGGCACCACATCCAAGTCCTCATCGCCAGGTTGCAAGCCGGAGCCTTCGATATGCTGCGTGCGCGGATATTTGTAGATTTCGTTCATCTGCTTTTCCACCATGCCATGAGTATACACTTTTTCGTCTTTTTGCCCGCGCAGCCTCTCTTACCCATTCGGTTCAGCTTCTGCACGGTTTGCTGCCTCCAAGCGAGCCATTTTGGCATAGCACATGCATTTGCTTCTGATGAGAAAGCGAATGCGGTCGGCAATTCAGGCTGCAATTGAAGGAGGTAGCTATGTTTCATCCATTTCTGGCTGACCTGACGAATTTGATCTTGATTCGCTTGCAAGGTGGCGGCTCTGGCTTGCAGATTCTGGTACTCACCGTCCAGTTTGGCACCTTGCCAGCCCTTTCGCTGGATGTGCTGGGCATCTTGCTCGCGCTGGGTATTTCCATCGTGGCAGCGGTGCTGGTGGGGGCCTTCACAGGCGGGTACAGGAGCATCGCGCTGATCGGCACATTTATCTGGGCCTTGCTGGGCATCAGCGTCTTCATCCTGGTGGTCCCGCTCATCTGGACCGGAGACGTGTATGTCCACGGCTTGCCTTTGTTTACCGCCCTGGTTGGCGCGTTCGTTGCGCTGCTGATTCGTCAGCTTCTGGTTGGTGGCGGATTCCACCGTCGGCGCGCAGCCGCAGCCTGAAGTACACGGACCAGACAGAAGCGCCAGTGGCTCGCCGCCCGAATGCTTGGGCGGCGAGCCACTGGCGCTTCTGTCTGAACATCCTGTCCTTATGGGTGATGCTTGCCATCTTCTCCTTTTTCTAGTATACTTGTTCTAGTTGGCGCTCAGGCGCTTGCACCAGGAGGTCAGCGATGTCATCGGTAACGGTCTTTCTCCCTGGCCCGCTGCGCCAGAAAGTGGGAAATCAGCCCGTCCTCACCGTGAGTGGCTGTACGGTTCGCGAAGTCATTGATGCCCTCGACTCCGCCTACCCCGGGCTGCGTTTCCAGCTTTGCTACGAGTCAGGGGAACTGCGGCCCTTTGTCAATATTTTCCTGCGCCGCGAAAACATCCGCTACTTACAAGGGCTGGATACGCCCGTTGCTCCTGGGGAACAGGTCCACATTTTCCCGTCTGTCGCTGGGGGATAACAACATACACCCTCATCTTTTGAAAGGGGATTTCTATGGCTGAGCAACATCACTATGCGCCGGGAACCACCGTTCTGGCGCTGGGCACCAAGCGCGGACTCTTTCTGATGACCTCGCGTGATCGAGAGCACTGGGACATCCACCCCACCGCGCTGGCGGGGCACCGAATCTTTTATGCTATGCTGGACCAGCGCGCCGGATGCCGGTTATTTGCCGCCGACAATGGCGATTTCTTTGGGAACTTTATCCGCTACAGCGATGACTGGGGCCAGACCTGGCAAGAGCCGAAGAGCGGCATCCAGTTTCCCCAGGATGGCGGCCTTTCGCTGAAAAATATCTGGGTGATTGAACCAGGAAGGCTCGACGCGCCCGAAACCGTGTACGCTGGCGTTGACCCAGCCAGCTTATGGGTGAGCCGGGACCGCGGCGAAACCTGGGAACCGAATGAGGCTCTGCTGCATCATCCGACTCGCGAACGCTGGGAACCGGGCGCGGGTGGGCTGTGCTTGCATACCATCGTTGCCGACCGCTCCAACCCCGACCGCATGTGGATAGGCATTTCGGCGGTGGGCTGCCTGCGCACCGATGATGGCGGCCAAAGCTGGGTCTTTGCCAACAAGAATACCCGCGCCGGTTTCTTGCCCGACATCTATCCTGAGTTCGGCCAGTGCATTCACCGCCTGGTCCAACATCCCACCAGCCCTGATGTTCTCTATCAGCAGAACCACTGCGGCATCTACAAAAGCACCAACGCGGGCCAGGACTGGATTGACATCCAGCAGAACCTTCCTTCGGAGTTTGGCTTTCCCATCGCCTTAGACCCGCATCATCCCGACACGGTGTACACCATTGTCGAAGACCCTGAGGGGCGTCATAACTTCGGCACGCAGTTTACGGTCTATCGCACCATGGACGGCGGCGCAAGCTGGGAACCACGCACGAAGGGTCTGCCGGAAGGGGAACAGGTCAAGCTGGGCGTGTTACGGCATGGCATGTGTACCGACAGCCACGATCCCGGCGGCGTCTATGTGGGCACCAATACCGGCCAGCTTTTTGGCAGCCAGGACGGCGGGGACACCTGGAATCTGCTGGCTGACTTTTTGCCATCCATTTATTCCGTCACGGCGACGGTGCTGAGCTAGGCGAGCGCAGATCAGAGGACACCCGAAGCGCAGAGGATGAGGCTGGTGCTCGCTCATCCTCTGCGCTTCGGGCAGGGCATGCGCGGGGCGTATGTCCTGCTATTCAAGCGGCTTCTTGAAGAAGTTCACGACTGCGACGCGCTTCAGGCCAAGATGCTCGCCAAAGAAGGCTATCGGCTCGGGGTCAGCCCCCTTGGTGTCGCTGACGGCAAAGGGAAGCCCTTGCTCGCCCATCGCTTTGTAGACAGCTTCGGTCAGTTTGGTGCCGATGCCATGCCGCTGATGCTCGGGGGCGACGGCTATCCAATCAAGATGTCCCATGCGTTTGCTCACATAGCGGTCAGCACCGAGCGCGAAGCCAATGACCTGCCCATCTTCCTCAGCGACAAAGCACAACGCTCCCCAGGTGGTAAAGTGATGGACCACTTCGGCCAGCGACCAGGCTCCATAGATCAATATTTCGATGTCTGCAAAAAGCTGATCGCCTATACGAAAGACCTGCGGCACATCATCAAGGGTCATGGGTCGAATAACCACGGACGTTTCCGGCATATACCCATCCTTCTCATCATGGCATGCTGACCGCCAAGTGCCTGGACAAATATCAGGAATTATTGCACAGGTGCGGCGGAATCACCGCGCTGCTTCCCCGCAAGCGTGCTTGTAGCATAGCAGAAATGGGGCGATTCGTCCAGCAGACCAGAGTTAGCCAGGGCTAGCGCTTCCTGCCCCTCTGACTGAGGATACCCAGCACGATGTGGGGATGAAACAGGGCAGTTGGCGGTTTGAGCAAATGCGCGACCTCCACGAAGGTGCGCATTGCCTGCTGGTCGCGCGGGAGCAGTTGACGAAAGGCATCGGAGTAGCGATACAAGAGCCGGGTCAAAGCTCCTGGCCGATCGCCCACTGCCTCTGGCAAGCGCAAGTCTTCCCCTGAAGCCAGCGTCCAGGGGGTCGCACTGACTTTTGCCAGCGCCTTCTGGACTGGCTGCGTCAGCCCCGTCAAGTCTCCCCCAGGCTGGCGCTGGCGCTGCCGACTCAGCAGCAATTGAAGCGCCTGGGCGCTCTGTGCTGCCACAGTCATGCCTTGCCCAAAGGTGGGATTGAAGGCGCAGACGGCATCGCCGCAGACGATAAAACGCTCCGGCCAATGGTTCAAGCGTTCGTAATGATACCAGCGGTTTTCCATGCGTTGATAGCCGGTAATCGCGGAGATGGGTGTTGCCTGGCTGAGTGCCTCCGCAAACTCAGGAACCAGAAGACTCTCGGCAAACGCCCGAAAATCGGCCTCCTCGGTGCCGGGGTAATCACGAGCCACGCCCACCAGCGTTACTAGCCAACGATTGCCCTCGATGGGGAAGATGACGCCGCCCCGTTTGACGATGGGGTAAGCGTTGAGCACGGCCAGCAAGCGCCAGTCGGCCTGCCCATCGGCAGGGCACTGATAGTAGCGGCTGGCATAGCCCGCGAAGCCATTGATGATCGTTTGCTCTGGCCGCTGATAGCCCAGCGCCTCCAGCCAGTCAGGGGCACGCGAATCTCGCCCGCTCGCATCCACGACCAGATCAGCCGCCAGTTCGGTTTCTTCGCCAAGCGTGTGATCGTCGCGCCGCTGGCGCAGACGTACCCCAGCGACGCCGACTTTCTGCTTATCTGGCAGCAGACCAATCACCTCGTGCCCGGCCAGCCTCTTGATGGCGGGCAAAGCCAACAATCGGTGGTGGATGGTCCATTCCAGCAGTGTTCGGCTGCACCCCAGCATGGCATATCTCCCATGCGAGGGGAAGCGCAGAAACCAGCCAGGCGATGAGTAAATCTTGCAATCCTGGGTCCAATCGAGTTTGACCGCTCCGGCAGCCTCCAGTTCGGCCACGATGCCTGGGAAGAGTTGTTCGACAATGCCTTTGCCGCGCAGCAGCAGGAAGTGCACATGCCGGGCTTGAGGAACCCCAGCCCGAAGCTCGGGACCATCAGGCAAGCGGTCTCGCTCGATGATGGTCACTTCCCCGAAGTGATCAGCCAGCACGCGGGCAGCGAGCAATCCAGCGATGCCGCTGCCAATGACCAGGGCCTTTTGTGAAGCAGCCTGAGACATACAGCGCGTCCTTTCTCTGGAGCACGAGCTGGGATTGCAACGAGGGTAGAGACGCTGGCTTCTCCAGAGGGATGAGTTTGATTGTGTGTGTTGAGCAGTCTTGCACTATTGTAACTCATCTTGACAAGGGCATCCTGGCGACAACAATCCGATGATTCAGCACATAGCTGACATTGATATGCAGCGCGCCCTGCTCCGCCAGCAGTACCCTCAGCGTTGGCTCATCGAAGAGATGAATATGCTCGGGGTTGTCGTCTGGTTTGGAGGGCACTGAGCAGACGAACGCCCGCTCGGCCACCCGGCAGACCTCCGCCAGCGCCTTCCTGGTATCGGGGATGTGCTCCAAGACTTCCAGCATTGTCACCACATCGAAGCTGCGATTAGCAAAAGCCAGCGCGGTTACATCCATTTTCAGCGCGGTAAGCTGCGCGATGCCGCCGTCGTGAACCGCCTGCATATCCGCCACGCGATACTCCAGCAGATCAAGCGCGGTGACGGGCAGATCGGGAAAGGCATCCAGCAGCGGCCAGAGAAACGCGCCCCTGCCGCTGCCAATGTCGAGCAGATGGCGCGGCTGAAGCCCTTTCAACGTGCCTAGCACGGTTCTGACGCGGGCCAGGTCCATGGTGCGCTTGAAGCGATGCAGCCGCAAGCCCTGAGCGATGCCAAGCTGCATCAAGCTGTCCATCTCGTCTTCAGACAGGGCATCGAGCGGCTGCGCGAACAGGGGCTGGTATTCCTTCGGGAGTGGCGTTTGCATCAGCTTGCCGCGCACGTACGCCGCCGCAAGTCGCGCATAATAGGCTGGAGTGCTGCTCATGCCTTGCTTCCTTTAACTTTTGCATAACACTGCTGTGCTATAATTAAGAAGTGTGCAGTGATACATGTCATCAACGTACTCAGAAGGAGTATACATGAAGCGATTGGTTTGTGTGGTTGACCGCAACGGCGTCACCCACGAAGTCCCGATGAGGGCAGAAGAGGCTGACTTCTTTCTGAAGTTGACCGAATTGAAGGCGAGGGAGAATCCCTCGATCACCTTCCACGATGTCGTAACCATGTGGATAGAGAAAATGGAGAGGGAACAGAAAGAAAGAGGTGACTCGAGCGCATTAGCTAACTAGACCCTCTGCTCGTTAGCAGGACGTGACTGGTAGTGCGAGGATACGGCTTTTTTTAACGCACACCGACCCGGCATATCATAGAAGCTCACACAATCCAGTCGCGGCGCTCGGCGAACGCATAGAGCGCTCGCTCTTGAGAAGGCGATTCCACTGCGCCCATACACACGGCGCGAATCTGGCGCAAAGCCTCCGCCGGGCTGGCACCGCCGCGAATGAGATACGCGGCCAGCACCGTGCCCGTTCGCCCTTGCCCCATCAAGCAATGCACCACCACCGCCCGCCCCAGGGCATGCTGTTCATCGATGAACTCCAGCGCTTGTATAAGCTGTCCCGTCGAGGGAGGTGTCATGTCTGGCACAGGGATATGCAGCACCGCCAGATCATGTTTCGCCAGCGCTTCGGCGGTCAGCGGCGTTTCCGTCAGCGACAGCAGCGCGCCGATGCCTTGCTCCTCCAGCCAGGCCAGGTCGTCATCCAATCGCCGGTCATCTTCAGCCAGCGCCTCTGTTTTGCCATCGAAAGGATTGCCCCTGCTCCGGCCACCTGGGCGCGGGCAGCCCGCCAGCAACCCTTCAATGACCCAATAGAATCCACGCACTTTTGATACCCCCTCTATGAATCTGCTTTTGCTCTGCTTCGTAAAGAAGTGTAGCATCCGGCGCGGGCCGGGAAATCAGTCGTCCAGTCAGGTTTGCGCTGCGCCTCCCCTGCCCAAAGGTCTAGGTGGCACACTCGACAGACGCGGGATGCGATGACGCTGGCAGCGGGGTATGCTCAATACAAGCCTGCCGCATCTGGATGCATCCGGCGTATGGTCCAGTCGTCAGCGGCAGACAGAGCAGAGGAGAAGAGAAACAATGGCAGAGACACAGGCACAGCCATCAACGCTGAGTCAGTTTTCCGATGAGTTGGCAAATGTGATCGAGCGCGCGGCGCGTTCGATTGTCACCATAGCAGCGCGGCCACGCCAGACCGCAACCGGCATTCTCTGGCGCGCCGAAACCGAAACCATCGTGCTCACCGCCGACCACGTCATCGAGCGCGAGGATGAGATCACCGTCACCCTGCCGGACAAGCGCGAAGTCAAGGCCCAGCTTATTGGCCGCGACCCCAGCACCGATCTGGCCGCGCTGCGCCTGCCTGGCATCGACCTGGGAACGGAGAACGTGCCAGCCGAAACCAGCGAGAACCTGCGCGTCGGGCATCTGGTGCTGGCGATTGGGCGGCCATCATCGGATGGCCCGCGCGTGTCGTTTGGCGCGGTCAGTTCCATCGATGGCCCGCGCCGCTCCTGGCAGGGCAGCGAGCTTGAGGGCGTCATTTACCCTGATGTTACGCTCTATCCTGGTTTCTCCGGTGGGCCGCTCGTCAATCTCGCCGGACAGGTCGTCGGGCTGAATAGTTCGCAGCTTACCCGCCAGAACAGCAGCGCGCTGCCGGTGGTGACGCTGCGCCGCGTGGCAAACGCGCTGGTGACGCATGGGCGCGTGCAGCGCGGCTATCTCGGCGTTGGCACACAGCAAGCGGCCCTGCCCGCCGCGCTCGCCCAAAAGGCGGGCGTCACGCAGCAGGCGGCGCTGTTGATCGTCACCGTCGAGCCAGGCAGCCCGGCAGAAAAGGCGGGATTGCTAATCGGCGATCTGCTGATTTCCCTGGGCGGCCAGCCCACCACTGATGGCGTGACACTGCGCGCCCAGCTTGGGGCTGATCGGCTGGGCCAGCCGCTGGCCGCGAAGATTCTGCGCGGCGGCGAGCCTCGCGACCTCAGCATCATCGTGGCCGAGCGATCCTAGCTGCTGGGGCAGAGCATGCTCCAGAAAGGAAACGTTCATGTCTATCGCATTTCAGAATAACAGCCTCTCCGAAGAGCTTGCCGACCTGGCCGAGCAGATACGCGCCAGCGTCGTGCAGGTGCAGGATGGCGGCAGAAGGGGCTTCGGCGCGGGCATCATCTGGCGCGTCGAAGCGCCAGACGCGGGCGGCGAAGCCGACGCTACCATCATCACCAATGCCCATGTGGTGCGCGCCGCTGGCGACAAGACGTTCAATATGCAGCTTGCCGACGAGCGCAAGCTTCAGGGAACGCTGATCGCCGTCGATCCAGCGCACGATCTGGCGGCGCTGCGCGTGCATGCCAGCGGCCTGCAACCGGCGCAGATTGGTGACTCCACGAAGCTGCGCGTTGGCGAACTCGTGCTGGCGGTGGGGCATCCGTTGGGGCGCGTAGGCGCGCTGACGGTGGGCGTCGTGGCCGCGCGAGCGCCAGCCGACCCCGATACCCGCCTGGAGCCTGTCGAGCCTGCTAAGGACGCGCGCAAGCAGACCACCGCTGACGGCGACACCCCTGAGCGCGAGCGACATCTGCACGGCCTCGATTTCATCCAGGCTGATGTGCGGCTGTATCCCGGCAATTCCGGTGGGCCGCTCACCGATTCGCAGGGCCGCGTCATTGGGGTAAACTCGATGGTGGGCGGCGGGCTGGCCTTTGCCGTGCCCAGCCGCGTGGTGGAACAATTCCTGGCGGAAGTCAGCCAGGCAACCACACAGGTCTATCTGGGTGTGCAGGTGCTCACCGCGCCGCTTCCGGCAGCGCTGCGCCAGCGGCTGAACATTCAGCAAGAGACGGCGGCGCTGATCGTCGAGGTTGAAGCGGGCAGCCCCGCCGAAGCGGCAGGCGTGATTGTTGGCGATGTGGTGCTGGCTGTGCAGGGCCAGACCGTTCAGGACGTGCGCCAGATTACGCGCTTCCTGCGGCGCGCAGGCGGCCAGAACCTGACGCTTTCGCTGCTGCGCGGCGGCGAGCGTTTGGAACTCTCGCTGCTGCCAGAGGTGCGCGCCGCGGCGTAATATCTTTGATACACGATGTAATTGTGCCAGATGACCCTGAGAGGAGATTCCTCTCGGGGCCGCTGGCGTCACCAGACCATATGAGTCGCAGCAGAGAGGCGAGCCAGCCGTGCGTGTCTATGTAGTCTCAACCTATCCAACCATTCGCGCCGGACTGAGCACGCTGGTGCGTGCCCAGCAGGGCTGGATTGTCATCGGCGAAATGGCCCCCGATGCCATCTTGCGCGCCAGCGGCGCTGGCCCCATCAATTCCCGCGAAGACCCGCCAGATGTCGTGCTGGCTGACCTGGACCGGGCCGAAGATACTGACGCCATCGATACCTGGTTGGGGGCGCTGCGCCCTCAGCGCGGCATTGTGGTGCTGGGACCATCGCAGCCCTCCACCCCTGACACGCGCCGCAATCAAGCATCACAGCGCTTCCTGGGCAGCATGGCGCGTATCGTCGCCGATCAAGGGCTGGGGTTTGGCGCGCTGCAACGCGACGCCACGGGCGAGGAGATTATCGCGGCTATTTCCGCCGTGGCGGGTGGGCTGATTACGCTTGATCGCCGCCTGGCGGGTGATTTGCTTAGCGCGCCGGAACGTATCCAGCCGCCGACGCCTGAACGCCTGGCCGATACCGAAGACGCGCTGACGGCACGCGAGCTTGAGGTGCTGCAACTGCTGGCGGAAGGGCTGCCCAATAAGCTGATTGCCACGCGGCTGCACATCAGCGAGCATACCGCCAAGTTTCACGTGTCGGCCATCATGCTCAAGCTCGGCGCAGCCAGCCGAACCGAAGCCGTAACCCTTGCCGCGCGGCGGGGCATGCTCATTCTGTAATCGGGCTATCCCCCTGTCGATTTCTTTCTTGTGGAGCGCGGCGAAACAGATTCTTCTGGCTGCGTATCCTGACGTCCGCTCGTCAAGCGCGCAATGGGCGGCGCTGCGGGCAGCGTCTTTGGCGGACGTGGGCGCTTGAAGAAGAGTTTGGAGTAATGCTCGTCTGGCGCAATGCCGGTCAATTCCCAACCATTTTTGCCCAACCATTCCAGCACTTCATAGAGCGTGGGCGCTGCTGAATCCTCTTCGCCAGGCAATCGGTTAGGGCTGGGGGCAAGCCGCTCCACCGGATGCCCATTGATATAGACTTGCTCTCCGCTACGCCAGAGCCGAACATCCACAATGATATACTCCCACTGCTGCATACAGGCTCCAGCCTCCTCTTCGCTTAGTATGATTATGCCTTATGCCGACGCCCCAGGAACCATTCCGACGGCGTTGACGTTGCTGGCTCCCTCAGTAAACCAGACATTACGCGCGCTGTCTATGGCGAGGCCATACGGAACGCTCTGGGCTGTGGGAATCGGATAAAACGTGAATTGCCCGCTGGAGGGCTGGAACTGCCCAACGGCATTATCGCCCGCGTCGGTGAACCAGACCGCCCCAGTGGCATCAACCGCCAGGCCATAGATGCCTGATGCTGGTGTGCCGCTGACGATGGCGGGCACCGCGTATTCCTGAATCGTTCCGCTTGTGGGGTCAAGCCGCCCGATTTTGCCATCCAGATACTCAGCGAACCAGAGCGAGCCATCCGGCGCGGTGGCAATCTCCATCAGGCTGGCGTTTTTCGTGGGCGGCGCATAGCTCTGCTGCGCGCCTGTGGCCGGGTCCAGGCGCACCAGTTTGGACCCGCTCAACTCACTGAACCAGACATAGCCTTTGGCGTCGACTGCCACGCCCCACGGCGCGAGCAGATGCGCCAGGTTGGAGCCAGCCAGCGGATACTCTTTGAACTGGCCGGTTGCCACGTCCAGCCGATCAATGCGATCAGCGCTTTGTTCGGTAATCCACAGGTTGCCGTGTTGATCGAAGGCCAGATCATTCGGCCCGCTGGTATACTTATCGGGGCGCGGGGGGGTAGGAAAAATCTTGAACGTGGGCGTCGTTGTTCCTGGGAAGACTTCGCCAATATAGCCAGCGTTCTGCTCGGCAAACCAGATATGCCCCTGCTTATCGGCAACAATGCCCATAATGCCATAGTCGGCATGGGGTGGTTGCCATTCCTGCACCTTGCCTGTATGGGGGTCTAAACGCCCCAGCTTGTTGCCTGCCATTTCGCCAAACCAGATATTCCCCGCGCTGTCCACCGCCGGACGCATCAGCCCGCTTTGCGGCGTCACCACCGGAAACTCGCGGATGGCCGCCACGCTCACGTTGTAGGGCAGGGTGCTCGCATTCGGCTGCTGGTTGCCAGCAGCGTTGGATGTGCTGCAAGCCGCCAGCAGCAGCGCCAGGGCCACGCAGGCAATTAACATCACGCCTGGCTGCCTCAACATCGTTGTATATCGCATGCAATGCGCTCGCTATCGTTGAAAAGGGGGGGCGCTTAGAGCAGTGCCCCCACCAGACCATCTTCGGCCAGCCGCAGCAATCGCACCCGGCTGATCGTATGGCGCAAATCGCATGGCGCGGCAGATGGCTCCAGTTCGACACGGAGATAATTATCGGTCAGCCCTTCCCATCCCGTTGGGCGTGGCTCTTCCCAGAGCACGTCTACCTCGCGCCCAATGAACTGCTCGCGGAACGCGCGCCCATGCGCCGCGTTCAACACGAGCAGCCGCTCGCTGCGCGCCTTCTTCACCTTATCAGGAATCTGATTCTTCATACGCGCCGCAGCCGTGCCCTGGCGCGCGGAAAAGCGAAAGACATGCGCCTTGGCAAAGCGCATCTCCTCAGCAAACTGATGACTCAAGTCGGCGTCGGCGTCGGTCTCGCCAGGAAACCCGGCGATGATGTCTGTCGTGATGGCAATATCGGGAATCAGCCGCCGCGCCGTCTCCACAATCGTCCGATAGCGCTCGGTGAGATAGCGCCGGGCCATGCGCCGCAAGATGGCATCCGAACCGCTCTGCAAGGGCAGATGCAGATGGCGGCACATGCGAGGATTTTCCCAGAGCGCCAGCCAATCGAGCTTGAAATCTTCCGGCTCCAGCGAAGAGACGCGAATGCGCCGAATCTCCGTCTGCTCCAGCAGCGCCGCGATCAAATCGCCCAGGTCGCCCCCATCCGGCGCGTGATAATCGCCCAGATGGATGCCGGTGAGCACGATCTCTTGATAGCCAGCAGCCACTTTGCGCCGCGTATGATCTATCACCGAGGCAATCGTTCGGCTTCGCGAGCCGCCGCGCACCGTGGGCACAATGCAATAGGTGCAGCGGTTATCACAACCATCCTGCACCTTCATCTGCACGCGCGTCCGGCTGAACGGCGAAGGCGCGAGCGGCGCGACATCGGTCAGCGGCGCATTCTCAGCGTGGGCGTCTTCATCCAGCCCGCAATCCGAGCCGGTGTGCATGTTCAGTACATCCAGCATCGGCAGGGCGCGGCGCGGCATCGTGGAAAGCGGCGCGCCTGGCTCTGGCAGGGGGGTTGATGTTCTGGTCGCGGCGTGGCTCAGCGTCTGCTCGACAAGCTGATCTTTGCCCGCGTTGCCAATCACCAGATCAACGCCGGGGAGCGCCGCCACTGCCTGTGGGTTGATTTCGGCATAGCAGCCAGTGACCACCAGCAGCGCATCGGGCGCACGCCGACGCGCCTGGCTAATCATCTGGCGCGAACTGCGGTCGCCCAGATGGGTCACCGTGCAGGTATTGACGACATACACATCGGCCTGGTCAGCAAAGTCGCGCTGCTCAAAGCCTGCCGCGCGAAACTGTTCGCTGATGGCTTCGCTATCTGCCTGGTTGACCTTGCATCCCAGCGTCGCCACGGCAAAGGTGCGGCTGGGAGCTTCGGACGACGCGGGTATTGTATCTTCGGCTGGTAACTGACTCATATCCTGGCCTGTTGTTTCGATGAAAAGAGCTTATCCACGAGCATTATAGCACGCGCCAGGCGGCAGAAGCATCCCCAGCCATGCCCGACAGCAAAAAGCGTCTCCTCCCTCACAAGCCGTGAAAGGAGGAGACGCGACAGCTTCAAGCAAGAGAGCCAGGGTTGCGCTGCATTAACCTGCCGGTGGATTATAGACCACGATGCCAGCATTCGTAGCGCACAACGGCTGCACGGTAATCACATTTTGCGGTTGACCGGTGCTGCCGTTCACCACAATCGTCTCGCGTCCATCAACGTTGATATACGAGATCAGGTATTTCGTCGTTCCAGGCGTAATGTTGGGGAACGTGAAGTCACCGTTCGAGGCGCTGGTGACGGTGGTATCATTCGAGGCGCTGAAAAAGCCTCCAGACACCGACCACTTCGACGAAAGGAAGAGCTTCACTTTTCCAACCGGCTGCTGGTTAGTGTAGTCCACCACCACACCGGTCACACTCTGCGGTTTCTTCAGGTCTGTGGCCGCTTCCTGTCCCTGGGAGGTATCGCTGTAGTCCGAGGCCAGCGTTTGATATGTCTGGACGGCGCCGGTGCAATCGCCAGAGGTCGTTCCATCGCTCACCTGCTGCTGGCCCAGCCCCAGATAGGCTTTGGCGGCATCCTGGTGAATCTTGGAAAAGTTCGGGATATTCCCCAGGGTGCTTTTGGCATCGGTGGCTTTCTTAAAGACGTTCACGGCGTCCTGGTATTGTGACGCGCTGAGGTAGGAATCGCCCCAGGCCAGGTAGGCGTTCACTTCGCCTTCTTCGGCGCGATTGACCTGATCGGTCGCCGATTGGTAATGATCGAGCACCACCGCAAACTTATTCACCGCACCATCCGAGTTGGCCTGCGTGCCATCAGCGGCATCTTGCGTGGGGTCTTGCGGCGCTTGATATTTATGCTGGCTCAGCAGATACTCGCCCCAATCATTATAGGCCTTGGCGGCATCTTCGGTATCATTGGCTAGCTTAAATTCATTAATGGCCGCTTGAAAGTTCTGCTGACCGTCGAGCGAGTTGCCCTGGAGGGTATGAAACGAGCTTTGCAGCGCGATGCCCGCCGCGCCCACGATGATGAGGAGCAGCACCGAAGCCAGAGCCAGGCTCACCGTTTGTGTCGAGCGGAAGCCTTGCGCATAGCGGACCAGGAACGCAACCAGGACAATGCCCGCCACGACCAGGGCCGCAATGCCCGCGCGCACGCCACCATTTGCCCAGTCGCTGCCGGTCAGCCAGACCAGCAGCAGGCCAATAACCACCAGCCCTGCCGCTGCGAAGAGAAACCAGCGGGGCAGCGGCGTTCTGGGCTGCGCAACGCCTACCCCAGGCGCGCCAGGAGGCGCCCAGCCCGGAGGATACGCGCCGCCGGGCATTGTTCCCAATGCTGGCTGCGGCTGTGTCTGACCGGGCGCACCAAACATCTCAGGAGCAGGCCCCCCAGGAAACGTCTGGCCTGGAAACTGATACGCGCCAGAAGGGGGCGCAATTGGCCCGGTCTGGCTGGGCGGCCAGCCAGGCTGGCCTGCCGGTGGCGCGCCAAACGGCTGTTGAGGCGGCGCTATCACGCCACTCTGGCCTGGAGCCTGGCCCGGCCAGGGCGTGGCTGAAGGTGGCGCGGATGGGGCTGAAGGGGCAACCGAGCCAGAACCTGGAGGAGCGTTAAATGCTCCTGATGGATTCGTTGGTCCGCTTTGCACAGGCGTGGGAAACGTCCCAGAGCCTGGAGGTGGGCTGTATGGGGGAGCGGCATCGGAAGGTTGATTGTCCCAGGTTCCATCTGGACGCAGACGAACCATCGTATCGGCGGAATCCATCTGCTCTGCCATGCCAGGGAAATATTCCGAAGGCTGGCTCGATGGAGGCGTTATCGCCCCTGATTGCGGTGGCGTCACAGGTGCGCCACAATTGGGGCAATTGGTGCTGCCAGGCGGCAATGGATTGCCGCACTGTCTACAGCGCTGATCAAACGTACTGGACATCGCCGGGTCTGCCTTTCTTCAACCGTTTTGATGATGACGAGACGTCAGGAATAGCTGCGATGATAGCGCTATTATAGCTCTGACCAACTCTGCCGTCAACACAACTGGCAAGGCAAGAGGGCAATTCCAGCACGCTCCAGGCCGGTGCTGGTTCTTTATTTTTCAGGCAGGTTCGCTGATCGGCTCTTCCACCTGCGCCGGGCGCAGCGGTCCACTGCCGCGCACCAGACGCCCAACCGCGCCCCCCAGCGCGCCAAAAGGCACCGCGCTGACCGCTTCGATGATGACCATGACAATCACCGCGAAAAAGGTCGCGGCGTCCAGGGGATGAAAGACCAGCGCCTGGCTGATCGTGCCAAGCGTTCCCGAAATCACAGCGGCTATCAGCGCGTCGAACATACCCAGACTGATATAGCCGGTGAGCTTTGCCGCCACAAAACCGGCCAGCACATAAAACGCCACGTTGATGATGTACGCATATTCAAAGACCTGGGTTTCATCGGCGGCGTGCAGCCTGGTCCAGATAATCGTATCCAGCAGCGCCAGCGCCACCGAAATGACACCCAGAATGCCGCCCCATTTCAGCGAGCGAATCATTATATCCTCCTGCGTAACACGCAGCCATCTGCTGCGTCGTATATTTCAGAACACCCGGCAGAAAAGCGCGCGAACAGCACCAGTGCGAGGACTGGTACAACCAGAGTGTAGCGGCGGCGGGTAAACAGCAGCGGAAACAAGGTGAAGCGCGGGTGAAAAAACGATCAGCAGTCCGAGGCTTGACATCAGCCCACCTGACGCCTATACTCACTGCACTGTGGCCGAGTGCGGCAGCATGGCCTGGCTGGCATGCAAAACATCATGTTGAGAAAAACATGACAAATCCCAGGCCGCACCCAGGCGGCAATGAGCGCTGCCTGGAACAGAGGAGATTATTGTGGAATCATTTGATGTGCTTTTAACTCGCCGCCAGATGCTGCGTGGGCTGGGAGTCGCCGCGCTGGGCATGGGGGCAGGCGTTGGGCTGCTTTCGTGCGACTCTTCCCCAGCGCCCGTAAACGCTGTGCCCTCACCAACACCCACGCCGCCCCCAGCCGCGCGCGCTGGCGCGCCCACGTTCCAGGTGCGCTCGAAGCTTGACTTTACCGGCCCGGCGTTTGGCATCGCGTTCTCGCCGAACAGCAAGAACCTGGTCACTGCGGGTCTGGATAAAAACCTGCGCATCTGGAGCGCCATCAAGGGCACGACGGTCCTCAACACCTTGTCGGGCTTTACCGACGCCGCAACCTCCGTCGCCTATTCGCCTGATGGCTCCAAGATCGCCGCCAGCAGCTTGCAGCCCGCCATTGGCGTATGGGACAACGGCAAAAATCAGAGCGCGCCCCTGTTCACCGATACCAAACAGACAGATCGCGTCAACGCGGTTGCCTGGTCGCCCGATGGATTCCATCTGGCCTCGGCCTCCGACGACAAGACGGTGATGATCTGGGACGCCACGAAAGCGGCTAATCCGCTGGTCACTGTGACTGACGACGACGCGCAGCTTTCCGTGGCCTGGTCGCCCGACAGCGCGCGCGTGGCCTCTGGCAGCGCCGACAAAACCGCCAAAATCTGGGATGCCACCAAAGGCGGCAGCGCGCTGCTGACCCTGAGCGGGCATACCGACCGCGTGCGGTCTGTCGCCTGGTCGCCCAATGGCGCAAAGCTGCTCAGCGGCTCCGACGATCATACACTGAAAGTGTGGGACGCGGCCAAAGGCGGCCAAGCCTTGATGACACTGACCGGCCATACCAACCAGATCGCGTCGGTTGGATGGTCGCCAAACAGCAAGTACCTGGCGTCAGGCTCCAGCGATGGCTCAGTCAAAATCTGGGATGCCCAAAACGGCGGCGCGGCCCTGGTGACGCTCGTCTCCGGTGCGGTAAATGCCAATGTACAGGCTGTCGCCTGGTCGCCGGATAGCTCTGCCATTGCGGCCAGTTTTGGGGACGGCCAGGTCTGGATTTGGGCGATTGCTGCATCCTGACGCGCCCATATCTGGAGGAAGCGCATGGCTGAGTCAGCAGATGTGGTGATTATCGGCGGCGGCATCATGGGCGCCAGCCTGGCCTTTCATCTCGCCAGGCGCGGCGTGCGCAACGTGCTGCTCATCGAAAAGCGCACCATCGCTTCCGGCGCGTCCGGCAAGACGGGCGCGCTCTTGCGCCAGCACTACTCCAACGTGCCCGAGGCCACGCTGGCGCATCTGAGCCTGCAAACCTTCCGCAACTGGCGCGATGTCGTGGGCGGCGATTGTGATTTCGTCAATACCGGCTTGATCGCCACCGTCGCCACCGGCCCCGGCTACGAGACCAACATCGACCTGATGCGCCGCAACGTCGCCATGCAGCAGCAGGTTGGCATCAAGACCGCGTTACTGACCGCCAGCCAATTACGCGACCTCCAGCCGTTCGGCAACTTCGATGATCTGGCGGTCGCCGCCTATGAGGCAGAAAGCGGCGTGGTTGATGCCATCGCTGCCACGCAGGGCATGGCACGCGCCGCAGAGAGCCAGGGCGCGCGCATCCGGGAAGGCGTCGAGGCTACCGGTATTCGCTGCCAGGGCGAGCGCGCGAGCGGCGTCGACACCAGCGCGGGGCCGGTCGAAGCTGGGGTGGTCGTCTGCGCGGCGGGCGCGTGGTCTGTGCCGCTGCTGCAAGGGGTGGGCGTGCGCGCGCCCATCGAGGCCATTCGCGTGCAGGTGGCATTCCTCAATCGCCCGCTTTCCATGCCCGCCGAAGGCCATATGGCCTATGTCGATACCGCCGCGAATATGTTCTGCCGCCCCTGGGGGCCAAACAGCACGATGGTCGGCATCGGCGGGGGCGAGTTTCACGACACGGTGGACCCCAACCACTACAGCGAGGGCAACGACCCCGCTTTTCCGCCGCTCGTCCAGCGCTATCTGAGCCGCCGCATGCCGCCCATGCAAGCGGCCACCTATCTCTATGGGCACGCCGGACTCTATGATATGACGCCCGACGCGCACCCCATCCTCGACCGCGCTCCTGGCCTGGATGGATTGTATCTGATGCTAGGCTTCAGCGGGGCAGGCTTCAAAAAAGGCCCGGCAGTCGGCCAGTGCATGGCCGAACTCATCACCGATGGGCGTGCCTCTACCGTGGACCTGGCGCCATTTCGCTTCAGCCGTTTTCTGGATGACACCTGGAAACAGCCCTGGAGCGACACCGAATATCAGTTCAGCAGCGACTTCGGCCACCGCTTCTAAATGGTACCCCATTCTGCCTTTATGCCTCTTCATTCCCGCCATCCCTTTCTCCCTCGTTCTGATTTGACGACAATTCTGACGACAATGGTGCCTGTTGGAGTGTGTGCTCCATCGCTCTGACGGCTGCGTCCTGCATGTCGGGCAACACGTGGGAGTACAGATCAAGTGTAATAGACACGCTCGCATGCCCGAGCATTTCGCTGACAATCTTAGTACTTCAGTGCCACTTATTCGGAAGAGATCTTCAACAACAGAACGGTCTCACAGGGTCTTTAGGGATTCCCTTCGAGCTTTTTTAACGCAGCTAGTACTTGCTTGGCATGTACCCGCTCGCGAGGAAAGCGTAGGGTCAGTGTTTCCAACGGCCCTCGCAAACGACGGGCATCCGCAGGCAACGCAGCCGGAACGTGCCACTCCGTCAGGTTTTCGATCATGCTGAGCACCACCTCAGCGGCATGATCATCCTCTGTCGTTTCGATTACGCTCAGCAGTTCCTCGAAGCTCGCCGGTGCTCCCAGGCGATACAGCGCTCCAATCAGGCTGCTTCTTACATTGATCCAGTCCCGTTGAGCTACCAAGTGGGCTTCTAGCACAGGAATGGAGGTCGGTGGGGCCACCAGCCCCAGCGAATAGGCCGCAAAGGCCCGTACGCTTGGCTCTTCATCTTCTGCCAAAGCACGGTCCAGTTCAGCAAGGACTGAAACATCCGCATAATTGCCCAACGCTTCGGCAGCACCAGCCCGGACGATCCAATGAGGATCTTCGCGCAACACCTCTTTGAGCGACTCAAGAGCCCCTGGATAGGCTAATGCACCTAATGCCTCCGCTGCTTCCTCGCGCACCACTGCTTCCTCATCTTTGAGCAACGGCAGCAATGCTGGGCCAATACGCTCTCGCTCGTGCTGCCCCAACATGCCTAATGCTTCTGCGCTTACCTCCCGAACCATGGGATCAGGTGATGCGAGCAGAGGTAAGATCGCTTCCACAGCAGAGGACACACGGAGATCGATCAGTATTTGCAGGGCGATCACTTGCTTGTAAGGATCCCCTGACTGGCAATCAGCAAGCAATCTATACAGGTTCGATCCATCCGCATCAGTTCCCATGGTTCAAGGCTCCTTCTCTCCCTCCATCGAGGCGCCCGCAAGCTGCCCCAGCGTTGAGCGCTTGAGGACCAGGGAGCATTATGCTGAGGAGAGGCATGCACCCTCAGGGGTTACCAAGACCTGTCGGACCTGTTCCCAGACTCCCGCCTGGCGCCAGCGCTGATAACACCCGGCAACCGTTTGCCAGGGACCAAAGCGTTCCGGCAGCGACCGCTAGGACCCGCCTGTCCGCATGACCCACACCATACCCTCCACCATCAGCCGATAATCCTTCTCCCGACGCCCCAGCCGAGACCGGGGCAATAGAGGGGAGATCTTGGCCCACTGCGCTGACGTCAGTTCCGGCACACTTGGCGCCCGCTGCGGGGGCGGCCCCGGTGGATGGGCGCATGGAGCCTGCCGGGCGCGGCGGACGATATGATGGCGCTGGGCATCCGCCTGGTGGCGCCGCCGAAAGCGCGACCACCACAGCCGCTTGTTCCGTTGCTCGTCCGGCTCGCCCAGCGCGGGCAACAAGCGACGCAGTTCAGCCACACTCAGCCGGACACCTTCGCCACCAGTGCCCCTTTTTCCGCCTGTGCCTCGGCCTGAGCCCGCAGGACGACAAGGATGGCATGGGCAAGCAGGGCCAGCGTGATATGGCGATACCAACCCCGCCATGCGCGCACTTCGTAGTGGTCCAACCCCACTTCGCCTTTGGCTTCCTCGATCCCCTCCTCAATGGTCCAGCGCCGCCCTGCCACCTGCACCAGGGCGGCCAGGGTGAGTTGGGGAGGCTCCCAGACCCGATAATAGGCGCGTTTGCTTGAATCAGAGAGGCTCCGCCGGATCAGGATCCAGGAGCGCCACCCGCTCTGCGCGTCAGGCGCGGCATCCACCTCCAGCCACGCCCAGTCATAGAGGCGTGGTCCCTGGCTGCCTTCACCCGCCGAGAGTGGGGTCCACGCCTCTTCGGGCAAGAGCGCCGCGATCAGCCCCACCGGCTGTGCTTGTCCAGCCACCCAGACCGGCTGCGTCTCGGCCACCGCCAGCACGTACGCTTGCCGCTGCTGCTCTAACCAGGTGCGTAGCTCATCAGAGCCGTAGATGGTGTCCCCCACCACCCACGCAGCCCGCACCCCGGCTGCAAAAGCACGTGCCAGCATCGCTCTGGCGAGTTCCCCTTTGGTGGAAGAGCCCACTCTCTCGGGAATGCCAGCTTCCCGGCAGCGCACACGATCAAGCGCCCACTCCTTGGGAAGATACAGTTCCCGATCGATGAAGGCGGCTCCCTTCCGCCCGGCGTACAACAGAAAGACGCCGATCTGGCTGTTCTCGCGGCGACCCGCCGTCCCACTGTACTGCCGCGCCACACCTGCCGACTTCTTGCCCTTTTTGAGAAAGCCCGTCTCATCCACCACCAGGATGCCTGCTTCCTCTCCCAGATGTCCCAGGACGTAGGCGCGTAGCTCGTCACGCACCGCCTCCTGATCCCAGTCGGCCTCCAAGAGCAGCCGTTGCACGCCATGGGGACCACGCTCGCCTGCAGCTTCGGCCAGTTGCCAGCCGTTCTTGCGCTCGACGGGTGCGAGCAGGCCTTCGAGAAAGCGGCGCACGCGCCGACGAGTCTCGGCCCGCCGAAAGCGGGGCCCAATGCGCGTCTGCACCTCGTCCAGCGCCTCCGCAGCCTGGCTGAGTACCTGAAGTTCGCTGGCATACAGGGCTTCGCTCTGCTCTGCTGTGGTCATCTGCTGCTCCTTTCGGCAGCAGTCTACCACCTTTCTCACCTAAGTGGCACTGAAGTACTAAGAGCGTAGCCTGGAGGGGGGTTCTCCAGGCGTAGACGTAGGTAACCCAATGGTGACAAGAAGAACTAGCGGCAGAAAGTCAAGCGGTATGGCGGCGTGCTAACCAGTCCGAGGCTTGAAATAGAGAAAAAGCGCTTTCGGGTGAAGGACGCCAGGTGACCTCCGAGCAGTCGGGAAAATCTCCCCCCTCCAGTTCTCTGGAAGGGGGAGGAGGATGTTTACCCTACTCCGGGAGAGGAAGCCCCCTGGCGGGTCGTGGGCTGTTCAGGAGTTTCGACCTGATGCTCGCTGGCGATGTAGCGCTCCCGATCAATGGGCTGGAACACTGGCGCTTCCGCAGGCACCACGACTGGAACCTTGCGCCCAAAGATCCGATTGACCGCCTTCTTGAGCAGCGGGATGGCAACGATGTCCATGCCAAACAGCCCAGCCGTGCCACCGACCAGCAGGATCATCATCTCCAGCGTGAACATGGGCGGGTTGATGCCCGTTGAGCCAGCCAGCATGAAGAGCAGGTTCAAGAAGGCAGCCCAGAAGGCAGCAAAGCGGGTAAACAGGCCGATGCCAAGGGCAATGCCGATGAACAGCTCGCCAAAGGCGACCATGTAGCTAAGGGCCGTGGCATTGGGCAGGAAAACATGATTAATCAACCAGGCATACCAGCCCAGCACGCTTGGATGGTCGCCGCCGGTCTGCGTGGGCGAGGCGGCGAAGGTCAGGAAGCCTTTGATGGCTGTGCCCGCTTTGGTGCCGATCCAGACCGCCGAGCCGGTGCCCAACTTCTCCGTCGCTGCCGAAATCCACTCATACGCCAGATACAACCGGACCAGGAACCACAGATCACTGCGAATGGCTTTGCTCGTGTAGATGCGTTTCAACGCGTTCATGGTAACGCCTCCTCGCGCCTTTGCGCCTGTACTTGATGGGTGAGCGGAGCGAGTAGGGTGAAGGCGTGAATCCTTGGACTTTGCTCGTCCCGTTCCTTTCGACATCCACAGCATACGACCTATGAGTAACGGGTGAGGTCAATGACGCTTACAGAACGGTAACCGTTTCGATGAGGCCCTCAAACGACCCTAACGCCTTTCTTTCACCGTTTTGTTACCATCTCCAACCAGCATAGTGACGGGTGCGCGGTATCTTCTGGGGAGATCGAAGGAAACGACTCACGGAAGCGCCACCAGGACCGTTCTGGGATGGCGCGAACGGGAAGAGCAAAGGAGCAGAACGATGTTGAATACCATACTGGTGCCGTTGGATGGCTCGCCGCT
>DATGID010000028.1:0-16667 GCA_035307385.1 Ktedonobacterales bacterium | reverse complement strand
CTGCACCAGTTCCTCGCTCGCCGAGGCAAGCACGGCCTCTTCGGGGGTCTGCTCTTCGCTCTCCTCACCATCCCTGGTCATGGGCTCCACCTCCTTGGCAGCAGTCTACCACTTCTGCCGCCTAAGTGGGGCTGTAGTACTTAGTGTGTACCCAGTGTGGGTTTGTCTCTTCTTTGCACTTTTATCCGGGGTAGCATGGATCCCTTCCTAGATTTGCTCCTCACCCCATGCGCCCCAGCAGGCTTCGAACAGCGCCAACTAAGCCTAGCAGAGCACCGCCTGCCGTCAGCCAATATCCAATCCCCAGGAGCCTGACGTTGACCGAGCCATCATGATGAGCCGCCAAGAAAAGAACCAGCACCAGGAAGGAGAGGCCGACCAGAGCACCGCTGAGGCCCCCCAGATACACGGCCTGCGCTTTGGTGATGGCAAGCAGCCCACCCGCCAGCAGCAGAATGGCCGCCACCGGTGCAGGCCAGAACACCAGATAGCCGTCTGGCTGTGTGATGAGATCGAACGCGCTCATGGGAACAGGGGAGTAGGAAAAGAGCGGCAGGAAAAAGCCAGCCACAGCGGCCAGGCTGCCCCAGAGGACGAGCACCATCCCTGGCTTGATGCCAGACATGCGCCCACCAGCTGGCGCGGGCTGTTCTCGCGCGCTGCTGAGCGCGCCGACCAGACCCAGTAGGCAGCCACCGACTGCCAGCCAGTAGCCGACGCCAAAGTCCTGAAGAAACCCACCAAAGCTTCCCCCAGGTGCAACGGAGGGATACTCCTCGTAGAAAAAGCTGAAGGACCACACCAGGAGGGTCAGACCCAACACCGCGCCGCTCAGACCTAAGGGAAGGGCCACCTTCCCGTTTTTGAGGGCAAACACAGCGCCAGCGATCATCAAGAGTACGCCGAGGGGTTCAAGGAAGAGGAGCAGGTCTATTGGGTTGGTCACTTGAAAGTGCTGGAAAGCTTGCTGCCACGCTGGCAGCAGGCCCAAACCTGAGCCGAACAGCCCATTCCACGGGAAGGGCATGAACAAGGCGATGGCGGCGAACAGCCCACCAGCAAGGAGCAGAAGCGTGCTACGTTTCATCATGGCGGTGCTTCCTTTCTGCCGGGAGTGGCATTGCCTTGGCTGACTCCTGCCAGACCGCTACTACTTCTTCGGCTTTCTGATCCTTCTTCCAGGCCATCGGCGTGATGGGCGGCGAGGTGGAGTCTGTAGGGAGGAGCCAGGCAGGCCACCCTGCGGGCCTGCTAGCGCGGTGGGCACGGTGGGTATCTCGCTTTGTGCACCAGCCGAAGCAGTTGACACGGTGGGTGGCGCGCTTTGTGCACCAGCCACGGTGGACGGGGCAGTCGAAAACGCAGCGGACTGCCCGGCTGCCAGACCGGGGAACGCCTGCGTTGCAAGAGACCGACCGCAGTTGCCACAAAAGCGCGCAGAGGCAGGGAGGATCTCCCCACAGAACGGACATTGCCGTATCATCAGGAGGTTCCTGCCCACAAGCGGTAAGGATAGCTCCGGCAGCAGCGCTGGCTGCGTTCGCCCATACTGAAGGCAGCGGCGCAGCGTGGCCTCCAGTATCCCCTGGCAAAAGAGACAGCGCTCAGTCATCCTATGTCTCCTTCCTGGTAGATCAACTGCCAGCTATTGGAAAACCGCGTGCGAGCCGATGGCTGCTCATCTGGACGATCAGGATGTACGCGCTGCTCCGCCAGCCCCTGGTGGCCTTAGCCCACAGCAGCGAAGTTGACATTCTGGTCTATTCCGCTGTACGTCCAGCGTACCGAGCCATCGCTGCTTTTGAGGGCCGTCATGAAATCCTTCCCGTCCTTTGCCTGGGCACTCACGTAGAGACTAGTGCTGGTTGCTGCCAGCACTAATAGCGGTCCGGTTCCGGTAATCGGGGTGTGCCACAGCACCGAGCCATCGCTCGTCTTCAACAGATAGGCGCCGTTATTACTGACAGTGGCATAGAGCAGGCCATGAGCCATCTGTAAGTCCACTTCATCAGGGAAGGGATCAGATGGCTGCGGGTGCGCCACCTGGGTCTGCCACAATAGTGAGCCGTCGCTGGTGTTCATGGCAAGGATCACCCCATCCCCTGAGCCGAGATAGAGGGTTCCGCCCTCCAGGTGCGAGGTTGCGAATAGGCCCAATGGCGTCTGCCGACGCCACTGTACCGAGCCATCGCTGGTGTGCAGGGCATAGACAATCGTGGCCGGAGCGTATGGCTGGCCGTCATTGGAAAGTGCATAGACCGTCTGGTCGGTGGCTCCTAACTCAGAGATATTGGCCCCACCGTTTTGCGGGAATCGCCAGCGCTGCCCGCCAGTCTGGCTGTCGAGAGCTGCCAGAAACCCCACAATGGAAGCCCCGCCGTTCTCTGGCGGCTCGTAGACCAGCAAATACGCTTGCCCATCCACCACATCGAACAAATTAACGTTGACTGCCGACACCTGATAGTGCCACAGCAGCGCGCCATCGCTGGCCGAGAGCGCCGAGAGGCCAGTGGCTCCAGGCGCGCTCATGGAGGCAAACCCTACATATACGACCCCATCCGCGACGCGCTCAAGCGTTCCGCCCGCCTGTGGTGACTCCCAGAGCATCTTGCCGTTGCTGGCATTGAGGGCAAAGATCGAGCTTTGTCTCGGGTCGAGGCCCGCGACCACGGTCCCATAGACGACGCCATTGGCAACCGTATTTACCACTACGGCATGCCCGAGGTCCTGATGCCACAGCCGAGTACCATCGCTGGCCTTGAACGCCGAAACACCTCCTGTGGCTTCTCTGAGGTAGAGGATGCCCTTTGCCAGGAGCGGCTGGGCCTGCGCATCCGGGTGCACCTGTATCTTCCAGCGCAGCGTGCCATCGCTGGCATCCAGCGCGTAGAGCGGGCCGATGACGCCAGCCGTCGTGAACCCGGTAAAATAGACCCCAAGCGAGCTATCGGGAGGGCTGGCGGGAGATGTTGGCCCGCTTCCACAGGCGGCCAGCAGCATGACTCCCAGCAGCCAGCAGATCAGAGAGCGCGTGTTTCGCAGAGGATGCCTCAGATTTCGAGGTGTCCCTTCATAAAGCATAGGTCCCATGAACTCATCCTTTCTTCGCTTGAGTGGTCCGCACTCCGGGCACAATGCACCTCACCGGCAGAGATGTAGCCCTGCGCTGGCTTTTTCTCGACGGGAGGATATCTGCGCAGGAGGTCATCTGGGAGTCTTTAGCCCGACAAGGTGCGCACCACGTTCCCACTAGCCACGTCCCACAGCTTGATCGTTGAATCCAATGAGCCCGAGGCGAGCGTGCGCCCATCGGGGCTGAAGGCAACTGTGTAAGGACCCGTGTGGTCTTTGAGAGTCAGCAGGGGTGTGCCAGTCGCCATATCCCACAATCTGATGGTATGATCCTCTCCCGCCGAGGCCAGGGTGCGTCCATCGGGACTCACCGCGAGAGAGTAGAGCGAGCTTCCCAGCGGGAGCGCGATGCTCCGCAGTTGCTTGCCACTCGCGACCTCCCAGAAGTTGATGCGTGATGGATAGATGGGCGCTGAGTCCCCCACATCCATGTACTCTGACGAACCTGCAACCAGGATCTGCCCATCAGCGCTGAAGGCCACGGCTTGAGTAAATTCTTGAGGGAGCGTGTTGTAGAGCAACGTGTCCTTTCCTCTGTCCCAGACTTCTACCCCGCCTGGGGTGCCTAAGGCCAGGAGATTCCCATTTGGGCTGAAGGCAAGCGAGGAGACGGTGTCAAGTTCTTCTGCGTAGGAAAAGTTACTACTCGACACCACCTCGCTCTGCTGCACATCCCAGAGGATAGCGCCTTCCAGGCTATCAGAGGTACAGCATGGCTGGCGTGCATCCGTTCCCACAGCCAGGGTGTGCCCATCGGGACTAAAGGCCAGTGCCAGGACATGCTGCATGTGGATGTCGGCGAACGTATGAAGCAGGGTGCCGCTCTGCACATCCCAGAGTTGAATGGTATTACCGGCCCCTGTGGCCAGGAGGTGCCCATCCGGACTGAAGGCGACTGGGGTTCCACTGAGGGGACCCGAGTACTCTGGAGGGAGGTGCTGTTTCCCTGACCGTGTAGCCCAGAGGATGGTCAGCAGCACTGCCACAGCAAGCAGGATCCAGAGCCAGCGACGAAAGCGCCTTCGTGCTGCACGTGAGAGGGAGCCAACCTGCTGGTTCCCATGTTGCATGTTCTCTGTCATCCTCTCCTCCTTCCCGCTCAAGGCAGTAACCAGACAAGGCGCATAGGTCACCTGTGTGCATTTTCGTAGTCTTGGAGAGCGCGCTCCACGCCAGCCCTGGTGGCGGGCAGGTCGTCTAGCTGGTCCAGCATGCTTCTGAGCTTGCTGGCTGCCGCTTCCCGAGTTGCCGTATCTCGATAGTCCAGCATCCTCAAAAGCGCGTTTACCGTGAGCGGATCAGGGTGCTGCGCCAGGTCGCTCATGGCTGCGAGTCGTTCCGACTGTCCCAGATGCTCTTGCTCGTCGAGGAGACGTTGTGCGGTGTGTGTGCGACTCAGCCACTCGTGCTGGCAGTGCTGACAGCGATACTGGACGGTGCTGCGGAAGCGGGAGATGGCTGCCAGCGCAATGAGGGGTCCTACAGCCGAACCGATGGTCATGCTGATTCTGCTCCATCCGGTGTGCCAGGGAGTCAGCGCGAACGTCACCACCTCCACCAGCACAACGATGAAGACTAGGATAATAAATATGACCAGGCAGCCTGAATATACCCCGACTATCCTGGATTGCCTCCCCTGGCTGTCAACATACGTGGTAGAACTGACGATATGCTGACTGCCGCACTGAGGGCAGGTCATGGGAGATGCCATCACCAGGTGCTCCTTTCGGGCATTGTGTCCACTCCTCCCCTTCAAGGAATACATGAAACAATCAAGCAGCGCTTCTTAAATGTGGAAGCGTAAAGCGGACTAGCAGCACCTGGGAGGTCAACGCTGAATGCTGCTGGAGGGCCAGGAACCAGAGGTGGCGATCAGCTCCCGCTGTAATTACCGTGGGATCTTGAACGAACGCAAGCAGGGGAAACTCGGTAAGCTTGCCACCAGGAGTAATCCGCCCCAGCTTGTTCGCATCGAATTCGGTGAACCACAGGTTGGCATCGGGGCCAAGGGTGATCTCGTCTGGCGACCTCTGGGGTGTAGGGAGCGGAAACTCGGTGACGACCCCCAGCGACGTGATGCGTCCCACGGTATTCTGTTGCGGATCGGTAAACCACACGTTGCCATCCGGCCCGGTGATGATCTCCCCCAACTGCCGGGCGCCTCTTGTCTCCGGGAGGGAAAACTCCGTCACTGTACCCTGAGGCGTGATACGCCCGATCTGATTAGCAAAAGTCTCGGTAAACCACAGGTTGCCATCCGGTCCGGTGATAAGCCATACCGGCCCGCTGGAGAATCCCCCATGTACGGTTGGCAGCGCAAACTCGGTAAGCTTGCCTTTCGGGGTGAGACGCCCGATCTTTCCGGCTTCCAATTCCGTAAACCAGAGGTTGCCATCCGGTCCGCCCGTAATGGAACGCAGGGTGGACGAGGCAGGAATTGGAAATTCGGTCAGCTTCCCAGGCAGGGTAAAGCGCCCAAGCTGGTCTGGGGGATTCTCTGCCAGCCAGAGATTGCCATCCGGTCCCGCTGTCAGCCAACGGACCGGATGGTCACCTGTCAAGGGAAACGTAGCGAACGGCAAGGGAGGAGACGGTTGATTCCCGCAACTTCCCAGCAAGAACAGAGGCCCAAGGAGGAGAGTTGCTGCCATCCAGCCCAGGCAGCGGAACCGCAGCGCGTTGGTGGTCTTCATCATCTGCTCCTTTCAGCGGGTCTCCTGACGTTAGTTTCTCCTGTTGGAGAGGTCCGGTCACGGAGGCCCAAACGCTTCACGGTCCCCGCAGGGCGGGTACGGTGCATACACCCAGTATCCTCCGCTGGCGTTGGTCCGTCCAGACACAGCCACGCAATTCCCCCACGCAGTTGCCCCACGCAGTTGCTTCCTGGTCAGCGCAGCGATGAGAGCTAATCCTCTTCCCTACCCCAGCGCTTCACGCCACTTGGCGCTGAAGACCATCTGACCTGAGACCCCCGCTTCCTGAGGCAGGAGCGTGGATGGGATAGGTTGTTAGCCTGACAACGTACGCCCTTCGCCTCCGGTAGCGACATCCCATACCTTCACGGTCTGATCCGCCCACAACATCCAGCTCCGATCTTGCGAGCCGGAGACCAGCATTCGTCCGTCGGGGCTAAAGGCCAGAGCGAAGACATCCGACGAGTGGCCGCTGAGGGTGCGCAGCAGCGTTCCGTGTGCGACGTTCCACAGCGTGATTTGATGATTAGCAGAACCGGTCGCCAGCACGCGCCCATCTGGGCTGAAAGCGAGGGACCAGAAGGCTACTGAGGTGAGCATCCCGTCCTGGTGGGTCAGGGTGCGCAGGCGCTGACCCGTGGTCAGATCGTAGAGGACGATGCTGGTCTCTCCCTGTCCGGTATACCCTTGGGCCGAGTCGTTCTCATGCAACAGCGCCACAGCCAGCACTCGTCCATCAGGACTGAGTGCTATATCTTGCATTTCGTTACTTGGAATCGTCTGCAGGACGTGCCCGCTCGCGACCTCATAGAGGGTTGCCCCCACATCTTCCGCGATCAGGGTCCGCCCATCAGCACTGAAGGCGAGCGAGAATACCAACCCCCCCGGCAACCCCATCGAGCGCAGGAACTGCCACCCCGGCACCGCCCAGAGTTGCACCGGTGGAGGGTTCTTAGCCTCCCCGAACCCCAGGCCGACGGCCAGGGCGGTGTTGCTCGGGCTGAAGGCGACCGAGAAGGCTTCCCCTGGCATGGGCAAGCTGTGCAGCACGGTCCAGCGTTGCGTGTCCCACACCCGTACCAGTCCGGTATACAAGACAGCCCCATTGTTCTGCACCTGCTGATTCGCCACGGCGGCCAGAAACCGTCCATCGGGACTGAAGGCCAGCCCGTGATTCAGCGAACCAACAGGCAAGCTGGAGTCGTGCCGGAGCGGCGGATCGCCTGGGTTGGCGAGCATGCGCAGTAAACGACCATTCTGGAGATCCCAGAGCCGGATGGTGCCCTCAGAGGACGAATAGGCTGCCAGCAGGTGCCCATCGGGACTAAAGGCGACTGCATCGGTCCAGGGGGGATGCAGGAGTTTGGGGCCGAGCACCCAAGCCAAGGGCGCCAGCAGGAGCGCGCACACGGCCAGGCTGATCCCCAGCTTCCATGCTCTGCGCTTGAAGGTGGCAGCTCGGTTGAGGTGTCGGATCGCGCGACGGTTCTGCTCTTCAAAGTGTGGGTCAGGGCCTCTGGCTCCCATGGGAACGTGTCTCCTTTCGTCACTGCGCCCGCGTTGCTCCTAGAACCATCTCTCAAGGCACGTTTTGTGATGGAATATATCTGGAGCAGGGGTTACTCTTCAGCTCCTGAAGGGGCGAGCACCTCGAAATCCGCCAATTTGCGAATCAAGGCATCAGTAAGTGCGACCTGTGCTTCGGTTGCTAGCCGCTGCCGGACTTCCTCAAGCGGGCGGCCGTCAAAGAAAGCTAAGGCACCCAGGAGTGCGTCAGGGAGCCGTAGCGGGTCATTGCCGCTATAGGCGATCGCCCGGCTCCAGCCAGGCTCTCGTGTGATCATCTTCAACGGGCGGACCCAGAGGACAGGTGGAATCGTTGTTGACAGCAGTGCTTGATACGCCTCTTGCGTTAAGCGTATCAGCACTGGTAGTTCTGGCCCACACAGGGCACAGACAGCATCCCAGGTGAGCGCACCAACCAGGGACACGCTGGCAAGGTAGAAGTCACACTCGCGGCCAGCCCACTGCCCCCAGATGGCCTGATAGCGTTGAGGGTCCACAATGCCATCAAGCTCCGCTGCCTCCAGTGGCGCGCTTCCGGGAAGCCGCTGTGGCGGTAAAAAGAGGTGTTGGAGCGCTTGGCTGCCCACCTCCAGGTGCTGCACGCACCAGCACGCCAGGCTCTCCTCGACGACAAACAAGAGGCGCTTCAGTGTTTCCCAGAAGCGTTTCCCTACCGCCCCACGTACATGCTTGCAGAACCAGGTGACACAGGTTGCCTCACGATAGCGCCAAATCCCACACAGCCCGCCCTCTTCAATATAGTGCGGACAGCGCAGCGCGCGACTTCTCCCAAAGGCAGCTTCCCTCCCTTGACGATACAGCAGGGAATATACCGCATCTTGCCCCAGGCCAAGGGGACTGACGGCCACGCCACGCGTGATCCGCTGCACAACACTGGCGCGCCCCATCTCCATCTCCGGCGACTGATCGGCAAGTATCTGCCCTACCAAGAAGTTAGGCAGCCTGGGCAGATAGGTGCAGCATTTCGTCTGAGGATGGAAAAAGTTGGGTGTATATGGCGAACCAGAAGGAGACATGACTGATGGGCACATCGCACACTGGTGGCAGGTCGCCTGCGTCTCCTCAGGAATTGGACCAGGGATGACATGTGCCAGCCAGGCCGCGTAGATGTGCGGAAGGGCGCTCGACATCGTGACCTATCCTTTCAGGAAAGATGGCAAGAACCTGAGCCCAGGCCCCTGCCATCTGCTGCCCCAGAAGATTTCTTCGGTAGGCAGGACATCGCATGCTTTCTATTTCTTGCCGATTCCCTCTCCGCCAGGAATCTTCATAGCGTCTTGGATTCCTCCCTGCACCTGCTCCAGGTCACGCTCGGTCAACTCGACGACGCCTGTGGGCTTTGCAGGGCTGCGATTGGGCTGCTGCTTCCCCCTGGCGGGAGTGTTTCCCCGTTTCATCGTTGTCTCACCTCCTTTCGCAGATAGTGCTTGTGCTGCATCATGTGAAGAGCGCGATCTTACCCTGTCTTAATCTCTCCCGTTGCCAACTGACTCTGGATTAAGGTGGCATAGAAGCCATGTTGGCTGAGCAATTCCGCGTGGGTGCCGCGTTCGATAATGGTGCCCTGGTCCAGTACCAGGATCAGATCGGCAGAGCGGATTGTGCTCAGCCGATGCGCGATGATAATCTGGGTGCAAGCCAGGGCGCGCAAGTTTTGCTCCACCGCCTGCTCGGTCATCACATCCAGGGCGCTGGTCGCTTCATCCAGCAGCAGAATGACCGGATTCGTCGCCAGCGCCCGCGCCAACGCTAGCCGCTGGCGTTGGCCGCCAGAGAGCGCGCTACCGCCTTCCGAGACGAAGGTCTCGTATTCCATCGGCATCTGTAAGATATCTTCGTGAATGGCCGCCGCTGTGGCGGCTTGGATGACCTGCTCGATGTCCATCTCTGGATGATTGAGGGTGATGTTGTCGCGGATGGTACCGCTAAAGATGGCGGACCCCTGCGTCACCACACCAAACTGCGTGCGCACCGCCTGATAGTCCAGGGTCCGCAGGGGGATATGATCATAGAAAATATCCCCTTGTATTGGCAGGTACAGGCCCAGCAGCAGCATGCCCAGCGTCGTCTTCCCCGACCCGGTGCGGCCCACAATCGCTACTTTCTGCCTTGGGCGAATGGCAACATTGATGTCATGCAGCACCACTGGCGCGTGTGGATCATACTGAAAGCTGACGTTTTGCAACCGCAGATGCCCTTTAAGGCGTGGTGGAGGCGTGACGGTCTGGACATCTTGTTCTGGCTCGGCCTCCAGCACATCGGCCACGCGCTCCAGATGGGAGCGCACCAGTTGGAGGCGCTGTCCGCTCGCCACGAGCGAACCTAAGGGTGCCAGAAACGAGCTCGCAAGTGTTACTAACGCGAGCATTGTTCCGGCTTGCAGCGTCCCATGAAGTACCTGCGCGGTCCCAATCACCAGCAGGACCAGCGGGGCAATGGCCCGCAGATTGGTGACGGCAGTGTCGACCAGCGATGAGAGGTAGTTGCGGCGAACGTAGGCATTCATCTGCTCGAAAAAGAGATTGGTCCAGCGTTCGAGCGCGCGCTGTTCTGCGCCTGCCGCCTTGAGCGTGGTGATGCCGACCAGCGCCTCAGCCGCGTATCCTTGAAATTTGCCTTGCGTCAACAGCTCCTGCTTGGCAAGCGGGCGGATAAACCGATTGGCAGCGATGAGAACGCCCATCTGCACCAGGCCAATCCCCAGTGCCAACAGCCCAAAGAACAGGGAGCCTCGGAACAGGATGAGCAGATAGAAGGCGACAAAACTGCCATCCAGCAGGGTGGAGAGCAACTGATTGCTGACCGTGTCACGAATGACGAGGTTGCTGCTCAGGCGCGCCAGAATATCTCCGCTAGAGCGTTGCTGAAAGAAGCGGAGCGGGAGCGCCAGCAATTGTTCAAAGAAGCCCAGCATGACCTGCGTATCCACGCGCGTTTGCAAGTAGAGCAGCAGCGAGGCCCGCAGCAGCGTCAACATGACTTGTGCTCCGACGAGGATGCCTAAGCCAACGGCCAGGAGAGTCAGCGCATTGGTGAGCTTAAAAGGAATCACCTGATCAATAACAAGAGCCGTCAGCAGCGGCACAGCCAGGCCAAAGAGCTGCAACACCAGGGAGGCCAAGAGAATCTGTACCAGGGAGAGCGGCGCCCGTTTCAAATACATGCGGGCATAGCTGCGCAAGGTCACCTGGCGTATACTCTCGGAGCGGTCAAACTGCGCGCCAGGCTCCAGCATCAAAACAATGCCGGTGAAGCTCTTGAAAAACTCGTCGGTGGTCAGGCGTCTGCGTCCCATCGCCGGGTCGACCACCTCGACCCCCTGCGCAGATGTACGCTCAACGACCAGAAAGTGATTAAATTCCCAATGAACGATGGCTGGCAGGGTAAGCTGCCCAAGATCATTGTCTTGCAGCGAGATTGCGCGCACGCGCAACCCATAGCTGCGGGCAGCCTTCACGATGTCCAGCGCCGAGAGACCATCACGCCCGACCTGGCAGCGCTGGCGCACGTCGGAGATGGTCGTGCTGCGCCCATAATAGCTCAAGATCATCGCCAGACAGGCAGCCCCACACTCCACCGCGCTCATTTGCAGCAGCGCAGGCACCCGACGCGAGTGCAGACGCGAGAGAACTTGCCGCCAACGGCGGGGTTTGGGTGGTTCTGGAAGCGGCAGCGCGGCTGGCTCAGGAGTCGGGGTGCTCGGTGGCTCTGGCGGTTGTATCCCCGTTGGTGCTGGTGGTTGGATTCTGATTGGCTGCCGCAGCGGTAGCTCCTGAGTCGATGGTGCTCGCTCGCGCTCCAACGCTTCACGCACCAGTCCGGTCAACTCGCGTGTTTGTCTGGCATGAAGGCGCTCGCGGTGGTCGATCACCTCAGCTAGTCCTGGCGAGACATCTGCCGACTGATTTGGGCCAATCAGCCCGCTGAGCAGCGCCGACCGTCTCTGGTAGAGCAAGCGCCGCTGTTCGGCGGAAAGGATCATAGTCGGTTGCTCGTCCTGTCCCACCAGGGCGCCATCAGCTTCAAACTCTTCCATAGCTACCCTCCCAAGAATCCACTCAGGAATGTGGGCAGCAGCGAGAAGACCGATTGTGCGCCCACCTGGACCTGCGTCGTGATGCTCAGGCCCGCTGTGACATCCGCCGGGGGCATTGGACGCAACGCGACCTGCACCACCACCGAGGGCTGTGTAATCACCAGGGCCAGATCGCCGCTGAGGGCATAGCGTTGACGAGCATCGTCTGGGGTCATGACGCCAGGCTCAACGGTGGCAATAGTGCCAGTGAATGTCTCGCCCGTCAGCACAACAGCAAGCGTAATCTGGTCTCCAACGTGGATCTGAGGTGCAGGAGTCGCAGGCACAAAAATGATCGCTTCCAATCCGTTTGTTGTCTGCTGACTTGTTGGTTGCGTTTCGAGCACTGCCCCGCCAACTGCCGCGTAGATGGGCACCTGCGCCTGCCAGGCCAGTGTGGTTGCCAAGAGCAGCAGACCCAACAGCAGCCAGCAACAAAGGAAGACCGGTGGGGTCACCACCCGTGGCAACACCGTTTTTTCGCGGCTCCTGGCATAGTGCTCAAGCGCTTGGGAACGAAAGAGATGTTGTCGAGAGATCATGCCCTTGGTTTCTGTCTCCATATCACACACTGTTCACAGCAAATGAGCGAGTGAAATGCAGGACGCGGGGGTACGCCCTGCATCTACCGGTCTCGACTCAAGGAGCCGCACTGGCGCCTCGTGTTAGCCACCGACAAAAATGATCTCGTTGGCGAGCGGACCTGGGTCGGGTCCAGGCCCCGGATGAAAGACGATGCTTTCCACCGGCTTGATGGTGAGACCGCCTACGACCGCTTGCAATTGATCATCGGTCAAGTCGGTGGAGGGCTGTGAGTCTGGAGTGGCCGGCTGCTGTTTCTGGTTAGTCTGCTGTCGTTTCTTCACCATCGTTTCCTTGCCTTTCTCACTGCACAGCGGGCACGTGAGCTACTACATTCAACTCCTCGACAGAGAGGGGGTCTTTCTTCTTTCCGCCTACGACCCGCTGCAATTCCTCGTCAGTCAAGTCAGCGCTGGGCTGCGAGGGCAGGTCGGGTGCGTCTTTCTGCTTCTTGTTGGTCTTCCGCTTCATATGCCCTGTGCTCTCCTCGTTTAGGGATGACTCTTCCCGTTCCAGATATTTCCTATCACCACGGGGTGTTGGATGTCACCTTCAGGAAAGGATTGGACCACTGCATTGTTCGTAATTGGTGGCAGCGTTGTAGAGCCGCCAAGGCCGCCGACGATCTGGTTCAACTGCTCATCGGTCAACGCTTCCAGGGGCTGGGCCTTCTGGTGCGGCTTAGCTGGTTGCCCATGCCGGGCGGCGGGCTGTTTCTGTTTCATCGTGATCTCCCTGCTCGCTGATCTCTTGTGAGGCCATATCACGCCCCCACGAGCTTTGCCAAGGAACCAGCGACCAGATGACAAATCTTGCGCACGGTCTCCAGTTCCCTGGCGAAACGGACGTTCACCGCTTATTCAACAGCGGTAGGCATGTCCGCATGGGGGTCTGGTCCTGGTCCAGACCAGGGCCGACGAAGGGCCGGAGGAAGCGGTTGCGGATTGAGACCACCCACCACCTGGTTCAAATCCTGATCGTTCAACCCTTTTGTGGCCCCCAGTTTGGGGGTATTGCGCTTCTGATTGGTTTGCTGCTTCTTCATCGTGAACTCCTCTTTCGTGGAAGGTGAATCAGATCATCCACCCCAAAGCGGCGATCTCTTCAGTTCCTGCTGAGGGAATCAGGGAACGACCTCACTGGGAGTGTATACAATGGGGCGCTGAGAAATTTCGCCGCGTTTCCCTCCTCCTGGCGAACCAGGAAACTGGAGGTAGTAGTCCGAAGCTCCGCCCTGGATCTGTTCCAGGTCAGCATCTGTCAGTTCCCTTGTCCCCTCCTGCTTCGCCTGAGTGGCAAGCGGCTGCCTCTTCACCGTGTTTCGTTCGTTTTGTCCTTTCTTACGCACCTGTGCTGTTTCTCCTTTCCCACCCGTGGCGGGCGGCTGACATCTCAGATTGAGTACCTGGTTGCCTGGGGCAACCCTGCCTTGCCGCTGCTTGACGCGTTATTCCCATCTCCAGTCCTGCTTCCACTGCGATCTTTGCAGCCGATGTGGTGGATTGATTGACCTTATTCTGCTCTCGAAAGCGCCCCCTGAACAGGCAGACCCACGCAGTTGACCCACACAGTTGACCCACGCAGTTGGTCTATTTCAGCCATAGGCAAAGGACACTCCATCTGCTATACTGGTTGCAGGCTGGCACGAATGCCCTGCCCTGCTCGCGCAAGCGTGGCGCGCCAGCCTGAGAAGGGAGCCAGGCGATGGAGCCAGACACCTTTGGCGCACGACTCAAGTCTTATCGTCTGCGCGCAGGACTGACCCAGGAGGAACTGGCCGAGCACGCCAGCTTGAGCGTCCGTGCCCTCAGCGATCTGGAGCGTGGTGTCCGTCGGATGCCGCGCCAGGATACGCTCGCGCTCTTGGCAGAGGCCCTGCACCTCTCAGCGGAAGAGCGTGTCCATCTGATAGCGAGTGTGCCGCGCCATCGCGGGCCAGCGCGTCCGGCGCGTGAACGTGAAGAAGCCGCTGCTCCTCTTCCCTGGTCTGTCCCCTTGACCCGCTTGATTGGGCGGGAACGGGAGGCATCTAGAGCTGCCCACCTGCTCCGACAAGAGGAGGTGCGGTTACTCACCCTGACCGGTCCGGCTGGGGTGGGCAAAACGCGCCTGGCTCTGCACCTGGCAGAAGGCCTGGCGAAGGACTTCGCCTATGGCGTCCGAGTCGCCTCATTGGCGCCTATCCAGGAGCCAGGCCTGGTCCTTTCGGCGCTGGCCGAGCTGCTCGAGGTGCGCGAGGTGGGGAGCCAACCACTCCTGGAGCGCCTGAAGACGGCGCTGCATCCTCAGCAGTGCTTGCTCGTCCTGGATAACTTCGAGCAGGTACTGGCAGCAGCGCCCCTGCTCATCGAACTGCTGGGCGCCTGTCCGCGGGTCAAAGCCCTGGTGACCAGTCGGGCGCGCCTGCAGGTACGGGGCGAGTACGAGTTGGTCGTGCCCCCGCTGGCTCTCCCCGATCCTGGGCACCTGCCGCCCCTGTCCGATCTGAGCCAGTATGGTGCGGTTGCACTGTTTGTGGCGTGCGCCCGTACAGTCCAGCCCGCCTTTGCCTTGACCGAAATTCTGGCACCGTTGGTGGCCGAACTGTGTGTGCGCCTGGACGGATTACCGCTGGCGATTGAATTAGCCGCCGCGCGGCTCAAACTCTTGCCCTTACCAACCCTGCTGGCGCAACTCGAGGACCGCCTGACGCTCTTAACGGGAGGCGCCCGTGACCTTCCGGAGCGTCAACAGACGATGCGCCAGGCGATTGGCTGGAGTTATGCCCTGCTCTCGGAAGTATCTCAGCAGCTCTTCCGTCGCCTGTCGGTCTTTGCGGGGTCCTGGACGTTGACCGCGGCCTCGCAGGTGTGCGGCGTTGGCGACGAGTCTGCTCGCCCGCTGCTGGAAGAGGTCGCCACGTTAGTCGATCAGAGCCTGGTGCAGCCGGTCGCTGTGCCGGGCGACGAGGAGCCACGCTTCTGGCTGTTGGAGACGCTGCGCGCCTATGGGCGAGAGCAACTGGAGCAGGCCGGGGAGGGTGAGGCACTCCGAGACCGCTACGCCCGTTACCTGCTCGCGCTGGCCGAACGTGAGCAAGAGCGCCTGGTGGGACCAGAGCAGGCCAGCGCGCTGGCACGCCTGAGCCAGGAAACGGATAACGTGCGTGCCGCGTTGCGCTGGTTGCAGGACCACGACGACCTGGAACAGGGGCTCCAGCTTGCGGGAGCGTTGTGGCAATTCTGGCTGCGGCGTGGCGCTTTGAGCGAAGGACGTGCGTGGCTGGAGACCCTGCTGGCGCGAAGCGAACACCGCGGGAAGGTGCTGCCGCTTACGGAGGCGCACGCCTGCTACGGCGCTGGAGCGCTGGCGGCTGAGCAGGGTGATTATGCACGCGCCCTCGCCTTGGCAGAGCGATGTGTGGTCCTGGCCGAGCAGGAGGGCAACCAGCGTCTGCAAGCGCGCGCGCTCAACCTCCAGGGAAATGTCTCCAAATTTCAAGGGCAGTTTGTCCAGGCGGCCCAGTACTATGAAGCGGGCCTATCGCTCTTCCGAACGTTACACGAGCAGGCAAGTGTTGCTATGCTCCTCAACAACCTGGCGACGCTGGCGCAGGAACAGGGGGACTACGCGCGTGCTCGAGCTTTGCAGGAGGAAAGCCTGGCGATCAAGCGCAGTCAGGGGGATCAGCGGGGCATCGCAGTGGCGTTGACGAACCTGGGCGACACCGCGCGCAAAGAAGGCCGCCTGGAGGAAGCGCGTGCGCGCGCCCAGGAAAGCCTGGCGCTGTTTGAACAATTGGCAGATGAGAAAAGCATGGCCATTGTCCTCAATAACCTGGGGCAAGCGGCCTTCCTGCAAGGCGCCTATGAGCAGGCAGCCGCCTATATCCAGCAGAGTCTTACCCGTGCTGAGCGGATCGGTGCGGAATGGGTGATGGCGGTGGCTCTGCATACCAAGGGGCAGCTTGCTGCAGCACGCGGTGAGCGAACGGAGGCCGAACGCGCCTATCACCAGAGCTGGCAGCTTTATGCGCGCGAACGCAGCCATCCGGGGATGGTGGAGTGTCTGGAAGGGTTGATCGCACTCTATGCTTCGACGGACCCTGAGCGGGGCGCACGCCTCTATGGCCTGACCACGACCTGGAGGGCACGCATGGAGACCCCACTTCCCCCCGTGGACGTGCCGCCGCTGGTGCAGGCCGAAGCCACCATGCGAGCTGCGCTGGGGGAAGAATCATTCACCGCCGCCATGACCACCGGGCGCGCGCTGGACCTTGACCAGATACTCGTCTCCCTCCCGTCGTCGTGGACTCCGGACGAAGCCATCCGCTAGCGCTCATGGGCAAGCAGGACCCCGCCAATGCCCAACAGGGAAGGGAACAGGCGATTGAGGCCTTGCTTCCCTCTTGACGCATATAAGCACGAGTGGGGTTATATCCTGTTTATCCAAGCCCTCGGCGTCCAAAATGGTTTCATCTGTTGGATGATAATTGGAAATGAGCAGCGATGCGCATGACAACTGCCGAGGAAGAAGGCACTGGGGGTAGGCATCCAGGAGGATGGTTCCCTCTGGTGAGGAGAAAGAAGGCATCAATCGAGTACCAGACTGGATTGATG
>DATGID010000027.1:0-48914 GCA_035307385.1 Ktedonobacterales bacterium | reverse complement strand
AGTACTACAGCCCCACTTAGGCCGTTAGGGAGCGGGAAGAGCAAGGGGAGGCACATGCGAGGCGCTTTGCGGGAGCAGAATCTGGAGGATGCGCTCCCAAAGCCCTGCTTTACACCAGCGGCGGTAATGGTACACGACAGTCTCCCACGGCCCGTAGTCTGCGGGCAATTGCCGCCAGGCCGAGGCCGTCCGAGCCACCCAGAGCACGGCCTCCACGCGTCTGCGCCACTGCTCTGTTTGGCGACCTCGCTTGGGCTGTGCGAGCTCGAACAGCGGGCGCAGCTGGTTCCAGAGGGCATCGGTGAGCAGAGGAAGCACAGGCAAGGGGATGGGAGGCGGCAGCGTGTGAGGCAAGGCGACGGGAGGAGCTTGACAGGTCCGGCGCTGGGTGTGAGACCGCTTCGCGCGGGCTTGATGTGTGCGGCGGAAACGCGACCACCACACGAGGTGCGTGCGCTGCTCCTCTGTCGCCTCGATCCCGCGCAGGAGTCGGCGCACTTCTGCCAGGCTCAAGTGGAGCCCGGCGGGCGCACTCGCGCTTTTTTTTCGCGCGCCTGGTGGCGCACCACGCAGAGCACCGCGTGTGCCAAGAGAGCCAACGTCATGAACCGGTACCAGGCTCGGTACGTGCGGACTTCATACTGATCCAATCCCACCTCGCCTTTGGCTTCTTCGATCCCCTCTTCAATCGTCCACCGCCGGCCTGCGATACGCACCACCTCCGGGAGCGTCAGGCTGGCTGGGCCTGCCACGCGATAGTACGCACGGTTGCTCGGATCGCTCAGCGAGCGCCGGATCAGGAGGAAGCGTGTCGGCTCGGGACGGTTCTCCCGCGCTTCCTCAAGTGACTCTTCCTTCTCGGACAACTGCATCCACGCCCATTCATACAGCCGCGGCCCCTGGCTGCCTTCCCCTGCCGAGAGCACCGTCCAAGCCGACTCAGGCAAGAGGGCTGCAAGATAGCCGATCGGCTGGTGCCGTCCGGCCACCCAGACCACATGCGTCTGCGGGATCGCTAGCACGTAATGCCGGTGCTGGTCCTCCAGCCAGACCCGTAACTCGTCGTAGCCATACAGCGTGTCTCCCACCACCCACGCGGCGGGGACTTGGGCGGCAAAGGCCCGTGCCAGCATGCGTCTGGCCAGCTCCCCTTTCGCGATCAACGCCCGGTGCTCCGGGATGCCTGCCTCCCGACAGCGCACGGGATCGGTGAGCCATTCCTCGGGCACGTACAGGTCTCGATCAAGAAAGGCGGCCCCACGGGGTGAGGCGTAGAGCAAAAAGACGCCCACCTGGCTATTGGCCAGTCCATATGCTGCTCCACTGTACTGATTGGCCACGCCCGCCGATTTCTTGCCCTTTTTGAGGAACCCCGTCTCGTCCACCACCAGGACCCCATCCGCTTCCCCCAGGTGCTCCACCACATAACCGCGCAGTTCATCGCGGACCGCTTCTTCATCCCAGTCGGCTTCAGCCAACAGGCGCTGGGCCCCGTGTGGGTCATGTTCTCTCAGTTCCTCGGCCAGTTGCCAGCCATTTTTGCGCTCCACTGGAGCGAGCAACGCACGCAGGTAGCGGCCTGCTCTGCTGCGGGTCTCCGCCCGGCGAAAGTGTGGTCCAATGCGCTCCTGCACCTGCACCAGTTCCTCGCTCGCCGAGGCAAGCACGGCCTCTTCGGGGGTCTGCTCTTCGCTCTCCTCACCATCCCTGGTCATGGGCTCCACCTCCTTGGCAGCAGTCTACCACTTCTGCCGCCTAAGTGGGGCTGTAGTACCAAGAACGTGTTTGGCAGGGTATTGGAAAAGTCTGAGATGGCAAGAGAGCAAGATAGAAGAAGTATTACTCGGCCCCACCCTGGTATAGTAATGGAAACTTGAGAATACTCATGCGCATGTTGAGAGTTTTCGCAACCAGAAGCAGACCCATCATAGGCCGCCTGATCGGTTCTTGATTTCTGTCCTCGATCTGGTTGCTGAATAAAGAAAGGGGTACACCTTATGATGAGGTTCGGTATAGACGCCATACTGCTCTTTGTGCGCGACTTGGACAAATGTACCGTATTTTATCGTGATGTCCTCAAACTCCCCTTTGTAGGAAGCGATCCCGGCGTTGCCACCTTCAAGGCGCAAGACCGCTACCTGATCCTGCAGTCACCAGAAGGAGCCGCAGAACTCTTTGGGATTGAGCCCGACGCAGTCAATATCGAGGGCGACCCGCGTGCCATGATAGCCTCTCGCGTTGAAGATGTTCATGCGACCTATGAAACCCTCAAAGCAGCAGGTGTTACCTTCCTCCGGCCACCAACCGATCATCCCTGGGGGGTACGCACTGCCATATTTGTCGATCCCGAAGGCAACCTCTGGGATATCAACCAGGATATAGAGTAAGAGATGATTTTTCGCCTTCCAAATGGGTAATTGGGAGGGACAAATTTCCTCGTTGCCCCTTCTGGGGGCAACACCACATTATTCTGGAGGCAACCATGATCACCTGGAGGAGCCTGATCTGTTCCCACGAAATCGGCAAGGAGAACCACTCATGAAATTTCTGCTTACCTCTGGTGGCATTACCAACAACAGTATTCGCAACGCTCTGGTTGATCTGTTGGGGAAACCCATTGTCGAGTCCAGCGCCCTCTACATTCCCACCGCGCTGTACGCCAACCCCAATGGTCCAGCCATGGCCGCCCGGCTGATTCGCGGAGAGACCAACACCGCTCCATTCCCTGATGGATTCACCTCCATGTGCGCATTGGGGTGGAAGTCGTTAGGCGTGCTGGAGCTCACCGCGCTTCCCAGCATCGATGAAGAGCGTTGGCTCCCGCTGGTCCAGGAGATGGACGCCCTGCTGGTGGAAGGCGGCGATCCCCTGTATCTGTGCTACTGGATGCAGCAGTCCGGACTGGCCGACCTCTTGCCGGAGCTTGGGCGCGAGACGGTCTATGTGGGACTGAGCGCCGGGAGCATGGTGATGACCCCCACCATCGGGGAGGACTTCGTCCGCTGGAAGCCGCCCACCGGCGGCGATAGAACGCTGGGCGTGGTTGATTTCTCGATCTTCCCGCACCTGGATAACCCTGATCTGCCGGAAAACACCATGGCCGATGCAGAAAGATGGGCCGTCGGCATGCCGGTGTCGGCCTACGCGATTGACGATCAGACCGCCATACAAGTGGTCGACGGCGTCGCCGAAGTGGTCTCTGAGGGGCACTGGAAGCTGTTTCCCCAGGAGTAGGCGAATCCTGTGCGGAAATCAACCGTTCTATTATCGAACACGCTCGACGGAGAAACAGCCCTACCAACTGCTGAAACGACAGAAGCAGGCGAGCGAAAAGCGCAATTACGTGCCATTGCAAGCAACTTGCTCTCCTGGAAGGGCGGGCTGAAAGTCCTCCGCCAGACCCAGCTTCCCAAGTGGCGCGGCTTGTTCCAGTGCCAGATCGAAGCTCAGATCGCGGCGTTGCAGGTAGGGCGTGCTAGGCTACGAGCAGAGGTCGCCAAGCCAGACGGATGAGAGGCGTTGCAGGCAGCGTACGCCACGTTGCGCGCAGAGTGTGCCAAACCAGACGAATAAGCGAGGCCGTCAGAGCCCGATGCCGAGCAGCTCTCCAGCGTCGCTTCGGACCCCAGCCACACGTATTTACGAGATGTTGGCGAGCAGTTCGTGTGGCAAGCAGCGTGCTGCTTGCCGGTGCGCCTCTGCTTTGGTATACTGCGCTCGTGTTGGGATGAACGAGTGGGGTTGGGAAGCATGCCAGGAGCAGGAAGGCATACATGCCTAGAGTACCACAGCACGCGCTCCGCTGGTCTGAGGGGCAGGGGGTCTATGAAGGCTCTACAGAGGGGCAGGTGGTGCGCCGGTTTCGTGTCGGCGACGAAGCCGCCTGGCTGGCCTGGCTGGGCGAAGTCACCTCCTTTGCCTTCCACAGTCCCGGCGGCTCTCTCAATGTCTACCAGGAGCGGCGGCCACGCGGAGGCGCGTATTGGTATGCCTATCATACGGATCGCAACGGCATCCGCAAGCGCTATCTGGGGCAGACAGTCCAGGTGACGCTGGCCCGCTTAGCGGAGATAGCCCAGGCCCTTGCGAGTGCGTCTGCACCTATCTCACAGGCAGTTTTCTCTCTACAGCGTGCAATCGAGCTGCCGCTGACACTGCTTTCGACCAAGCTCACGCCGCCGCGGCTGCCACAGGCGCTGGTGGAGCGGGAGCGCTTGCTTTCTCTGCTCGATGGAGCGCTGTCCACGCCGCTGACGCTGGTCTCCGCCTCGGCAGGCTGGGGGAAGACGACCCTGCTCGCGGACTGGGCACGTCGGCATCAAGAGCAGGTTGCCTGGCTGTCGCTCGACGAGCTGGACAATAGCCCGACCCGTTTCTGGGCCGCGGTCATCGCCGCACTGCATACTCGTATGCCAGGCGTCGGCGAGCTGGCGCTCGCTATGCAGCATTCGCCACAGCCTCCGCCACTGCTCGCCATCCTGACCGCCCTGCTCCATGACCTGGCGGACAACCAGAAACCCTCCGCGCCGCTTCTCCTCCTGCTGGATGATTATCAGGTGATCAGCGATGCAACCATTCACGAGTCCCTGACCTTCTTCCTGGAGCATCTGCCTGCGCACCTCCATCTGCTCCTCGCCAGTCGGGTGGACCCCGACTTACCGCTCTCCCGGTGGCGGGTGCGCGGCTACCTGACCGAGCTGCGCCATTCGGAGCTCGGCTTTCGCCCCGAGGAGGCCGGTACCTTGCTCCAGCAGGTGCTGGGATCTGCGCTTTCGGGAGCAGAGGTGCTGGCCCTCCAGCGGCGCACGGAGGGCTGGGTGGCCGGACTGCATCTGGCGGCCCTCTCCTTGCGCCAGCAGGACGACCCTTCGGCCTGGATCGCGGCCTGGACCGGCAGCCAACGCTACCTCCTGGACTATGTACAGGAGGAAATCCTCGCCCAGCAGCCCGGCGACCTCCAACGCTTCCTCCTCCAGACGGCGGTGCTCACCCGGCTTTCCGCGCCCCTTTGCCAGGCGGTGCTGGAGGAGCCAGCAGCCCAGACGTGTCAGGCCATGCTGGAAGCGCTGGAGCGGGCTAACCTCTTCCTGGTGCCCCTGGATGAGGAGCGGCACTGGTATCGCGTGCACGACCTCTTCCGCGAGGCGCTGCTGGCGCGCCTGGCAGCGACCGAGCCCGCGCTGGTGCCGCAACTGCACCTGCGGGTCGTCCGCTGGTATGAGGCCGCTGGCGAACTCCAGGAGGCCATTGCCCATGCCCTGGCTGCACCGGACTTCCTCTATGCCGCGCGCCTGATGGAAAGGGCCGCCCCCCGCTGCTGGTTGAGCGGGGAAGCGCAGACCGTGCAGACCTGGATCACCGCCCTGCCGGATGCCGTCTTGTGGCAGTACGCGCCGCTCGCCCTCAAAGCGACACTGCGCCTGTTGGAGTCCCTTTATGCGACAACCGAGGCGACCCATACCCGCGCCCAAACTCTGGTGCAACCCATCCTCGCGCGCCTGGAGGCACTGCTCCAGCAGCACAAGGCCAATACCGCTCACTCGGAGGCCGTGCCGGTGCCGCAGGAGGAACTTCTCATGATGCTCGAGCGGCGCCTGCGACTGCTGCGTGCCTTGATCGAGACGCGAGCGCTCCTGGGGCATGGCGATCAGGCGCGGCTGGCACAGATCGTCAGGGAAGCGGAGCGTCTTGCCCAGGGGGAGGAGCTGAGCTGGCAGATGATCCCGCTCATCCTCGAGTGTCGGCTGATCGAGGGGCTCCAGCGCAAGGGCGCGCTCCTGCTCCCCCGGCTCCTGGAGGCCAGGGAGCGGGCCGAGCGGGAAGGCGAGTTCCTGGCGAACATCCGAGTGCAGCCCTGGCTGGCTCAAGCCTATGAGCGCGCCAGGCAGTGGCCGCAGGTAGAGCAGGAAAGCCTGGCGGGGCTCGCCCTGGTCACCCAGAGCGGGGTGCGGTTTCCCTCGGAAGGCTACTTGCAGGAGCATCTGGCGGAGGCCTATTATGCCTGGAATCGATTGGACGAGGCGGCAGCCGCCCTTCGCGAGACGCTGCGCATCGGGCAGGAGTGGCAGCAGGTCGATCTGCTGATCAGCGGCCAGCTCGCTATGGCGCGGCTCGCCCTCGCCCGCGGCGATCTTTCCGCCGCCGACCAGGCGCTCTCGCAGGCAGAAGCCCTGATGCAGCGCGAGCCAGTGGTACCCTATCCCTCCGCAGTTGCCGCGTTCCGTGTTCAGTATTGGCTTGCCACAGGGAATCTGGAAGCAGCGCGCCACTGGGCAGAGCATGCTGTGTTCTCCCCAGACCGCTGGGACCCCAACGACCAATGGGCAGTACGCATGCTGGTACGGGTGCAGCTCACAGCGCATCAGCCCCACCAGGTACTCGAGGTACTGGAACGTTTCCGCGCGCTGCTGAACCAGTCTGGCGATACCTTCAGCGCCATCGAGTGGCTGGCGCTCTCCGTCGTGGCGCTGCACCAGGCAGATGAGCGGGAGCAGGCGCTCGAAGCCACGGTGCGGTTGCTCGCGTTGACCGAGCCAGCGGGCGATCTGCGTCTGTATCTGGATCTGGGGGAGCCAATGCGCCAGGCGCTCCAGGCATTCCTCGCTCCCCATGTCAAGCCGCTTGTGATCATCCCCGCCACCGTTGCCTATGCCTCGCGGCTGCTGGCGGCCTTCGAGCAGGAGCAGCACGGCGCGAGTACATCCCAAGAGGCGGCAACGCACCGCGCGCCGATACCTTCCCGAACACCCCAAGCAGCTCCTGTCTCCTCCACACCTGGGGTCTCCCTCACCCGGCGGGAGCAGGAGGTCTTGCGTCTGCTCGCCGCAGGCGCCTCCAATCAGGACATCGCCCAGAGCCTGGTCATCTCCCTGGAGACGGTCAAGAAACATGTGAGCAACCTACTCGGCAAGCTGGAGGCCACCAATCGCACTCAGGCGGTTGCCCAGGCGCGTGCTCGCGCGCTGCTCTAAGGCGGTTCATCCCAACACCCCTGTCTCTCTCTGCAAAGATACCTCTGCTCTGCCCCTTTTGAGGACTGCGCTCCTGGGGGAACCCGGCTATGCTTTCCACAGGATCACACCACACCTGAGACCGGGGAGGAGAAAGGAGATGTACTACGCCATTCGCGTGCAAGGGCACCTGGACCCCACCTGGCAGCACCGCTTTGAGGGTCTCCAGATTACCCCGGAGGAAGCGGGGACCACGCTGCTTGCGGGGTCGCTGCCGGATCAGGCGGCACTGCAGGGGGTGCTTCTCCAGATCGTTCGTCTCGGGCTGACGCTGCTCTCACTTGAGACGAGCGAGGCTCCAGGGGGCGGAGCGACTGAAACAAGCCCAGGCAAGCAGGGGTGACCCTGCGCCAGGGTGACACACGGGCACGAGCTTCATGGAAGGTTGGTTCTCCTAATTTGCTAGTGAGTTGACGAGCATGCACACAGATTGGAGCATATTATGGAAACTGTTGAGCAGGAAAGGCATTCAATGACCACAGGCTTGGTCACCAGCGAGCGGCCCAAGATCGCAGGCGCAGGCGCACGCCTGTCCATCGCGGCGGCGGCAGCCGTGCTGCTGCTGCTGATCAGTTTGCACGCCCTGAGTCCCGAATTTGATCCGTCCTTTCGCATGGTGAGTGAATATGCCCTGGGTCAGTACGGCTGGGTGCTGTCACTGCTGTTCCTGGCCTGGGGGATCAGTTCCTGGGCCCTGGCGGTCGCGCTCTGGTCAGAGGTGGCAACCACCGCTGGAAAAGTGGGCAGGTGGCTGCTGGTCGTGGCGGGTCTGGGCGAGGCCCTGGCTGCCGTTTTTGATATCACCCATGACCTTGGGCATAGCATCGCAGGGGTGCTGGGGGTGGGCGGCTTTCCCGTTGCAGCCGTCTTGCTGAGTGTCAGCCTGGGACGTCTGCCCGCGTGGCGTGGCGCGAAAAAGCCGCTGCTGTGGCTGGCGCACCTGAGTTGGATCAGCGTCCTTCTGTTGGGGGCAAGCCTGGTGCTGATGACGGTGCAATTTGCCCAGGCCAATGGCGGCCAGCTCCCTCAGCAGGCACCAATGCATCTCCCAGCAGGGGTGCTGGGACTCGATGGCTGGGCTGACCGACTGATTGTCCTCGTGAACTGCGTGTGGGTGGTGGTTGCTGGCTGGCAGGCGATGAAGGTGGCAGGCCAACGATCCCGCGTCAGGGCGTAAACCGTTCTCGCCTGATGCGTGTGCGAAAGGCACGTGACGAGACCGGAGTACGCACCAGGCACGCAGCGGTGCCTCAGTATCTTTTGTACAACACAGGAAGTGGGTTCACCGACCCACCAAGAGGGCTCAAGGAAAGGAGTCAACGATGGGGAAAGTCCTGTTTGGCCTTTCGGCCTCGCTGGATGGCTTTATCGCTGACCAACAGGGTGATGTCTCCCTGCTCTTCGCCTGGATGGGCAGGGCCATGGAACAGTTTCAAGCAATCGCGGGCGAGACACTTTTCGAGACGGGCGCCGTGATCATGGGACACCGAACCTTTGATGAGATTGATGGTGAGCAGGGGTGGGTCTTTCCAGACGGTACCGCCCCCGACTGGCCGGTGCTCGTCTTGCAATCGCAACCACGCGACCCCGTGAAAAAGGGCAAGACGCAGTTCTCCTTTGTGACGGATGGCATCGAAGTCGCGGTGACGAAAGCACGGGAACTGGCCGGCGAGAAGCATGTGGGCCTGCATGGGGCCAGCGCCGTCCAACAAGCCTTGCAGGCGGGGCTGCTCGACGAGTTTCATCTGGCGATGGTCCACGTACTCCTGGGTGAGGGGGTGCGCCTCTTCGATCATTTAGGAGCAACGCCGATTCACCTGGAACATCTCCGCACGCTAGAGACGCCGGGAGCGACCCATCTCTCGTTCCGTGTCGTCACATAAGACCGGCGCGCCTTCCGCCGACACCAGTTCCCGCGCACCATGGCTGGAAACGTGGGCAGCAGGCCGCGCTCACGACCCTGCTCACGTTCCCTCCCTCGGCGGGGGCACCTCATGAGGCAGGTATCGACCGATTGAACACAAGCACCCTGTGAAGGAGAGCAATCAATGCCAGACAACAAGCGCTACACGACGATGGACGAATACATCGCTGCGTTTCCGGAGAAGACCAGGGCGGCCCTGGAAGCCGTGCGGCAGTCCATCCACAAGGCAGTGCCTGAAGCCACCGAGACGATGAGCTACGGGATGCCGACCTTCAACCTGCATGGCAAACATCTCGTCTTCTTCGCAGGCTGGAAACGTCATCTCTCCGTGCATCCGCTCCCGGCAGGCGATGCGGCGTTCCAGCAGGCCATCGCGCCCTATCGAAGGGCGAAGGGAACCCTCCGGTTCCCCCTCGATCAACCCATTCCATCCGAGCTCGTAGAGCACCTGGTCACCTTGCTTCGGCTGGAAAGCCCGAACACGCGTGGGAAAGGAGTTTCGATGAAGCACGTCCAGTCAGCAGATGGCACGGCCATCGCATACGATCAACTTGGCAATGGACCCGCAGTGATTCTCGTTGATGGGGCCCTGGGCTATCGAGCGCTTGGATATATGGAGCCGCTCGCCACCGGACTTTCGCCCTCCTTCAGGGTCATCACCTATGACCGGAGGGGACGAGGCGAGAGCACCGATACGCAGCCGTTTGCCCTTGAGCGCGAAATAGAGGATATCCAGGCGCTCATCAACGAAGTGGGGGGTGAGGCGTACGTCTACGGCATCTCCTCTGGCGCCGCCCTGGCGCTGGAGGCAACGCTCACACTCGGCAAGCAGGTGAAGAAACTGGCCCTCTACGAACCACCCTATAACGATGAGGAAGCCGCACGCCTGGCCTTTCGGAATTACCAACAGCAGTTGGCGGACCTGCTATCAGAAGGTCGCACGGGCGGCGCGCTGGGGCTTTTTATGCTGCTGGTGGGGATGCCGCCCGACCATCTGGAGGGAGCGCGACAGCTTCCGATGTGGCCGAGGTGGGAAGCCGTCGCCCACACCCTGCCCTATGATGCCGCTGCGCTTGGCGAGGATGGCGCGGTCCCTATAGAGAAAGCCGCCAGGATTCAGGTACCGACGCTCGTCATGGACGGTTCGGCCTCGTTTCCTTTCATGCATACGACTGCAGCGGCGTTGGCGAAGGCGCTCCCCAACGGTGAACATCGCACCCTTCCAGGTCAGACGCACGAGGTCGAGGCACACGTCCTTGCTCCTGTGCTGGTGGCATTCTTCACTGGCAACGCAGTCGGAATCGGCGAGCAGGACGAGCCGTTCCTCAGATGAAGAGAGGGCAAGCTACCGTGACGAGGAAAGACACCAGCGCCCCAATCCCTGGCTTGCCCTTGGTTCCAAGCAGGCACAGTATCGGCAGTGAAAGGGCACTGCGATCCAGGCAACGTTTCCGCGAGACCTCGCCTGGCCTCGTTGCCCCGCGAACATCAGGTACCAGCAGTCTGCATCACCATCCCTGGAAGAGCGGGCGTGGATTTGAGGCAAGCGATGAAAGGAGGGCTTCTCTTAAGCATCGCTTCCTTCATCGTTGGAGAAGCCGGGTGTATCAGGGTTCCGCGCGCGATGTAAGAGCTTCACGTTGTCCATGGCGCTGACAGGCCAAAGAGGCCATGTGTGAGAAACGGAAAGGAGTTTTCCCGATGCAGTTTGCCATTGATCTTCCGCCATTTGGTCCCTACAGTGATCCGCATTTGGTCGCCGAGTTGGCCCATGAAGCCGAGGAAGCGGGCTGGAACGGTTTCTTTCTCTGGGATCACATCAATTACCAACGCGAGGGACTGCCGGAACCCCTGGAGATTGCTGACCCTTGGATCACGCTGGCCGCGATGGCGCTGCGGACCACCTCGATCAAGCTTGGCCCCATGGTCACGCCGTTGCCACGCCGTCGCCCCTGGAAGCTGGCCCGCGAGACCGTCACGCTCGACCACCTCTCTGGAGGGCGTCTGATCCTTGGCGTTGGCCTGGGGAGTGACGGCAGCGGGGAATATCACGACTTCGGCGAGCCAACCGATGCAACCGTTCGTGGAGCGATGCTCGATGAGGGGCTGACCATCCTGACCCGTCTGTGGAGTGGGGAGGAGGTCAGCTATCAGGGAGCGTATTATCAGCTCGCACCGGTGCGTTTTCGGCCTACCCCCGTGCAGAGGCCGCGCATCCCGATCTGGGTTGCAGGCATCTGGCCGCACCACAAGCCCTTTCGCCGGGCGGCACAGTTTGATGGGGTCTACCCGCAGCAGCGGGGGCACGCCCTCATGCCAGAGGACTTCCGGGCGGTCCTGGCCTTTATTCAGACCCAGCGGACACACACCACGCCGTTCGAGGCGCTGGCTTATGGCCTGACCAGTGGGAGCGACCACGCTGCTGATGCGGCGCAGGTGGCCTCCTTTGCCCAGGCTGGAGCCACCTGGTGGCTGGAGCACTTTGCTCCCCAGCACACCGTTGAGCAGGTTCGAGCGCGGATTCGAGTTGGACCGCCACAGCTCTCTTGAAAAAATGAAAGGAACAGAACATGTCACAGATCACATTCACCGAGTTTGTCGAGACCACCGCCAAGCAGTTCAACATCCCAGGCGTTGCCGCTGGGGTGTGGGCGGACGGCAAGGAGGTCTATGCCTGCTCCGGGGTGACGAGCGTGGACAACCCCTTGCCCATCGATCAGGATACGCTCTTTGTGGTGGCCTCGATCACGAAGCCCTTTACGGCGACCACGCTCATGCGGCTGGTCGCCGAGGGGAAGGTCGAGCTTGCCGCGCCAGTCCGTCGGTATGTGCCCGAGTTTCGGTTGAAGGACGAGCAGGCCGCAGACCAGATCACGGTGTTGCACTTGCTCAACCACACAGCCGGGCTGGACTGGAGAGTCTCAGCCTCCACCGGTGAAGGGGACGATGCGCTCGCGCGCGTGGTGGCGAAGATGGCTGAGATGGAACTGATTGCGCTCCCCGGCACCCGGCCCTCCTACAGTCAGGCGGGGTACGACCTGCTCGGGCGCATCATTGAGCACGTCACGGGCCAGACGTTCGAGCAGGCCGTGACTTCGCTCGTCTTCGAGCCGCTCTTGCTCTCGCACAGTTTCTTCGAGCGCGATGACATCATGATCCGGCGCTTCGTAGTCGGACACAACGGCGACCAGGACGGAACGCTGTCCATTGCGCGGCCCTGGCGGCATGCGCGCGGAGAGAACCCTGGCGGGGGCCTCGCCACCTCGGTGGCGGACCTGCTCAGCTTCGCCCGGTTCCATCTTGGGGATGGTCGCACGGAAAGCGGAACCCGGGTTCTCCCCACACCCGTGCTGCAGCAGATGCAGGCGCCTACAGCGAAGTTGCAATCCAGCAACCTCGGCGATGCCATTGGCCTCGGCTGGTTCCTGCGCGACGTGAACGGTGTGCGCACTGTCGGGCACGCCGGGTCAGCCAACGGCCAGTTCGCCGAGCTGCTCCTTGTCCCTGAACGGAACTTCGCGGTCGTGTCGCTCTCCAACGCCAGCCCGGGTGGCATTCCCTTCAATCAGGCAGTCGTCAGCTTCGCGCTTGAGCACTCCCTGGGACTCGTCAACCGCGACCCGGAACCCATCCCGTTTGATGCGGCGCGGGCAAAGGAGATTGCCGGAACCTACGCGAACGCGATGATGACCTTCACCATTGACACGGTGGGGGCCAGGCTCAGGCTTGAGCTCCAGATCAAACCAGAGATCCGTGCGGCAGCCGAGAAAGCACCGCCCCCGGACCCCGAGCCTGCCGATTTCGGCCTGCTGCCTGGCTCATCCGACGAGTACATCATCACCAGCGGCGAATTTAAGGGGCAGCGCGGCTTTTTCACCCGCGACCCGAGTGGCGCGGTGGTAGGAGTAGACCTTGGTGGCCGGTCATTTAGCCGGGTCCACTAGTCTCCAGGGACGTTCTGGAGGTCTCCAGGGAGACCTCTGCCCCATTTTTCCCGGAAAACGCGGAACAGGGGATCATGATCCTCTCTTCAGACGCTCCTGGGAAAAGGCAGGCGCGCGAAAAAGAGAGAGATAAGAAAGGCGAGCAGTCCATATGAACGCAATACATACAGGGACAGGAAGCCTGGTCGAAGAACGGCCCGTTGGAGAGGAACAGAAAAAAAACAAGGCATTCGGTCCCCCGAAAGTCCGCAATTTTCAGTTGCTCTTTGGCGGGCAGACGATCTCGGTGCTGGGTGATGCGCTCTACGTGGTGGCATTGCCCTGGCTGATTCTGACCACGGGAGGAAGCACCGAGGAACTGGGCCTGGTGCTGGCGGCCTATGGCATTCCCCGCGCCCTGAGCATGCTGCTGGGTGGCTGGCTCTCCGATCGCCTGCGCCCGCGCCGGGTGATGCTGATCGCAGACGTAGCCCGTTTGCTGCTGGTTGGTCTCTTGGCGATGCTCGCCCTGGGAGGGCATCCGCCGCTCTGGCAGCTCTGCGCACTTGCCGTACCGCTGGGAGCCTTCGGGGGTGCCTTCCTGCCCGCCTCCCAGGCAATTGTGCCGGAGATGCTCTCGCCCGACGATCTGCAAGCGGGCAACGGGTTGATGCAGGCATCGCGGCAGGGGGCGAATCTGATTGGTGCCGCCGGCGCTGGCGTAGTCGTGGCCGCGGTGAGCGCGGGGGTAGCCCTGGCTATCGACGCGTTTACCTTTCTCCTGTCGGCGTTTTCGCTCGCGCTGATGCGCCCGACCTCCCGTGCTACACCTGGCATGGGAAAGCAAACAGTACGCCAAGAGCAGGAAGCCGCCAGTATGCAGGAACCAGCCGAGCAGATCAGCCTCTGGAGGTATCTCCGCACCTCGCGGCTGTTCCAGGTCACGCTGCTAATGTTCAGCATGATCGGCCTGGTTTCGGGCGGACTCATCGAGGTGGCGCTGCCCGCGCTGGTGCGTGGCCCTCTGCATGGGAACGCGAGCGCCTTTGGCCTCATCCTGGCGGCCTGGGGCGCGGGCGCACTCATTGGAGCGCTCGTCGCGGGAGCACTGGGCAAACGTCCCCATAAAGGACTCATCATGCTGCTCGCGGGCCTGCTCATGGGCGCCTTGATCGCGCTGCTGCCCATCTGGGACATTGCTTTCGCCGTTGTGTGCATGCTGCTGGCTGGGATCGCCGGGGGCATCGTTAATGTTGTCCTGTTCACCGCGATCCAACGAGCCATCCCGAGCCACCTGATGGGGCGCGTCATGGGGCTGCTGCTCTTCGGCTCCTTCGGGGTCTATCCGTTCTCGGTCGCCTTGGCTGGGGTACTCTCCGATCACCTGGGCCCGGCGAGTTTCTTTCCGGTCAGCGGACTCCTGCTGGTCTTGGCGATGCTGTGTGGCCTGATGCAGCGAGTGTTGCGAGCGATCTAGCACGCGCGTCTTCGCCCTTCGGAAGCTGCTTCCAGACACGCATCGCGTTAGAAGCTGCTTTCGAGCGGAACCACCTGCTCAAAGGGGGAGGGAGCGTGACAAGGAAGCTGATTTATGAACGAACAATCACAAGGTAAAGCCGTTCAAGTGAGGGATAAAGCGCTCGATCCTCGACTAGACGATCCTCGTGTCCACGCCTGGTTTGCTGAGCATCTGCCTGAGCTGCGTCGCTCGGTTTCCGGACAGCATTTTCAATACTGGAGCCTCGGGATTGCCTTCATCCTTGGGCTTGGTGCCCACGTCGGTGGCTACCTGCTGAAAATGGTGGCGACCCCTGGACCGCTTGGCCTCCTCGCGGATCTGCTCTATGCGCTCGGATGGTCCGTGTGGACCGGGGTGGTCGCGGCGTTACTCGTGCAAGTGTTCCCTGAAGCAAAGCGACGTCAAGTCACGAAAGCACTCGATGCCTATGAGCGCGTCATGAACGAGAAGACGGAAGCAGGAAACAGTGTTGAGGTTAACAATGACAAGGAATAAAGCTGCTGCCTACTTCTGGTTCCATTCGAAAGAACCCTTCAATCAGGGCATAACTTGTCCGCATAGGACCGTAGACTGAGGATGCATCATCGGTGATGCGCACCCCGTGTTGCAAGCAGCACGGAGTCTTCGATTGTGAGGAAGGACTGGTATGAGCGAACAGGACCGCACCGAGCACGATGGTCGCGCCGATTTTGATTTCTTTATTGGCCGGTGGAAGCAACAGCATCGGCGGCTGCGCGAGCGCCTCGTGGGCTCCAACGACTGGGAAGAGGCTGGGGGCATGTTGGTGGTCCGCAAGATCCTTGGCGGATTGGGCAATTTCGAAGAAGGCACACTGGAACGCGAATCGGGGGTCGTGCAGGTGATGACCGTGCGCCTCTTCGATCCCCACATGCGGGAGTGGAGCCTCTATTGGGCAGACAGCGCAAATGGATGGAGCTGGAGCCTCCCCCAAATTGGGGCCTTCAAGGATGGGCGGGGGGAATTTTATGCCCATGAACCGTTCGGAGGGAAGCATATCTTTACGCGCTTCTTCTGGACGCCCCTGACCGCCAGCACCTGCCGGTGGGAGCAAGCGTTTTCGGCGGATGGGGGCAACACGTGGGAAACCAACTGGATTACGGAGCATACGCGGATCGAATAACCGGCACGCCCTGGCGGACGAGCGGGCATGAAGGCGGGAGACTGTGAGCGCAGCCCCGGTTATCGGGAGCTGTCTGCGGCTTCACCAGCAGAGTCCACCAGTGTGCCGCCAGCCCAACGAGGGAGCGCTTGCTGCCAGGGCGGCGGAGCTTGGAGGCTGCCAGGACGCAGGCTCCACTTCCGAGAGATGGTCGTACGCTGGGTCACGGTACGCCAGGAGGAACACTGGAGACGGGCAAAGAGGCCAGGGGGCTTGACGGGCCTGGTGAGCCAACGACCCTACGGCTCACCAGGTGATGACGGTCGACGTGGAGGGTACGGCCAGCGCCTAAGAGCGGGGTACAGGGCCTTCCACCGGCTCTCCTCAGCCTGCTCCCTACTTTTCCTTTCTGTGGGGCGAACCTCGTCTGCGTTGGTTCTGCGCCATGGAAGCCTTTGCAGCGGCCTATGGCGACTGGCACCCGTATTTCCATTCCTACACCTGGAAACCGTTGGAGATGGCCTGCCGCTTCTTCACCATTCCCCACGAGGAGGCGCATCCCGCCGCAGAAGATGCCAGGGCTCCTGCGCAGGTGATGCATGCCCTGGCCGAGATGGCCGAGCAAGAGTTGCCAGCAGGCTATCACCTGCCCCGCGAGGTGGCATGCGCCGGGGGCTGTGGGAAGACCGAAACAGTTCACTACGGCGATTTGGGCGAAGGGCAGGACTGGTATTGTGGAGCCTGCGGCGTGCAGGCTGGCATCTATCACTACTGCCCACGCTGCCAGGGCACCCCAACGCTGCTCTATACGCCTGATGTGACCGAATGGTGCCGCTCCTGGTCTCCGCATCGACCCCCAGGTGAAGCCCCGATCAGGGAAGCTGTCGTGCTCCAACTGACCCTCTTTGAAGGGATTCCCGATTCCGTCCTGATCGCCAGTACCCATCCGTTGCTCCCGATGGAACAAGCTGTCCTCGATGCTGCTTTAGCAAGGATACCGACCTGGCTTCGGTGCGGTTACGAAGAAGTCACCGACTCGCGCCGCCGCGAGCGGCCACCGGCGGCAGAGGAGCCAGAGGCCAGCCGGGCGGACGCTCCCCGCAAGCCCGCCATAGCTGTCTTGAAAGAGGTTGGCGTTGATTCGCGCATGCTTGCCATCATGCAGCACGCCATCGGGCAAGACTACTATGATAACTTCTTTGGCAGGAACGGCTCTGATTATCTTACAGGCGTCAGGGATGGGATTTGTGGTAAATGCCCTCAAGAGTCACGGAAAAGTGCCTCGAAGGATGGAAATATGCCCCGAAGGCTGGAAATCCCCTGCGGCATCGCTAGAAAATCCCCCCGGTATCTGGTATACTTCCTCTGAGAAGCTGTGCATTCGGATGCACAGGGCAAACCGTTTCCGAGTGGTCACGAACGCTGCACGCTTAGGGAGGCGCGGAGCATGGCAGCATCAAGGGTCCGAGGGATCGATCTCTTCAAGATTGCGGGCCGCTCTATCTCCGGGTGGATTCCCAGCCTCAAAACCGGCTCGCCAGGTCATATCCGCCAACCGTTCTGTAGTCAGTTGGAAGAACGTCTCCTGCTATTGCTGGAATATCATCCGCAGGTAGCCTGGTATGCCCGGGGTGACATCGATGCCCAGTTTGCGACCACCTATCGCTTGCCAACCCCCGCACAGGCCCCCTTTGCCATTGGCTACGAATTTCTCTGCAAGCCTCATGGCTATCTGCCCGATGTCGTGGGGACCCTGACGACTGGGAAGCGTTGATTTTCTTGAAGGAACTCACCGACCATCTGGCGCTGCCGCCCCACGAACTGGCGCTGGGCTTGTGTCTGGTCACCGCCGGGCGTAGCACCACGATGCCCCTCAAAGACACACTGGACCAGCCAGAGACCATGTGGGTCCAATTTCATCACCGCCTGGATCGGCGCCTGCCCTTTTGTCGCATCGCGGGACATACCCAGGACGCAGTGCGGGAAATCCTCGTCGCGCTGGAAACGCTCTACCGCCGCCAGTTTCCCACCCTCAACCTGCATCAATGGACCAGCGCCATCTACGGCTGGCTGGCACACCCCCTCCTCGATCCCTACGGCACGAGGCGGGTGCTCATGGGGTATCTGACGAAGTTTGTCACCACCGCCTTGGAGCAGACGGCAGCGCGCGGGGAGCCGATGTCAGCGCGGAGGAACCGTATCTGGGGAAGGAAACGAGCACATGACAGCGCCGGACCTGCTGGTCACCAAATGCACGATCCCGCCAGTTCGCGGGAACCTGTTGCCCCGCGCACCCCTGATTGAGTGGCTGAACCAGAGCGGCGCGCTTCCCCTGGTGCTGCTCTCTGCGGGGGCCGGGTTTGGCAAAACGACACTGCTCTCTGCCTGGGCCAGCCAGCACTCCCGCCCGGTGGCCTGGCTCTCGCTGGACCTCCTCGACAATGATCCGCTTGGCTTCTGGAGCGCGGTCCTCTCCGCCCTGCGCACCCGCTTCCCCACCGTCGGGGAAGCAGCTTGGGCCCAGATACAGGCCGCGCAGCCGCTCCAGATGACCCCGTGGCTGTCGACCCTCATCAATGACCTGGCCGAAGCTTCCGAGGAGATCGTGCTCATTCTAGATGACTATCATGTGATCGAGGAGCCGAGTATCCACGCCTCGCTCCAGTTTCTGCTCGATCACGCGCCTGCCCGTCTGCACCTGGTGCTCTCCAGCCGCATCGATCCCCCTCTCGCGTTATCCCGGCTGCGCGCGCGGGGCCAACTGGCTGAACTGCGCGATACCGATTTGCGGGTCAGCGAGCAGGAGGGGGCACGCTTCCTCCAGCAAGTGATGGGGGTCCATCTCGGCGCGGAGGATGAGCACCGCCTGGCGCAGCGCACCGAAGGGTGGCTGGTCGGCTTGCAACTAGCCGCGCTCTCCCTGGCCCACCATGTCGACCCAGGCGCCTGGGTGGCGACGCTCAGTGGCAACCAGCGCCTCCTCCTGGACTATTTTCAGGAGGAAATTCTCGCCCACCAGACGCCCGCTGTCCGGCGGTTCTTGCTGCGCGTCTCTATCCTCCCGCGCATGCATGCCTCGCTGTGCCAGGCGGTGACGGGGAACGCAGTCAGCCAGGAGGTGTTGGAAATGCTGGAGCGCACCCACCTGTTTGTGATCCCGCTCGATGAGCAGCGACAGTGGTATCGGTTGCACGATCTCTTTCGTGAGGCGCTGCTGGCCCGTTTGCAGGCCACCCAGCCAGCCCTCGTGCCCACGCTCTATGCACGTGCCGCGCGCTGGTACGAACAAGCGGGACTGCTGCCGGAGGCCGTGGAAGCGTCGCTCTCCGCCGGCGCATTTCACGACGCGGCACGTCTGATTGAGCGCTGCATTGACCAGCAGAGCTTCCGCAATGCCTATCACACGTTGTGCCGCTGGTTGGAACACGTGCCCGAAGAGCTGCTGCACCAAGAGCCAGCGCTCAGTTTCTGGTATGCCCTCTCCACGATGTTTACCTCGCTCCGCAGCACGCCCGCCTCCGGGGCACGTGTCGAGCCACTCCTCCACTGGGCCGAACAGGGCTTTGAGGCACAAGGCGAGCCTGAGCACCTGGGCGAAGCCCTGGAACTCCATGCCGAACTGGCCTTCTTTCAAGGCGATCTGGCCGGCGCGCTTGCCTTGGCCCGGCAAGCAACGCCGCTGCTCTCGGAGCGAAGCCTCATGGCTGCCACCCATCCGCTGCCCAGGGGACTGGACCAGTTCCTCGCTGGTTATCCGGAGGCGGCCTGGAATCAGTTTCTGGAAGGGCGCAGACGCGCGGAACGTTTTGGGTCGCTCACCGGAACAGTGAGCGCGTCCCTGCTGCTGGCAGAGGTGTGTCTTGCGCGCGGCGAGTTGCACCAGGCGGAGCGTTACTGTCGCCAGACGCTGGCCGCTGCGGAGGAAGACCCTGAGCGCTTTCAGCAGCAATTGATGACCGCGACAGGCGACCGGGAGCCCTTCTTTGCGTCCTGGGCCTATCACAGCCTGGCGCGGCTGGCCTACGAGTGGAATGACCTCGCCACCGCGCAGCACCATCTGACACAAGCCCAGGCGCTGGGAGCAGATTCGGCGGGAGGGGTCCACCTGCTCACCTCTGGGGGGCTGATTCAGGTCCGGCTGCTGCACCGTCGTGGGGAGACCGAAGAAGCCCTGCACCTGTTGGAAGCCTGGGAACAGCAGACCCGCTTTCCCTGGGCGCTGCGGGCCATCCGAGCCTGCCAGGCGAGGCTGCACCTCGCCCTGGGCCATCTGTCCGCAGTCGTTGGGTGGTCTCGCGCCAGAGCAGACTTCTTCGGCTTCCCCGTTCAGGAACACGAACGGGAGCTACCCTACGTGCAGCAGGAGGAGGAGGCGCTCCTGGTAGTGCGGCTCTCCCTCGCGCAAGAGGAGCCTCTGGCAGCGCTCCAGGAGGTGGGCCGGTGGAAAGCGCAGGCAGGGGCACAAGGCCGCACGCAGGCCCTGCTGGAACTGCTGATGCTGGAGGCCCTGGCCCACCAGGCGAATCGCGCGCTTCAAGAGGCCAGGGCTTCCCTGCTCCAGGCCCTCAGACTGGCGCAGCCGGAGCAGCATCAGCGCGTGTTTCTGGATGAAGGACCGGGGCTGGCAACCCTCTTGAAAAGCGCGCTCAAAGAGACCCAGGCACCAGCCCTGGCCGCCTATGCGCGTGGCCTCCTGGTAGCGTTTGAGCAGGAGCAGACCCGTGCACCTGCTGCCTCACCAGCAGGTTCATCGCCGCTCCTGGAGCCACTCACCCCTCAGGAGCAGCGGGTCTTACGCCTCCTGGCCGAGGGCGCTTCGAACCAGCAGATCGCCGATCAGTTGGTAATCTCGCTGGTGACGGTGAAGAAGCATATGACCAATCTGCTAGGCAAACTGGGGGCGACGAATCGAACCCAGGCCATCGTGCACGCACGAGACTACGGCCTGCTCTAGCGATCGACGCCGAGGGCGAGCGAAGCGCCTCCGACACGTACCAGCGCCTGGTCCCTGACACACCCCTGCCTGCTGTTTGCACAAGATGATCCTCTGGTCTACCATCGCTGCCTGCCACTCCTGTCGGCAACATACGACCTCGGAGTAGACCAAAGTCTACTGCGTAGGAGCAGGCTGATACGCTATGCTTTGCGCGAGACCGAAGCCGAACCTGAAGCGAAGCGAGGATGCATATGCAGTGTCACATCCGCATTCAAGGCCATCTAGACCCCTCCTGGCAGGACTGGTTCGAGGGATTAGCGATTAAGCATGAGGAAGGGGGCACCTCCCAACTCTCTGGGACGCTCCGAGACCAGGCGGCGCTGCATGGCATCCTGGTGAAGCTGCGCGGTCTGGGGCTGACCTTACTCACCCTCTCGACCAGCGAGGCTGCTCCTCCGGAGGAGTCAAGGGACTCCTCCTAAAAAGCGAAAGAAGGAGACAAACGATGACGACCAACGCAAGCAATCAAACTATGAACCCACCCTCATAAGGAAGAAGACGATTCAGAGAGCAAGAGAACCTATCATAATTGTTCAACAGAGAAGGCTTCGGCCATCGCTTCCCAGGCGGCCAGCACCAGCATCCCGGCAGCGGAAGTCTTAGCCAGTTCGTGAGGTAACGCCCTGTTATGCGAGAGACCATTTCCTCAGAAATAGGCTCGGCTCACTGCTCGAGCCAATCCTGGGCAAGTTCTCTGGGAAAAACGCACACAAGTCACGTGACATGACAAGCAATTCAAGGCATAAGGGAGAAATCAGATGAGCGCAACGATCACGTCAACCATCGAAACACCTGGGGAAATCGGACACAACGTTGTCATGGAGGTGCAGAACATCACCAGGAGCCTGCCGCTGGGCCACGACCACATCGAGATTCTCAAGGGCATCAGCTTTCAGATCAGGAGGGGCGAGTTTGTTGGCATCGTTGGCCCTTCCGGCTCCGGCAAAAGCACGCTGCTGGGCATCATTGCCGGACTGGATAACCCTACCAGCGGACAGGTCCTGATCGATGGCATCAACATCACCAAAATGAGCGAAGGGCAGCTCGCCAAAGTTCGCAATCAAAAGATCGGCATGGTCTTTCAGGCATTTAACCTGATCCCGACGCTCACGGCCCAGGAAAACGTCGAAATCCCGCTCTACGTAGGCAAGCATCCGGGCAGTGCCTCCGACCGCGCCAGAGCGCTGCTTGGCCTGGTCGGGCTGAGCCATCGCCTTGGGAATCGACCGACGCAGCTTTCCGGCGGCGAGCAGCAGCGGGTGGCCGTGGCCCGTGCCCTCGTCACCAGGCCTGCCATCATCATCATGGACGAGCCCACCGGCAACCTCGACCAGAAGAATAGCGACAACGTGCTGCACCTGATTCGTGATTTGCGCGCACAGACCGGCACGACGTTTATCATCGCCACGCACGATCCCAACGTCGCCACTGCCGCCGACCGTTCCATTCGCATCGTTGACGGGCTGATCGCCACGGAAACCGGCGAGGTCTGACCCTTCTGCGCACAGAGGGGATGAGGAATCAGCAGAGTAGGCAAAGAAAGAGTTCAACTATGAAAGCGAAGTTTTACTGGTCGTATCCAGTTCGGTCCCTGGCGCGTGGGGGACAGCGCACGGGGCTTTCCGTCTTCTGTATCGCGGTGGGGGTGCTGGCGGTAGTAGCCCTACAACTGGTGGGTAATATGGTCAACGTCGGCCTGACAGGCGATGTCCGCGCCCTCAACGGCGGCGACCTCGCCGTCTTCAGCTACAACTCCCCGCTTTCGGCGTCTGACCTGGCAACCTTCGATCACCTCAAAGCGCAGGGCGTGCTGACCGACTACACCGCAGCCGCGCAGGTCAACAGCGAAGCAGACGATAGCCAGGGCGTCACCCATGCGCTCGCCGTCTGGGCCGTTAACCCCGCGAAGTTCCCACTGGCGGGCGCGCCGCAGTTTGTGACCCCCGAAAATGGAACGCTCGCGTCGCTCCTGAGCGGAACCGATGTGGTTGTGACGGAAAGCCTGCTCACCGACCTGAACGTCCGGATGGGCGATGCGTTGACCATCCACGCGCCGGGGCGCGCGTTCACCGTCACCATCAAAGGCGTTATCAAAAATACCGCGTTGTTTGCAGGCAGCACCATCCTGATCGACTTGCAGAGTTTCGCGGCCCTGCCCGGCACGGACCAGACGCCACTGGGCTATCGGGTGGTCTATGCCGATGTGCCGGGGGACACCGACGCAAATGCCGCCGCTGCCAAGCAGCAAATCCAGCGCGCCCTGCCGCTGACGACGATCACCACCACCAAAGATGCCTTACAGACTAACGAAGCGAGCGTGCAACAAATTCGCTACCTCCTGCAAGTCGTAGGACTGCTGGCGCTGCTCATCGGCGGCATCGGCATCATCAATACCATGCAGGTCTTGCTGCGCCGCCGCCAGATCGAAATCGCCATGCTCAAGACGGCGGGGTACCATCGCTGGGAACTCTATCTGCTCTTCGGCGTCGAGGCCGGGCTGTTGGGACTCTTCGGCGGCATCGTTGGCTCGGCGGCGGGCGTGGGCGTTAGCTTTCTGATCAAAGGCCTGATTGAGCACATGCTGGCCCTTTCGCTGCCGGACGCCGTTGACCCCATCACCGTCCTTTCCGGGGTGGCGGTGGGCTTCTTTACCGCGCTGATCTTTGGCCTCTTGCCCATTGTGCAGACCAGTCAGATTCGCCCTATTGCCGTGCTGCGCAACCTCGGCGAGCATGAGAGACGCAGCCTCTGGCTCTCGCTGCTGCTGGGCCTGCTGCTGGTGGCGCTCTTCTTTGTGCTGGCGCTCAGCATCTTGAAGAACACGCTGGTTTCGCTGGGCGCGGTCGGCGGTGGGGGATTCTCTCTGCTGCTGCTCAGCCTGGGATTCATGCTGGTGGCCCTCGTCATCGGCAAGCTGCCCGTGCCAGGACATTTCTCCTGGGGTTCTGGGCTGCTCTGTGCCGCCGAATTGGCGATCTCGACCCTGCTGACGGTCGCCCTCCCGGCCTTTGGGCTGCTCTGCCTGGCGCTCACGCTGCTCTTTGTGCTGGTCGTCTTCGCGCCGCGCGCCTGGAAGGTCTTGGTCAAGATAGCCCTGCGCAACATCGGGCGTAAGAAGGCGCGCACCTCCTCCACACTGGTGGCCCTCTTCGTTGGCATCTTCGCCATCGGCCTGGTGCTGACCTTGAGCCAGAGCATCCACGCGGCCATCAAAGGCCTTCAGGCTTCGACCGCCAGCTACAATGCCTTCCTCCAGGTGAGCAGCAGCGATAAAGACACCGTCGATCAAGAACTGGCAACGATCAGCGGCATCAAGCAGCAAACCATCTATGCCACGGCACCCAGCATCCCAAGGCAGATCAATGGGGTCTCCCTGGCGCAGCTTCTGAACGGTCAGGGCCTCTCTCAGCAGGCGGCTGCCGACCTCTCAGGCGTCACCGGCTATCACCTGGCGGCGGCACAGCTTCCCACGCAGGCGCTTGCCCAGGGGAGCCATGATCGAAAGCCCGGACGCCGTCTGACGCAGAGCGATGCGGGCAGCAATCGGGTGATGATACCGCAGGCGCTCTCGCAGGCCCCCTTGAACCTCAAGCTGGGCGATCACATCACGCTGGTCGGGCCGGACGGCTCCACCATGGCGACCGTCACCGTCGTGGGTTTCTATACCCCCTCCTCACTGACGGTTGACCCTCCCATCCTGGGCGACATGAGCCTGGCAAACACGCTGACCGGCGGCCATCCCAGCTACCTCTATTCGCTGATCCTCGACCCCAACCGGATTGACCAGATTCTGCGCCAGATTCAGCAGGCGGTGCCATCGGTCGGGGTAGTCAATCTGGTGGAGATAGTAAACTTTATCCAGAGCCTGCTCAACAATCTCGCCATCCTGGTGATGACGATCTCGTCGCTGGCGATGCTGGCGGGCTTCATCATCATCGCCAACGCCGTGGCGCTCTCCACGCTGGAGCGACGGCGGGAACTTGGCATCCTGAAGGCCGTCGGCTACACCAGCCGGACTATTCTGGGAGAGGTCTTGTTCGAGAATGGGGTGATTGGCTTTGCCGGGTCGGTGCTGGCGATGCTGCTGGCAACGCTGTTGGCGCTGGTCCTGGGAAAAGTTGTCTTCAACGTGACGGTGCAGGCAAATGCCGGACTGGTCCTGGGCATCGTGGCTGCCACCGCTGTTACCTGCATGGGTATCGCCGCGCTGGTGGCCTGGAGCGCCACGCGGGTTCGTCCGCTGGAAGTGCTGCGCTACGAGTAAGGCTGCCTACCATATCCCCGAGGGCTTCGAGCCGCTCGAAGCCCTCGGGGATATGGTAAATGCTATCACCTTTCCCATGATCGGTCGTTTTCTGCAACGCGCTCTGCGGTTATCTCTGATACACGGAGGGAAAAGTATGCCCACCAGGACAGGAGCGGAGCTGTTCAGTTATAAAACTAGGAGCGCTTTTGCGTTGATCGAGGCTGTCGCATCCGCCAGTATTGCCATTGCGCTCTATCCAGTCTTGAGGAAATATCACGAGGGTCTGGCCCTTGGAGCGGTTGGTTTCGGGCTGATTGAGGGGGTGTTCTCTCTGGTGAAGGTCATGAGGGAGAGCTCAGATCCGTGCCATTTTGTGCAATAGCAGACGCCACCTGAACCCTGAATAAGTGCCAGGTTGATTATTTCAGGAAAGGGCGATAGCCTCCGCGCCTGCAAAATCGATGGGCGTCAGGCTTAAAAACGCTTTCCAGCACACGTTCGCTCTGATCTGAGGCCTTCCTCATAAAGGAATACCATTGATCTCGGTCACGTACGTGGCACCCGAACAGGCAGAGAGACCGGAAACGAACGAAGGAAGAAGACAATGAACACAACAATGAACACCAGGCACGAGCGGATCACGACGACACAGTCCCAGGTTTCCGTTCCTCGAAGGTCGCGGAAGAGCGCCTTGACCAGGGCCGATTGGCTGGTGCCAGTCGGGCTGCTCCTGCTCACCGCGATCCCGGCCCTGGGAGGAGTGTTCGGCCTGGTCGGGTTCGCCACCGGCGCCGCGCTCACGCCGGATGATACCCAGTTCCACGCTCTGCCCCTGCCGATCGTGCTCCACATCGTGAGCGCCCTCCCATTCTGCCTGCTGGGTGCCTTCCAATTCGCCCCTGGCGTGCGCCGAAGCTTTCCCGGCCTTCATCGCCTCGCCGGGCGGCTGGTGGTCCTGTGTGGCCTGACAGCCGGGCTTTCGGGGCTATGGATGACCCAGTTCTACCTCTTCTCTCTCCCGTCCCAGAGCATGCTGCTCTATGGCTTCCGCATGCTGTTCGGCTCGGCCATGGTCCTGTCGCTGGTCCTGGGCCTGGTTGCAATCCTGCGGCGCAACGTTGCCCGGCACCGCGCCTGGATCATGCGTGGCTACGCCATCGGCCAGGGCGCAGGTACACAGGCGCTGACCGCGCTGATCTGGATGCTGATCTTCGGCACTCTGGGTGAGCCGACCAAAGACTGGCTGATGGGTGCCAGTTGGGTCATCAATCTTGCCGTGGTCGAATGGCTCATCCGCAGAAAGCGTTCAAAGCGTCACTCATTGCTCAGCGGAGTGCAACGGGGGCACATCCCCTTGCACTCCCCAAAATCCTCTATGTGAAAAAGAAGGAGATTCTCCCATGAAAGCCATCATCTGTACCAAATACGGACCCCCCGAGGTGCTTCAACTCAAAGAGGTTGCCAAACCTGTCCCCAGGGACCATGAAATCTTAGTGAGAGTCTCGGCAACCACCGTCACGGCAGCGGACATCAGACTGCGAAGCGCCACCGTTCCTCTCTCTTTCTGGCTCCCTGCTCATCTCATTTTTGGCCTGAGCAAACCCAGAAAAGCCATTCTCGGCACGGTGCTGGCTGGAGAAGTGGAAGCGGTCGGGAATGCGGTCACACGCTTTCAACGTGGGGATCAGGTGTTTGCCTATGATATTACCAGATTCAGGACGTATGCCGAGTACACCTGCCTGCCAGAAAGCAGCGCGATCGTACTCAAACCATCGAATGTCACCTATGAGGAGGCCGCAGCCATTCCGTTTGGGGGCATCACCGCCTTGCATTTCCTCAAACAAGGCAAGATCGAAGCCGGACAACGGGTGCTGATCTATGGCGCTTCTGGCAGCGTCGGAACGTGGGCCGTCCAACTGGCAAAGCACTTTGGTGCGCTCGTGACCGGAGTCTGTAGTACGACCAATGTCGCCTTGGTGAAAGCGCTGGGAGCCGATCAGGTCATCGATTACACCAAAGAGGATTGGACCCGCAGCGGTGAGACCTATGATCTGCTGTTTGACGCGGTCGGCAAGACGTCCTTTCCAGACTGTCTGAAAGTGCTCAAGCAAGAAGGAGTCTATCTGCAATCGGTCGCTGCGCCGGCACTGAGTCTGCGCATGCGTCTTGCGGGGATGACCAGCCGCAGGACACTCATCGGAGGGACAGCAACCCCAACGAAGGAGGATCTCATGTACCTCAAAGAACTGGTTGAAGCGGGCAAGATTAAACCAGTCATTGATCGACGCTATCCCCTGGAGCAGATCGTCGAGGCTCACCGGTATGTTGACCAGGGGCACAAAAAGGGAGATGTCGTCATCACCGTGCAACAGAGCAAGCACATCTGACACCACTCATCATAGCCCAGGCTGCGAGCGCTGATACCGCCTTTCCCGTCTCCGCAGTCTCATGGATACCTTCATACAAATCGCGAGAGAGCGGAGGGCAAACCAGCTTCGACGCTGATTCCCTTTCCTCAAAAAAAGAACGCGCGCCTGGCGTTGAATTGAGACACCCAGGAGACCATAACCTGGGTGTCTCTCTTGTGTGGATCACTCTGACTGGTACGTTCTCGAACCGCGCAGGCTGGCTTGCGGCTACAGTCGCAGGCTTCTTCTATCCTCTGCGCGAGCTTCGACAAATCGTTCTTGACTGGATGGCCGCCACGCGTCTCGTTCACGTACCGTTGTAAAATTGCTCGCGCTTCATGGGAGGAATGCGCGCTCATGACGTGGAAAGTTCGGTCTCTTTGACTCAGCGATATCATCTCGCATCGGCCCATGGAAGGTGCACATTTCCTCCCAATGCGCGCGAGCAATTTTACACAGTCACCTCAGCGGCACCTGGATGGGTAGGTGGGCTGGGAGCCGTCGTGCACGGATGACCACTTGTCATCGAGGCTGCACGGGATGATAAGCCTCGTATCAGACCTTCTCCTATTTCACCCTTTCTGCGGAAGACCCTCGATGGAAGAAAACCATACACTTTCTGTTGCGTTCCTCCCCAAGCGCCCAGGTATCACTCAGGTGCTCTTGCTTCCAGCTTAGCGCGGCTCCGGGGGAGGAGCGTTTATGCGCTCCAGCAATTGTTTGGTTGGTTCGATCACGTCGCGGTGGTAGCGCTGCATCAGGCGCGCGGCTTCCTCTTCGTGTCCACGAGGCACGAGCAGAGACAGCGGGCGCCGTTCCCGGCCAGTTCCACTTGGCAGAGAGCGGCGAAAGTGGAGGACGGGTGGCGAGTCGGTCATCGTGACGTTTTCTAACCTCCCCAGAGGGAAGTGGGTACCGGCCACCCAGACGCCATCTCTTGAAAGGGTCACTCGATGGGGCTGATCCCGCCTGCGGCGGGCCTGGTGACGTGCTCGGACATCACCATCGGTAAAGTAGGAGAGCAAGAAAAATCCAAACGTGAACAGCAGCGACGCGGCAAAGACCAGCGCAATCACCAGAGGGCCACCCCAAAAGAAGCCGACGAACGCCTCGAAGAGGCACCAGGGGAGGGCGATCAGCAGCCATTTGGCGACGCGCCATCCCATCCGCCAATCCATCCGGTCAAACCGTGCCCATTCCTTCGGGCTGTAGTCCCAATGCACCCAGGCGCCAGGAACGGGCCGCGCCTCTGGCGGCGTGACCGGAGCGGGGCGACCGCTGCGCGTGAGGGGCACCGGAGCGCTGCTCGTTGGCATTCGCTCCAGCGCGCCAGGCAGGTTGGCGCGCTGGCGCACGGCAGCCAGCACGTCATCGCGCACCTGATCGATGCCGAGGTCCAATTGGCCCCAGGTGATGACGCCCGCGTGATAGTCTTGCTCCAACCGCTGCACCTGCTCCTGAGCCGCCGACCACTGCTCCTCGAACGTGCTCGCTTGGTGTCCCCTTCCCTTGCGGAGCAGCAGCCCCAGTGGCTCGCTGAAACTCCACCGGCGCGCCCGGCGCGCGCTGTCGTCTGAAACCTGGGTCGGGGAGCGCGCCTCGGGCGCTTCTATCTCCGCTCTGGCGGCCAGGAAGACCCCCTCGCGGGCGCTCCATTCCTCGAAGGAGACCTCGCCCGCGATATAGCGCTGCCGCTCCTGGTGCCGCAGGCGCTCGATGGATTCCTCCAGCCAGAACGCTAACGCCCTGACAGGGGAGACTTCGGGAGCAGGCGCAGGCGCGGCAATCGCTGGCTGAGCAGCAGGCTCGCGTCGGAGCGCGCCCGCGAGCAGCAAGAGGAGCACGCCCCCTTGCACCGCCGCCACCCACCAGGCAGCAGAAATGCCGGCCAGAAGCAGCCCACTAGTCACGGCACCGAGCAAGAGAAACAGCGCCAACAGACCAAAGGTGACGCGGCGCCTGGATCGTCGTCTCGCTGAAGAAGTAGGTGCTGGTCGTGTCATCGGTGCTCGTCCTCCTGGCGCTGGTGTGCCTGTCGCACGCTTCGCGCTCCAGCTCTATCACCTATTACGGAGGAGGTTGCGCCAGGCGAGCCAGGGGCAGGGCAGGTGTCAGTGTTGGCTGGCCTGGGCGCAATCGAAGGGTTGAGTCCATCAGTCCAGCACCGTCCTGATGGCTTCCGGGCTGTACTCGCGCTGGCGCACCACCAGCCACAGCCCCGGCTCCAGCGTAATCGGCCCATGTTCTTCGTGCACCACCTGGGTCGTGTGGGTCACATCCAGGTACAGCGCGCCATCGGGCGCTTCCAGCACCGTTCCAGCCTGGAGGCGGTGCGCGTGGCCGGTGGCCTCGCCTGCTACAATCACCTTGCTCGGTCTCGCGGCCAGGGTGGTCGCTGGCCGCGCGTCCTGCCGAACAAAGAGCAGATCGCCTTGGCGATACTGAAGCTGCATAGAAAGTGGTCCTTTCGCTCTGGGTGTGGCTGGTGCAGCAGCCGCGCAGTTATTATAGCATCATCCATCATTACGGAGCGGCGGTGCTCCTCACGGAATGTCCTCGCCCTGACGCTTCAGCGCCGCAGCGGCCCGCTCCCGAATCCGTTTGGAGCGATGCGAAAGCCTCATGCGCAGAAACACCTGCTGCCCGGCCCAGCGCTGTGTGAGCAGCCGTTCGAGCGCGCGCAGCCCTACTCGCGCGTTGGCCTGCACCACACAGCGTTGCAGCACCGGGCACGCCTGCGTCAGAGCGATAGAGCACACGCTCCAACAGACGCCATTGTCGACAGAATTGTCGTCAGTTCAGAACGAGGGAGAAAGGGATGGCGGGAATGAAGAGGCATAAAGGCAGAATGGGGTACCATTTAGAAGCGATGGCCGAAGCCGCTTGCTTTCGTCCCGGCGAGTCCTCCAGGCGCATTCTAGCCGCTTCACCATCTTCTCATGTCCTTCTCTGACCCCTGGAGTCCCTGGGTGCTGTCGTCAACATTGTCGTCAACGCTCAAGGGGAAACACCTGGAGCAGCCTCTGCTTTCTCAAGCCTGCTGAACCAGTTCATACGGCCTGGAGCCCTAAGTTCTGGGCTGAAGACCATGATCTCCCTTGCTGCTCCCACCTCCTCCCTTCTGCCCTTTAGGGCAACGCCCTCTTCTCCCCCCGTGAGTCACTCGCTATTTGCAAGCGAGGGAACGCGAATGTGACCCCATAGCCTTACGACCTAGACAAAAGAAGAGAGCGCGTCTTGTTGCCTTGGGAGGCCGCAAAACGCGCTCTCGACCTAATTCAAGCGAGGAAGCCTGTCGAAGATGCCCGGCCAAGGTTGCTCTTCTACCGATTTTCCCGCCAGAGGAGCTTTGTGCGCCATGAAGAGTATAACACATGCCCAGGGTTCACATGCAAGCACCAGGACACCGACTAGGACTGCTCGCTCATCCGGAGCGCACGTTTCCGACAGAATTCGTGATCCTTACTCCGAGAAGCATGATGAGCTGCTTTCCACCCAAGCCACTCTTGAGGAACAGGAACCGAACACGCTCCTGATGGAAGACCCCATCCTCTCGTATGGGTTTGTACAGCTCCCCAAGCTCGTGCTCTATGCCCGCAACCTCTCCCGAGATGCCAAGCTGCTGTACGCTGTGCTCTTAGGCTATGCCTGGCAGGAGCGTCGCTGCTTCCCTGGCTATACGAGACTGTGCGCTGACCTGGACGCCAGTGAGAATGCCGTGCGCAAATGGATGCGTGAACTGGAAACGGCGCATATGCTCTCCCAGCGCAGACGTGGCCTGGGTCTGTCGAACCTGTATACCCTGCATGATCTCAGAACCGCACAAAACGGAGGGTCTTGAACCTCAGAAATCTGAGGACTACGAAGAAACAAAAGAAAAAGAAACAGAAGAAGAACAATCAGGTCTTCGAAATTCGAAAGGGTCACGCAGGCCAGCTGAAAAAGCGGGGAACAAGGCGTTGGACACCCGCCCTGCCGCTCTTTCGACCACAAAAAATACAGACGTGCAATCGGGAGGAGGACGAAGAACGAATGAAGGCACTGGTGGGGGTGATTCCCGCGCCGCTTCACGCAATGGAGCAGTAAAAAAAGCACAAGGTGAACGGAACAGGCGGCTCGCCCAAGCTCATCAATTAGCAAACAAGTAGAAAGAAACCATTGGCTGGCTGCCTGAGTATATCGTCGATTTTTCCAGGGAATTTCATGACGAGAACGCGACTCCCTCCAATATCACCAGAGCCGTGCACCTCTTTGAGCAGGCAGAGGTGGATGCCGAGGCGTTTCTTGAGCGGATGTACGAAGCTCGTAAGATTACCAAAGGGCGAGCGAATATCCAGAAACGAGCAGAGGTGGGCAAGAACCCGGCCTGGCCCGCTGGGTTCCCCAACCGCATGCCATATTTCTTTAGCGTGTTGGAGGATCTGCTTGGTTTGGGCGGAAGCACATGCGCTCAAGATGAAGACGAGCAGGCTTCAGGCGAGCTAGCGACTAGTATCGAGGCAGAGGCGTCTCGCGGAGAGGAAGCGGCTGATGGAGATGGCCCCGCATGTCCTCAGGCACAAGCGGGGCTGACCGAGGCAGGGGCTGCTGGAGAGGTGGCATGTTGGTCTGCTCAGGAGCCATCCCTCGCAGCCTCTAACGGAGATGCGCCGACGGTCCCTGAACCAGCCTCTTTCTTGCCAGAGGGGGTAGAGGTCGTTGAGGCTGCGGTAGTCGCCACCTGGCGGGATCATCTGCCTGGCCCACAAAACGGCCAGCTCCGCGCCGTTTCAATGCTCTGGGGCTTTGTGCGCGATGCGATCAGTGACCACCTGACGATCGCACGGAGAAGCCAGCTTGACACGCTGACGCCGAAGTGGGACGCGATCCGCCCACGTACGCTACTGTTGCTCTGCGAGACAACCTGGGCTGCCCGCGCTGCCGAGCTCACCCTGCGCCGCGAGATCGAGCCGCAGCTCGGCAAACTCCTCTCGGACCTTTTTGACGAGATGCAGGTGGTGTATGCGCCTGGGTGGGAGGCACGAGCATGAGCGATCCGCCTGATTCCAGCCACCTGCTCGTGATGGCTGCGCTCCCCGACGAACTGAAGGCGCTGCGGCAATGGGTGGTCTGGAGGTATGAGGCGCGCCCCGGCAAAGACAAGCCTGCCAAGCGGCCCTACAACCCCCGCACGGGGCGGCCAGCCCGCACGGATGTCTCGGCGACCTGGGGATTCTTTCCGCAGACCCTCGCCCGCTATCAGCATGGCGGTTGGGATGGCTTGGGCTTTGTCTTTTCGGCTGCTGACCCCTACTGCGGCATTGACCTGGACGACTGCCGCGACCCACAGACGGGAGAGATTGTCCCCTGGGCCAGGCAGATCGTCGAGCAGATGCAGAGCTACACCGAGATCAGTCCGTCTGGCCTGGGCTTGCACATTCTGGTCAAAGCCGCGCTGCCTGATCACGTTGGACGCAAACGCGGCGCGGTGGAAGTCTACGACCACCAGCGCAACTTTGCGGTGACCGGCGAGCGCCTGGCCGAGACCTCGGCCACCCTGGAGCCGCGCCAGGAGGAGGTGCTGGTGCTGTACGCGGCCCTTGCGCCGGAGGAGGAGCCAGAGACGCTGCCACGTATAGAGCGCCCCAGCTCGGCACTGGCTCGGCCCGATGCCGAGGTGCTCCAGAGGGCGCTGGCCGCCCCGAATGGGGTGAAGTTTCGGGCACTCTGGACCGGCGATCTGCGCGCCTATCGGCACCCCCAGACCGACCAGCCCAATGCGAGCAGAGCAGACTTTGCGCTGGTGCGGCTCCTGGTCTACTGGACCAACGGCGATGCGGCGCAGGTGGATCGCCTGTTTCGCCGGTCGGGCCTCTATCGGCCCAAGTGGGATAAGCAGTTCTCTGGGAACGGACATACCTACGGCGAAGTCACGATCTATAACGCACTGCGCCTTGCCGGATTGGTGGAGGTCGATATTGCCAATACGCCAAAATGATGAGATTTCTTATAGTTATGGCGGCCTCAGGCTCCGGAGTTGCCTTGGTTGAGACTGCCTCAAAAGCCAATGAGAACCAATGAAATGCTGGCGAATTCTATACACATTGAAGGATTCCCCAAAAGCCACACCTCAGTCACCCCGGACCATATTGCTGTGGGTGCCCGTTTATCCTCTGTCATTCTGACACTGTTAAAAATACCGTAGGAGAACAGCGGATGTGCGCGCCATGTTGGACCACTAGACTTGAGGGGTGAAAGGGGGAAACAGATAGATGGCTACTTATCACGTCTCTGTGCTCCAGGCTCCTCCAACGCGCGGGGAGGAGCGCGCCGATACGCGCTCTGCCGGTCCAGCGCGCCGATACGCTCATCCCATCCGCTCCTGGTTGGCGGCCCAACTGGAGGAGCGCAGGCCCAGAGGAGCTGTTGCGTCGCTGGACGGGGTGCGCGCCTGCGCGTGTCTGACGGTGATCGCCTATCACATCAGCCTGATGACCCGAGATCAGCATCTGTGGACAGACACGAGCAACCGATTGGTCGGCGCGATCTTGCTGGCTGGGGGAGCGGGAGTGACGTTGTTCTTTGTGTTGTCCGGCTTTTTACTCTTCCTCCCCTATGCCCAAGCCTTGCTGGCCGAGCAGCCCTGGCCGAGCGCTCGCCTGTTTTATCTGCGTCGGGCGCTACGCATCATCCCCGGCTATTACTTCTCGTTGGTGGTGTTGGTGCTGCTCGATCACCCTGAATATCTGGAGCCGCAACGCTGGGGGCAGCTCGCGCTCTTCCCCATCTTCCTCATGGATTCTACGCGGGCGACGTTCCAACAACTCAACGGCCCCTATTGGACGCTGGCGATTGAATGGCAATTCTATCTGCTCTTGCCGCTCCTCGCGCTGGGCATCATTGCTATGACACGGCTCCTGGCGCGCTGGGTGCGCCCTGAACAACGCTTCTGGGTGGTTGTCGGATGCCTGTTGGGGATGTGTGGCTGGGGGCTGTTCACCCGTTATTGGGGAGCGTATTACAGCGCCCATCCGGCGGCCACCTTCCTGGTGCCGCACGGCATGCTCAATGTCGTGCTGTTCTTCACCTATGGCACCGATGGCAAGTTTCTGGAGGATTTCGCCGTTGGGATGCTGGCGGGCCTGACCTATACCTATTTGCGCGCTCCCGGCGTCAGCGATCAGTTGAGACTGCGCGTCCGCAGACTGAGCCTCTGGCTGTGGGCCGGTGGGCTGGGGCTGCTGCTCTTTATGGCGATGCAGCACTACAGCCTGACCTTCCAGTATAGCTGGCCGCTGCTGCCCACTCTGTTCAATCTTCCCGGCTGGTTACACGAACTCGGTTTCTCACTGGGCTTTGGCCTGTGCATCCTGGCGATTCTCGGGGGCCCGTCCTGGGTCCGCGCCCTCTTTGCCTGGACGCCGCTGCGATGGATCGGGCTCATCTCCTACAGCTTGTATATCTGGCACTTGCCGCTGCTCTATGCCTTCCTATATCACATTGGCCCCAGCCTAACTCCGCTGCCTGACGCCGTGGCGTACAGCCTCTACTGGGTCTGGACTGCGGTGCTGGTCATTCCGTTCTCGGGGGTCCTCTACGTCCTAGTGGAACGGTCAGGCATGCGGCTCTCCGATCGGCTTCGCAGCCAGATCGTGGCCAGGCGGAGCCAACGAGAACCAACGGTTGTACTTGCGCTGCAACGGGAGGGCCTGGCATGACGACGCTCTCTCTTGCTCGCCCGTCCTCGGGCGCGAACAATGCGGTACGCGCGGCTGAGCGCCGGGCACCACGGCGCGAGATCGTGGTGGTGGCAGCAAGCCTCGTCGTGGCTGGTGCCCTGCGACTCGCGCTAGCGGCGCAGGGGTGGCCGCCCGTGGAAAGCGACGAAGCGACGGTGGGATTGATGGCCGAGGATATCCTGCGGCATGGCGCGCATCCGCTCTTTTTTTACGGCCAGCACTATATGGGCGCGCTTCAGGCGTATCTAGCCGTGCCGTTCTTTGCCGTGCTGGGGCCAACCAACTTCGCGTTACATGCGACCACCACCGTGCAGACGCTGCTCTTTCTCCTGTTTCTGTACCTCTTCACCCGGATCGTGTACTCCCCTGGGGTGGCTTGGTGGACGCTGGCGCTGCTTTCGCTGGGTCCGGGGCAGGCGCTGTTCTATGAGATGCGGGCAGGCGTTGGCGCGCAGGACACCCTGGTGTTTGGCGCGTTGCTCCTCTGGCTGGTGGTGGAACGCCTGCGGCGGCCACACAGGAAGCGGGCACGGATGCTCCTCGAACTGGGGATTGGGTTGGCGGCAGGCCTGGGCCTCTGGGGAGATTTTCTGGTGGTCCCGTTTGTCCTGGCTGCGTCGGTGGCACTGGGCATGTACGCGCGGCGCAGATGGTGCAGCCGGTTGGAGCGCGGGCACACCGGGACCGTGCTGGGGCACGTTCTGGTGCTGGGCCTGGGCACGGTCATCGGGCTGGCACCATTCATCCTGGGGACCATTGCCAGCGGCGGCGTGATCGGGCACGAGGTGGGAACCGCCGCAGGCGTTCCAGGGACAGGTGATGGGGAGATGCAGCCCTGGATCTGGGGGGTGCTGGTGTCGCTGGGGCAACAGGTGACCGCCGCGCTGCTGGTGGGCTTGCCCCACGCGCTGGGTCTGGGCACGGTCTGTGGGTCCTGTGCCACCTGGCCCTTCCCGCAGCGCGCGCTTCCCATCGCGGACATCGTGCGCCAGGTCGTGCTGGGTGCCCTCTTCTCTGGAGTGGCCCTCGGCGCGTGGAGTGTGGCGGCGGCTCCGTACGTGCGTGCGGTGTGGAGACGGCTTCGCCCGGTGCGTTCCGGCTTCAACGACGAAGACGGTCCACGCGAGGTGTACCGGGATGCCCGCTGGTGGGGGCGGGCAATGCTGGTGCTGGGGGGAGCGCTGACGGTGCTGGAGTATATGGTCAGCCGTTCTGCGTATGACTTTCCTGCCACCTCGGCGCGCTATCTGGTGGGCGTCTATCTCTGCATGCCGCTGCTGGTGGAGCCGCTGTGGCGAGGCAGCCAGCCGCTCTGGTGGTGGCTGAAGAGAGGCAGACGGCACCGGGCAGAAACTCCCAGGCTTCGGGTGTCGGCGGTCTGCGGGCTGTGGTTGCTCGGCGCGGTGGTGGCGCTGCATGGCGCGGGGCTGGTTAGGATCGCGCAAGAGGCAGGGAATCGGCAGGCATTTGGCGTGCCCGCTAACGCGCGGGACAGGCAACTGCTGACCTTCCTCCAACAGGAGGGTGCGACGCGGTTCTATACCACCTATTGGGCCTGCGCGCGGCTTATGTTTGAGGCGCAAGAGCGAGTGACTTGCTCGGTCATCAACGCTGCGAACCCCTTCGCGTCCGGGCTGAACCGGATACCGGCTGCAACGTCGGTCGTGGAAGCTGCGCCGCATCCTGCGTATGTGTTTGATCGGCTGGCGGGTGATTATGACGTGTTCGATCCGCTGGGCGTGGACTTCTCCCAGCGCCTGCCCGATCAGCTCGGGAGCCGCCTGGCGAGCGGGGACCCGCGCTTTGCCGGGTATCGCGTTGCATCCTTTTCAGGCTTCCTGGTCTACTATTTCGCTGGCTCGACCTGAGGAGCTTACAGAAAGCAAGCGGGAAAGCCCGCGCGATGTATCCGAGGGATGAACCGCCGAAATCTTTACCAAAACTTTCCAAAACCAGAAGTAGCAAGGCTCGGTACTTTGTAAACATGCCTACAAAGTACATTTTCCTCATTTCTGACGCGCCAGTTGTCCGTAAGCCACTTCAAGTTGACGCCTGAGCTCTTTGATTTGGTCATCTTGCTCTTTTACCCGCTTGCGGAGCAGGGCAATCAACGCTTCTTTCGAGGCATCTGAAGCGCGCTCTTGCGGCGGGATCCAAATTTTTGGCTTGGGTACTTGCTGGGCACGCAGATGGAGAATCTGTTGCTTGATATCCTCGTGTTTGTAGAGCCAGGCCGTCGAGACATGCGCCGTTTCTGCAACCGTCTTGAAGTTAATCGAACGCTGCTCTTTCAAGAGGAGCTGGATCGCTTCTTCCGCTCGTCGTCGCGCTGCTGTCGCCTTTGTTTGCGCCGTCTTGCGGAGCCCCTCGATGTTCCGTTGCCAGGAGTTAATTGGTCGTGTCATGCGTCTGCGCCTCCAGTGCTGCAATCAGTGGGATCAGGCTGGCAACCAGTTGTTGGCTCTTTTCTGCCATGCGGATATACCCACGCGCTTCCAGCTTGGGCGCCAGCGCCTCTTCCTCCCGGAGGCGCCGTTTGAGGATGGGTAAGGCACGCCCATCCAGAGTGGCGCCACAGAGGTTGAGAAGTTCCTCAGTCACCTCGAAAGTTTCCAATCCCAGATAGCGCTCCACCAGCGCGGTGAATGTGTGCTCAGTCATAGCGCCCTCTCCAACGAAGCAATCTGTGCTTTCAGTTCGGCGATCCGCTGTTCAAAGTGCTTGATACCGATGATCAATTGGGCTTCGCGTGCTTCCTCCAACCCGGCCTCCAGTTCTGCGAGTTCTGCCTTGAGCTGCTTGAGCAGGTCATCCACAGACAGCGAGCCATCTTCCCCGCTCGCCTTCTCCAGACTGGCGATTCGCATCTGAAGCAGCGGGATGATCCGGTCCTGATTGGCGACCACCATTTGATTGCCCTTCTCAACTGCCTGCTGACGTAAACGCATTGCCCGCTCGAGAAACGCTTTGAGGGCAGGAACCTCTTCGGTGGAAGTCAACCAATAGACACAGGTCAGGCATTTGTTCTCGTGGGCGCAGACCCCTTTCACGACTGGACGGCCGCAACCACCTAGCGGGAGCGTCTGGCCTCGAATGCCCTTGCGCACCAATTGAGCTTCTGGGGCATTGGCTTCAGGATCCCCACTGACCACCTGGCCCTGATAGTCCACCGTTCGGCGTTTGAGGGCGACGCGCTGGAGTTCGGCACGGAGTTTCTCATCCTTGATCCTGGCATACACCATGGTCATCGCTACGGATTTATGCCCAAAGAGCCGACGGATGACATCGAGAGGCACATCGTCGTTGAGCAGCCGCATGCCCACCGTATGACGGAATTGATGGGATTGGAAGTGGTACACCTGCTCCACAGCATCCTTGATGCCTGCTTTGCGTGCCCACTTATTCAGGTTCTGACGAAACGCCTCTTGTTGATAGGGCTGTCCAGGCGTTCTCAGAGCTGGAAAGAGATAGGGGCAAGTTGACCCATATCTTTGCTTGATCTCTTCTTGTTGGGCTTGAATGGTCGCGACGACCTCTGGCTCAACGAGCGGAATAACCAGTTCTTGATCCAGTTTGAATTGATAGAGATAGAGATACCACTCATGTTTATCATCCACTTTGAGGCAATCGAGCGGAAGCGCGCACAGTTCGCTGATTCGCATGCCACATTCCAGCAGAATCACCACCATCCGCAAGGTGGTGGTCGGGAGTTCCTGGAGGTGCTGGCGTAATTGCTCAAGCACCCCTTCGGGGATGGCGCGAGGCGACAAGGACTTTCGCTTGGGTAAGTCCTTATCCAGGATAATCTGTTCCCTAGTAACCCCCTTGATCTCCAGTTGGAAAGCGCACACCTCAAAGAAGACCCGCAGATGAATAAGATGCATGGCTCTTTTGTGTTCGCTGGCCTGGTGTTTTTGTAAGTAGGCGATATGGTCAACGATGCAGGCACGATCAACTTGTGAAGCCCGACGCACACGGGGATAGCCACGCAGAAAGGTTGAGAAGCTTCGGATAGTTGTGATTTTGTGCTGGCAATCTGCTGCTGAACGCAGAGACGACCGGTAGGCCAGAAACTGCTTGGCCAGTTGTCGCAACCAGGGTTGGGTGACCTGTGTGAAATTCAAACGGCGTTCATGGAGACGGGTTGGATTGAGCTTGACACCCATTTTCTGGAGGTCCCAGACGTCTTTCTCTAGTTCTGGCCGATCATCATAGGCATCCCAAATGATCTTGTAGAGCAGGCGGAACACCCTAATAGATCTGTCTTCGCGCTGATACTCCACAACCTCTTGCGCCGCCGTGAGACGCCGATCTTGGCTGGTCCGATAGCGGCCTGTTTTCACCAAATAGGTACGCAGTGAAAGCTCCCACTCCTCCAGACTACGTTCAAGCAATGTTTTCCCTCGAGGAGCCACTTGATTCAGCCAGGCGACGATCTTGTTCGTCTCGACACACACCTGACTAATTACCGATGGGTTCTTCCAGGACAGCGTCAGTTGTTGCCGCAGCGCAAATTTGATCTCTGTCTTGAGTAAGGGGGAAATGAGCCCGAGCCGCATAAACCGTTGTTCGGATCTCGGTGTGCCTTTCGCTCCACGCGGTACTACAAGGGTCCAGACATCATCGGCCCAAAAGCCGGTCAGTTGTTCCTGTAGAGATTGGTGCTTTTCTGCTGTCCAAGGAACTGGTTCAGCCTTCATACTTTGGCTCCTTGTGTTTCGCTTGCTTCAACGCCTTGCGGAGATCTTCTGGGTTGCGCTCCACATAAATGGCCTCGGTTGTTGCGATGCTCTTGTGCCCGAGCAGGCGCGAAACCACCGGCAAAGGGACCTCTTCACGAATCCAGGTCGTAGCGCGGGTATGGCGAAACATGTGCGGCGTGATGTGGATCCCGGTCTTTCGCTCGAGACGGCGGAACAACGATGCCACGGCAGCATACGTCAAGGGACGACCAATCTCTCCGGCCCAGAGATTAATGAATACATAATCTGGGAGCACCTCTGCCTCCAATGCATTCAACTCACTAAAGAGATACTCGGTGTAGCAGCGCATCACTCGGGTGTTCTCCACTGGCACCTGATATGCTTCGGTCGTCTTCGCTCGCGCGCCATTCACATTGTCCTCGCGGGGTACTATGTGAACCTGGTTCTCCTCTTCTCGAATATCCTCGTGGCGCAATCCAAGCGCTTGCCCAATCCGCATGCCGGTTTCAAAGAGGAGGGTCAGAAGAAACTTGTCTCGCAGGGTGGTACAGGCACCAATCAGCCGCTCTGCTTGTTGTACAGTAATGGTTTTAATCCTGCGCTGCTCACGTTTGACACGCACAACGCGCCTGCGCACGGGCTTCACCTTGGCAATGCCGAAGAGAAAGGGCTTGTAGCGTCGGTGAGGCATCTGAAGGAAATCATACAGGGCCAAATCCGGTACCGTCTTCAGACGCATATGAAAGTCGTAAAAGCCATGGATCGCAGTGAGGATCTGATCAATGGTCGCATCTGTCCTTCGGGGATCCTGAGGCGCTATCGAATCAACACCCGGCTGCGAGGCACGTAACCAGGCAATGAAGGCTGCCAACTGCCGTACATCCACGTCCGTCCAATCGAGATGGCTATCGCGCAAATATTCCCAGAAGAGCTTCAAATGATGGGCAGCAGAGCGGATCGTGTTTGGAGAGCGCCCCGTATCCTCCAGGAAGGTCAGGAAGGCAACCACAGGTTGAATAGGAAGATAGGCATCATCCAAAACCATCCAGGACATACGAGCAGTATCAGGAAGTCGAATCCGTTGCACCTTCATGAGCAGGGTCCTCTTCATAAAAGAAATACTGTTGTTTAAGATTATACAATGAATTCAAAGAGTCGGTGTGCTATACGAAGTATACATTGTGAGCGCTAGTTTTTCATGGTAAAGATTTTCGCCGTGCCTTTTGGGGGGGACACGCAGGGTTGGGGCCAGCGGATCATACTTGTCGGGTACTTGACAACAGCCAGAGTGTGATGCCCCCCCCAAATCCTCCCCCAAAGTCTCCCCTAAACCTCTTCCCAGGCGCAGGGGACATTTTGGGGGAGGTTTCGTATGTGCTGAAAGGCGACTGAACTGGCCTGATGAGTCTTCCGCTCGATGACACACGTTTTTGCATCTGGACAGGCTACTTCCCCAGATTTTGCCCAGCTAAGGAAGTGTGCGCTAGAATAGCAAGGAAGGAGCAGGGCGGGGGAAGAGAGAACAAGGCAAGAGCAGTGGGCAAGAGTACCAGGCAAGGAGAGGAGAATGCTATGCAGGAGGTCAAACAGAGGGAACCAAGCATCGTACGCAGGGAACGTCAGGATAAAGGTCGGATGCGCTGGACCGAGCGCGATTTTGCCGCGCTGCGTTGGATTGGGGAGCAGTATGCGGTGCGTCTGGATCACCTGCAACGTGTCCTGGGGCGGCAGGCAGGCGAGGGGACGCAGGAGCCAGGCATCCTGGGGATCGAGACCACACGCAAGCTGGTACAACGCTGGCGGGGCGCCGGGCTGGTGGAGCATGCCGTGCTGGAGCGTTTGCAGCCGGGCTGGGTCTGGTTGACCCGCCGAGGGTTGGAGCAGCTGGAGCTGGAGTATCAAGGATGGGAACCACGGATGCAGGGACTGCGCCATCTCTACGCGCTCAATCACGCGCGGCTGTGGGTCGAGACGCATCAGGCGGGAGCCATCTGGCGCGGAGAACGGCAGCTGCGCCACGAAGGGGGCTATGTCCGGCGTACCAGCAAAGCAGAGCATCGTCCGGATGCGGAGGTCGAGATCGGCGCGCAGCGGGTGGCGATTGAAGTGGAACTGAGTGATAAGGTGCCCGCCCGTCTGGCCGCGATCCTGTACGAGCTGGCACGGAGCTACGCGGGCATCTGGTATTTCTGCTCCCCGAAGACCCAGGCGCTGATGCAGCGGGCCATCGCGGAGTTGAACCCTCCGGCCATCCGCCAGAAGTTCTCCGTCGTGCCGCTGCGGCTGGAAGGGCAGCGTGTGCGCCGGTCAACGGTGTCCACCACCCCACCCCCACCGGAACGCCCGGACGAGGCAGGGCGCGAAGGCTAGGGCGAGGCCCACGAGGCACAAGCGGACGAGGACGAACCGCCGCGCGAGGGCACCGAGACGCCAGGCTAGCTGCCGAGCGAGCAGACCCAGCTCGCCTGCGTTCCGTCTGGAGGACGGGAGCCGACCAGCGTCGAGGCGCTGCGGCCTGCCTCCGGGGAGCGCGCCAGGCCGGAGCCGCCAGAGACGCAACGCTGCTGTGCCAGGCGACGTGAGCCCGCTTGCCACACCACCCAGCGCTTTCTTATTTAGGCTCGGCAGGAACAAGAGGAGCTATCATATCGGAAAGAGCGAGGAGCCACGGCACCCGTTTCACTGGAGCAGCCTGTTCTTGCATGCATCACAGTGCTTCTCCAGGCATTGCAGCGGCACCTAGACTGGGCTCGGGCTGACCACCTCGATCCGCCTGGTTGCAGTAGCCAGCACCTTCCACAACTGCCGCAGCTCAAAGGGCTTGGGCAGGAAGTCGACGGGAGTGGGGAACGGAACCTGTTGCCGAATGGCCGAACGCCCCAGGTGGAGAGCGCTCATGAGGACATAAGCATGACGAGTGGCGAGCCTCGGATCAGCACTGATCTGCTTGAGCAGGCTGAGTCCATCGAGTCCTGGCAGCCCATAATCGAGCAGGACCACCAGGGCAGTGGTGCTCCTGCCGAGGTGTTCCAGCGCCTGCCACCCATCGGATGCCTCCAGGACCTGGTAGCCCTGCCTTTCTAACGCCCAGGTGAGCATTTCAGCGGTTGCCGGGTCATCTTCCACGAGTAAGACAGTGGGCATGGTGGGTGCATCCTTTCCTGGGGCGACGTCAAGGCCTTGGTGAGAAGGGAGCCTGCGCGCTCGGTGAGTCCCCCCATCATCCCGGCGTGCCTGCACACCCATGATGAACAAGTGCCCCCTAGCGTCTCACCCTGCTCTTGGCTGGCTCCTGAGCAGATCTGCCACCGGGCGCGAGGCGTGCCACACCACCTCTCACCTGGCAGACGACCTTGGGAGACGGCAGGCACGTTTCGTGCCGAGAGCCGCTTGTCCCGGTTGAGCCTGTCGAGCGTGCCGCTCCGGTGTGCTGGATGTGAAGGGTGCCGTGCGCCGAACCGGTGCGCAAGCCTGGCAACATGGCACGCACCGAGGTGGTGGGCGAGTCCACCCAGCCCGCCTGCCGCCAGCGGACCACGCCGGGCCGAGGCGTCAGAGGGCGAAGGAACGCGTCGCCAGCCGCCGCCCAGTCCGCCTCCCCCCACCAGTGCCTTCTTTCGGACCAGGCAGGAGCAGGGCTGAAGTAATAGAAGTTGGACAGCGACCAAAACGACAAACGAGGGCAGAGGTCAAGGATACGGCTGGGTCGCACACCCCCGTCTGTTGGGCCGCACAATGCGTCTGAGGGCTATTCTTGTAACGAAAGTTCGAACAAATGTTTGCAAGAAGGCACTGGTGAGGGTGTGCCTGACAAACAGGCGCGTGAAGCCGCGTGGAAGCCAGGGCGAACGTGCCAAGAGTAGCGCCGAAGCCGCAGATGAGGACCTGGATATGGACAAGCGGACGGCCAGCAGGAGCAGCGAGACCATAACCGCCGGAGCCAGCGCCAGGTGCTGCACAGCTCAGGGAACACTAAAAGGATCACGTTCCCTTCTTCTTATGGAAGCCTACAGGAAGCGCTGCGAGCGTGTCTGGTCCTTGGATGAGCCCCTCTGCTCAGAAGCACGCTTCTGAGCAGAGGGGCAGGAGAGGGGAAGGCTGGGTCGCTAACAGCAGGGCGGATTGATGACCACCGTTGTCTGATGCGTCGAGGGGTTGTACTGAATGAGGCCGTTCTCGAAGTCCGACTCCCGATTGCCCAGGCCATTGGTGTACTCGGACGAGGTGGGTAGTCCCAACCCTCCGCCGGCCCCCCCGGTGTTCAGATAGGCGCTGTAGATGTCGCCCTGCACCTCATAGGCGTTGCCGTTGTAGTAATAGATGGACCCCTGCTGGAAGGTGCTGATGCGCGCGGGGAGGTCGCTGTAGCCGCTGGTAATGGCATGCTCATCGGAGGTGGGGAAGCCGAGTGCGCCGCTGGGGCCGCCCATGACACTGGCATACTCGTGGTAGATGCAGCCGTGGACCTCAAAGGTGCCGGGGGAACTGCTGTAGATCGCGCTGCCACTGCCATTGGGGCCGCCGCCGTTGCAGGACTGGCCCGCGAAGTACGAGACATAGCCTCCTGAGATCGCCGTCACGTCGCTTACTGGGAAGCCCAGGAAGCTGGTGGGACCGCCCATCGGCCAGTATTTGTTGTAGATGCACCCCCCGACCTGGTGTGTGCTGCTGCCCCCGTTGTTGTAAATGGCGCTGCCGCTGTTGTTGGGGCCAGGCGCGCCACATAGGTTGCCAGAGAAGTAGGAAACATCGCCTCCAGCAATCGACTGCTGATCCGTCGTGGGGAAGCCGAGCACGCCGGTCGGGCCACCCTGAACCGCCATGTATTCCTGGTAAATGCAGCCGTGCACCTCGAAGCCGCCGCTGGCGGTGTTATTGCTGGCCGGGACGAAGATGCCACCGCCGCCGCCACCCGTCCCACAACTGGTGCCCTGGAAGGAGGAGTCCCAGCCAATGGTGCTCCCGCTGCTATTGTGGAGCGTGTGTTCATCGGAGACAGGGAAGCCCAGGACACCGAGCGGACCCCCCAGACGCTGGTAGGCGGCGAAGACGCAGCCCTGCACTTCATGCCCCCCACTGGCAGCGTTATTGCTGGCCGGGACGTAGATGGCGCTGCCGCTGCCGGAGGGGCCACCGTTGCCACACTTGACCCCGGCAAAGTAGGAAACCCAGCCAATCGTGCTTCCGCTGCTGTTGTGGAGCGTGTTTTCATCGGAGACGGGGAAGCCCAACTGGCTCGTTGTAGCACCCAGTTGCTGATATTTTGCATAGACACAGCCCTGCACGTAGAAGTCGCCTGCCACGCTGGCGTAGATGGCGCTGCCGCTGTTGTCCGGGCCAGTGGCGACGCCCCCACAGCGGACGCCATAGAAGTAGGAGACATAGCCATTGGAGATCGCCAGCACGTCGCTGGTGGGGAAGCTCAGTTGACTGTTCGCCTCCCCCATCTGCCAGTATTTCTGGTAGATGCAGCCCCCCACCTGATGGGCGCCCGTGGCGCTGCTGTAGTAGATGGCGGCTCCGCTGTTGTTGGGACCACGTGACTCGCAGAGGTTGCCAGCAAAGTACGAGACGCGCCCTCCGGCCATCCCCTCCTCATCGGTCGTCGGGAAGCCAAGTCCTCCGCCTGGACCGCCCCACACATTGGCATACTCCCCGTAAATGTCGCCCTGCACCTCTTCGGTGCCGGTCGCTGCCGACCAGTAGATGCTGCCGTGCTGGAAGTCCTGTTCCTGGCCGCCGTTGATGGAGAACCACCTGTTGGTAGGTTCGCCCAGGGGGCCAACAGCACCGCCCGTGAGCTCCCAAATGCTGTAGAACGCGCCACCGCCGGGCACGTCAAGGACGGGAAAGGGCGGTGACACGCTGGTGGGGATGAAGCTCATCCCATCAGCAATCAAGGTATAATATGTCGCCTGGCTGGTGTCATTCTGGAGTGCCACATGCATAGACCCGTTGCTATCGGCCTGGAACGTGCCCAATGTGACCCACTGGCCTTTATAGCTCGCCTGATTGAGGGTGAGCTGTTGGTGCGCGTAATACTGATTATCGACGTAGTAATGGGCGCTGCCCAGCGGGCCAAGGGCGTTGAAGGGAATATAGACCACCACGGTATACCACTGATAGGGGCTGAGTGGTGGATGCCAGTCGGCGCTGGCAGTTGTCTGATTGGTACCGCTGGGATTGGTATAGATCGCTTGTCCTTCCTCGCCTCCTCCATCAAAATCCTGAAACCAGGTTCCTCCTCCAGAAGTGGAGAACGAGAAGCAGCAACTGCTGTTGTTGCCTGGTCCATAATCCTCCACAGGGTAGGCCGGCGTGGGTGGGTCGGTGGTAATGGTAAATCCCCCTGCGTTGTCAGGGACTGAGGTATACACCAGGACTACGTTCTGGTTGTCACGAATACAATCCCCGGTATTCCAATGATTGTACTGATCGGAGCTGTTGCCAAAGACCGTATAGCCAGTTCCCCAAATTTGAATCGGGCTAGTATGTGGGGAAAACTGATTGGTAGTGCCATACGTGCCTGGCTGTGTTTCGTAGGCATATTGGGGCTCTCCAGGATCATAAAAGCCGACCACCGACACATGGAGGGCTGATCCCCACAGGGTCGTGTCGTCGAGAGTGATCTGCCAGTTCTGATCGGTTTGATCGGTTCGGGTGATGCGGACGCTCACATTGTCGCCTGGCAGGACCGGGTAGATGGTAGTGTCCAGGATATGCGGAGGGTTCGGAAAAGTCTCCCACCAGGCATAATACTGGGCCTTGCCGCCCACACTGTTGGTGGCAAAACCCGCCTGGACAATCGTACCGCTTCTATTATCGGTGAACCCAGGCCAGACCGCCGCATAGCGATCATCGGCTGTCGGAGTTACCGTAGAAATGGTCCATTGTTCAAATGCCGAAGAGTAGACGCTGTAATCGGAATATCCTCCCGTGTCCCAACGGAGCAAGCGATCAGAAAGACCGGTGTCTTGTGGGGCATCCGAGGGACATTGGGAAAGGCCAAATTCCAGATGATTGACCAGGGTACCTGCCCTGGCTGGATTGCTGGAGAGCGGGAAGAGCGAAACGCCCACGAGCAGCGCGAACAGCAAGCCTCTCACGAGCAGGAGAACCTGCAGGCGTCGCCCTCTTGGCATTCTGCGCCTGAGAAAAGGCAGGCCAGGGTCTGGTGAGTATTTTACCTGTTCGATCATCATGTTACTTCCCTTTCATTCCCGGAGGCTTTTGGTGGCAAGCGTCTACAACCAGTCCCCACACTTCTTGCGGGAGTGCTTCGGCCTCTCGCCATACCGCTCCCCAGGCAGAGTGTACCTGCCCACGGCTGAGGTGAGAAGATCTTCTTGGTGTCTTCTTGGTGTCTTCTTGGTGTCTTTTGCCGAGATATGCCGTTTGCCTGTTTTCAATAATTAGGAGGGTAGCAGGGGAGCTTTGTGCATTTACCTGAAAAACCTGATACCTTCCTCCACACTGGATACTCGAAAAATCTGCCATTTCCTTACGGGAAAATATTGCATTTGCTTCGGCGTTCTGGTATGCTGGCGGCAGGTGACTGGTCCCTCACGAGGACAGGAGCGCAGATCATGCTCACGGAGGAAGAACGCGAACACATCCGCCGGGCCTACTATCTCGATCACCAGCGAGTGGCGCAGATCGCCAGAGATACTGGCCACTGTCGTCAAACTATTCAGCAAGCCCTTGATGCTCGCCCACGCAAGCCCTACCAGATGAAAGCGGAGCGTCCGGCTCCCATCTTCGGGCCGTTCCAATCGCGTGTGGAAGCCTTGCTGCACCAGAATGAGCACCTGCCGCCCAAACAGCGCTACACCGTCCACCGCATGTTTGAGTTGCTCCAAGAAGAGGGCTATCAAGGCTGTGAATCGCGCATCGGCCAATTCTGTGCTGAGTGGCGGCGGCACCTGTCGCGGGCCGAACTCTTTCTTCCGCTGGAATTTGACCCGGGACAAGACGCCCAATGTGACTGGGGGACGGCCATCGCTATCGTCGGCGGGCGACGGCAGACCGTCCACGTCTTTGTGCTGCGGCTCTGCTACTCCCGTCGCACGTTCGTCATGGCTTTCCCCAGCGAGCAGCAGGAGAGCTTCCTCTTCGCCCATGTCCAGGCGTTCCACCATTTTGGCGGCGTCCCGCATCGGATCAGTTACGACAACCTGACCACCGCCGTCAAACTGGTGTTCGACAAGCAAGAGGGACGACACCTCCAGCGGCACGAAAACCACACCTTTGTCGCCTTCCGCAGCCATTACTTGTTTACCTCGTATTTCTGCACCCCCGGCCAAGGTCACGAGAAGGGCCAGGTCGAGAACGGAGTGGGGTTTGCCCGGCGCAACTGCTTCGTGCCGCTGCCTCAGGCCGCCTCCTTTGAAGCCTTGAACCACCAACTCAAAGAGCGCAGTCTGAAGCTCGACGAGCGGCAGATGCGGGGCAAACCGCTCACCGTGGGGCAAGCTGGGGAACAGGAACATCCACATCTGCGCCCTCTGCCCGCCTTTGATTATGAGTGTTGCCAGCGGACGACCGTACGCCTGACCCCGTACAGTCAGGTGATCTTTGAGACGAATCGCTACTCGGTCCCTGTCCGGCGCGCCCGCCGCGAGGTGACAGTGAGAGCCTTCCCTTTCCAGATTGAGATTTGGGATCGTGAGCAGTTGGTGGCGCAGCACCCGCGCTGCTATGAGCGAGAGCAAGACATCTTTGACCCGCTGCATTACCTGCCGCTGTTGGAACAACGGCCTGGGGCCTTCGACTATGCGGCCCCCATGAAGCGCTGGCGCAAAGACTGGCCGCCCTGCTACCACCAGATGCTACGCGAGTTACGCAAGAAATGGCCCGAGGAGGCCGTGGGGTGCAGGAATTCGTCCGCATCCTCCAGCTCCATGAGCAGTATGCTGCGCCGCTGATGCAAGCGGCGATTGAACAAGCGCTTGTCTACGGGTGTGTCCATCTGGATGGCGTCCTCTACTGCTTGCACCAACTGGAGCAACAACCACCGCGAGCCTCTGAGGAGCCGATGGCGAAGGCATTGGAGGAAGTCGCGCCCTCCACTCGGGATGCCATTGCCACGTAGCGCGTGGACTTGTCCCAATATGAGCAATTGTTAAAGCTGTCCTGGTAGCACAAGGAGGTCTCTACCATGCAAGCGCCTCAAGTTGCGGCGCACCAAGCCCTGTTGGAAGCCTATCTCCCACGGGATGCGCAACGAGGTTGTAGCCGATAACGAGCGTGCATCTGTAGCCCCTTTGCAGGAAGCAAGGGCCTTGCTCACCGATTCATCCTCCTCCCTAACCCTCTGATGTTCTGCTCGTTCCGGGTTTATATCTCTC
>DATGID010000026.1:0-85461 GCA_035307385.1 Ktedonobacterales bacterium | reverse complement strand
TCAGACTGGGATGCCACCTGTCGGCTCGGCAGCGACGAGAACCGGCTGTTCTCGTCGCTGCTCCGGCGGGCTTTGTCCTGGCTGTCGCCCAGGCAGGGGCCGTTTCGGCATCTGGAATCCGCTTCAGAAGTCGAAAGGAGCATCTTCCATGGCCCTCATCGGTGGCACTTTCCGGTCTCCCCGCTATCCCTCTGGTCGCTACGTCCACACCGACCCGCTGCGCCGCGAGTTTGGCCTGCGTCTGCTCGCCGAACCCCTGCCCGAACCGCTGCGGACCAGCCTCATCCGCGCCTGGCGGCGTCCGGTCCGCTACGATGGCACCCAGGCTCTCCAGAGCGTGCATCGCCCGCGTCCCGATGAAGCCGGTTTCTCGTTGATGAGCGCGCGTCTGCTCGGTGTGCTGGCGCTGACGGAGATGGAAGCGTCGCGGCGCGTGGTGGAAACACCGCGAACGCAGATCAGCCGCGAGACGCGCAACACGCTGCTCAAGGCGCAAGGTGCCTACCTGCGCAGCCTCTATGCGGCGCTGGCGGCACAGCTTGGCGAGGCTGCCGCCCAGGCCGAGTTCCAGCGGTTAGCTGCGGCAGTAGGCTAGCAGAGGCCGGAAAGCCCTTCGCTTGTAGCGCCGCCGTCCCTGGCGGCCAAACGTTTGGCCGCCAGGGACGGCGGCGCTACAAGCGGAAAGGCGTCGCCAAGTTTTGTGAGGCGTTCTCACCCCTGCGTAATCGCGCCGGTTCCTTTGTCGATGGTGATCTTGATGTTCGCCAGCGGCTGCTTGGCCGGACCAGCCAGCACGGTTCCCGTTTTGGTCGGGTCGAAGACCGAGCCGTGGCACGGGCATTCCAGGTGCTTGCTGCCAGGGTTATACGAGACGGTGCAGCCCGCGTGCGTGCAGACGGCATCATAGGCAACGAATTGATCGTTGGGCAGATGAATCAGGACGCCGGGGTCGTTGTTGGTTGCCACATTGAAGGTAGCGGCGCTGTTCAAGGGGATGTTTTTTGCGTTGCCGATCACGTTGGCGTTGCTGCCTGCGCCGCCCCCGCCGCCAGTGCTGGTTGTGCCAGGGTTGGCGCTGGGCGCGCTGGATGCGCCGCTGGCAGCGCGCAGCCCCAATGCCAGCACTTCGCCCACGGCCACCACTGCCGCCGCGCCAAAGACACGCAGGATGGTGCGCCGCGAGGTAATCATGCTGAGCGAAAAGCGCGGATTGATGGGGCCTCTGGCGTTGCGCGCGGCGTCCTGCGCGTCTTTGTAGGTGACGCCTTTGGCAATCTGGTCGAGCAGCGCCTCTTTCTTTTCCTCGCGGATCAGCAGCGAGTCGAGGCCATAGCTGCCCCAGCCGATCAAGATCATCGTAATCCAGGCGAAGAAGTAGATGGGGTCGGAATCCAGGTAATATTGCGAAAGGCCGCCGGACAACGAGAGCCAGAGCGTGGCCGACAGGATGGCCCCCAGCACGGCAGTCAGGCGCGTGAAGACGCCCACCAGCGTTGCCAGGCCAATCCAGATTTCCGCCAGCGCGATAAACCAGCCAAAGAAGACGGCGTTGGGCACGACAACACTGCTGAGCAAGCCGCCCAGCAGCGCGGAGTTGGACGCGGCGAATTGTAATTGATTGCCGATGTACTGCGGGCCGCCGTTGGGATTGAAGAAGGTGCTGCTGGTCACTTTGTCCAGGCCAGCATAGATGAAGGTGATGCCCAGGAAAACGCGCAACGGCAGAATGCCCCAGGTGGGAATGCTCACTTTGGTCGGGCCGATCAATCGGCTGAGCAGCGTATCCGATGGTGGTCTGGCGGCTTGTTGCTGGCGAATGGTTGGTGGCGCGGGTTCTGATTGCATGATACTTGCCTCCCTCTCACTACTGCATCCCCTTATGGGCTGCTTTGGTAGCAAGTGTACTGGAGGAAGGTCGTTTTGCGCGTCGGTAAAATACTGTATTTTTGCCTTGGGCAAGCAGAACCAGGGTGTCTTTTAGCATGCTCTGTTATAACGGACGCGGGTTTGCGTTTAAAAAAGGTATCGATGTGTATGAGAGGGGCGTTGTCGTGATTACGCAAGGCAAAGAGACCATCACGTTACTGATTTCCTGCCCGGACCAGCCGGGCATTGTGGCTTCGGTTTCGCAGTTCATTTTTGAGTATCGGGGCAATATCGTCCAGTCTGACCAGCATTCCACCGACCCGCATAATGGCACGTTCTTTATGCGCGTCAGCTTTGCGGAGGATAGCTTTCAACTGAGCGAAGCTGACCTGGCCGCCCGGTTTGCGCCCATTGCCGAGCGCTTTCAGATGGATTGGCAGGCGCACTATTCGCGGCGGCGCAAGCGCGCCTGTGTGCTGGTCTCGAAGACGGACCACTGCCTGACCGATCTGCTGTGGCGCTGGAAAAGCCAGGAGTTGGCGCTTGATATTCCGCTGGTCATCAGCAACCACCCTGATCTTGAGCCATTGGCACAGATGTATGGCGTGCCCTATCACTGTTTCCCGGTCCGCAAGGAGCAGCACGCCAGCGATCAAGCGCGCATCCTGGAAGCGCTGCGGGAAGCGCGCGTCGATTTTCTGGTGCTCGCGCGCTATATGCAAATTCTGGAGCCGGACTTTATCGCCGCCTTCCCGAACCGCATCATCAATATTCACCACAGCTTTCTGCCCGCATTTGTGGGGGCGAACCCCTATCAGCAAGCCTTCGAGCGCGGCGTCAAGCTGATTGGCGCGACGGCCCATTATGTGACGGAGCAGCTTGATGAAGGGCCGATCATCACCCAGGACGTGATTCACTGCAACCACCGCGACACCACCGCCGATCTGGTGCGCAAAGGGCGCGATGTCGAGCGGCGCGTGCTGGCAGAGGCGGTGCGCCTGCACACAGAAGATCGCATCCTGGTCTATAAAAACCGAACCATCGTGTTTTAAGAAGAAGCAAGAAGCAAGTCCACGCCGCGTGGCGTGGACTTGCTTCTTGCTTCTTGCTTCTTTCGTGCTTATGTGCTGGCAACTTTTGGCGGAGCCATGACATAGCTGAGCAGCAGGCCAACGATGCCCGCCATCACAATGGAGCCAGTCCAGAGATGCACCGACCAGCCAAAGCTGCCATCGGTGGCGAACAGCGCCGCAAAATAGACCAGGTAATACACGCAGGGCGCGGCAAAGGCAAAGACGCGCAGTGCCACCACGCGCTCTGCCGATGGCCGCAGCGTCACGTTCAGCGCGTCGATGAGCAGGCCGATCAGCGCGGAGAGGATGGCGACGTTGAACACCAGCGCGAGACTGAAATCCTCCGCGCTTCCTGTCAGCACACCTATCATCAAGCCGTTCAGGCCAAGGAGCAGGGCAAAGCTGCCGAGGGGCAGCCGCCAGCGCCGCACCAGCACAAGCAGAACGCCCGTCATGATGGCCGCCTGGAGCAGGATGCTGGCAACGCCCAGCTTGGTGCTCAAAGAGGGGTCTGAGTCAGTGCTGTACGGGTTGAAGATGATGAGGATATCGGTGATGTGCAGATTGGCGCGCGAGGTGACGATGGGGTCGGCAAACTGGGTGAAAAAGACCAGCAGCGAGAAAATGTAGGTCAGCGCGAGCAGCGGAGGCAGCAGTGTGCGCCAGCGCCGCGCGGCGTCGGTGCGCTGCCAGGCCGCGCGCAGTGCCCCGCTGAAGATCAGCGTGCCACCCAACGCCAGCGCCAGATGCGAGGGGCTGATTTCGCCTTCGATGCCCTTCTCAATGCCGAACAGCGTATGCCAGAGCAGATCGCCCACGCCTGCCACGGCGAAGATCGCCGCGCCAATGACCGACGACCCATAGCCCGCAGGATAGGAGCGCAGCCAGGCCGCGCCCTGCGCGTGATTGCGGACGATGGTGACGGCCAGGAAGATGGCTACCGCCAGATAACCGGAATAGAGCACGGCGTGCCAGGGCGTGAAAAAGCTCTGATCGACCTTGCCGTGCGTGTGCGCCCAGCCATCCAGAAAGACGCCGCCGATCAACCAGGTGCACAGGACAATAAAAATCCAATCAAAGCCGATGTGCTCGGTGGTAAGAGTCTGGGGCACTCCTTCCGCGCCCGCTTCGACGCCAGAACGTTCCTGGGCCGTTGCCATAAGCTTGCCTCCTTTGCATATGACAAACCGAACGATTACCCCAGCATTATAGCAGAAAGCTGCCTGGTTTGACTGAACGCTGTCAGCGGATGGCGCTGAGTTTGGGCACGGCGCGTGCAGCGCGTGGGAACAGCGTCTTGCTGGGCGGGCGCTGTGCTTGCGAAGGGAAGGTGCTGTGTATGCCGCCGTTCTGGCTCTGGGTGCTGGCGCTGGTCTTTCTCTGTGTGGCCGCGCTCTGCGCGCTCGTCATTGTGCTGGATGTGCTGCTGGGGCATCGCCAGCCAATGGCAGTGATGAACGTGGTCTGGCCGGTGACGGCGCTCTACTTTGGGCCGGTGGCGCTGCTGGCCTATTGGAAGCTGGGGCGCGCGCAGCCGCGCATGGGAAGGGACATGGCGAAAGCGATGCAGATGGAGATGGCGAAGCCGCAGCATCAAGCGCATGGCGCGGAAAAGCCGTTCTGGCAGCGCGTCTTTGTTTCTGATAGTCACTGCGGCGCGGGCTGCACGTTGGGCGACATCATCGGCGAATGGCTGATCTTCCTGGCTGGCATTACCTTGCTGGGTCAGATGCTCTGGCCCGAATATATCGTCGATTTTCTGCTGGCCTATCTGCTGGGCATTCTCTTCCAGTTTTGGGCGATTGCCCCCATGCGCCGCCTGAGCCTCAGGGCGGGCCTGTGGGCAGCCATCAAAGCCGATACGATTTCGCTGACCTTCTTTGAAATTGGCCTGTTTGGGTGGATGGCAATCTCGCATTTCTTGCTGTTTCCCGCGCTGCTGCCTGATAATCCCACGTACTGGTTGATGATGCAGATCGGTATGATGCTTGGCTTCCTCACCAGCTATCCAGTGAACTGGTGGTTGGTAAGGGCGGGCATCAAAGCAGCGATGTGAGCCGCTGATTTCATCTGGCAACTGGTGATATTTCCCTGGATGATGCCGTATACTTAATAGTAGAGGTGAGTCATCCACGAACTTGGGACGCTTTGGGCCATACAGATGGCTGCTGGCTATCGGTGAAGAACAACATCCTGGAATCAGGAGTGATAGGAGGGGTGAGATGATGCACCTGCACTACACCACTTTTTTACCAGGAGCCGCTGATGGCCCAAGCAACACAGACGCCGCCTCGCCCACAAAGCCGAACCGCTCTCCCCTCCATTATGACCCTTGCCCTCTGGCGTGTCCGCCGCACCTGGGGGCTGCTGCTGCTCGCCGGGATTGGCATCCTGGCCGCAGTCACGCTTGTCTGCACGGTGCCGCTTTATTCTGAGGTCGCCATGACTGCCGGGCTGCGCGGCGTGCTCGACGCCACGCCGCAAAGTTCCGAACTCACCTTGCAGGTGAATCTAGATACGCTGACTCCCTCGATTGTCGACGCGGAATACCAGAGCCTCAACAGCATTATGCAACAGCAGTTGGGCAGCTATCTCCAGAAAAAGACCGATTTTTTTATGGAAACGCCACTGCTGAATATCGCCACGCCCAAGCCAGACGATCAGGAGAGTATGCTGCTGTATGGCGCTCCTATGCAGGAGGCCGCCCAGCATATCAAGCTGGCGCGCGGGCGGCTGCCCGCGCCGCTGAGCAACACGCTGGAGATTGCCCTTACGGAGCGGAATGCCCACTTTCTTGGTGTGGATGTTGGCTCGAAGATGACCGTGGACCTCTATTTCTTTGGTCCAGGCAACCCGCTGGTCATTGCTGAGCCGGTGCAGGTCGTGGGCATCATCGTCAGCAATCCGAGCGACCCGTTCTGGCATGGAGAGGATTTTGACCCACCACCAACGGCGGTGAAGCCGCCGCCGACCTACACCGCGCTGATGTCCAACGACACCTTCCTGGCTCAGCTTCAGCAGATTGCCAATGGCCGGAAGATTCCAGGCGGCATCCCTTTCACGTTCGGTGAAGCGCCCACACTCTCCTGGTATTATCATTTCAACGTGTCGGCGATTGGCATTAACCAGTTGGATGATCTGCTGGCGCGGCTTCAGACTGTGCAGGGCCAGATCGACAGCGGCAATACCACTGGACCACAGGCAGGCCCTGAGGTCACAGGCCAGCCCAGGCTGTCTGGCTCTGCCCTGGACAGCGCCCAGGGAGCGGGCACGCTGTCGCATTTGCGCTCGCGCATCTCGGTGGTCAATATTCCGGTGACGCTGCTGCTGTTTCAGGTGGTGGGCCTGATTCTCTTCTTTGTGAGTTTGATGGCGGGCCTGCTGGTGGAGCGCCAGGCCGACGTGATCTCCGTGTTGCGCAGCCGGGGAGCCAGCCGCCGCCAGATTTTTGGCTCGTTTGTCACGCAGAGCTTCGGTCTGGCACTGCTGGCGTTCATCGTCGGGCCATTGCTGGCGATTTTGGCGGCGCGGCTGCTAGTCCAGGCGACCCTCAGCCCCTCCGATCAAGAGGCGCTCAATGTCATTGGGGGCAATCTGGCGCCCGTGGCGCTGACGGTGGGCTGGTATGCTTTGGTGGCGGCGCTCTGCGCGGTGGTGGCGATGGTGCTGGCGGTCAGAGGTTCGGCCAGCCGCGATGTGCTGGAGATGCGCCGCGAATCGGCGCGCACGACCCGCCTGCCCTTCTGGCAGCGCATCTACCTGGATGTGGTGGCCGTGATTATCGCCCTGACCGGCTTTGCCTTCTGGCTTTATGTCAGCAATTCCGGCGCGCTGGATGCGCAAACATCGCTGGTCATTTCTACGCCGCTGGCGCTGGTCGCGCCGATCTTTCTGGTGATCGCTGGGATTCTGCTGTTCCTGCGTTTCTTTCCGGTGCTCTTGCGGTTGCTCTCTTCGTTTGCCAGCCGCCGCCCTGAGGCCGCGCCGATGCTGGCCCTGGCCCAGATGGCGCGTGCGCCGCGTCAGGCGGTGCGCATGATCTTGCTGCTGGCCCTGGCAAGCAGCTTTGCCAGCTTCGCGCTGGTCTTCATCACTTCGGAGGCCCAGCACCTCCAGACGATTGCCGCCTATGAAACCGGCGCTGACTTCAGCGGCAATCCGCTGATACTGGACTATGCCGACCCACTGGCGAAACAGACCGCGGCCTATCGCGCCATTCCTGGCGTGACCTCGGCCACACTGGGCTTCGCTGACGATGCGCTGGAGCCAACCACCGCCATGACTGTTTCGGTGCGCGCGGTTGATGCCAGCACGTTCGCGCAGACGGCCATCTGGACCACTCAGGATTCCACGCAGCCGCTGTCGTCGCTGCTGCATCAACTCATCACCCATCGCCCACCAGCCAAAGAAGGGGAGAGCGTTCCGGCAGTAATAGATGCGCTGGCCTGGCAGAAGCTGAACCTGACCGTGGGCGCGCACTTCACCTTGCAATTGGACAACAAGCTGATTACCTTTACCGCGCTGGCCGAAATCGAACATATCCCCACGGTGAATGATAGCCTGGTGTCGGGCAGTTCCAGCGATTTCACGCCGCCAGGCGGGATTCTGACCGACTATCAAAGCCTGATCTCGGTCTTTAACGCCAGCAGTGGGGATTTCCTGACCGCCAATTATGTCTGGCTGCGCACCAGCGATGATCCGGCTTTGCTGGCGAAGACGCGCGCGGACTTGACGAAGGGGCCGTTGGCGCTGTCGACCCTCAATGATCGGCGCGCCAACCTGAACGCGCTGGAGCAAGACCCGCTCTATCTGGCGCTGCTGGATGTCTTGATTCTGGGCACGATTACCACGATCCTGCTGGCGCTGATCGGCAACTTGATTGCCTCTTGGCTGAGCGCGCGTGCCCGGCTAATCAACTTTGCCGTGCTGCGCGCGCTGGGCACCGCGCCGAGTCAGCTTGCCGGTGTGTTAACATGGGAGCAGGTGGTAATCTATACGACAGCTATCGCGCTGGGCGCGGTCTTTGGCGCGCTGCTGGCGGCGACCATTGTTCCGGCGTTGGTCTTTACGGGCGTCACCTCCTATACGGCGGACACCACCAGCGGCCTGTTTTACACGCTCCAGCATATTTTGCCCATTCAGGTGGTCGTGCCCGGCCTGTTGGTGGTCGTCTTCGCGGCGCTGGTGGTCATTTGTGCCGGGGCCATCTGGATGATGGCGCGCGTGGCCTCGCGCCCATCCATCAGCCAGACGCTGCGGCTCAACGCCGATTAGCAAGCACGCAATCTTATAAGCAAGCACTGGAGAAGCTGTTCAATGCCAAATCCGATTGTAATCAGTGAGAACCTGGTGAAGATTTACAAGGTCGCTGATCTTGAAGTGGTGGCCTTGCAGGGGCTGGACCTGGAAGTGATGACCGGCGAAATGATGGCAATTGTCGGCGCTTCCGGTTCGGGGAAAAGTACGCTGCTCAATATCCTGGGCGGACTGGACAGCCCCAGCGCCGGGCGCTGCGTGGTGGCTGGCAATGATCTGACCCGCCTGAACGAAGGGCAGCGCGTGAAATATCGGCAGTTTGTGGTAGGCCACGTCTGGCAGCAGAGCGGGCGCAATTTGCTGCCGGAACTGACCGCTGCCGCCAACATCCAACTGCCCCAGGTGCTGGCCGGAGTCGGCCCCGACAAACGCGCTGCCCGCGCCGAAGAATTGCTGAAGTTAATCGGCCTGGAAGGCAAGGGCAAGCAGCGGCCCGACCAGCTTTCGGGCGGCGAGCAGCAGCGTGTCGCCATTGCGGTGGCGCTGGCGAATCAGCCGTCGTTGCTGCTCGCCGATGAACCTACCGGCGAGCTTGATTCGGTGACGGCTGGCGAGATTATGGCGCTGCTGCGCAGCCTGAACGAACAGCTTGGCCTGACCATTCTGCTGGTGACGCACGACGTTGCCATTGCCGCCAATGTTGATCGCACGATTGCCATCCGCGATGGCCGCACCAGCACCGAAACGGTGCGCCGCGACGCGCCGATTGAGGCCGAAGCGTCGTTTAACACCGGAGCCAGTTCCATCATTGGCCTGCCGGGCGAAACGCACCAGGAATCCATTCTGATTGACCGCGTGGGGCGGCTTCAGCTTCCCAAAGACGCGATTGAAAGCATCCCCTATAATGGGCGCGCCATCGCGCGTATCTTCAGCGACCACGTGGAATTGTGGCCGATCAATGGGAATGCAAACAAACAAACTCCTGCGCCAGCCGAAGAGGCGCGCATCGAATCATCCAGCAGCCGGAGTACGCACGAGGAGGGGCAATAATGGCATCGGTAGCAGTCACGACGATTGTCGAGGCGCGCGGCGTGACGCGCGAATTTCACGTTGGCGGCAACCTGGTGCGGGCGCTGCGCGGCATCGATCTCACCATTGCTCCGGGCGAATTGGTCGCCTTGCGCGGGCGCTCCGGCTCGGGTAAAACGACGCTCCTCAACATCCTGACAGGACTGGACAACCCGACCAGCGGGCAGGTATTGGTGCTGGGGCGTGACCTGGCGGCTCTGGACGAAACGACTCGCGCGCGCTTACGCCGCGAGCATATCGGCATGATGTTTCAGAACGCGCACCTGTTCCCCTCGCTCACCGCGCAGGAGAACGTCGAAATACCGCTGCGCCTGGGGCGCATGCCCACCGAAGAACGCGAGCAGCGCGCTCGCGCAGCCCTGGACCTGGTTGGGCTGGGCAAGCGCGCCCATCATCGCGGGCTGGAGCTTTCCGGCGGCGAGCAGCAGCGCGTGGCGTTGGCGCGGGCGCTGGTGCATAAGCCGCGCTTTGTGGTGGCCGATGAACCCACCGGCAACCTCGACTCCATGACCGGACGCGACATCAGCCTCTTGCTGCGCAACACCGCCCAGGAGCAGCAGATCGGCTTGCTGGTTGCCACCCACGATATTACAGTGGTCGAAGCGTCCAACCGGGTGCTGCGTATTCAAGACGGGGTGATCGTCGAGGGGGACTAGCGAGACCCTTCGATGTGTGCCTCCTTGCCCACAGAGCAAACGCTGTTGGCAGGCATCGTGCGTCTCCTTTTTCTGAAACGGAGAAAGGAGGCAGGTCATGGAGAATATCCCGCCAAGGAATGAGCCGCTGGTGGCTCACTCCTATGTCGCCGGCACGCCGGTGCTTGATGCCCACGGTGAAAAAGTGGGCATGGTAGCCGAGCCAGAGACGCGGGGAAACTATCTGGTTGTGCAAAAAGGCTGGCTTTTCACGTCCAAATTGTATATCCCGCTCAGCGAGATTCACGCGCAAGATGCCAACGGCATCTATTTGAATCTGACCAAGGAACAGTTAAAGGACGATCAGTGGAAAGTGCCCCCTGGCGGTGGCGCAGCCGTGGAAGCCGCGCCGCCCTCCATGCTTCCGCCGACAACCGTCCCTGGTCAAGAGCCAGACCCGCTGGCGAACGGCATATTACCTGGCCCGCTTCCCGCCGACCCGCTGAGCAACAGCTAACCATCTGGTGTGAAGCATCACTCGGCGGGCACGGATGTGGCGCTGGGCGCATTGCCAGCCTCCGCCTGGCTGGCTTCCCCGCCATAGAGAAAGCAATGCGTCCAATGGCCCCCGCCCAGCTCCGTGCGCTCCGGGAAGCGTTGCCTGCATATCGGCATGGCGTGTGGACAGCGCGGATGAAAGCGGCAGCCGCTGGGCGGATTGACCAGGCTGGGGATTTCGCCGCGCGCTGGCATGTTTGCGAGGCTTTGCCCCTCCAGAATGACGCGGTCAGGGTCGGGCGCAGCCGAAAGCAGAAGCTGCGTATAGGGGTGTTTGGGTCGCTGGGTGATTTCTTCGCTTGGCCCGCCTTCCACCATTTGCCCCGCGTACATCACCAGTGTCTCTTCCGCGAAGTAGCGGGCGCTGGCGATGTCGTGCGTGATGTAGAGCAGCGCCAGCCGCTCTTCTTCCTTCAGACGCAGCAGCAAATTGAGAATATCCAGCCGGATGGACACATCCAGCATCGACACCGGCTCATCGGCCAGCAGCACGTCGGGCTGCACCGCCAGGGCGCGGGCAATCGCCACGCGCTGGCGCTGGCCGCCGCTGAGTTGATGCGGGAACTTGCGCAGAAACTGTTCTGCTGGCGTCAGGTTGACGCGCTTGAGCAAGCTGAGAGCTTGCTCTGTGACCTGCGCCTGGCTGCGCGCGTGCCCATAAATGCGCAGCGGGCGGCTCAGGTGATAGCGCACATCATGCACCGGATTCAGCGAGCCAAACGGGTCTTGAAAGATCAACTGAATGTGCCGCCGATAAGAGCGCAGGCCGATTCTGCTCTTCATGTTGATCTTTTCGCCCTTGAAGAAAACGCTGCCCGCCGTCGGCTCATATAGCCGCGCCAGCATGCGCGCAATCGTCGTTTTGCCGCTGCCGCTTTCGCCGACCAGGGCGGTGGCCCGCCCCGGATACAGCGCCAGCGAGCTATCCTCGATGGCGTGAACTGCGCGCTGCGGGCCGAAGGGATTCAGCCGTCGCAGCGGGAACAGCTTCCGAAGATGCTGCGCCTCCAGAATGGGTGCTCCAGAGTTGGCAGCATCCGTGGTTTGGGCTGTCTGCTCAGGAAGGCTCATCGGACACCGCTCCCTTCTGCTCTGGCTTCATACGTTGCGGCAATGGCCGCCGTGGTCGGCGGCTCCGCCGTGAATTGAGGGTCATAGAGATGGCAGGCGACTTGCTGCGTGGTTCCGGCGCTGACTGGCCGCAGCAGCGGCAGCGCCGTTGTGCAATCGATGGTGGCAAAGGGGCAGCGTGGATGGAAGGCGCAGCCAGCGGGTGCGTCGCGCAGGTCTGGCGGCGAGCCAGGGATGCCCAGCGCCCTGCGGCGTGGGCCGTGCAGGCTGGGGAATGAGTGAATCAGGCCATAGCTGTAGGGGTGACGCGGCTCCTTATATAGTTCGCGCTGCGTGGCCTTTTCCACGATGCGCCCGGCGTACATGATCGCCACCTGATCGGCAAGCTCCAGCAGCAGCGAAAGATCATGCGTGATGAAGATGACTGAAAAGTCGAAATCCTTGCGCAGCGCCATAATCTCGGCTAGAATCTCGCGCTGCACCACCACATCCAACGCCGTGGTTGGCTCGTCCATAATAATGATGTCAGGTTTCAGCGCCAGGGCAATGGCGATGACGGCGCGCTGGCGCATGCCGCCGCTCAGTTCGTGAGGGTAGCTGTTAATTCGGTCCGGCGCGATGCCCACCAGCCGCAGCAGTTCCAGCGCGCGTTCTCTGCGCTGTTTCGCGCTCATCCCCGGGCGGTGTGTTGCCAGCACGTCGACAATTTGCGCGCCGATGTTCATCACCGGATTGAGCGCGTTCATGGCGCTCTGAAAGACTATTGCCAGATCATTCCAGCGAAAGGCGCGCAGTTGCGCGGGCGACAGCCCCAGCACGTTGATGGCTTCAGCGGGCCGCGCGGGCGGATAGTAGCGCACTTCGCCGCCCGTAATCACGGCGGGCGGATTCAAGAGGCGCGCGATGGCATAAGCCAGCGTCGATTTGCCGCTGCCGCTTTCGCCTGCCAGGCCCAGGATTTCGCCGCGCCGCAAGGTGAAGCTCACATCGTCCACGGCATGCACGGTACCATTGCCTGCCAGATAATCAACGCTGAGGTGCTTCACCTCCAGCAAGGGCTGCTTTTGATAGCTGACATCCATCATGCCACCGCCTTCTTGTTGGTGTTTTTCGCCGGGCGTTCGCGGCGCAAACGCGGGTCGGCAAGCTCATCGATCCCAAAGTTCAGAAGCGCCAGCCCTGACCCCAGCAGGGCGATGCACAGGCCAGGGGGCACGAACCACCACCAGGCCCCCAGAATCAGGGCGCCTTGATTATATGCCCCGTACAGAATCGTGCCCCAACTCACCGTCAACGTACTGCCAAAGCCAAGAAACTCCAGGCCAGCGATTGCCAGCAGCACCTGAATGGTGGTGGTAACAAAGTTGGCCGCCACAATCGAAACTTGATTGGGCAAAATCTCGGCGAAAATCAGCCGCCATGACCGCTCGCCGCCAGCGCGCGCCGCCGTCACAAACTCGCGGCTGCGCATCGACAGCGTTTGCGCGCGGATGACCCGCGCGCCCCACGGCCAGTTGGTGAGGGCAACCACGACAGCGATAGTGACCTCCGTTCTGGCGAAATATTGCGAGGCGACAATCGCCAGTGGCAAGGAGGGAATCACCAGAAAGACATTGATGATCACCGAGAAGACGTCGTCTACCGCCCCGCCAAAATAGCCGCTGACCAGGCCAATGGTGGCCGAGATGACCAGCACCGCCAGCCCGGTCACGAACGACCAGAAGAGTGTTACCTGTGTGCCTACCAACATCTGAATAAACACATCATTGCCAGCCTGGTTTGTGCCCAACCAGTGCGCTGCTGAAGGCGCGGCAACCAGGTCTGACGTATAGGCCAGGGGGTCCTGGTGCACGAAGATCAGCCCGAAGAGCGCCACCAGCACAAAGAACCCGATGATGGCCGAGCCTGCCATCACTTTCCCATTGATGGTCACCGTGTGCCAGAAGGCAGATAGCCCGGCTCGGATGATCGCCAGCCCGGCGGCCAGGGGCGTCTTGGGCTTCCCCTGGAGCGCGGGCGCGGAAGAGAGAGAATCATGCTCGCCAAGCGTTGTTGGCACTAATGGCGAAGGAGGCGACTGGCTCACTGCTATGCGCTCCTTTCCTGGCGAACGCGCGGATCAAGCACCGTATAGAGCAGATCAGCAATCAGGTTCATCACAACGGTAGTCAGAATCACCAGAAGGAGAATGCCCTGCGTCAGCGCAAAGTCGTCGTTTTGGATGCCTTGAAACAGCGAGAAGCCAATCCCGGGATACGAGAAAATCGCTTCGACAAAGAGTTGCCCACCGATCACCCCGCCAAGCGCGAGGGCGAAGCTGGTCACGCTGGGCAAGATGGCGTTGCGCGCCGCGTAAGCGAACATCACGCGGCGCGAGGTGAGGCCCTTCGCCTTTGCCATCATCACATAATCCTCAGAAAGCGTTGTAATCATCGTGTTGCGCATCGTCAGCATCCATCCTGCGATGGTCGAAAGCACGATGGTGAAGGCGGGCAGGATGGCATGATAGGCCGCATCCAAAATAAAACCAGGGTCCCAACCGGGGGTGTATTGCGAAGCGTCATAGCCGCCCCCCAGCACGGGAAACCAGCCGAGTACAAAGGCGAAAAAATAGAGCGCCACGAAGGCCAGCCACGGATAGAGCAGCGAATAGAAAAAGGTCATCAGGGAAGACAGCGTGGTATCAAATGCTGAGCCGCGCCTCCAGGCCATAAAGATGCCGATGAGTGTGCCCAGCGCGAAACTGATCAACACGCTAACCGTCAGCAGCGTCAGTGTCCACCTGATATTCTGGTTGATCACGTCAGCCACGGTGTTGGGGAAAAATGTCGTCGAAACCCCAAGATTCCCATGCAGCAGATTATTCAGATACTGGAAATACTGGACCCAGAGGGGGTCTTTGGTATCCACCCCAAACTCAATTTTCAGAGCGTTCAACAGATTGGGACTCACTGAGCCGTGCTGCGAAAGCCGAAAAAAAAGCGCCGAGGCCGGGTCGCCTGGCACCAGGCGAGGCAGAAAAAAATTGAGGGTAACAGCAGCCCAGACCGCCAGGAGATAGATGGTCAGGCGGCGGATCAAGTGGCGCATAAAGCTAACTCCTTCAGAGGATAAGCGCCCGCTCTGTGGCATCTGGGGAACATACTACCAGCACCAGCGCATAGATCAGGTTCGGCACCATCATATACCCCGTGGATAGACCCCCTGCCCCTGGCGCATTTGAGACTGAGGGGATGGCCGGAATAGGCCATCCCCTCAAGCTGAGGAGGGTTCCAGAGGGGGCTTAGGAAGCTGGCGTCAGGTGCAAGATCACCTGCGAGTTGTCGCCCGGAGACCGCGTGTACGGGGAGCCGATGGCATACGGATTGTCGGGCGTGGGCCAGCCAGTCCAGTTGACCGTCGTATACTCGAAGAACTCGATAGCGCCCAGCAGCGGAATAATCGGCAACTGGTTCACGATGATCTTCTCGATACCAAACAGGGCCTGCTTCTGTACGTTCGGGTCAGTCGAGGTGGCATACTGGTTCAGCAACTGGTCGGTAGCCGGGTCGTTCCAGTGCGGCCAGTTGAGGCCACCCTTGCCGATATTGGCGCTGTTCAGAATGTCGTTGAAGTAGTAGAACGGCGTCGGGCCATACAGCGCGCCAACCATCATGATCTGGTAATTGCCATCACCGCGATCACCAAAGTAGGCGTCGTCTGAGACCTGCTTGACCTGGAGGTCAATGCCAGCCGCCTTCAGGTTTTGCGACGCGATTTGCAGGTTCTGCACATAGTCGTTGAAGTCGCTTGGCACCTCAGCGGCGAACGACAGCTTGTGACCTTTCGGGTCAACGAAAATGCCATCCGCGCCCTTGGTGTAACCGGCGCTGGTCAGATACTGATCGGCTTTGGCCGGGTCAGGCGCGCCAAATGACAGGCTGGAGAACTGCGGGTCCTCGTATCCACCCGAGATTTGCCCCGCCGTCAACGCGGTCGGGCTGATCACCGGCTCCAGCCCCGCCTCACCGGCAGTGGACATCTGCTGGCGATCAAGTGCGGCGCTGATGGCCTGGCGCACTGGCAACTGATTGAGCGGGTAGATCGTCTGATTCAAAATCAGGCTGACCGGAGCCACTGGGACCATGTACTGATGGTTGTGGGTGGTGTCTTTTTGCACGAATGTATTGACCGCCGGGCTGAAGACACCGGACCAGTCGACCTGATGGCTGGTGAGCGCCAGAATCGCCGCTTGCGCGTTCCCAACCGCCTGGTATTGCACCTGGTCAACCTTCACCTTGTCGGCCTGCCAATAACTGGTGTTCTTTTCCAGGGTGATCAGTTGTGGGGTGAAGCTCTTCAGCTTCATCGGGCCGGTGCCAACCGGAGTGGCATTGACAAACTTGGTGGGATCGCCCGCGTTCTGCCAGGTATGCTGGGGAACGATGTTGGTCCCCTCAATGTAGGGCAGCAGCGGCGGATCGGCTTTTTTGAAGGTGAAGACAACGGTATTCGCGTCAGTCTTCTGCACGCTGCTCAGGTAGCTCCACAGCGCGTTGCTATCGGCTGCTGGATACTGCTGAAGCAGGTTGAACGTGAAGACCACATCATCGGCAGTGAACGCCTGTCCATCCGACCACTTGACTCCCTGGCGGATGGTGAACGTCAGTTGCGTGTTGTCGGTGCTGAACGAATGGCCGGTAGCCAGCATCGGCGTTTCCTGGCCGTTGATGGCATCAACGAACTCCAGAGGTTCATAAATCATAAAGGTGCCATCATTGGGGTTCGACCCGAAGGGGCTGAAGGACTCGGTGTAGCTGCCATTGGTATTGGCAATAGCCTTCAGGATTTTGGGACCGGAATTATTGCTGGTGTTGTTGCCACAGGCCGAAAGTAGCAGCGTGGCAAGCGCCAGCAAAATACCCAAAACCAGAACTGCTTTGCCCTTTCGCTGAGGGAAAACGTGGGAAGCCATGCACAACCTCCTAACGCCGGAGTATTTGTTCTCTGCTGATCTTGAGGCAGGATGTTGGTGAACGAACCACCAGAGCATGTATCGTGATAATTCCAGGAAACCAGGCCACTCCTTTCTCTTGTGCCAGGCGCACCCCTGGCGCTTGTGCCAGGCAGGACGCCTGGCGCTTGTGCCAGGCAGGACGCCTGGCGAGGCCCTCTTTTTCTCCCGATTGGCTGCTGAAATATAGTGTATCTGGTTTAGGTCTATTTGTCAAGACATCTAGACCACTAGACCAGAAATCCATTACAATGGGTGTGATACCGTTAAAAAAGCACTCAGGAATGATGAGAGGAGTTGCTATGTCCTCGCTGCTTGCCGAAGAAATCGCCAGCCAGCCCGCTGTCATCCGTCAGTTATTGGAGGCCGAAGCGCCGCATATCGCGCAGATTATCGGCGCGCTTCCACCCTTTGAGTATGCGTTGATTGCGGCGCGTGGCTCCTCAGACCACACGGCCCTCTACGCGACCTATGCCTGGGCGGCGCTGGCCGGGCATCCCGTCTCACTTGCCACGCCGTCCCTCTATACGCTGTACAAAACTGCCCCCCGCCTGGCTGGCGCGCTGGTCGTTGGCATCTCGCAATCCGGCCAGTCGCCCGACATTCTGGCTGTGTTGGAAGAAGGAAAGCGGCAGGGACGGCCTACCCTGGCAATTACGAACGACAGCGCCTCCCCGCTGGCGGCGATTGCCGATCATGTGGTGGACCTGCACGCTGGCCCGGAACAAAGCGTCGCCGCTACGAAAACCTATACCGCCGAACTGACCGTGCTCGCCACTTTCGCCGCCCTCTGGAGCGGCGAGGCGCAGCGCCTGGATGAACTATATCGCCTGCCAGCCGTGTTGGAAGCGACCTTGCAGGGCACGCGCGATCTGGCCCAGCGCGTCGAGCGTTACCGCTATATGGACCAGTGCGTCATCATCGGGCGCGGCTATAACTACGCAACCTCCTTTGAACTGGCGCTCAAACTCAAAGAGTTGACCTATGTGATGGCAACCGGCTATTCTTCGGCGGACTTTCGCCATGGCCCCATCGCCACCATCGCCCCCGGCGCGCCGGTCATCCTGGTGATGCCAGCGGGCCAGGCATACGACGATATGCTCGATCTGGCCGCTTCCCTGCAAGGGTTGGGCGCTGAACTGCTGGTTATCTCCGATGTGCCCCAGGCATTGGCGCTCGCCAAAACGCCGCTGCCCATCGCGGGGCCAGTGCCCGAATGGCTTAGCCCCCTCAACGCCATTCTGCCCGGCCAGTGCCTGGCCCTCCAACTCGCGCTTGCCAGAGGCATCAACCCCGATCTGCCGCGTGGGCTGCACAAAGTGACGCGCACGCTGTGAGCCGCTGGCCCCTATTCGGCAGGCACATCGCCTGCCGAGGACGGGCGGGTTCTTTCTGGCCGCGCCACCAGCGCGCCCGCATCGGTTGCATCCAGCGCGGCGCTCAGGCGCTCGCGCCAGGCGTCGCTGGCATACGCCAGTTTGCCCTGGCAGAATGTGGCCTGAAGCGTCAGCGAGCTATCCAACAGCACGACATCAGCGTCATAGCCAGCCTGCAAACGCCCCTTGCGCTCGGAAACGCGCGCCGCCCTGGCCGGGTTCACGGTGAGCATGCCCACCGCCTGCTGAAGCGTGGCTTCGGTCATCTGCACGATGTTGCGCAGCGCCTGATCCATCGTCAGCACGCTGCCGGTCAGCGTGCCATCGGCCAGCCGCGCCGCGCCTTGCACAAGCTGAGCGGGCTGCCCGGCAAACTCGAACGGCGTATCATCAGGCAGCCCCGCTGCCGAAAGCGCGTCGGTGATGACGATGGTGCGCTCTGCCCCCAGGCTTTTGATGACGATGTTCATCATCGCCGGATGCACATGCACGCCATCGGCAATCAATTCGCCAGAGATGTCGTGTATCTGGGCAATGGCCCCCAGCGGGCCAGGGTCGCGGTGATGCAGCGGGCGCATGGCGTTGCAGCAGTGGGTGGCGTGCGTCACGCCCAGGCGAATGGCCTCCTGGGTTTGCTCATAGGTGGCGTCGCTGTGGCCGATGCTGACCGTCACCCCAGCGGCGATGAGCCGCTCGATCATGGCCGTCGCGCCGGGCAGTTCGGGGGCCAGCGTAATCAGCCGCAGATGCCCCCTGGTCAGCGCCAGCACGCGCTCGATCTCAGCGACATCGGGCGCGCGCAGCCAGGAAACGAGATGCGCGCCGCGCCGCTTGGCGCTCAGATAAGGCCCTTCGAGGTGGATGCCCAGCGGCTCCGCGCCTGCGCCCGCCTCTCTGGATGCGATGGCCGCCACGGCGGCTTGCAACTGGGCTTCGGGCAGCGCGCCAGGCATGCCGACCACGCCGACAAGAAACGAGGTGACGCCGGTTTCTGGTGCCCAGCGCCCATACGCCAGAATCTCTTCAGGATCAACGGTATGTAAGTTGTAGCCGCCCCCACCATGGGTATGTACATCGATAAATCCCGGCATGACGATCATCCCGGTGGCATCAATGACCGTGCTTGCTAGACTGCCAGGCTCGCCAACGGCCTGAATACGCTCGCCATCAAGCGTGATGCTGCTACCAGGAAGCTCAAACTGAGCGTCCACCAGATGGGCGCCTTGTAACGTCACTCGCATGAATACCTTCTCCACTTGAAATGCTGCGGGTTCGCCTCAGCGGGTGAAATGCGTCGATGCCCCCTTTCGGTGCAACTTGACAGCCAGCCGGGAATCTGACATACTCATAGAAGACAGGTGGTCTATACAATATACCAATTATACCACCCGCTCTAGTAGTACCATATTGGCGGCAGAAAATCAACCCTTCACTTTGTATCAGGCTATGCGTACCGCCTGCTATCTTATATAATATCTGGAAAGTGACAGGTAGGTTAGAAAGGATAGGCTGAGCGCATGGGCACAATTTACCGGCATAGCCCGGTCCCACGCTATCATCAATTGAAAGAAATCTTACGCGAAAAGATTCGCTCTGGGGAATGGAAGCCTGGCGATCTCATCCCTTCCGAACGTGAACTCAGCGACACCTATGGCATCAGCCGCATGACCACGCGCCAGGCCATCACTGATCTGGTCAACGAGGGCGTCTTTTACCGCGAGCAGGGCAAAGGCACGTTTGTGACCCGCCATAAGATTACCCAGCAGCTTTTGCGCCTGACCGGCTTTACCGAAGACATCCGCGCGCGCGGCCAGCAGCCCAGCACCAAAGTGTTGTCGGTGCAGATGGTCCCGGCCACTGAGGACATTGCCGAAAAGCTGCGCCTGAATGTGGGGCAGTTGGTGGTATGTGTGCAGCGTCTGCGCCTGGCCGATGGCGAACCGCTGGCTATCGAACGCTCGCAGTTGAGTTTCAAGGGCTGCGAGCAACTGCTGGAAGAAGATTTAGAACAAAACTCCCTCTACCGGCTGCTGGAATCGAAATATGGCGTGCCGCTGATGGAGGCCGAGCAGGAATTGGAGGCCGGGCTGGCCGGGGCCGAAGAGGCCCAACTGCTGCGTATTCCCGTGGGCAGCCCTGTGCTCTATATCCGGCGCACGACGCTGACCGAGCGCTCTCAGCCGATTGAGTGCGCCAAATCGGTCTACTGCGGCACGAAGTATATCTTTTATACGCACCTGCGCCGCGAGCAACTCTTTTCCTGAAACGTGGCGTGCTTCGCGTGGGAACGCTAGCCTGCCATGGCTGCCCTCTGCGACGTGGAGATGCCCGCTGGCGTGAACGTCACCGGCACGTGTTTGACGCCATAGATGATGGAACTGTCAATCATCTCCAGCGGTGCATCGGGCACTCGCCTGATGTCTGGCAGGCGTTCCAGCAGCGCTTCCAGCGCGCATCTGGTTTCCAGCCGCGCCAGGTGCGCGCCCAGGCAGAAATGGATGCCAGAGCCGAAGGCAAGGTGACGGTTGGGCGGGCGCTCGATGTCGAAGCGTTCCGGCTCAGGGAAGACCTCTTCGTCGAAGTTGGCCGAATGCAGCCAGGCGATGACCGTCTGGTCAGCCTGAATCTGCTGATCGCGCAGGCGCGTGGGCGTGGTTGCCCGGCGGATGACAAAGCGCGCCGGGGAGCGCGTGCGCAGCGCTTCTTCGACGGCTCCTGGGATGAGCTTCGGGTCGGCGCGCAGGCGCTCGGTCACATCAGGATGCTCGTCGAGGCAAATGATGGCGCTGCTAATCAGGTTGGTGGTGGTGATGTTTCCCGCCACCAGCAGCAGAATGCAAAAGCCAAGCAGTTCTTTCTGACTGAGTTTTTCTCCGTCAAGCTGCGCGTCGATCAGCTTGCTCATCAAATCGTGTTCTGGCTGGCGGCGGCGCGCCTCGATCATCTGCTCGAAATAGGCGCACATCTCATCCACAGTGGCGGCGGCGACATCATGCACGCCGCGCTGGCGGGCTTTTCGCCGGTCCTCGAACGACCCCTGAATGAGCGTATCGGACCAGGCTTTGAAGCGCGCCCGCTCTTGAGCCGGAACGCCCAGCAGTTCAGCGATCACGATCACCGGCAGCGGGTCGGCAAAGTCCTTGACGACATCCATCGTTCCGGCAGAGGCGACCTGATCGAGTAATGCATGGGCAATGGCGGTGATGCGCGGCGTAAGCTGGGCCACGGCGCGGGGCGTGAAGTCGCGGGCCACCAGCCCACGCAGCTTGGAATGCAGCGGAGGGTCGGTGCCGATCATCGACCTGTCTATCGGTCTATCCCACTCGACATCTTCTTTGAAGTCTGAAGAAAAGCGCTCAGGGTCGGCAAGCATGGAGGCGATATCGTCATAGCGAAACAGTTCCCAGGTCTGGTCCTGCTCCCGAAAATGGACCGGCACCGTCGCGCGCATCGTGCGATACCAGGGAATCTGCTTATGCTCGTAGGCAAGGAGGTCTGTCATAGTGTGGTGCTCCTGGTGAATGCAGCCGCTTCATGATATTTCTGCGGAGTCTCACCACAGACTGTAGCACCACAGAGCGCAGCCGTCCGTAGCTCAAGCTACAGACGGTGTGCCTACCTCTGACCTCTATCCACAAAGCGATCTATCTATCGCTTGCTTTCTCGTCTGCTTGCAAAGCGCGATGTCCTGCTGTCTATGGATAGAACCAATTGGGAAATACTCAATAGGACCAGGCGGCAGGAAAATTGATCCAGCCCCTAGCCAATAGATACGAAGGTGATGCGAAGTGAGGGAACAAGAAATCCTGGCGCCCTCAATTGTCCACTCCATTGGGAGGGTCACAGAGAAGCTTCTAGGGAAATGCCTCCTTCCAGAGAGTGGCCTCTGAGAGATATCTCTCAGAGGCCACTTACACTTGCCGCAGGGTGGAGGCAGGAATACGAAAGATCGTCCGCCCCGACTTGTCCTCCACCACAATCACCATATCATCCTCAACCTGATCGATGATCCACTCATACAACCTGAGGGCATTACGCACCACTTCTGCCCTTGTTTTTGCACCGATCTTCCGCATCAGGTCCTCAAGCCGCCTCTTGGCAGCAAGGGAGAACTCGAACTGAATCTTGTAAGAAGTAGACGTGTCATCGACATCCTTGCCAGTCTTCACGCGATCCTGATCCATTACTGTCCTCTTCGCCATGAGAAAGCCCCTCCTCGAGAACTAAGGTAACGAAAAACGCCTCATCCCTCTAACTCTCATCCCCTGGTCTCAAACAAGAGACCTGGAGACAAAGCCAGCCATCCTACACTCGACATCATGTATATTTCGCTGTGAAACGCATGGGATGCCAAGCCCCTCAAAACGATGCTCCTCAAGGCACAAAGCTTTCCCCTGGAGCAAAAGTCATACGAAGAAACAACCTACGGGAACCTGGCTTCGGAGCAAATATATGAGCAAGCTACATGGCACAACACAAGGCAGTTGGCATCGGGTCTGGTGAATGAGCGACTTTCTAGAAGAGAAGATCATTCACTCCGCTCCTTTAGTAGCTGCTAAGAAAAGTCCCGTTTCTGCCTCCCAAAAATCTGGGCGGAGGCTTTTTCCAAGATAGAGCCTTTCCTCTTCTTGTAATAATACCCTAAAATAATGCCAAGCGGCACTAATATAATCTGTGCTCCAGCGGCGAGATACCAAACACCTCTGAGGAATAAGAGGATCACTCCAGCAATGGTGACTCCTATCCAGAGGAGCACTGCGCTGATGGTCGTGAATACTCGTACTCTCCTGTCAGTGCGTTGGTCAACGATCAATTCCTCGACCAACCTCTTGACTAAAAGAGGAGGCCATCCCTCAATTCGCCCGCCATTTTCAGGCACTTGTCCCCGCGTACGCCATCCAGGTTCCTTGATGTTGTACCTGGGAGGCAAACGACGCCTACGAAACCTGCCACTCCTGAACCTCCTAGACCCAGAACCATTTGCGGGAGAAGCGTCATTTGCCATCAGAACCGTCCTCTCTCAGAGGCCAGCCCTAATTCCGCTCTGCCGTGTTCGTCATGTTCCCGGTCGAATTAGGCACCTGGCTATCCGTCACCGACAAACCGAGTCTTACTTCGGCAGAGATCCGGATCAAACATGACGTCTGAGAGGCCACACCTCTCGAGTTGGATTGCACAAGGAGACTAGCGGGGTAGCGTTTTGTTAATTATACACGATTACCCACTCTTAATCTAGCCTACTTGTGTGACCAAATCGTTCCTCGCTAGTCCCGCTCCTTCCCGAATAATGAAGCCCGTTTCACTGAGAAAGCTACCTCCGTGTCTAACTGTAATGAACCCTCCTGGTGATTGATCTGTTTCTCATCTCCTGGCGAGGTCAGTCTCCCCAGGTCACGTACAGATAACGCTTCTCAACTCCCCAGATACCTGTCGTCCCTTTCTTCTCAAGAATCTGCAAAAGCGCAATTCTGGAAAGGAGCATGGTCGCCAAGGTACACAACTAATCATCCATTGAGATTGTTATCTATTCTAACATAGAATCTCGTATAATGCAATATTTTTCATGGCTTTTATTGATGCTAATACAATTCTAATATTTAGCTATTAGCCATAAAATACATATTAGAAGTATTGATTTTTACCAGAGAGAAAACAGCGTAAAACCAAGAGTATTGCCGATATTTTGGTGTACTAAACTCTCATAGAGAGAATAACAGCCATCAACTGGAGATGGCTCCACTTCTGAAGTGTTCTTGCTATCGCCCTCCTACATCACTTATCTCATCAAGCTCGGTATTCAAAGTTGCTATTGTGCGCTCTTTTCTCATGTCTTGGAATTACCGGGATTATCATTATTTAGCATGTAGAACTATACAATTTTATTGTGTATATAAACGTGATAAAAACCGTGTTTATCGCTTGATTTTGATGTAAAAGCATGCTACACTGGAATATAGTTAGATAGTTTGTATCTAACAGGGTTTAAACCACAAAGGAGTATCGCATGTGTCACTTCATCGACCTCGAGGACCGTTACCTCGCGGAGCTGGCTCTGACTCGATGCAGGAGAGCCGCGCACGCCTCGCTCAAAGCGGCCAAGATCATCATCGTTTTGGTGCACATGCTCGGGTTGTTGCTCGAGCAGTTCTGCTTCCTTGGCTTGTCCAAAGCAGCATCCAAACAGCATGTTCTCCCACCTCCCCCTCGCCCTCTGATGAGAATCCGCTCCCAGCACAGGCAAGCTGCCTCACTCATGTTCTCTCGCGGACCAAAAATGATGCCCGCCATTGAGAGACAAAAGAAAAACCTGGAACCAGAAGCTCGTTCATCCAACCCCTCTGATGGCTGTTTAGAGGTTCGACGCAAATCCGGTGCCCTCACCTTTTGTTTAAGACCTGGGAAGCATGCAACTTATGCAGGCTTGATGGCCGAACTACAGCAGGTCTGGTGTTACCGCATGGGGCTGGTCCTCACATTGGCAAATCCCGCGGGCACATGCCCGGCGAGCTAAGCCCTTTCCATCACCAGTGAGGATCAGCAAGCCCTTGGATGAACCTTGATCTCACGCAAAGGCACGAGTGTCCCAAGCGATTTTGAGACATGGTGAACCTTGATTCAAAGGAGTACGGCAACATAGACCGGTAGCCAGTGATCTGACGGTTGTCCGTCCAGATGGCCCATATCGACTCGCCAACTGGAAGCAGCGTGTATAGGGCGGACAAGCAAACCGTTAAAAGGCCATCGACATAACAGTGCTGCTTCCCTCCCAACCAGTATGAAGGAGGAAAGCACAAAATGGAGAAAAGCACCCTTAGCAAAGATGCTCTCAAAAATCCGCGCCTTCGCCAGGAGTGGAGTATCAAAGAGTGTCAGCAAAACGGAGCGCGTGTTACCAGGCGAGGAAAGGCGGTGAAATCAGACGGCCTCATTCAGGAATGGGATCGTATTCTCATCCCATCTGAGTGAACAAGCTGGGGCACCTCGGGGGTCAAAGTGGAGCGAATCCAGAGGCGCAGTAGCACAACCTTTCACTTGCATAGACGATTGGTTTATGCAAGGTTGTCATATTCTGCTCCTCGCATTGGCATCTCAGGAATTGGAACACAAGTGGAATGCTCAATTCCGCTCAAACTGACCACGAGACCATCCCCATCGTAGACGGGATGGTTGACAGATTTCTGCATTTCAAGAATTTCATCATATATGACAAGGAAGGGACAGCGGCCAGCCCAGAGATTGCAACGCGACTACTCCGCCCTCGTATTCAGCAAATTCGCGCGGGAGGGCGTCCTATAGATGCTTCCGCAAGATAAATAGGGCCAGAATGGGCAAAGGTGCGACGAGTCGGTTTGCCTATTTGCTGCATCTTTGACCGTTTGGGGTTCTATGCTCATAGAGCATCAGGCGCAAGGTTTCGTGTTAGCCTTGCGCCTGATGTCAATATTGTATGTGGTCAGCACACCTCTCAGGTGCCAAACCAGAGATTCAAACGTCTAATACATCAAATAACCACCACTGACATTGGTCGTGGCTTCTGTTATGAAGGAAGCATGGGTGCTGGCAAGAACAACGACGGCACCTACGATTTCTTGTGGCTCGGCCAGACGTTTTAATAAAGTGGCAGCCCAAAGATGAGCATGAAGGCCATCCCATGAAGCGTGTTGGGTTTCTGCTCAAGGTAAAACAAGAAAAGATCGCTGAGTATCGCGCCCGTCACCAGGTCGTCTGGCCTGAAATGCTGGACGCCCTGCGGCGTGCAGGCTGGCATAACTACTCCCTTTTTATGCGCCCCGATGGGATGCTCTTTGGCTACGTCGAGGTAGACGAGAGCTTTACACAGGCGCAAGCGAACATGGCCCACGAGGAAGCCAACGAGCGTTGGCAAACCTTTATGGATGGCTTCTTCGAGATTCCCCCAGGCTTTCACGCCGACCAGGCCATGCAGGAACTCGACGAAGTATTTCACCTCGATTAACGCACAGTTCATAGCGCCATATTGACAACAAGCGCCCTCATCCGTATCATATAATCATTCGCTTGAATAATTTTTGCCAGGCATTGCGCCAGCAAAGGGAACGAGTGATGAGGTTGCAGACCGTTGGTGCGCGCAAGGGGGAGATTATCGCCGCTGCGGTGCGCGTGCTGGCGCGCGATGGCCTGGCCGAAACGACCACCCGCAAGATTGCCACCGAGGCTGGGGTCAATCAGGCGATGCTGCGCTACTACTTTGGCAGCAAAGATGACCTGCTCTTTGCCGTGTTGCAGGAAATGATGCGCCTGACCCGCGAGATTGTGCGCGAGGTGGCCTCGACCAGCGGCAGCATCCGCCAGGCCATTGCAGGAAGCCTGCGGGCGTTCTGGGCGCATGTGGAAGCAACACCTGAACTGCAAGTGATGCAATATGAACTGACGCTCTACGCGCTGCGCCATCCCGATTCTGCCTGGCTCGCCAGGGAACAATACGACGGCTACTGCGCGGTGGTCCAGACCTTGTTCGAAGAAGCATATGCCACCTCCAGCCAGGCGTGCGCGCTGCCGCTGGCCGAACTGGCGCGCTTTGTGGTTGGCGGCCTGGATGGCATGATTCTGCAATTTATCAGCGATCACAATGTGGAGCGGTCCCGGCGTGATCTCGAGCATCTGATTGCGGCGGTGATTGCGCTGGCTGAAGGCGCAGCGCCACGAGAGTTTCCTGTAGCCACAACGACGTGAGCAGCACATCTGCCGACAAGGAGGACCCTTCTATGGCCGAGAAAATGACGATCAGCCCCACACCCGCCCAACCAGCCGCGCCCATGCCCCACCTGCGGCGCGACTACACCTATTACAAGGGCGTCTTTAGTGGGCGCGCTATGCCCTTTGCCTACCTTGATCTGGACCTGCTGGCGCAGAACGTTCGCGAGATTGTGGCGCGCGCCGCTGGTGGAAGCGCACAGGCGGGAACGCGGGTTCCGCCTGTGCCCGCTGCCGAAGGCTGGGAGGAGTTGCAGCCGCCCGTTGCCGCCAGCGGCAAACGCATCCGCCTGGCCTCCAAGTCGCTGCGCAGCGTGGCCGTGCTGCGGCGGTTGCTCGCCGCTGACCCGGCGATTCAGGGCATCATGAGCTACAGCGCGCAGGAGGCGGCCTTCCTGGCAAGGCAGGGCTTCGATGATCTGCTCATCGGTTATCCCTGCTGGCATGAATTGGACATTGCGGCGGTGGCGCAGGCGACGGTAGCGGGCAGCCATATCACGCTGATGATTGACAGCGTGGCCCACGTCGAGCAAATAGAGCGCGTCGCCCATCGCTACGCTGTGCGCCTGCCGCTCTGCCTCGATCTGGATATGTCCTTGCTTGTGCCTGGCCTGCATTTCGGCGCGTGGCGCTCGCCCATCCGCACGCCTGAGCAGGCGCGCCCGATTATCGAGCGTATTCTGCAATCGCAGCATGTCTGGCTGGATGGCATCATGGGCTACGAGGCCCAGATTGCCGGGGTGGGCAACCACTACCCCAAGCAAACGCTGAAAAATGCGCTGGTGCGCTTCCTTCAGGGCCGTTCGGTGCGCGATGTGGCCGAACGGCGCGGCGCGATCTTTGACCTCATCAAGTCCTATAACCTGTCGCTGCGCTTTGTCAACGGCGGCGGCACCGGCAGCATCACCAGCACCCGCGAAGAACCAGCCGTCACCGAAATTACCGTTGGCTCCGGCTTCTACGCGCCTGCCCTCTTCGATAACTATTACAACTTCCGCTATCGGCCAGCGGCGGGCTATGCCATCGAGATTGTGCGCCGCGCCGCGCCAACCATCTACACCTGCCTGGGCGGCGGCTATGTCGCCTCTGGCGCGGCTGGCCGCGACAAATTGCCCAGGCCCTATCTGCCGGAAGGCGCGCGGCTGGACTCCTTGGAGGCGGCTGGCGAAGTGCAGACGCCTATCATCTACGACGGGCCAGAGCGCCTGGCGGTTGGCGACCCCATCTTTCTGCGGCACAGCAAGGCCGGTGAACTCTGCGAGCGCTTCACCCACCTGCTGCTCGTCTCGAATGGGGCAATTGTGGACGAGGTGACGACCTATCGTGGCGATGGTCAGTGCTTTATCTAGTTGTTTCCATCCCAAGAAGAGGACAACCTATGGCTACAAGCTGGCATAACTGGTCTGGCTCGGTGCAGGGCAGACCGCGCGAGATTGTCAGGCCGGGCAGCATCGACGAACTGGCGCGGCTGGTTGGGGCATATGGGCGCGCTGGGCGGCATGTGCGCGTGGTTGGCTCCGGTCATTCGTTCACGCCGCTGGTGCAGACCGATGACGTGCTGCTCTCGCTCGATCAGGTGCAGGGCATCGAGTCGATGGACGCTGAGCGCCAGACGGTCACCGTGCTGGGCGGCACGCGGCTGAAGGAACTGGGCGAAGCGCTGCTGGCGCGCGGCGTGGCGCAGGAAAACCTGGGCGACATCGATGTGCAGAGCATCGCCGGGGCGATCAGCACCGGCACACACGGCACCGGCATTCGCTTTGGCACACTTGCCACGCAGGTGGCCGGTCTGACGCTGGTGACGGCCACAGGAGACCTGCTGGAATGCTCGCCCGACCACAACCCCGACATCTTCAAGGCGGCGCAGGTCTCGGTTGGCACGCTGGGCGTAATTGCCAGGGTGACGCTGCGCGTCGTGCCCGCCAAGCGGCTGCGCTTCCAGAGCCATCGCGAGAAGCTGGCCGACTGCCTCACCAACCTGGAGCGCTACAAGCAGGAAAACAGCCACTTCGAGTTTTTCTGGATGCCGTATACGCAGTGGACGCAGGCCAAGTTCCTCAACGAGACTGAGGCGGCGGCCAGCGGCAGCAACCTCTGGGGCCAGTTCAACAAGATTGTGCTGGAAAACGGCGTCTACTGGCTGCTTTCGGAAACCTGCCGCCTGATGCCCCGGCTGAGCAAGCCCATCAGCAAGTTTTCGGCTTCGGCCATCGCCTCGGTGGATGAGGTTGACTACAGCCATCGCGTCTATGCCACGCCGCGCATGGTGCGCTTTCAGGAAATGGAATACAACATCCCGGCGGAGCACTTCGCGACGGTGATTGGCGAGGTGCAGGAGTGCATCAACCGCGAGCAGTTCGACGTGCATTTCCCGGTGGAATGTCGCTTTGTGCATGCCGATGACATCTGGCTCAGCCCGGCCTATCAGCGCGAATCGGCCTATGTGGCCGTGCATATGTATCGCGGCATGCCCTACCGCGATTACTTCCAACAGATCGAAGCCATCTTCAGGCGCTACCAGGGACGGCCCCACTGGGGCAAGATGCACACGCAAACTGCCGAAAGCCTGGCCGCGCTCTATCCGCGCTGGCACGACTTTCGGCGCGTGCGGGCCGCGCTCGATCCCCAGGGCGTTTTTCTCAACGACTACCTGCGCCGCCTCTTCGATGCCGATGGCCCCATCCCCTCGTCCAGCGATACCCAGGCCGCCACCGCCTGAGAAATTGCTGTTGGTAGCGCCGCCTTCCAGGCGGGTAGACGTTGGCCGCCTGGAAGGCGGCGCTACCAACAGCGGCGATCATGTGCCAGCGACCTTAGCAAACATCACTTGAAGGAGCGCTTTTTATGAGCGACACAGCCTCTTCTCGCCCAGTTATCGCCGCCCCCTCCACAACCCTCAAGGCGGGCACCCTTGGCCTGCGACACGCCATCGTCATCTCGGTGGCCGTCATGTCGCCTGCCGCTTCGGTCTTCTTCAATACCATCCCGCAGGCCGGATATGTCGGCGCGGCCATCCCCTTGTGCTATGTGGTCGGGTTTGTGGTGGCGCTGCTGATGGCGAATCAATACAGCGAGATGTCGCGGGTGATTCCCTCCAGCGGCTCGGCTTATACCTTCGTCGTCGAGGGGCTTGGCCCGCGCCTGGGGTTTCTGGTTGGCTGGATTGGCCTGATCGCTATTGCGCTTGGCGTGCCCTATTCCTTCATCTTGATGAGCGCCAACTTGCAAACGCTGGTGGCTCGCTGGTTCGGCCTGAATCTGCATTGGAGCTTCTATTTTGTGGCGGCCATCGGCATCAGCTACGCCATCTGCTACATCGGCATCCGCCAATCGTTGAGCGTTGACCTGACCTTTCTGGCCTTCGAGATTGGGGTCTGCCTGATATTGGCGTTGATCGTCCTCTTGCATGTGGGCAGCCAGGGCGGGCTGACGGCAGAGCCGTTTGGTGTGAGCCTGATTCCCGCCAACGGCAATCTGACGGCAGGCATCATCCTGGGCGTGCTCAGTTTCATTGGCTTCGAGACGGCGGCCACGCTGGGCGGCGAAACACGCGACCCGCACCGCAACATCCCGCGCGCCGTGTTCGGCTCTATGATTGTGGTGGGCCTGTTCTATATCCTGATGGCCTATGTGGCGACAGTAGGCTATGGCATCAATAACATGGCAACCGGAGCGAGCAGCTACGCTAACAACGCCGCGCCGTTCGATACCATCAGCCATCGGTTCAGCGGCGATGCCTTCACCGTGCTGATCGATCTGGCGGGCACGTTCTCGTTCTTTGGGGCAGCCCTGGCGATCATCAACGGCGGCGCGCGCATCATCTATACCGTTGGGCTTGACGGCCTGCTGCCGCGCTGGACGACGCGGCTGCACGCCACGCGCCAGACGCCCATCGGCTCGATCACCGCGCTCTGCCTCTTTGGCCTGGTCTGCGGCATCGCGCTGGGCGTGGCGCTGGAACCGATCAACGCTTTTGGCTTCCTGGCCGTACTGGACGCGCTCTTTGTCCTGTTGATCTATCTGCTCGTCAACATTGCCTGCATTCGCTTTTTCCTGCGCAAGCGCCGCGCAAGCTTCAGCCTGCTGCGGCATGGCATCTGCCCGGCGCTGAGCACGCTGCTGATCGGCGGCATCTTCCTGGCACTCTTCGTTTCCCCAGGAGACGCGCCGCTCAGCTATGTGCCTTTTGTGCTGGCCGCGTGGGTGCTGCTGGGAATAGGCATCTTGATTGCCCTGCGAGGTAAGATCAGCGCCGCGTCATAAGGTGCGCTTTTTTCTTCGTTCGTAATGGTAGAAGCCCCGAGGTATGGCACACTTCGGGGCTTCGGCTTGCCGCTCATTTGCGCACGCCAACACGTTTAAGTCAGGGGTTCAGTTTAGTAGCGTCGCGCTCTACCAACTGAGCTACCCCCCGATGAATGGCCGGGGGGACTGGAATCGAACCAGAGGCCTCGACGATGCTAGACCCCAAACACTCGATTTGGCGATCAACGGCAACAGTCAGCTTGGAGTGAGAACTTGAATGTGAGGGTGGCCTTCGACTATGCCTCTACCGTTGGGCTACCATGGCATAACAAGGTGCCATAGGCAGGAGTCGAACCTGCACTTTTCATCGAAGAACCGCAGCGCCTGGCCTGACCCCACCGGCCATACTCCGCACCCGTTGTCAGTCGGGGCATGAGGATGGACCCGCCTGCTATAAGCGGTCCGGTGAGTTCTTGCCCTGCCGGGCACCGTTCATTTAAGAAGAACATGAGATTCAGTTTATGCACTCCACCCGACAGTATAAAACAGAGCGGCGCGCGATGCAAGGGCATCTCAGTGCCCTGCCTCATCGGCGATTAACATCAATGATGTGCTCCCTGGCATGCAAGCGTGACATAATGTGGAGTGTGTTTTAGCTTGCGCGACGTGTAGCGTTATCCCTGCGGGGAGCGTGGGCCGCTTCCCAGTAGTAGCCCTATCTGCCGACCGAAAGCGAAGCAATGTGTCCGGCGGGAAAAGAGATGGAGCGCGCTGATGTATGTATTGCCTATTTGTCCCGTCTGTGACGGCGAGGGACTGGCGGAAGTGCTGCGGCTGAAGGAACGAGGTGTCCCCCATGACGCCCCTGGGCACGCGGTGGTCCATGACGCGACCATTCTGCTGGTCTGCCAGCACTGCCAGCGCGGGATTTTGCAGGTGTATAGCCATGATTGTTGGGCCTATGAAGGGGATGAGGATTGGGAGATGTATTGGTGGTATGTCCTGGAGCCAGAAGGTCTGGCCCATTTGCGTACATGGCTTCAGTCCTGCCCCCAGCCGCTTGACCCGCAATGTCCCTGTGCGCTGCATCAGGACTTGCGCGCCAGCACGACCTCGCTGTACGCGGGAGTCCCGCATACTTATAGCCCTCACCGTCATGCTCCCTATGCGCGGCTGGTGTTCAGCGACGTGGAAGGTGTCCCGACCCTCCGATCTGAGAAGAAGTAGCCCGTCAACCACAACGTCTTGACAGGCGACAGCAACCAGCGTATACTTGAACTGTTCTGGTTCTCTGGTTGCTTTGATGTTCGTCGATTTGGTTCTGGTTGGCAACGGCACGGCACCATCGGTGAGTGTACACTGATGATGCCATTCACCCCATCCCTGGTTAGGCCAGGAGCGGGGCTGATGGTCATTCTATCATCGCTTTGTGGTGGAAGACTCGTCAGCGGCCATACTCCTGGATGGGTTGAAGCGCACCGCCTCGGATGGGCGCGGGCTACATGCTCGCCCCTCCGGCGCGTGCGTCTTGCCCGGCGGGTGAATGGCCGCTCTGCCTTTCTCTGCGCTACAGAAAGGGTGGTCTTCCATGTCTCGCGCTGTTTCCGCTCCCTCGGCTGCTCGTCGTTCCCCGGCTTCCACCTCGGCCCTCCCACGTTCTGCCCCACGCGGCGCAAAGCGGCGCAAACCTGCGCGCCCGCCGCAGCCGCGCAATCCCGAAGATTTCTTTGACGAAAAGGCGCAGACGCTGCTGAAGGAGGTGCTTAGCCGCCGCGCTGACTCCTGGCAGCGGGACCGCGAGCCGCCGGTCCTGTTCTATCGCCGCGATTCCGAACCGCAGTGGGATGCTTATGCCAGCGTGCGCTGTTCGGGCACGACCTTACGCATTGCGGGCGCGCGTGTCCTCTATCACGGCATCTCGATAGACCTGGAACGCGGGCTGCGCCTGCTGACCATGACCTGGACGGAGAAAAACACGACCACGGATGGCGGCCACAGCGTCGAGGAATGGCGCGTGGCACTGGCTGGCGTGTTGTGGCGGGTCGGCCAGCACTACCGCGAGTTCACGCGCCGCTGGGGCCAGGCGCGTGCGCTCGAAATCTTGCAACTGACGATGGATGGCCTCTGGCACAACGCGCCACGGCGCTTGCTAGACTTTGAAAGCCCTGCTCTGGCTAGTTGACAGAATCGCTGTCAACATGAGTCATCCCGAATTTTGGGGAACCAACTCCCCGTGCAGCGGCAGCTTTCGTAGCGCCGCCTTCCAGGCGGCCAACCGCTGGCCCGTCGCCCTGGAGCACACAGGGGCACCTCTCGCGGCAGCGCAGCGCTGGCCACCTGGAAGGCGGCGCTACCAGCCCACCCCGCTGCGCCGCCCCGCGACGGTTGGCGGGACCTGGCTTCTCAAAATTCGAGATGACTCATGTCCCGCGCCACCAGGCGCTTAATACTGGCGGCGGCGCGTCGTGAAGGTGCTGTCGGTGCTGGGCGGCACGGGCCGCAGGAAAAGGTTGAGCAGCGCCACCACGCCCCAGGCGATCAGCGCGTAGACCAGCATGGCGATCAGCGTCGAAAATTCGAAGACGCCCTGGTGGCCCAGCGTTTGATCGTTGAAAATGCCGTTGAAGGGCGCAACAAAGGGATGGCTGACGCCGTAGAGATAGGCAATGAAGCTGTTGTCGGTGTTAGCGCCCAGCAGGCGGAAAAGCCAGCGCAGCCCCAGCACCACCTCCAACAGCCCCAGCAAGAAATACACGATTGCCGTCGCCCAGGAGCGAATGTTGGCGCGCTCCTGGTTGGTATCGTGATACATCTGCTGGCGGCGCTCGATGACGTTGCCTTGCTCATCCATATAGCTAGAATAGCGGCTTTCGGCGCGCGCGCCGCCATAATCGGATTCGCGCACAACGTTATCCGCTGGCCGGTAGATCGGTTCAGCGGGCGGTTGGTTTCCTGCGGGCGGATATGCATTGGGATGGCTGGGACGATACTGATAAGCCGGACCCTGGTTCCCCTGGGGAACGGGCGGCTGCATATTTGGATAGGTTGGCTCGTCTGGATAACCAGCGTTACTCATAATCATCACGTCCTTTCGGCTGCCCAAAATGGGCGGCGCCTCGTGCAGAGCACATACCGCCATAGCTGTAGGGAGAACACAGAAAATCAGTCTCTACCCTGCAAGAGACGCGCCACAAAGCGAGAACGCAATCGCTATGCCAGTCGCTTTCGCCCCAGCAGCAGCCGCAGCGCAAGCGCCAGCAGCCCGGCCCAGAGCAAGCCGACGGTCGGTAGGACGCCAAATTGTTGCAGGCTCACGCCGATGAGCACTTGCCCCAGCGCCACCATCCCATAAGGGATGAGTTGATAGACGCTGTTGACTCGGCCCTGAAACTGGTCGGGCACAGCGGTCAGGCGATAGCTGGCGATGACCACCACGGCAGCGGAGTCGATCATCGCGTACCCGATCATCACCGCGCCCAGGAAGATGGCGCTGCTGGCAAAGCCATAGAGCGGCCAGACGAGGAGGTATCCCAGCAGCGCCACGCTCAGCGCCCAGCCAAAGGAAAGCCGCTGCTGGGCCTGCGCGCCCAGCACCGTTCCGGCCAGATTCCCCAGGCCGCCAACGCCCAGAATGAGGCCCACCAGCGCCGTGGAAATGCCATGCTGCTGCGCAATCACCAGCACAATCAGCACGCTGCCGCTGAGCAGCAGTTCAATGTAGCCCCACAAAAAGGCCAGTTCGCGCAGCAGCGCGTGTTCCCAGAGCCAGCGTACGCCCTCGCGTATCTCGCGCAGCAGATGTGTGTTCCCCGCCGGGCGTTCGCCCTGCAATGGGCCGCGCATCAGCAGCAGCGAGCCAAGCAAGATCAGATACGAGCAGGCATCGGTAAGGAACGGCAGCAGCCGTCTGACGCTGAAGAGGAAGCCGGTGATCGATGGCGCGAGCAGCGAAACGGCACTGTAGACGCCCTCGTTCTGGGCAACCACCGTGGGCATCTGCTCTTTAGAAACCAGCCGCGTCAGCGCGCCCAGCCGGGCCGGTTGATAGAAGGTGACCAGGCTGCCGCTGGCAAAAGAGACGATATACAACTGCGCCAGCGTAAGCCCGCCGCTGACGAGCAGCGCGATGGGAATGCTTGCCAGGCAAAGCAGCAGCCCCAGCGTCGAAAGCAGCATGACCCGCTTGCGGTCCCAGCGGTCTACCAGCGCCCCGGCGGGCAGACTGAAGAGGAACAGCGGGACTTGTTGCAGCGCCGCCGAGATGCCCGCCGCAGTGGGCGAGTGTGTTTCGGCCAGAATGAGCAAGGGAAAGGCCAGCAGCGATATGCCCGTACCTAGCGCCGAGATCGACTGCCCCAGCCAGAGCAGCAGATAATCGCGGTTGCGCCAGAGCGAGCCGGGGCTGCGCTCAACTGCTATTTCCTCGTGTGCCATGCATCATTTTCTCTACTGTTACGAACATCACACTACAAGATTTTTCGTAACGCTTCTGGTAACGTTCAGAAGACGCCACCTCAGTATTCTATAGTCAGAACGATTGATAAAGATACGACAAAGACCTGCGATGAAAAAGAGGTGGCTGCAATGAGTTTCTATGGTATCGCTTTATTTCTGCATGTCGTTGGGGCGCTGACCCTGTTTGTGGCCGTCGGGCTGAACTTTTTGAGTATGCTGCGCATGCGCCGGGCCGAGGAGATGAGCCGCTTCCGCGAGTGGGCGCTCCTGGGGCGACAGGCTGGGCGCATCATTCCGGTAGCCATCCTGTTGATTGCGGGCAGCGCGCTCTATATGGTGACGACCGCCTGGGGTTGGGGGACAGCGTGGGTCGACGTGGCGCTGGGCACGTTCCTGGCGCATGGCGTATTGGTTTCGAGCATCGAAAATCCCCGGCTGGCCGCGCTGCAAAAGGCAGCGAAGCGGTTTGCCATTGGCCCGGTGCCCGCGGCGGTGCTGGCCCAGGCGCGTCATCCGCTCTTGTGGCTGTGCGAGTGTGTGGTAACGGGAACCACCTTTGGCATGATCTTTTTGATGTCGGTTCATCCCGACCTGGTTATCTCCCTGGTGGCGATTGGCGTCTCACTGGCGCTGAGCCTGCTGGTGGCGCTTCCTTTCTGCCGCCAGGAGCAGACCGCTATCACGCTCCCGGAACCCATACCCGCCGAGCGCGAGCGCACCCTCAGCGGCACGCTGGCCTAGCGCGTGGGCGTGGGCAAGCAGGAGGGCAGGGCTTCGCGGCAGTAACGCCGCGAAGCCCTGCCCTCCTGCTGGTGAATCAGGCGGCGGGTGCCGTGGGGCCTCTTCTCATTGATCTCTGGAGGCCGCCAATGGCGAAGGCGCTGGTAATTAGCGAGATACCATACAGAATGGCATAGATGCCGATGAGCCAGACCAACGCCAGCAGTCCTACGCGGGGGAAGATGAACAGCAGAATCCCGAAGATGATCGAGAGTATGCCCCCGAGCACCATCAGCCATTCATCCACGGCGGTTCTGCCAGGGGTAAAGGCAGCGGCAATCTCCACAATGCCTGTGACGATGGCCCAGATGGCGATGACAAACAGCAAGATCAACGCGGTTTCGCGAGGCCAGACCAGCGCCACGATGCCCGCCGCGATGCACAGCACGCCCGAGAGCGCCAGCAGCCACCAGCCGTGATGCGCCCGGAACGCCTGAAAGGCTGCCCCCAGGGCAAAGATGCCGCTGATCACCGCGAAGATGCCGAACATGGCAATCAGCACCAACAAGGTGATGTGCGGCCAGACCCAGACGACAATACCGAAGATGATGGCTAAAATGCCGCGTAAGATCAACGACCACTTTGTCCGCGAAGCCAGGGTCTGCGCCCTGGCCCGCGCGTAGTTTGCCTGGAAGTCGGGGTTGCCTGCTCCCATATCGAAGTTGCTCAAGTTCTGGTCCTTTCCAGAGGCGCGAGTGCGCAACATCTGTCTTCTGCCACGGTATGAGCGAGGTAGACAGACCTTGCATAATTCAGGCCAGGCAGGGCGAAGCGTTTCGGCTCAACCAGAGGCGCTGGCTCAACAAGGCACACATCCTGCGGTTCCGCAACAATCATCGACCCCATTTGCGCGTGCTGGCAAAGGAGCGCCTGATGGACCTCTGGTTTACCCTTCTGGCGGTGGTGCTTACGGTTTCGGCGCTGGTCGCCGGACTGGTGATACGCGGCCCGCTCTCGTTTCCTATGCTCTTCCTGAGCCTGGGGTTGATTCTGGGTCCGGGCGCGCTGGGCGTGGTGAACCTGGAGCCGCGCAGCCCGGCGTTGGGAGCAGTGGCAACGGTCAGCCTGGCGTTGGTGCTCTTTCTGGACGCGGCGAAGCTGGACGCCGATGAACTGCGCCGTCACTGGAGTGTGCCGGTGCTCTCGCTCGGGCCGGTGACGCTGCTGACGGTGGGCGGCATCGCCGTCGCCGCGCATTTCCTGTTCGGCGCGGGGCTGGTGCCATCGCTGCTGTTGGGGGCAGTCCTGGCAACCACCGATCCGGTGGTGATGCGCGATGTCCTGCGCAACGAGCAGATTCCGCGCTCGGTGCGCCAGGCGCTGGGTGTGGAGGCGGGGATGAATGACGTGGTGGTGCTGCCGCTGGTGCTGGTTCTGAGCGCCGTCCTTGAGGCGACGAGCCGCAGCGTGCTGGATTGGGCGGTGTTCCTGGCGGAACTGCTGCTGCTCAGCCCGCTGATGGGGCTGGTGATCGGCGGCATTGGGGCCTGGCTGATGGGTAAGATCGATGAGCGCCAGAGCGTGCCGCGCGAATACCAGTCGCTCTACGGGCTGGGGCTGGTGCTGGCGTCGTATGTGGGCGCGCAGGCGGTGGGCGGCGATGGCTTTCTGGCGGCGTTCTTTGCCGGAGTGGCCGTCAACGTCTTCGACGTGACTCTCTGCGATTGCTTCATGGATTACGGCGAAGTGACCGCCGAGATGGCGATGCTGCTGGCCTTCATCTTGTTTGGCATCGTGCTGTCGTCGCTGCTGCCGCTGGCCCCGCTCGTTCCGTCGCTGGCGCTGGCGGCCCTCGTCATCCTGGTGATTCGCCCGCTGACGGTCTGGCTGGTCCTGCGACGGGCCAGGATCAGCCTGTTTGCCCAGGGGTTTATCGGCTGGTTTGGGCCGCGCGGCCTGAGCGCGCTCTTGCTGGCGCTGCTGGTGGTGATGGCTGATCTGCCGCTGGGAGATCATCTGCTGGCGATTACCGGCGTGGTGGTGCTGGTTTCTGTGGTGGCGCATGGCGTCACGGCCACGCCCCTTTCTGCCTGGTATGGGCGGCGCGTGGCCCGCGCCCGCCAGACCGAGCCAGAAGAGCGCGTGGGAACCGTAGGTGGCCTGTTTGAAGGCGAGGCCACTGAAATACCGCGCATCGCGCCGGAAGAACTGGCGCGGCAGCTTGCCGGACCAGAGCCGCCCATCGTGCTGGACGTGCGCGCCCGCGCCGCCTATGAGGACTCCAACGGCCAGATTCCCGGCAGCGTGCGCGTCTTGCCGGACCACGTGACCGACTGGGCCGCGCGGCATCAGCCAGGCCGCGCCGTCGTTGCGTACTGCACATGAAAGGACGAAGCGACGAGTGCCCGTGCGGCACGCGAGTTACGCGAGCGCGGCTTTGAGGCGTCATCCCTCAAGGGCGGCTATGATGCCTGGCGCGCGCTGCATCCGGTGGAACCGAAAGGAGCCGGAGCCACAGGAGGCGCGCTGGCCTCTTGAGGCTCCGACCTGTGCTGCTAAAAGACTTCGGAGACGAGGTGAATCGGGCTGCCGCTGAGCGAGATGCTGATGGTGATTGTGTCGTTGACGGCGCTGCCGGTATACTGCACCTGCCACCAATCGCTGCCGGGTGTGGGATTGTAGCCGGAAGGAATGGTGATGGGCAAATGCAGCCAGAGGCCGTTATAGATACTGTCACCACTCTGACTGGCAAGAATCTGAGTGCCCCCACTGCCACCGACGGTTCTGACCCAGTTCGGCAGCGCCACTTTATTGCCGCTGGGGTCCAGAATAGCCATCTTTACATCGCTGCCATCGCCGGGGTCATAGAGGCTGAAGTTCAGCGTTTTGCCCGCGTAGGCCGCGGGGATTTCGCCCAGGTCAAAGGTGGAGTTGCCGTTGGCAATGAAGTACACACACATATCATTCCATGCCCAGATGCGCGGCCCGTCGGTTGCGGGACAGATCGTCGAGCCAGATGAGGCGCTTGGCGGACCCAATGTGCATGTCGTGGCTGAGGCTGCATCGGTCAGTTTCAGGCCATATTCATGCTCGCCGTAGCCAGAAGAAGAAGGCGCAGCCGGATTACTCGCTTCAGGCTCAACGACCAGACGATAATTGCCGGGCTGGGTAATGGTGTAGAGGGTATACCATTTCTCTATGTAGCCAGGGTCAGCGACACACTTCTGCTGCTGGGGGTCCCAATAAGGAGTGCCGCCGTTGCAGCCATGCGCACTGTTGTCAGCCCCTATATTATCAACCGAAGCTGGCGAGAACGTCGTCAGCAGGGTATCGGTGTCTCGTTCAAAGAAGACTGGCGCAGAATAAAGCGAGTAGGATAGCTGAAGGTATTCGTTCTGCTTGTCGGTTTTGCAGCCCCCTGTGCTGAAGATGGGGTCAAGGCACGCGCTGCCCATGTCGTCGTGGCCGTTGCTATTCGATCCCTGTTGGTTGTCCGGGTCGAAGATTGGGTTGAAGATTTGCACCTGCACATCGCCTACCCCTGGCGGTACGACAATCTCATAATTATAGCCTGAACCGCCGTCTGCGCCGGTAAAGCCAGCCTGATGCTGATCGGGGTTGGCAATCGGGCCAGGTGGACAGTTCGTACATTGCCCATATTGCTGGTGGTTGGTACAGTTGGGAGGACAGGCTGGCGCTGGGGTCCAGCGGCTAAAGTGGTAGCTGCCGCCGTCAGGGTAGGTGATGGGGTCAGTTGGCCCTTCCTGCAAGACGGGCGTGAAGGCATCTCCATTTGACTGAAGCGAGGAGGGGCCGTTGAGACGCCCGAGGAAGGACTGCACTGATTGTCCGGTAGTGGCGTCTATATCAGCCTGATCACCAAAGGCAGCGGCGCGTGACCCCAGCGCGATGGGCGGCAGAAATTGGGCGGTGGCGCTGCGGCTGACCGTGGCCGTGGAAAGGTTGGGCGAAACGAAGTTCAGGAAGAAGACATCGGCCTGGAGCGTGACGGTGACTTGCAATTCATACTGGTTGCCCGTCACCGTTTCGGCGAGGATGCCCACTGTGCCAGGCGCGGCCTGGCAATTAGTGATGCCGTTCTGCTTGGCAAGGTCGCACACCCGCGAAAGGGCATCCTGGCCGTCGGGCGCGGGCGCTGGCGTGCTGAAGTAATCGGGCATATAGAGCGCGCCCGCCAGCGCGGCGGCTTCGGCGGTGCGCTCGGCCTGGGCGGTGAGGACATAGAGCCGGACGGAATCCACGACCAGACCCAGGAGGACGATCATAAATGTCGCCAGGAAGGCCATAATGACAAGTGTTTGGCCGCGCTGGCCGCGCCTGGAGCGCGCTGCGTGACGCAGAGGAAAACGGTATCTCACAACTCTTCCCCTCTCGGTGGTCTGCTCATAGGTTCAGAGATAGTACACTATTCCCACTAGAGGAATAACGTCTTGTATTAGCTTGGGTAACAGGCAGAGGACGGCTGTGCTAGCCTGGCAGAGCGGCAGACTAGCGCAGAAAATGGAAAGAGCGTTCCATCGGACCGTAATACCGGCTGTCGTCGTGGCTATACTCGACAATGGGCGACGTATAGTCAATTTGATAGATGGCTCCTTTATAGAGCACCACCTCCACCACTAGCTCAATCGCCGGGCTTTGCGCTTTGGCGTCGCAGTTGGCGCGTGTCCAGCTTTGCCCGCCCAGATGCACGATGCTGGTTGACACCGGATCAGACGCGACACCCTTCTGGAGTGATTGGCAATAGGCGTTGACGATTTGCGCGGGTGTGGTTCCAGCGGTCACGCTGGTGATGCTGACCTCGAAAAGTTGGCTCCCTCCGGTGAACTGCGTCTGCGTCTTGTCGTTCAGGATGGTCCAGCCGGAAGGATAAGCGATCTGGTAGGTGTGCGCGCCGTTCACATAATAGACAAAGCCGCTGGGCGGCCTGGGCGTGGGCGAAGGCGTGGGGCTGGGTGTGGGCGACACCGCTCGCGTTGGCGTGGGTGTGGCGGCGCTGTTGGCAAATGGGCCACTGCACGCGGCAAAGGCGAGCAGCGCCAGAAACAGGCTCCAGAGGGGGATTCGCTGACACATGGCAAGACCTCTTTTCCCAGATGGGATTCTATCAACATAACGATTGAGGCCCACACATTGCTTCAGCCTGGCGCTCTGGGGTTCCTGGCAACGCGCAGGGGCGATGCTCGGCAGTTGGCATTCCGCGTGCTTATTAATAAGAAGCAGGAGGCTTTGTCGAAGGGGTTTGGCTTCAGGCATCCTGATTCCAGCCGCGTGTGCGGGCTGGGGATGCATTCTGGCGCGAAAGGAGCGCAGCATCATATGACGATTACGCTGGTTCAATTGTTGATCTGGATTCTGATTGCGGCGGTGGTGGGCGTCATTGGGGAACTGATTGTCGGGCGGCGTGGCCCACACGGCATTATCGGCGCGACCCTCTTGGGCTGGCTGGCAATCTTTTTGATCGTGGGGGTGTTCCATTTCCACATTTCCGGGGAGCCGGTGTGGGAAGGCGTGCCCATCTTGAGTTCGATCATTGCGGCGGCGGTGCTGGCCGCGCTCTACAGCTTCGTCTTGTATCGCCCCGTGGCGGCGCGCTGAGGCCCTTGCTGTTTCTTCAGAGTCTTTCCCCGCGTGAGGCGCAGCCCTCGCGTGCAGCGCCGCCGTCCCAGGCGGCGCTATGCTGTCAGGGACAGGCGTCTTGCTGGGGGTCGCAGTCTGGTGCTGGGTGATCGGTGGCATGCAGCAGCGCGGGCAGGAAATCTTTGGCAATCGGCGTGCCCCAGCCGGTCACCAGATCATAGCCTTTTTGCGCCTGATAGCCCTGCACGTTCGCGTAGCTGTTGTTGCCGGTGGTAATGTCGTGCATGCCCGCGCCGCCCAGGCTATACAGCGCGGGCTGGATGAGGCCGAGCGATTGGCCGTGCATCTGGTTGGCAATGGCAATCAGTCCGGCCCAGGCGGCAGCGGCAAGGCCGGTGCCTTCGGCCACATCCCAATGCTTCCACTGCGGATTGGCTTTGATGAGCGCGCCATCCTCGCTGGAGTTATAGGAAAGCAGATTCGCGGCAGGGAAGGACACATCAGGGACGCCGCGCTTGCCCTGGAAGAGCGTCTGGTCGGCAACCAGCTTCTGGTAATCTGGCTCGGCGAAGACATCGCTCAGCCCGCCGCTGGTCGCGCCAGCGTTGGGGCTGCCCCAGGCTGTTTCGCCCACATAGGCGTCGTCATAGTAGCCGTTGTCCAGGGTCAGCACCGTGCCACCAACGGCCAGCGCGTCCGGGTCGGAGGCAGGCCAGGCGACATTCGCCATCGGCCAGTAGGGCGTAGATTTGGCTGTGTTGCCAGGATTGGTCGCGCCGCTGTCTCCGGCGGCGGCCAGCACTGTGATATGGGCGTTGGTAGCCTGCTGAAGCAGCAGATGCCCGGCGGTGAAGTATTTTTGCTCGGCAGATTTTGGATCGGCTGGATTGGGGATATTGTCCAGTTCGCTGCTGCCATAATTGATGACGATGACGCTGCCGGGCACGTGATTCAGCGCGTAAGCAATATCCTGTTGCAGCGTTGGCTGCACGCAAGGCGCTTGTGGCTGTGTGCTGCTCGGCTTGTTCGCGCCCAGAATCAGCACGATATTTGCGCCAGGGGCAATGGCGTGCGCCCACTCGACATCGGCGGTGTTTGCTTCTTGTAAGCCTTCGCTGTTGGCGCAGGCCGCCGAGTCAGGCAGGCCATCAGGGTAGAGAATCGACAGGCTTTTGGGGGTGGGCAAGCCCCAGGCAAGATCGAACTTGGGCAGATCGGTCTGGAGCGTTGGCGCGTCGCCCGCGCCGATCAAGACAATCGTCTGGCCGCTGCCGTCGAAGCCAGCTTTATACAACGGTGTCAGCCCAAGCGCTTGCTGAATATATTCAGGGCTATAGCAGGCATATTTGATGGTCGTCACGCATCCCTGGTTGGTTGGCGCAGTTCTGGCGGGCGTGAAGAAGGGCGGGTCTTCGGGCAGGCCAGCGTTCAGCGACGAGCCAGTACCAGCGTTGCTGAGCAGCGACAGGCCCAGCGAGGAGACGCGCGCAAAGTGGATGAGCGCGCCCACCAGGGCGACCAGCAGCAGCCCGCACAGCAGCACCACCAACGGCTTTTGGGAGCGCTTGTGTCTGGCTGGCTCCGCTTTGGCCCAGGGCGGGGACCCTTGCCGCCAGCGGGCATCGCTCTGAAGGCGGGCGCGCAGGCGTTTCAACCGTTTCTGGGCCGCGCGTAGTTTCGCCGTCAGTTGGTCTTTTTGCGCCGAAACCTGCGCCAGTTGTTCCTGGGCATCGGCAAGCTGCGCCTGCAACGCTGTATCCTGCTCCTGGTCAGACGCCAGCGGAACGCTGCCGGTTTCACGCGCGCTTTCCAACCGCGAAGCCGTCTTCTCATAGCTGGCAATCTGATTCTGAAGCTCCAGCACCTGAAGCTTCAGACGGGCCTCGCGCAGCGCAAGCGTGTTGATCTCTTCCCGCAGCGTGAGCAACTCCAATGCAGCGGCGGCCTCGCTTTCCGGCGCGCCCTTACGCTGGCTCATTGGTCTTCCCTCCCAGGATGGATGATGATACCCTTTCTCTCAAGCATAGCGATTTTTAGCGAAATTGCAAGTGCAACCAGCCCTGTCATTGTATCCGTATCGCGCCGCTATTACCAGCCCCTCTTGTCGCCTCGGCCCGGGCTGCCGTGGCCGATTGCGGCGGGCGCTCGGAAACGTTTCATTCGCACATGATGTGCCCAACTGAATGCCATGCTTGCCTATCGCGCTGTGCTGCCAGGCATGGACGAAACAGGGACCAGGAGGAAGATGTATGATAGAGCACAGCAGCGCTTTCCCAGCGCTCTGAAACTTCCTATAGCCCATTTCGCTGGCGGCGCTAAACAAAGGATGGTTCTGATGCGTGTGCAAGATTCCTGGCGCTGGATGCTCGCTTTCTTCGCTCTGTTGGTGCTGTTTCTGATGGGCTGCGGCTCGGTGCATGCCAGCCCACCTGCCCAACAGCCGACGCTTCCGCCTGCGCCCACCATTCCAGACACGGCCACCACCTGCAACGAGGTGCCAGCCCTGGCAGGCGCACAGCCGACGGAACTCTATCATCTGAACTTTCCTGACGATGCCATTGCCAGCGGGGCCATTACGTCAACGCCCGGCGCGCCCATGCAGGTGGTGAGCTATGTCGCCTGTTTGCGCATCGATCAGTCCTATGGAGCGCCCACCCCGATGGGCACGGCGATGGATCAGGTGGTTGCCACGCTGGGCTTCTTTGCGCGTGGCTGGGTGTTTGCCAGGGGCTTCCCGGCTGATGGCAAAACCCTGAGCGCCTGCAACAGCACCGAACAGCGCTGTTTCATGGCTGGCCCGCAGACCTACGCCCTGCTTGAGCAGACCCGCGCGAACGGCAATGGTCTCGCCGTCTTTTATCTGTCTGTGGCCCTGCCGCAGCCGCTGGTGCCCTGCGACCCCATACTCTTCCCAATCTATACCTATCCAGCTTCCATCGCTCCTTATCGGGCGGCGCAGATTCCCTTGCCGCCTGGGACGCGCGTCAGCCTGAGCAGAAGCTCAGAGCAGGGCGTCACCGAGTTTTTTTGCAGCGCCGGAACTGCCAACGAGGTCAGCGCCTTCATGCAGCAGCATCTTCCCCAGGCTGGATGGAAATCGGTGCAGGTGGCGGGCCAGCAGTTCTGGACGCTCACCACGCCCGGCGCGGGCGCGCCGAAGCTCTATATGCGCCTGAAACCCATCACCAACCCACGCAACTGGTCGGAGTTAGAGTATTACCAGGGTTTCACGCCTTGAGAGGATTGTCATCTCCCAATGGATAAGGTACCCTTTCTTCGACTGAGGCACAACATGGCCGCAGGCCATGTAGAAACATATTGAGGAGAATGTTCTGTATGAATCAAGCAGCGCAACAGCCAATACCCTTTGAGCCTGGCTGGTGGTCGTTCGATCTGGGGGAATATCGCGAGTGCGACGGCACGTACTGTTTCTTTGAGTATGACAGCATACCACCCATCGATGAGGCGCAGTTTACCGGCAAGCTGGAGTGGTTGGGGCCGCTGGATGAGCGTATGGATGCGATCATGGCGGTGCATCGCGACCACAATGAGGGGCTGGGCCGCCTGAAGGGTGATGTGGCTAAGATTGCCGCCCAGGCAGATGAGCTTGGGCTGAAGCTGCCGGAAGCATTTCTGCGGCTGATGAGTTCGCGCGAACTTCAGAATAATATCCCATCCTGTACGGCCTGCTATTTCTCCATGTCGGATGCCATTTTGCCCTGCCCAGGTGTCGAGGATGGCTATATCATTCGTTTCCTGAACGATCAACAAGACGTGCTGTTGTGGTATCTCTATCTGACGCCGCAGGGCGAGGAAGGCGTGCTGGTTTCGCCCATCCTGCTGGATGAATTTGCCGGGCCTGAAAACGCCGCCAACCTCACCGACGAGTGGCGCGCAGCCATTCTCAAGCATACGCGCGTCTGCGGCCCATCGTTCGAGGCGTTTCTCTATCGCTTCTGGCTGGAAAACACGCTCTGGGAGGCGGTGAATGAGAGCGGCGACAATCCGCTGACCGAGGCGCAGGAACGCTATCTGGCGCATTACAAGCAATAGAGAATTTGTTCAAAATTGGTGGAAATGTTGTCGATTTGCCGCCCTTCTTGTTTGTCGTTATGGTGGAGTGACTGATCTGATGGTTGTTGTTGTGCAGTCACCCCGGTTTTGTGCCAAACAAGCAAGAGGAGGTTATCAGCTATGAAGTACGTGTTGTTGTTCTGCGGGAGCCAGGAGTTGCAGCGACAGTGGGAGCAGGAGAGCGAGGATGTGAGGAGCGCGCAATATGCCAGGGTATACCAGTGGTTCGAGGAGAACGCGGCCAAGCTGGGCGATGGCAACCAGCTTCAGGGACCGCATACCGCAACCACCGTGCGTTTCGAGGGGGGCAAAGAGCCAATCGTCCGCGACGGCCCATTCATCGAAGGCAACGAGGTTGTTGGTGGGTATGTGGAGGTCAACGTGGCTAATCTCGACGAGGCGCTGAGTCTCGCCAAAAGCTGGCCCGGAGGCGGAGCGGTGGAAATCCGCCCGACGGTAGACAATAGCCAGCGCTGAGGCCCAAACCGCCCTTGCCGCCGTCTTTCGAGAGGAGGCAGGGCGGCTGACTGCCGCGCTGGTGCGCATCCTGGGCGATTTCGATGTCGCGGAAGAGATCGTGCAGGATGCGCTGGTGCTCGCGCTGGAACATTGGCCGGTGGAGGGCATCCCCGACAAGCCCGGCGCGTGGCTGATGACGGTTGCCAAACGCCGCGCGCTGAACCAACTGAGCCGTGACGCCAACTATCGCGCGAAGCTGGCGCTGCTGGAACAGCCGGTGCCGCGCGAGCCGGATGATCGGCTGCGGCTGATGTTCACCTGCTGCCACCCGGCGCTTTCGCGGGCGGCGCAGGTGGCGCTGACGCTGCGCGCCGTCTGCGGCTTCACCACTGCCGAGATCGCCCACGCCTTCCTGACTTCCGAGGCGACGGTGGCGCAGCGGCTGGTGCGGGCACGGCGCAAGATCGTCGCCGCCAATATCCCCTATCGCCTGCCCAGCGACGATGAGATGGCGGCCCGGCTAGGCGAGGTGCTGGCCGTGCTCTATCTGATGTTCAACGAGGGCTATCTCGCCAGCGGCGGCGCGGCTCCGGCCCGGCGCGATCTTGCAGAAGATGCCGCCTGGCTGGCGGCGCTGGTGGCGCGGCTGTTGCCGGGCGAGCCTGAGCCGCTGGGGCTGCTGGCGCTGATGCGTCTGCATCTGGCGCGGGCCGAAGCGCGCTTCACCCCCTCGGGAGATTTGGTCTTGCTCCCCGAGCAGGACCGCTCGCGCTGGGACCGCGCGATGATTCAGGAGGCGACGGCGCTCATCGAGCAGGCGGCAGCGGCGCGTCGGCTGGGGCCGTATCAGGTGGAGGCGGCCATTGTCGCCTGCCACGCCGAAGCGCCATCCTGGGAGGCCACCGACTGGCGGCAGATAGTCGTGCTCTACGATATGCTGCTGACGATGACGCCCTCGCCGGTGATCCGGCTCAATCGGGCGGTGGCGCTGTGGCAGTTGGAAGGGCCAGAGGCGGCGCTGGCCGAGGTGAACGCGCTGGCGTCCGACCTGGGCCGCTATCATCTTTTCCACGCGACGCGCGCCGAACTCCTGCTGGAACTGAGCCACCGCGAGCAGGCGCGGGCCGCCGCGCTGCGCGCGCTGGAATTGACGCAGAACCGCGCCGAACAAGCGCTGCTGTCGCGCCGCCTGCTGGAATGGTAACGTGTGCCTGGCTGCGCCTATGAAACGCGCAGGCCATGCATGCAAGAGATGTTGCAATAGCTCATCAGAGTATAATTGAGAGTGGGAGGGTACATTGACTGAGCATGCCAGCGAACCCCAGGAGCAATACGACGTGCTGCCAGGGATGATGGTCCGCTATCTGCGCCTGCTGAAACGCGGACCAATCTGGACGCCGGAAGAAACGCCGGAACTGGAGCGTTTGCAGGAAGCGCACCTGGCCTATAATCGCAAGTTGTACGAGGCAGGCAAACTCATACTCAATGGGCCGATGCTCGATAATGGCGACCTGCGCGGGGCCAGCATCATGCGCGTCGGCTCGCTAGAGGAAGCGCGGACGCTGGCCGATGGTGACCCTTCGGTGCAGGCCGGGCGTCTGGTCTGCGAAGTACATCCCTGGATGATGCAGAAAGGCGTGCTGCCCGAATAAGGGCGGTGTTTATGAAGCAAGAGGACCAGGCTGATGGAGGGAACGGTCATGGCTGTGAGCAGCAGCCCAACGCACACGTTTACCAAGCCAACGCAGGAGAGCATTCGGCTCCTGACGGGGCTGGGTGTCGAGGGCGATGCCCATATGGGCGAGACGGTCAAACATCGCTCGCGGGTGGCACGCGACCCAACCCAACCGAATCTGCGCCAGGTCCACCTGATTCATACCGAACTCCATGCCGAACTGCGGACTGCTGGTTTTATCGTGTCCGCCGGGCAGATGGGCGAAAATATCACGACGCGCGGTATTGATCTGCTTGGTCTTCCAACCGGGACGCGCTTGCATCTGGGCAAGACGGCCATTGTCGAAGTCACCGGTCTGCGGAACCCCTGCACGCAGTTGGACCACTTCCAGTCAGGGCTGATGGCTGCGGTGCTGGACCGAGACGAGCAAGGGAAGCTGATTCGCAAGGCAGGTATCATGGCCGTCGTCCTGGCAGGCGGCGAGGTCCGTCCTGGCGACCCGATCATCGTCGAATTGCCGCCAGAGCCGCACCAGGCGTTGGAGCCGGTTTGAGGTCGTGGATGGGAGCCGCGCTGCGTCTAAGCAAAGGGATTAGCGGGCAGCCTCGGCGCTTTCCACCAGTTCTGCCCGCACCAGTTCCAGAATGCGCCCCAGCCAGTTGCGCCCTGTGCCCCAGTAGTGGCATCCACTCAGGCTTGGGGAAATGCCGCCTGGATTGCCTCAATGTGTTCGGGATAGTGATCGTAGGTGTTGCCCGCGATCACCTGCCAGAGCCAGGTGTCGCCCGCCAGCGGTTTCATCAGGTCGGCGTCCGAAAGCCGCTGCGTGCTCGCCAGCAGTTGGCGATAGCTCTCGCGGAAGTCCGCCAGCACGTCTGGCAGCAAATCGCCCGTGTGCTCGGCGTAAAAGCGCGCGTTGAACGTATCGACCTGATCATCTTCAATCCCGCTCGGCGGAATGGCGGGCACGCGCGGCGGCTGCACCGGGTCGATGATGTCAAGTGCGCGGCGATGCCAGACACTCAGATGCGCCAGCGCATCCTTGACAGACCAGCCGCCTGGCAGCGCCGGTTCAACCATTTGCCCGACATTCAGTGCCTCCAGCGCCGCTTCCAGCGCGGCATAGGATTGCTCTATCTGCGTGATGATTTCTTGCTTATTGACGGTTTCAGCCATGGCTTGCCATCCTTTCTTGCGCGTGTGCTCTTACTGCTATTCTCGCACAAAAAGCGGACAAGCCTGGTCCTTTTTGAGGGAAACCTGGTGAGAAGAGCTTGCCCATGACCGCCAATCCGCTGTGCGATGATTTGCGCAGTGGCAGAGGCGCTGGGAAGCGGTAAGGAGCGGCCAGCTTCAGAATAAATTGACCGAGTGCAGGGCGGCCAGCACCAGTTCCACTGCCGACCAGAACAACGGGATAGCCAGCAGCACCACCACAATTGCTACCAGATCGGTGGATTGGTTTCCGCTGAACCAGATGTACCCGCCGAGGAGAAGTCCAATAACAAAGCTCCAAGCCTTCCACATGGCTCTTAGCCCTTTCTGTTAGATTGCCTGGCATAGAAGCATGCTGAGTAGACGTAGCCCGCGCGGCGCGTTCCGCGCTCACAATGAGAGAAAGTACCATGATGGCAGACAAGTCTCTGTAGCGCCAGACACAAAGGGCGCATCAGGCGCCTTGAACCGCCGCCCCATCGTTCTCATCGGTTGTCCCCTGGTACCGCTCGTGCTATACTCGCATTGGCAATTTGATGGGGTCATGAGGTATCCGCCACCCCAATGAATAGAGAGTAAGGTTGAGGAACAGGAATGACGCAGGAAACAGGAAAGAACGAGGAAAAGAGCACGCAAGCCTCCGCGGGCGGCCCACGCCTGGCGCTGGCGCTGGGTGCGGGCAAGCTTGCTGGCTCAACCGGGCGCATGCTGAAAGTCGGCGGCGGCACCAGCCTGCCAGGCATGATCGCGCGCTTCATCGACCCCAATGTGCTGCGCAAGGTGATCGGGGCCAGCAAAGCCCGGAAGATTGCAGTGACCGGCAGCAACGGCAAGACCACCACGTCGCAGATGATCGGCGCGATTGGGCAGGCCAATGACCTACGCGTTTCGCAGAATCGCACGGGTGCGAATATGTTGCAGGGCGTGACAACGGTGGCCGTCAACGCCGCCAATCTGCGCGGCGAACTGGACGATGATCTGCTGGTCTTCGAGGTGGACGAAGGCACGTTCTCGTTGGCGATTCCCGAGATTCAGCCGGATGTGGTCATCGTCAACAATATCTTCCGCGATCAGCTTGACCGCTACGGCGAACTCAACAAAGTGGCGGACGCGCTGGAGCGCATCATCCGCGAACTGCCCGCGACCTCCACGGTGCTGCTCAACGCCGATGATCCGCTGGTGGCGAACTTCGCGCCGGACATGGCCGCGCGCCGCCTCTATTTCGGGCTGGAGGCCAAAGGACTGGGTGGCACGGTCCCTGAACATTCGGCGGATACCGTGCGCTGCGTGAAGTGCCAGCATAATTTCGAGTACGACACAGTGTATATCTCGCACCTGGGGGCGTATCACTGCCCCAACTGTGGCTACGCGCGCCCCAAACTGGACGTGGCCCTGACGGCGGCGGATATGAAGCCGCAGGGGCCTACCACGGTAACGGTGCGCACACCGGGCGGCGAGGTGACCGTGACCATGCCGCTGCTGGGCATTCACAATGTCTATAACGTGACCGGCGCAATTGGCGGAGCCTACGCGCTGGGGCTGGACCTGAGCAAAGCTGCTGACGGGCTGGCAAAGATCAAGCCCGCCTTTGGCCGTCTGGAGCCGATTCAGGCGGGCGACCAGACCGTCTATCTCTCGTTCGTCAAGAACCCCACCTCTTATAACACCATCCTGCACACCATTCAGGACTGGCCGGGCCAGAAACACGTGCTGGTGGCCGCCAGCAACACGGTGGTGGATGGTGAAGACTTTGCCTGGTTCTGGGATGTGGAGATCGAAGAGATTGCCAGCGACCTGCTGAGCGTGACCTGCGGCGGCACCAAGGGTGAAGAACTGGCGATGCGCTTCAAGTACGCGGGTGTGCCGGAAGATAAGATCGAGGTGATTCATGATCGCCCGGCGGCCCTGGATGCCGGGCTGCGCAAGGCCGGGCCGGGCGGCTCGCTCTTTATCTTCGCGGGCTATACGCCGACGCTGGAACTGCGCCGGGCGATGACCGAGCGCGGCTGGGTGCCCCACGTTTGGGAAGAATAGCCAGGCAGAAAGCGAGCGAAAGCGTGGTTCCCTCGATTCGCCGGGCAACCCTGGAAGACGCACCCATCCTGATCGACCTGCGCCTGGCGTTCCAGCGCGAACTGGAGCCAATTGACGATGCGGCGGCATGGGAACAACATGTGCAGGCGGTGCGCCGCTATATCACCGAACGGCTTGCCAGCGGCGAACTCTCTATGTGGGTTGCTGAAAGCGAAGATGAGATTGTGGCGACGGGCGCGCTGATTCTGGAGCCGAAGCCGCCGACGCAGAAAAACCCAGCGGGCCTGGAAGCGTTCGTCTTTAATATGTACACCGTGCCGGAATGGCGCGGCAAGGGCCTGGCAAGCCGGATTCTGGATGAAATGGTCAGCTTTGCCAAAGAGCGCGAGGCCGGGCGCATCTGGTTGTATGCCAGCGAGCAGGGCGAACCGGTCTATGCCAGGGCAGGATTTACGATCAAACGGCGTCAACGACCCGAAATGGAACTCTATTGGTAATGTTTCAGAAGTGGAGTGAGCACGCATGACCGAACTCAAAGACATGACCCTGCGTATCTGCCACCTGTATCCGTCGCTCTTGAGCGTGGCGGGTGATCGCGGCAACCTGTTTTCCATTCAGCGCCGCTGCGAATGGCGCGGCATCAAGACCGAGGTGCGCGAAGTTGAGGTGGACGAGATGGCCGACTTCAGCGCCTATGATCTGATTCTTTCGCACGGCGGCGCAGACCGCGAGATGCAGCTTGCTTCGCGCGATATCGTGAAGAAGGGTCCAGCCCTGCATGATGCGGTGAATAATGGCAGCGCCTTCCTGGCCGTGTGCGCCGCCTATCAACTGCTGGGCCACGAGTACAAGCCCTTCAAAGGCGATACGCTGCCGGGGATTGGTCTGCTGGACTTGCGCACCGAGGGCGGCTCCGAGCGCTTTATGACGCATCTGGCGATGGAATGCGACTTCACCGGGCAAAAGCAGGTGATGGTCGGCTACGAAAACCACAGCGGGCGCACCTATCTGGGGTCGGATGCGAAGCCGCTGGGCAAGGTGGTGGCGGGCTGGGGCAACAACGGCAACGACGGCTTCGAAGGCGCGATCCATAAGCACGTCTATGGCACCTATTTGCACGGGCCGGTGCTGCCCAAGAACCCCTGGTTCACCGATTATCTCATCAAGGTCGGGCTGGAGCATCGCTATGGTGGGCCAATCGAACTGCCCGCGCTGGACAGCCGCGCCGAAGAGGCCGCGCACGCGGTGGCGCTGAAGCTGGCGATGCAGAACAAGGGCAAGATGTCGGCTATCGAGGCAACAACCTGGAAGCGCGCCTAGCAGCATGAAGTTGTCGCTGGCACGGTAGCATTATCAAATACAGACCTTTACTGGCTGCGGGCTGGACCTGGGCATAATACGCCGGAAGGCTGGCGATAAAAACGACCAGGGTCAGAGTGACGACAGCCAGCCAGCGCGCGCCCATGCAGGCGCGTGACTGCCGCGCTGGGTGCCTGAAGATTGCTGGTGCTGGCCGATATGGTGGCTGGCTGAGACATGGGCTGGCTTCTTCTCCTGGATGGAGGCGCGTTTCTTCTCTGCCAGCATACTATACTTCCGTCTTGCAAACGTTACGCACCGCGCTACGAATATTCAAGCGAAATGGCCGTCTTGAAGCAGGCGCTAAGCCGTTCTGCTTCGGCTTCAATCCCTTTGCGCGTCCATGCTGCCGGAGCGGAGAACATCTGCACCTTGACGATGGTTTGCAGGCGGCGCGTGGTGTATTGCCAGACGCCTTGAATCGCGCCGTTGACCAGGACCACCGCCGATATCCATCCTTGAGGACGGAAGACCAGGCTTTGATAGGCTCGCGCGAGCAGCGGCTCGTTATTGCGTCCCAGCACGAAGGTATAGCCGTCGAATAACGGCAGCAGGTGGATAGTGTTCGTTCCTTCCATGCGCTGCATTGGCTCCAGCGTCTCGCGCAGGGCCAGCGCGCGCCAGCCTTCGACCTCAACCTCTTCAAGTTCATCTTCAAGCGACTGAAAGAGCTTTTTGGCCGGAACCTTTCCCGACCCACCCCACCACCAGCGCGCAAAATCGTCCGAAGTTGCCGGGCCATACGCCTGAAGATACAGGCGTGCGATTTCCTGAAGGGCCTGCTTCGGCTCGCTGGATTGCCAGTCGCCCAGCCAGGCTCTGGGATTGACGAAGGTGACCTGCTGCCCCTGGCTTGGTCCGAAACACAAATCACCGCGAAAGGCCGAAGGCTTCAAGGGCGACCCCCAGTTGGCAGCCGTGATCAGTTCGCGCAGGTGTGGCACGCCCGCCTCTTTGGCGACGGCGGTGGCAAGCTGTTCGCGCGTCATCGGCTCTTTCCCCAGCACCCGCGGGACAGCGGCAAGAAAGGCATCTTGCTGCGCTGGGCTGAGGCCGTAGTAGGCGAAATAGTTGGCCCAGAGGTGCGTCTGATCGTGAAAGCCTCGCGCGGCCACATAGAGCGGAAGCGCGCGGGTAGTGAGCAGATGCAGGGTGCCGCGCATGGCCCAGGTCTTCACCAGCGTATGCTCCTGCCAGAGCGCAGCCTTGACCTCTGCCGGGGAGAGTCCATCGACGCGGGTACATAACGCCAGTTCGGCAGCCGACATTACCTGCGCTTGAATCCCGCCTGTGCGCGTCGTCGCTGTGGTGAAATCTCCCTGGTTCAGACGCGGGGAGAGGCCATGCTGCGCTAGACGCCAGGCATGCACCTGCGGCCATTTCAATGTGTGCATCAGCATCCCCTTTCATTCCGATCACTATGCTTCTAGCAGACCTTTCCTTCAGTATACCGGCCCATGCGGTCAGAATGCGTCCTCATTGTGGCCGCTGATGTATCGCCTGGCACAGTGAGCGAAAAAAGCACTGCCCCTAGCCAAAACGGCAGAGATCAGGCATACTAGGGGCAAAGGTATTGAATGAAGAATGGGAGGGTTTCGATGGCTCGCAACGCGCCTGCCGTGCGCTACAGCACGGCGCAGATGGATGCCGCACTGGCGACGTTCCGCCAGCAGTACCCCGCTTTTGAGGACACGCGCCTGCTGGATGACCTGCGCGCAACGGACTATGCCCGGCTGGACAACGAAGGGCAGCTTTACCTGGACTATACAGGTGGCGGCCTCTATGCCGAGCGCCAGATACGCGCGCACCTGGACATGCTCAGCCAGCGCGTGTTCGGCAATCCGCATTCGGACAACCCGACCTCCAGCGCGATGACCGAACTGGTCGAGCACGCGCGCGCCTTCATTCTGGAGTATTTCAACGCTGACCCCGACGAATATGCCGCCATCTTCACGCTCAACGCCAGCGGTGCGTTGAAACTGGTTGGAGAGTCGTATCCGTTTGCGGCTGGCGGGCGCTATCTGCTGACCTTCGATAATCACAACTCGGTCAACGGCATTCGCGAGTTTGCCCGCGCCAAAGGTGCGGAGATTACCTATGTGCCGATGCAGCCGCCTGACCTGCGCGTGAGCAATGATCTGATCGCGGCACACCTTGATCAGATGGGCAGCGGCCCGTGCCTCTTTTCCTATCCGGCGCAGTCCAATTTCACGGGCGTGCAGCATCCGCTGGAATGGATGGAGTGGGCGCACGCGCGCGGCTGGGATGTGCTGGTGGACGGCGCGGCCTTTGTGCCGACGAATCGCCTTGACCTGAGTCGCTGGCACCCTGACTTTGTACCCCTGTCATTCTATAAGATGTTTGGCTATCCCACCGGCGTTGGCTGCCTGCTGGCGCGGCGGGCCGCGCTGGCAAAGCTGCAACGCCCCTGGTTTGCTGGCGGCACCATCTGGGCCGTCACCGTGCAGGGCGACCGGCATTATATGGCCGAGGGTGAGGCGGCCTTTGAAGATGGGACGCTGAGCTATCTTAGCCTGCCAGCGGTGGAGATTGGCCTGAAGCACCTGCTGTCGATTGGCGTCGAAACCATCCACACGCGGGTGATGACTCTGACTGGCTGGCTGCTCGACAACCTGCTCGCCCTGCGTCACGACACTGGCACGCCAGTGGCGTGCGTCTATGGGCCGCGCGATTGCCAGATGCGCGGCGGAACGATTGCGCTCAATTTTCTGGACCCACAGGGCAAGGTGATTGACGAGCGGGTTGTTTCGCGGCGTGCCAATATGCACACCATCTCGCTGCGCACCGGCTGTTTCTGTAACCCCGGCGCGGGTGAGGCAGCGTTTAGCATCTCGAAAGAATCGATGGCGGGCCTCTTCGTGGGCGAAGAGACGATGACGTATGAGCAGTTTCTGACGGCGCTTGGTCTGCCCAGCGGCGGAGCGGTGCGCGTCTCGCTGGGGCTGGCGACCACCTTTGCCGATGTCTACCGCTTTATGGAGTTTGCGCAAACGTTCCTCAATGATGTCCCTGATGAGGGCGGCCTGCCCGCCAGGCAGCACTGCTGAGCCATTCCTATGAACCGAACTGATCGCCTGCTTGCCATTGTGCTGGAATTGCAGGGCAAGGGCCGCCAGCGCGCCGAAGACCTGGCAGAGACCTTTGAAACAAGCAAACGCACTATCTATCGTGATATTCAAGCGCTCTGTGAGGCGGGCGTGCCGCTGATGTCGACGCCGGGGCGCGGTTATGCGTTGATGGAAGGCTATTTCTTGCCCCCGCTCAGTTTCAGCGCCGACGAGGCGACCATGCTGCTGCTGGGCAGCGAGGTGATGGCCCAGAACTTCGACGCACAGTATCGCGCGGCAGCCGAATCGGCGGGCCGCAAGATTGCAGGCGTGCTGCCGGAGCCGCTGCGCGCCGAGGTGCGCCAGCTTCAGAGCAGCATCGTTTTTGTGGAATCTGGCACGAAGAGCAAGCCAGATGAGCAGGCCAAGCTGCAACTGCTGCGGCGGGCGATCATGCAGCATGTGACGGTGCGCTTTCGCTATCAGCGGCGTCATGGGGCCGAGGATGAGGACAGCCTGTCCGAGCGCGAAGCCGACCCCTATATGCTGGCGCATGTGGGCGACTCCTGGTATTTGACGGCGTACTGCCATATGCGGCGCGGCATTCGTCGGTTCCGGCTGGAGCGTATGGATGACCTGACCTTGCTTGCCAGAACCTTTACGCGTCCCGCCGAGTTCGACGAGAACCGGAGCATCAAGCCAGAACACGGCGACCTCGTGGCGCGTGTCCTCTTCGATGCGGAGGTAGCGCGCTGGGTGCGCGAGTCGCGGTCATTCTTTGTGGTTGGCGAGGAGGAAACACCAGCGGGCTTGCTGGCGACGCTGCGCCTGCGCCTGGAGGATGACGCGCTGCAATGGCTGTTGGGTTGGGGCCGCCACGTGCGCGTGCTGGAGCCGGAATCGCTGCGCCAGCGCATGGCCGCCGAGGCCAGGGCACTCTTGCACCATCACGCGAACGAAGAGCCAGTAGCAGGGGAGCGCCAGTGAGTATCACGCACCAGAATATCATCCAGAAACGCCACACGTTTGGTGTAGCCAGCCTGGCCTGGTCGCCGGATGGCACGTTGATCGCCTCCGGCGGCACACGGCAGATCAGCATCTGGGATGTGCGCAGCGGGAAGACACGCTTTACCTATCGCAGTCAGACCCTTGCTGTGGCTGCGGTGGCGTGGTCGCCGGACGGCAGACGCCTGGCGTGCAGCGGCAATGGCCGCGAGATTGAAGTCTGGGATAACCCAAAGATGCCCGCGCTATTTCGCGGGCATACAGATCATGTTCTGGCGCTGGCGTGGTCGCCCGATAGCTCTCGTCTGGCCTCGTGCAGTTCAGACAGGACGATGCGGGTCTGGGAGGCCGCTACTGGGCACGAGGTTGCTGCTTATCGCACAGATACAGCGGTTGCGTTGTCTCTGGCGTGGTCGCCGGATGGGAAGTATCTGGCCTGTGCCGGTGGGGGCACAATGATGGGTGTGCAGGTCTGGGATGTTGCCAGCGCCAGCCTTGCCAGTCACTATCGAGGCTATCCATCGCTTGTCCACAGTGTGGCGTGGTCACCCGATGGGACACAGTTGGCCTCTGGCGGCTGGGGTACTGATGTGCACATTACCGATGCCATGAGCGGTCAGCGGCTCTTTGTCTGCGCTGGACGTAGCCAGGCAACAGCGGTTATGTGGTCGCCTGATGGGCGGTTCATTGCCGCAGGCAACCAGAGTTCGGAGGTCTGGTTGTGGGATGCTGCTCACGGCAAGCACGTTTTGACGTATCGTGGGCACGCGCAGGTGCTCGGCGTCCGAGCGGTGGCGTGGTCGCCAGATGGAACGTATATCGCCTCTGGTGGCGGGGACCGCACCACACAGGTCTGGAAGCTGGCTTAGCCTGCCGTGCCCAGGATGCGCTCGTAGACGTTCAGATAGCCATCGATCATGGCGTCCAGGCTGAAGCGCTGCTCCACATGGCGACGGCAGGCAGCGCGGTCCAGCTTCAGCACCTCTGGCAGGCGTTCCACCGCCGTCTCGGCATCGGGAACGATCAGGCCGTTGAGGCCATCCTGCACGATTTCGGGAACCGACCCCAGCGGCGTGGCGATGACCGGCAGCCCGCACGCGCCCGCCTCGATCATGGTGAGGCCAAACGGCTCGCGGAAGGTGACCAGGTGCAGCAGGGCATAGGCGCTGCTGAGCAGGATGTTGCGCGCATCCGGGCCGACGGGACCGATGTATTCGATCTGCCTGCCATCCACGAACGGCTGCACCAGCGTATCGAAATAGTCCTGGTCCTGAATGATCCCAGCGATGATGAGTTTCATGCCGGATTGCCGGGCCACCTCGATTGCCAGGTGCGTGCCCTTTTCGGGCGAGATGCGCCCCAGGAAGAGCAGATAGTCGCCGGGGCGTTCCTTGAAGGTGAAGCGCGCCGGGTCGATGCCGTTGTAGACGGTTGCCAGGTAGTCCAGCCCGTCGAGCCGGTCAGCATCGCTGATGCTGACATAGTTTACCAGGCCGTTGTATGCGTGATAGGCCGGATGGATGCGTGGCGAACTAAAGCCGTGAATGGTCGTGAGCACCGGTGTGGGAACCAGCCGCGCCCAGGCGTGCCCCATATAGTCGTAGTTGTTGTGAATCAGGTCGAACTCGTGGGCGCGCTCGTAGCAGTGGGCGATGTGCAGATATTCGTAGACCTTGCCGTCCAGTTCCGGATGCTCGTAGATGGAAGCAGGGCAAATCGCGTCGAGCGTGCCCGCCGTTTCGGAATCGCCGCTGGCAAAAAGCGTCACGTTCACGCCGCGCGCCACCAGCCCCTCCGCGATATTGCTGACAACCTGCTCCCAGGGGCCATAGTGCAGCGGTGGCGTGCGCCAGCAGACCGGCCCCAGCAAGGCAATGTTCATGCATACTCCTCTGGTCATCTCCAAGAAAGAGGTTTGGGCAAACCCCCGATATTCTTACGCTATTACCAAGTTTTATGCCAGAGGTAGGCGGCGAAACAAGGGCGATAGAGTCGCTTGCCCATCTCTGTCGCTCGTAACGCTTCTCGTAACGCTTGCGAGACGGGCGCGTGGTATCCTTGATAACAGGAACTGGTGCAAGACCTGCTTTCTATTATCCATATCTTTAGCGCCCGGCTGGATGGGCTGCGTTCGTACCAGAAGGTGATCCGCGATGCTGCTTTGCAGAAAAATCCGCCTCCAGGTCAGTGAGCAAGACGCCGCAACGTTGGAGATGATGCAGAGCAAGTGTCGCGGTCTTTACAACTGGTGGGTGATGCAGTTACGAGACGGCAAGCGCTGGCACTGCCAGGATGCCAAGAAGGCGCTGGCAGAAAGCCGGAAGTTTGACCCGGACATCGATCAGGTGTATGGGAAGTTGCTGGCGGAAGTCTACTTTCGACTCGATAAGGCGATGAAGGCCTTCTGGCGGCGCTGCGCAGCGGGGGAGAAGCCTGGTTTTCCCAGAGTCCGGCCACGTCACCAGTTTTTCACCCTCTGCTATCCCGCCATGTATGTGCAAGTCGCAGGCAACACAATGCTGCTGCCCACAGGTGGCAAAGGGAAGGACAAACCCTATCCTACCATTGTAGCCGAACTCACGGAAAGCGTGCTTCCTGGCTACAAGGAAGCCGCCATCAGCCGAGATGCCAGAGGCCACTATCACGCTTCCTTTGTCTATGAGGTACAAGAAGCCGCACAACAACCGGGCCAGGTGGTTGCTTTTGATTTGGGCATCAAAACGCTGGCAACGGGGGTCAATAGCCGGGGCCGCTTCTACCACATTGAGGGTTTCAAAGGCGCTCAGTGGTACAACCAGCAGTTAGACAAAATCCGCTCCAAGCGGGATAGGTGCAAGAAGAAGTCCCGCCGCTACATCCACTTATCCCAGGTCTACATAAGAGTCTCCGAGAAGAAGCGCAACAAACAACGCGACTGTCTGCACAAGGCGTCTCATCTCATCGCGGGCAAACTGGTTGAAAGAACTGTTGTCATCGGTGATCTTTCCCAGCGGCAGATGGTTGTGAAAGCGCATGAGGAACACCAGAAGGCGAAGCATCGGGCCGTGTTCAACGATTGGGGACTCTACGGCTTTGTGCAAATGCTCACCTACAAGTGTCTCCTGGCTGGGAAAGCATTGGTACTCTTAGATGAACGCGATACGAGCAAGACCTGTAGCGGCTGTGGGCACCAGCAGCCCATGCCACTGTACAAACGCACGTATCGCTGTGGGAACTGTAGGCTGATGATGGACCGTGACGAGAACAGCGCGGTCAACCTCCTCCAGCGGTTCCTTGCCCGGCTAGGGCCACACACAGCCGATGCTGTGCGGTGTGCGGGCGTTTTCACCGCAATCAACACGTTTCCACACGTTTAGAAAGGCAGATGAACGATGAGCCAATCGGATGTCTCGCCCGCGTCCGCTGTGAGCGCTGCGCCTTCCCAGCTTCCTGATACCCGCCTGCATGGGCGCTGGCCTCTGCTTGCCCGCATCGCGTGCATCGTGGTTACTGCGCTCGCGCTCGGACTCTTTTTCGTGACCCTGCCCACCTACTTCGCCCGCCTGAACACCCCGTGCCTTTCCTCTTGCAGTTTTGCTCAGCTTTCTGTGTCTGGCGCACGCGCCCTCCAGACGTTTGGTCTGTCCCTGGGGGCGTATGCCGTTCTGGCCGTCGCGGTCGTCCTCCTCTCCTTCCTGCCGTGCGTTGTGGTGGCGGCGGTTCTGCTCTGGCGAGCGTCCGACAACTGGGTGGCGCTGCTGGTGGCCGTCCTGCTGGTGTTTTTGGGGATCAGCACCTCCACCATCGATGCCTCTGTCCTGCGTCCTGTGCTTGGGGCAACCCTGGCCGTGCCTGTTGCCGATCTCTCCAATTATCTGGGCGCGGTCTCCCTTCCACTGATCTTCGCACTCTTTCCGAGTGGCCGCTTTGTCCCACGTTGGACGCGCTGGCTCGTCGGTGCCATGCTGGTGGCTGGCCTCTTCTTCGCGCTGCCTGTTCCCACCGCGGCTTCGGCACTTCAGGCGCTCACGGGTCTCTTGTGGGGGAGCGGCATGCTCATCCTGGCTGGGGCGCAAATCTACCGCTATCGACGGGTCTCGACCCTGGTCGAGCGGCAGCAGACCAAGTGGGTCGTTTTTGCCTTTCTGTCAGCGCTAATTATCGGCCTGGCGCTCTTGCTGCCGGAACTGCTATTTCCGCTGCTCCGTCAGTCCGATTTTCCCTACCACACGCTCTGGACGCTGCTTGCCACCTTCATCTTGACGGTGCCCACCGCGCTGGCTTTTGGACAGGCGATCTTACGCTATCGCCTGTGGGAGATTGACACCCTCATCAACAGGGCGCTGGTCTACGGCTCGCTGACGGTGCTGTTGGGCGCACTCTACGCGGGCCTGATTATCGGGCTGGAAAGCCTGGCCGCGCTGGTGACCGGCCAGGCGTCGGATCCAGTGGTGCTGGTAATTTCCACGCTGGCGATTGCCGCGCTCTTTACGCCTGTGCGTCATCGTATCCAGGCTATCATTGATCGGCGCTTCTATCGCCGGAAGTACGACGCGGAAAAGACGCTGGCCGCCTTCAGCGCCACGCTGCGCAATGAGGTCGATCTGGCTGGCCTGCGCGCGCATCTGCTGGCTGTCGTGCAGGAAACCATGCAGCCCGCGCACGTCTCGCTCTGGCTGCGCCAGCCCGAACGACAAGGCACGGAACCGCCCCTGTGAGCTAGCGAAAATCGCGCTCTCCCTCAGAGAGCATCGTCGTCTTCAGCAGATTGAGGGCGAGCACGGAGCGGTTTCACCATGGCAAACAGCGGCGTTCCGAATAAAGTCAGCGGGCCTTCCTCAATCCGCTGGAAACCATAGCGCTCATACAGCCGAATGGCGCGCTCCAGGAATGGTGTCGTGTTCAGATACAAGCGCTCCGCGTGTTGCTCGCGGGCAAATTGTTCCACCTGTTCCAGCAGGCGCTCCCCGATGCGCTGCCCACGTGCTGCGGGCACAATTGCCATGCCGCGCATATAGCAGGTTGATGCTTTCAGATACGCGCAGACCGTACCGACCACCTGGCCCTCTTGCAAGGCAACCCAGATCGGCCCTTCGCTCAACCGCTTCAGAACTCCTTCGGCGGCCAGCGTCGTGGCAGAGAATCCTGCGGGGGTATACTGCGGCTCATATTCGACAAAAGCGGCATGCAAGACCCCTGCAATGGAGACAGCATCGTCGGCGCTGGCTGCGCGTATCTGGATACCCGGGTCGTTTTCGCTCATGGCTGCACCTCCTTGACGCGGGGTTATACTAACGGCAGTTCCCAGGTCTCGCTGATGAGGTCGTGGCCGAAGCTGTGGGTGGCTTCCTGGTTGACAAGTGTGAACCCCTTTTGCGCGTAGATGTGTCGTGCCGCGACGAGGATACTCTGGGTCCAGAGCGTCAGTTTCTGATAGCCCCGCCGCCGCGCAAAGCGGATGCACTCTTCGACCAGGCGGCTGCCCAACCCCAGCCCCCGCGCCTGCGGCTCGACCAGCAGCAGCCGCAGTTTGGCAACCGTTTCGCTGGCCTGCACACAAAAGATGGAGCCGACGATTTCGCCGTTCATTTCGGCAATCCAGCAGCGTTCGCGTTCGGGGTTGTAGTGCGTGATAAAGTCCGAGACGATCTGCGCGACGAGCGCTTCAAAATGCTCATCCCAGCCATATTCCTGGGTATAGAGGACACCGTGCCGGTGCGCCACCCAGCCCATGTCGCCCGGCTCGTGCGGGCGCAGCACGAACGGCTCGGAATATTTGAGGCCCTTGCAGAAAATGCGTTCGATGGTGTCCATCGCTTTGAGCAGCCGCTGCTGGTCCTCTTCGCTGAGGTCGGTCAGCATCTCGCTGATTTCATCGCGCGAACGCTGGTCGAGCAGGCCCATGGCTTGCTCACCATCCGGCGTGAGGCGCAGCAGGCGCTGGCGTCCATCGGTTTCGGAGCGCACCTTTTCCAGCAGCCCTTGTTGTTCCAGCCGCGCCAGCAGGCGGCTGAGGTAACCCGCGTCCAATCCCAGTTCGCGCCCCAGGTCAGCAGCGGTCAACCCCTGGCGCTGGGCCAGTTCAAAGATGATGCGCGCTTCGGTTAGAGGATACGGGCTGTGCAGCAGCCCTTCGCGCAGCACACCAATCTGCCGGGTGAAAAAGCGATTGAAATGACGAACGGCGCTGATTCTGGCTTCGCTGGTTTCGGATGGCGTAGATGGTGTAGATGGTGTAGATGGCATAGATGGCTTCTCCCTTCTTTTAGTTGCTAGTGTAAAGGATATAGTTGCTTTTGTCAAGTATCTGGGATGACTTTAGAGAAAACCACCGTTCGCGTTGATGTGCGCAAGCGCTGCCTCTCCTGTGATACCATATAGGAAGGTATCTTTTGGGAAGGAGAACGTATGGGCCGCAAGTTTGACCCGGCCATAAAACATTTGCTCATGGCGGAAGACCGCATGCAGCGCCTTGATCGCTATGCGTTGTTGCGCTCGTTGGGTGTGAGCGAGGGCAAAGCGGTGGCTGATCTGGGCTGTGGGCCTGGGTTCTTTACGCTGCCTGCCTCTGAACTGGTTGGCCCCACGGGCAAGGTCTACGCGGTGGATGTGCAGCAAGAGATGGTGGATGATTTACGCGCGCGCCTGGCGCAGCAGGGCATTACCAACGTGGCGGTGCGGCGCTCCAGCGAACTGGAGTTGTCGCTTCAACAGCGTTCAGTGGACCTGGCGCTGCTGGCGTTTGTGCTGCACGAGGTTGACCAGCGGTCATCGTTCCTGCTGGCCGCCAAACGGCTGCTGCGCGACGACGGGCGCATTGCGGTGGTGGAATGGGAGAAGGCCGAGACGCCCGTGGGACCGCCGCTTGAGGTGCGCGTGACGGCGGATGAGGTAATTGCCGATGCCACTGCCGCGGGGCTGGAACTGGTGGAGCAGCGCTCACTCGATGAGTGGGAATATGTGCTGACGTTTGCGCCGAAGTCCTAACCGCTCTTATTTTATCAACCAGGCGCAGGCTGCCAGGCGTGGATATGTTCATGCCCGACAGCCTGTGCCTCATTCTGTGCTCGCCGTGCTTCAGGATGCCTCGTTTTTTGCATGGCCGCTGCGCTGGCTTGCTGCCGCCGCATATCTGCGCCCCAGCAGTCCGCCAATCAAGCCGCCCAGCAGGCCGCCGAACGTACAGCCCATCGCGTGGAGCAGAACGGCAGCAAGAGCCAGCCCTATGAAAAGGCCGCTGCCTCTGGTGCTTCCGGTATAGTATGGGATCGTAAATATCAGCAGCGCAGCCGTTGCCACAACAAAAGCCAGCGCGCTTATTGTCCCGACAAGGCAGCCTCTGTCGGCCCCTGAACAGCCCTCTCCGCTTTGCTTTGCGATCAGGAACCCCTCAATGCCTGGGATGAGCAGATAGAAGAGCGCGCTGATTGGGAGCAACGGGAAAGAGTCTGACAAAGACAGGAATACCCTGGTCAGCAGCAGAATCCAGAACAGGTCCGGGGGCAGCGTCAGGGCCACCCCCAACAGGAGGATTCGTCCTCGTTTTCGCCACCCTGGCGCGTGCGCGTTTGCCGGAGCCATTTGCATGCTGCGCCCCCTGTCTTCTGAGCAGGCTCATCAATTACCGTTCTGCTAGAATTACGTCTGTTTCCTGTGCAGACTCACCGGCAGGGAGTTCGGCGTCTTCTTCGCGCGTGGGATTGCCGGTCCACGCGACGAAGCGGCGCAGTTCCTCGCGCAGCAGCGCCCGCGCCTGCATCGCCTTGTGGCGGCGCTTGAGTTCGGCATACAGTTGCGCCAGATGCTCCGACGCGCTGAGCGCCGCGCCCGTCCATTCCACCTGGCCCACCAGCCCCGGATGCTCCTGGGCGATGCGCAGCAAGCGCTCCACCTCCATGCTCACTATCCCTAACACCGTCTGCTCATCAAGTTGGCGCAGAATGGCGCGCGGATAGCTGGCCCAGGCTGCCGCTTCCCAGTCCGGCTCGGAGTCGTGCCCAAAGCGATAGGCGTCGGTCTGCGGGTTGGCAGCCAGGCGGGCGGCAATCGCCTCGCCCACCCAGCGCTGCACGAAGAACGGGCGTACCCACTGGGGAGCGATCGTGTTAGGCTTGCGCCCTTGAAGGGGCTGCGTGTCGGGGGTGAACCAGAGGCAGGCGGCGCGGAACGTAGCCGACCAGGGAGTCAGCCAGAAAGTGATGCAGTGGGCCATATCTACCAGCATACACGTCCTCTCCTTTTCGTCTTGAGGCAACAGCAGACGAAACGGCCATCCCCTGCTCTGGTCGGATGTGCGCTGCTGACCGGATGGGCCGGGGCAGCCAGATGAGGCTGCCCCGGATGCCAGCCGGGAGAGCGGCTCGCCCCGCCGGAGGAGATGGCCGCTGAGAGGTAGAATCCCATCGAGAGGATAGGATAAAATGCCTCCAGCCCCATTCCCTGGCCTTACCAGAGGTGGGGTGAGTGGCGCGGCCAGTGTTTAAGGCTGACCGCGTCACATGGTGCCGTTTCATTTGTTCAGGCGCGAGGCGCACGCTCAGGGCGCGCCCCGAAATGGATAGTTACCGAGAGCAAGTATAGCGGATGCCGCTCGCTTTGTCAAGTGGCAGGCGATTACGGCCAGGACGATTTCATATAGGTATCACCACCTGATACCGGCTGATCGTTCTAAGCGCCAGCCGCTTCACTTTCGCTTTCGCTGCTCGGTGGGGCGTTCTGCGCCCCTCTGGGCCGCTTGAACATCAGCGTGATGGTAATTGCCTGGCTGGATGGGGAATAGGGCTGTTTCCCGGCGAGCCGCCATCCCTTCGCTTCCAATTGCTGGATGAAGCTATCGAGTGTGGGTCCGCGCTCCCAATTCGGCAGCGATTGATTGTTGACGAGGTGAGGATGCCACTCGCCGCCGCCTGGTCCGGGAAGTTGACAAGCGTTGACAAAAAGATACTCCCATCCTGGCATCTCCTGAGTCCTTTCTCGATGGAGAAAGGTATCTCCATCCCTGCCATTGCGCTTCACACACCAGCTTTACGAAACACACACGAACGCCAGTGTAATAGTTGCGGTACAGGGGTGTGGGTTATGGCCTGGAGAAGGAAATGTTGGTGAGGGAGTGAAAATCGAGGCAGCAGAGCCAGCGGCGGTATCTGCTGGATGCTCGATAAACATGCTCTACTAGCAGGAGCAACCAGGCTCCCTATGGTCCACCCATCAAGGCATAGGTCAGATAGCAGTCGTCGTCATCGTGCACCAGCAGGAAGGTTTGCCCGCCGCTGGGCGGCACGAGGATGGGATAGGCGGCTCCAAAGAGGGTGGGGATCGCGCCCACTTGCCTGAGCGGCCAGAGGTTCAGGTTCTGCAACTGCTCAGTAGAGGCGCAGCTTTTGTTGGATGGCTGGCACCAGGTGTCGCCCGCGCATTCGTAAGGGTTGCCATAGTCGCGCCCCGCGTAGGTGATGCGATAGGGCAGGTGGTCCTGGCCGGGCAGGGCGTAGCCAAAGTGATTGGCGGCCCAGGGTTGGAAGATGCCCCAGCCAAGCGCCGCCAGGAGGGCGCTTGCCAGGCCAATCCATAAACCGTATTGCAGCAGGCGCGATCTTTGCAGCATACCAGCCCTCCTTGTCGCTGCCGGGGCGCAGATGCGCGGGCGCGCGAGCGACCAACGGGAGCGAGAATGCGGGAACCCGGAGACCGCAAGCGCCCGCCGCCGCAGGCGCGGGCCATTGTGCAACCTGGGGCCGATTCTAGCATTGCCTGCCATGCAAAAAGATGAGCTAGTTCACAGTCACTCTGTGAACTAGCTCACATCTGTCTTTACTCCTCGCGCAGATGGATGTCGCCGCTGTCGGCCTGGATGGTGATCTGCGCGAACGCCGAGCCAGTGCCAACTCTGCCGCTGGCCTGCGCGCCGCTGTCGCCGTGCTGCACATTCACCCCGGAAAAATCGGAATCAATGTCGCCGCTGCTGGTAGACGCCTGCACCTGGAACGCGCTGTCGCTGGGCAGTGCCAGAGTCACGCTGCCGCTGCTGGCGTGGAACCCATAGGTTCCGTGCGGGTCCAGCGACCCGCTGTAGTTGATGTCGCCGCTGTCGCTGTGGAAGGTGGAGTTGCCGCTGGCGCTGGCCTCGGAGACGGTGATGTTGCCGCTGCTGGCCGAAAGCGTCATCTGCCCGCTGATATTGCTGGCCCTGATGTCGCCGCTGTCGCTCGTCAGGTTGACCTGTCCGCTGCCGCCATCAGTGGTGACATCGCCGCTGCTGGCCGTCAGCGTCATCGGGCCGGTGACCCCGCTGGAGGTGATGCTGCCGCTGTCAGCGTGGATGTCCAGCGTCGTCTGGCTGGGGACGGTCACATCGAAATCGACCCCACTGTTGTTGAAGCCGAAAATGGAGAATGTTGACCCCTCATCGGCGCTGACCGTCAGCGTGTTGCCATCGCTGCTCAGATCGTAATGGACGGGGACCGAACTGTTGTCGCCCACAAAGACATGCTCGCGCGCCACGATGCTGATCTGGTTCGACGCGCCACTGAAGATATGCACATCGCCCGAATCGGCGGTGAGGACGAGTTTGGGCGCGCTGCCGACACTGAACGTCTTGGTCGCGCTAATCTGGTGGGTCAGCAGGGTGCTGGCGCTAAACAGACCGCCAAAGATGACCACCAGGATGACCACGCTGATGCCCAGCCACCGCCAGGGGTGATATCCCTGCTGCGGCGGGCGCGTCATCATCGGCGGCTGTGGCATGGGCTGCCACTGTGGCTGCTCGCGTGGGTCGGTGTTCAGCCCCGGCGGCATAAAGCCGGGCTGCTCGCGTGGGTCGCTATTGAATGGGCGCGGGTCTCCGTAAGAGGTGCCCGAGTTGCTAAAGTACTGCTGATTGTTCATATTTTTGCTCCTCTGCTGCGCGCTGTCTGGTGCCTCTGTGCCGCTAATTCCCTTTATGCAGATGGATGGAGCCGTTGCCGCTGTGCAGCGTTACCTGCGCGTAGAGCGCATTGCCCACGGTGCCATCCCCCGTCAACGTAAAATCCGAATCAATGGAACCGTTGCCGACTTCATACGTGACGTGCAGGGCGGCGTTGGCGGGCAGCGTCAGGTCGATGTCCCCGTTGCCTGTCGTAAAGAGATAGACGCCCTGGTGAGGGTCCAACGTGCCGCTGAAGTCAATCGAGCCGTTGCCCGTCTGGAACGTCGAGTTGCCGCTGGCGTTGGTCTGTGTGGCCGTAATCGAGCCGTTGCCGGTCTTCAGCGTCAGAGGCCCGCTGAGTTGGGTGGCCTGGATGCTGCCGTTGCCAGCATCCAGCGTGATCTGCCCGCTGATGCCCGTTGCGCTGACGACACTGCCGTTGCCCGTGTGTACGTTCAGGTTCGACTGGCTGGGGACGGTGACATCAATGTCCACACTCTGCACCCCAAAGCAAAACAAGCAGAGTCCTGGGCCATCGTCAGCGGTGATGATAAGCGTCTGGTGGTCGCTGCTCAGGTTATAGTGGACCGAGATTTGATCGCTGTTGCCCAGCCAGACGTGCTTGTGCGCCACCACGCTGATCTGGCCTGCCGGGCCGTTGAAGATATGCACGCTGCCATTGCCGTTGTTCACCACCAGCGTTGGCTGCGCGCCAACATCAAAGCTTTTGGTTTCGGTGACGGTGCTGGTCAGCAAAGTGCTGGCGGCAAACAGGCTGCCAAAAATGACCACCAGAATCGCAACGCTGATGCCCATCCAGCGCCAGGGGTTATGCCCTGGCTGCGGCTGCGTCGCAAAGGGCGGCTGGCTGCCCGGCCATTGGGGCTGCTCGCGTGGGTCAGTATTGATGGGATGTTGGTCCCCATAGTACGTTTCGGGAGGGGCGAATCCCTGCTGCTGAGTGTTCATTGTTTGCTCCTCTGCTGTGCACTCCGTAAAGGTTGCGTCTTGCTCGGCCTCTCTACAACAGAGTATATCTGCCAGGTATGGAGGAACTTTGCCGAAAGTGTGTCAAAACAATGGCATTTCACGGCAGGATGTGTGTCTGGCTCAGTCGCCGGTGCGGCTGCGGCGCAGGCGGGCTGCCACCTGCTCTGGCGTGGGGATACCCGCTGTGCCAGGCTGTTCCACCGCGAAGGATGCCGCGCAGTTGGCAAAGCGCATCGCGGCGGCGGCATCCTGGCCGATGGCATACTGCACCAGAAAGGCGGCGGCAAAGACATCGCCCGCGCCGGTTGGGTCGACCTCCGTCGTGGGGAAAGCGCGGAAATGGCGTGTCTTGCCCGCGTGATAGAGCGTGGCACCCTGCGCGCCTTCGGTCAGCGCCAGCAGCGGCGTGGCGCTGGCCCAATCGGTCAGCAGCGCCTCAATAAGCTCTCGCTGGTGATTGCCCTGCTGGTGGGCGATCAAGTCTTCGCGGCTGAGGATGAGCGCGTGCAGATGTGGCACCACCTGGACCGCCGCGCTCCAGGCGGTGGGCGAAACCAGCCCATCGGCGGCCCACTGCCGCAGCCAACCCTGCGGGCTGGCCCCCAGCAGCGCGCCTGGAAAAGCCGCTGCGCACTCCGGGGCCACCTCCTGCGCCAGCGGCCCCAGCAGCACGATGCGCGCCTGCCGCCAGGGCGTGGGAATCGCTTCTGGTGTCAGCGGCTCGGCCCGCCCGCGCAGATATTGGCGGCGATGTCCGTTTTCATAGCTGTTCTCGAACGTGGTCGATTCGCTGGCCGGAACCGCTGCCACCGCGACCCCCGGCAGCGCCTCGGGCAGTTGCTCCAACACATCGGGCGAGGCGCTGGTGACGATGCCCGCGCGCAGCCCCAGGCGCTGCGCGGTCAGCGCGGCAAAGGTAGCCGCGCCGCCAATGGTGAAGCTGCCATCAGGGCGCAGGTCTTTGGTGACGTGACCGATGACCAGAAAATCGGGCGCGGGAGCCAGGCCAGCGGATGCTTCGGACACAGCGCGGGGTCTCCTTTATGATGAATGAAACTGATCTTATGAAACTTGTCTTGTATCATATCTTGTCCAGCCGCTGGACACAATGATAGGAGCAGAAAGAATATACTATGCTGAGCGCAACGTATCTGAGGAAATGGTGATGATTATGATAATTATCCGTCCGTATCAGTTTGCTGACCAGGACCAGGGCGAACGGTGCATTATTGAGCTACAAGACTTTGAGCGAGGGCTTGAAGCAGATAGAGTTGAAGGCGCGACTATCGCGCAGCGGTACCTTCAACACTTGCTCGCGACGTGCCAGGCCAAGACGGGCAGCCTCTTTGTGGCCGAAACGGACAACCAGGTTGTTGGCCTGATCTGTGTTTGGTTGGAACGGGAGCCAGACAGCTTTCTCACGAATCTGGCAGGCTATGCCTATATCTCTGATCTTGTGGTTCTGCCAGCTTATCGTAGGCGTGGCATTGGCACGGTCTTGCTCCAACAGGCAGAAGCCTATGCTCTGGAACAGGGAGCGACGGCGCTGAAGATCAATGTGCTTGCAAAGAACAGTGCGGCTTACACGGCTTACCACAAGGCCGGTTTCCGAGACTATGAGGTCAGCTTACTGAAACAGCTAGACCCCTGATACGTCATTTTGCGTGAACACTGCTGCTATCTTCCCTGCAAGGCCGCTCCATGGTATAATGAGGGTAAGAGAAAGTCTTCTTGCTTCAGTTTATTGCTCCCCTTTCCTGCTGTTGACCCATACGCAACGCCTAGAGGATACCAGAAACAAATCTATGAAGTTTGGCATTGTTGTCTTTCCTGGCACCTGGAGTGATCGCGACTGTCATCACGTGCTGGCGCATGTGATGGGCGAAGAAGCGGTCTACATCTGGCATCAAGACGAAGACCTGCAAGGCTGCGAGTGCATCATTCTGCCCGGCGGCTTTTCCTATGGCGATTATCTGCGCACCGGCGCGATTGCGCGCTTTTCACCGGTCATGCGCGCCGTGACGCGCTTTGCCGAAGCGGGCGGGCTGGTGCTGGGCATCTGCAATGGCTTCCAGATTTTGCTGGAGGCCGGGCTGCTGCCTGGCGCGATGCTGCGCAACGCCAGCCTGGAGTTCCGCTGCCAGTGGACCCATCTGCGTGTGGAAAACGCGGCCACGCCCTTTACACGCGCCTGCATGCCCGGCCAGGTCTTGCGCGTACCGATCTCGCATGGCGAGGGCAATTATTTTGCCGATGCTGCCACGCTGGCCGAGTTGGAGGCGTCGGGTCAGGTCTTGCTGCGCTACTGCGAACCAGATGGGCAGATCACGTCAGATGCCAACCCCAACGGCTCCCGCCACAACATCGCGGGCATCGTCAACGCGCGCGGCAATGTCGCGGCGATGATGCCACACCCTGAACGCTGCGGCGAAACCGTTCTGGGCGGCACGGACGGCCTCTTTCTCTTCCGCTCGGTGGTCGAGGCCATGCGCGAAAAAGCGCTCCTCTCAGGCGCGGGCGAGCGAGGCGAAGCCGAGAGTGCGGGAACCCGGAGACCGCAAGCGCCCGCCGCCGAAGGCGCGGGGAGCCGCTAAGCCTTCTGAAGACAGGAGGGCCAGCCATGAACCTGTTTGAAAAGCAAGCGCAGTTGAACCAGTTGTTCACCCAGAGCAATGTCAGCGCGGCCTATCTCGCGGGGTCGCTGGCCGGGCGTGCCACCTTCGGCCATCTGACCGACGTGGATATTGCCATCCTGCTGATGGAGCAGATCGGGTCGGACCAGTTTCTAGATTATCAACTCTACCTCTTTAGCGAGCTTACTAAACGCCTGGAGTCGGATACGATTGATGTCGTCATCTTGAACCAGGCATCGCTGCTGCTCAAACTTCAGGTGATTAAATACGGCCAGATTCTCTATTGCCGCGACGAAAAGAAGCGCGTGGCCTTCGAGACCAGGGCGGTGATGGATTATCTGGACTTCAAGCGCCTGGATGAGATACAGCATGACGCGCTGGCGCGGCGGCTGCATACCACCAGGCCCCCGGTGGACCGTGAAAGCCTGCGCGCTCCTACGCAACGGCTGCATGGCGCGCTGGAGCGTCTGCGCGGCCTGCGCGATATGGAACAAGAGGCGTTCGTTAGCGATTTCAAGGTCTATGGCCTGGCGGAGCGCTATCTCCTGCTGGCAGTGGAAGCCTGTTTGCAGGCGTGCAATGTGCTGGTGGCCTCGCTAGGGCTGCGGCGGCCAGAGGGCTATCATGATTTGCTCAGCATTGTGGCTGCGCAGAACCTGATCCAGCGCCCGCTGGCCTATCGTCTGGAACCGCTGACCGACCTGCGCGAGCCGCTGCTCTCCGAGCCGGATACCCTCGACCACACTCTCCTCTACGATCACCTGCGCCAGCATCTCTCTGCTCTGGAAGAGTTTGCTGAAGCGATGGACAAGCTCTGCAACGAATCGGCTTGATCTCTCGTTTCCCCTGGCGCAGATGATCTGGCGTGTGGGATAATAGAAGCTCGCTGATGGTCGCTTGAGCAAAAGGAACCGAGCAATGGACCCACCCACTCAGGGAGGAAGCGCGCCAGATCACCAGGTCGCTGCGCCAGCCCCCATGGCTCCTGGCAGCCTGGCGGCGCAGTGGGACCGCGTGCTGACCACCCCGCGCGGCACGCGCCGGGCGCGCATGTCGCTCGGCGTGGCGCTGGCGCTGCTGGTGGTGCTGGCGACTCTGGTCGCCTGGCAGGGCTTTCTCCATTCTGCTGTGGCTGTGCGTCTTGGTTCGATGAACGAGATCGTCTTTGCGGGCGGCAAAAATCTCGATTCGGCTGATTCACCCTCTGCTGTGCCCGAACTCTATGTGATGCGGCCCGATGGCACTGGCTTGCATCAGTTGACGCATCTCTCGGATGGGGGCTATTTCTCGCCGGTCTGGTCACCAGATGGGACACGCATCGCGGCCTATACGGTCTCTGGCAGCGACGTGATCGCCCATCTGGTGGTGATGGACGCTGATGGCTCCCATGCGCGTATCATTCCGGCTGGCGCGCTGAGCCTGGAAGCCTTCAATCCGTCAGCCCCTACCGATTTCTTGTCAGTAAGCGGGCTGATTAGCTGGTCGCCCGATGGCAGCCAGCTTGTGGCAGAGCTTGGCCTTGGACTCTATATGCTGGTAAACGTCGATGGCACGCATCCGCGCATCTTTAACAATGCCCTTTTTCCGGTGTGGTCGCCCGATGGCCGGTATCTGGCCTATTATACCGGGTTCCCCAACGATGCAGATGCTCAGCAGTCCAATGGTGGATTTACCATTGCGCTGCTGGATACGCAGACTATGCAGAGGCGCGTGCTCAACGGTTTGCCAGGGCTGAGCGGTGAGGCGCTGGCCTGGTCGCCCGATGGGCGCTATCTGGCGATGAGCGCTCCCCTGGGCAATGATGCTCAGTTTCAAACTGGCGAAGCTCTTTTGCTGGTGCGTCCAGATGCGACCGGCCTGAAGGTGGTGGATCACTGGCAGGATGAGGTGGTTCAGCAGATCACCTGGTCGCCCGACAGCCAGAAGCTGGCGGTGGTCGTGCAGTCACTTGACAACGGGCAGCAGGGCAACGGCGCGCCAACTCCTGGGTTCGGCCTTCTGGTGCTGAATGCCGATGGTTCGCATATCCACCAGGTAGGCTTCGGCGATGGCGGCGAGCCGTCCTGGTCGCCAGACGGCAAACATCTGGTCTATGCCAGCCCGGATGATTCGGCCCTCCAGATTGTTGACACGAGCGCACAGGGCGGGGCGACTCCGCGCGCCCTCACAGGCGCGCTAGGCTTCCTCTTTGCGCCGTGCTGGTCCCCGCTGGCGGGCGTGTAGGCCGCGCCGCGCTTATGCCGGTGCCTGGTCATCGGCCAGGGGCAGCGTGAACCAGAACAGCGCGCCCTGTCCGGGCGTGCTTTCAACCCCCACCTGCCCGCCGTGGCGCTCGATGAGTGTTTTCGAGAGGTAGAGACCCAGCCCCAATCCTACCCCGGACCCACTGACGACCTCGATGCCCGGCGCGCGCTGAAACATCTCCCAGATGTGGGCTTGCTCTTCGAAGGGAATACCAGGGCCGTGGTCCTGCACCTCCACGCGAGCGTATGTTCCAGTCCGGCGCAGGCAAACCTGGACCGGCTGGGTGGCCGGGGAGTATTTAAGGGCGTTCGTCAGATAATTAGTGATCACCTGGCCGATACGATCAGCGTCTGCCATCACCAGCAGCGGTTGCTCTGAGGGTAATTCGAGCATGATCTGGCGGCCTGGGTGCGCGATGGCCTCGTTTTCGATGATTTCCTCCACCAAATAGCGTAGATCATCTGGCTCCAGGTGCAATTCCATCTTTCCCTCGCGAATGCGCGAAAGATCAAGCAGATCGTCCAACAAGCGGACCAGTCGATTGGTCTGGCGTTCGGCGCGCCGCAGCAAATCGCTTTGCTTCTGCGCAGTCTGCGCGGTGCCGCTGCCCTCATCTGCGTCGCGTGTGGCGTGGCGAAGCATCAACTGCACCATGCTTTTGAGCGAGGTGACCGGCGTGCGCAGTTCATGGCTGACCAGGCTCAGAAACTCATCCATCTGGCGAATCGTTTCCTGCAACGCCAGTTCGCGCGCCTGGGCTTCGGCTCGCTCGTGGAGCAGCCGCTCGCGCAGCGTGACATCGCGGTTAATTTCCAGAATGGCCGTGGGGTGCCCGGCCTCGTCGCGCACCAGCACCTGGCGGCTTTCTACCATGACCTGCTGGCCGTGGCTGGTCGTGTGCTGGAGCAGCCCTTCCCAGAAGCCGGTTTCATTGAGCGCCTGATCGATGACTTTCAGCAACTCGGGGGGGGTGTGGAGCAGTTGCAGTTTAGAGTGCCCGATGGCTTCCTGATCGCTCCATCCATAAAGCGCCTGCGCTCCCTGGTTCCAGGCAACAATTCGGCTGTCAGGGTCGCGGATAAGAATAGCATCGTGCGCCAGATCGATCAACCGGATTTGCAACTTGATGAGCTTTTCAGGGTCTAATAAAAGGGCCAGCTTCTCAGGCAGCGGTGGAGGAAGCTGCTCTTCAAGGCTTTGCTCTCGCGTTAAAGGATCATCTGTTCTAGGCATCCGACGTCTTTCTGCTCCTCTCTGGCAATAGCGCTGAGTTGAGCGCCGCTGACACCGCATGCCGCCTTTCCTCAGCGTCATAGCAGCGTACAGGATGTGCCTGCATAGTTGACTGTAACGCAAAACGCGAGCCAACTTTGCCTTGACACTCGCTGCCGGGGAGCTTGTGGCTCAAAGTGTAGCTTGCTCGTGCTGCTCGCCAAAGACGCGGCGCAGCGTGTCGCTGATCTCGCCAAGCGTGGCCCAGGCTTCGACGGCGGCCAGAATGCGTGGCAGCAGATTGTCCCTTCCGCGTGCGGCCTCTTCCAGCGCCGCCAGCGCCGCGCCTGTGGCGGCGTTGTCGCGGCGCTGGCGCAGGGCGGCGAGCTTCTGCGCCTGCTGCCGCCCAAGCGCCGGGTCGACACGCAGCACGTCGGGGCGAATGTCTTCCTGTACCTGGAACTTATTGACGCCGACAATAACGCGCTTGCCCGCTTCCATGTCTTTCTGGAAGCGATAAGCAGCCTCTTCGATCTCGTTCTGCATATAGCCAATCTCGATGGCCCGCACGCTGCCGCCCAGGTCGTCGATCTTCTGGATATACTCCCAGGCGCGCTTTTCCAGTTCGTCGGTCAGCGCTTCGATGTAATACGACCCGGCCAGCGGGTCAATCGTGTCGGTGACGCCCGTTTCGTAGGCCAGGATTTGCTGCGTGCGCAAGGCCACCTGCACGGCCTCGGCGGTGGGCAGGCCGAGCGCCTCGTCTTTGGAATTGGTATGCAGCGATTGCGTGCCGCCCAGCACGGCGGCCAGCGCTTGATACGCCGTGCGCACGATGTTGTTATCGGCTTGTTGGGCGGTCAGCGTCGAGCCTGCCGTCTGCGTGTGAAAGCGCAGCAGCCAGGAGCGCGGGTCTTGCGCCCCAAAGCGCTCGCGCATGATCTTCGCCCACATGCGCCGCGCCGCGCGGAACTTGGCGACCTCTTCCAGCAGGTTATTATGCGCGTTGAAGAAGAAGGACAACTGCCCGGCGAACTTGTCCACGTTCAGCCCGGCATCGACGGCAGCCTGCGCGTAGGCGATGCCGTTGGAGAGCGTGAAGCCGATTTCCTGCGCGGCGGTGGACCCGGCCTCGCGGATATGATAGCCGCTGATGCTAATGACATTCCACTGCGGCACGTTCTCGGCGCAGTATTGAAAGAGATCGGTGATGATGCGCATGGAGGGCTGCGGCGGATAGATATACGTGCCGCGCGCCGCGTATTCCTTGAGGATGTCGTTTTGCACGGTGCCGTTGAGGGCGCGCGGGTCCACGCCCTGGCGTTTGGCCGTGGCGATATAGAGCGAGAGCAGAATAGCTGCCGTGCTGTTGATGGTCATGGAGGTGCTGACCTGCGCCAGCGGAATGCCCCGAAAGAGCGTCTCCATGTCTTCCAGGCTGGAGATGGAAACGCCGACTTTGCCGACTTCGCCTTCGGCCAGCGCGTGGTCGGCATCATAGCCCATCTGTGTGGGCAGATCGAAAGCGACGGAGAGGCCCGTCGTGCCCTGCTCCAGCAAATAATGATAGCGCTTGTTGGATTCTTCAGCGGTGGCATAGCCCGCGTACTGGCGCATGGTCCAGAAGCGGCTGCGATACATGCTGGGCTGGATGCCGCGCGTATAGGGATATTGACCCGGATAGCCCAGGCTGGTTTCCGGGTAGAAGCCGCGCGCCTCCAGGTCGGCCTGAGTATAGAGCGGCTGCACCTCGATGCCAGAGGCCGAGGTGGTGGTGAACTCTTGCTGGCGCTCCGGCGTCTTCTGAATGGCTTTCTTATAGACGTTCTCGCGCCAGGCTTCGGCGTTTTCGTTGCTCATATCTTCTCTCGGCGGCGCTTGTGTTCTGCGATGCGGGATACCGGCAGGAGCGCCGTTGCTCCTTTCCAGGCTCAGAGAATGTAGTTGTAATTTCTCGGCGAGCTTCAGCGTGCGCTCGCATCAGTAGCCGCCCCCAGCCGCGAGCACCTGTAATGTCACGGCATAGCGGTTGGTGATCGAAGCTGGCCCCGCAAAACTGCGCCAATACTTCAAGCGCAAATTGACCGTCCCAGTTGAGAGCGCCTTGAACGTGAAGGTATCGCTTCCCCCACTCCCCGGGAGCCCACTGGATGATGCCTGAAAGGTTTTCCCTTGCAAGGTGAGCACGGCACTATTCGTCTGGTCAATGTCCCAATCAAAGCCAGTGCTGGGATTAGCATCAAGCACGATGACCACCTGATCGCCCGGATGGAGCTGAAACGTTTTATTGGCGTCTTTTGCCGTCAGGTTCAGCGTCGATGGACCGCTGCCGCCAGTACATCCGCCCAGCAGCAAGAAAAGGGAAAAGGCACTGAGGAGAATGACACTTCGCCTGCTGAAGCTGGCTCTCGCCCCCTCCCCAAGAGGGATGTTGACCACTGCCGCGCTGCGTTCGCTATTCATAGAGGCAACTTCCTTTAATAAGGGCGGACAGCATGGCTAAAGTGCCACGACACCATCTTACCACAGGCGAGCGCGCCAGCCCCTGCCTTGAGGGGTATGAGGAGCGTCAAAGAACAATCCCAAACCTGTTTGCCAGCACTTCTTTATACGCTACCTCGGACGGTAACAACTCCTCTTTCCGTTTCCCCTGCACCGTCCGAATTAGCAGCAGATCACTCAGGGTGATGCGCCCCATGGGCGTTGCCAGCGAGCACACGCGCTTCTGCGTGAAGTGCGATTCTGGCGAGGTCTGGTGATAGTGGCAGCGCTCGGTGTAGTCGGTCAGGATATGTGGCTGGAGGGTGAAGCGATACTGCGGTTCCCACTGCTCGCCGCTCTTGCGCTGGAGTATCCAATAGTCACGCGGCGTGCCGTCTTCGCCTTCCTGCCCTTCGCGCAGCAGGCGATACAGGTTCCCATCGGCGTCCTGCTGCTCCAGATCGGCCTCAAAGCGCAGCGGCTGGCGAAACGAATCACCAAAGCCGACATCGGCCAGCCAATCAGTGTCAGAAAGCTGCTGCACCAACAAGGTGAGGTGATCGAACTCAGGGCCAAAGCCGCCTTCAGCGTGGGCCACGCCCGCCGAAAGCAGCGTGACCTGGAAGCCCAGCGTGCGCAGCAGCCACGCGAAGAGGCCGTTCAGTTCATAGCAGAAGCCGCCGCGCCGCTGGCCCACGATCTTGTTGAACAGCGCGGCTTCTTCCAGGATGATCGGCTCCCCGTAGTGGATGGAAAGGTTCTCGAACGGGACCGCCAACATATGCGACAGGTGCAGCGCTTGCAGCGTTGCCAGCGATGGCGCTGGCGCAGCCGCAGCCATCGGAGCCGAGAAGTCAATCCGATCGAGATAGTTTTTGTAGGCGGCGGGGTTCAACGCATTGGCTGACATCGTGGCCCCTTTCATTTAGCTGATGCTGAAGCCCTCGAAAATAACCTCGAAACCGGTCCCTGTGGGCGAGGCGGCCATCACGCCCACCAGCAGCCGCTCTGCCGGAGGAAAATAGGCGTGCCGCAGCAGTTGATAGGCTGTGCCATCCAGCGAATAGTGAATCTGGATATCGGTGCCCTGGCGTTTCAGCCGCAGCCACAGCGCGGCGGGCTTCGGCGGCAGCGGCGCCAGCGCCCAGTCCGAAAAGCCGCGCGTGACGACCGCGCTGACGTGCTGCGCGCCCTCGTAAAACTCGATGCCGCATTTGAGCCAGTTGGCTTCGTCCAGCCGCAGCATCAGCCCGGCCTGATCGTAGAGGTCACGATACGCGCCGATGACCTTCACCTGCGCCTGAAAATCGCCCGTCACAGGCTGCGCCCAGAAGTGTCCATTGTCAGTGACCGTCGAGCCATCCGGAGAGCGCCAGAAGTCTGTCTTGGGCGCGGTTGCCAGCGTCAGCGTGTCGCCCTCGACGCGCCACTGCGGCGGCTCATGATACCAGTCCATCGCGCGATTCCTCCACTGCTCTTGATGTGTTTGCGGCTACTTGCCGCTCAAGCGAGCCACCACCGGAGCAAAGTTTTCTAGCTGCCGTTCCTGAATCTGAATATACGAGACGCCCAGCCGCTCGCGCTGCTCCGACAGATGCTCAGCAGCCTGGTCGGTGGTCATGGGCTGCGGTTCTGTCCACATGCCTCTCACGGCTGGCGCGGCGGCAACGGGGCCATCGGTCAATTCAATGCCGAAGGCCGACTGCGCCAGTTCCAGATGCTCGAAGCGCTCGCCAGCGGCCTCGCGTATCCAGCCGATCTGCTCTGCTACGTCGCCGCCCGTTGGCTGAATGATATCAGCTTCGCGCGCCGCGATGGTCAGCATGCGGCGGCCCGAACTGCCGATCAGAATGGGCGGATGGGGCTGCTGCGCTGGCCTGGGAACCGGGCGCAGCCCCGTTATCGTGTAGTATGCGCCGGAGAAATTGACCGTTTCGCCGCTCCAAAACTGCTTGATGATGGACAACCCCTCGGCAAAACGCAAGACACGCACGCCCGGCTTTTCAAACGGAATGCCAAGCTGCTGGTATTCATGCTCCCAGTTGCCCGCGCCCAGCCCAAGCTCCACGCGCCCATCGGAAAGCTGGTCCAGCGTGGCAATCTCTCTGGCGAGCAGCGCCGGATGGCGATAATCGTTGACAAAGACATAGCTGCCAACCCGCAGTGTCGTTGTAGCAGTGGCGGCCACGGCGAGCGCGCTGAGCGCCGCCAGCGGCGTGCCCAGCACATCTGGCATCAGCAGCGACGAGTAGCCCAGTTCCTCGACCCGCTGCGCCAGGGCAATCCAGGCCGAGCGCGATTCCTGTCCCGCAGTGACGACACCGAAACGAAATGCTTTTTGCACCAAAAACGCCCTTCCCAGATAGTGAGGCTATGGTTGGTTTGCCGTGGCGTCAACGGATGCTGCCAGGTTTCCGGATGCTTTGAGCGCTTCCAGGGCCGAGCGCGCCCACGCCTGCACGCGTTCAATATAGCCGTCCAGGTCGCCAGCGGTGATGTCGCCAACCGTGATTGGCCAGCGCAGCGGCTGAACATACGCGCCATGCGAGTCGGGCGTGCCGGTAATTTTCCAGGCACGCTTGCCCGAATCTACCGCGCCACTCAGACGGCGGCGCATGTCCCGGGGCGCTACCTGCTGTTCCACAAAGGCCACCAAAAGCCGTTTGGCTTCCTCCAGCCCTTGCGGAGAGTACAAGAGCGGGTGTTGCAGGTGATAGCACAGGACGAGCAGGTGATGGACCGCTCTGGTCTGGTCGGGATATTCGGATTCCCAGGAGAGCGCCTGGTGAAAGTGGTCCTGGCAGGTCAACCCGTCGCGCCAGGCCGCGCCACATTGCGGGCAATAGTTGATGGTTTCCATGCAAACAGCGCCGTTCCTTCTAAGGGTGCATGAGCCAGTTCTGGCTTCATTGTACCCTTTTTTCGCGTATCCCGCATCATGGCTGAGGCACAGGGCATAAGGCTATAACGCTTTGCCGCGCCCAATGAACGGCGTGACCTTGCGCACCTGCGCGAGCGAGAGCGACCAGAAGGTGCCCTGAATGTCCTTTTCAGCCAGAGTGGTACAGGTCCACCAGCCATCCGGATCTACCTGATCGATATCGAAGATACGCTCCCAACTCTTCAGGATTCTGGCATGATAAGCCGGGTCGGCAAGATGCTGCCCTGGTTCCCAGGCAAGGCCGCGCTGCGCTAGCTCGGCCTCGAATGCCTCGTATTCGGCTTCATTCAGCGCGAGATGGCCATAATTGAGCGGAACATGCCAGGCTTGGAAATCAGAGAGCAATATTTGATCTTCGGCGATTTCAAATTCGATGCGTACCGCTCGGGTTTTGCCGGGAACATGCGCGGCCCGGCGCAAGCCCGATTTGCGCCGGGCCGCGCCATCCCATTGATACCACGCCCACAGGGGATACGCGCCCGGCTTTGGGCGTGGGCCAAGGCGGCGCTCCATCTGCTCGACCATCCAGTCGTAGGCAGTGCGCCATTGGATGCTGTCATCGACGGTTTCAGGGCCGTAGAGGATGCCGTCGCGCTGGAGCATCTCCCAGACGTGAGCAAGTTGTATGGTCCAGATAATCATCGATGGTTGCTCCATCTTGCTGCCGCTTGACAAACAGGCAGCAACTCGCTATACTATCTCCATCGTCGGCTCGTTTGTTTTGTCGTATCAGCGGGCAACGGCACGGTCCTGGCAGTGTAAACGCACCGCCAGGGCCATTCACCCCATCTCTCGAAAACCCAGAGGAGGGGGCTGGAAGTCATTCTATCATCGGTTCACGGTGGGAGACCTTTCAGCGGCCTTCTTCTGGATGGGTTGAAGCGCCAGGCTCTGGCGAGGCGCGTCATCGCAGCGGCTTTGCGGTGGCGCTGCCCGCCAGGCCGGGCGTCATCCGGGTGAAGAAGGCCGCTCTGCCTTTCTCCAGCAGAAAGGATGGTCTCTTCCATGGCAACGGCTGCTTCCAAACGCTCCCCCACTCGTTCCCCATCGGTTCCCACATCTGCGCAGGCGCGGCTCAAGCCCTGGGCCACGTACAAGCTTTCGGCGGCAGAACTGCTGCCGGATGCAGCGCTGGACCTGCTGCATGGCTTTCTCATCAGCCACGCGCTGCTCTGGCAAAAAGCGGGCGAGCCACCCATCTTCACCTATGGCGAGGATTCGGCCCCGCAGTGGGGCCAGTTCCTGGGGATGGCCTGCCCGGCCACGCTGCTGCGCAAGATGGCCATCGGGGTGGTCTGTGGGATGCTGGGCATGGAGGTAGAACGCGCGCTGCGCCTGCTGGTGCTGGACTGGACCAGCGACGGCAAAGACGCGGCAGGCAAGACCGCCGACGAGCGGCATCTGGCCTTGTCGAAGTCGCTCTGGCGGGTCGGCTGCCTTTACCGCGACCTGGAGCGGCGGCGCAGCGGCGACGGGCCGCTGAAGCTGCTCGCCGCCGAACTGCGCTCTATTACCTGAGTTTCCATCCCAAACGGGTCGTGGGGCAGCAGCGTGGCTGGCGACTAAAGATCGCGCCTAAGGGCCTACGGCCACCAAACCCGCCTGCGCGGGTTCCCCCCAACCCTGGCACGCCAGGGCGATTGCTCTGGTTACCAACGGGACGCCCGCGTGGGGGCTGGGAGTCCCTGAAGAGGGACTTGGTGGCCGCAGGCCCTTAGGCGCGATCTTTAGTCACCTGCGGGGAGGCTGGGCCAACCGCCCGCGCCTTTCGAAAAGCCCTGCGCTACGTGGTAATGGTTTGCTTGCTGACGATGGTGAGCGGCAGCGGCACGCTATAGCGAATCAGCGCGGCGGTTTCCTGGGCGTCGGCCAGCGTGTAATATTGGCCGCCGCTAATCTCCGCCTGCCCCGTGATCTGGCTTTGAATGACGGCAGATTCAATCACCTTGCCGTCCAGGGTCATGGTGAGGTAGTTGCCGATGTTCTGCTGCGTATAGGTTGCGAATGCGGCCTGCTCCTGGCTTTTGAATTGAAATACAATAACTGGCTGACCGCTTTGTGGCTCCAGTAAGGCATGAACACTGGTGGGGTCAAGCTGATCGCCGGTGAAGCGCACCGGATATTGTCCCGGCGTCACCATCGAGCCAACTTGCAGCGCGGTGGTGCCAGTATCAAGAATCTCCAGCTTGCCGGTAGGCATCAGCAGGGTTAGCGCGTCTTGCGTGCGCACCTGAGGCGGCAGGTCTACGACGATCTGATCGCTGCTCTGCTGTTGGATGACCACTTGCGAGATGCCCAGGCCGTTTTCGATGCGCCCCTTCAGGGCGGCGCTGTCTGTTGAAAGCAGCCTCAGTTGATTTGGCGTGCAATGCTTGCTTGGAACATCACAGGATGCCTGAAAGACGATCTCCAGGCCGCCTTTCAGGCTTGTCTGTGGCTGGCTTACGATGGTGGTCTGGCTGCCCAGCCGCACCAGGACCAGCCCCGCGACCAGGCTGCCCACCAGGACAACCAGCAGCGCGACGGCAACCAAACTGCCAAGGCGATAGAATCGCTGTGGTTCCTGGGAGAAGCGTTTCAAAAATGGCCGCATGGTGTTTTGCCTTTCTTCTGGCTCGTGAGCATAGTCGCTTGCGCGGGTGTGCGGCTGTGGAACGCGCTGGGCCGGGCTGCTCTCTGCCAACCGCTCGCGCCCGCGAGCGACGGCGCGCGGCAGCGCCGCTGCTTCTGCCGAGTAGAGCCTGCCCAAATCATCGACAAGCTGCTGCTCTGGCGAGGATGCCGTGTCCCGCTGGGGCGAACGGCGCGGCTGAGCCAGGCGATCAATCTGCTCGTCTATCTCTGCTGGCGAAAAGGGCGTCTCATCTGGCATCATGACGCCTGCTCCTCTCTATGGTTTGGGATAAAGGCTGCGCAGTTGATTCATAGCGCGCGAAAGCAGCTTGCGGATGGCATCTTCGTGCTTGCCCAGCAGGCTCGCAATCTGCGGACAGCGCAGGCCGCCGACGAAGCGCAGATAGACCACCTGCTGTTGCAGCGCCGATAGATGCCGCACCGCCTCCCATAACTCGCGCTGCGTCTCCCTGCCCAGGATGATCGACTCCGGGGCCAGCGTTGCCTCCTCGACCATCTCGTCGGTAATCGCGGTCAGGGGCAGCGCAGCGCGCCGCTGGCTGCGCCGATAGTGATCGACCAGCTTGTGGCGAGCCACGCCGCCCAGCCAGGCAAGCTGGTCGTTTTCCGGCAGGTTCAGGAGCTTCCATTGCTCCATCGCTGCCAGAAAGACTTCTTGCAAGACATCTTCGGCATCTTCCCAGCTTGGGGCGTGCAGCCGCAAATAGGCAAGAATGGGCGTGGCGTGCCGCTCGTAGAGAATGGCTCCCGGCGATTCGTCCAGGCTAGCTGTCGCGTGCGATTTCACGTGTGTTTCGTTCCCCCTGGAATGAGCGCTCTCACCTAATACATCGCTGCCTGAGGAAAAAGTGTGACCTGCGGGCGATGCGCGTCTCGATTCTTGGGGCAGATGCACTGGCGCAGTGCGGCTAGTGCAGCACGTTATCTGGCTGCTGCGGCGCTTCCTCTGCGGCGGCGGCGGGTGCGCTCTCGGGTTCGGGTTTGCGGCGCAGGAAGCTGGGGGTGGCTGTGGTCCCGCGCCAGGGATTGCGCGCCCAGACGCGCCGCCCGTGTGGCCTGTCGAGCAGGTTTTTCAGCGCGGCCAGCGTGGCAAAGCCAAGGGCGGCAAGGCTGGCAATTGGCTCGTGGAAGAGCAGCGGCAGGACCAGGAAGACGACCAGGCCATTGAAGATGTTCTCGTTGAAGCTGCCGGTGATGAGCACGAGCGCGGCCATCAGCGCCGCGCCGATCACCGTCGGCCAGGGCGCGAGGCCCAGCAAGAACCCGCCGATGGTGGAAAGCCCTTTGCCGCCGCGCCCGCGCCGAAACACAGGGAACTGATGGCCCAGGGTGACAGCCACGCCCGCCAGCAAGACGATGAGCAAGGGCGCGTGGAAAACAAACGCGCTGACCAGATAGCAGAGCCAGCCCTTCAGGCCGTCCAGCAGGCTTGCCAGCACGCCCCAGACCGGACCAACGACATGCCAGACGTTGCGCGCGCCGACGTTGCCTTCGCCCACTTCAGACAGGTCTTCGCCGGTGCGCCAGCGGGCGATGAGCGCGGAAAACGGCAGCGAGCCAAGCAGATAGGCAAAGGGCAGCAGTCCAAGCAGCGCCAGGTTCATCCCATATCCCCTCCAGGTGTGGAAGAAGGATGTTCTACCTCTTGCATATATACGTGGAAATTGTAGCGCGGTTGGTATTTCAGATTTTGCTCGGCGCGCGTGGTGACATACACTCGGTCAATGCGTTTGGGCAGCGCCCAGCCGCGCGCCGCGTACAACTCCTCTATCCCCGGCACGCGCCGCCTGAGGACCGAGGGCGCGTCGTGCAAGAGCGCGGGCATATCCTTTTCTTGCAGCGGGGAATGCGCCGAGATGTTGAAGAGATCGAAGTGAATCTCCTGATTGGTGACGGCCAGCGCATGCGCCGCCGCCACGTCGCGCACATCCGCGCCGCGATAGAGGCGATAGCTGGCGGTCTGTTCCGGCTCCTCAGGGAAGAAGCGCGACGTGCGCAGGCAGATGCAGGGCAAGGCATTTGCCACGGCGAAGTGTTGGCAGAGTTCTTCGGCGGCCAGCTTGGTGATGTCGTAGATGTCGCGTGGGCGCGGTGTCAGTTCCTCCGTCACCCAGACGGCTTTGTCGGTTGGCACCAAGGCAAACCCATACACAGACGTGGTGCTGGTGTACACGAAGCGCTGCACGCCATAGCGCAAGGCCGCTTCCAGCAGATGCAGCGTGCCGCTGATGTTGGTTTCGATAAACGCCTGTTTCGTTGCACCTTCCAGCAGATGCCGGGCGTGCAGCGAGGCGGTGTGAATGATGGCATCGGCATCTTTTGCCAGGGCAAAGATCAGGTCGCGGTCCGTGACGCTGCCGTGCTGATTGGTCCACTCGCCAGGGAGCAGATCAAGGCCGATGATGTGGTGTTTGGCGGAAAGCTGCCGGGCAATTTCGGCTCCCAACTGGCCGGAGCTTCCCGTAAGCAAGATACGCATGACTCGATCTCCACCATCACCCAGGCGTCCAGGTTCACCTTAAATCATACAGCGGCAGTCCAGTCTTTGCCGCAATGACCGAAAGCAGCGCCTCCATCTGCCGATCATACTCCTCGAAGGGAACCGGAGTTTTGCTGAAACGGGAGAAAGCTCCTGGGCGCATGCTGCGCCAGCGCGCGATAGTTGTTTCGCCAGAAAGTTCGTACCAGATGGGAAAGTCTGTGCGTTTCCTGGTCGGATAGATAGCGAAAAGCCGCGCCTCGCTCCATTCGATAGTTCGCAGATTACATCCTATACTCAGCCAGCCAGACTCTTGAACCTTCAGCCCTTGTTCTGTCACCTTGATGCTGCGCCAACCCAGCAGCGCAAAAATAGAGGCTACCAGAGCAGACCAAAAAGCGGAAA